>JBLIRR010000099.1:0-5774 GCA_049472395.1 bacterium | reverse complement strand
AAGTATGTTCCCTCGTGGAGGAAGAAAATTTAAAAAACGTCCCGTGGAATATAAAGCGGAGCCTGACTCACATTCGAAGCAATGCGAAGAAATATCTTGATGATGTTGCCTATTTCATCGAGAATCAGACTATGAAAACTGGAAAGATTTTATCTTTTCATCTAAAAGAAGTTGCCTGTATTATAAAAGGGAAACTTGGCAAGGCGAAGGAATTTGGACGAGTGTTTCAGTTAGGGAGGATAGGGGGCAATTTTTTTATTGTTCTTCCATCAACATCAATTCGTCAAGAAGATAAGCAATCCTTACTGCCAATGGTTCAAGAGCATGAGCGCGTCTTTGGGAAGGGGGTATTAGAATCTCTGGGTACTGACAAAGGGTATTATACTAAAAAAAATGAAAAAGAATTGAGGGAAAAAATATCAGAAGTAGGGATACAAATCCCAGGTAATGTTAAAGAACAAAGAAAAATTGATCAAGCGATTAAGGACCGTCGGGCTGGGATAGAACCGCTCATTGGCCATGTAAAAAATTTTGGACTTCGAAAAAGTAAGATGAAATCAGATGAGACAACGCTCGCGGCAGGGTATCGTTCTGTCTTAGGGTTCAATTTACATCAGTTTATGAAACATCAAACTCAAGCAAATGAGAAATCCCCTCCATAGACAGAAATAATCCCGCTCCTTTACTGAAAAAGATAAAAAGATAATGATATGGGTAAAATTAACTTAATAATTTAGCGACAGCAACTAATTATAACTCTACACATATCAATATTAATTCACTCATTTTAATAAAAATTTATCAACTTGGAATCCATAAAGAGCCAAATTATTTATAATGGATTATACCTTACTGAAAGAATGGAAAAAAGATGGAAAATATTCTCTATATTCATCGAAAAACAGGAGAAATACACCAGGAACCTGTTCCGTGTGAAAAATGGTTACAATGGTTGTATCATAATCCTATTGGCAAACTTGCTTTGCAGAGTGTTGTAAAAAGAAAATTTTTTACACAATGGTATGGAAAAAAAATGGATACACCAGCTTCAAAGTCAAAGATTGCGAATTTTGTTACGAGTTTAAAAATCGATATGAATGAATCTCTTCGTCCTCTTAATGAATTTACCACATTTAATGAATTTTTTATCCGTAAATTGAAACCAGAAGCAAGACCAATTAATATGCAACCTGATGTCATTGTCTCTCCTGCTGATGGTAAAGTGCTAGCCTTTAATGGAATTGATGAACTGGACACGTTTTTTGCCAAAGGGCAAAAATTCTCTCTTGAGGATTTTTTACCTGAACACTCGTTGAGAGACAAATATGTTGGGGGAATATTACTGATCGTACGTTTGGCCCCAATGGATTACCATCGATTTCATTTTTCGGCAGATGGGCGAATTTCTCAATCAATACCAATGAATGGAGCGTATTATTCTGTTTCGCCATATGCTGTAAAACATCGCATAAAGATTTATTGGGAAAATACAAGAGAGTATAGCGTGTTAAGAACCGTACACGCTGATGATATTTTCATATGTGAAGTGGGGGCAACAATGGTTGGTTCAATTATTCAGAGTTATACTCCTGAGACAGATGTAAAAAAAGGTCAAGAGAAAGGCTGGTTTAAATTTGGCGGTTCGACAATTATTGTTTTTTTCGAAAAAGAAAGAGTTCAAATAGATCGTGATATAATGAAAAATACTCAAGATGGATATGAGACCAGTATTAAAATGGGTGAACGTTTGGCAACAGTGATCAAATAAAGATGCCTCCTGCTCGGACTCAGTTGCCAATCTTCCCCCTGTATCGATGCAGGAGATCACGATTCTACACTCACAGGAGACAAAGACGGTATACAAAGACCCTTATAATATGGTCAATTGCCATGCTATAAAACCAATTAAACATATCCATGGAAAAAGCGATGTTCTTCGGCTAATACTTTGTTTATGAAAATGGTTAAAATGTATACTTTAGGAGTTCTTGTAAAATGGCATATAAATATTAACTGTTTCAACGTGAGACATTCTAAAGTAAATTCTAAATCTTTCTACTATCTTTATAACCTATTGAATTATATAGACTAAAAAAGACGAAATTATAATTAAAATATTAGCCGAAGAGCATCTAATTTCCTTTGCTTTCAAAATGAACAAAGTCAATAAGAAATACAGCGCCTAATAAGACAGCCTTCTTGTCAACGCCGATCCCTTGTGGAAAAGTAATGCCAAAATTGTCTGCATCAGTCATGGACTCCTTAAGCAAGCCGCTCCATTTTTTAGTAATTTTTCCAAGTTCCTTATCGCCTTTCTTTATGAAAAAAGTCCAGGGATGAAGTATCGGGCCAAAGAGCTCGCATATTTCTCTTCCGTGTCGATCAAAAACGGTATATATTCGACGCAGCATGGAAAAACGCCTCTGTACCCTACCTAATAATGCGCCATCTGATTTGTAAACCTGGAGTTCATGGAAGTAAAAGCGAAAAGGTCTCTTTAGAAGAAAAACATTCATCCCCTCTGGTGAAAAAATATGAATTGTAAATGGTCGCAATGCTCTCAAAACATTCCGTGTAATAATAGTTAATATTGAGCCTCCCTCTTCTACTGCCTGAAACATCTGATTGCCAAAGTTGTCCATAATGATATACTTGTTTTTGGTTTCAAAGCCGGTAAGGATTTCACCCCATTCCTTCTGCTGTTTAATCATGAGGCTTGGGGCCTCGTTCAGATTTGCCTGGGGAAGATTTTCTTCCCCAATCCCGCTTTCTTCAAACTCTTTACGTTCCTTTTCCCTTTCCAAAAATTTACTTACAATTACACCGCATTTTGGACAATCATCAAATTCTGTGTCAGAAATGAAATCACATTTTGGGCATTTTTGAGCTGTAATCATATCATTCTCCTTTATAATGCTTATTTAAGATCAGAGGGGCAACAATGTTGCCGCAGTGAAACAGAACAACTGTATAATCGTAGTTCTTCCTTCCCTCCCAACCGGATTTCATTACTATATAACCGATTTACCTATTATCTCAGCTCATATGATTGTATTACCAACTGTTGAGATTAACAGATCGAAACGCTCATGCCACTGTTTCGGGTCTGCTTGAAATATCAAACTTATATTAATTATCGGTTTTTTATTCTCCTTTCTGAGGCTAATGTAATCCTACAACAAACCTTATAAATTAAAATCGTAAATGTATCCCTCTCTAAAGGAATTGTGAAAAATTGAAATTATTCAGTTCCACTTTGACTATGATGTTTTTATGCCTGCAGGAATTTTGTGGCAGTTTATCGTAGAAATGAAAGACGAAATTGATAATGATCTGGTGTGGCGCTATGGTGTTGTGCTCGATTTTGGCGATACTCGCGCTGAAGTGATTGAAGCCAATGAAAAAAACCTGATTCAGATAAAGGTTTCCGGTAAACGGAGAGAAGATATACGGGCAGTCATAATTCGCAAGATAGAAGAGATAAACCGACAGTTTAAAAAGTTAAAAACCAAAAAAAGGTCCCCTGCGTATGCAATCAGTGCAAAGATTCCGAAAAGCCCTATTTATTTGATTATAAAACGCTCATCAACGCTAGAAATGCACAAACCCACGTCACACATCTGCCATGCCTAGTAAGTTTCAAAAATGTGGAAATAAGTAAGCTTCTTTCTGGTGTTGAGTTTTTGGAAAAAGAGAAGCCATCATCCAAAAAGGGAAACGATATAAAAAATATTAAGATTTTCCTTGCTTCATCAGCAGAATTAGAAAAAGATCGTAGAGAATTTGAGATTTTTATCAATCGACAAAACAAAAGCCTCATCAAGGATAATATTTTTCTGGAACTGGATCTGTGGGAAGACTTTATCGACGCAATGTCCCAAATACGATTGCAGGATGAATATAGTAATGCGGTGCTCAATTCCGATATCTTTGTGATGCTGTTTTTTACGAAGGTTGGCAAATTTACTTTAGAGGAGTTCGAGGCGGCATTCGGCCAATTTAAAAAAACGAACAGGCCTTTCATATATACCTATTTTAAAGATGCCCCTATCAATACAGGTGACCTCAAAGAACAAGACACTAAAAGTCTTTTCGCTTTCAAGAGTAAATTGAAAGAACTGGAACATTTCCACACCACGTGCAAAAACATTGCAGATCTTAAATATCAGTTCAGTGAGCAATTGAAAAAAATTTTACCATCTTTTTAGCAAAAGGTTCGTTATTCATAGTTGATTATCATACAGGTGAATATTGTTAATCCTTGAAGATGTGTCTTGGGATACTCGGGGCTATGATGGTAATCCGTATAATATGCCATATCATTTATCCTGTAACCTAAAATTAGGAATTTCTGCGTGCAGTATCTCAACAGGCTGTATATGCAAAGTATGTATCCTCGTAACTCTCCTTGGTAAATTTTAAAGCGAAGCACTTTTATCTTTGAGTTTTTTAATGATTTTCAAAGAATAGATTTAAACTTTCCTTGAAAAATGCGCCCCACACGATTGTGTACTCAGCGGTCTGGCACGTTAATAAAATTATAACCAGCAAGAGCATAATAGTTAATAGCCTTTGTATGGATATATTACAAAAAACTTATAATAAAAGACCTGACCCCTCCTTAGCTTGACCCCTCGTTAGACCCCTCGTTACTCGTTATTCGAGAGGTTAAAGTTCAAGACTTGTTCTGAAATTGTGGCTATTTAATCTTCTTCACCAGCTTGGTTAAGGGTAAACGTGATAACCCTCTCACTAAGCCAGATACCATGATCTTTCATGCGTTGAACAGCATCTCTAATGGATAATAAATGACCTTCTTGTTTAGCACGAAGCAATATGCCAACAGAGCCAGTTAATATAAGACCATTCAATCGTGCAACACGCCTTCCCACAGCCTCATCAATACAAACTGTCTGGATTTTTTCGCTTAAGGCCAGATGGATAACAGATGCTTCCCCAATATCAAGACAATTGCTGAGAAATAGAGGAATATCAAGTAGATCCGGCCATTTCTGCAGCCAACTGGCATTTTCAAATTGAGCAACAGCAAATCTATCCGGGCCATTCTCTAGCACCTCCTGACATACCTCTGCTGGTACGAGCACTCTATTATAAAGTGACTGTAAAATCCTTAAATCACCTAAAGCAGCGACAAGAGCAATGATAGGCCCTGTATTTATGACTATCTCATCCTTATTAGGCATTAGGCATTTTTCATATCTTCTAAAAGCTCTTTTTCACTCAGATCAATGGCGGACACTCCATACCGATGCAAAGCAAGCAGAAAAGAAACACGATCCATCTTTAAGATTTTAGCAGCCATGCCCGAAGAAAGGCGCTTCATTTCATACAGTTTTACCGCCATTGCCATTTTGGCTTCTTGTTCGAATTGTTCCCGCGTTTCTTGAAGGGCATCCGCAATCACCTCAGGAAACTCAATTTTTAATTGCCAGGGCATATTGTTGCCTCCTTTTGTATGTCTTACAATCTGTCAGTGTTAGTTTTTTATTTTCTTCCCATTTAAAATAATAAGTTATTAGAATAAAAATATCAACACTCATCCCAGCAATTCTAATTTTGGATTATTGTATATTGCCATTGGCGTATACCACGGATTAAAACTTCATACTCTCATTGATCTTCGGGGAAACATCCCTACGTTCATTAAAATTACAGAGGGCAAAGTTGTGGGTTGTAAAAATGTCATCATTAAACGATATCAATACGTTATAGCATTTCTAGCATCATTTGAAAATTATCAAAAAACTCGATAT
>JBLIRR010000098.1:0-6025 GCA_049472395.1 bacterium | reverse complement strand
TAAGAAACTTCATAAACGGATTTTCTGCAAGCGCCCTTGAGATTATTGAATATTTCAATTTCAACGACCATATAGAACGAATGGATGATCCCAAGGCTGATATTCTCTTTCAGGTTGTCAAGCAATTTGCGGAAATAGATTTTGCCACGATGCAGCCGATCGAAATGGGTTATGTGTTTGAAGATTTAATCAGAAGATTCGCAGAACAATCCAACGAGACAGCAGGAGAGCATTTTACGCCACGGGAAGTTATTAAATTAATGGTAAATATACTCTTTAATAGCGACAGGGATATTTTAACAAAAGCCGGTATTGTAAAGACTCTCTATGATCCTGCTTGCGGAACAGGCGGTATGCTCTCAATCGGCGAGACATACTTAAACGATTTTAATCCGAACGCCAAACTTGAGGTGTTTGGGCAGGAAATCAATCCCGAATCATATGCTATTTGCAAAGCGGATATGCTCATTAAAGGGCAAAATCCAGCCAATATAAAGTTTGGTAATACATTTACGGTTGATGGCTTGGAGGGTGAGCATTTTGATTATATGCTCTCTAATCCACCTTTTGGCGTTGATTGGAAAAAGGCCCAAAAGATTATTAAAGATGAAGCTGACAATAAGGGATTTGCTGGGCGTTTTGGGGCAGGGACACCGCGGATAAATGATGGTTCTCTCTTGTTTCTGCAACACATGATCTCTAAAATGAAATCAGATGGCAGTCGAATCGGCATTGTGTTTAACGGCTCACCTTTATTTACAGGACAGGCAGAGAGCGGAGAAAGCAATATCAGGAAATGGATCATCGAAAATGATCTGCTTGAAGCCATTATCGCCTTACCGGATCAGCTTTTTTACAATACAGGCATTGCAACCTACGTGTGGATTATCAACAACCGCAAAAGTGCAGAGAGAAAATTCAAAATCCAATTGATAAATGCTACAGGGAGCAAAGATGAAGAAATGATTGCAGCAGGCACACGAGATAATAACCGCTTTTGGGAAAAGATGTCGCGGAGCCTGGGAAATAAACGAAAATATATTCCTGAAGATGGTGATGATAGAGGAATTGGTTTTATAACGAAACTCTACGGTGACTTTGAAGAAAATGAATTCTGCAAAATCTATCCGAATGCATTTTTTGGATATTGGCGTGTTACGGTTGAGCAGCCCGAAAAGATCAAAAACGGGAATATAAAAACAGATGGCAGGGGTAAGCCAAAAGCGGATAAAGAGCTTCGTGATTATGAGAATATCCCTTTTTTGAAAAAGAATGAGAGCGGTAAACTGGTTGAACAAACCATTGATGAATATTTTGAGCGCGAAGTTAAACCTCATGTGCCCGATGCCTGGATTGATGAGAGTAAAACCAAAATAGGGTATGAAATAAATTTTACTAAATATTTCTATGAGTTTAAGCCTCTTCGTTCATTAGCGGAGATCAAAGCCGATATTCTGGCACTTGAGGAATCCACGGTTGAACTTGAGAAAAAGGTGCTGGAAGAATGAATGATAAACAAAATATAATTATCTATAACACTGTTGATGGCAAAGTATCTGTTGCGCTTTATGCCAAAGATGGAATGATATGGATGAATCAAAATCAGATTGCAGAACTTTTTGACACCTCTGTACCAAATATTAGTATGCATATTTCTAACATATTGGAAGAAAAAGAGTTAGAAGAAAATTCAGTTGTTAAGAATTACTTAACAACTGCCGCGGATGGCAAACAATACAATGTAACTTACTACTCACTTGATATGATTCTGGCGATAGGTTTTCGAGTACGGAGCAAACGTGGCACGCAATTCAGAATGTGGGCAATTCAAAACCTGAAAGAGTATATGATTAAGGGTTTTGTGATGGATGACGAGCGGTTGAAAAATCCTGACGGCAGACCTGACTACTTTGATGAATTGCTGGAAAGAATTCGGGAAATCCGCGCTTCGGAAAAACGTTTCTATCAGAAATTGAGAGATTTATTTGCTCTAAGCAGCGATTATGATAAAACCGATAAAGCAACCCAGATGTTTTTTGCCGAGACACAGAATAAATTACTTTACGCTGTTACTGACCAGACAGCCGCTGAAATAATAATAAGCCGAGCTGATGCACGTAAGCCTAATATGGCGCTAACATCCTGGCAGGGAAGCGTTGTGAGAAAGCAGGATATTTTTATTGCCAAGAACTACCTGACGAAAGATGAAATTGACACCTTGAATCGGTTGGTTGTCATCTTTTTGGAAACTGCTGAACTGCGCGCTAAAAACCGCCAAGACATCACTATGAATTTTTGGCGTGAAAGTGTAGACCGGATACTGGAATTTAACGATAGACAGATTCTGAAACATAAAGGACAAATCTCCAACACAGAAATGGAAAAGATGGTGAGAAAGGTTTATGCTGAATTCGACAAAAAACGAAAAGCGTATGACGCCCGACTGGCGGATGAACAGGATTTGGAAGAAATGAAAAAACTGGAAAAAAAACTACACCAGAAAAAATGAGAAAATACGAAAAATATAAAGACAGCGGGGTAGAGTGGATCGGGGAGATTCCAGAGCATTGGTATGAAATAAATTTTACTAAATATTTCTATGAGTTTAAGCCTCTTCGTTCATTAGCTGAAATTAAAGCCGATATTCTGGCGCTTGAGGAATCCACGGTTGAACTTGAGAAAAAGGTGCTGGAATAATGTCAAATGTAACAGAACAAAATATAAATTATCTATACAATGATGTGGCGCAGTTAATTGAACAATCACGAAAGCGTGTTGCAGTTTCCATTAATAAAGAAATTAGTCTGTTATATTGGAATATTGGCAATACAATAAACCGACATTTTCTTGAAAATAAACGTGCTGCCTATGGCAAACAAGTTATAGCTAAATTAAGTAAAGAGCTTACCCTAAAATATGGAAAAGGTTTTAACGAAACTAATCTGCGAAACTCGATCAAATTTGCTGAAGTTTATCCACAAATTCCTCACTCACTGAGTGAGAAATTGACCTGGACTCATATAAGAACCCTGATTTATATAGAAGATGAAACAAAACGTGAATTTTATAGCGAAATGTGTGCTTATGAAGGATGGTCGGTAAGGACATTTCGAGATAGAATTGATAGTATGCTATTTGAAAGAACCGCCATATCCCGAAAGCCCGAAAAGACTATTGCCAATGATTTGGATAAACTGCGCAAAGAAAAAATACTATCACCGGATTTAAGTTTTCGTGACCCTTATGTATTGGACTTTTTAAATTTAGCTGATACCTATAGTGAAAAGGATTTAGAAAATGCAATCCTTGCCAAATTGCAGGAATTCATTATAGAGATGGGAACCGATTATGCATTTTTAGGACGGCAAAAAAGAATAACTATTGATGATGAAGATTTTTATATTGATTTACTTTTTTATCATCGAGCATGGAAAAGATTGATAGTCATCGAATTGAAATTAGGTAAATTTAAGGCGGAATATAAAGGCAAAATGGAGTTGTATTTGCGCTGGCTCGAAAAATATGAAATGAGAGACGGTGAAAACAAACCCATTGGATTAATTCTCTGCGCATCCAAAACAAAAGAACAAGTTGAGTTAATGATGCTTGAGAATGACCAGATCGAAGTAGCCGCATATCTGACCAATATTCCCAATAAAAAGCTGTTTGCGGAAAAATTGCACCAAGCGGTCATTGATGCCAGACGACAATTAGACAGTCCAGACAATGAATAATTAAACGGTTGTAATATATAATGAAAAGATACGAGAGATATAAAGACAGCGGGATTGAGTGGATCGGGGAGATTCCAGAGCATTGGGAATTAAAGAAATTCAATCAGATTTCATACATGAAAGGTAGAATAGGTTGGCAAGGATTAAAGCAATCTGAATTTACTACAAATATAAATGAACCGTTTTTGATCACAGGAATGAATTTCAAGGATGGAAAAATTTGTTGGGATGAAGTGTATCACATATCTGAAGAAAGATATAATCAAGCACCTGAAATTCAGCTAAAAAATAATGATGTTCTAATTACAAAAGATGGAACAATTGGAAAATTACTTTATGTGGAAAATATTCCTTTTCCACATAAATCTTCACTAAATAGCCATCTATTAGTTCTGCGTCCTTTTAATGAAAGCTATGATTCAAAGTATTTATATTATCAATTACAATCTTATTTATTCAAAAACCATATTGAATTAACAAAGACAGGTACAACCTTTTTTGGGATTACTCAAGAATCTGTAGGACAATATAAAATGTTGTTGCCGATAATTAACGAACAAACTGCAATCGCCAACTATCTCGATCGCAAAGCTGCCGAAATAGATGATTTAATTACTCAAAAAGAAGAATTGCTAAAACTCTATGAAGAAGAAAAAACAGCTATTATCAACAAGGCAGTTACAAAAGGCATAAATCCAGATGTAAAGGTAAAAGATAGCGGCATTGATTGGTTAGGAGAAATTCCTGAGCATTGGGACGTAAAGAAAGTGAAGTATGTGGGAAAATCAATAATTGGAATTATTTACTCACCGAGTGAAATAGTTACTGATCCAAAACAGGGCATTTTAGTACTTAGAGCATCAAACATTCAAGAAGGGAAACTTTCTTTATTAGATAACGTCTATGTTAATAAGGAAATAGAAGAGGAGTTAAAAACAAAAGTTGGTGATATTCTTATTTGTTCAAGAAGCGGAAGTGCAACTTTAATTGGCAAGAATATTCTCATTAATGAAAGATCTACCGGTAACACTTTTGGTGCATTTATGACGATATTTCGCACTAAGCTGTTTCCATTTGTATACTATTATTTTAACTCACAAGTATTCAAAGGGCAGACCGGTCTATTTCAGACAGTAACTATTAATCAACTCACAATAAATGTTTTGAATAATTTTATAATAGCCATCCCTCCCCCGGAAGAACAAACCGCTATCGTCAACCACATAGAAAAAGAAACCACCCGCATAAACACCAAAATAGAAAAAACAAAAAAGCTCATAGAATTATTAAAAGAATACCGCACTGCCTTAATCAGCGAGGTGGTAACAGGCAAAATCAAAGTGACGGAATAAAAGTAACCGAAAACTAAAATAAGCGTCTATCTTATTTTAGATATTTGTCAAAAACTAAAATAAGTAGTGTCTTATTTTAAAAAATGAAGAAAAATGAAAAAATTTAAGTCAGGCACCTATATCAATCAAGGGTATTATAAAAGTTTTCAGCCGACTTACATAAACCGGCAATGGCGCCTTGACGATATGCACGTGTTGCAACTTTTAAGCAAAGCCGACAGGCAGCTCGGGCGCCTTGATATGTATTCCGAATATATTCCCAATCTTGATCTCTTTATTAAAATGCATGTGTTAAAGGAAGCTACACAGAGCAGCAAAATTGAGGGTACCCAAACTAACATTGAGGAAGCCTTGTTAGACAGGGAAGATGTGCCTGTTGATAGGCGGGATGACTGGGAAGAAGTGCAGAACTACATTCAGGCCATGAACTATGCTATTGCCCAATTAAACAATCTGCCCTTCTCTTCACGATTGATTAAGGATACCCATAAAATACTGTTGCAAGGAGTGCGTGGTGAGCATAAAAGGCCCGGAGAATACAGACAGAGTCAAAACTGGATAGGAGGGGCTACTATAAATGATGCGGTTTTTGTACCTCCGGTGCACACCTCTGTTCCTGACTTGATAAATGATATTGAAAAGTTTGTTCATAATGAATCGATTTATTTTCCTGATTTGCTTAAAATTGCATTAATCCATTATCAGTTTGAAACCATTCACCCTTTTTTAGACGGTAACGGCAGGGTCGGCAGGCTGATGATCACGCTTTATCTGGTCAGCAATAAAATTCTAGAGAAGCCTGTTTTGTACCTGTCTTCCTTTTTTGACGCGCACCGTCAGCTGTATTATGATCACTTAAGCCGTATACGGACAAATAACGATCTTCAGCAGTGGGTTAAATTTTTTTTCACAGGAATCACCGAAACAGCCCAGAACGCC
>JBLIRR010000097.1:0-6698 GCA_049472395.1 bacterium | reverse complement strand
CATCACAAATTTTTTTATCCTGTATAGAAAAATTTATAATATCTCTTTTACATTATCCTATTTTTACTACTTCTTTTACTACTTTTTATTCAAAAATATTATAGAATTATGGTTATTCTACAACTCAAAAAGGGATTTCCTATCAATCGTGGTGCCCTGGAAGGGCATGAAGGTTTTACATGAAAATGCTACAAAAAAATTGTTGCCGCATTCGCACCTTACTCTTGCGATACCATTTTCCGGTATACTACATTCCAGATATGCATAAATTGCCCTCATCACTTCTGCTCTCAGGTATCCATATTCTGCTTCAAACATATCAGCGTATTTTCTTTCAAACTCTTCGAAATTAGCTTTAATAAGACGGTAATAGTCAGTTCTTTCCGGGTGTCGCCTTCGATATATCATTGCTTAATCTTCTTGAGAAATCTTCGTTAATGCTTAGGAAGTTATGTTCCGCAGGGGGGAATCTTTTTGGATGATAATTGTCAATATTTCAAGACTTGATCAGCAATGCTAATCAATGTAAGTGAACTTCGCTTTTTGTTTCCTTGATCTTTTTGGCTGCAAAATAAACAAAATGCATATACCATTGAGGATTTTAATAATAATATAAAACAAACATAAAAAAATTTTATTATAATTATTCACTAAAAAACTCTAATCATATATAATCAATAATTGTTAAAGATAATTGAAGAAAATCATGCGGAATTAATTATGGGCCTTGACTTTTTTTATGTTTTCATGTGATGTCCTATGTTTTTGTTAAATAAACAATATACTATAAGAGCGGCTTCTAAATTTGCACTCTGGTATATATGTGTGATTCGTGCTCCACCATAAGGGAAATATTGCATAAGCGCTTAGTTACTTGGTAAAAACAACGCAGCGCTTACGGGAGACTATAGCATTATTTTACTAATTTTATTTATTATTTTTTTATTATAATATAAGAGGAAATATTCATGAAAGCATATACTACTATAATAAAGAGCTTTGCTTTCTTTTGGTTTAGTCTTGTAGTTTTTTCCTTATTATTCCTTTCCACATTGTCTATCCCTGAAAGAGCTTTGGCTGCGACCGAAAAATCGTATACGCTTTTTGAATCTGGGCAAGTCCGTCCTTTGGCTCTTTCTCCGGATGGTAAAACACTCTTTGCCGTGAATACTCCTGATAATCGTTTAGAAATCTTCAATGTCACCAAGAAAGGTTTATATCACCGTGAATCCGTTTTTGTCGGATTAGAACCTGTCGCTGTTGCAGTGCGCAGCAATGAAGAATTATGGGTAGTCAATCACATCTCAGACAGTGTGAGCATAGTGAAAACAAGCAAGCCTGGATTTATGCGGGTTGTACGGACACTGCTCGTAGGTGACGAACCGAGTGATATTGTGTTTGCGGGAGAAAAAAATAGCCGTGCTTTTATTACGTGTGCCCATCGTGGACAGAATGCACCCTTTGATCCACAACTCACCACAGCCGGTATTGGCCGTGCTGATGTCTGGGTATTTGATGTCAATAATCTTGGAAACGGCCTCGGTGGCAGGCCCCTCACTATCATTAACCTATTTACTGACACGCCTCGATCGCTGAGCGTTTCTCCTGATGGGAAGCGCATATATGCAGCAGGTTTTAAGACAGGCAACCGCACGACAACTATTGCTGAAGAAATAGTAACTGCTAACGGAGGATTGCCTGAACCAACAACCAATTATGAAGGTATCGAGCAGCCGGCGACGGGGCTTATTGTGAAATACAATGGTGAACACTGGATTGATGAGCTGGGCCGCGAATGGGATGAATTCGTTAAGTTCTCATTACCTGATAAGGATGTGTTCGTTATTGACGCAAGAGCCGATCCCCCAAAGCTTATTCCCGGACCAGAGGGCTTTTTTACAGGGGTTGGTACCGTTCTTTTTAACATGACTGTCAATCCGTCAAATGGCAATGTATATGTGGCCAATACTGATGCACTGAATAAGGTGCGCTTTGAAGGGCCTGGTATTTTTGCTGGACACTCTGTACGGGGACATCTTGCCGAGAATCGCATTACCATATTAAGAAATGGTGAGGTACTACCGCGTCACCTTAATAAGCATATTGATTATGAAAATTGTTGTGATACCATTCCCAATGATGAAAACCGAAAGAGTCTTGCTTTTCCAATGGGTATGGCAGTTTCATGTAATGGAAAAACACTCTATGTTACTGCATTTGGCTCAAGTAAAGTGGGCATATTTGATACGGCGAAGTTGGAGAATGATACCTTCGAGCCTGATGAAACCAATCAGATTAAAGTAACGGGTGGTGGGCCGAGTGGCCTTGTTCTTGACGAGGACCGCAATTGTCTTTATGTGCTCACACGGTTTGACAATTCAATCTCCATAATTGATATAAAGACACGTAAAGAAAAGGCCCATATTGCTATGTATACTCCAGAGCCAGAAAGTGTTGTGCGGGGACGTTCATTTCTTTATGACGCATCTCACACTTCGAGTCATGGGGATTCAGCATGCGCGAGTTGCCATGTGTTTGGTGATTTCGATGGTTTAGCATGGGATCTTGGCAATCCTGACGGGGATGAAATAAACAATCCTGGCCCATTTGCTATTGTGCCATCTGAAGTTAACTACCCGGAGCCCTATAATATGAATTTTAGTCCGATGAAGGGTCCCATGACCACGCAGAGCCTGAGAGGATTGGCGAATCATGGGCCGATGCATTGGCGTGGCGACCGGACCGGTGGTAATGATGCGCCGAGCGAGCAACCAGATAGCGGGACTTTTGATGAAGAAGCGGCGTTTAAAAAATTCAACATTGCCTTTTTGAATCTCAATGGCAGACATGCTGAACTTACAGAGGAAGAGATGCAGGCATTTACAGACTTTATCTTACAGATTACCTATCCGCCTAATCCTATTCGCAATCTCGATAACTCTCTCACGCCGGTTCAACAGGCAGGCCATGATATATTTTTTAATGGTCCGATTGTCGATACAAAATTTCGTTGTGGTGAGTGTCATGTAGTTGATCCCGATGCTAATGCAGAGTTTGGTGTTGAGAAGCCGGGATTTTTTGGCACCAAGGGACTTAATTTATTTATTTTTCTGCCCCAGACCTTTAAGATTCCAAATTTACGTAATGTATATCAGCAAGTTGGCAAATTTGGCATGCCAGAGACGAATACATTCCCTTTCTATTTCGATGAGAGCAACACAACATTTATGGGAGATCAGATTCGTGGTTTTGGAATTCTCCACGACGGGAGTATAGATACTGTTTTTCGTTTTTTGCATCTGGTTGCTTTTTCACCAAGAGAGCCTGATACATTTTGGCCCGGAGATCCCGGTAATCATCCGGGGCTTTCCATTGAATATCCTGAGGGATTAGAAATGCGCAGACAACTCGAACAGTTCATATTCGCCTTTCCCACTAACCTGGCCCCTATAGTTGGACAGCAGGTAACGCTTAACCCTACGAATGAGAAGGAAGTGACATCACGGATTGATTTGATGATAAAACGCGCCGAAGCAGGTGAATGTGATCTTGTGGCCAAGAGGAAGCAATGGTATGGTTATTTATATGCTGGTAGTGGTGCGTTCAAGGATAATATGAAGGGCCACTTCATAAAGGATAAAACCTTACGCAAAATTGCCCGTGCACAATATGGTGAGGTTACCTATACCTGTGTGCCACCCGGCGACGGCATAAGGATCGGGCTTGATCGTGATGAAGATGGCTGCTTTGATCGCTGTGAGCTTCTTTGTGGCAGTGATCCAGCGGACCCTATGAGTACATGTGACATGAAAAAGGATTAATATAGATTAAAACTAAAATGACTTTATGCATTAGGGGGAGATATTGATAGGGCTATCCGATAATAATAGGTTTATTGGATAGCCCTTCTGTCTCTGTAATGCTCATTACATTTGCCCTATAGGAAAATCAAAATTCTGAGTGTTATATTGGCCATCTATAGGAGATAATTAGCAAAAATTATCCAATATTTTTTTTACTTTGGCAATCCACAGGGGGCTTTCATTACAGCTTAATGCAACTGTAGCAAACGTATGCCGTGTTTGTTTTATTTCCCGATATGGAAGACCTGCTCTTTGCAAAGTTTTGATCCAAACATCACGGCGCAAATTACTTAGATGTACTTGAGATCCTGTAGTGTTACAAAAGAAGTATTCCCCTTTATATCGATCATAGACTTCTTTTTGTGCTTCTAGTGCCTCTACCATTACAGGAAGCAGCTTTATTCTTCTTCTACTATACTTATTCTTTGTGTTACCCTCAATCTTCTTATTATTCTCATCCAATGTCATCGCTCTTCGAATATGAAGAATGTTATTCTCAAAATCGATATCTTGGATTTTGATAGAGATCTGCTCTCCTGCTCGCATTTACATTATCCTATTTTTACTACTTCTTTTACTACTTTTTATTCAAAAATATTACAGAATTATGGTTATTCTACAACTCAAAAAGGGATTTCTCAAAAAGGGATTTCCTATCAATTCCTATCAATTAGCTGATTATCGGATTTTCTCACCTGGCCAATACCGCTCTGCTCCTTCTCCCAGTAACCGAGCAACCTTTTTATTAGTGGTTATAAGGTAAAGCCTGGCTAAATAAGCAGGTGGAAAGAAATATGAACTGTGCCCTCACAACCATTTATCATTCTGGCTTGTATTAAGGCTTGGAAGAAATGTGTAATAAATCCCTATTTCAAAAAGCGTTTGCGAAAGCTTATAATAAGAGACCTAACCCTATATCCTTGCTACTCTTACCATATATCTAATCCCAACGATGTGCTTGGATGATCATCCATTTTTACCTGAAATCTTTTCTTGAAATCCATTATATCTATTATTTCTAGTGTTTCAAATGATCCTATTCCCCTACCTCTTCCAGATACAAAATATTTCCCATCACGGGAAAACTTCATAGTATGCCCCGCATAGCAAATTCGGTGTTTTTTATTTTGTTTTAAATCAAACAGGCATATATTTTCTTTATGTGCACCCGAGACTAATATATATTGATCCTTATAATAATCAAATGGATAGTAATCAATAATTTTTGATTCTCCTGTAAAGGTATTGATTTCAACTGCGGGTAATCCTGATAGTGTGTCCCAGATAACAATATTTTTATTATCCGGTTTCCATATTAGTTGAATCGGATTTTTAAGAAATCTTTTGTCAATAGAAATATTTTCCTTAATAATCTCGTCAGTTGTATCTAAAATCCCAAGAACAGGGATTGATTGCAAATTGTGAGAGAAAATAAAAGCTAGTTTCTGTTCATTATCAGAAAGAGCTAGATTAGCATAAGTATTAAAGATATTAACAGTATCAATGCGTCGATATTTTAATGTTTGTAAACTAAATGTTATTAACTCTCCCACTTTATTCTTAATATTAAATCGACTCTTTTCTTTAATACAATATCCAATACCAGATATACCTATTACAGGTTCTAAGAATCTACTATCTATATCTTTATTTGGTGGTAGCAATTCTATGAAAGAACCTTTCTTTAAATCATATAGTTCAATGGTATTGGTCCTTTGACTTCCAAAAATAATATATTTATATCCTTTTGAAATAAGTTCATCAGGCAATATATTATCAAATGTATTCCAGTATTTATTTATAATATAAATAGTTATCAAAGATAATATAGCAATATAAAATAAAGCTATTATATATTTCTTTTTCGCTTTACCCATAGCTAATTAATATTTAAATATACTTATGGATTAAATGACTCACTTTACACATTCGGTAATTATTTGTCTTACCCAACTATGGCAATTATAAAACCCACTTCCAAAAGGTCCTGGATTAATGATGGCTGAATCAATTTTCTTCTGTACACATTCTTCGCTCGCACATTTTGTCATCACTGTATCAATACAATCAAGTTCTTTTCGTTTACTATCATCTTTTACAATTCCACGAACCCATATTCTATTACCCCAGGTAGGTTTTACAGGATGAAATCCATATGTGCCGGTACTTGTCCTAATTGATACATATTTCATCCCAAGTTTTTTCATAAGTGGAAGGTCTACTGGACTATAACATATTTGGACTTCATTTCCATGTGGGGCTACCAAATTAACTGGATTATTGCCCACATATTGATTTTTAATTGGGGACAGTCCCCAATTATTCAATTATTAATTATTTCAATTCTGAATTGTGGGGGCTATTTTGGGTTTCTTCTACAATATTTTCTATTATTTTTTTAAAATTTCTATTAAAATTAATTAAGAAATTATTATCTATTAAATTTATATTTTTAAATAAGCTAATAGGAAAGTTATGTAATCTAAATATTAAATTCTCCTTTTCAAAATGCATTTTTTCTTTTGCTTGAGATAATATTTCTTTCCAATGGAAATGTTCTTTTAATGAAATCAAATAAATATCGAATATATCCCTTGAGATTACAGCAGTCAATTTGTTCGATAAGATATTCTGGAGATTATCAAGATTGATTTTATCCTTTACTAGAATTTTTCCGAATCTTTTAACTCTGTCATTAACAAAATCAATTTGCAAAGGCTGTGATTCTTCTTTCACAGTAATTCTAAAAAAATCTTTTGTTTCCGTGGCCAGTGAATAGTGTAAATTGTTCTGTTTTAATCTTTGCAGAATTTCTTTAATGGAAAAGGAAAAAGT
>JBLIRR010000096.1:0-7003 GCA_049472395.1 bacterium | reverse complement strand
GTGATGAGTTGGAATCATACCTCCGGCTTTAATGTATATAGTAAAGGGAAAATAAATGGGGGTAATGGAGAGCATATAGAGAAAGTGGCAAGGTATATGAGCAGGGCCGCAATTTCAGTTGAGAGAGTAGAATTTAATCCTGATGATAATACTATTATAGTATTTGAGAAACAAGATAGATCGCCATCCTGCAAACAGGCACGATACACTTTATTAGAGTTCATGGCCCTTTTGGCGAGTCATATTCCCTCTCCATACGAATGTATCACCCTATATTACGGCGTCTATAGCAGCTCGTATCGAGGTAAAGAAAAGAGAGAAAATACTGGAGACGCGAAAGTTATAGTAGAAGAGAAAGGATGATATATATTTTCATGATGATGAATATGTTTATTAATTTCATTAAAAAAACTTTTTAACAAGTTAACAGGATATCCTTGTCTAAAATCAGCCAAATTGATCGCCTTCAGAGAACTTAGGAAAACAATCCGCGCAAAGATAAAATTTGACTGCCCTAACTACTAATAATTCTCCCTAAAAAAAGATAAAATGCAGAAAATTTTTCTATATTACCTTTATTTCCTACTATTTTCTATATTATATCTATGTTCATCGATTATATCAATTATCTCTATTTTATAGATGGTATATATCACTTGGAATTTTGATTTACCTATAGGGTTTTTGATTTACCTATAGGGTTGCAATAATTTCTCCTGCATTTTCATAGTCTTTTAGAGTAGGCACTATAATACGATTTACACGTTTAAAAAAAGTTTTTAACTCATTAATTGCTTTTATCGCTTCTTTTGTATGAGCACCTGCACGAAGCTCCATAAATACAATAGAAGATAAATAAACATAGCCTTCTGAGAGGAAAATCTCTTTATAAATCTCAGGATTTGCTAGACGATCAATGAAAATATTTGTATCCACAAATTTTCTAAGCATATACTTTTTTTATTTTTGTTCCTTTATGCTTTTCAAAAATCTTTTCAAGTTCAATTTTACTAGATGCTATGTCTAAAGCCTTCTCCACTGCCTCAGCATTATCTTTAATCTTAAAAAATTTTTTAATCTTTGTAAGATCGCTCCTTTTGACCACAAGTTTTTCAATTGTTACCAAATTTGTTTTAGGCATTTATAAATCCTCCTTTCATAAGTTGATCTTGATTATATTGTATATATTTCTCAACCAGTAAGAGGTGTTCTTATTAAATCAAATATTTAGATTATAATATGAGGGAATAATAATATCAAGGGGTAAAGCTTCTGTTTTGTTCATTATATGGTAACTTTTCGACAGAAAAAGTATTGCTGATAATATATTGCACCAGAGTTATTTGCCCATCCAGATTATCGGCAGCGATCAGCACGCTATTATCACCATTAAATCCGCTATGACGCTTACTTAAGCAAATTGGCAATACTATCATTGTTAATTTTCCCCTCTTCTCTAAGTATCGTTAAGATAGTAGCCTAAAAGATACCCTCAAGTGTGCCTCAATAACTAATTCAAGAATTGCATCGCAATCACGTAAAAACGGGGAAATTAGATTGTTTCATATATTCCGCATTATTGTGCCTTCATACTATTTAATTTATCAATTTCTTCCATCATTTTATTTGCTTTTTCTCCTAAAACGTGTGAAGGAAAATCTTTACTGAATTTTTCAAACTCTATCCTTGCATGTTCATACTCTTTAGCCTCAAAATAACTCATCCCAAGCCAGTAGCGCGCTTCGGCTTTGCGTGGATCAAGATATAAGGTATTCATAAACTCCATGATGGCATAATCATACATACATCCATAATAATACCCTAGAGCCCGTATAAAATGGAGGTTTACGTCCGGCGACTCATCGATATCAGGTTCACTTAAGGAACTCAACTCAATATTAGTATTTCTTAAAATGCTTTGGGCTATTTTCCGTCCTTGCTCAAAGATCTTATTTTTTTCCACATTTACCATTTCCGATTTTATAAGCTGAGTCGTCCTGATATTATAGATATGGACATTGATTCTTAAGGAGGACTTTTCCAAGGTAAATCCTCCTGTGACAAGAACATCTGCTCCTATAAGCTTCCCAATCCTAATCTGATCCTGTTGTTTGATAATACCAATCAAATTAAGCTCTACTTCTTCAAGGACTTTTCTAAGATGTTCTCTATCAACGACCCTGACACCTTTTACATTGGTAAGGTCACTAATCAAAAGATCTCTTAATCCTGTTCCCAATGGTTCATATTCTGCCCTGCCTGTATTGTTGTTGAATGGAATAATACAAAAGGTCTTCTCCTCTTTTTCCACACGTCCTGTTGAAATACCCGAAAAAATTAACAGAATAATCAAAAACAGTGAAATGCTTAATGTCTTTGGTTTGCTCCTCTGCATAATAATCCCTTCAATATTTATACTATTTTTTTATTTTTCTTACAATAATAATCAGAATCCCACCTATGATAACAAGATTAAATATAATCAATAAATCAGATACTTTCCGCATAAAGATCTCTCTGAAATCAACACCCTGCCTGTCAGTTATTCCTTTCTTCTTATTTATGTGTGACACATTTTGATTGAAAGGCTGCCTTGTTTCTGGCGGAGATTGATGAGCATCAATATCATCAGTATAGAGTAAAAATATCCCCTCTCCTTTCGTATACACAACAATATATCTTCCCTGTTTATCTTGACAAAATAACACCCTATCCGGCAACCAGCATTTAATCGTCTTCTTTGGTTCTGTCCACTTTTTTCCATCCTCAGATTTTGAAAATGCTATATAATTGGAGTAGAGTGTGCACAAGACATAGCCCCCATCACAGCTTTTTATTAACGATGGATTTGAAATATTTTCTGTTTTTTCAATTATATGAACTGGCTTTTTTAAATCGTAGATATCCATAAATCTATATATTTTGATCAGGTTAGGCTGTTCATTATCCACCACTACATTGCCTCGTGTAATAGGAACATTATAAAATGTCTTGCTCACTAACCAATACACATTTTCTTGGTCTTGATAGAAATACACATCAATAGCAGATTCCTCTCTTGTTTTGGTATCATTATAAATTATCTTCTCTGCTTTCCAATTCTCATTGTCATTCGATGTAAATACTTCCACCTCACCTCTTATATTCTTTTCCTCTTCTTCAGGTGTTGTTCGAGTCATACGTAATATTAACCAATATTTAGCTGATCTATCCTGGTAAAATGCATAATTAACGATACATGGATAGGGACCGAGAAATTTTTTCCTTAAATCAACCGGATATGACCAATGTGTCAAATCCTCTGAACTTGCCATAAATAAACTATCGATAAGATTTTTTTTGCCTTTTTCTTTGTCCCACGTCGGCCGATTAGATCTCCATGTAAGGATAAAAACACCTTGCCGGTTTTGAATCAACCGTGGTTCCTTATCATTATCCGACGAGGATACTGACAACTTTCTCGGTTTTGTCCACTGAATTAAATCCGGGCTGGTGACAATATAGAGGTTTTTGTCTGCACCACTATACACACAATAATAGGTTCCATCCATTCCCTGAATAAAGCAGATGTTTTTGGCATGAGTGTCTAGTATACTTTTATCAGTGATTTGAATTCGCCTCCAGCCAGAGGGAGAGGGCATTTTTAAGGTTATATTCTTGATCAATATTCGATTGGAGGATATCTCTATATCTTCCTTATAATCTTCAAAATCTTCTTTCGTTACCTTAAGTTTATATCTGCCATACGGAATATTGTTCCAAATAAACGGGGAAGAGGTGGCAACTAATTTTCCATTCAAATAGATTTTAGCTTTCGGCTGATTGATTTTTATCTCAAGCCTACCCACTGCCTTAACCGCTTTCTTCTTTGAGAGATGAGCACGTATAGACCATGAAATGGGTGTATTTGTACCCCTTGCACCAGTCGTTGCACAGAGTATAAAAAATGATATTTCTTTAGGCAGTGTACACGTATAATTTACTTCTGACATTTCGCCTTCTTGAGTAAGATTTTTCACCAATGTATTATTCTTAGAAGGAAAATAGCGTTCTGCCCCAATGACACTATATATTGCTAGGCAAGGCAGCCATGGATGATACTTAATAATCTTAAACTTATAATGACAATCCAGTTTCTCAATACAATAACCGGGGGGGGCCTTAAATAGAAACGGATCTTGGAGTGAAATTATGATGTCAAGAGAAGCGATGAGAGCATCTTTGAAACGTGTACTGTTACGATAATCATGTGTATATATAGGATTCCTCGAATTGAATTCTATTGTATTAGCAGGCAAAGAAGAGGGGCACTCACCCTCCTTACATAATTCAGTATATAACCGGAAAATATCATCAAAACACGTATGTGGGCTAAAATTCCAACGTGAAAAATGATATGCTTGATTATAGGATTCATAGGCTTTCTTTTTGTTTCCTAGTTTTTCATAAGCCCTAGCTAGGTTAAGAAGTGCCAGTGAAACATATCCATATGCTTCTGTATTTTCATTTTTAATTTTATTTAACCCGCTGGGTTGAAATAGTTCCCTTTCATATGGGGTAGGTGCGTCTAATTTCTTCCCAGCAAGCTGTGTCCGTCTTCTCTCTTCAAGCTTGAGCAATGTATCGAATTCATGTTTTGGGGAGACTATTTCTCTATACTTTTTCCAATAAGATCTTTTCATTTCATCTGGGGGCATTTTTGTCATTGGGTATCTTTCGATTATTTTTGTATAAACCTTAAGTGATTTAGCATAATCATTCATTTTGTCTTCATAGATGAACGTAAGCTGATTCTCTATATAACGAACAAACCGATTATCAGGATATTTTTCGTTTCCGTAAGGAATCCAATCTGAAAAATTGGTACCACTCACCAGATATCGATGAGGAGCCTTCAATCTTTCCTGCGGATAACGGTCGAGGGCCTTTTCATAGACAAGCGCCGCATGTTCCCAGTTTTCAGTAAATTCATAAATTTTCCCCAGCCAGTAACTCGCTTTTACAAAATCCGGATCCTTCTTCAAAGATAATCGTGCTTCTGCAATAGCTTGCGGGAACTGGCTTCGCTCATACGCATCTATGGCATTATAGAAATGTTTAAGCGAGTCAATGGAATCAGTATACACATAACGAATGCTATGTTTCTCATCTTCAGTCAGGGTAATATTAAGGCGTTTAACGATTTTAAAAACCAGTTGTTTTACCAGCTTTATAATACTATCCGATTTACCTCTCACCCACTCCACGCGTTGAAGTTCACCGGTAGAAATATCAATAATATGCGCTTCAATAACAATGTCTTTCTCCTGAACCTCGAAACTCCCAAATAAAACCTTTTGGGCTTTTGCCACCTTACCCACCTGCAAAGCTGTGGATTGATCGAATACACCCTGCCTGGTAACCTCTACCTCTTTTAAGAATTCCTGAAGCTTCTCCCGCTCAACAATCTTAAACCTGGATGTGGCAAAAAGATCAGTAATAAGCATATCCGCCAATCCTTTCGACAGCCATTTCCAATCTTTATTCTCACCACGATTGGTAAAATACATTATTACCAGTGTATCCTGCTCTATTGCCAGCACTGATGAAGGAAACTTTACGCACAGAAAAACCAGAATAAATAATACTATGCGGTTTTTCATTTTTGTTTCTATCTCACTTACATCATTTTTATTGTTCGCCGCGCAAATCTAATAGTATCAGGTTCAAGTATTCTATCATCGTGTGCTATACCAGGGACCTTTACAGTGCCTCTTTGAGGCGCAAGAACTAAAACAGATACGTGTTGTAAAACAGAAAGCCCGATGATCGCTTCCCAGAGACTTCGATATTTAGAAAAGTCCACCCCGCTTCCAACTACCAACAGAGCCCCTTCAAATTCATGCAGTTTTTCAATAGTATTCTGTAAGACAAAGGGTATATTCAACTCTTCAAATACTTCCCGAGTCTGCTCACTTGGATCAAAAAGACCTATTTTAAGACTCTTCAGCCACTCTTTGTCACATGCAAAAGCATCCCTAGAAAAAATATACCTTGTATCATCCCATGATACGAATGCCTTTTTCATACCTTTTTGATAAAGAGCGAGAGCAAATTGAACAGGCATCACCACACCTTCATTCACTATTGGGATATCCAGCCTCACCTTAATAATACCTGCATTGGATGGACCTGCTTTATACAAACATTCACCCCGGGTAATTGTTTTACTGGCGTAACTCAAAGACCATACAGCTCTGCCTCTTATGGATTCATCTGTCTTTATATGGAAATGATACACGTATTCTTCTCCTCCAAATACAGTTCTCCATTCCTCCCGGGGCTCAATCGTAATGTTTTGTAACAAGACTGCATTCTGATTGTGCACAAACCCTGCCGTGGCACATATCCAAACTGCTCCTATAATTAATAATGCGTATGCTTTCATCATTTTTATATGCTCTCTTTCAGTTATCATTTCCTCTCTTTCATTATCTTCGTGAGCGCAGAATACCGTAATCGACACAGTTTTCCGCAGCTCATTTACCCTCAAATTGCATGTTGATAAAGAACATTATTACGAAAAAAAATCTGACCATACTCCCTATATACATAGCAACACTGTTTATTATTTATCGGTGAATCATTCGGAATTCATCTGTAAGTGATTGAATTGATATGAAATTCCTATCAATTATACAGGGATCATCAGATTTTTATCGCTCCTGATCACGACACTGCCCTGACATTTTTAAAAAAAATTGAAAAAAATCCCTTTTTGAGCTGTCAGAAAGAATAATCATAATTCTGTAATATTTTTGAATAAAAAGTATTAAAAGAAGTAGTTAAAGTGGGCTAAACAGACATACTGCCCCTATAGCTGTAAAAAATAGAAATTTACACAACCCTCTAATTTGCTGAAATATAAAGATCTTTAGTAGCTCTGAAGTGAATCATCATATAATAATGGTTCATACACAATTGGAGGTTCTTCAGACGGGGGAGGAGGATCACGGGATGGTGT
>JBLIRR010000095.1:0-7466 GCA_049472395.1 bacterium | reverse complement strand
TGCCCGATATGGAGGTAGGACAGGTGTATAATGGAGAGCTGACCCTCACCAATCACGGCCTTGTTCGGGCGGAAGAGATGAATTATACTTTCCCTGAAAGTGACAAGTATTATGATTATGAATCCTTAGCTCCTCTTCCGGAAATCTTAGAGGCCAAGCAGCAGATAATAGTCCCCTACCGGATAACCTGCCTTGCTAAGCTAGGAGAAGAAAGCACCGAATCCTCCGGTGGAAGCGGTGGTGGAGGGGGGTATAATTATCAAAAACCAATATGCTTTGATTACTGTTATACTCCTTGCCCTAATGAACCTGAAAGTACTGTGTGTGATACAATATGTTCTCTTATTTCCAAGATTAAAGTCGATAAAGGCAGCACGGTCGGCGGTCAGGCTGCTGAACCAATATCTGTTATAATTGCTGGTAATGCCAAAGGCGGAGGACATAAAAATGTAGTCGTCGGTGAAGGACCAAAAGCCCAGGAATTGTTTGACAGTGACGGAACTTCATCATGTGAGACGACCACCTATACGTACAGAACAGAAAAAAATAGCATAATAGGAAGTTATAATCCCGATCATCCGGATGAGGATCAAAAAGATAACAAGAATAATAGTGATGAAGCAGGGCAGAATGACTGTACAAATTCACATGTCAATCTGGTATTTCGTGATTATTCCTTTGCGGTCACTGATCTTTCAATGATGCTTAATGGTTTTAATATTGAAGTGACACGAATCTATAATAGCGAGAAAGGCAAGTGGATTAATCTACATAATATTGATCGTATAGAAGGAAAATTTAGGTATACTACAAATGAAGGAATACCTAGTCACGGAGATTCCCCTTACAATTATTTACTAAAAGGAGATATAGAATATACATGTGTTTCGTGGTCATCAGACCCCCTTGGATTCTCTGGTATAGGCCCTTTTTATATAGATTTTCTGTATGCACATAAAGGAGGATATACAATATCAACCATAGGTGGACGTTGGGTTGATATGAATGCAAATATAGAACAACCAGCAAAGTATAGGTACAAATGGGATGGATATCTCTGGAAAAGCCCAACTGGCGATTGGAAGGAGTATGATGAATGGGGGAGAAAAGTTGCCTATGGAGACCGCAATAACAATAGAATAGAGCTTATTTATGCAGGTAATGAGTTTGCTAAAACTCTTATAGGGGTAAAGGATGCTACAGGACGTCAGGTTATTTGGTATTCGTATAATACCAATAATTCTATCAGCGCAGTATATGATCATATAGGAAGATCGGTGCATTATACATATAACGACAATGGGCAACTTAAAATGGTGAAAGACGTTTTGGGGAATAAATGGGAATATGAGTATGATACGGATGATACAACATGTAAATTAGTAACTAAAACTGATCCTTTGGAAAGAAGTATTAAAATTGGGTATAACAAGAAAGGTGAAGTAAAAAGCGTTATAGATAGCGAGGAGAATGAGACATTTTATGAATATAACTATGATAAGGTACGAGCGGAATACTATGCCTCGATTAATAAAAGTGATGGAATGCTAATCGAACGTTATTTCAATAAAGATGGTAATTTAATAAAGGAGTTAATAAATGAAAAACTTAACCGTAAGATAACTTATGTGAAGAGGACTGAATCTTCCCAGAGTAAGCCTGGTTCTGGGTCCTACTACGTCCTGATTATTAGCTACATATATGATACGGGGGTAAGAATAATAAATACTCCGGCTGGGACAACAATCAAGAAATTTGATGAATGGGGTAATTTAATCTGTATCCAAAATCCTGATGGAACATCTCATTCCTATCAGTATGATCGATACTCAGATCTCTTAGAGGAGACTAACGAAAAGGGAGTAATTACGCGATATAAATATAATAATTGCGGCAATCGTATTCAAATGATTGAGGCTGCCGATACAGATCATGAACGTATTACCCGCTATACCTATGATGAGCAGGGTAAGGGCAATTTAGAATACATTGCCTTGCTAGATGGTTCTGAGATCAAGATGGAATATGATGATTATGGACATATGATTAAAGTGACTGACGCAGAAAATAACATCACAGAATACACCTATGATGATATAGGAAATATAACATCTAAAAAAGATGCGGATGGAAATATGTGGCAGTATGAGTATGACAAGAAAAATCATTTGATTTCAGAGACCGATCCGTTATATTATGAAACCAGATATGAATATGATGCAGTTGGCGACCTCAGGGTCATAATTGATGCTTACAACAACCGTACGGAATATACTTATGATAGCCATCATAAAATTAAAGAAATAAAAGATGCATTAGGGGGAATTATACATTACGAGTATAATGCTGACGGCAATTTAATTGAGAACATTGATCAAATGAATAATAACACGAGATATGAATACGATGATGTGCAAAGAAGAGACAAACTCATAGATCCCGCCGGAAATGTCATAAAGTATGATTATGAGGATGAGGTGGGGGCTGGGTGTGAGGACTGTGCATCAGGTGATGCGGTCGATAAACCATCCACCATCATTTATCCGACCTATACTATGAATCTAGAATATGATCCTATGGGTAGAGTGGTAAAAGAAACGAAGGTACTTGATGAGAACACCTCCTATGAGACGCATTATTCATATGATGCGGTTGGAAACCTTATTGAAAAGACAGATCCTGAAGGAAATACCACCATCTATGAGTATGATGTGCTTGACCGTCTTATCAAGGTGACTGATGCTGAAAATGGCATTACGCGGTATGGGTACGATATTCGGGATAATCTCATATCTATAACCGATGCAGAAGGAAACATGACCACCTTTACCTATGACAGGAATGGGAATAAGATAGGGTCGAGAAGACACCTGGGGCAAGAGACGAATTATAGCTATGATGCGAGGGGGAATCTGTCATCTATTATTGATGCAAAAAATCAAAAGGCTGTTTATAACTATGATGCCGCCAATAGGATAAAGTCAATTGAATATTATAGCTCTTCAGGGAATCCTATGCCGGATAAAACAGTTAATTTTGATTACGATGAAGTAGGGAATTTAATCTCGTTTAATGATGAAATCACCTCTACCACATATACATATGATGAGCTTTCACGGAAAGTGGGCGAGACAGTTAATTATGGTGATTTCACGCTTTCTTACTCTTATACCTATAATGCTGACGGCACTAAGAAGAGTTTTACTGGTTCGGATGATGTGACATCTGATTTTATATATACAGATGGACAGTTAAACGCTATTCATATTCCACAAGTTGGGGATATTTCCTTTAAGGATCATAGATGGCTCTCGCCTACCAGAGTGCATCTGCCAGGAGGAACAGTGATGAATCTGGACTATGATCCTTTGCAAAGGATTAAGAAGATACAAAGTCAAGATGCTTCGAATGATATCTTCATTGATTATATATATAGCAGAGATACGGTTGGCAATGTTGTGAGTAAGGCTACTGAGCATGGCAATTACACCTATTTTTATGACAAGACTTATCAGTTGTTATCCACAGATAATCCAATGAATCCCACGATCAATGATGAAGCTTATACCTATGATAAGGTTGGCAACAGGCTCACTGCGAGCTCACATCAAGGAGAATGGAACTACAATGAGAATAACCAACTTACCTCATGCAATGGAGTGAGCTTTACCTATGACAATAATGGAAACTTGATTCAGAAGGTAGTAGATGGGCAGACCACTAATTATATTTACAATATTGAAGATCGTTTGATTCAGATCAAAGATGAAAATGGGTCAATAATAGCAAAGTATTACTATGATCCATTTGGTAGAAGGCTTTGGAAGGAAGTAGATGGAATAAAGACCTATTTCTTCTATTCTGAAGAGGGTCTTATAGGTGAGTATGATGCAAGTGGTAATGAAATAAAATCCTATGGCTATGTACCAAATTCCATGTGGACAACAAATCCACTTTTTCAGAAGATAGGCGGCACTTATTATTTCTATCAAAATGACTACCTTGGCACTCCACAAAAGATCATTGATGCCTCTGGAGATGTTGTCTGGTCTGCGGTGTATGATTCGTTTGAGAAGTGTGAGATTATTGTGGAGGAAAGAAGTAATAATTTAAGGTTCCCAGGGCAATATTATGATGAAGAAACAGGATTGTCTTATAATTGGTATAGGTATTATGATTCTATGATTGGTAGATATATTTCAGCTGATCCGATTGGATTTAACAGTGGAGATAAGAATTTTTATCGATATGTGAACAATAATCCAGTAAACTTGATTGATACAATGGGCTTAACAATCTGCCTTGATGAACCCTCACCTTTTCCAATGTTAGATCCTGGGCCTTCTTCATTTCCTGGTCAATACACTGCGCTTCCCCCGTATGTTCCTATTGGATTGACCAAATGGAAAGGAAATATTACTGTTACCTCTGGAGGTGAAATTTTTGGAGGCGGTGTCTTAGTCGGTGCATTTAAATCTGATGTCCATAATGGAAAACAAAGCACTGTTATAGTCGCAGGGGTTATGGGTGGTGTAACCGCAGGTTCTCCTATATCAGTCACTACCACACATGACATTACATTAATAACACCTGGTGCACCGGATCCTACGCAATTTTTTGGAGCGATATCTTTCCTCTCAGCAAATATAGGCATTGGAATAGACCTTGGTTTATCGTATCTTGAGATTGGGGAAGCAAAAAGTGAAAATGTTTTTTCCTTTCAATACGGTATTGATGCATCAACTAGTGGGTATGTAGGATGGGCGATTGCATTACCTAAAAACAACCCTGGATTTAAACATTAATTAATGTGGGAAGAAGAGGGTAAATGCAAATAAATAAGGCATTATATTTAGCTAGAATTATAATGGCCTTCTCGATTGGAATTCTTTTTATAATAAGTTATTTTCTTGAAGATAAAAATGACTTCTTTAATTTCATTGCTTATTTTCCTAGAAAAAGAAAAGGAAGTATAAAAGCTGGATCCTTAATTTTTGGAATCATTTTTATAATTATAGCTATATATCATTGTTTTATGATTTTTTAAGAAATATTAAATCAGAGCAGCCCTTGACATTTGACATGAGCGGTAATTGGGTCCTTATTTCCCAAGCATTTCCTAAAAAGAACCATTAATTAAAAAGGATGCGAGGACACTGGGAGAAGGGGCAGAGCAGCCTTTCTGAGAGGGGCGAAAATCCGATAATCGGACATTATATAAACCGCTAAGGGTCCCATCATGTTTTCACAACTGATTTTACTGATTTTTACGAAGTACGCTCCTCTCTTGTTCCCAGTGAAAACCTGCGGGTCCCTAAGAGGTATACATAACGGCGATTACCAGATGTGCTCCCGAGTAACAGTGTGGTTGCTCTATACCTTCTCCCACCGCCCTCGCTGCGTTTTCTTTGAGCCCCAGCCCGTCTGTCCTTAGGTGTGGGGATTCCCTTTATTTGAATATACGGATATGTGCTCGCAATAAGGATCAATAAATTAAATGAAGATAAAATATGTTTGGGACTAAAAAAAAATTATTTTTTTAGTGGCGTTTATATTGTGCTTTGCAAGGAAAGAAAGCCTCTGATACACGCAATATTAACGCATACTTTAGCCCAGCGGAGCACAGACAGCTCGAAGCGTGGGTGGGACAGGGAATCTAAACTAAATAGACTGGCTGCGAGCACATATGCGGAAGACCCGGAAGGGCTGAAGCCCGAGCACGCAGACAAACCGATGAACAAAATCATAATTCTCATATCGTTCAATCTATAATAATGTTATGGCATTTTCACTTTCTTAGTAAGATTTTCCAGGTTTCGGTATTTTTTTTCTAGTTGCTTTCTCACTACAGCTTTGATATTCTTACATAAATAAACTTCATTGTGTTGAAAATATTTTCAAATTATTTTTCTCATACGATTAGAGATTTTTTTACTTATGACTACTTGCTTTTATTAATTTCAATGTATGTTAGTCCTGTTTAGGAGAATCAATTGAAATCAATCGCTTTTTTTAATAATAAAGGTGGAGTTGGGAAGACTACTCTATCTTGTAATATTGCCTCATTCTTAAATGAACAAATGGGCAAGCGTGTTCTTCTAATCGACGTTGATCCTCAATGTAATTCAACTCAATCTATTCTTTCTGACGAAATGTGTGAAAAGATTTATTTATCTGAAGATAAAAATTTCAAAACTATTTACAGCTTCGTAATGCCCCTTGAGGAAGGCGAATCAAAGATAAATCCTGAAAATGAACCTATTCTTGCTAGTTTAAATAGATTCCGTACAGATATAATTCCAGGACATCCGCGATTATCGATTATTGAAGATAGGTTAAGTGAGGCATGGAGTAGATCGAAGAGTGGTGATATTGGTGGTGTACGCGTGACAAACTGGTGCAACCAACTATTAATAAACTTTAAAGATCGGTATGACATTATTATCTTTGATATTGGACCCTCTTTAGGTGCGCTTAATAGAACTGTTCTTCTATCAAGCGATTATATTTTAACACCATTTGGCTGTGATATATTTAGTCTTTTAGGCATAAAAAATATTTCTCAGTGGGTCAAGAATTGGAATTCTTTATATGAGAGAGCTATAGAACTTGTTAATGACGAATCACCTGGAACGATGGAAAAATTTCACATTATAAAAACTACTAAAAACAAGTTTAGATTAGTGGGATATTCTGTTCAGCAATATGTATCCCGATCCTTTAAGGATGGTCAACGACCAGTTAAGGCGTACGATAAAATTATGCAACAAATTCCCTCTACCATAAGAAGTTCACTAAATTTTTTAATCCCACAATATATCAAAGAACAAAATCTTGAGTTGGGACATATACCCTATCTTTATAGCTTAGTTCCAATGGCGCAATCTGCAAAGGCTCCAATACATAAATTGGAAAGTAAAGATGGCTTAGTGGGCTCCCAGTATCAACAAGTCAAAGATTACGCTGATTTGATGAATAATGTCTGTACTAAGCTTTTGGGAAATATGGAACTATAAATGGTTAATTGGCCCAAATCACTCGTTCGTGAAATTGTATCAAGGAGATGTATTTTCTTTTTAGGGGCAGGAGTATCAGCGAGTGCCAAAGATTCTGTCGGCCGCAGCCCTAGCGATTGGGAGCAATTTATTCATACTGCCGCGGCGCTAATACATGAATCAAAAAAAAAGAAAATCATTGATAATTTTATTAAACAGAAAAATTTTCTTTTAGCATTACAGGGAATAGTAAATACTATCGATGCTGGTGATTATCAAGATTTATTAAATCGCCAATTTAATAATCCGACATTTAATCCAAGTGAATTACATAAAATTATAAATGCTTTAGATGCTAGAATCGTAATTACCACAAATTTTGATAAGATTTATGAAAATTTTTCGACCTGTGCAATTAGAAAAACGCTTAGGCTACCAATTTGAACTTTAAATCGCTATCCTGGAACCAAT
>JBLIRR010000094.1:0-7791 GCA_049472395.1 bacterium | reverse complement strand
TATCCAGCAAGTATTTTATAATATCATGACAAATGCATTCCAGGCTATGGAAGATTTCGGAAGATTCACTATTAACACGAGTGTCCAAGGAAATTTTATAAAAACTTCCTTCATTGATACGGGCATTGGTATCCCTCAAGAAAATCTCGCAAGGATATTTGAGCCTCTCTTTACGACTAAAGCCAAAGGCACAGGATTAGGCCTTTCTGTGTGTAATGCACTGGTTGAACGACATAACGGGAAAATTGAAGTAACGAGTCAAACAGGGCAAGGAACCACAGTTGAAGTATACTTGCCAATAAGTTTATAAAATAAAAACCTATATACAATAAAAGGGTAGGGCACAATGGATAATCATTCTATCAATATCCTTATCGTAGATGATGATGTTAATGCCCGTAAAACATTCGGGAATATATTAAAGTTAAAGGGCTATGATGTTGAAACTGTCTCCAAGGCCTCTGAGGCAATCTCTCATATAAAAGATAAATTTTTTAATATTGTTTTCATAGACTTACGACTTCCTGACAGAAGCGGACTCGAGGTACTAAGGGCTATTAAAGAGATTAATGAAGATACCATGGCTATTATGGTCACTGCATATGCCTCCATAGATTCCTCGATTGAGGCAATGAACCAAGGGGCATACTCCTATATTATGAAACCGATTAATATGGATTATCTTCACGTAGTGTTAGAGAAGGCGTTAGAAAAACAACGCTTATCCATGGACAATAAGCGCCTTTTATGGGAACTGCAAGAAGCGAATGAAAAATTAAAAGAGATGGATCGCTTAAAATCAGCGTTCGTGGCGATGGTTTCTCATGAATTCAAAAACCCCCTTGTCGTGTTGCAGCTTTCTCTGGGCCACGTACTTGAAGGACAGATGGGTGAGCTCAATTCAAAGCAACAAAAATTCATTCGTATTGGCAAGAGCGAGATAGACCGTCTTCTTCGATTGGTAACGGACCTTTTGGATATATCCAAGATAGAGGCAGGAAAGATGGAGTTGAAAAAAGAAAATATTGATCTGCCTTTATTAATGAATAAGATAATCACTCCTTACGAAGATTTGATATCTAAAAAACAGATTGATTTAGAGGTGCATATAGAGCAAGATATAGGCTTTCTGGTCGCTGATAAGGATAAACTGAGTCAAGTGATTATTAATCTGTTCAACAATGCAATAAAATATACTCCGCCGGAAGGCAAAATTCGTATTCAGGTGTCAAGAACCGGCAATGAGATACGTTTCGAAATCTCGGATACCGGCCCAGGCATTCCCCAGAAAGATCTCTCAAAGATATTTGATAAATTTGAACGTATTATTGCTGAAAGCCAGGAGGGAACAGGATTAGGTCTCCCTATAGCCAAGTATATTGTTGAGCTTCATAAGGGAAGAATTTGGGTAGAAAGCACTGTTGGCCAGGGAAGCTCATTTATTTTTGTTTTGCCTGCATAAATTCAGCAATTCTAATTTTCTGATTATATCGGATTTTGGGGAGGTGGTCGATAAAGGCTTACTAAAGAAGTAGAGATCAAAAGATTTTGCAGCCAATTATCATGATATCGGAATTTATTTAATCGCTCAGCCGGACTGAGCGATCCATTATATTTTTTTATAGTAAGGGGATTTGAAGGAGCAAAATTTTGTATAAGCGCCCAGCCTCTTATACCAAGTTGTGCCGAAGAGAGTGAACCATGAAAATATTGGGTATTGAAAAGATGCCGATCCATTCGTTGCATTAAGCGATCTAACATATTACTTGTCCTATGAGCGCCGGGGAAATCATAGGCAATTGAGAAAGAAGTAACAGTATTCTTGAGTTTTTCTATTTTTTCTAAAATAATAGAAGGAGTTGAAGTATTCTTGGCCCATTCATAAAGGCGTCTTACTCGCTGAGAGAAAGATGCCTTGTTTTGGGCCTCATAACAATCCCATAGCTTGGTTGCTACCTGTTGATAAATATCTTTGAATTTCTTTTTTGATCGGTCCCGGATTTTGATAAAAACATGGAGGAAACAGGCGATCAGAAAGATAGTGGGAAAGTTGTTCTTCCATGCCTTCCTGGTAGCAGGCCATCCATCATTATTGACAGTTTTCGGAGTATAGTCCGGTTTTAGACGCTGAGCTTCCTCTTTATAAACACTATAGGCATCGGTTAAAGACTGCTCTCCTGCATCTTTGGCGATGCAAGCACCCAAAATACATCCCTGACCAACAGTAGTAGCAAGATAAGCTTTGATGCCTAATATCCAGGTATGCTTTTCATCAGCCACTAAATGCTGCGGTAAATTCTCCGGGTCTTTTATGGTCGCAGCAACGAGGTTGTTTCGACCAAGAGATTGTTCTATCCGATGCCAATAACTGGGATCTCGCCCAAAACCATAACTTAATGCCCAAAAGGGAACATCGAACTTTCTGAAAAACAAAGGCTTTTCTATTTCATCAACCATCCCTACCAGATATGGCATAACAAAAGAGGGGCGGATGGTATAACTAATTCCTGCAATTTTAATACGACGAATGATGATCAATATTTTTTTCGAATGATACAAATCTTTCATTTGGTATCCACTACTAATTTCCGGAGGGAAAAGATCAGGGTGTTCTCTAATTATAAGATCGATTAATGCTCTAAATGTGACGGCAACACTAATATTATCATTGTACTGCTCTTGGGAAAATGGTAAACATATTACGCGATTTTTTTGATCAGTGGAGCCTGATTTGCTCATATGATGACCTCCGTATAAAGGGTATATATTTTTTCTTTCTTAGCTTATACGAAAGTCAAAAAAATGTCCCGTAAAAAATTAACCTCCCTACAATCCATCTCCCCAAAATCTGTTATAATCAGCTAATTTTGACTGTTGTGTATGCGCTCTCTCTTGAAAGATTGAAAAGAGCAGAATAGAATAGGGGAACGCAAGGCGAGAAAAAAGGAGTTGTCATGAGCGTGAATGATTTTCTCAGATTACTTTCTACTTACAAACTTGGATTGCTTATTTACTTTATAGGTATTCCCCTCCTCACATTTCTCCTCGGTCTCGCCTACAGGCCCGTGGGTACTCTCACTATTATTGATTATATATTTTCTATCCTTGTCTATATGGCAGGTATCCCGGGCATCGCCTCTGCATCACTTATTTTCTATGCACTGCTTATCACTCGGCACAATATGTTGGAAGTGAATGTGCTCATATATTTTTTACCGATCATCTCAATGGGAGTTGTGTATTATCTTATAGGACGAAAAACTGATTTTAAGCGACTTCCCGGTTTTGGGCGTTTGTCCGGGCTCATGCTCATGATAGCCATTGTTTGTGTAATAGTCTTATTCTTGCACAGGGTATTCTTCTTCATAGGCTTTTTTACCTCAATACAGAGTTTAGTGGTGAGTGGAATCATAATATTTGTGCTTCTGAAGACTGCTATATCTAAGATAAAAAATAAAAATCTATTTTTATAATAAACTCAAACTCGCGGAAATTAATCACCATATAACTTTGACTCCCTCATATTGTGCTATGAGGGAGTTACTTGTGATGATTGTCATTGCATTTAAAAGCGCAGTTGCGATTATAAATCGATCGCAGGGAACTTTTTTTGCTTTTGAAGATGGCCTCTTATGATCAGCCGCGAGCCATAGCAAAGCCGCAGGATCAATGAGTATCATCCCTATTTACCTATATCTAATCAGCTACTCATCTTCATTAAGGGGAAGAGAGGTATCATCATGAAGGATTACATTCTTAAGCCTGGATCTTGTTTTATTGGATTTTGACCTTTCGCCCAGGGTATCACTTCAGCTACTGGTTCGCCATTTCGACATATTATCACTCTTTTACTTTGCTCTTCGACCTTTGAAAGTAATTCCGATAATCTTGTTTTTGCTTCATGAGTATTAACGGATATCATTACACGCCCTTTCTAAACTTAGTCTGACTTAGTTTAAATATAATACATAAGAAATATGTCAAACTTCCCACTGCAAGGCAACCTTACTTTAAAACAAACAAAACGATTATTTTAAGGTAAAATACCTTTTAAATAAAATATAATTTGTCTTTTTTTTATTGGAATGATAAAAATTAAAAGAATGTTTGACTTCAAAAAAAACATTTTATATAATACGAATAATAATATATTTTTGCTTCGTTACTAAGGAAGTAAGAATGAAATTTTAGTCAATTTGAAGGACACTTACATGTTTAAAAATGTAGTCCTTTCATTTATTATATGTATTCTTAGTGGATTACCTTTCTGTGCATGGGCGACAGAGCCTGACTTTAAATATAACGGCAAATTTGATTTAGGCATAGTCCTGATTAATTCCGAAGTGAGGCATACCTTTATCATTTCACATAAAGGGAGTGATATTCTACAGATTAAAAGTGCCAATTCATCCTGTGATTGTCTTCATATTTTATCCTATCCTATAGAAATCCCACTTCATGAAAATGGAGAAATAGAAGTCAGATTAATTCCATCTGAACCAGGGGAGGTAGAATGCGACGTTGTTTTAGAAACAGACAATTCTCCTATTACTTCTTTACATTATCAATTGAGGGGAAGGATTGAAGGGGAGACTCTACTTACTGTAAATAAGCAGGAGATGTTAGAAATTCCTGCAAAAATATTTACCAGAAAATTGAGAACTCGTGATCTTGAGCTTGCCGTTTCCGTTGAATCTGTCCTTCAAAAGTTAAAAAGGAAAGAATGCCTGATCCTCATTGATATTCGAGAGAGCGGAGAGTTTAAAAAATTTAGAATTCCTGGGTCTATAAACATCCCTTTGTTTACTATTAAAACAAATATCTTCCTTAAATCGAACCCGTTAATTTTAGTTAATGAGGGGTACAGTTATAAGCAATTGGAAAAAGAGTGCAACAACTTAAGAAATCTTGGTTTTAAGGCTTGGATTCTCGATGGCGGATTATATAACTGGCGAGAAAAAGGTGCTCCCCTCGAGGGTGACATATTTGCTCAACGAGAGTTGTCTAAAATTCCTGCTCAGATTTTTTTTGCAGAAAAAGACTATAAAAACTGGATCGTAATAGATATGACCCAATTGAAAAAACCAGAAGCTCGTTATTTAATCCCCCAGGCAATACACATACCATATTCAGATGATTCAGAACAATTTATCTCCAGGCTAAAAACTGTAATTAGCCCATACAAGGATGAACCTTTTCTCTCTCTTCTTATATGTGATGATAATGGAAAACAATATGAAAAAATAGAAAAAATTATCCAAAAAGAAGGGATTAATAATATTTTCTATCTAAAAGGTGGGATTGAGGAATATGAGAGCTTCCTCCATGAACAGGCCAGTATCTGGCAAAGAAGGGATGACCCTAAAAAGGCTATGAGAAGTATTAAAAAATGTCTCCGTTGTCCTTAAATTATGGTAGACTAAGTATATTTAGGATAGTTTTATGTTTCTCTTTCGTAATGCTTGCTCTAGGTATAGATAATTCTGCTGCTGCCTCCCTTGTTCAATCAAAGTCTATTTATCCTATTTCCCGACAAGTTCGTTACGGTTATACCATCTACAACAAAACAAACCGTCTTATTAAAAAAGTAGATTTTTGGACTTATGCTCCTGTCAAGCAGACATCAACACAACGCTGTATTGCCCTGGACGCATCACATCCTTATGATCTCATCTTAGATGATTTGGGCAATCAGATTCTCTATTTTAAATTTGATAACCTACCCCCTTATGCAACCAAGATCATCAACATCAAGGCAGATCTCTCACTTTTTAATGAAGTAAATTCTATGCCATTGAATGATATGGACATTTTTCTTTGCTCAGAGAAATATCTTGAATTTGATCATCCTGAACTATCCCAGTTTGCAAGGAGATTCAAGACCTCAACACCAGTGAATACCGCGAGAAATATATTCCTTTGGATTGCTGAAAATATAAAATATTCCGGGTACCTTCGAGATGATCGAGGGGCTCTCTATGCATTTAAGAACAGAGAAGGTGATTGTACGGAAATCATGTACCTTTTTGTCGCTTTATGCAGAGCTCACAATATTCCAGCGCAGGGAATGGGGGGATATATTTGCAATGAAAACACAATCCTTAAACCGAGCGATTATCATAACTGGGCGGAATTTTACATAGATGGCGCATGGAGAATCGCAGATCCTCAAAAGAAGGTTTTTATGGAAGATAAATGGAACTACATTGCAATGAGGGTAATTGGAAAATCATCAAAGAATCCTATGGGAGAATTTCATCGGTTTCGATATATAGGAGATGGGATAAAAGTCAAAATGAATAAATGAAAAAATAATAGATCAAAGGAAGGCAAATAATGAGAAGGCTAAACGTATATTTTAGATTAATTGGCATTCCATTAATAGTATCTCTTTTGCTTTGGTGTAATATTTCTTATTCCCAGACGCTCTCAGGAATTCTCCCGGATAATGAGACATGGTCTGGAACCATTAATTTAACCGGCGATGTTACTGTGCCTGAAGGAGTAACCCTCACAATAGAAGCTGGAACAAAGGTCATATTTCCAGCCCACTCTGATGATACAGCCGGTGGGAATAATACCTCTTTAACTGAGCTTATTGTAAATGGATCTCTTGTTGCTGTAGGGACAGAAGCAGATTCAATTCATTTTACCTCTGATGCATTATCCAATGCCAAAGGAGACTGGGGTGGTATTCGTGCCCCATGGGGATTGGGTACAAAGGTCTTCCAGTTAAAATATTGCCTTATTGAGTATGCCACCTTTGGTGTCCAATGGCAAGTATCGGTGGGAGTACAGAGTATCAGCATCTCACAATGCACCATACAGCATACATCAGGCAATGGGATATATGTGTATGGGGAGGGTGGATCGAAAGCCTCGCTGGATATAGAGGACAATGAGATCTTAGATAATAGTGGGCGAGGGATTTACTGTGATGTTCAGGGCTCTTCGACCCAGCTAAGTGGCACTATTACTGGCAACACCATTGCGGAAAATGGGAGTAACGGGCTCTATGTATACACGTATGATAATGCCAGGTGTGATCTTTCAATCAATAACAACAGTATTTACAATAATAGTGAATATGGGATAAGACTGTATTCTTATAGGACCTATGGGACCCAGTCCCAGTATGCAGTGAGCAACAACAGGGTTTATGCAAGCGGTGTGGGTATTTACTGTCATATGGAGGAGAGTCATATGAAGGTAGAGGTCACGGGCAATGAGGTGTATCAAAGCAGCGAAGGGATCTTCTGCCGCAGCAAGTACAATTATACCCTTAGCGCGGTTATTTCAGACAATGAGGTGCATGACAACAGCAGCAGGGGGATATACTGCTATGCTGATAGTGGTCATGCGTATTATGGCTGGTATAGCCAGCTCTATCCGGAGATCACGGGCAACCGGATCTATAATAACAGCGGGGATGGGATCAACTGCAGCAGAAATAGCTCATATACGATAATGGTGCCGGTGATCACTCTGAATACCGTGTATGGAAATGGAGGGCGAGGGATTTACTGCCAGGCTACTGCAGGTGTGAATTTTCTCTACAATGATGTTCATGAGAATATGGGAGATGGACTCTATGTTATAGGAGGGAGTGGCACAAAGGTACATTTTAATAACTTGAGTGGGAATGGAGGGAACTATGAGCTTAACAATGGCAATAGTGCAAGTATAAATGCGCGGTTTAATTACTGGGGGGACCTGCTTACCGAGGAGATGGAGGCAGGGGGCAATCCGAAAAATATCAGCCGCATCTATGACATATACGATAGTGGGAGC
>JBLIRR010000093.1:0-8000 GCA_049472395.1 bacterium | reverse complement strand
TGGGATATATATGAGAGAATGATGAGAGAAAAAAAGCGAGGTCTTACTCTCAAGCAAGGAGACTTGCATAGGACTAAAGAGTAAAAATCTATATATAAAAGTATATATTAATATAAAATATATTAATATTTTTAAATCTTTAATTAAGAAAAGATAAATTGAAGATAAATAGAAATTTTTAATATTTAATTTAAAAAATAATATTATTTATTTATAGAATAAATTTATATAAGATTTTATAAACTAAAAAGAATTGATTAAATCTTAATAGATATTAAAGAATATTAATTAAATAATTTTAAATAAAATATTATTAAAACATTAATAAGATAACTGAAAGAAACCAAAGTTTACTATAACATACATAGCGTTAATGAGAGCCAGAAAGTTTTGCTTTAACAAACAATATGTAAGTGCCTTGATGTTGGATAGGGAATGATTGATCTTATTAGCCTATGAATCTTGAAGGAGGTGATAAATGTAGAATATATGATCAAAATAATTGACGCAACTTATTAAAGTTGATTATTATGTTGTTAGTCGTAAATCCCCATAAGGGGGTAACAACTCAATAATGAACAAAAATTCAATAAAATTAGGCTTGCGGAGGGGATGTGCATTATGAAGTCATTGTTTCATTACCCAGGAAAAAATTATTCGAAAGATCCTTGAGCATCTCGATCTATGGCAAGATAAACCTTCACGAGATCCGCCTCACATGCCTGAAGATGCCCCCATTATATACGAACCATTATATAATAATCCTCAGAGCTACGCTGATCCTTAATTTGGAGTAAATTAAAGGGCTGTAAATTCCTGCTTCTTACAGCAAAAGAGGACGTGCGTCTATTCTTAGCCCAATTTGACTAAAAAATCAGCCTTTGTATGACACTATTAATTTCTTCACTATTTTTCTCTAATTTCCTTGATCCATGATACAATAATTTGTAGTATCTTGTATTATTTTTTAAGTGTCTACTATCAATTTTTCAATCTTTTATTTAAAATTATAGCAATTTTTTCAAGTAAGTTTATAATTTTTATCTAATGGTTCAAAAAGCAATTACCTGGTATCAGCTCTTCAATGGATTCCTCAGCCATTACATTACACTAATGTCGTGTGGAATTTATTCTTTTACCTTTATTGTCTCGTCAGAGTAATAATTTTCCGTATTCCCCAACGATAGTTATTCATTCATTGTCATGTATGAAACAGGTACATATTATGCATAACCTAGTGTAATACACTGTTCTTTCATCTATGAATCCTTGTAATAAAAGTGTAATAAAAGAGGAGCAACCGATGCAAAGAAAGAGTTTAAAGAATGATCTGACAATGGGTGAGTGTACATAGAAAAGATGTAACCTTCCTCATAATGTTTACGCAATGAAATAGATTGATTAATAATGGAATTGAAAAAAAATCCGGACAGAATAAAATAAATTCATCCTGAATGGGCTGAATATGAGGTAGCAATGAAAGAATTTTCAGGTCTAAATTTTCTTAACTATTGTGCTACTGCTGTGTTTGTCATCAATAAAGATCATACTGTCATCTATTGGAACAGGGCCTGTGAAAGGCTGACCGGGTGTGATGCTGAAACAATGATTGGAAGTAATTCTTATTGGCAGGCTTTTTATGATCATGTACGTCCCTGTCTGTGTGACCTTATCGTTGATAAGAAATTTAATATGATCAAAAAATATTATGATACCTGTAGCAGATCGGTGTTGCTCTATGATGGATGGCATGGAGAGGGATGGTTTAAGAATATGGGTGGCATGAAACGTTTCATTAGCTTTGATGCGGCACCAATATATAATAAGAAGGGGGATTTAATTGCCGCAATCGAAACATTACATGATATTTCGAAAAGAAAACGGGCAGAGGAGAAAAATGAGAAGCTTACAAAGAAACTCCAGGATGCTCTCGCAAAAGTTAAGCATCTTCACGGCCTTATACCGATCTGTGCCGGATGCAAAAAAATAAGGGATGATAAAGGTTATTGGAATCAAATTGAGATTTACATCCAAAATCACTCTGAGGCTGAATTCAGCCACAGCCTGTGCCCCGAATGTGCAAAAAAACTCTATCCTAAAACCTTTGGCAAGGAAGAAGCAGAGTAAATAAATTAAATTTTGGATAAAGCACACTCCCCTCAGTAAATCGGAGGGTGTATCCGTCTTCGAATCTGACTGTAAAGGGGGGGGAATAGAACCGGCACTGCCAACAGTATAGACAAGATATACGGAGTACCAATAATCCTCGAAATCACCACAGTTGCTTGTATTGTCAGTTAAAGGCCATGTCCCTGGTTACTCGACTGCTTCACTTGTATTGATTCCGCCGGGATAGGCTGCCGAATGCCAACGCCGCATGGTGAGCCGAACAATTGTTTAACGCATAATGCTGATTGGCAGCACAATATATCATTATGGTTAATTGTTTTATTGGCCATAATAAGAATTGCCGGTATTTCATGGACATACCTCATGGACGTACCTGTCGGAATCTTTAACATATTTTTCAAGGAAAAGAAAAATCATGTAACTAATTGAAAATATTATCTAATTTATTCTTCTGTTATGGTAAAGAAAATATTCCTTAAAATAAAATATGTCGATAGAGTTTACAATTTTGATTTTAAAAATGCCTCAAAGCCAAAAAAATATATTGAAAATCAATTACTTATGTTTTAGGTATATATTTTGCATTAATATTATAAGAAGGTTTTTTCTTAACTTTAGAAATAATTTATAATATTAAATTTTATTAATACTTACAGAGGCTAGAGGAGGATGAAAAAAGTTTATTTAGTAATAAGTTTTATGGTGGTTGTATTATTAGTGACTTTTTCAAGATCAAGGGCGACCACTGTCAACGTTTTTACAGATCTAAGTGCTTGGGAATCCCAGGTCTTTAATATTGAAACGTTTAAGACTACAGCCAATAATATTCTCAAGGCAAATCAAGTCAACTCAGAGCCAGGCAGCAATGCAAAGTTAGACAGTTATTTGACTTTTGATAGCTCAAATACAGGTCTTTCATGGTCTTTCGAACTAAAATGCAAACAAAATGACGCTCGCTTTACGTTTGATGACGATGAAGGGTATGGTAATCTGATAAATTTTGATAATGCGCTTTCTGTCGGCGATATCGATGACTATGAAAATGATAATTGGCGAATTTGGCTTACGGATGGGACGTTGAGGGCCTTTGGTGTTCAAATTAAAGATAGTGGTAGTTATGAGGATGAATCTTTCTGGTTCTATAATTATTCTATTAGTGGTAACCCAATTGCATCTATTTGTTTGAATGATCATATGTCACTCGATAATGACTCACAATTTTTTGGTTTTGTTACAGATTTTGATTTTGATTACGTATATTATGATGAATCCTATGGAAATGATGATATTGCAATTGCAGACCTTCGTTTTGCAACACCCCTATCAATCCCTGAACCAATCCCTGAACCTCCATATGAGATCCTTTATATAATTTGCATGGTGGTTCTTTATTTTATAGTACCTCGAACAATAGAGCATAGGAAAGGCTGAGAGATATAATAGATTAGACATAAACTTGAATGTGGTTTGCTGATTTGATTTAAGGGTAAAGCAATACTACTATACGAATGAAAAGTCAGTAACCTATATCAGATGGCGTTAGGGATTCTGCTGTCCACACTGTAACCATAATAAAACGAGGGAAATCAAAAGGGGATTTTATCGGTGTCACGATTGTGATATCCATACATCTATAATATGTAGGACTATTTTTCTCGATGCTCTTATCTGTCCAAGCGAAAAAAAATTACTATTAATCAAGAGCACTTTGGTATGATTGTAAGACTAAATACCATTCATCACATTCAAGATCATGTTTTATAATATATTTCTTGCCACAGGTAGAAACCTTAAAATAGTTTGCAACAGACCATTGAGCATTACAGTTTCCTTGATACCATCGGTCTAAGATCTCTTCAATTTCAAATTTATTATTATTCGAATAAAAGAATCGTGGAGATTAATCAGCTTTGTAGCCAGAATAACATTCTACCTTTATAGGGATAAGTTTCATCATAATTATCGATTACCTCAGCTATGCCAGCAATAAACTGCCCCTGCTCATTACCCAAATTAAAGATTAGCTGCAGACACTAAGAAATTAGATTTTCATTATAACTTATCATGGTCTTTACAGCCTTTCAATAATTTGAGATGAGTGATTATATCCCTCTCCCTGATGATATATATTTTCGTGATGAGGATTATATATGAAAATTGCTGTTTGTTGACGTACTATTTGACTGAAAAAAACATGTCTGTTATTATGAGTTTCATAAAAATAGAGAAAAATAAAAGAGCAAAGGCGATATTTTACATGAAAAAAGAGAGGCCCGTTCACGAGTTACGTGAAAAAATGATGCCCTACGTTGATAAGAATATTCTTATTATTCTCAGGGGTGCGCCGGACCCTGACGGCATTTCTTCAGCTTTATGCCATAAAGTTATTCTGAAAATGTGGGGGATTAATTCCACAATACTCTATGTTGAAGAAGTAAGCCATCAAGAAAATAGGGCTCTTTTAAAATTACTTGATATTCAGTTGACAGTTTATCATCCGGGATTTCCTTTTGAAGATTATAGTGCTATTTCTTTAGTTGACACTCAAAAACCTGATTTTAAATTGATTGATTTAGTCAAAGATATGACAACAGCCTCAATTGTAGATCATCATGATCAAGTTGATTCTTTAAATGCGGCTTTTATTGACATCAGAAAGAATGTAGGAGCAACAGCCACTATTTACGCTGAATACTTAAAAGATTTAGATCTTCTGGATAATCTAAAAGAAGAACATGTATCTATTTCTACTGCATTAATTCATGGAATTAGAGTTGATACAGATAATCTAATTTTAGCCAAAGAAAATGATTATTTATCGATGGGGTATTTGTCAAAATATGCGGACACTGATTTGCTCAATAAAATTTCTCAGCAGAAGTTGTCACCTACCACAATGGACATTATTTTTCAGGCATATCAGTATAAAAATATATATGAAAATTTTTTATTGGCCCCGGCAGGAATTGTCCGAAGAGATGACCGCGATGCTATTCCTCAAGCAGCTGATTTTTTATTAAAAAGAGTGGGAATAGATACTGTTTTAGTATATGGAATTGTAGGAGAATACATAGATTGCTCTTTCAGAACAACGAGTGACGTGGTGCAACCAGAAAAATTCATTGAGGAGACTTTTCCGGATGTACTTCAGGGCGAGTATGGAGGAAGATCATATAAAGGGGGATTTCGGCTTTCATTGGGCATTTTTAAATCATTAATAACAGGTGATGATAAAGAGGCTTTATCGCACATGGTCGATCGTTATATAAATAAACAAATCATCAACAAACTCGGAATTGAGATAAAATAGCACGCCGCTTTATTCAAGCATTCTTTCCTTATTTAAAACTACATTATAAAAAAAAAATTATTTAGTTAAATAATGCATAAAACTTGCAAATAAAATTATTCGGGTTATATATAAAAGTAGAAGCAGGTTGAGAGAGAGAAAAATTCTCGTATTATGAAGAAAATTCATAAAACGCTTTTAAAAATATTTGATACCTGATTCTGAACATTAAAAAAATTATAGAAAGGGGGAATCATGGACAATCTTGAAAGATTCTTAACCACGCATGAGGCTGCGAGGCATCTTCTGGTTACGCCCACGACATTGATATCCTGGATTAAACAAGGACATATCAGGTGTTGGACAACTCTGGGCGGACATCGGCGCATACCGGAGAGTGAAATTGATAGAATAATGGAAGAGATGAGAAAAAATAAAGCACATCATCCTGCAAAATCAGCATCACATAACTAAAATATAAAGTCTCTACAATTTTAATATTTCGATATGCCTTTTCTGCCTAAAAAATGTCATCTCGGACATTAAGCAGGAAAAGATGCATCCTTAGAAAAGGGATCTTGAACAATAAGCATCAAGGTCCCTTTTTTTATGCATATTCTTATTTGATGCTTTAGCTAAAAATTCCGATAAATAATAAGGAAATAAAGCATGATGATAAGGAAGAATACACAAAGTGGAAAAAACAAAATTATCTTTTATACTTTTCAATCTAATGATTATATTCATTATATCTGCACTCTTTTACTCTACTTACTCTGGGGCAAATTTAACCGGTTTTTACTGCTACATCCTGCTTAACCCTGGTAATTTGAGAGTCATTATTTTAATGCTCTAACCTTGCTTAATCGAAGCTAAGATGTAAACGGGGAGTTATGTATGCTAAAATTGGAGGTCGAATATAATTCGCCTCGATGGCAAATTTGATAATCTCCCCGCCTACAGTTCATTATTCCTACGCAGCCATTTTTAATTGCTGATAATTATACGTATGGTAATCTTGTATATAGTCTTTATTATCTCTTACCATAGCGAACATAATCACAAGCAATTTCTTGCTTATTGCTACGATTGCTTTAGTCCTAAGCATGCCATTATTTATCAAACGTTGATAATCATTATACATTATTCCGTTTTTCTTTATCATATTTAGCGAAACAAAATAGAGAATCTTGCGAAGCAGACTCCTGCCCCTCTTAGTGATATGCCTTTCTCCTTTATGTTTTCCGGAGCTTACCTCATACAGGTCCAATCCTGCCATCTTAATTATTTCAGATTGATTTTGATAATCTCTAAAATCTCCTACCTCCCCTATGATTCCTGCAGCACTCACAATACCTATACCTTTGATCGATAGTAACTGTTTACTATAAGAAATCTTTTGTAACATTTCTTCAAGCTGACCCTCTACATCTTTTATATAACGATTAAGCTGATTTATTTGACTCAATATTTGCTTTACATGCAATACTTTACTTTTTAAGCCTTCTTTTATCCCTATGGACTTTTTAGCAGAATTATAAAGACTTATTGCCTTCATTACTCCCAGTTTACCTCTACTGTATTTCCTGATTTTTACAATGAGTTCCTCTACTCCAAGGTCTATAATTGCCTTGGGAGTGGCATAATCATTGAGCAATTTGTGCCCCGTTTTATTATATGTACCGATAGTCTTTTCAAACTCAGGGAATATTTCATATATAAGACTATGCAATTGATTCGATATTTTATTCTTATGCTTCATATGACTTTCTCTGGCACTAGTAAGAGCACGCAATTCAGCTGCCGCTCCTTCTGGTATAACTACTGATAACCCGTAACCCAACCGAATTATAGCTGCGATTACTCGTGGATCCTTCTTGTCAGTCTTATTCGGAGAATTATCTACGAGTTCCTTAAGCTTCTTTGTGTGCATCGGATTTACCTGGATTAATTCTACTTTTGGCATACTTTTTACATAATGAATAAATGGCTCTCCATAAGGCCCTGTTGACTCATAACCTATAATCACTTTCACTAATTTATACTTATTTACTATCTTCTCTACCTCAAACCAAAATTTCTCAAAACCTCCTCTGTCATTATCAAATTTTATTCGTTTTACCTCTTGATTATCTCTTAAGAAAAACGATGCATTATTGTTCTCTTTCCCAATATCTACAGCACTCAGTAATGCATTGTCTAGTATTACTTGAATCGCTTTTCCTTTAGTCAATTTCATAGCTATACTCCTTTCCCCGATCTTAATAAACCAACCTGTTTATTTTGAGATCGAAAAGAAGAAAGTACAACTTCTCTTATTATTAACATCTATATTCTAGAATATAGCAAGCTAAAATTGGCAAAACGGAAAATTAATGATTTCAATAGATTGATCTTAGCATTTGGATGGTTCGGATTCAATCCTGGGAGCACCCTCGCCGGTGGTGACCTGAGAATCGCCATCGTTGCGGTTAATACAATGCTCGCTTCAGCTTCAGGGGCAATAAGCGCGATGCTTTATATGTGGTATACAACTGGAAAACCAGATCCGAGTATGACGGCAAATGGAATGTTGGCGGGA
>JBLIRR010000092.1:0-8852 GCA_049472395.1 bacterium | reverse complement strand
TCTTTAAAAGAGTCTAATCTTAAAGGTGCTATTACCGGTTTTGAATATGGAATAATAATTCCAAGCAATAAAATGATCAGTATAAAAGTTTTTGATACTATCTTAAAATTTTTTGTTAATATATACAGTCCTCCTGCTAAGAGACCTGCTCCTGCAGCGGTTATCTCAGTGAATGAAATAGATCGATATTCGTAAAACCATTTTGCATTATCAAAGAAGTGTAGATAGAATATTGCAAAAAGAAGTCCGGGTAATGCAAGTATGATACTTATGATAAAAAGTATAGTTTTTACCCATGGACTTTTATATTTGGAAAATATATAATTCCCGACTTTAAAACAACCAAAAGCAGACAATATAGTTGGAATGAATAACCAATTAAGGTTCATTTAATATCTCTGGGCTAATGTAAAGATCACCGTTCAAAACCGCTGATAAAACAAGATGTTATCTTTAAAAGATAAATGCTCTAACCACAGCCGGGCTTGGCAAAAAACCGGCCTGCGGTTTCTGTCAAGTTGAGCTTTTTGTTATAACTTAAATTGCCTTTCATTTTTTTTTCTTAAGTTATTAAGTTAAGATCGCTGTTCTCTATTTTCAATCTAAATCCCACCAAGAAGATATTATAAATGCACCGCAGAAAGGTTTTACAATTCTTTAACCCTTTGAAATTAAAAAATTTTTCTAATTGTATAGATTGAAATTTTTCTGAAATGGAGTTATAATACCATTAATTCTTAATCTTAATAATATGAGGTTAACATAGATGATTATAATGCTCAAATAACTTAATCCTTATCTTTTTCAATTGGGGGTACTTATTATGTTATGAGTGGAAGTACAGGGGGAATTGGCATAAGTAATAGGGTGTGAAATAATTAGAATAATCCAGTAATATTGGAGGTAAAAGTATGAATAAATCAATTAGCGACAAGAAAGTATATGCTGCAAGAGGAATTATCTTCGCTGTTGTTCTATTATGTGCATGGGATCCAGCTTTGGCTGCCGTGAGCTATCCGGTAGTGCCATCTCCAGTGTCACATTATGAGCCATATATTGGGAAATTCACCTCTCCCTCTATTAATGCTCAATTAGAAGCAAACCGAGGGATCATAATAATCGATAATTTCGAATATAGGGGAAGTCCCCTCAATCAGGGATGGCAAAAACATGCGCCCACCTATCCAATAGATTTTCATTTATGGGAAATGACAACAAGTCCAGGATTGCTTTCAATTGTTAATGATGATCAAAAAGAGAGCCGCGTGTTAGAACTATTATATCCTTCCAATATGCCTTTCCCGAGTCCTTCCAATATGCCTTTCCCGAGTTTCCCAAAATACACTGTAAGTTATCTGCTTGAGACCGAGATTCCTCGCAAAAATTCAGTACTTTCCCTGGAAATGAAGGCTCCTTTATCTGAGCATTTTTCGAGCTATGAAGTAATTGCTATTATAAATAGCGGATTAGTTGAGGTTCATATGATCCCCGGGTATAGAGAAGATAATGGAGCCAGGTGTCCTGTGACTCTTCCTGAGGATACTGCGTATATTAATCCCTTCCTTGTTCCCTTTGATCGTGACATCAATCCTACTCTTATAGAGGTGAAAATTATTCGTGAGGCGGTGGATGGCAATTGGCATCTTATTAAAGTAGATCTGGCTCAAGTCCTTGCCAATATTGGGGGTACCTTTGAAAACTTAACCGGCGTTGTTCTTCGTGGAAATGAATTCAGGTGTGAGAATATAGTTGTATCGACAAAAGCCAGAAGTAATCGTACGGAGCGTCCTCCTTATCTTTTTCATATTGATAATATAAAAGGACAAATATTCGATCCTCCGGTTGGATACAGAAGATATATATTTGCCTCAGACGAGGTAGCGGATACTATTTTACCCTATAAGCATACTATGGAAGGAGAAGATGGCTGCTATGATGAAATATCCTATGGAAATACAGCTATGTATGCAGAATTAAATGGTATAAGTCTGGAGGAAGCAAACTTCGCTTTTTGGCAGAAAAGCGCAATGAATGCCATAGATGAGGTTGATACTGCTATCAGCTTAGCAGATTATGCTGCTGCAATAGGAACCTTTGAGGCGACATTAGACTGTACATGGAAGGATGTGAGAAGAGCAGCTATACAAGCAGGAGGTGACAATATTGTGATAGGCCTAGGCGCAGGTGGCGCTGATATTACTGTAGATGCACGACTTGTATATCCTTTAGACGTTCCGATGCTCCTTGATCCAACAATGGCAGAGGGGCCAGTAGCAAGTGACGGCGGGATCAATATGTTAATGTTTACTGGAAGTATTCCAGACACCAACACCGATAGCGGTTTGGCCTCTAAACTTGTTCGGCCTGGACAGTGCACAGAGCCAATTCCCTATTATCCACTTTATTCAAAACGCGGTGGTGTCCGGAGCAGCTTATCCGGCAAGCCTTATTTAGCATCGCAGGAAGTGATGTCTGTGGCTATGTCATTATATTATGGTGGGTATGATTATTGGCCGACAATTGCAGTTCTGGCAATTCCTCCAGAGCCGACAATAGATAATATGCAGATTATCATAGTATGTAGCAACGGATTGTCAGAGGATGTCAAATCATTCACTTTTGAAGCGGTGAATCATCCTGTCACCAATACACCACCTGTGATTGAAGATGTTGATGATCAGATCTTCTATATTGGCGAAGGCCCTCAAGAATATCAGTTATATGCAACAGATCATGATTCTTTTACCTTCACCTCCGACATCCAATTTAGATCAGATATTGAAAACCTTACCTGGAGCGCATATTTTAAAGCGTATCCTTTTGCATATATGCTTGATCCATCGATAGAACCTCTCATAGGCAAGGAGTCTGGCGTAATACTATTCGATCCTCAATTCGAAGGAGCTTATGAGATGGTGGTAACGGTACGTGATCCATATGGTGGAGAGGATTCTGCTGAATTCACCATCTATTGCATAAACAAAGCTGAATGGTTGGATCATATTTCTGTGATGCATAGTAATCTTGTAGGATCATTTAGCTGCCCAGGAGGAATGCCATCATATGATTATGTAAATTGCGCCCCCAACTGAGATAGTACCATATGCATGACCCTCAACAAATAATATGCTGCTCCGATAAGGATGCCAATGAAAAGATTTTACAGTGACACAATTGCATTTCCTGTAGGTGAAATAAGCGCTCTTGTTTCGTGTATAATGTCAGATGTATTTATAGGTACTTTATCAAGTCTATAAAGTATCCTTATATCTTTTCCTGATTTAAACCATACTGCATTTGGTGCAGTAATAATGTCAATAGTATCATTGAACTTATCTACTAAGAGTTTTGCTTTGTCAACGTAATATTGTAAACCTTCTTTTCTCTTAAAATCTTCGCCAAACTTTTTTGCTTGCTCTGTATCTTTAAAATAACCGACTCTTAAACGGAACCACCATTTATCCTTTATTTTAACTTTATAGTAGTGTGGCAAGTACTCCTTATCTTTAAGTTTATTGTATAAACTAATTCCATCACTATATTCTATTATTGGAAAAGCTTTGACTTGAATTGTGTAATATTGATCAGAGATAACGATTTTACAAAAAATCGTGCTAAGTAGAATAATGCTGAATATAAAGATCGAAGTAATATTTTTAAAAATAGTTACCTTAATTTTAATTGATACTTTTATAACGATAAGTTCACAGGCAGAAACAGCCTATAAAACAGTAAGTTATCTTAAACAAATAAGACATCTAGCCACAGCCGAGCATGGCAAAAAATCGGCCTGCGGCGCACGTCCGCGTGGATCGCCTTGTTCAAGTAAGCCGCTCCGCGGCAGTTTTTAAAAGAACGATACATTCCAATTGTCAATCAAGGTGAAATCGTATATAATCTATATATGCTTTTGCTAAATTTATTATCCAAATCTACCATCCGCTTTACCATTAATTTCTCTGTCTAAGGTTAAGTAGGAAGCAATCCCCCTATTACATAATTCGTGCCAACTTTCATTTTCGCGCTCCGGGCTTCATGAACCATGGATTAGATCTGAGCTCTCGTTCCTCGACTCAGAACTAATCCTTTAGTTGTTAGTTGTTAAATTACAAGGGATACATTATTACCTAAACTTAAATACCAAAAAGCGATACTTTGAATTAGTATTGTTTACATTCGCGAATTCTTTTGCAAATTCACTTGATCTGCAATAATAAATAATTTTTTTCTTATCGTTTATATAACCAATACGAAATTTACAAATTCTATATAATCTATAAAATAGTAAAATAAGCCCTAAAACGGTACAAAATAATGATAAATACAAAATATAATTTGAAAAATTAATATTCATTGTAAAATTACTAAAAATCACAGAAAAAAATAATATCCACGGAAGAATAATAGATAAAATTCCAAATACTTTTAATTTCTTAAATGAGGATAGACATTCAGAGCAAATTGGATATTCTATTTTATAATCTTTGTATCCTGCGGTTAAAACCCCTGGCATAGGAAGAAACCATTGTGCTTTTTTATACTTTCGTTTAAAAATCTTTTCATGCTTCCTGTATTCACAAAATGGGCATGTCTTTAAATAATGGGCATGTCTTTAAATAATTAGGAGGGTAACTACCTACTTCAACAATATATGGCATCATTCACTCCTTTTATTATTATACAACTAACCCCCAAGCTCACCGGCAGAAACCGATAAAACAAGGTGTTATCTTTAACAAATAATCATTCTAACCACAGTCGGGCTTGGCTAAAAGCGGCCTGCGGTTTCTGTCCGGTGGCGCCTTGTTATGTTTAAATTTTAAAAAAGTTGAATAAACATGTTTATTAATGGCAAAAAGTAAGTGTTTTTATAAACAATGATCATCACCCTTGCATTGTTCATCCACTTTGTTTGGGCCAACTGAGTAAACAGAAAATTTTTGATTTTTCTTTAATCCGGGAACTATATATTTATATTCGTTTCCCCAAATATCTTTTACAAATTCTTTTATGTAAGGGCCATCCCAACTCTCTCCTAAGTCATCTGGTGCAATAAATAAACTTTGTAATCCCTCTTTAGTTGTAGGAATTCTTCCATTATCAAGTTCAAATATCTCTATCGCTTGAATATAATTATGAAGATGGCTATCTATGACAGAGTATCTTTCAGAAAAACATCCGCAGTGAAATAGACAATATAAAATTACCAATACTGATGTTAGAGCAAAAGCAATTATTTTATATTTTTTGTTTTTCAAAAAAAACATACCGATAAACTCTCCTGCCAGCAGGCCTACCTCTTGAATGCAGCACTCAGCTAGCTATTTAGAGCAATAAACGCTTGAATGCTGAGGCCTGCTGTCAGTAACAGTAACTAGTTAGTTTTTAGAAGCATTTAGTAATAGCTATAAATGGAATAAATAGTGCAAAAAATACAAGAGAATAATATACTACATAAAAACACATATAAATATTTTGTATGAATAATTTTGTTTCATCTTGTATATCTCTAAAGCTTAGTACACTCAAAGTTATTGAAAATGTTAAATATATAAACACCGCACATTTCCAATCCACTAATTTTAAGCCTATTTCAGTAATAATTGGTAAAACCAATCCGGAATAAGGAAGCATTAATAGTAATTTATTTCTGATAAATATTGATATCAACATAGGTAATATCGCAACGATTAATACCAGTGCTAAAGATATTTTATTTTTATGTTTTGTGATTATATTATTCAAAGCTAGTGCATCACTTGCGCCAATTCCGCTGCGTTGCATTGGCGCAAGTAAATACTGTTGTTGTTGTTATAATTTTTTTCATTTCCAACTTATACCACTATATTCTAACGCGTAAAAAGTATCATTTGAGTTGTATGATCCCACAAAATGGTAACAGCCACCTCCGATGTTGTCCCCGAGACCATTTTCTAAACAGTATCTAAGTATTGCTGTGTCCCTAGCTCTTAGATACTTCCAAAAATAAAATTTTTTAATAAAACTGGAGCCTTCATAAGCTTCCCACATTTTATTGACCTCTCCATTTGAGAATTCTATTAATTCATTTGTTATAAAATAATCAATATTGGGATTAACTTTTGGTGGTATTTCTATAAATATCCAAAATGCAAAATAAACAAATGGGATAAGTACGCTAAGTAAAATCGCGAGTTTTTTTCTCTTTCTATATGGCATCTCTTTTTAAATTAAATTATAATGAACTAACCTGCTGAAATCGCGAATAAAAAATAATAATCTATAGCCGATAAAATGTTATCACACGATTAAATGTATTTGCAAAATTAGCCAGCGATTTCAGTTTAGTGATTTGTTAGGCATCGTGTTTAAACTCGCGTACACGCGTTATAATCAATTGCGCGACCTGCTTTGCAGTATTCTCCCTGCCGTCAATGAAGCCGTCAATTGAGAACACACCCTCAACATTCGCATCATCAAACCTGACGAGCATTACTCGGTGATCGTCCTTTGATTTGATTATGTCTCGCACAGCACGCCATTCCAAACCACACCATTGTTTTTCGGCGTACTCGGCACATAGGAATACGACAATCAAATCACTTTGGTCACGGTAAATCCGCTGTAGCAATGTATCAAGGTTTGGCCGTGCCAGTTGGGCCTTATAGTCATAGTCGTAAAATACGGAATCTTTGCCAAGGAGCTCACGTAATGCATCGACAACACGCGACACGTAGCGGTGTTTTTCGCCAGGAAACGACATTGCGACCTTGAAATGAAGGTCTTCCAGTTTGCGTATCGAACGACCAACTTTGCCAATTGTTCGATCCACAGCAATTTTGGTCTCACAGCCATTTCCTGATCGTTGTCTCTCTTGGCTAGCGCAAAATCGCTTAACTGCATCTAAGGCCTGGCGGACTTTTTTTGGATTTGTGGCTCGCGGCTCATCACTGCAAACAGGACCCAGCAATCGCATCGCTTTCCACGTTGTGCTAATTATATCTTCCAGCAGCTGCAAATGGGGCTGTTTTGTTTGCGGCTGTGCATCCACAAATAGGCTCACAGTAATATTTCGCACTGCTTCGTTTGGGTTGGCAAATTGACTCCAAATAACTAATAGCCATTCGTCATCAGGCTTAACTACATGTGGCTTGGCCTTTGACAAACTTTTCATCATTGAATGTACTGAAGCAATTACGAATTGATCGTATTTCTTCTCGGCTTCTTTCCGCTCTTCTTCTAATCGATATGCAACGCCCTTGTCGTATCGAAATGTTAGCGTCTGCCTCGTGTTGTCAACGTATTGTTCATCGTTATCCAGTAATTCAAACATAAAGTCACACCACCTACTTAACTCATCATAACTAGAGATTGGTATATTGCGAGGAGTGCCCTCCTTCTCCCTGAATATGCGACGCTGAATGCATCGGACACCAGTGTTTCTTGCTTCAAGCGCCACATGCAGCAATGCCAATTCATGTTCTCGGTTCGGCAATCTTCCGCTCCGCAACTCTCTGACTTCCAAAGCATCATTAAGCCAACTATAAAGTACTGCATAATACCACTCCACTAAGACCTTAAGATTGTAGAACGCCTTTTCGGGAAGTTCAGGGCCGAGAATCGTCCGAGAAACTTCCATACTGATATGGCGAAACGATTGCGGGGTAGAATCCTGAAATTTTCGCCAGATAAACGAAAAATTCTCATTACGCCTAATCGATCGTTTCGAAGGTTTTCGCTGAGTTTTCTTGGTCTTCATGGGATTTACCTACAGGTAATCCATTTGTATTCTCTCAAGGTCTGCAAGAAGCACAGCATCTTGGAAATGAATTCCATTCTTTAAAGTATGCCGAGGACTAAGGTGATCATTATCAAACTTTGGTCTCCGGTTTTCCTATGAAATGCTGTGCCCAACGTTTAACTGTGCCGCCCTGCTTTTTGGGTCGGCACAAGTGGTTGGTTGGGCAGCTTGATAATATGTTTACAAATTAATATATTCCAGGAATCAATCTATATCGTACCCGTTGTACATATTCTTTGTATCCTTTCAATTCTTCTTGAAGTGTTCTGTCTTCTAATTCCGTTCTTATCACGGCAATTATTATGGCTATGACCACTGGAATCAATGTCCACACTGAACCTAAAGCAAGAACAATACCTGGAAGTGCCAAAATATTCCCAGCGTAGCCCGGATGCCGTACAATTCGATAAGGACCGCTATTACACACTTCATGTTCTCGATCTTTCTGGATACGCACCAAACTGCTAAAGAAGCGATTCTCAATCAAGGCCCATGCGGCGAAGGCGTATCCAAATGTGGTCAGAACAAAGCCGAGTAAATTTATCCAGATCGGGAAGGGGGGAGACCATGCGAAATGGTGATCGAGGCCTGCTACTATGACAAGCGGAAATGATAGGCTCAACCCCATCAATGGGGCAATTACTTTATCCCAAGACTTTACATTTTGAGCCTTAAAATATTTAGACCGTTCAGCCAGAATTCCCGGATGTCTATGTTCTGCCCATATGCGTCCCCCTATGCCAGCCGTAACGATCAGCACAAAAAAGACCCACGCTTGCCACCAACTGAAATCCCATCCGCAAACCAATAGAATTATGGGTATGGAAAGGTGAGTTATGATTATACTGAACCATTGGGATGGTTTAAATTTGATTACTGACTTTTGGTTAACTATCATCGTTGCCTTATTTTCTATGCAGATTATGTTTGTTGGTTTTCATTATTCAATAATTTTCCAGAATGAATTTGTACTGCCCAACGTTAGAAACCAGGCGCGCCGCTTTTTGGCGTCGCCTGGGTTGACTTTAGCATTTCTTTTCGATTTCTTTTTTAACGTTTTTTTAAATAAGTA
>JBLIRR010000091.1:0-8862 GCA_049472395.1 bacterium | reverse complement strand
TATGGAGGTCTTAACGCGGCCCCTATATCAGCCTATACGTTACTGCGCACAAGGTACCCCTGCTACAGGAAAATCTGAAAGCGCCTCGCTTTTAGCCCAGAGACTTCGCATTCCCTATATCAACATTGATGCAGCGAGCATGCCTGATTACCATACAGCGGCAGCGCAATTGCTTGGATCAGGGAGAGGGATCGTTGGGTCACACCAAAGCGGCCGTCTGGAACAAGCAGCAAAACACCACACAGGAGTAGTGGTTGAGATAAGTGACCTGGACCATGCGCCGCTCTCTGTTCGCTCTACATTGGCCGATCTTTTCCTTCAAGTCTTAGAAACTGGGGAAGCACAAAGTGCAACAGGCGCTATGTTCTCATGCGCTAATCTTATTTTTGCTTTTACTATGAATTTGCCCCAAGGAATGGATGAACAGATTTATAAGGGAATAGGCTTTAATAATTATCCCTCTCGCTGTGAGGTAGAAAGGCGTGTAGCAGACGAGATAAAGAATATGCTATCCAGTGCATTCTTAAGCCGTGTGGGTATGCCTATTCTTTTTGAGCCTCTGGATGGGGATGCACTTGCAGTTATTGTAGAACGTGTAATTAAAATATCCATATTTAATGCAGCAGAACGTCTGCGCTGCCCCATTCAAGATATCATTTTAGAAGAAGGCCTTGGCAAAAAGGTTATTGTATCACTCCAAACGAGTATTACCTCTTTCGGAGCACGCGCACTTTTGGAGCATGGCCGCACTGTGGCTGCAAAGGCTCTCAGTGCTATCCAGCAACGTAGCGTATTACTTGCAGGAAAATCACTTTTTATCACAGCAAGTTCAGAAGGCAAACTTATTATTAACCATCAAGAAAAAAGGAGGATAATATGTTGAATTCAATTTTTAGAGTATGTAAAAAAGATGAATATCGCAAGGCGGGACCATCCGACCTGATTGAATTATTAGCTATCCCCGGCAATCATTCTTTATTCATTTTAAAAAGGGTATTAGAAACTCTCATCTGCGGGATCGTAAATGCAGAGTTTATTCATCTGAGCGGGCCAACGGGAAGTGCCAAAAGTTCTCTTATAGAAGCGCTTTATCTTGAAACGAAAAATTTCAACGCCATATGCCGTGCCCTTGGATTTTCTTTACTTCCTCTTAAGATTTATCCAATTGAAATGGCCACTTACGAAACACCGGGGGAACTATATCAGCGACGCGCTCTTAAGGATGGAACAACATTCGATGAGAAAAGCTCGCTAGTAAAAGCCTTGGAAGATGCGGCAATGTCAAAAGGCAAATGTTATCCTGTTATCTGGCTTCGTGAGATGGGACGGGTACACACATCGAGTGTCCAAGGAGGGCTCCTCAATCTTATGACTAAGGATGATATAGTATTATCGGATGGAACACGTTTCAGCGGTCAAGGAATTGCCTGGATAGCTGATAGTAATTATCAGGCAGAGGAAGATTCGACCCACACGTTGGTTACTCTTGATGATGCTTTAAAAAGACGATTTACAATAAATTTGACCTTAGATTATTTGTCAGCGGAGCAGGAGGTTCATGTACTTAAGCGTATAATAAATGAAAATAAGAAAAAAAATAAAAAAGAGTATAATGACTTAATCGCAAAAGTAGTAAGGCTCGGAAAAGTTATAAGGCAACAACGGTTGGAAGGAAATTTCCAATCGCTCCCTCCACCAACAATTTGGGGCTACGCTGCATATCTCAGAATGGCCCAGACGCTTCCTCAGCATAGTCCCCAACAGATTGCTAAAGCTACCTTGCTGGGAAATGCAAGCTCAAATGACCGGAAGTTGATTCCAGGCCTCGTTAATACGGTCTTTGGTTTCCAGCGGACAGCGCAGGAAGATGATCCCACCATGAGGGGAAATTTATTCTAAGGGAGGAATAAAAGCAATGGATATTTATCAAAACTCGCACGACGGATTTTCCTGTACATACCGGAAACCTCGATCAAAGAGTGATTGGGCAGGAATATCTATCGGTGATGCCTTCAAATCGAATATCGAATATTATTTACGGCTCCAAGCTCAACGGGAATTTTATCAAATGGTTAAAAAGACCCAATTAGCTCTGGCCAGACAGGCAGGATGTATTGATCCAGGGCCGCCCAGGATTAAGCCCCAGTTGAGTCCATTATATACTCATTATCCCTCCATACTTTCAGCCTATGCTGCTATTGGTCTTTCAGGTTATCTGGAATTCGAAGCAAGGGTTAATGAAAGGCTTCTATTAAGGCATTTGGCTGGCTATTTACAAAATCCTGCTATCTATGATAAGGTCAAGATAGAGCCAAATGTTTACAAACAGATGGCGATGATCGTTGCCAGGAATGTTCAGACAAGGCTGCTGCTGGAAGACCTATCACGGGTACCGGATGCCACCTCAATTGAACTTTACCGTTTATTTTCCGCCTCACAACAAAGCATAAAATTCTCTTCTGTACCTGAAATAATCAAAGCGGTAATTCTCTATGGCGATATCATTCCTGATTGGCAAAAACAGAAGCTTCATCCTTTGACTCTGTCTATACTGAAAGATATCAATGCAGTGTGTATTCCTTTCTTTGACAGGCTCCCTTACACAAAAGAGTATAAGATGATAATGTCGCTTGGTACGGAATGGGTAAGATCTGTGTGTATTTGCCTTGCGAAATACCTGCCTGAGCCAGAAATAAACAATGAGCAAAAACCTTCTCAAGATTTAAAAACACAGGGCACACCCACAGGCGATAGTGCAAAAGATAAAAAATACGGATTCAAAGGTCCCTCTGAACAACAGGTCTTGCAAGACATCATTTCGCCTTTAAATGGACCACACCCTCCTTCTCTTTTTGATAACATGAATGCTGCGATCCGTGCTCTAAACAATATGCTTAATAAGATATCATCCCGACAGGACGGGAAATTGGAGCAATCCAATTTTAATAAGATATGCAACGGCCCGAGAAAACAGATACTAGAGGAGTTTATTCGTACTATTGATAGAGCAAGCAGCCAACAAAGGCGATGGGAGGATCTACGGTCAGATATTTTGGAGGGTACCTTGCGGGTATCAGATTTCAGTCAAAGCCCTATTCAAGGTAATCCTGCTGACGGTCATGCAGTGACTATCCACTTAGGCAAAGACCTTGCTGCCACTGGTGAGATTTTCGACCGTGCGATTGAACTGTCTGATGATTTGCCGGCTTATGAAAAACTTCTTAGCGATTCAAAATCCATCACAGAGGCGCTGCAAAGAACCCTTTATCCGAACTTGGAGCACGTGCCGGAAACGTTGCGTTTTTGTCCCAGCGGATCACTTGACCCCGGCCGCCTGGCCACCGCAGATATCTCCTCAGCAATTTTTCGAAGATATCGTATTAATGAAAAGGCGGACCGACGCGGACGTCCCCTTTTATTGATTGCCTGTGACGGTTCAGGGTCACTTAAGGAGAATCAGATTAGAATGCTTAAGGTCCTTACCGCCGCGTGGCTTAATTCTACCACAAAGAGTTGTATACAAATCATTGCTGGATTATACCACAGCGGCCAAATACGAGCGGGCTTATCCGGACCATTAGTAGAGTGGATATATCACCCCCATAAGACGCCGGCAACCAGTCGTAAGGACGCGGCTAGGGCTTTGATATCCCTGCCAAAATCAGGAACTGGTGCTCAGTCAGATGCTTTATCTTTAGCCTTCATATTGGATGAAGCCTACCGGATAGCCCAAGGCAAAATGGTATATCTGATTCTCATTACTGATTGCATGTGGAACCGGACATCACCTATAGAAAAATCAGGCAAGGATGAGGTGTATTCCTATTTCCGGAAAGCTTATGAGAGATTTACTAAGAGGCTTCATACAACCTTAGTTGCACTTGGGGTTTCAGGTAAAACCGGCTTTGAGGATATAGTAGAAAAAGTAATCACAGTATCAGGGGAAGACCTTGGCGATTATAATAAAATCGCCAATAAGATTAGCCTTTATGTTGCCTCCTGTATGAAAGAACGTCATAGATGGCTTACCCGCCATTAAGGGTATAAGGAGATTCCCATGTTTTATAGAAGATATACTCCCAGAATAAAATACATAGACCCACGTGAGCATTCTAGTGGCTCTTACGATAACGACAGTTATGAATTGAGGGATACGCACACAACTATTGATATCCACGCAGCACTAAATCCTTTAATCAATCAGATAAAGATGTATGATGCTTTAAGAATTTTATTAGAGCAACATGGCGGGCATATGCAGGATTTAAAGAGAATTTCCACGATTTTGACTGAAGAATTACAGATTCGCGGAAAGTACTGGCCACATAAGGTCACATTGGCTAATCATACAAGCATTCATGACATGTTAAATGACCTTGGGAACTATAAGATCCATTTTGAAGTGAGAAAATGTGACACAGGGATGCCAATTTACTATCTATGCCGAACCCGTCAGGATTACTGGGCAGAATACAGCTTAATTGTAGAGGATCTTTATAAAAGTCCTCACTATCCAATGCCTGATGAGCGTCTTGTAAAGCTCATGTATTGTGGGCATGAAACCTTCTACTTGCGTCTTTCCAATTTTCGCGATGCTGTAACCGCTGAAGTGGCAAGCATAGAAAGTGATAATGTGCATGAGAGCGTTGATGAGATTTTATATAATCTTGGGCGGTATGTATTTCAAGCGGCATGGCATGAAGACCAGCGATTGGCTATAGAAGTATCAGCCCACTTTCGTCTGAACAATTTCCGTTATTGTATCGAGTTGCTCTATTTATGCCTAAGCGGAGAGTTGTGCGAGCTGCGCAGCACTGTCAATGACAAGATGCTGCTATTCTTTGAGCAGGTCTACCCGCAGCCGGCAATTCGGAGCTTTTTGGATAGCACCTTGACTTCTCTTGATGGAGGCGCCTTAAATCTATTGCCCCAGAAGGCATTAAGGCTTTATGAAATGCTATCTGCTGCTTTCAGCTGTTTTCTTGGAATTGAAGTACTATGGGGAAAAGAACGTAGAACAAAAATCTCTCTTTATAAGCTCATATATGGAAATTTCCTCCGGCTGCACTTAGTGGGGAAAGAGCTTATGAATAATAATGAGGTTCAAGAAGGGGCATTGCGCCTGGAAGCACAAGCGCAGGCTATTATCAGGGAGATCATGGATGCGGATAAGGTGTGGAAAACTGCTTCTATCTTCGCCCCATACTAACTCATTCTCATAAATATATCTGCTCATCTATACATTAGACTATTTTTCTGATCAGGGAGAGGTCCCTATTGAAATAAAAAAGGAGCATCTTATTATAACTAATTGATAATAAATAATATTCTGAACTTGCGATAATTTGGCACTCTAGTTGTATAAATAATACATATAGGAATCACATAAAATAACTCCTCCCCTCAGTAGTAAATCAGCAATGAGATTTCTGACAGAATGGTGGTTGAAATATGCTTGTGGAGGTGTATAAAGATTCCGTTTTGTATGCAATCCTGATGATATAAAAATAAATAAACGAACCATTATTTCGCCCAATCTACTTTTTATAATTTCCTATAAAAAATATTTAATCTATAAATAAATATATATTTATCTATCTTATTAATAATAATTAAGAAAGGAGTAATTTTATGGATGTAATAGATTAATAAACAAAAATTTATTTAAAGCAGTGAAGAATTATCCTCTGTAGGAGGTATTAATCTTCAAATTTTTATACTAGGAGGTGGTTAAATTGAGGGTTTACAATAATGGTTGGGGTATTTAAAGTGTTTAGGAAATATTTTAGGTCTAAAGAAAGTTTGAAGAATTTTAGTCATGTAAAAGAAAGAGAGGGAACTAAAATGAAAAGAATGGCAAAAGTTTTACTAAGTATAATGATCATGTGTCTGGCTTTTTATCCAATTTTAACTCCACTTACACAAGAGGTGCAAGCAGCAGATTCCTATCCGGGTCTTTTACTCTATAATACACTGGGTAGTGTGGATGAGATCCAAAACAGTGAGTATGGCCCCGATCTTTTTATAGAGGGAACGGTAGACTTTGCTCCAGCAAGATTTGGCAATGGTGCCTACTCAACTGGATTTTATACAGAAAATCGAATATTAGTGGATTATGATCAGCTTAAATTAAGCTATAAAGCCGGTACAGTAGAAGCGTGGGTCAATTTCCCTAAATCTCCCATTGTAAGTCCATATTCTTATAGTATGTTTAGTTTGCTGGATGGTTACTTTCAAAGTGTCCCAGGTGGAGATAATTCATTAGGACAGCAAGTTGAAAATTATATTGGCGATGGAGTAACCGGAACTTTAAACACACTATATGTCACAATTAATTTCGGTACTCCAGTGCAAGTGCAAATTCCCAATATTGATCAATTAATTTCCCCAGGAGAAAATAATCATTTAGCGATTGCGTGGGATAAAGAAGGTATTGGAAATACCGGAAATACGATTCAGGTGTATCTTAATGGTGAAGTCATTGGTTTCAGTAATGATAATAACTGGGGAACTACTCCTGATGAGGGTAATCGTCACTCAATTGGAAAAGGAGAGAGTTATGCTGGAAATGCGTTTGTAATTGATAATATAAAAATATATGACTTTGCTAAAGCGGATTTCCCAGAAATAAATATTGAAGATGCCATCACAATTAAAGACGAAAATACTCTCATCCTCATTCCCTCAGCCACCACAATCTCTGCCGGCTCTACTATTGATTGCACCATTGAAGTTCCGTATGCAACAGATCTCTATGCAATCCAGGCAACCTTTATCGCTAACAAATCGGATTATCTGACACCCTTGGCCATAACCTACGGTGATTTCTTTGAGGAAGCTAACAGATATGAAATACCAAGTGATAGTTCAGCTCCCGCTGACAGATTCTGCATAGCCGCCAGCCTCATGAATCCTGCGCAACCTGTCACGGGTTCAGGAACATTTGCCAGCATAAGTTATACAGTAGATGTAAATGCTTATGGTGAAGTAAATATTTCTTGTTATGATGTGGTGTTCTCAAATAAGAATGGGATGGCCTTAAACGGTTCTGGTCAAGGCGCGGTATTTACTATTCAACATCCGATTTTCGAACCGGATGGAGAAACAATTATTGGCTTTATTACTCTACCTCCTGGTGTAGAAGCAGATAGCGCAGTGATTACTTTAGAGAATGCGCATGGAGATCAGGTCGCGGTTACAGTAAACACAAATGGTGATTTTATAATTGAAGACCTCAAAGACGGAACTTACAAAATATGGGCCGATCATAAACCCTATTTTAGTACTTGTACTGAGATTAAAGTTGTTAAAGGACAGGTTGTTAATGTTGATCCGATTGTCATGATAAGTGGAGATATCAATGGAGATAATAGCGTTGATATTGGTGATGTAACCTTAGTCGCTATTTACTTTGAAATGACAACTAAGGACATACCTAAAGTTGACAGAGGAGTTGATCTGAATAACGATGGTATTGTGAATATTCAGGATCTGGCGATTGTAGGCGGGAACTTTGGAATAGAGAGATGCCATTAGTTAACAGCTAACAAAAACAATTAACAGGGGACGCTTGAAAGAGCGTCCCCATAAAAGGAGGTAAATATGTTTAAGAAGTTGCGATTATTAAAAATAAGCCTTTTAACTTGTTTAACAGTGTTCTTTATGCTTTCCAGCTTAGCAATAGCCAAACAAGTGGAAATATATTTTCAACCTGAAAAAGTGAAAATAATTCCCGGAGAAGAAAAATCAATAGAACTCTTTGTCAAAAACGCGCCTGAGGTGTACGGTGTAGAACTAGGCTTAAGTTTCAATCCGGAGATTCTGGAAGTAGTCAATACAAGCAAACACACAGATGAAATTAAGATAGAGCATGGGGATTTCTTTGACCATAAAAAAGCTATGGTAATCCAAAATCAGGCTGACAATGACATTGGAACGCTCAATTATGTCCTGACTATGCTCAATCCAACACCGGCAGTGCAAGGCAATGGAAAATTAATTCAAATCGGTTTTAGAGGCAAACAGCTCGGAGAAGCAAACTTGAAAATCACCAAAGCGAAATTCGGCACTAGAAAAGGCACAGCAATTGTCCCAAGTTATCATGCTGACCTTAATTTTGTGATTGCTGAACGGGTTATTGATTTTTACATCCTGATTATTTTACTGTTTGGGGGCGTATTGATCTTCATCATTGCAGGATTTATTCTGAGGCAAAAGAAAGAATACAGGACTTGCACAACCCCAAAAGCAGCATAGATATTGTAGTGTAAAAATCATCGTTAAGGATAACGATTTAAAACTTTTCAATATACATATAAATTTGGGTGTGAATTTGGGTGTGAATTTCTTTCCAAAATATGCCAAAATGAGCTAAAATAAGAAAAAATTTGCTAAAGGCAAAATCATTAAATTCAGGAACTTAACGTATTTTGAGGAGGTTATTAAGTTCAGAGTCCCTGACTTTTAATCCGTAAGTCACAGGTTCGAATCCTGTCAAACGTGCTTGTTTAATCAATAACTTATCGAGCTTTAAAATTTTCCCTCTTCTGGTTGGTTGCGTATAGGTTGCATTTTGTTTCGTTATCGTCTAAATTATCGACCGCATTTTTATTTCCGGTTGGGGCCAAATGGCCATAAATATCAACAGTAATTTTGATTGTCCTTCCCAAATATTCGTAACCATTAAATTTATTGAGTTTTTAAGCTTACCGAATTATACTTCATGAAACAATTTCATATCCAAATGGAGTTATATTTGCAAGCATAAAAGCAGTTTGTTTTATCTCATAAGTCTAAAAGTTTTGATAAAGAGCGAAGATTACCTATGTAATTCACTCACCAGGCATTAGGTGTAAATAAGAA
>JBLIRR010000090.1:0-8950 GCA_049472395.1 bacterium | reverse complement strand
AAAAAAATTTCCCATAAGCTGCGGGATATTATACAATCGCATCACAATGAAAAAAGAGGAAGAGCAAAGAAAGAAAAAGACTTCCGGAAGGCCGATTTTTAACTTGCGAATAATCCTGATTTCCCCGTTAAACCTCTGCAAAGCATTGCATGATGGATACGCTGTGCCCGATCAAGTGTGCGCAAAAGAAGATGTCCTACGAGAGAGCCAAATACGCGGAGACCCATCCCTTTTTTGTTGAAAGAGCGGAGTGCCCTTGCCATCACCATTATAATCCATAAAGCGATCATTAATCCCATCATTATCATCATCAATAAAGCCATATTTATACCCATTATATTTTGATGCTTTAAAGAACCCATCTTGAGTATTAGATAACACACCCATATCTAATGCAACACCATCATTGATTCGGGCAAAAATCCTTCCTACCGGCTCTCCATAATTAAGAAAGATAATGGTATTATCACCGACCGGACATGGATCAAAAACAAAATTATTCAAGGCGTCAGGAATAACGAATTGGTTTTTCCCTCTTAAAGTTACCACATCACACTGTGTATGTCCCAGGACGATTATAACAGGAGTATTTACATGGGTAATGCCATACTCAATCGAACCAATCTCATCAGTATCGCATACATTACCGGATCATAGACTTTTTTCATAATACTCTCATTTTTCATTTATCTTCTCTTTCGCTTATTTTTCTAGTATCGAACGTCAGACGGATTTATATCTGGAGAATACGTCAATTTGATAGGCGGGGTATCGCCGCCTGTTTGCTGACAGACCATGGACACACCTGCTGTAATAGTTAATTCTCCTATGAGTGCTGTTATTGATCGTATTGCGTCAACCAGAGAGATAGATATGACTAAAAAATACACAAATTGGGATGCAAAGGGGTGGGGAATGTAAGTAAAAAGGATAGAATTATAAACAAAGTATTAGTAGAAAAGCATCGGATTACTTATTGCGTATTCTGGCCCATTCCGACCACTCATTCCAATCCATTCTGACATACTATTGCTTATCCTTGCTTACTTATCCTGGTTAAGGTTGTTGACAACCGATTATAATCGCACTATTATTGGTAACTGATTACAATTACAATTAAAAGCTATATAAGACAATTCGAATTAATCGCTAATAAACACCTAAATCATCCAATATGAGGAGATTGAATGATGGCTGATATGGAAGATTGCTTGTGATCTGTAAATGAAATAGCCAGATATCGTGGGATCATCTGTAACACTGTGTATTGTTGGAAAGATAAACACTGTATAGAGAAAATGATATTACCGTTATTGGCTTATGAGGTGGTTTATGTTAAAAGATGAATTATTAGAATTAATCGCCAATGGAGAAAATTCAGGCATAGAATTTAAGCGCGATGATATGCGACCGGAAGATTTGGCGAAAGAGATAGTAGCATTAGCCAATTTTCAGGGTGGACGTATTTTCATCGGTGTAGAAGACGATGGAACAATTTCAGGTATTCAACGTTCCAATCTTGAAGAATGGGTAATGATTGTCTTTCGCGATAAAATCCACCCGATGATATTGCCGTATTATGAAGAAGTTCTTATTGAAAAAAACCGAAAAGTAGCTATAATTTCATTTCCTCAGGGTATTACAAAACCATATGTAGTTCGACATAAAGGTCGTGAAGATATTTACATTCGTGTAGGATCGACATCACAACTCGCATCTCGGGAACAACAAGCTCGTCTCTATGCCATTGGTGGCATGCTTCATACAGAATTGATGCCGGTGCCGGGAACAAATTTTTCTTCAATGGACAAAGCACGTCTTGACAATTATTTAAAAGATATATTACATGATCCGGATATCCCAAAAACCGTTTCTGAATGGGAAATACGTTTGAGCAGGCTTGGAATAATGGTAGAAACAATAGATGGTAAGATGTTATGCACAATAGCCGGTTTAGTGTTGTTTGGAATAAAGCCACGCAGATATCTCAGACAGTCTGGACTCCGAATTATGGCTTTCTCTGGAAAAGACAAAGAATATAAGGCTAAGCTTGATATAACCCATGATGCCCCGTTGGTCGGACGTTGGGATACTAATGGAGAAAAAACACTCATTGATCCTGGAATTGTCGAACATTTCCTTAACAGTATAACACCTTTTATTTCACAAGAATCTGGAACGGTTAGTTCAAACATGCGGCGTGAAAAAGAATGGTTTTACCCCCTCGAAGTACTAAGGGAAGCTGTCCTTAATGCTTTAGCTCACAGGGATTGGACACGTTCTGTTGATATTGAAATCGTATCTTATTCAGATCGCTTAGAAATAATGAGCCCAGGTTCATTGCAAAATGATATGACTGTCGAAAAAATGAAGGCAGGACAGCGCTCTCCTCGTAATATAATTATCATGGAGGTATTAAGGGATTATGGGTATGTTGATTTTCGTGGAATGGGAGTTCGTACTAAAATTATACCGCTCATGAAAGCCCAAAATCATGCAGAACCTGTATTTGAAGCCACTGAAGACTATATGAAAGTTATCCTTCCAAGGAAAAAGAAATAAGTATGCTTTTTCTTGCTATTCATAATGCACCTGTCTTTCCCGAAAATTCATTTCGCGAAAAATCGGTAGGATAAAGTTTTAAAATTCCATCTCCAGGAATCTTTAGAAGGTAAAAAGATCATTAATTCAAGTTACAGCAGTAGCTGTAATCAGTGAGATTCTCAAGAAAGATACTATCATGACTTACCAACAGGAGGCTACATGGGCAACATGCCAATGCTGCTTCAAGACATTCGATGGAGGGCAGGTCTAAATGGTTTGTTGGTTCATCCATAATGATAATGTGAGGAGCATGTGCGATATCTATTGTCCTTCCCGAATATTCGTATCCATTGAATTCATTGAAAATGCGGTTCTTCGACATCAGCTCAAGGTATACAAAAGAAAAGATAGAAAGCCCAGAATCAAACTAACTGATCGAATGGTCCGGTCATCAAATTTCTGAAAATCGGATTTCTGAAACACTACCCCACCGATTTTTCGCAAAATGAATTTTCGGGAAGGACAAAGGGAAAATGACGAAATGTGTCACCTCACGACAAAAATTGTTTTTACAATATACTTAAAAACAATAAGTTATGAGGCTCACGCTGATTTTTTCTGTGGCATTAGTCTTGCTCAAAAAAACGGAGAGTATATATAAAAATTTATACGTTGAATAGCTTTATTGTGAGCTTTGATAATTCTCGGTATTAGTTTAATAGATAAAAATAGATAACGATTGTTACTAGAGAAAAAATAAATTATCTATGAGATGAAAATTAGAAAGAAAGAGGAATGGCATATGAGATAGGGTATTTACAAAACCGTTTCAAAGATTTAGAGAAATAAAATTCAAGTGTTGTACATAGTGTATTTTAGATATTAAGAGAATGATTACTTATAAAGATTAAGCCCAGTGATTGGATAATAGTTGGGGTGAGACTGTAGGTATTTTTATCGCAGGCACTTCTCACGGAGCATATCTGGAATGCATCTACTCAGGCGGCGCTGTTATTTGGAAGAAATATTGTCCAAAATCATCGCTGACGGCGCCCGTTAGAACTGAAGCTGGGGGCTGTCACATCGCCGCTCTGGATTATGACAACTACGATGGGCGAAGACGTGATTGTAAGACAATGAACGGCGGCATTATCGCCAGAAAGGGCTGCGTATGTCTAAATGCGTTTGTTCTAGACACCCCAGGTTCCAAAGACTTTGGTCGCTATCACTTTAGCAACGCGCTTCTTTATGACGGGATCACTCTCTGAGAGGCAAACCTTTATGAATTGAATTCAATGGTGTTGAATAGAAATAATGTTTATGAAATTAAGAAGCCTTCTTGCATAATACACAATGCCATAAATAATTTAATCAAAATTTAAGAAGAATAAACATGAATACAATTTTTCAAAAAACAATAAAAAAAACAGTAAGCTGTACAGGAATAGGTTTACATACAGGCATCCCTGTTAAATTATTCTTAAAGCCAGCTCCAATAGATACCGGTATCAGATTTATCCGTACTGATATCTCCAGTAATTCTATCATTGACGCTTTACCTGAGAATATAAAAGATACCGCGTTTGCAACTACTATAGGAAATAACGAATTCAATATTAGGACTATTGAGCACCTTATGGCAGCTTTTGCCGGCCTACAAATAAATAATATTATTGTAGAAATAAACGGGCCAGAAATTCCTGCTATGGATGGGAGTGCCTTCCCATTTGTAGAATTATTACAAAATGCAGGTATCATAGAACAGCATAAAGCGATAACCAACCTAATCCTAAAAAAAACAGTCTCAATAATAGATAGAGACAAATATATAAAAATAAAACCTAATGCTAAGAAATTATCAGTTTTATATAAAATAAACTTTAACCATCATTTATTAAAAAACAAAAGTCTCAAATATGAAATTAACAATAAGACATTTATAGATAAAATAGCCAAGGCGAGAACATTCGGATTTTTAGAAGAAGTAGATTTATTAAGAAAAAACGGGCTTGCTAAAGGAGGCTCACTTGACAATGCGGTGGTTCTTGGCAAGGACAATATAATCAATGGAAAGCTAAGATTTAAAGATGAACTAATTGCCCATAAAATTTTAGATCTTATCGGAGATCTTTATTTATCGGGCTATTCGATTATATAATTGGAATAACGGGGCAAAATATAGAAACGAGCAAGGCTATCTATAATAAGCTCAAAGGCACTTGCTTGGTCTAAAAATTCCTTGTTTTCGACTCATTCCCCGAGTTTTCGAAGAATACCAGTTGTAATATAGTAACCAGCATCGAGAAGCTCCGCCGAAAATAAGTCTTTATCCTTGTCGGTTTGGGGAGGAGCTTCGCTAGCAAATTGATGATCCTGGTGTTTCCGGAATAATCATGGGATCATGGGGCTTGGATATTGATCTCAATTGCCTTGCAATGCCAGATAAAGGTGAGATCATTCTCAGAGAAAAATCTCTTTCCCATCACAGAATCCCAAATCTCCGCCCTTCCATTTAGAGAGCCAACATACACAACTGCATGGGATTCCGGCCCGGTGAGTGGGTGATCAATGAATAGCATAGCTGGCGGACGAAGCAATGTGGGATCGGGCACGTGTAAATCTCGCATTGTGCAGAGAAATCCTAGTTTTCTCATGCCGTATACTACCTGTGCAACCGAGGTGCCTTGAAATGTTGTGCCAAAAAGGTGCGCCATCTCTTTTTCGGTTTTCTCGATGCCGAATATCCGGGCAATATTCGCTGCGGATGCAGCGCAACAGGTAACGCCGGTTGTCTGAAGGATAATACCATCGTTTATGAGATTTTCCGTAAGGTGGGCAGCAATAGGTCGTATAGAGAGAAACTGGCTGATCTGTATAGAGATAACAACGATAAAAAGAGACCCTATAATCCTCCAGCGTTTGTGATGGTGTGTGTGCAAAGCTAATCCTGAGGCAAGGGCAAATAGAAAAATTACTATGCTTAGAATGATCCCCCAGTTTATACTGGTGAGATTATACTGTAACCATAGGGGCATATGCCACAAGATACTCCTTCTGCCTTTGAGGAGCAGGCTTAAGCACATTGGAATAAGACTTAAGGGAATAAGTATAAAGAGATAATGTGCTTGTTCCAGCGCATTTTCCAATGTAATGCGTGGTTGTCGTGCAAGCACACGACGGGCTTCCCAATAGCCTGTATATACAAAAATTACACAAAGTATGATATCCATGCATAGTGTCATATACATACTCATTTCTCTCTACTGTGAGGTGTATCGTTTATGTGTGCTGATGAACAAGGTGTGCCATACTCTCCATATCTGAAAGGAGGCGCTGTATTGGCCTTGCCTCTGGCTCTTTTGCAGCAGCTTTGTGAGCAGAGCAGTAAGGAAACCTTGTATGCCACCAGGGTAAATACTTGATCCGCTGTGAACATATTCCTCAATCCCCGCAAACAGCCGGTCATCAAGATATTTGCAATAGCCGTCGATCAATTCAACAGAGGGAAGCACATCGCAATCAAATGCGCTCGAAGCCTCAACTGCTTTTCGAAATGTAGGATAGATCCTCTTTGCTAATTTGTTTTCAGCCCCTGTAGCCTCTCCTAGATCAATACCGAAAATAGCCGAGCTTTTATTAAAATAATACTCTCCGTGCCTGATATTTCCCTTCTCAACAAAGTGCCTAATATAGGGTGGGTTCTTCTCTTCTAGATGATCATCTTCCTCGTGGATTCGTTGAATAGGATCATGATATTCTTTGTGTATTATTGGCACAATGATGATTTCGTCGTATATCAGAAGGCACATAAGTCCGAAGAGAAAGGCAAGTGACACGAAGAATGCCGAAGTCCCAAATCGAGCAACCACCGCACAAGGAATTATCAGCAACATCAAGGCAAATCCCACATAGAAAACCCATACTGGTGCACGTTCGTTGAAAAAGCCTATACCCATTAAAATGAATGATACAAGTAAAAATCCCCTAATAATGAACCATTTAGTGCTTTTTAATCTCATTTTTTTATCCCCCTTTATTTTTTTGGTTTTGTGCTGCACCCATATGAATGCCAATGGTGCTTCCATGCCAAAGCTTCGTGATATGACTGTATTGTAAAAGCAAAGGGAGTGCCATTCTTTAAAATATGACATCCTCTTTTTATTTCAATATGTTATATGCAATACCCAAGAGGGGCCCTTTGCGCATGTGTGCCAATTATTGCAATCTAGCGACGATGTATTCATAATGCCGAAAAAAGAAAGAGGAGGTGTGTAGTGGAAGTAAAGGAAATATTAATAATTATTATTTTCTCAATTAACCTATTGATTGGATTTGCCTGTATTGTAAGTCGTGACAAGTATCTAGGGCGGCCTCTGGGGTTGTTATCTTTCTGTGTATCCGGATGGACCGCTGCCTTTTTATGGGAGCGATGGACAGGCCAGGGGAGGGGACCTTTCATTATGAGGGAGATGAGCTTAATCCTAAGCCCTCTCTGGTTAAGTCAAATAATCGATCGTAAATTTTCTGCTCAGTGGCTCCCTGGATTTATGCTTTTTTTGGTGATCATAGCTCTTCCATTTCCGGCTTTTATGCCACTCAACTCTTTCCCGGTAAGTTCTGTTATGCTTATGTTCGGGTATGGAGCTGTTTTAGTAAGCTTACGACATGCATCTTTTGGTGATGATGCAGGAATTATTCTATGCGTGCTTGCTCTTTCTTTCGGAGTTGCTGGCCTTTTTTCTTTTGTATCCATTTTTTTTCCCTCACTTTATCGTCCCTATGACGAGGTAGGAATTATACTAGGTATTCAGGCAATATTGATTATATCGCTGCGGAGACAATGGATAGAACAGGAGAAATTACTCAACCATGGGATGGTATGGCTCGTATATGCTGTAATTTCCGGTGGCCTTTTATTCATCCCTCTTACACTAATCTCATGGTTTCTTGAGAGTGAGCCTCCCTTGTGGGTGTTACTCAGCCTTGTGGGAGTTGCGCTTATTTCGGCACTAGGTTTCTCGTGGCTCGGACCTCAGCTCTCAATAATTATTGAAAGGATATTCTTCCCCCATATAGCTCGTATCCAGCGAGAATGTGAGATACTCCACAGGGACCTTGAACAAATGCGCTCTCGTTTGCAGCAAGCGGAACGTTTGCGTATTGTGGGAGAAATGGCTGCCCAGGTAGCGCATGAAATTAAAAATCCACTTGGCCCGATAAAGGGTTATGCAACGCTATTGCTTGAGGATCTGCATAAAGGCAAATCGATTGATTCATCTTTTGAAAAGGGTTTGAATATAATTGCCGATGAAGCGAGGAGAATCGATGGACGTATCTCATACTTGCTCGGTCTAAGCCGTGATATTCCGAAAAAGCAGATGCGAGTTGATCTTAATTTAATCTGCCAACGGGCAGTGATGTTACTTAAAGCATCGAGAGAACTAAAAAAAGAGGGCTGCGTGGACACGGACCTTTGTGATGAAAGTGCTCATGTGGTTGCGGATGGAAACGGCATTGAGGAAGCTGTATACAACCTACTTTTAAATGCAGCCCAGGCAACGGAAGGCAAAGGCCGGATCAGAGTGCATTCACGATGGGACCGTGATGTGAAAGATACGTGGTTCGTTATTGAGGTATCTGACAATGGCCCTGGATTTTTGTGTAACAATACCGATCAGCTCTTTAAGCCTTTTTACACAACACGAGAAGGGGGGATTGGTTTGGGTTTGAGCATAGCTTTAACAATCATAAAGAGCCATGGCGGCTTTCTCATGGCAACGAACGATATAGGTGGAGGAGCGCGTTTTATTATCCGCATCCCTACATCGGGGTGCTAACCTTCGGGGAGAAATTATGGCACATATTTTAGTAGTAGAGGATGAAATTAATATCCGAGAGCTAATATCGGATATCCTCACCCGAGAAGGTCATTCTATAATCGGTGTGGGCTCAGGAGAGGATGCGATTACGAGAGCGAAAAAAGAGCCTTTCGATCTGGCAGTTTTAGACTTGAGGCTGCCGGGAATTGATGGGATCGAAACAATGCATCGCTTACAAAAATTACCTGAGGTTTCCTTTCCTGATGTGATTATTATTACGGCACATGCAACTGTTGAAGCTGCCGTGGAAGGGATGAGGGCAGGAGCCGTGGATTTTTTGATAAAACCCTTTGAGCCTGATGCACTGCGAGATGCGGTGGGAAGGGCCATGAGCGAAACCATTGCATTTGATCGCGCTGCGAAAATCGAACCCAAAGTTCTTCAGCATAATATCAAATTTGTCGGACAAAGCAAAGAATTAAAAAAATTGTTGCGTTCAATACAACAGGTGGCTGGTACTGACGCCACTGTGCTTCTACCCGGTGAAAGCGGCACGGGTATGGATCTGGTTGCTTTAGGTTTACTTC
>JBLIRR010000009.1:0-199786 GCA_049472395.1 bacterium | reverse complement strand
AGAATATTTAAACAGCCATACCTAATATCTTCTTTCTTGTTTCTGCAAGTTAGCTTTGGCGTTTTCAGATAATAAAGAGATATCTAAATCAGGAAAGTTTTATTAATTAAGTGTCGATAATCTCTAATCTTGGTCGAGATTTAATCCAAATTTCATATTATACTAAGCAATAAATTAGAGGGAAATTATAAAAATCGACAGATTATGCTATTATCCCTTAAAAATGAGCCTCAGAGAGAGTACCAGAAGAACAACGCCAAAAATCTTTTTTAGAATACTGGCGGGAATGAGATGAGCTATCTTAGATCCACCGAAAGCGCCAAAAAAAAAGCCGATACAGAGGAAAACAGCGATAGCAATTTTTACGTTGCCATAACGGTAGTATTCAAAAGCTGCTAATAAACCAATAGGCGGAACCATGGTTGCCAACACAGTACCTTGAGCAAGGTGTTGATTATAACCAAATATAATCACAAGTGCCGGAATCATTATAATCCCTCCTCCAACTCCCAGCACACCACTACAAATCCCTGCGATAAGTCCAAGAATTAAATATGGAATTACAGTCATGGTCAATATTCCTCCTTCCGTAAAGCTAGAACTATCCCCAGCTTTAATCGCATCTTCTTTTAAGGGTATGTGCTAATTTCATTAGGACCATATGTTGCGATTTTCTTGTCTCATACTCATGGTGCTAAATATATCAATAATATTATCTGTGGTCAATTACATATGTGCAAAACACTGCCAAGACAGAACGAATCGTTCTCGGCAGTGTTTGAAGTGATCAAGAACGAAAATTATATTTTAATCTGCGCTCTTTCCACATTGGGCGCTCAGATATAGGGGTATATAAGTTGTGCTTTTGATAACAAATAAAGGATTAGTTCTAAGTCGAGGAACGAGTGCTCAGAACTAATCCATGGTTCATGAAGCCCTGAGCGGCAAAAACGACAGCATGGCATAAATATTAATATAGGGTATTACTTCGAGTTGGTTTTAGGCAGGTAAATTATTCACAAAATAAATAGGGATAGAAAATTTTATTAAACCCATGTTTACATTATACACAATTTTTAGATTATTAGGCAATTGGATTGAACTTATTTATTAAAACCTGCCGCGAAGCGGCTTACTTGAATCATGCGATCACCCGACCGGAATCGCTGGCCGGATTTGCTATCATGCATAAATTATATTATGATTAGCTAATTAACAGAGAATACTCTTTGTATTGCAACGATTCCGGCGGGTGATTGCAAATATTAGCAATAAAAAAAATGGAAAACCAAAAAATATTAATTGGGACTATTATTGCCCTAATAGCTTTCCTTATTCTGTGTATTGCATCAATGACTCAATTTGGACAGCCCATTGGGAATGGTAAATATCCATCAGGAAGAGATACCTATCGTTCATTTGGAGACGGCCAAATTCAAATCGCGTGGATTTCACAAACAGACAAAATACTCTATGATGTCAAAAATCAAAAAACATTACTTGATAAAATAATTAAATGGAAAAAGAGGGGAAAACGTGTTTTTTTAAGAGGAACATTAACTGAAAGGGATAAATTTTTGTTAATTGATCTGGAAAATAATGAGATAACCCAATATGAAAATATAAATGAAATCCCAGATAAATATAAAAAACAATTTGAAAAATTATAACAAATTTTCCTAATCCACTTCGCCTGATCTCCCTCCGCAGCTTCGCCGCTCCATCAGGCAAGTGAGTTCGAATATTAGCACGGAAAATACAAAATATGAAAAAAGCTCTCAGCACTTTAATAACTTTTTTCCTACTAACAGGTTGTGCTGCTTTTCTGAAGCCAGAAGTCACTATTAATTCAGAAATGTTTAGCGAAGGACCGGTAATTATTGAAAGGGAGGGGCATTTTTATTTACGGTGGAGGATGTCAAGTGATACATTTTTAAGAAATATTATACATGTTCGAATTGATAAAGAAAAAAAAGAAGTCTATTATTATTTCGTTGGCGCTGTTAGTGTACGTGAGTTCGGTAACATATATGAAAGGCCACTAGCTTATGACGGAGTAGAAAAATATACACAAAATGGATATATTTACTGGCTCAATTCGGATGGTAGTAAATTAAGGATTCCAATAATAAAAGACCCAACTCCACTAATACAAGTAACACCCTGGAATTAAAGAAAAGTGATGACAATGCAACGCTAACACGTTGAGCGTTAGCTCGCCATTAGGCTTTAAAAGGATATTAATTTGAAAATAATAAAAAAAAGTAGACATGTTCACAGGTCAAATGTTACTCAAAACAAATAAAGGAATGCCATTAGAATTCCAACTTAAAGAACGTCTAGCGGGTTTCGCCATGAATACGACATTACCCGGAGAACAATATGTTAGCTAACAAATCTGCTGCACCACGGCAGGAATCGCTGGCCGATTTTGCCTTCATGCATAAATCGTATTATGATAAGTCTATTGCCAAAGGAATACTTTTTGTAATGTGGCGATCCCGGCGGGTGAGCAGGAGCATACATTAGGGGCATAAAGAGAAGAAACTAATGAACGAAATTGTGTGCACAACGAATAAGGATTGGTTGGAGCAAGCGATAAAGCTTTACACCGACAAGAAACCATTTATATTTGAAGATGATGCCAAATTGGGGCTGACAGAGGCAGATCTCAAATCTGCCGTCGCTTTAATTCGTGCAGCAAAGTCGAAGGGAGGTGTAAATTGGCAACAGATTGTAGGTGTGCTCGCTGGTATTGGAATAACTGGAGTTGGAGTATGGATGGTTGCTGCCGCAATAGCAGATCCAGAACCAACTACAAAACTGGGCTTGCTTATCGGAGGTGGTATCGTACTTGCGTGGACAGGTTCTTTGGGAACCTTGGCTGCCCTTGGCCTTCGATTTTCTGTTTCTGCAAAATCACCAGGAGGACATTCCTTTGAAGTTAAACCTGAATAACAAAGCTCCTTACAAGCGCATCCACCCAGAACTCGCTGGCCTGTTTGTGAACGCATAGTTTAGGTTTTTTGGGCGCGAGGCTGGTGATGCGCATTGTTGCACCGCTTCGCGGCACAATAGCGAGCTCACTCTAACATGTTAAGCATTTGCTAGCTCCGCTGCGCTTTAGCTCGCAATTAGAGATGTAAAAAATGAATCCAGCGAACTTTTCTGAAATATCAAAAAATTACGAGACAAATTCAGTTGTTCAAAAAGGGGCAAGTGACATTCTATTTGAATTACTAAAAATCCAATCATCTGAAAACGTTTTGGATCTTGGTTGCGGACCTGGACATCTTACTCAAAAAATAAAAGGAATAACAAATGGCATTGTTATGGGTATTGATCCTTCTGAAGGAATGATAAAAAAGGCAAAAGAAAAATATATAGATATCGAATTTTTATTATCCTCCGCGGAAGATATCAATTTTCAAGAAAAATTCGATGTTATTTTTTGTAACTCTGCTTTCCAATGGTTTGAGAATCCAGATTTAGCCCTGAAAAATTGCTTTAATGCATTAAAAATAAGAGGACGCATGGGAATTCAAGCTCCGGGAGGAAAAATCTACTCGCCAAATTTTCGAGAAGCAATCCAAAAGATAAAAAAACACCCCGAACTAAAAGATATTTTTTCACATTTTAAAGTACCATGGCTATTTCGTAGTACCGCTGATGATTATTCAAATTTATTTAGAGATTCCAGATTCACAGTAACTTTTGCTGAAATAAAAACTATCACTACACCCTATCCTCCAGAAAAGGTATTTGATATTTATAAATCAGGAGCATCTGCAGGATATATAAATCAAAAATATTATGATATCCCTATAGATAAAGAATATCAAAGGAAATTCCTTAGAACCGTTGAACAATCTTTTAACGAACAAGCAAAAAATGGTATGGTAAATTTAACATTTAACAGAATATTTCTAATTGCAGAAAAACAATAAAGCATCTAACCATGAATATAGGTAATTCAACTAATGAGAATAGATATAACAAAAAAATTGTTGGTATTTGCCATAGGTCTCATTCTTCTTGCGCTTGTTGGTGCTGTATTAAGTTATGGTTCGAGGCTGATATCCATTGGTACAGCATATAAGGCAAAAATGCTGTGCTCCGAAGTTTTTGTTGCTGGGCGGGATACTAATACAGTCCTGGGCGACTTAATTGTGGATGATTTGGCTGCGCTAAGGATCATCAGCTCTTCTATCGATAGTATTGAAAAAACGGCGACGGCAAGCCTATATGGCTTTGCTGAGTGCAAAACTTACTATCGTGGTGACTGCGGCTGTGCTCTATCATCAGATGAGGTTTCGCCAGTTTCATATAAAATCCGTGTACGAGAAGGACAAGACAGTGCGAGATACCCATCACCTAAGGAAGGCCAACCTATCGAACCAGAGAAAATTAGCAGTATGGATAATCCTCGGCTAATGGCAGTGCTTGACCATGCTTTCTCTGAGCCAAACCCTGAACACCCCCAACGCACACGCGCCGTTCTGATTGTGCACAAAGGCTATATCGTTGCTGAACGATATGCAGACGATATCGGGCCCAATACTCCTCTTCTGGGTTGGTCAATGACGAAAAGTGTCATGAACGCTCTAGTGGGTATACTAATTAAGGAGGGTCTTCTTGCATTAGACACACCGATTCTCGCAGAGGCATGGAGTAGGAATGGCGATCCACGCAGAAACATTAAACTCGAAGACCTGTTACACATGAGCAGCGGCTTAGAATTCGACGAGGATATGACTGATCCGCTGGCGGATGTCAGTCATATGCTACTAAAGGAACGGGATATGGCGGCATATGCTGCCGATAAATCATTACAAGCTGATCCAGGTAGCCTGTGGCAGTACTCAAGTGGGACCACCAATATAATGTCAGGGTTACTGCGCCGTGTTCTGGGTGATGAAGCATATTACCAATTTCCACGAAAAGCTTTATTTAATCCGCTGGGGATGACCAGAGCGGTGTTTGAGACGGACGCTGCTGGCACTTTCGTCGGTTCCTCTTTTCTGTATGCTACAGCCCGTGAATGGGCACGGTTTGGTCTGTTGTATTTACAGGATGGCATATGGGAGGGCGAACGAATTCTTCCAGAGGGCTGGGTCCAATACACGCGTACTCCAGCGCCAGCCGATCCACAAGCGGCTTACGGTGCACACTTTTGGTTGCGCATTCCTAAAGAATATCGAGGATCAAGGAACACAATACCGGCAGACGCTTTCCATGCTGTTGGACACGAAGGACAATTCGTGACCATCGTGCCATCTTACAATATGGTAATTGTTCGTTTTGGAAAGACAAGATATCCCCAGGCTTGGAGACATGACGTTTTTGTAAGTAATGTGCTCACCGCGCTGGATGAAGTAAAGTGATCCACGCTATTTCTCTCCGGTTATTTATCTGGACAGACTCAGTTTAACGCAATATCAAGAGTAAATGGTATGTTTTCTATGTTACAACCTGTGTCTCTTGACTGCATAGCGGACAGCTCTGCATGCGCAGGGGCATTTCCAGATGGCTTTCTGCTAAAAGCTTTTTGTTTTTAAAAAGCTTTTGCGTGGAATCATTTGCAGTGATTCTGCCATTATGTATAATAATAGTACGATCACATAGATCGAGCACCATGTCAAGATCGTGCGTGGCTATTATTTTTGTGTGTTTAAATGTTTTTAAGAGAGTGATAAGTTGACGACGTGCCCTCGGATCTAAATTAGAGGTTGGTTCATCCATAACCAAAATGTCGGGCTCCATGGAAAGCACCCCTGCAATTGCCACGGATCTCTTTTCACCGCCGGAAAGTTTATAGGGCGGTCTATTTTTTAAATGGGATGCGCTCACTATTTCAAGGGCTTTCATCACTCGTGCCTCGACCTCCTCAAGTGGAAGACCCAAATTGAGAGGGCCGAATGCAACGTCATCATACACAGTTGGCATAAATAGCTGGTCATCAGGGTCTTGAAAAACCATCCCAACTGTTCGCCGTACCATGGGTAATAATTTCTTTGTTAAAGGCAGATCTCCAATACGAATAAATCCGTGCGTCGGCGTGAGATATCCGTTGAGGTGAAGAAGGAGTGTGGACTTGCCCGCACCGTTTGCGCCGATAATCGCCACGGATTCACCGTGGAGAATGCGGAACGAGATCCCCTGTAAGGCAGATGTACCATCAGGGTATGTATATTGAAGATCTTTTACCTCGACAATATGGTGACTCATATCATAAACTCCATAAAAAAATTTCCCATAAGCTGCGGGATATTATACAATCGCATCACAATGAAAAAAGAGGAAGAGCAAAGAAAGAAAAGGACTTCCGGAAGGCCGATGTTTAACTTGCGAATAATCCTGATTTCCCCGTTAAAACCTCTGCAAAGCATTGCATGATGAATACGCTGTGCCCGATCAAGTGTGCGCAAAAGAAGATGTCCCACGAGAGAGCCGAATACGCGGAGACCCATCCCTTTTTTGTTGAAAGAGCGGAGGGCCCTTGCCATCACCATTCTAGAGGCTTCATCAATCAAAACAAAGAGATAGCGATAAATAAAAAGAAGTTGAATAGCAAAAATTCGAGGAACGCCAATTTTTTCAGCAGCCATACACACCTCAATGAAACCGGTGCTTGATATGAGGACCAGGGCAGCGCCAACAGTTAATATAAATCTTACCATGATGGAAGCAAATGAAATCCAGCCGCCTGAAATTCTGAGAGGGCCCAGATTCATTAAAATATTTGTGTCCAATAACGGATTAAATATCCCTATCATTAAAGCAAACGGAGAAACAATTATTATTTTTTTCAGCAGATATCCAATCGGCAGATCAGCAAGAGCAATTACCACAACCAAATACAACAAAAAAGGAACCAATCCCGATATTTGATACTTGTCAAAAGAGACAACCATAACTATGAAAATCAGCGTGGTTACCAGCTTAATTCGAGGATCCAACCTGTGAATAAAAGTATCTCGGGATGAAAGAGTATCCATATAACCGATATCAAAAAGTGCTGAATTGATTTTTGCCATAAGCTCCTCCTATAAAGTATGGGAAGGGTTATCATATCCCCTTCCCTAAATAATTTCGAGCCAGATCAAAAGTTTTAGACATTCTCTGAGGAAGCTCGTTTTTTAACGACAAAACCGAGCAAGGCTGCCATTAGTAATGTCAATCCTCCCCCAATAATACCCGCCACACTGGTACCGGTTTGCACAATCGATGGGGATTCGTCACTCTTAGGTTCAGTTGCCGGCTCAATTTCAGCGACAGTCTCAGTCTCAGTTGCATTATCCTTAAAATCATAATCAGGCATAAAGGCAATTTTTTCCTGAATTTTTGCAAGTGATGTATGCAAAACAGTGTGAGGCGCTTCTAGTTCCTCAGTGCCGGAGGTACGAAACATGGCCCATTCCAATCCATCCGGATTTCCCGAGGCAAACCAGGAAATGGCTCCCCCAATAATAACGGCTGCCACCAAAAAACCCACCACCACATTCTTTACGGAAAGTTTCCCAAAGGATTCGGATGCTTCTACCCTTTCAAGAATTTCAGGTCGGGCCTTCCATACAAAAAGAACAACAGCTACTGTCACAAGACCTTCGATAATGCCGATGGCCAAATGAATTGGTTGCATTAAGAGAATAAATGTGAGAAAGGGAAGTTCTGAAATACCCGAGAGGACAGTCTCAATTACCACGCCAAGAGCACCAAGCTGCAATCCTACAACAGCGGCCAGGGTTGCACCGCTTAGAATACGCCCGTGCGTCGGATTATTTCCTACAATTTTCTTATATATAAATGGATACGCAATAAAGCAAGGGAAAAATCCTAAATTAAAAATATTGCAGCCAAGTGCCAGTAGACCTCCATCCGCAAAAAACAGGGCCTGAACAGTAAGTATTGAGGACATCGTGAGAAAGGCTGCATAAGGACCGAGTAAGATGCTTAAAATCATCGCTCCGCCAAGGTGACCACTCGATCCTGTTCCGGGTATGCTGAAATTAATCATCTGCGCTGCGAAAATAAAAGCTCCTAAAACACCCATGAGCGGAATCTTCTTCTCATCCAGCTCTTCCTTAGCCCTCTTTGAACAATAATAGATAAGGCCTGCTGATGCCGCCCATATTGTGCACCCTACAGCAGGGGAAATTAATGCGTCAGCCATGTGCATAATCATTCCCTCCATTTTAAAAGGTTTAATGTTCACGCGAGTATCTTCTCGCTCAATAAAACTGGGGTAAAGCTGGGGGTAATTAGCTGATATTTATAGAATATTACTCATTGGACGTTCGATTCTGCAATACTGTTGGCTTTCCATCTCACTTTCGGTAGCACAATTGGTAAATTATTATATAACATGCGCATAAATTTTCAATATTCGTAACATAAAAAAATAATATGCTATGATTAATTTTTTCTTAACACAAAATTCACTATATGAATTTTGCAATATTTATACCAATTATAGAGAACAGGGAAATAACGAGCAAAAATTATAAAATTAATGAATAAGCAGATCATAGTAGTGTAATGAATTATATGCATTGTGAGCAAATATTTATACACATTGAAAAATACTATTGTGGTGAAGGATATATTGTGGTATATAATGGAAATAATCCAAGGATACGTAATTGAAAGAGCAATGAATCTTGTGGAGAAAAGGAGAAATGTCTATGAAAAAGGGCGTGGCTTTAATCGGATTTTTTTGTATTCTCATCTCTTCGATTGCCTTTGCCGATACTATTAAGATTGGTCTTATGGGACCCATGACAGGTGCGTGGGCAAGTGAAGGAGAAGAGATGAAAAAAGTAGTAGAGCTTTTTGCTGCAGATCTTACCAGGAGGGGCGGGCTTTTAGGAAAAAAAATTGAGGTGATCAGTGAAGATGATGGTGGTGATCCGAGGACCGCATCTCTTGCAGCACACCGTCTGGTGACAAAAGGGATTGTTGCGGTGATCGGCACCTATGGCTCCTCCATTACCGAAGCGACCCAGCATATTTATGCTGAAGAGGGACTTATCCAAATAGCCAATGGGTCCACTGCTATCCGGTTATCGGAAAAAGGATTGCGATTTTTCTTTCGCACCTGTCCCCGTGATGACGAGCAGGGAAAGGTTGCAAGCCGGACTATTAAGGGATTGGGATTTAAAAAGGTGGCAATCCTTCATGACAATACCACCTATGCCAAAGGGCTTGCTGAGGAGACAAAAGAGCGCCTCAAAAAAGATGGCACGGCGATTGTTTTCTACGATGCACTCACCCCGGGAGAACGTGATTATAATGCGATCCTGACTAAATTAAAGACGAAAGACCCAGATGTGGTCTTCTTCACAGGATATTATCCTGAAGCAGGTCTTCTCTTGCGTCAAAAAAAGGAGATGAACTGGCCTGTTCCCTTTATTGGGGGTGATGCCACGAATCACCCTGATTTGGTAAAAATTGCCGGAAGGGAAGCGGCAGCTGGTTTTTATTTTTTAAGCCCTCCCCTTCCGCAAGATTTGCCCTCACGCGAGGCAAAACAATTTATTGCCACATATAAAAAGAAATATGGCGCTCCTCCCCACTCCATTTATCCGGTCCTTGCAGGTGATGCCTTTCGCGTCCTTGCCCATGCTATTGGGGCGACCGGTTCTCCTGATTCTCAGAGGGTAGCGGAATATCTTCATAAGAAATTAAAGAATTTCCCCGGTCTTACGGGAGAGATTTCATTTGATGAAAAGGGTGATCGCGTAGGAGACGTCTACCGCGTGTATAAGGTTGATGCTCATGCCAATTTTATTCTTCAGAACTAATTCGCTCACGCTATGGAACAATTCTTTCAGCAATTCACAAATGGCCTTGCAGTTGGGGGTATTTATGCATTGATCGCCCTTGGCTATACTATGGTGTACGGCGTGTTGAAGCTGATCAATTTTGCTCACGGTGAACTGTTCACCATGGGTGCCTATCTCGGTCTCACACTGCTTACCTCATTTTCTCTCACAGGTCATGTGGGAATTGTTGGAGGTCTTCTCATTCTGGCGCTTATGGTCATGGGATTGGCGGGATTGGTGGGGATTTTTCTTGATCAGATCGCCTATAAGCCCCTCAGAGAAGCGCCGAGGCTCTCGGCAGTTGTGTCAGCCCTGGGTGCTTCCATATTTTTCCAAAACTTGCTTATGCTCATCTATGGCGCCCGGTTCCAGGTCTACCCCCAGGACCTTCTCCCAAAGATTACAATCCCTCTGTTCGGTTTGTATATTCCACTCATGCGTATTTTAATACTCGCTGTCTCACTTATCCTGATGGCAGCTCTCTCTTTTTTCATCCATAACACCACCATAGGTGCCGCCATTCAGGCCGCGGCCATAGATCAGCAGGCAGCCAGGCTGATGGGCATTAATGTGAACCGCGTAATTATGATAGTGTTCATGGTAGGAGCAGCGCTTGGTGGAGCGGCTGGTCTTATGGTGGGGCTTTATTATGGTCAGATCAATTTTACCATGGGATGGATATATGGTCTCAAAGCTTTCACAGCCGCTATCCTTGGAGGTATCGGCAATATTCCCGGAGCCATGGTAGGCGGCATTCTCCTGGGTGTCATTGAAGCCTTAGGGGCAGCGTACATCTCAATCGCGTGGAAAGATGCGCTCGCCTTCCTTGTGCTCATTCTCATTCTTATCCTTCGCCCAACAGGACTTTTAGGAGAACGAGTGGCTGAAAAAATATGAAATGCAGACGATTTCTCATTTATGGAATTGCGACTCTTCTGCTGCTGTGTGCACCCCTCTTTTTAAACCGGTACTGGGTAGACGTCCTCAACAACATCGGTATTTATGGTTTGTTGGGATTGAGCCTTAATCTGATAGTAGGCCATGCGGGCTTGTTTAATCTGGGCCATGCTGCGTTCTATGCAATCGGAGCATATACAGCAGCCATCCTTAGTACCACTTACCATATTCCTATTCTCTGGCTGATTCCGCTCTGCGCCGTTGCATCAGGAATCTTTGCCGCCCTGATCGCACGGCCGATTATTCACCTTCAGGGTGATTATCTTTGTATTGTCACCATCGGTATTGGGGAGATTGTGAGAATCGCGCTTATCAATGACATTTTAGGGATAACCGGTGGGGCAAACGGAATATTTGGGATTGACCGGCCACACGTGTGGGGTCTCACTATTCGTAGAACACACCATTTTTTTTATTATATTTGGTTTTTCGTATATCTCACTGTCTTTCTTTTCTCCCGGCTTGAACAATCACGTTTTGGTCGCGCGCTGAATTATCTCAGGGAAGATGAGATCGCTGCCGAGGGAAGTGGGATTAATACCGCCGCTTACAAACTCTCAGCCTTTATTGTAGGCGCTGCCTGGGCGGGAGTCGCGGGTAATATTTATGCGTCAAAAATGACGATTATCTCGCCTGAATCCTTCAATTTTTGGGAATCAGTCGTCATGTTCATGCTTGTTATTCTTGGCGGAGCAGGGAGCATACCAGGAGTTCTGCTCGGGGCCTTTCTCATCGTGGGACTGCCTGAGATTTTCCGCGGATGTGCCAATGCCCGTATGCTCATCTTCGGTGCTGCAATGATCCTCATGATGATTTTTCGCGGCGAGGGTATTCTTCCACCTCGCGCTCGCACTTATCCCCTCGACCTTGCTGTCGAAAACGAGAACGTCTCATGAGTATATTACAGCTTAAGGATCTCACAAAAGCCTTCGGAGGATTAAAAGCGGTTGATCATGTCTCCTTTGAGGTTGAAACAGGAGCCATTGTCGGATTGATCGGTCCTAACGGCGCGGGAAAAACTACTATCTTCAATCTTATTACAGGGAATGACCGGCCTGATAAAGGAGACATTATTTTTGAGGGAACCTCTATTGTGTGCCTTCGCACACATCGTATTGTTTCCCTGGGCATTGCCCGGACTTTCCAAACCATCCGGCTATTTCAGAATCTATCTGTGCTTGAAAATGTGATGGCCGGATGTCATTGCCGGGCACAATCCGGTATTCTTGCAGGCATGTTTCACACACCATCCCAAAAAAAAGAAGAGAAGAGTATCCTTACGCGAGCACTTACAGAACTTGAATTTGTAGGGCTTCGCTCGCAGGCTTCGTATTGTGCGAAAAACCTCTCTCATGGAAATCAGCGATTACTTGAGATTGCCCGTGCACTTGCCACCCGCCCCCGTCTTCTGATCCTTGACGAGCCGGCTGGCGGCATGAACGAGGAGGAGACTGCTGCCTTGGTAAATCTCATTCAAAGAATGCAGAAAAGGGGAATAAGCATTGTATTGATCGAACATGACATGGGGCTGGTGATGAATGTCTGTGAGAAACTGGTGGTCATCGACTATGGGAGTAAGATTGCCGAGGGTGCCCCTGCAATAATAAAAGCAGATCCCAAAGTGATCGAAGCATATCTTGGATGGGGTGAGGAATAATCAAAATGCTTCTTGAAATTAAAAATCTTCATGTAAAATATGGCACTGTTGAGGTGATTCATGGTATCAATCTCCATGTTGATGAGGGAGAGATCGTGACAATTCTCGGTGCCAATGGAGCAGGCAAATCCACTACGCTCCTTGCCATCAGCGGACTTGTGAAACCCTCTCAAGGAGAAATTCTCTACCGAGGATGTGCCCTCCATAAACTTCCGGCTGACCGTATTGTCAAGAGGGGTATCACTCAAGCCCCTGAAGGCAGGCGTATCTTTAACACTCTCACAGTTTTAAAAAACCTCACGCTGGGAGCATATACGATAAAAAACAGGATACAAAAAAGTGAAACCTTGGAGTGGATTTTTGAGCTTTTCCCCCGACTTGCCGAACGGAAAAAACAACTTGCCGGGACCTTGAGTGGCGGAGAACAACAGATGCTGTCTATTGGTCGTGCCCTGATGGCCAATCCCCACATTCTTCTTCTCGACGAACCAAGCCTTGGTCTTGCACCCCTTCTTGTGAAAACCATCTTCGCAACCATCCGGGAAATAAATGCCCGGGGAGTTGCGGTTGTCCTGGTAGAGCAAAATGCACAGGCTGCTCTGCGTGTAGCCCACAGGGGTTATGTCATGGAAGTGGGCGTTATTGTGCTTGATGATTTAGCACCAACACTTCTCGCCAATCCTGAGGTACTGCATGCCTATCTGGGTGGAAAAAATTGAGTCATCTTTTTTTTTTTATTATGCCGATATGAAAAAAAGGAGTACGAATATGGATATAATAGAGAAAATTAAAAAACTTAAAGAAGAACATAATGCCGTCATTATAGCCCACCATTATGCTCCCACTGATGTCCATGAAATTGCTGATGTGCTGACGGATAGCTTAGGATTTTTCGAATCAATAAAAAATGGCTTCTCTGCTCAAGTCATAGTAGTGGTAGCACCATCCTTTTTTGCAGAAATAGCTGCCGCGCTCTTGCCTGAAAAAATTATTCTTGTTCCGGCTAAAATAGAATGCCCGGTTGCCATGCACAGAGAGCTGTCTTTTGAAAAAATAAGTGCATTTAAGGCATTACATCCAGGCATTCCTCTGGTCTGTCATGCGATTTCCCCTTTTCAAAACAAACTTCTTGCAGATATTATAGCCGTGTCCGATGAGGCAGTGCAAACGGTGCAATCTTTAGAGAACGATAAGGTTTTATTTGTGGGAGAAAAAAACTATGGTGAAGAATTTGCCAAATCCTCGGGAAAGGAGGTTATCCTTTATCCTCACAATCCAGTATGCAATGTCTATGATTCAGTTAATATGTCCGATGTCGAAAAATTAAGAACAGAATATCCCGATGCCTGTCTCATGGTCCATCCGTCGTGTAAACCTGAAGTGTGTGCAGCAGCGGATCATGTTATGGGAACAGGGGCGATGTATAATCATTATATTAAAATGGATAATACAATAACTACATATATACTGGGGACAGAAGTGGGATTTTACTTAAGAATGCAAAAGGAGTTTCCGGAAAAAAAATTTATTCATTTAAGCCCTTATTTACAATGTAATGTATTCAAAGCATTGAGAATGGAAACTATCTGCCATGCACTTGAGAATATGAAAAAAATGATTAAACCGGATAAAGCCATAGCCAAGAGAGTTGCTCCTCTTCTCTTTGATATCTTTAAAATTGGCACTGAATCAAAGTATTCTCTCACGCTTAACGAAAAGGATCTGCACTTGCTCATGGAATCCTGGCAAAAAGAAGCACCTGCCATTATTATGCCGACTACATCAGGAATAGCCTGCCAGGCTCGTTTTTCAAATCATTCAAGAGAAAATTGTATTGTATTATCCCTCTTTGATCATCGAGAGGCCGATTTCAAACCACTGTCCACGTGTTGTATTACGTATTCATTGGAGAGCCGGGCTGCGTTCTTCGTATCTACAATTCAGTATTATCTAAAAAGTGAGAATTCAGAACCGGCGAAGGTAATCCTAAATTATCCTGAGAAGATATTTTGGTCCGAGACACGGCAATCATTGCGGATACCCCTGATTAACAATAGCCAATTCATGGTGCAGGTGAAAATCCCCCAATGGTATATGACCTTAGACGCACACGCTATAGATATTAGTTACGGCGGCATCCAGATTAGCTTCCCCCCGGATGATCCCCCCGATCTGCCAATTGGCGCCCAGATTTTAGTCAAACTAAACTATAAGGAAAATGTGGCCGACCTGAAGGCTGAAGTGCGGCACCATCTTCATAATCGATACGGTCTCTTCTTTTTAGAGACAAACTATAACAAAGGAGTGCATCCACCAAAATCATTAGAAACGATAGTAAATCTCCTCCAGAAGGAATGGATTTTTAAGAAGTAAAACGCTGTTATTGAACAAAGGGCTTGCTCATTTTTTTTTAATAATATATCATAAAAGCAATGGACTCATTCGGAGCACTACCACACCTTAATAAATTATGGAAAAGGGGGCAGGAACTCCTTGGAGTCACTCATCCCATAATATGCGGCGCTATGACATGGGTGAGCGATCCGAATCTTGTAGCTGCCGTGTGTAATGCAGGTGCTTTTGCCAGCCTCGCATGTGGCAATATGCCTCCCGAGGAGCTTGAACGTCAGATCGAGCACACGCGAAAACTCACTGATAAACCCTTTGCTGTCAATCTCATAACCATCGCCCCGAATTATGCAGCACATCTCGAAGTGGCAATAGCTTCACGCCTTCCTGTTATTATCTTCGCCGGGAGTGTGCCTAGGGACCAGGAAATAGACAACGCAAAAAAATATGGCGCAAAGGTTCTGGCATTTGCCTCAACCGACGCATTGGCCAAGCGTATCATCCGCTCTGGCGCTGATGGCCTTATGCTTGAAGGAATGGAGGCGGGTGGTCATATCGGTCCCATTGCAGGATCAGTGCTCTGGCAGCAGATTCTTTTTCACTTTCATGAGCAAGTCCCTATTTTCCTTGCAGGAGGGATCGCATCCGGGAAGATGATAGCGCACATGTTGCTCATGGGGGCCTCTGGCGTGCAGTTGGGGACCCGCTTTGTGATGACTGATGAATGCAGCGTTCACCCTAATTTTAAAAAAGCTTTTCAGCGTGCACGTGCACGAGATGCAATCGCCACACCACAATTTGATTCACGCTTGTCGGTGACTCCTGTCCGCGCACTTAAGAATAAAGGGAGTATAGAGTTTCGAAAATTGCAGTTAGAACTGTTGCATCAGCTTGATAATGGTGAAATAGACCGAGAAAAAGCCCAGCTTGAGGTCGAACGATTCTGGATCGGCGCCCTTAAAAAAGCGGCTGTGGATGGTGACACAGAGCGTGGCTCACTTATGGCTGGTCAGGCCGTTGGCTGTGCTCAAGAGATAAAACCTGTAAAAGAGGTCATAGAGGAGCTCGTAAAAGATGCCGAGCACGAATTGGACCATATAAAGACACTTCTTACGTAACTAAAGATACATTATACCACCTGTTCTTGCTTTTTGGGTTGAATGGGTCCGAAAGCAAGTGACATTAGGTAAAAGGCGCAGGCGCCTTTTTAGTTATATGCGCAATCAACTCCTCTAAAATTTCATCAGCCTTTTCATTATCAATTTGACACGTGCCGGCATTTTCATGGCCACCACCTCCATATTTGAATGTCAGCTCTCCGATGTTCACATCCGATGTTTTGTTAAAAATTGATTTACCAATGGCAAAAACAGTGTTCTGTTTTTTAAGACCCCAGATTTCATGAATAGAAATATTACATTGAGGGTATAAGGCATAGATCATAAACCTGTTACCCGGATAAATAATCTCCTCATCTTTAAGATTCAACACGATTAAGTCTTCATACACAGTGGAGCATCGTTCGATTTGATCTTTAAATTTTACTTGATATTCAAAAAAAAGATCAATTCTTTCTTTCACATCCGGCAGATTTAATATATCAGCCACATTATGATGAACCGAGCAATAATCAATAAGGTTCATCATAAGCTGATAGTTCGATATTCTGAATGTTCGAAAACGTCCGAGCCCTGTACGAGGATCCATAATAAAACCAAGCAATACCCACCCTTTGGGATTAAGGACATCCTCCATACTAAATTGAGCAGAATCAGCTTTATCCACCGCAATCATCATCTCATCGGTGACATTCTTAAATCTCTCTTTGCCACCAAAATAGTCATACAGAACGCGTGAGGTTGAGGCAGCATACGGTTCGATAATGAGATTCCTTTTATGGATATCATCCAATCTAAGTGTCTCGCTCATATGATGATCAAATGCTAAATACACTTCTTCTGCATAGGGCAAATTAGTAGTAATATCCCTTTCTGTGAGGGGTATTTTACCATCCTGGACATCCTTCGGATGCACAAATGTAATGTCATCAATCATACCCATTTCTTTAAGCATAACTGCGCATATTAATCCGTCAATATCACTTCTTGTGACTAACCTGTATTTTTTATTTTCAGCTGCCACTTTCCTTGTCTCCTTATATTTTCCCTCGAGAGTTTATTTAATTTTTCTATCGGCATTTCTATAAAATAATAGGAGTTCTTTTTTTTATTCATAATTTTTTTTCATATAGTGTAGGAGCAACACCGCTGTCATGCCCGTTAATTATCAAAGAATGTACATGATATCAATATATTATATAAATATGCAGAGAATGAATGTCTATATGGCAGTAATATTGCAGAAAAAGAAATCTAAAAGGAGAACAAATATGAATAAAAATTATACTCATGAAAGACGCCGCGATGAGAGAATTCTTCTTTCAAAGCCACTGACATTAGGTGTAAAAAGCAGAGAACCCCACTCACTAATTAGCATATCTTATAATGGAGCTAAGATAACCTGTAAAGAAAAACCTGAGTGGAATACTATCCTCCATTTTACTCTATCCCTTCCGACAGGCATCCATACAATATCTCTTTCAGGAAGAGTCATATGGGCGAACAAGTTGGATATATGGCATGTTGGAGTGGAATTTGTCTCTATGACAGAAGTCGACACACTCATAATCAGTGCATACGTTGATTATTTAAAACATGACAAGGAACTTACTCGCATACATAATAGCATAAACAAAAACCTCGACCATTTTATTCAATCGCTTTTCATGAAAGAGTAATACATTTTTCTTCTTCACCCCCTTATCATGGGATTGATAAACAAATCAATAATGGGTTTTTTGACTATTCTATGGTATAGGTTATAATTATTGAAAAGGATGTACATGTGATGCGATAATTATTTTTTTTGAGAGGAAAAAGATGCTTCAGAAATACTTTCGTCAGTCAACAAAAAAAGTCGTTGAAGCCATAAATATTGGGAGCATAGAGTTTGCTAATTTAAGACAGACATTTTTCACATCCGAATTTGTTTTATTGGGACTCCTGCTCCAGGAGAATTCAACGCCACTGAAAATTATTAATGAAATTCGAACAAATCCCTCCGAATATATTGATAAAATTATTGAACGTATCTATGCGCGTCAACCACAGATCGAATCAAAGGAAGCCGTAAAGATTACCATTGCCCCTGAAGTGGAAAAATTATTTGAAATCGCCTCCTTTGAGGCAAAGAAATTCGGGGATACCTATATTTCCACAGGAACTCTTTTTTTAGCTCTGTTTAATGATGAGATTAAATCTTGCTCGACTATCTTAAAAGAGGTAGGACTTAATTATGGAGAATGTAGAGAAGTCCTGGAACGATTGATGAGCGGGAAGCAAATGGAAAACAAAGATTCAGAAACAACCGTCGATATATTGAGTGCCTATACTATTGACCTTAATGAAAAAGCCCATAATAACGAATTAGATCCAGTGATCGGAAGAGAGGATGAGATTGAAAGGATGATTGAAATCCTGTGCAGAAGAAATAAAAATAATCCAATTATCTTAGGGGGAGCCGGTGTGGGGAAAACGGCCCTTGTCGAAGGTCTTGCCCAAAGGATCTCAGAATATGATGTGACCAGGAAGCTTTTTCATAAAAGAATATTTATGCTTGATATGGCATCGGTGACAGCGGGCGCAAAATTTAAAGGCGAATTCGAAGAAAGACTTAAAGATATCCTTCAAAGGATAATCGATTCCAAAGGAGCTATTATCCTCTTTATTGATGAAATTCATACCATTACTGAAGCAGGTCGAGGAACAGGCGGGCTCAATGCCGCTGATATTTTTAAACCAGCTCTCGCGCGAGGAGAAATACAGATCATCGGAGCGACTACTTTGGATGACTACAAAAAGACTATTGAAAGAGATAAGGCGTTAAGCAGAAGATTTCAACCCTTAATTCTTGATGAGACCTCTATAGAGGATACAATTAAAATACTGCACGGGATTAAGCATAATTATGAAGAACACCATGAGATACACTATACTGATGACGCTATTATTGCCGCAGCTAAACTGTCAGAACGATATATCACCGATAGGTTCTTGCCTGATAAAGCTGTTGATTTAATTGATGAGGCAGGAGCGCGAAAACATTTAAGCCTGATTAGTGTTCCGACACAGATTAAGAAATTGGAAAAAGAAAAATTGGATTTAAAGGAAACACAGGCACATTTATATTCTAAGGGAGATTTCGAGAATGTCTCAAAAATTCAACAAGAGATTTCAATTATTTCCCAAGAATTAGAAAAGGAAAAGAGACTCTGGCAAGAAAGGACGAAAAAACTCGATGCGCGTATTACTGAAAATGATATTGCCCATATAATATCACGAGCCACAAAAATTCCGGTTCATCGGCTTATTGAATCAGAAGCTGAAAAACTCTCAACCATGGAAGAAAAAATTCATCAAAGACTTATAAGCCAGGATGAGGCTATTGTCTCAGTCTCAAATGCAATCAGGAGAAATAGGGCTGGATTAAAACGATCCGACAAGCCTATAGGAAGCTTTATTTTTCTTGGCCCAACCGGCGTAGGGAAGACAGAGCTTGCTAAAGCGCTTGCTGAGTTCTTATTTGATACTGAAAGCAAAATAATAAGGCTCGATATGTCCGAATACATGGAGAAACATACAGTTTCCAAATTGGTGGGATCTCCACCCGGATATGTAGGATTCGAAGAAGGAGGACAACTTACTGAAAGAATAAAGAGAAATCCCTATTCTATTGTGCTCCTTGACGAGCTGGAAAAGGCCCATATTGATGTATTTAATATGCTTCTGCAAATTCTTGATGATGGCAGACTTACCGATAGTCATGGCATTACCGTCAGCTTTAAAAATACCATTATTATTGGTACCTCAAATATAGGGACCGGTATTCTCTTTGACAAATCAAATCGCATCGGCTTTGGGGATAAAAATGGAAAAAAAATACATTATGAGGAGCTTAAAAAGCAGATATTAAAAGAAGTATATAAATTTTTTAAGCCTGAATTTATTAATCGAATTGATGACATTATCGTCTTTCATCCTTTAAGAATAGAAGATATCTTGGCAATTGAGGATTTACACCTTCAGAAATTAATACACACTGTTCAAGAAAATGGGTATTCACTCTCTATTACCGATGCGGTAAAGAAAAAAATTGCTGAAGCCGGCTACTCTGATGAATATGGAGCTCGACCATTAATCAGGGTTATTGAATCCAAGATTGAAAATCCCCTCTCCTTAAAAATAATTAAAGCTGAATTTTCAAAAGGGGATTCGATTATCGTTAAATTAGTGAATGATGAAATTATGCTGGAGAAAAATAACCAAAAGTAAAATAAGCAAAGGTAAAGATAACTCACTCCTAAAATGTATTATTCTTGATGGTGCTTCACATTCTTGAGTGATTCTATGAGTTTTATTGCTTCCTTTTTTGTTAACGTGTTAATATCATTTTTTTTATAATATTTATGGATAAAATTCTTAAGATGTGTATCATCCCACGACAGCTCCTGGGCAAGGAACCTGATATAATACTTCTGCTTTATGGTTAATCCATGATGATTAATCCGATAATGTTTACTCCTTACAAAATAGTTTACTAATTTCCTGAATTTCGCTTCACTCAACTCTTTTGCACTCTGCACTCCCGCTGCATGAAAAAGGATGTCCCTATATTCTCTCTCACTGAGGTTGAGTTCTCTTTTAATAATGTGTATAAGCGCCAATTTCTTTCTATCCATAACTCCTTCTCAAAGGGTATATACTATTAATATAGCACTAATGATCTGAAGTCCCAAAGAGAGAGCACCTCTATAGTGGAAAAAAGATAGCAAAAAGGAGTGAACAGTCTATTGGCTTTTTTTAATCATTCTGTTATACTAGAAAATAAGGCATTTCGGAGTGCATACTGTTTCAATCCCTTTCCTGATGGATCATTACAAATGGGATAGTGTCACGAAGTAATTTTTTTCAGAGTGATGCCATCCTTAAGAGAGCGGGATCAGCAATAACAATGAAGGGTGGCACATTACCTTAGTGGGGAGGTGTAAAAATGGGGAACAGCTTTCCTCATGGCTTCAGAATTCCAATAATAATTGTAGGGAATGATTTAAAAATTCAATACTTTTCTCCCCGATCAAAGAAGATAATGGAAATGCTCTCAATTGAGAAGGGAAAACCGATCAGGCAGATAAAGCTTAAGATCACTCCTGATAAATTAGAGCGATTGATTCGTGATGCGCTTGACACATCAGCGGTTATTAAAATAGAACTTCAGGATCAACAGGACCATTGGTATCACGTGCATATTATGCCAAATACCACGTATGAGGAAAAAATTGACGGTGTTATCATGAGACTGGTCGATATAAATATGCTCAAATGCAGTCATGCGGAGGTAAAGGATGCTCATGATTATCCCCATGCTGTTATTGAAACAATGCCTACTCCTCTTCTCATCCTCGATAAAGATTTTCGCGTCCTCTCAGCCAACGAATCTTTCTATATTACATTCAAGTGCTCAGAATCCATCATTAAGGGCAGACTTATTTATGAGCTTGACAATCATTCATGGAATACTGCGGAGCTTAGAACTCTCTTGCATAGGACCTGTATAAGAGAGTTCGATGTGTGCCGTAATTTCCTCACTATCGGACAGAGGACAATGCTTATCAATGCCAGTCAAATATGGCAAAAGGATAAAAAAGATCATAAAATCCTTCTCAGCATCGAAGATATAACCGGTATAAAGAAGGCGAAGGAAGAAATGAGCGGGATTGAATGCCTCTTGACAAAAAACCTCAAATCCCACTCCATATTCAAGGACCGGAAGCCAGGCAGTATACAACATTATGGGAGAGTGACGGAACACAACGTAAGTAAAATCCTGGGAGTCACACTAGGGAAAAAAGTTCTTATTGATATGCTGGCTGATTGTATTAATTTGCTCAAAACCTCAGCTGCGATTTATGAGAAGAAGGGAGGGTATACCTTGGGCTTTCTCGCCTCGGACTGGTGTCAGCTTCTTAACAGCGGCTTCGGACTCACAAGCAACACCAACGGAGAACGAGATACGGGAGAAAGAGAAATCCCCCTCTGTCACAAGTACTGGACTATGATGGCGAAATCAGTGATTGAAAGGGGGACACCCTGTGAATTTATATGTCCGGGAGGCCTCAATATTTATGCGCTTCCCATATGGGCTGCAGGAGAAATCATAGGATGTAACTATGTGAGCTATGGTGCCCCTCCCCGCGAGATTGAGCTACTCCAAGAGATTGCTCACAGATTTATGATCAGTGAGGAGGAGGTCTTCTATCAAGCCAAAAATTATGAAAGCCGTCCTTCTTTTATTATTGAAATTGCCAAAAGCCGTCTGTTTACTCTCGCCGAACTTACAGGCGCATTGGTTGAGCGCAGCCGGGGAGAAGATAAATCCTCTCAACATAACAAACAATATCAAAAATTATTTCAATTTTCCTCACATTGTGCTTAATCTTTCCACCCAATTCTGAATGAGCAGCAATGCTCATTTAGGGGAGAAAAAATTACAATTTTGTAATCTTGATTACAATTTTGTAATTTCTAACATACGATACCCAATAAAATCAATTAATTATAGTTTTATTTTTTTGGCATATCCCTTGCTTCTTTACCGATAATTAAAATATTGAAACTGTCACACAGAAAAGAATGAGGTGAAAAATGAAATATTACATAACAATTATTACGCTCTTATTTTTCTTTATGGTTTTATACCCTTCGTCCCATACACAATGCCAGGATTTTAATCCCAATGACTGGTTTAATGAATGCCCTGATAATCTATGCGGAGCTCCTCCTGCAGGAGGTCTTGGCGGCGGAGGGGGTGGTGGTGGCCCTATTTTAGTGAGTTATGATTTAGGGCCTGTATTTTCGCTTCAAGAGGATATTGATGCTGATGGCGTTGTTGATACAAGAGACAATTGCCCCTATACACCCAATGAACAGGATGAGAACTCAGACGGGGATGATTATGGTGATGCCTGTGATAACTGCCCTGATATGGCAAATAATGAGCAGCTTGATACGGATGGAGACGGTATTGGTGATGTATGCGATAATGACCTTGACGGAGATACCATTGTGAATTCAACTGATAATTGTGCATCCATTAATAATCCTCTCCAGGCAGATTATGATAGTGACGGTCTCGGTGATCTTTGCGATGAAGATGATGATAATGATGGCGTGCCGGATATTATCGATAATTGCAGCAGGGTGTATAATCCAGGCCAGGAAAATAGTGACTTTTATATGGTCGATGATACAGCCGGCGATGCATGCGATGATGACTTTGACAATGATGGATTCGCAGACTATAGCGATCTTTGTCCGGAATGTCATACTTATGAAAATAATGACTTTGATAGTGATGGGATAGGTGATGCATGCGATAATTGCCCCAAACTCGCCAATGCAGATCAAGCGGACGGGGATCATGACGGAAGAGGAGATATATGTGATGAAGACTAAGCCATTTGTCTTTTTTCTTGTTTTACAAATAATTACACTTATCATTATCTATGGATGTGGGGGCGGCCCAGATCTCGAAAGAACACAACCACGGCAAAAAATTTCCTTGGAGGGAAGGTTTCTCACTGAGACACCCGATGAAATCCGCTTTCCCATGAAGGTCCTCTTTGCCATTGATTGTTCCTTGAGTATGGGGGATGATGAATTTGGGATCGAGGCAGGTTCTGATCCGGATTTTTTGAGAATAGAGGCTGTACGAGATTTTATCAATGAATATAACAGCAATGAAAATACTTCCTTTGAGATAATGCTTTGGAATAATGATGTGTTTGAGTGGACAAGAACCATTGATGGCAGAGGTGGGTTCACAAAAGATATCACTGAGCTTAATAGAGTGCTTGATCAAGCCCGTAATGATACGATGACGGATTATCTTGGGACACTTGATACCATTTATGCTGATATCGAACGTGACATTAATCGAATGGAGAGGGAAGAGGAACAAAATCTGATCCGCTCGAAATATATTGTTATTTTCTTGAGTGATGGTATGCCCAATGTGCAGGGCCAGACTCAATCGAATTCTGATATATGGTATCAAGTCAGTGAGATTTATGAAATGGTTACCAACAGAGGGGTTGGAGGATTTAATTTCCATACCTTTCTTCTGACTGAACTCTTCGATTCGAGCGAGGATGGCCAGACAGCCCAACAGATGGCCGAAGAGACCCTGCAGGGGATGGCTGATGAGGGTAATGGGCAGTTCCGCTTGTTTGAGAACGCTGAAGCTATTGATTTCATTAATATTATTGATATGAGATTAACAGTTGAATATAAAATTAAATATATGGTTGCCTTTAATTATAATGTGCGACCAGGTATAGAGCTTGTGTATGTCGATAGTGACGGTGATGGATTGACTGATGAGGAAGAAATAGTGTATGAGACGGATCCTAATATTAAGGACACAGATGGTGATGGGATGAATGACTTTTTTGAGGTAAAGTCAAGTTCACCGGGCCATGAGCTCGATCCTTTAACGCAAGACAGTCCTTGCCAAATAATGGATGATGGTATATGGCCGGATTCGGATACTGATGGTCTTACGGATTGCGAAGAATATGTAAAGGGAACAAACCGGAACATTGCTGATTCTGATGGGGATGGCATCCCTGATGGAATTGAATTTACTATGGGGACAAATCCCTTGGCAATTCAAGACACCACTGATAGCGATTTTGATGGAGCAATCGATGCCCTCGAAATTCAGCAGCACACTAATGTCTCCTCCAATGATCCGAAAATCAGACAAAGATATTGCTATATGTATAATATACAGGACGAGGGACTTGTAGCATTGGATCAGGGTGAGGATATGCCATCCTATGTGAGGCAATACTATTTTTGTATATCTAACATTGACATCATGGATACACAAGCACATGTTTTAGGAGATGACGATTATTGGAATGCAGGAGACAATCTCATCCGGTTATATATTGCAGAGGTACCGGAAGATAATCCTGATTGCACCCCGATATTCCGTATGGCAGAAATTATCGTAAATATCAATGATACCAATAAAAACATCGTGCTCACACCTCATGATTTCAATCTAATTCAATAACAAAAGGTGAAAAAAATGAAGAGATTATGTTATATCATTCCATTATTGGTACTCGCCGTTATTCAATTATCATGCAGTGATATCCCTGAAATCAGGGAAGATCTTGTGAAGGAGCTTGCCTTAAATCGAACGGTATCAGGGACTATCTCCCGAGAAGGAGAGGTTGATTGGTATCACTACCAGGCAGTTGAAGCAAATAATATTCTACAGATTAATTGCTCCAGTAACACCATGCGGCCTGATGTTGATCTTCTTGTCACCGTGTATGAGGAAAACACCTCGGGTACGAGGAGACGACTCTATGCTGATCATGCCCCTGAAGATAGTCAATTGCCGGCAGATATTCAAATAAACCTTTATATTGACAGACCGAAGGATATTTATATTATGGTGCGTGATCTATTAGATGATGACTATTCAGACAATCCCTATTATCTTACTATTGATTTTGCAGACAGCACTGACGGAAATGGAAATTTTACCGAGGCGACCACTATTACGATTGATAATCCTGAGAGTTGTCAAACAGATTGCATCGGGGAAATTGGTGATATTGATTGTTATCATTTTAGCGTTTCAACAGCGGGAATATATGCAGTCGACATTGAATTCTCTCCATTTGCAGGTGGTACTGATGTTGCACTTTCCGTTGATTTATATGATAGTGAGGGCGTTTTGCTCGAATCAATCGATGGAGTACAAAGAATAAACTATACTATGCGACCCTACCTTACTTCCGGAGATTATTATGTGCTCATTGATGATTATGGACGCGATGATTTTGACAATGCATCACCATATGAGATCTGCATAAATTCTGTGACTGCTGAGGAAACCAATGGGAATGATACGATTGCCAGTTCCTCATCAATGGAATATGACTCTGACACAATGACCTATTCGGTGAGCGGTTCACTTGATTATCTGGAAGATCAAGACTGGTATCAGATAGCGCTTGACAGTATCGAAACCACGGGATTTAAAGTTCTCAATATAAGTTTCGATGATGGGGAAGAGGATATCGATTTTACCTATCAAGTAAACATCATCAGTGTGGAAAATTCAGAGGAAACAACCATACTGACCCACAGCTTTGTAGGAGGATCATCTGCATATCAATCCCAGGTCAAGGCGGGTTCCGGTACCCATTATCTCATGATAGAGGCCTCTGAAGGGCACACGATCTCTCAAAGCGCTCCCTATACAGTATCAATTGAGGTATTGGATGTCGTTGATTCGGCGGAAGAGGTCCAAAAAATCATAGATCCCGGCACCAATGAGACGGTTTTGGGAAATAATACTATTGATACGGCAGACCAACTTCAGGCGGATGTTGCCATCACAGCTAAAATCGGCTATAGGGGTGATGAGGACTGGTATTATATAGAGATACCTGACACATCAGAACCCCAGGTATTGGAGGTATTTCTTGATACAAATTCACAGACATCCCTTGTAGAATATTATATAAGTATTATGCGTGATAATGTGCTCAAGAAAGCATTTGATACCAATGGAGAGGATGGCCCGACAGAACTTAAAATGAGCCTGCTTGTTCCGGCTACCCAGTCGGGAAATCCAGTCAATTATTATTTCAGAGTCTGTGATTATCAAGGTGATGATGGGGATGGTCTCACTCCCTATAGAATATGGGCAAATCTAAGGGCTATTCCGGCATCATTACCTGCTGATGCAAGTATTACAGGCTCTATTGCTTATTATAAGGAAGATGAAGAAAGAGAAGATGAGGATGCCGTCACTATCGAACTGGCGCATAATTCCTTGACACAAAAAGAATATAAAGCCAATACAACTCTTCTTTACTTTAACGAGCCGAATTATGCGGCTCAGGGGCTTACCACGACAACCGACGCCACAACAGGCCTGACTACTATCTCTTTTCCCTGGATAGCAGGGTATATAGATTTTCAAGGAGATCAAGACTGGTTTCAGATTGATTTCAGCCCCCTGGGTATAGACAGCAATGCTCCAGTTAACAGCGACTGGTACTATGATATCAGGATAGATTTACACGTTGGAGGCTCCGGCTCACCAGTTGAATATATCTGGAAACTCTACCGCGACTGGGATCAGGATAATGAACTTGTGGATTATCAAGGAGATTCCAACGGTTTTATGGCGAGCGCCGGTGATGATGATGTTGATATTGAGGCCTTTGACCTCACTGTTCCCACAGGAACTGATCAAGAATTCTGGATCGGTGATGCATGGGCAGGAAAATTCTATATAAGTATAAGCGACTTTAATTATATTAATTCAGAACATCCTGACGATGATTGGGATTATGATAATGCCCCCTATTATTTTCAATTGACCCTCATCTATCATCCGGGAGAGTCATATCCTTAAATTGTATGCACAAAACCTGCGCAGCAATCCACAGAATGCGTGAAGCTAAGGCAAGCCCCCCTTAGCTTCACGCATTTATCCCAGATATTTTTTATCTCAAATGTGTTCTGAAAATTAAACAGGGTAGCAATAAAGTTAAAAAATAAAATTCCGATAAGAATAATTATGGAAGAATATCATAGTTGAGGATTTAACAATGGAAAATGTATTAGATTATTTAACAAAGGACCAAAAGGTTATTCTCAGATTAGCCGAATCCCACCCGAGTGGACGGTTAGAAATACCCAATGCGACTATAGAATCTATAAACAATAAAAACATTAAAATACAAATACCATTTGAATCATACGATATGTTCACTGGGAGAGAAATTAATATTTTATGGGAAAAATACAACTCATTTTACTGTCTCAACTCGACGGTCAAGAAATTCACGAAAAATACCCTGCCTCTTCTCCAGGTCGAGTTCACTGATAGATTCGAATGTATTGAAAAGAGAAGATATATTCGGCTGGATGAACCACTTGAGCTCAATTTTGCCATAGAAGGGGGTTTAAACTTCCTCTCCGCTCACACAATTGATGTGAGTGGCGGGGGGATACAATTTTTTTGCCCTATAGATTTAAGAGAGGGACAAAAATTAGAAATAATCTTAGAAATGCCTATTTTCCCCTATTTGGATATTATGGCAAAAGGTGAAGTAGTGTGGGTCGATGACCATGTGGTAGGGGTAAATTTTATACAGATAGATGAAGCAGACCAAAATAGACTCATAAAATATATTTTAGAGAAACAATCATCTAATTAATACCATATTTTTCTATCTTGCTTCTCAGGGTATTCCTGCTAATATCCAACATCCTGGAAGCTTTGACTTGATTATTATTTACTTTTCTTAATGTTAGTTTAATTAATGCTTTTTCCATATTTTCAAGGAGCCGAACAGGCACATCGCTTTTCTCGGGGTCATCTATCTTATCGAAAATCGGTGAGAGTATTTTTTCAAACATAATAGTGAAATCCTCCTCTATTTCCCCTTTAAAATCACCTATAGACTTCGGCTTCCCTAATCCATCCTCTTTTCCAATAGGCAGATGCTCCGGCAGAATAATATCTCCCTTGCATAAGACAATAGCAGACTGAATGACATTTTCTAATTCTCTAATATTGCCCGGCCAATCATATTCTGTCAAGCGCATAATTGCGGTATGTGCGATTCCATTTATCTCCTTCTTTAATTTTCGCCTGTATTTTAAGAGAAAATAGTCCGCGAGCAATCCAATGTCTTCGCGCCTCTCCCTCAACGCAGGTAGATAAAAGGATATGACCTTCAGACGGTAAAAAAGATCAACCCGAAAGGAACCTTCTTTTACTGCATTGACAAGGCTTTTATTTGTTGCCGCAATAACTCGTACATCCACTTTAATGCTTTCATGCCCTCCAACCCTCTCAAATACCTGGTCCTGAAGTACACGTAGCATTTTGCTTTGGGCAGAAAGGGCCATATCCCCTATTTCATCGAGAAAAATCGTCCCTTTGCTGCACTGTTCAAACTTACCGATTTTTTTTGAAAGAGCCCCGGTAAAAGCACCTTTCTCATGGCCAAACAACTCACTCTCCAATAAATGTTCGGGAATTGCCGCGCAATTGACCGCTAAGAAAATATTGTTATTGCGAAGACTATGATAATAAATAGAACGGGCCACTAATTCTTTCCCTGTCCCGCTCTCTCCTTGTATAAGCACAGGGGCCTCACTCTGGGCCACTTGGCCAATCATCTTATAGATCTCTAACATTTCACAACTATTGCCTATGATAGTATTAGAATCATAAATAGAATCAGCTACTAACAGTGAAGGATTGATGGCAATTTCTTTTTCCTTTATAGAAGCGGCTTCAATAGCTGTCTTAATTATATCGACAAGACGAGGTATATCAAAAGGGGGAACGATATAATCATAGGCTCCTAGTTTCATCGCTTCGATAGCCGCATTCGTAGAAATTTGGCCTGACACCATAATGACGGGGAGCTTTGAATTATCCTTTTTTATTTGTTGAAGAAAATCAATACCATTTATGGTGGGCAGATGTATATCGACAATGGCAAGGTCAGGTTTAAATTCTCTGATCTTGTTTTTTGCGTCTTCACCATCATTTGCCATGATGATGTTAAAATCTTTTGCCTGCAACGATGGCTTTAAAAGTTCTAATGGTTCAATCTTTGATGTACATAAAATAATTTTATTCCGAATCATAAACTCTATTAATACATAAAATTAAATTAAAATCAAATTCTTTTCATTATTTATTGTTCATTATTGAATTTAAAGGATTCATCTCTTCACATCCGTTGCTGGTATTAAATTTGCATCTTTAAATAAAAAAAGTATTCATTCATAGTTTCTATACTCATACATAAAGGAGTTAATAATGTTTCATAAAGAGGTAAAGTTAAACCAAATTGAAGTGGCAGATTTTATTGAATTTGATAAAAAGAAAGTGTTATGGCTTCGAAATTTCACTCGAATACTTCACCAGAATCTCGAAAAAATTTTTAGTACTCACGAGGTAACAACAGAAAAAAATCCCACCCCTGTAAATGTTGTGTGTAATAAACTTTAGCCTGTTATCTCATTATGGTGCTCAACTATGTTCTTCTCCTCCTCCTGACAATCCACCTTCTCATCTAAGCTTGATACATTTTCCTCTGGTTGAAGTATTTTATCATCCGGTATAAAATTTTTTTGTTTTACAGATTGATCCTCCAAAGAGATCACTTCAGCGATTGGCTCAGTTTCGTCCTCCTCATGGAGGCCCTTTTTCACCTCTTTTGCTCTTCGAGAGCCAAATCGAGCTCGAAGCCATGATGCAGGCCTAACTTTTACAAAAGGGGTTGCAAGCCTTCCGCTGTGGTATTTTTGAGCTTCTCTCTCCTTTCGATCTATCCCCTCCTCTTCTACCGCTTCTGTGTGCTGTTCTAATTCTTCTTTCGTGTCATTACTATTTTTAAAATTATTTTTATCGGAGATCTCATTGTGCTCTATAGTGTTATACTCTTTTATGCTCTCATTTGTTCCTATGTGCTCGCTCTTGGCTTCAATTTCATTCTCATCTTTTATTTCTTTCTCATTCTTATCCGATAACACATGAGAGGAAGGCATGAGCAAAGACCTCTCAGCACTGTCTTTATTATCGTCATTTTTAATCTTGGCCGTATCGTTCTCCGCAATTTTGTGTATTATATTATCATAGGTTTGTTTCTTTTGACTCGTGCTCTCTTTTGTTCTCTTCTCATTCTCTTTCTTTTTGTGATGATTTTTGTGGTTATCCTTCTTAAACACTATTGGTTCTTTCATTTCAAGTTCTTTTTCATCCCCAGGTGGAATAATTAATTTTACGTCTAGTTTTGGTATCTGACCCGGAGGCACTGAGATGTCGGCGGTTAATTGGATTAAAATATCAAACTCCAATTCCAGGTCCCTGAGACAATCACGCTTCTCGTTTAGCAAATAATTTGCCAACTCCAAGGGTAATTTGGCTTGAACTTGAGTTAAATTGCCTTTTGCAGCTAGTTCTCTTATCTTACGCAGTATAATATTCGCAGATGTAATAACAGATGGTATGCTTCCCTTTCCACCGCATGTCGGACACACACTCTCCACTTTATACGAGAGTTCAGATCCAATACGCTGTCTGCTCATCTCCAAAAGGCCAAATTGAGAAATTGTATCAATGATACATTTGGCTTTATCAGAAGAAACGGCCTCTTCAAGTCTTTGCATAACCTTTTTTCTATTTTTCTGCAAATTCATATCAATAAAATCGATTACTATCAAGCCCCCCAAATTTCTCAAACGAAGTTGCCGGGCAATTTCAGATGCTGCCTCAAGATTTGTCCGCAAGGCTGTTTCCTCGATTTTACTTTCTTGTTTAGATGCTCCTGAATTTACATCTATTGCCACGAGAGCTTCCGTCGTATCAATGACGATACTACCTCCTGACTTTAACTGCACCTTATTCACACTGAGCTGCTCAATCTGTTCCTCTATCCCATACGCTGAAAATAAAGGTTCATCCCCCACAAAAAGGCGTAATTTCTTTTGTTGACGAGGTATTACATCTTTAAACAGCTCTAATGCTTTCTGAAATGCATTTGCATCATTGATGAGAACTTCATTAATATCAGTGGTAAAATAATCCCTGAGTGTCCTCACAACCATATTCTGTTCTTCATAAATCATCCCCGGATGCTGCATACGATTGAACTGCTGTTGTATCTTCCGCCACCGACTAAGAAGCGTTCGATAATCTTTTTTAAGCTCCACAAGGCTTCGGTCTATTCCTGCCGTGCGCACAATAATTGCGGCATCTTCATTCTCAAGGCCTTTTAATAAATCTTTTAATCTGTTGCGCTGGTCTTCATTCTCAATTTTTTTGGATATGCCCCCTTTATCGCTATTTGGCATAAACACTAAAAATCGACCAGGTAATGAAATATTTGTGGTTAAAGCAGCCCCCTTATGACCAATCTGCTCTTTTAGAACCTGAACCATAATAGCCTGCCCATGTTTAAGCACTGATTGAATAGGGGGTTTCCCATGAGAAGATCTCAATGAGGTTGATTTATAAAGCTGTAAATTAATATCGTTAATCGATAAGAAGCCCTTCCTTTCAGCGCCGTAATCTATAAAGGCTGCTTGAAACGCAGGTTGTATATTGGCTACAATCCCTTTATAAATATTGCCTACTATCCGGCCTTTTTTAATAAGCTCAATATGAAGATTCTCCAATTTTTCATTATTTACTAAAGCAATTCTGCTCTCATCCCCGTCAATACTAATTAATATCTTTTTTCCTTCCATCTTTCCACATCATCAAGTTTATTTTTCAATTCAATTGTGAGTAATAAGGTTTTATTTATCTTCTATTCGGCTCCTTTCAAATTTTAACTAGTATTAATTATAATCAAAATGAAGTTATATTGCAAAAAGCTCCTGATACACATCGTGACTTTTTTGTACAAAGACCTGATTAGAAAGGGCTTCTAAAATTTTTTTTCGAGAAACCTCCCCTGCTTTTTCCCTCCACGATACGTTCTTGAGAGCCATATCCATAGCCTGCGCCAATGCCATCGAATTATCAGGCTCAACAATAATCCCTGTGTCTTCCTCAATGATTTCAGGCAAAGAACCCACTTTCGTAGCGATTACGGGAATACCCACGGACATCATTTCCATCAAAACTCTGCATACAGCCTCACTCCCCCTGGAGCTAATAATCCCCAGATCAAAAGAGGCCATATACGGCACAATGTCATCTACATAGCCGGTTACTATCACTTTATCTCCGATACCCAGACTATGGGCCCTTCTGCGTAAATCCTGGACCGTGATTTCCCGTTCGCCTCCTATAAGGAAAAGGCGAGCTGCCGGATATTTCAAGGAAAGACTCTGAAAAGCATCAAGAAGCACCGTATGTCCTTTCACTGCAGCAAGGCGGGCCACAATGCCAATTAAAATGCTCGTATTCTGTAATCTATACTTTTTTAATATTGTGGATCGAGCTTCAGGGAATGGTTTAAATATATCAGCATCCACGCCTCCATAAATAATCTTTATCTTTTCAGGAGGAAGAGACAATTTTTCTATAAAATATTTTTTCATAAAAATTCCAGTCACGATATGAAGATCCACAAAATATTTATAGAGTATTTTATTGAGGAATGATTTTTTGGGATACCTGATATCTCCACGGGTACGAACAATCTTGACCTTGTGGGGTGAAAAAAAAGCGGCCAACACCATGAGAAAGAATCCTTCTCCACGATGAGCATTCACAATATCAATTTTTTCGCGAGTTATTAACTTTTTCAATCGCCAAAATGCCAACCATAAGGTTATGGGATTGTATGTGTTAAGATAAATATTATTCACAACAGTGATGCCATACTCCATCGCCTTCTTTGCTGAGGGACTATGAGGCCCCTGTCCCACAAGCCATACGTTTTCGCCATTACTCTGCTGGAGGCGAGCCAAATTTACCGCATACCAGGCAGTCGCATTATACCAACGAACATTTATTATATGTAATACATTCATCTGTGTACCCTTCGGTGTCGTAAAATTTTACCATAAAATATCATCTCTAACAATTCTTACTGCCCCCTTATTAATAATTACAGCAATTCTAATTTTGACTGTTAAATTCCTCGCCACATGTTATGTGCCTAAAATTAGAATTGCTATAGTAATTACAATGATCTTGACATAGTATGATATATTTTGCTATAGTATACATCATTAATAAAGAATAAAAATTGAAAGCAATTATTAAAGGAGTTCTATATGCCTCAACATGCGTCACCTAAAAAAAGCGTGCGTCAAGATAAAAAAAGAAATTTAAGAAATAGAAGTTTGAAAAGCCAACTTAAGACAACGACAAAGAAACTGGGAGAATTAATTAAAGAAAAAAATATCGAAGAAGCACAGAACCTTTTTAAAATAGTAGTCTCCAAGATTGATAAAGCGGCACAAAAAAAAATCATCCATAAAAATAAGGCAGCGAGAGAAAAATCACGCCTTTCTCGAAAGATCGCACCATTAGGTGCTCAAGACAAAAAGGAAACCGCTGCCTAGCTGTTTTCAATGAAATTTTATGTAGATAATATGCTGGGCCGTCTTGCCCGGTGGCTTCGTATATTAGGATATGATGCAGTTTACTCGAAAACAGGAATTAAATGGGCAGACATTCAGACAGATCGTACTCTCACCTCAGAAATAATTATCCTTACCAGAAATACAAGGCTCTATAAAAATATTGGTACCAGAAGAGCTCTATTTATAAAAGACGATCATTTCCGGTTACAAATCCGTCAAGTAGTCCAGGAGCTCGGATTACATTTCCAGGAAAATATTTTTCTCAGCCGGTGTGTCGAATGCAATATTCCTTTAAGTCCCATAAAAAAAGAAAAGATAGAGAGCAGGATACCCGAATATGTATTTCAAATCCAACGTAATTTTTATCAATGTACTCAATGCAAGCGTATTTACTGGCCAGGAACACATTATTTTCAAATGGAAAATGAAATAAAATCTTTTTGGAGAAAGGAGAGCTAATATGCAGATTGTAACCGGCCATCAGATGGCGTATATGGATAAAGAAACAATAAAAAATATAGGCATCCCTGGGGTAGTGCTTATGGAAAATGCCGGGGTTGGCGTTGTAGAGCACATGTACGCAGAATATGGCCATCTTCAAGGAAAACGGATTGGCATCTGCTGTGGAGGAGGGAACAATGGAGGTGATGGTTTTGTCATTGGGCGACATCTTATTAACCGCGGAATAAGTGTGGATCTCTTTTTATGTGCAGATCCTGAACGAATAAAAGGGGATGCGAAAATAAACCTTGACATTTTATATAAAATGGGCCATACACCTTATATAGTCAGGGAAGATCTGTCATCCCTTTTAGAGAGAATCAAAGAAGATCATATAATTGTTGACGCTCTCGTTGGTACTGGATTTCAACCACCGGTGAGAGGCTTTCTCGGACAGATAATAGAAGCTTTAAACTCCCTGAATAAACCAATTATTTCGGTTGATATCCCCTCTGGTCTTTCAGCTGACAGCCCTGCTGTCTTTGAACCATCAGTGTGCGCTGATATGACAGTAACCTTCGCTCTTCCTAAAATTTCTCATATCCTTCCGCCAGCCATGCAAAGGGTTGGCAAAGTGAGAATTGTCGACATCAGCATCCCCCACATAGTCTCTCAAAAAAGCAGCGATTCTTTAGAACTTGTTGAAGCGACCCGTATATCACAACTCTTTAAGGATCGTGATCCCTTTACCCATAAGGGAACCTATGGCCATTGCTTAATAATTGCAGGCTCCAAGGGAAAATCAGGAGCAGCATATCTTGCTGCGCAAGGAGCTCTACGGACAGGCGCCGGCCTTGTAACGGTCGCACATCCAGAAAGTCTCTCTTACATTCTCGCTGCAAAACTGAGCGAGGCTATGACGCTTCCTCTCCCTGAAACAGAAGAAGGTACCCTCTCAGAATATGCATGGCCTTTAATTGAAAAAATTATCCCCTCCATATCAGCCGTGGGACTGGGGCCAGGTATTTCCACGCATTCAAGAACCAAAGAACTTGTGACAGAGATACTCAAAACCCTCCATAAACCTATGGTAATTGATGCAGATGGGCTCAATTGTCTGGTCAATCAACTGGATGTATTCTCGGGGGCCAAAGCAGTCCCCATCCTGACACCACATCCGGGAGAAATGGCTCGTCTTCTGGGAATAGGCGTTTCAGAACTAATGCACGAGCGTCTTGAAATCCTCAACAACTTCAGTAAAAAATACAAAATATTTGTCGCTCTTAAGGGATATCGTACCTTGATTGCGACCCCTGACGGAAAGATCATGGTCAATCCTACCGGCAATCCCGGCATGGCGTCAGGAGGGATGGGCGATGTATTGACCGGCATGATTACCGGATTTCTTTCTCAGGGACTATCCCCCCAGGATGCAATATTGAGTGGAGTTTTTCTCCATGGTCTTGCCGGAGACCTTGCAGCACAAGTAAAGGGAGAACCATCCTTACTGGCGACAGATTTAATAGCGTTCATCCCTGAAGCCATGAGGCAACTTAAGAACACTAAAGAAGTGCTTAATTAAAAATATTTGCTTATTTTAATGAGTTCTGATAGTATATTTTGACTATAATCTTTATTAATGCTTACCGATCGAGTTAAGTTTAGAGAGATTATCAGTGCAAGATATCTTTGAAAAGAACCTGAGCCATGCCGGTTCTGGACGAGGGGTGAGGAAAATCTGTATTAATGGCTTTTAATGACAATAATCACAAACTGGCCCTGATAATAATTATTATTCCTTTATGTGTTATAGGAATAATGCTTTGTTTATTTATATTCGAATTAAAGAATATTAGTCAGACTATTCATACTCAATTAGATATAATTCATCATACCGAGCCGACAATAAAACTCTCGGACGCAGTGAAGAGCCCCTATACAAAAATTGACAGGCAAATAGCCCGTACATATATTTTCTTAGGTGTATCTTTTTTTCTCATCAACCTTGGTATGGTAATTCTTATCATCCTTTTGAGCCCAACACTTTATCGCATACTGCTTCGTCCGCTTCTGCACGTTGATAATAAAATAAATAAACTCGTTACATCAGAGAAAGGTTTAAAGAAATACAACAATTTCTCCATGGAGCGATTCGAGAGAAACTTTAATGCTCTCCTCGATCAATTCTTGATTGAATCCAATAAATATAAAAGATTAGAAAAAGAACTCACACGTGCTCGACAAGAAATTGATCAGATATATTCCATATCTGGCGAAGGCATTAGAATCATTGATAAGGATTTTAATATAATAAGCATTAATAAAACATTTGAGGATTTGGCCCTCGTTCGCAGTGATGAGTGTCTCCATAAAAAATGTTATGAAGTATTCACTACTCCTGCGTGCGATACCCCTCATTGCAATTTAAAAAAACTGCTATCCGGAAAAGTAGAACGGATTGAGGAGGAGACAGAGAGAATCCGCACGGATGGCACGAAAGCCTATTGCATTTTGAATGCAAGTTGTATTTATGATGAAAACAATCGACCCATCGCTGTGGCTGAATCCTTTAAAGATATAACAGACCTTAAGCAGTCTCAAGAAAAATTAAAGAAACTCTATCGGGAAATTAAAGAAAAAAATAAAGAGTTGGAGGATTTTGTGTATATAACCACTCATGATCTTCGCAGCCCTCTCATAAATCTTAAAGGCTTTACCGCAGAACTTGAAGAAAATATTCAAGAGCTCGGTAAAATATTTAATAAAATAAAGGTATCGAAGGCTATACGGGAAGAAATTTATACTCTTTATTGGGAAGATATGCCGGAATGCCTCCATTTTATCAATTCAGCAACTTCTAAGATGGAAGACCTTGTAAATTCACTGCTTAAACTATCTCGCCTAAAACAAGAAGAAATAAATATTAAAGAGCTGGATGTTAATCAAATCATTCTCAATGTGAAATCAAATTTTGGTACAGAAATTAAAAACACCAAAACGAAGATAAAAGTGGGGAATCTTCCTTCTGTGCGCGGCGACGAAAATCAGATAAACCAGGTTTTTTCGAATCTAGTGGGTAACGCACTACATTATTTACATCCACGACGGCCGGGAGTTATTCGTATTACCGGAGAACAAAAAGGAAAGGAGGTGATATTCTGCGTTGAGGATAATGGTATAGGCATTGCCAAAAAATACCAAAAAAAGATATTTCAGGTATTTCAACGGTTGGAGCCTGATATCTGTCCTGGTGAGGGAGTTGGATTATCCATAGTATATAATATACTGGAAAAGCACGGAGGACAGATATGGGTAGAATCAGAGGAAAATATTGGAAGCAAATTTTTTTTCTCTTTGCCTTCTTAAACAATCTACCATAAAAAGGGGGACGGGGATGGCTATGGAAAATGAAAAAAAGAAAACTATAGTCATTATTGAAGATAACGAGGGGCATGCAGTATTAATAAAAAGAAATTTTAAGCGGAAGGGTATCCAGCATAACATTGTCCATATTAAAGAGGGACTTGAAGCCTTAGACTATATTTATTGCAGGGGGAAATATGCTCATCATCTTCATGAGCATCCGCTAATCCTCATACTGGATCTGCAAATGCCTTATATGGATGGGATTGAGGTATTACGTCAAATAAAGACTGATCCCACTGTTAATAATATCCCGGTAAATATTTTTTCTACAAGAGATGATCCACATACTGTTGCCATGTGTTACAGTCTCGGATGTGCTTCATATACTATTAAACCTATTAAATATAATGATTTTCATCAAAAGATCCAAGAACTCGGGAATTATATGCATTAATTATTAATCCATGCCCATAGATATTCCATTGGTGGTTATATGCGGTCCGACAGCGAGTGGTAAATCGGAAGCAGGCCTCATTTTAGCCCAAAAGTTAAAGAGCGAGATTATCAGCGCTGATTCACGCCAGATATATAAATATATGGATATTGGCACGGCAAAACCAGGAGAGCACGAAAGAAATCTGGTCAGGCATCACTTCATTGATATTATTGAGCCTGACCAGTCATACAATGCCGGTCAATTTCAAAAAGACTCACTCCCTATTATTGAATCATTGCGGAAGCACCAAAAAATTCCCCTCATGGTGGGGGGGACAGGCCTGTACATCCGAGCGGCAGTATATGGCCTATTCTCAGGGCCTCCAAGCAATGCCTCAATAAAAGCCACCCTTAAAAAGATTATTGCAGAAAAGGGAGTTTATTCACTCTTTCAGGAACTTAAAACTATAGATCCAAAAACAGCTGCGCATATCCACCACAATGATAAACAAAGAATCATGCGTGCACTTGAGGTATATTATACAACTGGCGAGACTATTTCATCTCTTCACACACAACATAATCCATATAAACCCTTAAGACCGACTCTCATCTTTCTCCTTCATCCGCCTCGGGAACAATTGTATAGGCGAATAGAACAGAGAGTTGATTCCATGATGAAGCAAGGATTTCTTGACGAAGTAAAGCATTTGCTCAGGAAGGGATATACAAAAGATGATCCTGGTATGCAAAGCCTTGGATATAGAATACTTACCCAGCATTGCGAGGATAAAACTTCGCTCACTATCGCTGTCTCTCTTATAAAGAGGGACACGAGACATTATGCAAAACGGCAAATGACCTGGTTTCGACAAGAAAGGAAGGCTCAAATTATACACATGACAGAGAGTACGTCGCCATCACAGATTGCCGACATAATCGAGAAAATCATTAATCAAAATGTGAATAATAATCAATGTAAGAGTTAATCTCCCGTTCGATATCGAAAGTAAAATCTAAAAAATATTGTCTCACCAGCGGAAGTAAGAGTTTGCATGCCTTTACAATTTTCTTATCCGCTTCTTTTATCAATCCTTCGCCCTTTTCAAATTGCTTTTCATAATTAATTTCCTTAATATAATAGCCTTCAGCAAATAATGAAATACCCTCTGCCGCCATGTTTGTCGCTTCAATAATTAAATAGCGTGCCTTTTTTATTTGATGAATATTGCTTATTAAAAAAGCCTTGGATAAGCAATCATGATATATGAGTTCAGCCAGATATATATCTGTTGACGCATTGTATGCCCCAAAAAGAGGATTATTATGAAAAGCTTCATAATTACAGATAGTCTCTTTCATTCCATTAATTCTCATCTTATTTGCCTTATTATATGTTGAGAGAATATCTAAAATTCCATGCATTGCGTCCTTAAGATTGAGAGGGATGCGTCGATATGACTTCTTGGAGTATGCTCTAAGCCTCGATATTCGATCATTTGCTTCAGCAAAATAGGTCTTCTCCCTTTCAGACTCAATTTGTGTTCTGAGGGACATTAAAAATTCCTTTACTTTTTCTATCAAAGGCGTATTTGAGTCAGAATTGATTTCATATTCACTGATGGAGGGATAATTCAAGGCTTTTAATTTCTCCCATGATGCCAATGCATTATCAATGTCATAATTACATTCATACGCTTTTGCCAAATAGTAGACTAATTCCAGACATTCCTTTGAAGAACATTCATACTGGGATAGATATTTTATAGCCTCAGTGCAATGCCCCACTTTATATTCTAATTTGCCTAACTGGTGTAATACATCGAAATTATTCGGATCCATATAAAGTATCTTCTTATATTCCATACATGCCTTTTCATTTTCTCCTGTTTCATGAAAAAGACTGGCAAGTTGTAACCGAAAATCTACAATTTCCGGATGTTTTGAAGCAAGCAGATAGAGTTGTTTTTCGACCATATCTTTGTCATCGAATTCTTGTTCGTATTGATCGATTACGGCTAAATACCAATAATTATTATATTGCTTTATGTCTTCAGGATCAGGCGTTTCCGTGGATAACAGATTCTCATATAGGAGTGTGAGAGCCTTTTTTTCTTGATGGACATCCATATACCAGGTTGCTAATATTCGCCTTTTTTCAAGGTCTGTTTTATAATCGTCCGGAAGGGTGAGGTATGTCTCGGCGATTTGTTCCCGTTTAGTTTCCGAATATTGAAATGCTGCAGCTGCGCATTCTTCAAATATTTCAGGAGACTTCTGAGCTTGTTCTTTCATAATGTTATAACACCCAAGGGGATAGCCAAGTTCCTCATATAACTCCAATCCCTCCGATAATATACTGCCATATTTTTCTGACGATGTAGTAAGATTTCTAAAGGCTAAATCCAAGGTTATTTTTGCTTCCTTTTTCTGATAGAGCCGCTCGTATGCTAAGGCCAATATATACCAGTAAAATGAAAGCCTGCGGTCATCATCTATATAAAATAAGTTAGATAAAGCAATATCAATATATTCTTTCGCCTTCATTTCATAATCCTGTGTTGCTGAAATAAAGGCAAAGATCGCATTGAGCCCCGGATGAAAAGGCTCTATTTTATAGGCGATATTATATTGCTCAAATGCAGCCTCAATATCATCTTCTGCAATCAATTCCTCTGCTTTGTCTAAATACTTCTGAACAGGGCTCTCTTCTTCCGGCTTTTCTATCAGCGCTTCGAGCCCTTCTTGAATTGATCCCTTAATGACCTTTTGAATTGCATACTCATCAGGATTGCTTATCCCTGTGACACGCACACACGCTTTACATATATATGTGCGCAGTGTCATTATATTCATGACAATAAGAAGAATGGCAATTAAGATAAATGGCTTTTCTCTCAACAATATGTTCATTTTTCATTGCTCTTTACAATACATATACTTTGATATGTAAGCAAGAAAAAAGCCAACTATCATAGACTCATGAAATACTTATAGAATGGTACATTCCCAGTATACCTGTATTTATATTTTGACTAAGTTGTTAGAAAATTGAACAGTGGACATGTAAGCACTCACAGGGGAAAGACAAAAGACATAAACAGACTGATGCTCTTCGTTTTTCTGACCTTGATATTTATAAAGCAATTACAAAAGGAGCTCACACAGGCTCCTGCCAATGCGCCAAACGCATCAGCGATTAAATCATCCTGATTGAAATAATTGTAATAGGAGGTGTCAACATCATCTATAATTTCTTTAATAAATCCGGGAAGAGTCCCAAGAACTGTAGCCACCGCTATCCTATGTGGAGTCTCAAGATCGGTATGATAGTACAGATAGGTGTCAGCACCAAATCCGACAGGAAAAGACACGAGGAAATGCTTTTCCGGATCACCGAGGGCAGAGGCCTTGCCCGTTGGGAAACATATGAGTACTAGTGAGAGACAGATTACCAAACACAATGATCTGTGAAGAGTTTTATTCACATTTATTTTGAAGATGAGTGACCTTTGTAAATTTACATACCCTGGTTTGCTTTTGCTTGCGCAACGGTATTCTTAATGAGCATTGCCACTGTCATCGGCCCGACCCCCCCGGGAACAGGAGTTATATAAGAGGCTTTCTTCTTTATATTCTCAAAGTCCGCATCTCCCACAGTTTTCATTCTCGGTTTTCCCTTGTCATTCAATATGGGATTCCCATTCTCATCCAGCATCGGCACACGATTTATGCCAATATCAATAAGTATAACCCCCTCCTTTACCATATCAGCGTTAATCAGATTCGGTTTCCCCGCGGCAACAATGACAACATCTGCCCGCTGGGTATGAAATTTAAGATCTCTTGTGGCAATATGACATACCGTAACAGTGGGAGATTCCAACACAGATTCCAGCAGCAGCATAGTGGCAGGTTTACCGACGATCTCACTATGCCCTACCATAACAACTTCCATCCCTTTTATTTGTATGTCTAAGCTCTTGAGAAGAGTCACCGCGCCCATAGCTGTGCACGGTGCAACAACAGCCTGACCATAAAAAAGACGACCGAGATTCGAGGGATGCATACCTTCAACATCCTTGGCAGGAGATATTTTCCATTGTACCTCTCTGGCATTAATAGAGGGAGGCAAAGGCATCTGCAAAATAATCCCCGTGACAGTCGGATCATTATTTAATTTTTCAAGATAATCAATAAGCTCCTGTTGAGTGGTCGTGTCTGCGAGCTCATGAAGCTTATAATCAATACCCATCTCTTCACAGGTTTTCTTTTGATTTTTAATATATACTCGTGAGCCGGGGTTATCACCCACCTGAACGGCGGCAAGGCATATTATCTTTTGTGCCTTATGCAATGCCTCGATTTCTGCGCGAAGCTTATCGGTCATTTTTGCAGCAACGGCTTCTCCGTCAATTATTTTAGCTTCCATGTGTATCTCCTTATTTTTCTATTAGTTGATTTACTTTGTTCATGATTATATCTCTTTTTGTAAGATAATCTTCTTTGATTTCCGCTATTCTCTTCTCTTTGGACTGCACAAAATCCTGGTCATTAATAAATTTGAGGTTAATTTTTATATTCAAGACTGCCGCATCAATAGCTGCTGCCGAGAGAAGAGCCGATACCCCCGTATCTGTAATTAAGTTTTTATTCCCTTTATCGACCAACTCCTCAAGAAGAGTTAACAGTGTATAGGCTTTTTCCATAATCTTTTCAGGTACACTAAGAGCTTTCTTGCACGCATCCTGTATACGCGCTCCTCGCACCTTCTTCTCCTCGTCGGTATTCTTTGGCAGACAATACGCCTCGGACACAAGACTGTAAACCTCTGTGTCCTCTACGGTCAAATTTAATAACTCCTTCATGAGCGCTGTACTCTGCTCAAAAATCGACCGGACCTTTTCCTCCACATTAAGATACGCCTTTTTCCCTATGGTAAAATTACAGACCATATTACACATGGATGCAGCCAGGGCTCCCGTCATACCCGCTATGCTTCCTCCTCCAGGAGTGGGATTTCCTGATGATGCATCTTCTATATATTTGATAAGTGGTTCATCAATATATTTCATTATTTATCCTCCAAAGGGTGTTGGTTGTGTAAAATGATCGAGAAATTGGGCAAGGATATTCATATGTAATATGGCTTCACCCATACCTTCTGTCTTCACGCCAAATATTCTGACTCCCGCCACAAATACTCCTATTGCCACTCCATAAATCACCTTCCCCTTTTTTGTGCTCGGACTTGTTACCCAATCGGTAGCCATAAAAAACGCCCCCAGCATAAATCCCCCTGCAAGAATATGAAATAAGGGGTCATGCCCCCACAGTGACACTATAATGGCAAAAGAAACTATAATACTCAGCGGGATATACCAATCAATATGCTTTTTGTAGATGAGATATAACGCTCCAATAAGAAGGGCTAATGCAGAGGTCTCACCCATGTTACCTCTCACATTTCCTATAAGAAGTGAAAGATAATGCGGGAGGGCCCCTCCCCCGAAACGTTTAATGGCCATTGGAGTAGCACCAGTAATTCCGTCTAATCTGCCTCCGCTTCCTGTCATAATCGTATAGCCCCCTTCTGTCGCTTTTGAAGAAATATAGGTAAAAAAACCTGCGCTTCTCCACCAAAAAGGAGCAACATAATTGCTTAATAGTTTCTTATAGGGTATAAAAAAGAATATTATTATGCGGCCAACGAGGGCAGGATTTAAAATATTGCGCCCCAGACCACCAAATAATTCCTTTCCGACGATAATGGCCAAACTCGATCCGATTACAGCTAAGTACCAGGGAGTAGTCAGAGGCAAGCACATGGATAAAAGAAGACCGGTTAAAATGGCACTCCCATCCCAGACAGTAATCTGCTTTCGCAAAAGAAAACGTATTATGACCTCAGAGGTAACAGTAGATGTAATACAGATAAGGGCTAAATATATAGCTGTAAATCCGAAATATATCGTGGCGGCGGCAAGTGCAGGAATGAGGGCGAGCATTACATCATACATTGCCCGGGAGACACTCCCCGTATCTCGTATATGAGGAGGATCGGTTATTATATAAGTATCCGCATTTTCTATTCTCATAATTTTTATTGCTCCTTTTTTAAATTGGAAACAATGTTATCTTTTTCTTCTCTGGAAGATAAGAGGTCGGTCAATGACACCCATGTTCGTTATTGAAATTTATAACTATGTTTTCTATCACAAAAAAGAGCCTGTTGTCAAATTGAGCATCTAATTTTTATTTTCATAAAAATTAAGATATGATACATTAAGATATGATATTGTATAGATGTATACTATGAAAGAATTACATTTAGAACACGTTCTCAGTTTATCACACACACCTCTTTGCCAATTGCTCTCTATGGCCAATGAGACACGCGTGCAGCATATTGGCGACAGACTTGAACTGTGCAGTATTATTAATGCCAAATCCGGTGCATGTGGTGAAGATTGTAAATTCTGTGCGCAATCACGATATCATCGCACGCATGCAGCTATTTATCCTTTAAAAGAGCCCGATGAAATTATTGCGCATGCAAAGAAGGCACAAAAGGATGGGGCAATGCGGTATAGCCTTGTAACAAGCGGAAAGTCGCCTGATACAAAAGATATGAAAAAAATCATCAGGATTATAGAAGCCTTAAAAAAGAACACACACTTGAGACTGTGCGCCTCTTTGGGAATTATCACGAGTGACAATCTTTGTGATTTAAAAAAGGCTGGTCTTGATCGATACCATCATAATATAGAGACATCACCCGAATTTTTTCCACATATTACCACTACCCATAAATTCTCAGACAGGATCGATACCATAAAAAGAGTGAAAGATGCGGGACTTGAAGCATGCAGCGGGGGAATAATAGGGCTTGGTGAGAATGTCGAAGACAGGATAAAAATGCTTATCTGTCTCAACGATTTGCATGTGGACGCCATCGCCCTTAATATACTCATTCCTATAGCCGGCACAGGAATGGAAAATAGAGTGCCCTTATCCGCAATTGATGTTATTAGAACGATTTGTCTTTATAGAATAGCATCACAGGATACTCCCATCATCATCGCAGCAGGACGCCTTAACCATTATAAAGATTTTCAAGGCCTCATGTTTTTAGCCGGCGCCAACGGCTTGATGATCGGCAATTATCTTACCACACAGGGTCGATCCAAGAGTGAAGATAAAGAATTAATAGCGCAGATAAAAGGCCTATGGAATGGATAATAGATTACTTAACCCAACGAAGCACAAAGGGTTTACTAAGGAAATTACGGGTAATTGACACTGTCAAAAAAGGGAAAGTCACAATAGGCAAGAAGGAGTATTTCGACTTTTCCTCAAATGATTATCTTGGTTTGCGGGAGCACCCTGCCCTCACTAAAATGGGAATAAAAATGAGCAGGGATTTCGGCGCGGGATCATGCGCCTCACGCTTGATGAGTGGGACATTATCGATTCACGAACATCTTGAGAAAGAAATCGCAACATTTAAGGGAAAAGAAAGGGGCCTGCTTTATAATAGTGGTTATCAGGCCAATATCGGCATTATAAGTGCCATGGTAGAGGCAAAGGATGTTGTTTTCTCTGATCGCTTTAATCATGCCAGCATTATTGACGGGGTGCGTCTCAGCGGCGCTAAGCTCTATCGCTATGCCCACAATAATGTGCATCATTTGGAAGATCTTTTAAGAAAGCACCGTCCGCATTACAGACGGTCCCTTATTATTACCGAGTCAATATTTAGTATGGATGGGGACAGGGCGCCTTTAAAGGATATAGTTGAGTTGAAACAAAACCACAATAGTTTTCTCCTGGTTGATGAAGCACATGCCACAGGCATCTTCGGGAATCATGGCAGCGGAGTGTGTGAAGAAGATAATGTAAGTGATGCCATTGAGATTATTATGGGCACATTTGGAAAAGCACTAGGCAGCTTTGGGGCTTATATCGCTACGTCCGAGACAATTGCCCACTATCTGATCAATAGTTCGCGATCTTTTATCTACTCTACCTCACTTCCTCCCTTTGTAATCGGTGCAAACCTGGCAGCCCTCGAGATGGTTCTCAATGAGGGAAAGAGAAGAAGAGAGACTCTTCTTGATAATGCGCTCTTTTTACGGACAGAGTTTGAAAAAATGGGCTTGCACACAAGAGGGTGCTCTCAGATCATTCCAGTGATCATCGGCAATAATAAAGAGGTTATTAAGATTTCACAATATCTTTTCGATCACGGCATGTTAGTTGTTCCGATACGGCCACCGACTGTTCCACCGGGAAGTGCCCGGCTCAGGTTTTCTCTCACATTCCACCATAAGAGGGAATCCCTGGAAATGATTCGTGACCTCATGAAAGGATATTGACTCCTCCTCCATGTCTATCGGATTATAGGGAAGAGTGAAATACACTGTCGTACCATGATCTCGACCTTCTCGTGACTGGACTCTGACCTCTCCACCCATTAAGGTCACTATTTTTTTAACAATGGCAAGTCCAAGGCCAATCCCCCCATATCTCATTATATAGGCCTCTTCCGCCTGTTTGAACGGTTCAAAGATTTCCTCATGTTTCTCTTGTGGAATGCCAATACCAGTATCCTTCACATAAAATTCCAATGTACGTTCATCTTTTATGGACACCCCGTATCCAATAGAACCTTTTTCCGTGAACTGAATGGCATTGTTTATAAGATTATTCATTATTTGCTGTATTCTTACAGGATCACTCATAATAAATCGGCTTATAGTATCAGAATAATGCTGCTGAAGATTAATCTCCTTGCCTTGCTCAGATATGCGTATTTGGCTTAAGACCTTAATATCATTGAACAGTGATTTAAGTGACAAGGGGACATATTCAATTTCAATACGGCCTGCTTCAATCTTCGAAAGATCCTGAATATCATTAATCATGGATAATAATAAATCTCCTTGCTTTTTGACAGCTTGCAAATATTTCCTATGTTCTTTTGATAATTTATCTTCAAGCATCAAGTCAGTAAATCCAACAATTATATTCATAGGGGAGCGTATCTTGCTCGATACGTTTGCCAGAAATGCCGATTCTCTCTCCAGCTCCTTTACCCTTTTTTCCAATTCTTCATAGCTTGGCTTCTTATGCATTTCACATTACTCTTCTCTTTGGTTCGCCCTCTATCATAAAGCTTTTTATTATTTATCGGAACAAATAGAGAGAAAATAGAGAAGAAAAAAATTGGATTTTGCTGACACTTTTACCGATTAATTATCAATTACTGTCGAAGAGAGGATTAAATTAGCTAGGAAAAACACATAAAAATGACACACGATAACTATAAGATATTACTCGTTGAAGATGACCATATTGACCAAATGGCCTTTACGCGATTCCTTAACAAACATACACCTTCCTATACCTGTAATATTGCCGAATCAATAGAAAAAGCGTATAAGCTCATAAGCACAGAGGTATTCGATATCATTATCACAGACTATCATCTGGGGGATGGCACTGCATTAGATATTATACGATCAATTAAAAATATTCCTATTGTAGTACTCTCAAGTGCTCACAATGAAAAAATTGCCATTGAAATGATCAAAATGGGAGTTAAACGGTATATGGTAAAGGATACAAAAGGATCCTATCTTAAGAGTATGCCCGCTACTATACAAGCGGCAATACACAACCATTGATTTTAATTATGGCCAATTCTCAGGTATATTAATAGGATAACAGGATTAGCAATTCTAATTTTGGCGCACTCCTAAAAGTATAAGGGATTCCTGCTATTTGTTGAGCGGTGTAGCGATGTCTTTTATAGAACTTCTTGGCGACGTGGAGCGATAAAAAATTGCAATGTCCGAGCGAAGCGAGTTTCTGCAATTTAGCGGAGCGAGCTTAGAAGTTCTTAAAAGCTGAGCGTTGAGCGAAGCGAATAGCAGGAATCCCTGGCCCACAAAACAATTGACTATAATGAGAATTGCTGTAACAGGATTGACAAGCTTGCTTTAAATCAAAGAGAGGAATATAATTTGAACTAATGAATTCTTCTCATTTTATCTATGAAAACAGAAATTTTACAAAAACATTAATTTTTTTCCCGGGGTGGGGATTTAATGCCTCAATCTTTTACCCAATAGATTTACATTACAATTACTTATTCATTAAAGACCCTCTTGTACCAGATATTAAGCACATCATAGCCAACTATGTAAACGAGAAGAAAATAGAGCAGATCAGCCTTTTTGGGTGGTCAATGGGGTGCTACCCTGCCCTCGGGTGCGCTGATGCCTTTTTGCAAAAAATAGAGACAATATTTCTCATAAGCGCCCGCTGCCAATTCCCGACATCAGAACTTACCAATGCACGAAACAATCTTAAGCGCAACGCGCATGCATATCTTTATAGCTTCTATAAGGAGTGCTTTTATCCCCAACAAAAGGCTTTTAAGTGGTTCAAAAAAACTCTACTGCCCGTGTATCGACATGAAATATCCACGGCTTATCTGCTCGAAGGTCTTGACTATTTAGCAGGGGCATCTCTTTTGACCGATCATCTCAACAATAAGATGATCCATTTTATTCATGGAAAGGAAGATAGAATCGCGGATGTTAATGAGATAGAGAGATTTTGCAGCACATTACCTCAGGCACGGTTATCTGTCTTAAATAAATGCGGGCACATTCCGTTCTTTCAGAGCGAATTTTATGATCAATTTACCCTCTAATTTCTCCAGGATTGCTCCCTATTATGATACATATTCACATCTTCAGCGATATATGGCTGATAAATTGGTAAGGGAGCTAAAAGGGAGAGCTTTTAATCTCATATTAGAGGTTGGATGCGGCACGGGCTACTATACCGCTCTCCTGTCCCGTGATTTTCCCGAAGCAAAAATTGTGTCCTTTGACATCTCCAAAAGCATGCTTGATATAGCTCAAAAACGCCTCGCACAAAAGCGGGTATCGCTCTTCGCGGCAGATGCCGAAAATATATATTTCTCAATGAAATGTGATTTGATTACCTCCAATGCGTGTTTTCAATGGCTACATGATTTTGAGCGTTTCATTATGGTCTTCGGCTCCTATCTGGCAGAGGGAGGCATTATGAGCTTTTCAACATTCGGTCCTGAGACTTTATGGGAGGTGGCTTCAATTATTAAGGAAGTTATGGGAGATGATCTGCCGCTTCCTGCTCACTCATTTATAGACAAGAAAAGAATACTTAGCATACTGGCAGAGCGGGGATTTAACCGAGTGTGCTTTCAAGAAGAGATAAAGGAAGAAATATACCCAACGGCTATTGAGCTTTTAAGAACAATTAAGTATAGTAGCGGAGGAGGGAGTGTGAGCCCTAAAAAAATTGTGTTCACCAAAAGAATTCTTCATTCAATGGAAGAGGCCTATATAAAAAGATTCAACCATATTAAGGCAACATATCAAACATTCTATTGCACGGCCAAAAAATGAGCACTGTTTTTATTGCAGGAACAGATACGGGGGTGGGCAAGACAATAGTAGCAAGTCATCTTGCTGCCTATGGTGCCGGCAAGGGACATAAAACAATTGTTCAGAAATGGGTGCAGACAGGTTCTCGTCCCTTATCGGATGACATACACCTCGCAATCAAACTCTTAAAGCTCTCCGACAATGAGGTGGCTAAACTCCTCCCTTCAATGGTGCCTTACTCATTTCGCTATCCCTGCTCGCCCCATCTGGCAGCACATATGGAGGGTGTCACAATTTGTGAAAAGCGTATATGCACTGCTCTTCATTATTTGAAACAACATTATGATTTTGTTATCATAGAGGGAAGCGGGGGATTGATGGTGCCCTTGCGTCGTGATTATCTCCTGCTGGATCTTATCACACAATTATCTCTTCCCGTTATCCTGGTGGTCAACAATAAACTGGGAGCTATTAACCATACCCTTTTAAGCATAGAAATCTTAAAACAGCGAGATATCTCTCTTCTCGGCCTCATCTTTAACAATATGGTGTGCGATGAAGATACACGTATTATGGAAGATAATATAGATATCATACCCCATATATCGGGAACTTCGGTACTCGGCACAATTCCCTATATCCAATCCTTGGATCAAATGCCAGACCTCTTTGAAACTCTCGGAGAGACCATATTCCGCATGCTCTAATTTTTTTTCGACCTGTGCAATTAAAATCTTAACTGCCTACTATAAAAAATATTTGACAGGATAACAGGATATAAATCCAGTTAATCATAAACGCAGCAATTCTAATTATGGCCAATTGTTTTATTGGCAAGGGATTTCTGCTATTCGTTTCGCTCAACGCTCAGCTTTTAAGAACCTCTAAGCTCGCTCCGCGAAATTGCAAAAACTCGCTTCGCTCAGACAGTTGCAATTTTTTATCGCTCCGCGTCGTTAAGAGGTTCTATAAAAGACCTCGCTACACCACTCAACAAATAGCAGAAATCCCTTATACTTTTGGGAGTGCGCCATAATGAGAATTGTTGTCATAAACGGTTATAAGTTGACATTAGTAAATTAGTATATTATAATAATATTATATAATAATATTCTTTACATTTTACACAAAGAAAGGGAAAGGAAAAATGAAAGTGAACAAAAAGGTCTGTATTAGTATTTTAGCGTGCATAATGAGTATTACGTTCGTGCTTGCGTTAAGGGCAGATGAATCAAGACTTGCTGAAAACATCACGTGCAAAGAAGCTCACGAGATGATAAAAAGTGAACCAAAGGCCATTGTGATCGATATAAGAACACAGCCTGAGTTCCAATTCATGGGCTATATCGAAGGCGCATATAATATTCCTTACTGGTTCTTCGGCAGTAAGTTCACAGAGAAGGATAAGGAATATCAATTCGCACCTGGTACTATGAAAAAGGCGCCCATGAATAGATATCAGTTTGTACAAAACCCGGATTTTCTCAAACATGTGAAAATGCTGGCCAAACCTAATGATACTGTTATTCTCTATTGCGGAAGCTCAAAGAGAAGTGCCATGGCGGCCGATGATCTTGTCAAGGCCGGATATAAAAATGTGTTTAATGTCATAAGCGGTATTGAGGGCGCAAAGGATGGATGGAAAAAGGAGAACCTTCCATTAAAATACATGATGAAAGTAAAAAATCTGGACCCCAGATATGTCTATCCGCCGGATAGACAGTAGTAGTCCTCAGAAAAATGCGAAAGAAACCTTAAAAGAAGATCCTCATGGTAAAAAATTCATTTCTTCCGATACTCATAGGAGTGACTCTCACGTTAATTCTCGCCATCCCCCTGGGGAGCTTATCAGACAATGAGAGTGAGCACAAAGAGTCTGCAGATTATCGCTACAAGCTCTATATCTCACGAGGGGAGCTGTCGATGGCTGACAATTACTATGAGACAGCAATTAAGAATTTTCAGAAGGCCATTTCAATAAAGTCCGAATTGCCGCACGCCAAAGATCTCTATGAGAAGGCAGTGGTGCTTAAGAAATTAGGCATCATCAGCGAAGCCGCTGAGGCTGGGTGATAGCAAAGGATTTCTTCTGCCCGGTAGGCGGAAAGACAATGATGGAGAAAAAATGCAGCTGACAAGAAGAGAGTTCCTCGAAATAGTGGGTGCGGGAACAATTGGTCTTAGCGCCTTATCCATTCCTTCAAGAGCTCAAGGCCCCACATCGGGAGGAAAAGAGAAGGAGAGTGCAAAGATCTTTACCACCTGCGGGATGTGTAAGAGCCATTGTTCCATGATCGCGTATGTGAGGGATGGGAAACTGATTAAATTAGAGGGAAATCCGGATGATTATCATGGGAGAGGACGTTTGTGCGGAAAAGGCAATGCGGGGATTAGTCTTCTTTATGACCCGGATCGGCTAAAATATCCTTTAAAAAGAACGAATCCCAAGAAAGGAGCAGGGATAGACCCTCATTGGAAAAGGATTTCATGGGATGAGGCCTTTGACACAATTGTGCAGAAGCTTGCCGAGGCGAAAGAAAAATATGGAGGACGCAGTATTGCGTGGCTCGGGTATCATGTGGGGAAAGATTTGCTGCGCGCACTGGGGAGCCCCAACGATCTTTGTCACCATACAAAGTGCAACAGCTCCCGTGTGGTAGGAAATATGGGAGTTTTCGGAGAAAGATACTTAGCGGCTGATTTTGACCACACTAAGTATATTATGGCCTTTGGCTGGGATATGCCCGGTAAAGCGAAGAATTGCTTTGCTGGTCCCTTTGCCAAGGCAATGGCTCAGGGTGCAAAGGCGGTTATCTTTGATCCCAGGCTTTCTGCAACTGCTGCAATGGCCACTGAATGGATACCCATACGTCCGGGCACGGACATCGCAGTGGTACTGTCAATTATCCAGTACATCATCGCACACGACCTCTATGATAAAGAGTTTGTGAAAAAAAATGCCTATGGTTTTGAAAAGCTTGCCGAATCCATTAAAGAAAATACTCCCGAATGGGCATCACGAATCAGTGAAGTTCCTGCTGAGACTATAAAAAGGATCGCGCGGGAATTTGCCGAGGCAAAGCCTGCATGTCTTCCTCACTATAAAAGGGGGGTTCATGTAATGAGAAGGGAGGGACTGTCCCTTGTGCAGGCTGAAAACATATTGGTCTCCATAACAGGCAATGTGGAGAAAAGAGGAGGGATGATATTTGTCCGCAATCCCAGACTGGTGAGGAACCCTCCGAAAAAAGAGCCCCCAGAGCTGGATACCTATCTGAGAATAGATGGGGCTGAAAATTTCTCCATCTTGAATCCACGCCCCCTCTCGGGAGACGGCCTGATCCAGACAGTCGCCGAAGGAATCTTAAAGGAACGCCCTTATCCTTTACAGGCATTGATCGCCTATAAGCAGAGCCTTTATGCCTTCTCAAATCCCCAAAAAGCTGCAGAGGCCTTCGCAAAGGTCCCCTTTATGGTTAATATTAATATCTACCCTGATGAAATCGCCACTTTAGCCGATATCGTCCTTCCTGATACGACCTACCTCGAGAGAAAGGGAATCTTCCCAAGGGATTTGTTTGCCACAGCACCCCAAATATCGGTTATGCAGCCTGTCGTGCCTCCCCTTTATGATTGTAAATCCCTCGGGCAGATAAAACATGAAATCGCCAAGAGAATGGGAATTTTGGATTATATGCCACTTCAGGGGGAAGAGGCAATAAATCAGCAACTCAAATATATCCGAGTCACTTATGAGGACTTAAAAAACATGGGTGTTCTGACTTTTAGAAAGAGGTTTCGGCCAAGGGATCTTACCAAGCTGCCAACCGTATCCGGAAGAATTGAGGTATACTCTCAACTCTTTAAAAGACATGGGTATAATCCCCTTCCCCGCTTTAAAGAGGAATGGCTTTTAACGCCTTCTCCTGCATATCCCTTTTATTTTACCACGTCCCGTTCCCCCCTCAATTTTCACAACACCACTGAAAACATCCCCTGGATTAATGAGATGGTCCCTGAGAATATGGTCTGGATAAACTCCTCAAAAGCAAAGGAACTTGGGATAAAGCAAGCGGAAAAGGTTAAGGTCATTTCCAAATATGGAACAATACAATTAAAAGCATATCTCACTGAGGGTATTAGGCCCGACACAGTATGTGTTCCCCATGGATATGGACACTGGTCACGCTTTTTGACTAGGACGTGGAACCAAGGGGCTAATGATGGCGAGCTTATGGAGGACATACCCCTTGAAGAGATGATAAAAATCAATGATCCATCGGGCAATGCTGCTGATTCGGATATATTGGTGAAGATAGAAAAGGTATAAAAATGCAGGAATCAGAAAGGCTTACCTTATATTGGTGTTTGAACAGGTTTTATTCGTATCCCTCGGGAAAATACTGGCCTGCTCCAAGTGTCTTGCACTGCTCCACCCTTTTCAAAGAGGCAATAGAATCGTTGGGGTTAACCATAGGTGGTGAATTCCTTGCGCTTTTTAACCATGTGGATCTTCATGAACTTCAGATAGAATATACACGATTATTTGTGAGCTCCTTGCGCGGTGTTCCTGCAAAGCCTTACGCCTCTTATTATCTTGATCACAAAAAGGAAGTTATGGGAGAGAGCACTTTATGGGTAAGAGAATTCTATCATTCTTTTGCGCTTTCTGCCGAGGGGGAAAACCATGAACCGCCGGACCATATTGCAACAGAGCTCGGATTTATCGCTTCCCTTATTGCAGAGGAATTAAATGCCTTGTGGAATAAGAACCAGGAACAGAAGGAGTTTATACAAAGGGAAGAAGAGAGATTTCTCAAGGAACATTGGCTTAAATGGGCAGGTATCTTTTTTGCTTGTGTAAGTCAGAATGCTCAAAATCTCTTTTATCAGACAATAGGCAGAATATCAGCTGAATTGCATAAGTTTGAGTCGCAAAGGCTCAAGGAGAGAGTATGATGAGCGTGAAAATAGATTGTAGTATGAAGTGGTATCTGTCTGTACACCTTCTGATTTTTTTATTGCTCCTTCCCTTAGCAGGATATGCCTTTCAAAACACTCTCAATATGCAGATGGTGGAAATACAGGAGGGTGTGTTTTCCATGGGTTCATCCCTCACTCAAGGAGGAGAGGATGAGTCGCCAGTGCACAAAGTTCAGTTAAAGAAATTCCATATGAGTGAGACAGAGGTCACGGTGGATCAATGGGGAAAATTTTGCGAAGAGGGTGAGACTGACTGGGATAGATGGGAGGATGTGAAAAAATATTCCCCAAATGGTACCTATCCGATCTGCTTTGTGAGCTGGGAAGATGCAAAGGATTTCTGCGATTGGTTAAGTGAAAAGGAGGAAAAGACCTATCGCCTCCCCACGGAAGCTGAATGGGAATATGCAGGACGGGGAGGCCTGGTGAATGAGCCTTATCCCTGGGGGGGGCAAGAGCCTGGTGCCACACACTGTAACTTTGGGGATAAACAGGAACGTGATAAGGAAAAAGATCTATGGGCAGATCCTCACATTGATGATGGCTTTGCCTATTGTTCTCCTGTAAAGACTTATCCTCCCAACAAATTTGGTCTCTATGACATGGCGGGCAATGTGTGGGAATGGTGTCACGACTGGTATTGCTCCACCTATTATCAGGAAAGCCCAGGAAAAGATCCTCCCGGTCCTCCATCTGGCAAATTAAAGGCCTTAAGGGGTGGTGCATGGGCTTTTCATAAAGAGATGCTTCAGGTGTCAAACCGTTTCGGCATAGACCCGAAGACCAGTGCAGGATTTATAGGTTTCCGGATCGTTGCAGTGGAGGAGTGATATGAACAAAGATACGTATGGGATTTTATTTGATTGTGAAAGGTGTATAGGGTGCAATGCATGCGCCATGGCATGCAAGGCCGAATTCAATTGGCCGGAGGGAAATTTTGCCGTGAAGGTAAATCCTGTGGAAAGGGGAATATTCCCTAAGGTTGAAAAAAATTTTGTACGCGAGGCATGCATGCATTGCACAGAGGCTGCATGCATGATGGTCTGCCCTGTGGGAGCCATATCCAAATTGCCGAATGGAATCACTTTTCTTGATGAGTCAAAATGTATAGGGTGTCAATACTGCCCCGTGAACTGCCCTTTTCACATCCCCCAGTTTAATAAAAAAATAGAGAAGAGCTTTAAATGTAACTTATGTGAGCACCTTACATCTCAAGGCAAAGAGCCTGCATGTGTTGCAACATGCATAACAGGAGCACTCACCTATGGTAAAATAGATGAACTGCAAGAGAAGGGCAGAGAAATACTCGCCTCAAAGGGAACCTCTCAATCACTCTATGGGGAATCATTTCTCAAGGGGACCCATGTATTTTACGCCCTGGCAAAAGATCCTGAGATGTATGCGCTCAATAAAGATCCGAAAGTACCCTTTTCCGTTATTCTTTGGAAAAAATACATACAACCCCTCGGAACCTTCGGCATCTTAGGGGCAGTACTTGCTGCAATGGCTCATTACCTTATTGTCGGGCCTAAGAAGGAGAAAAAAGAGGAGGTGCACAACGATGGATAATCCCATTTTAAGAATGAAGACACATGAGATCATCATCCATTGGTTTCATTTACTATTTTTTATGATTCTCTTAATCACAGGTTTGCTCCTCTTTGTCCCTCGATTTCTTCCCTTCTGGGGAGAAATTGTGAAAGGGACAATCTGGACGAAAAAGGTGCATCACATATGTGCATTCCCCTTTATGTTCATCCTTCCATTTATGGCATGGATGTTCTGGAAGCCTTGCAAATGGGAGGAAGGAGATTTTACATGGATCACAAGAGGGGGTGGATATATAGGACACCTTTTTAAGAATGTACCGGAGGCGGGTGAATTCAATGCAGGACAGAAGCTTTTTTACTATTTCACGGTATTAAGCGGCATCGTCTTTACAATCTCCGGTATAATAATGTGGCAGGCACACAGCATGCCTCCCGCTCTGGTCAGATGGATGTATGTGGCGCACGATTGTGCCATGTTGCTTGTAGTGCTTTTTTTTGTGGCCCATGTGTACCTTTCCTCTATTGGCGCTCCCGGCTCCATACAACTGCTTTTCAATGGCAAAGTTTCACACAAATGGGCTCGGCTTCATCATCCACGATGGTATAAAGAACTCAAGAAAAAGGGGCTCATTTAGAGATTCCGTGGGAATATTCAAACGCAGAGCAGCAATTTTCCATATATCCAATTGCTTTATTTGTTCGCAAGGATTTCGCAAAGTTGCCTAATAATCGACAGTATCCTCGCATCTTTTAGTGAATAATATATTTGGTTGGCATCCTTTCTGGAGATGAGAATATTTTTATCACGCATCAGGATGAGGTGCTGTGAAATATTTGACTGAGATCTGCCCGTATATTGCTCGATTTCAGAGACTGTCTTTTCTCCGTCTGCTAAAAAATAAATAATCTTCAAACGAAGGTCATGGGCTAATCCCTTAAGGCATCGGCCAAGCTGCTCATATTCTACGTCTTTTTTTTTCATGTCCTTATTTATCTCTTTATCAGTACTACTTTTCACATGAGATGATACTTTCTTATCGGTCTGAAAATGATTTCATTGAATAATTACAATATTATAATACACTAATATACTGCTTTTGTCAAATCCAATGCTCTTCAGACAGCAATTGTTACAATATCATATATGCAATCCTTACACCAAATGAAAAGCCCCTTCGAATTTACAGAAACTCAAATCGAGCACAAGGGGTATTTTGTGGGGTTGGGGAAAATTTTTTTGTGTGTATAGATTAATAGGTAGTTGTCGTTGATGCCCTCACCTCACCGCCGTCCTGATTTAAAGAGTAGATCACAAGGGCATCATCATCATCCACATCTCCATATGCTTCAACCCGATAAGCACTGAGAGAGATGCAAATAACTCCATATCCGTAATAGACATCCCCTTGCGGAAAAAATCCTAAGATCGTGAAATCAGTTTGATTATAATTCCAGCTTTGTTTTCGTTTATTGAGAATACTCGCATTGCTTGTAGGATTGGCAGCACATGCTACATACATATCAAATTCGTTATTATAAAGTTCCTCACAACTTCGGATTGCACCAATATTGGCTTTTGCTTCTGTGATTTTTACATGAGTCTTTAAATTTAAATATTTAGGGATAGCAATCATCGAGAGGATACCAACGATTGCCATCGTCACCATGAGCTCAATTAAAGTAAAGCCTTTTTTATTCTTTGATTTAATAAATCTTTTCACTCTTTCTGCCACCCCCTCTTAAAAATGTTTCTATTTATATAATTCAATATGGAGGAAATAAGAGCAAACTCCATGCCATTAAGTTAAAAATTATCTTAATATAAAATCTACAGGATATCAACGCAGGTATTATACTATTTTTAGCTTTGTAATAGGTTATTTATGATAGACAAATTATGTCATCCTTTCTCTGCATAAAACCTCCTGTTACTATCCTTATCATCTTGGTTTTTAAAGTAAAAATCACCTCTCATACGCCAAGCCCCTTCATAACAAAAATTGTATACCACCCGACAAAAATTGTTACTGCCCTCACGCCTTCCCCTTTCACTCAAAATCATTCATTCCTTTGGAAAGCAATTAATATTGGGCATATATAATATAATGTTTGTAAGGGCAGGCCGTGCACTGTAACACTAACAAAATTTGAATAGATGCCTTTTCGAAGTCTTTCTTTATTTATTCCGATTAATTATTTATTATTATAAAAAAAGGAGACCATACCATGATACAAAGAAAAAAAACATTAACTTTATTACTTATGTGTATAATTGGGTGTATGCTCATGTCCACTTTGTTGGGGATATCAGGATGTATGGAGGAAACTGAAGATGGGACTGAGTATGGCGATATTGTCATTGGTCTTACAGACAATGAGGGTGATTTTGCACGATATATGGTCACTGTTGATTCTCTCACATTAACTAAAGCCAACGGGGAGGTTGTGGAAACTCTCGCTCTCGCCACAGAGGTTGATTTTGCGGAATATGCTGAGATGACGGAGTTTTTAACAGCAGCGACCATACCATCAGGGATCTATACGAAAGCTATCATGACTCTGGATTATAGCAATGCCGATATCCAGGTTTATGACAATACGGGTAATGCCGTAGAGGTTACCAGCATTCAGGATACAGATGGCAGTGCAATTACTACCTATGATATATCGGTAAATCTACAAGGCATGGGTTCCGTGCTTATCGCACCACTCATTCCAAGCCACCTTACACTCGATTTTGACCTCAATGCATCCAATAGTGTTGAGAATAATGGAGACGGTACCTATACACTCACTGTGAAACCCGTGCTCCAGGCAGAGATAAATGTCGACGGAAGCAAGCCGCACCGCTTGCGTGGTCCTCTTAAACAAGTAGATACGAGTAATAACACATTTAAAGTGATTATCAGGCCCTTTATTCATTTATTATCCGGAGGGGATGAAAATTTCGGGGTTATGACTGTGACTGTTGATAGTGAGACTGTCTTTGATATTAATGAAAGTAAGTCTTCAGGAAGTGTGGGATTAGCAGAGCTTGCTAGTGTGGACACCCTCACTGGAATTATTGTAAAAGGACAGCTCACGATTAATCCGAGTCCTGCCTGTTTTATGGCAAAAGAAGTATATGCCGGGACAAGCGTCCCAGGAGGCACCCTTGATGTGGTCACAGGGAACGTGGTCAATCGAAGCAGCACCGAGCTCACGGTAAAGGGTGCTACACTTATCCGTGCAGGAGGGAGCATCGTATTTAATGATGAGGTTACTATTCAGATAAGCGAAAATACACGGGTGAGCCGCCAACTCTCCCTTTCAACCGAGTATGATATCAGCGATATCTCAGTCGGACAGCGAGTCATGATATTTGGCGAATTGACGGATGATACCGCGACCCAGTTGGTATTAGATGCCACAACTGAGGGTCATATTCACCTGCTCATAACGACCCTCAGGGGAACAGTGGTCGATGATGCGACGTCATCGTGGTTTGTGGTGAATTTAGACTATATCGACGGACGAGGGGTAAGCGCCTTCACCTTCGATACTGCAGATCCGACCAAATTCGAGATAGATCCTGGCACATTGGATATTTCATCTCTTACAGTTGATACTCCTGTAAAGGTGCGCGGCTTTGTCATAGCATCCACGGATGCACCACCGGATTTTGAAGCACAAACTATCGTCGATCTGACAGCAATAGATGCTTTGATGACAGTGGGGTGGGGCCTTACAGGCTCCCCAGATGCAATTACAATAGAGGAGTCAGGAGAAAGCTTTACTATCAACCTCAACCTGACCGGTATCGGCCTTTTTCACCACATCGCACGAGGCGGGATTGTGAAGGATTTGGTAAATCTTTCTCCCCCGCCCTCCATAACATCGCGGGGTGAAGGAAATGGTCTTTTTTCGATTAACCAAAGTGGCACTGTCCAGTTGTTCCTCACCTATGAGGGTTTTGTAGAAAATTTACAGGAGCGGCTTGCCAATGAACCTGCGGTGAAATTTATTGTAGCAATAGGAATCTTTGATGACGATGCGGTCAGCCTCAGTGCGCACAGGGTGGATATTCAAATAAATTAGAATGTACAAATAGTTTTACTTATGTCAGCAATTCTCATTATGGCGCACTCCCAAAAGTATAAGGGATTTCTGCTATTTGTTGAGTGGTGTAGCGAGGTCTTTTATAGAACCTCTTAACGACGCGGAGCGATAAAAAATTGCACCTGTCTGAGCGGAGCGAGTTTTTGCAATTTCGCGGAGCGAGCTTAGAGGTTCTTAAAAGTTGAGCGTTGAGCGAAACGAATAGCAGAAATCCCTTGCCAATAAAACAATTGGCCATAATTAGAATTGCTGTACTTATGTGAAGATATTTGTCCAATGCTTCTTGAAGCATCTTTATGAGAAAACACGCTATAAGAATACTCTTACCGTGGAGTTAATATTCCCTTTTTCGCCAAGATCAGTTACAAGCCAAAAGATGCATATTGAATGTGCATGGAAGGGATATTATTGAAAGATATCATAGTACATGGTATAAGAATATCATGCGATAGACAGAAGTGTTATGATCTTTTGAGACTCAGTGAAAAAGGGTATGAAAAAACAGATATCTTGCGTGATAAGAAGTTATAAAGAAAGAATTATTAGATATCATAGAGAGCATACTCCCTGTCAATTAAGGAGAGCACTCTCAATAAAAGTAAGATACGTAGTAGTTATTGTGATGCTTATAATTTTTTTTTGTCAGAATGCGACAGCCAAAATTATTAGGGTATCCTTCGATTTTCCTAGCATAGAAAAAGCTATTCAGCATGCACAAGAGGGTGATATAATCAGGGTCTGTGAGGGAACATATTTCGAACATGTGGTGATGAAGGAGAAAATCTCTCTTGTGGGTGGATGGAAGAAGGATTTTTCTGAGCGTAATATTTCCTCGTATCAGACGATTATTGATGGCAGTAAAGAAGAAGGTTCCGTAATATCTGCGGCACCTGGTGTTACTATCGACGGATTTACTATAATCCATGGGACATTAAAGAAAATCGAAGAAACGGGGGAAGAGTTCGGGAGCGGAATTTATTGTGAGTCATTATGTGATGTGCTCATTCAAAACAATAAAATTTGTCACAATGAGCCAAGCGCCATTTCTTGTACAAAGAGTTCTTGTACGATGCTGAATAATGATATCTCTCAGAGCAAAAAGGCGGGTATTCACCTGGTCGACGGATCTTCCGCAGTCATAAAAGGAAATACAATCAGGGATAATGATATGGCGGGAATAAGCTGCAAAGCTTATGAGAGTAGTCTGGAGGAAAAGAATGAAAAGATGAGCACATTTCATATACAAGGCAATCGTATCTATTGTAATAAAAAAGCAGGGATTAATGCTCACGGAGGAAAAGGCACAGTTTTAAATAATATTATCTTCAAAAATAAGGGGAGCGGGATTTATTGTGTGCAAGAGTTGATTGAGATTATTAATAATACAATCGTGGAAAACAGCATGAACGGCGTCATAATGAATGATCCGAATGTACTGGTAATCATCAAGAATAATATTATTGCGTATAATAAAGAATCTGGAATCCTGGCTGCAAAAGGAGAGTATGATCATAATCTTTTATTCCATAACGGATTATATTTATTAAATAATCCTCGATTTCTTCCTTGCATCCGCAGCCAACATAGCGGTTACGAGGATGAGGAAAGTTATGTAAAAAAAGCTCATCTCATCGCCGATCCTCTCTTTGTCTCCAAGGAGAGTTATAACTATCATATTCGTCCGGGTTCACCGGCAATAGATAAGGGTGATCCCCTTCCCAAATATAATGATGTAAATTTTCCGCCATCCCTAGGCACTGAAAGGAATGATCTCGGGGCTTATGGAGGTCCTTTCTCTTTTTCTGAAAAACAAGGGCCTAATTCCCCTCCACTCGCTATTACACAATCGGAGCATCATGGATATGTCGGTGATATTATTTCCTTGGATGGCACTAAAAGCTATGATCCGGATGGAGATGCTATTTATTACCTTTGGCATTTACTTAATGCTCCCCCCGGAACCATGACAAGCTTGCCTCATATAAATGCGCCAAAAATATCATTTAAGCTTGATCAACCGGGAGACTATGTAATTGGCCTGAGAGTGACAGATCGTTGGGGAGCAAAAGCCAAAGAAAGTCAGGTAAAAATTTATGCTGAGGATAACCATCCGCCAGAGGCCTATGCAGGTGAAAATATTGAAGATGCGGCGATTGGAGATGTTATCGAATTATATGGAGATTTAAGCAATGACGATGATGATGATCCCTTGAGCTATCAATGGCGTATGTCCTTTCGCCCTTTGGCGAGCAAAGCCGTGCTTTCAGAGAGTAAAGAATCAATCTGCACACTTAAGGTAGATGTTCCGGGCTCTTATGTCATAGAACTTATAGTCAATGATGGGAAAGTAAATAGTCTGCCCTATACACTATTAATCAGTACTATGCATAAAGCACAGGATAAGAAAAGATATGTGCCTGAGCAATATCCTACCATTCAATGTGCGATAGATGCGGCTGAAGGGGGGGACCAAATCATAGTAAATAGTGGGACCTATAGAGAGAATATTTATATAAATAAAAATATTGATCTCATCGGTATAAATTGGCCTGTGATTACCGGTGGAAATGAGGTTGTTGGGCCGACCAATATTATAAAGATCGGGTATGTGGGAGTAAATGCAGGTAAGGTGACCGGTTTTGTCATAAGCGGCATGGATCTTGAGAATGTGGTTCATGGTCTGAGCATTTGTGATTCAGCCCCGACGATATATGGAAACCGATTTACTAACAATTCATATAATGCGCTTGGAATCCATGGCAGAGGAGAAATAACCAAGCACATCCGTATATATGAAAATCTCTTTTATAATAACGGCGCAGGAGTAGGTATAAGCAAAGGTGCATGCGCGCGAATATATCATAATGAAATATTTAATAATAAGGTTTTTGGGATCGGATGCAGGGGATATGCCTCCCCGCTCATTTATGATAATAGTATACATGATAATCTTATTGGTATTGGTATGAGAGAGCCGGCATCGCCCTGTATTGAAAATAATTTTATTTATAATAACAAAAGCGGGATACGCATAAGCCCCATATCAACCATTGATCTCCTCTCAGACTATGAAATAACGATCAAGAATAATCTTATTTTCAAGAATGAGTATAATGGGATTTGGGTTACTTCTTTTAATAAGGGGAAAATAAAAATCGCCTATAATACCATAGATCATAACAACCTTGCGGCTGACAGAAGGCGAGGCGGGGGGATAGTTCTGGGCTGGCCCTGGCCGGGTGATTATCAGGTGATTGTAAGAAATAATATAATTACGAACAACCAGGGGGCAGGCATTATAAATTACAAAGGAGCAGAGGGACGTCTAAAAAATGGCGTACGGATAGACAACAATTGCAATAATGTGTGGAATAATGGAAAATATAATTACAAGGATTGCCATTTCGGTATAAATGATATTTCAGAAGATCCCCTGTTTCAATCATTGCCCTCTTCAGACTCTGACATATTCAGTTATTTTCTCAGTCATACCCAGACCGGTCATCCCGTTGACAGTCCGGGCCTCAACTGTGAGGAGTGTACACTAAGTCCTGATCTTCAATTAGATGCCGAAACAAAATCCACACGTGTGGATTGGAAACCCGATACGGATGGATTGAATATAGGATTCCATTATCCCCTTACAATGTCTCCTCTATTGTCAAAATTACATCCAGTTAAAAATTAGATTTATTTTGGTCATTATTGTTTTTAGCCATGGTAAAGGGGATAGCCATATCTTTATTAATATAGGGTGCATTATCTGAAATGTCATTATGATTTAAATTCGCAGTTCTTAATGTTCTAGTTCTTCCCACTCGTCCTATGTGACTCCATAAGGAGCTCCACCCGGTGTATAGCCTGCAATATATGCAAAATTTTCATCCGATTCAGGCTCAAATCCATTATATTCATTAAATTCCCATCAACTGATAAACCATGAAGATTCATGCGAAAATATACGCTTATTTTTAATAATGACCGATATAGAGAGAGGAATACATAATATCCACCAATTAGTATCTCACATCGTGGGTTTTGTCTGTGAATATTATTCTTATGATAAACAAGGAGGAACGTTCATGCTTAATAACAAACAATCATTTTTTCCGGATTCTCTTTAAAAGATCTTAAGCCAAAAAAGCCAAAAATTATTGATAAAAAAATAACCGTGACCTCTGTTAGCACTAAATCTATAACTCTTAAGGTTGATATTACGATAGAAAACCTGAATGCATTTCCGGCACCTGTATCAAAGCTTGATTATGTATTGGACATATATGATCAAAAGGATTTTGCAAATGGAACAATGTCAATGAACAAGACGATTAAGGCTAAATCAAAAGGGGTTGTAACACAATAAAGCCGAGCCTAAAAAAATCACTACTATCTGTTCCTCATCTTTTAACCGAGGAATCGATTCCTTTTACGTTTCATGGCAAGCTTTATATCCCTGTTCTAAAAATCGAGTTTAAGATACCATTTAAAATCTCTGGATCAATTCCACGAGGCAAGGCAGTGAACAAGGAGGATCTTAATAAGAAGGGAAAAAAACTACTCAAAAATATTTTTTAATATTAGAAAATTAGGTTCCATTAAACATTGAGGGTGCATCTGTGGTGTAAAATTTGATTTAAAATTTGTAGCTTGTCAAAATTACATCTTCATTTTCCGTTGATTGACATATTTTTTTATTGAATATCAATATTTTCGTATCAAAGGTCTGAAGAATGAGGTGCCTCTCTATGTCGTAAACATTTACCAGTTCTTTATGTGTAGTCCTTGCAGGCTAAGAAAAGCGATTTCTTTGAATCAGTAAACGTTGTGAAAGCGCCGCCTAAGCCATCACAGGATACCTCGAATCTCGGCAAGGGATGCTTTATTGATACCCTATGATGTAATGGTGTTGCCAGGTTCAGGATTCACCGTTCAGTATTACATTTACTATGTCTCAAAATTGATGCCATGGCAGTGCTACAATTTGTTCTGAAAGTTTTCGTGGCGTATCAACACGGCAAATTAGATAAGCGCGTTTGGCAATATCCCGGTGTAATTCCAGAAATTTTTCGATATGTCGAATATCCTTATGTTTTGGAGAGTCAGTCCATTTTATCTCAATTGGGATCACTTCATCAGGAGTTTCAAGCAGAGCATCCACCTCCGCCCCTGTTTTTGTCCGCCAAGTAGAGAGCTTATACGTTCTACCATAACATTGGCAACGATAGTATAGCTCAATCATGACAAACTGTTCAAAAAGATGCTCCGCGTCCAGTTTAATGATACTGCTGTTCATCGGTAGTTCCGCCAAAGCATTGCGCATTCCCAAATCAAATAATATGAATCGGGGAGCCGTAATAAGTTTTTTCCTACTTCTGCCGAATGCAGGAATCCTGATGCCAATATAGGTATCTTCAAGGATTTGATAATAATTTCTGACAGTATTCACCGATACGCCAATGGCGCTAGCAAGCTTTGAATAATTGATGGTTTGTCCCGATTCCATTGCCGCAAGTTTGAGAAACAACAAGAAGCTCCCCATATCATTGATAATATTTTCTTTACGGATTTCATTCTCAATATAGAGCTCGGTATATGCTGTGAGCGTTTCTTCCCATGATTCTCTCTCTTCATTGTAAAGGCCGGGTAAATTTCCGTAAATAAGAATATCTTCCAATTGACGACAGGGGAAGAATTTACCTCTATTCGTCGGCATAGATAGTGGCAAAACCAGTGCTTCACGCTGCTCCGCCTGTAATACCGGTATCATATGAAAAAGATGTATCCTACCTGGAAGCAGGTTTGCAGAATGAGTTTTCAATCTTCTAGCTGAGCTTCCTGTCAAAAAAAAATTGAAACGATCGGGATCTTTATCAAAAAAGAATTGAACATCATCGAAAAGTTCAGGCGTCTTTTGTATCTCGTCAATTAAAACTGTATGTATGTCGACTGAAGCATCTAACTCCTGCAGAAACGCTTTTTTATCCCTTTCATATTTGATACGTATTCTTCTATCTTGGAGATTCAATGTCAGAACCCCAGTTGATTTAGAAAGACAATGTCTTAGCAGTGTTGATTTTCCAGACTGCCGAGGACCAAGTAATAGCTTTACTTTTTTATGTGATTTTTTATTAGTAATTTTATTTTCAAGATATCTATTGTAATACATTCCCTAACCTTCATATCTCTATGGTGGCTGAAAATTATACTGTCCAATTTTCATCGATATGAATATTATAAGGGGAAAATATTTAGAAATCAAGTCGAGATTTTATATTTCTGATAACTTATATTTTTATTTAGGAAACCACAGTTGCTGGCTTAACAAAGTATAAAGCATCCTTCCAGCCAGACCATATTTGAGAGATCAATAACCAGAAAATTCGATCAGTTGGTTTGATTTTGGGCTTTCTATCTTCTCTTTTGTACACTTTCAGCTGATGTCGAAGAGCTGCATTTTCCATTTGAATGGACATGCGTTTCCGGAAAAAGGATAAAACAAACTTGAGTATGATAGAACAAACTGCTTTCATGCTTGCAAATATTACTCCCTTTGGATATGAAATTGTTTCATGAAGTATATTTCGGCAAGCGTAAAAACTCAACAAATTTAATGGTTACGAATATTCGGGAAGGACAGTATCGGGTATCCCAAAATTGTAAACGAAATTAAAAAAACTTAAAGGTTAACTAATATACAACTCACTTTCCTTTTTATTAAGAATTAAAATAATAATCTCGAATCCTTTTTATTTTTTATAATTAGAATTACCTATAAAAATTAAATAAAGCTTTTTTTTGTATTCCTAATATAGTATTATTAAGAGTCTAGATAATACTCATGGGAAAAAGATAATAATGATGAATACTATTCAAATTGTGTAGATGACGTTTTTTTAATGAAATCTTTTTCAGGCTTTTATTAAAAGAGGCAGGGTGATGCTTATGAAAAATGCTGTAATATTATCTGTCTAAATGTGGTTGTAACTTACTCTTACAAAGGAGGGTTAAGGAGGAAAATACAAACGGCTTAAATATTTTTTGTAAGTAAATGCGTTATATAATTTATATAAGTAAGGGAGATAAAAAATGATGAAAAAGCTTCTTACACTATATATTGCGCTTACTATGGCATTTATGCTTGCAAACTTAGCAGAGGCAACCACCCTCATTGACAACGGCGATGGTACAATTACGGACTTAGTAAGTGGCCTCATGTGGATTAAGAACGCTAATTGTTGTCAAGAGATAGGGGACTATGATAGTGCCGAGGCTTATGTTGAAGACCTTGTTTTTGAAGGCTTCGATGATTGGCGTCTTCCAAAGGGAAGTGATTCTTACGAAGATGTCGGGGAGTTAGAGGATCTATATTACAGAGTAATGGAGGGGCTCCAATGCGAAGAGGAAGGGATACCACCTCTTACTCATTGTAAAACGCCCATAAGTCCGACAATAGATCCAGGACCTTTTGAAAACGTGTTGTGTGGTACTCCTCCTTTTGAACACGAGTGGATAACTGGAACTTACTGGGTGTCTGGTTTTTGTCAATTTCCAGCTATAAATAATCGTGCTTTCAGTTTCATAAGTGGTGAGCAAGAATGTTTTGGTAAAGACACCATATTCGGGATCTGGCCTGTCCGTGACGTGGACGTTATCTATGTCGATGCGGACGCACCTGGAAGAAACAATGGATCGTCTTGGGCCGATGCCTTCAATCATCTTCAGGATGCCCTGGCTGTGGCTCCAGCAGATTGCGAGATCCGGGTAGCCGAGGGGATCTACAAACCCGATCAGGACACGGATAATCCCAATGGAAGCGCTGACCGGGAAGCCACCTTCCAGCTCAAAAGTGGAGTGGCCATTTACGGCGGCTACGCTGGCTTCGATGAACCAGACCCCGATGATCGAGATATCGATGCCTACGAAACAATCCTTAGCGGTGACCTTGAGGGAGATGATATTGAGGTTGCCAATCCCTCTCTCTTGCTGGAAGAAGACAGTCGGTCCGAAAACAGCTATCATGTAGTCACTACCAGTGGTACGGATGCAACATGCATCCTGGATGGCTTCACCATCAAAGGTGGCAATGCCAACGGCCCTGATTCACTATACGATAATGGTGGCGGAATATACAATGGGATTCGCAGCGAGACTGATATCGATTGCAGCCCGATTGTGAACAACTGTACCTTTATCGGCAATTCAGCACTTTCTATGGGCGGTGGGATATACAACGGGACTGACGCTTCGGGCAATAACAATTGCAGCCCGATCGTCACCAACTGCACCTTTATTAGAAACTTAGCATTAAGAGGTGGTGGGATGGGCAACGAGGGGGGCATAAATAATGTGCCGACTGTTATCAACTGTACCTTCAACGACAACTGGGCCTGTTATGGCGGCGGGATGGGCAACAGCGGTATCGGTGAGGCTGCGGTGACTAATTGTATGTTCATCAGAAACAGGGCTACAGAAATACCTGATGTAGAGACACCTACGCCGGTTTATTATGGAGGTGGGATATCCAGCACTGGATCTTATGAAATAGTGACAAATTGCACCTTTAGTGGCAACTCAGCAGGCGAAGGCGGAGGGATATACAATAGTGGAGGTCAAGCGGAAGTGACCAACTGCATACTCTGGGGCAACAGTGACGATAGCAATTCTATTGAGTCTGCCCAGATCTCCGTTGACAGTATGGCTGAAATTGACATTACCTACTCGTGCATACAAGGCTGGACCGGTAATTTAGGCGGAGAAGGGAATATTGGTGATGATCCACTGTTCGTTGATGTTAATACCGACAACCTGCGGCTTGGGCTTGGTTCACCCTGTATCGACACTGGAAACGACAGAGCAGTACCTCCCGATAGCGCTGACATGGATGGTGACAGCAATCCCAACGAGCCAACGCCATTTGATCTTGATGGCAACCCGCGTTTTGTTTATCATCCATCTCTATCTTATACTCTCTATCCATCTTATATATTCTCATATCCACAACAATACCCATACTGGATCCCGAGAACTGACGTAGTGGATATGGGTGCCTATGAGGCCCAGGCCATTTATCAGATTAGTACGGTGACATTTCTTACACTCCCGGACTTCCTCGTCACATACCCCCTTATGGCAAGCAGCTTTCCCCTTGAAATTATTCCACTAGTTTTACCTCCTGGCACTTTATGGGCAAATATAGCACCTAATGATTCGGATGGTGATGGTGTCTTAAACCATAGCGATATGTTTCCCTTTGATCCCGACAAGTCCAGAGACACGGACAGGGATGGTGAGGATGATACAAAAGACCATGATGATGATAATGATAATAGGAGTGATGGAACTGATGCTTTTCCAAAAGATGGGACAAGGACAGAGAGGAGTGACAGGAATGGTGATGGCGAAGTGAGTGAAGCTGAAGAAAAAGAGGATGCTGCCGCTGATACTGACGGTGACGGAAAAGCAGATGCACATGACAACGACATCGATGGTGATGGTGTAAGCAATGAACACGACGTCTTTCCCTATAATGGGGATGAGTGGAAAGACACTGACGGTGATGGTGTCGGCGATAATCAGGACAAAGATGATGATAGTGATGGTATTCCTGATGAAAACGACGCGTATCCCTGCTTTGATAATAATACTGACTCTGACGAAGACACAATACCTAACATAAGAGATGCATTCCCCTCTGACAACACACAATGGTCCGATAGGGATGGGGATGGTTACGGGGACAATCCAGATGGTAACAATCCGGATCGATTCCCTGACGACTCCACTCAGTGGTCTGATAGGGATGGGGATGGTTACGGGGATAATCCAGATGGTAACAATCCGGATCGATTCCCTGACGACCCCACTCAATGGGCTGACCGGGATAATGATGGTTATGGAGACAATCCAAATGGTAACAATCCAGACAGATTCCCCGACGACCCCACTCAATGGGCTTACCGGCAATGGGGCTACTGGCCCGGTGCCGGTTTTCAGTGGGATCTTATTAGAGGCGGAATCATCAGCATCCCCGCTGAATATTCATGGAGCAATTACCCGAGCAGCCAATTGAATCTCTTTTGGAATAATTGGCCGCAATCATCTTCCAGTCCATTTACCACACGATCAGTCATTTGGTAACAATTTCCAGAAATTCTCCTATCCAAGGTGTCTTCATCTTTTGATGCACCTTGGATAGGGGTCGGATCTTGAAATTTGAAATCGTTGGTAGTTAGGCAAAATTAGTATTTTTAGATCTTTATACCGCTCAAATACTTTTTCCTTGCCCAACTTCTCTTTCTTTACATTGGACCGGATAATATAACATCAATCTAATTTTGGAAAACACGGGATCAGAAACACGGGGTCAGTCTTTTATTATAAGGTTTTTGTCAGAAGCGTTGGTAAAAAGCGAGGGGATCAGCCCTTAACATTTGACAAATATACGACGAATTAACGGGGGACGGAATCCAGATAAACTATAGTTCTCCTGTTTGCTTGAGAAAGCTTTTATAAAATTGTTCACAGTATCTGATGCCGTTAGAAATCATGTCATCCAAATAAGGCTTAACAGCATTTATTTGATGGGCAGTTTTTGCTTTTAGCACTTGGTACAGGCGCTTGGTTAAACCTTACCTACTACGAACTTGCACCTCACAAGAAGCACCACGTCTCGCCTGGCGCAAGGTTGAGTTAATGAATTGGGCTTTCAAGCGATGATCTGAACGGAAGCCATAATGAGACTATAGGAATTTTATTAACTACCTGTAACGATTTCACTGGCCAGAAGAAAGGAATAAGAATACTCAAACAGGCATATAATGACCTGAAGTTCGAGATGGATAAGCAGAGGGCAGATTTGATGAATGCAAATCAGCAGCTTAGGCAGGAGATCCAGTTGCGACAAAAAATAGAAAAACAGATCAAGATCAGTAATGCACTGTTGGAGAGAATCTTCTTATCTTATTTATCTTCATGGGGAAGTGGTATTTTTTTTCAGCCTGATAAGGTAGCTTCTCTCTCGTACTGAATCTAATACCGCCTCCGTCATAGATTCATATACAAAGATGACCTCTCCTGTCACATCTTCTTTTTCAGGAATTGCTTCATCTATTGTTGTCAGCGTAAAGCTGAATTTCTTTTCTTCTCCAGGCTGAACATCTACGATTAAACCCTCTTCCGGTCTAACTTTTATCCACTCTACCGCCTTTTTAAGCCGAATCTTAATGGAGATCGGCCCCATACTACCCGTAATATTGCTCACCGACAGGGCAACTTTATTTTCTCCTCTATGCAAAGAAATTTCTCTGTTATTTAATTTTTCAGTCCCTTTATCAATATCAAACTGCGGATTGGATGTTTCCGCTTCTTTTTCTTTCTGTTTTATTTCTATCTCTGCTGCTTTAATAAGTGTTTCCACATCTTCTCCGGTATTAGCTAATGATCTCAAAGCATTTGCTGCATGTCCCCTTATTTTGGAATCATCATCGTAGAGCAGTTTTTTTATAAATTCAAAAGCTTTCCTCTCTTTTTTATTTGATAGTATAAGTAATGTTTTCAGACGGACATTGGCAGACTTATCGCTGAGTGCCTCTATAACATATGAGAAGGCTTCCGGCGTATCATAGTAAGCCAGAGCTGTAACAGCGATCTCCCGTATATTTGAATCCTCATCACGGGCTGCCTGCAGGATAGTATTATACGTTTTGAACCTGACCAGAGATTCCAGCGCCTTCTGTCTGATCGTGGATGTTTTATCATTTACCACCTCGATCAATGCCTCTATGGCCCTGGGATCATTTATTTCATACAGGGCATGCACTGCATCTCTCCTAACATCGTAATCATCGTCTTTTAAGGCCTTAGCTAAAGAATCTACAGCATGAAGACTTTTAACTCTCCCCAGGGCACTGGCAGCAGCTCCACGGATTTCATGGTCCTGATTATTGAGACAGGAAATCAGAGTTTCAATAGCCTGTGAAGGGCTTTCCTTAGCCAGAGCTTCGGCCGCATCCATTCTTACCCGGGCTGATTCGTCATTCAATGCCTTGTTTAATTTTTGGATCACCTCGGGTGATTTGCTGTCAACCAAAATTTTCACAGCCAGTTCCCTTTTCCTGCTGTCTCTATCATCCATCCGTGCGAGCAGATAATCTAATGCGTGATCGGAACCACTTAGATTTTTTAATCCTTGCATGGCATCCACTATAAGAAATTGGTCATAAAACGATGTCCCTGCTTCAAGGAAGGCATTAAAGAGGGGTTTAATAATCGCCTCATCCTTTAATAAACGTAAAGCATGGGCGGCATGTGCTCTTATCTTTACATTTTCATGACTAAGTGCCTTTATTAATGATTTTGTGGCTGAGCGGCTGTTCACCTCCACAAGGTAATCAATCGCATATTCCCTGACAAAATGATTTTCATGATAAAGGGCTGTATTTATAACAGCCTTCACGGCCTGCGCATTGTTTATATGCCGCAGTACCCATAAGGCCTCCTGATGTGCATGTTCAGAGGCATTATTGTCCTGTAAAAGATTTATCATCTCTGCCAAGACCTCTTTGCCTCCTATTCTAAATAATGCCTCCCGGGATGTCTCAGAAACTGAATAATCCTTACCTTTAAAAATTTTGACTAAGTATTTTACGGCTTCTTGATTTTTCAATTCTCCTAATTTCCTGGCAGCACTTTTTCTTACCTCAGGGTTCGTATCATTAAGTTGAGAAATTAAAGAGTCTGTATAACCTCGATCGACAGACTGCCGTGAAACAGAACAGCCGGCAAATACCATCAAGGCAATACCCGCTGTTACGAAATAGAAAAGAAATGTCTTTGAATACCTTTTACTTTTTATTTTTCCCCAAGACATCTTTTCCCCCTCTGTTTATTAAATCAACCACCCTATCGCTCCCCGAGCCTCCGGGGGAGGAAGAGCCTGTCGATGAATATGGATACATGGAATTGCTGGCAGATTCCTGTGCTTTGAGTTTGACACTCATTTGTTGCGCTATGGCTTGAGCTAGATCACCAGATCCTCCGGCACATCCGATGGCTACCCATCGGATAATCTTGAAAAAGGCTTCTTCAGGCAGGGAGAAATGAAGGATGATCCCTCGCGCAAGGACCGCAAAAAGGTTGATGAATCCCCATTTCCATTTTCCCAGGTACCACAGTCCTGTTCCGGCAAGCAAGAAGCTAAGAATGAATGCTGTCTTGTGCGATTTCTTCTTCATTCTGTCTACCAACAATTCATAATAATGTTATATAATCCTCTGTAGAGATAATCTTTGGTACAATAATACGATAATAAATATAAAAACGGCCAAAATGCCTATAATAAGATAATTACCTATATTTTCAACATAGGCAAACATTATTATATTAATAATATCGGATAATGAACAAAAAACATCATAGTGTGAGCAAACAGGCGCTTTTCATTTTTTGATAATGCTCTTGTTGCCACACTTAAAGACAATGACATATCGGGAATTACACTGTCACTGTTGTTGATTGTGAGGAATTTTATTTTTTGCACGTCGTAAATCCATTAGAGTCTGAAGAAGAAAATCTCAACTACATGAATTTGAAAGCCCAGTTTTATAGTAAGAAGTAAGAGCATCACAAAGCATCTCAATCTAGTGAGCCCCGTGCTGGTCCCCCGTTCGCTCTCAAGCCGCCGGCTTCGCTGTGGCGGCTTGTCGCTCACTCAACTTTTCCAAGAACCGCCCAACAGCCAAGGATACAAGGGATCAAGTGCCAAGGTCAACGGACCTGGAGAGGCGAAAGCCCAGATCGCCGTCGCGGATGCCGGGCCAGTCGCAGATACGAATAGCCGACCGGCAGAACTGAGCACTGTCGTCCCAATTACCGCCGCGAATCACCCGGTTAGACCCCCTTTTCTTATCGATCCAGGCACTCCCATCATCAGGTGCACCCTTGTAATTATCATGCCAGTCATCTTCAACCCACTCCCATACATTGCCATGCATATCATAGAGCCCAAAATTATTCGGCTCCTTTTCGCCAATAGGATGCAATTGCCCTCCTGAATTCTTATTATACCAGCCTGCCTTGTCAAGGGCATTATCTCCATCCCCGGTGTAGTATCGCATACGGGTACCTGCCCGGCAGGCATATTCCCATTCTGCCTCAGTGGGAAGACGCAGTCCTGCCCATGCTGCATATTTCTTGGCATCATCCCAGCTCACCCCCACGACAGGCTGCGTTGGCTGGTTAAACCGGCGATCTGCCCAGTAGCGCGGTTCGGGAGCATGCGGATTTTCCTGTAAAAACCGTCCATATTCTTCATTGGTAACAGGGTATCGTCCCATATAAAAATCCCTGATCCTTACCTCATGCTGAGGCCCTTCATCTCTAGACCTCCCTTCCTCAGACTCCAGCGAACCCATTGAAAATATTCCTCCTGGAATCCTTACGAGTGTATAGTCACCTTGTTTAGAAAAAATCACCGCCTGTTGATCCTGCTTATCCTTCTCCCTTATCCACTCTCTGATGTGGGGGGAGGGGTGCTGAAGAAGCCCTGATTTCATGTTTGCAATGACGCTCTTATCAAGTCTCTCCACTACCTGCAATGCCCTCAGTTGACGATCCCAGAGGCTTGCATCATCTCTTGAAGTTTTTTCCAACAACTCCACAAAGGGCACAAGAGAGGTCTCTGCTGCATCATCAAGATATGCCTCCACAAGATTGGGGTGTTCGACAAAGGCAGGGTGTTTCATCACCTCACGCATGTAAGGAACAAAAAGAGAGGGGTCCTCCAGGGCAAGAAGGAGAAGCCCCACCTCCTCCCACCAGCTCTCTCCAAAATGAGAGGCGAGCCGGGACAACACTGCCGGATCGTTAAAGGCACGGCTCCTGATCTCCCGTGCTGCCAGATATTCCTGGAAACCGAGGTGCATAAATCCATAGTGTTCCTGATCCCATCCTGTGAGCAGGCCGCTCTCGTCACGGATAATTCGCAGAAAATTTTCCGCTGTCTCACCCTTACCGCTTACCGATTTAAGCACTGGCTCGATATGGGGGGCTAATTCATGGGCCGTGGCCCTTGTCCGGCCTTCCTCGCTGTGAAGCCAGAGAGCGGCAGGCTGTAAGGCCCGTCTGCTTGAATCAGCGCTCAGCAGTACCTTCAATCCCTTTGCCTCCCTCCATCGCTCAAGGAGCACATCAATACACTCCTCATAGAGTTTGGCCCTCTTATGGGGGAGGCCGCCCCGGTGGCGATGCACCAAACAAATATTTGTCAGGAGGAGGGGATTCCTGGTAAGCTCAAACACCCGCCTTGCCCGAAAATCAGGCTCACGGAGGCGATGGATAAGCTCATCTGCCTTTTCTGCCGCAATCCCCTTCGCCTGATGGGGATCTTGTGCAAGGGCAGTTTCCACAATCTCGTACCAGTTCCGGATAAACTTCTCTGCCTCATCGTCGTTGAAGGGACGGATATGCATCTCCAAGAAATCCTCATTTAAATGAACTTGAGGGCTGTAACCAGCAAACCTGCATGTCACGACGAATCGGCATGTAGGATGGGAGCGCAAGGCATCCGTGATCCATCCGGCAACCTGTTCCCGATGGGAAAGGTCTGCAACCTCATCAAGCCCGTCCAGAAGAAAAAGGAGAGTGCCCCTTTTAAGGAGTCTTCTGCCAAATCCCTTGGGGGTAGCAAGATGAGGGCTGGCAAGCTGGGTTTCAATAAAAAAATCCAATCCCTTGTCAAGTCGTTTTAATTCCCTCAAAGGTAAAAACACAGGGATCATTTCAGGAGGAAGGCCGAGGGTCTGCGGCCCTTTTCGCAGGCACCACAGGAGTAAACATTTTAAGTGGGTGGTTTTCCCTGATCCGGGATCACCAAGAATGACGAGCCCTTTCTGCTTGCGTGATTCTGCCTGCTTAAAGGCGTCGGTAAGGGCAATCTCACAGCCTCCTTTGCAGGCCCTGAGACACTTTTCAGCATGATCTGCATCATGAAAGATCTCTCCGGCAATGCCTCTTAAATCCATCATAGCCCTTAAGGGCACGTAGAGATCCTCAATATCGATGGGAACTTTAATATGTTCGGCAAATCCGGCGACCGGCAGATTCACATGGAGGGATTCCACTTTTTTGCAGTATGAGGCTATCTCTTCAGCCTCTCTTTCTTTTTTGCTGCGGGAAGGGCCTTGGCTTGGCCTTGATGATCGCTTCCATCCCTTCTTTTCAGTTTGTTTCTCACGACCTTCCCTCCACTTGTTTAAAGCATCCAGGACTTTCTGACCCAAGGTCTCTTCCCTGAAATAGGCAGGCATCTGCTCTTTGGCAAAACGTTTTTTAAAGGCCTCCAGCTTTTTCTGTTTATCCCATCGATCTTCTCCCGGATCAAAATCCTGATCAGGATTAACCGGAAGCTTCGGGTCCAGTTGAAACATCAACTTATCCCTGGCAGCATCGTATTCCATTTCGGTTATGGACCTTTCTTCACCATCGGGCACCCATCCATAACGCCAGGCAATGATCCCCACCAGCAGATCCGCCTCCTTTGCACATCGGCGACATTCCTCTACCGTAGGCCGTGTGCTGGCAGTAAAGATTTCCATACCATGCCATACCATTTTCGCCGCAGTGATGGCATCCTGAACAACCTTCCGTCTTTGTATATTATCGAGATAAGTACTGGAGATAAAAACCTTATACATTCGAGCTACCCTTTCCTCCTTTATGCCTTTCAGTAACACCCTATTTCTTTTCGCTGTTCTTATATTTTACTCTTTTACCGTATTTAATCTTATATTAGAGGTTTCCTTTTGTCCATAGGGCATACAAATATTTTTCAGACACGCTCTTAAAGATAATTGTAACACATTCCTATAAATTAAGAAAATTGCAACTGTTTGAATGTAAGTGAGTTTAGCAATTTCGCGGTACGAGCTTAATTAGGAAATTTTACAATGATTTTCCATGCTGCAAGCTCAATTCTTGAATTTTCATGGCGTCTTTTTAACGATGCTATTATTGCCAATTTGCTCAGCTGGCGTCATAGCGGATTTAGCCGTGCGCCATCAGGCATTATTGTGTGTACCTCATAAAGCGAGGAGAGTCAGGGAGATGACTCTAGGTTAACCAGCTAGCCGGAAACCTAAAGGTATAAGGAACAAGAGCATGCTGGTGCGGATGAAACATTTTGGATCATAAAAGGAATTTCCTATAATCTTTTTCATATGTGTTCCTGCCCCGCCTTACCCAGACAGTGCAGGAACACATATTATGGATCTATACGACTTATAAACCTTTCACCCATAGGCCATAATAGCCAAGGGGGAGATATGCTTTATTGTTTAAAAATACAATGGTAGAAGAATAGCCCTGTCTTGATTCCTCAAGGTTTGGGTGCTCCGGATCAGCAACGTCGTAGCAGGCGAGTCCCCCATTTACCCGGGCAAAGAGAGAATGGTTTCTCGCAGCAAATATATCAAAGCTCCCTCCGCTGGGTGAATGTTTATATTCAACGAGGTTTTCCGGATTTGAAAGATCAATAATTATAAATTCACCATACCCGCCATAGTATGGAGCGCGGATGGCGCCATACTGCATACTGTCATAATACCGCACATATCCTCCTGATCCGGAAAGGTACGCATACCCGCTGTCAATGATCGTATTATACCACTGGCCGTCCAGTGGGATCGTATCGAACAAGTAAGCTGTATCATCCACAATCTTTACCACATTAAATGAATAATCCTGATACCAGGAATCTTCTTCCTCATCCGACCACTCAATGTTGATTGTATAGGCAAACTCCCCTGAATTATTCAGGCCAACACAGTATCCTGGTATATTAATATGGTGAAACTCGTAAGGATGAGAAGGATCAGCCAGGTTTACTCTCGCCAAATAATACTTGCTTTGGGGCCGCTTCTGATCCTCTTCTTTAATGTCGCGACTGTAGGAGTAATAGAGTATTTCATCCTCAGCAAAAAGTGACCTGGGATTAATGTCACCATATGGGACCTGGGCTGCCAATTCCGGTTTGTCGGGATTTGAAAGATCGACAACCAACAATCCTCTAAATTCCTCCATATCTGCCGAATCATCAGTGGGGCCTTCAGCAGCGATATAGTATCTATCCCCATAATAGTATGGCTCGGCTTTATTAAATACAAGCACATCACTGGCAATCTGGATAATATTATAATTGCTATACGATGATGAATGCACAGGAAGAGCTTCCCCTCGTGCCCTTAGACCGTAATAGGTCCCCGGGACCTCTAAAAAGCCTCGTTTTCGAGGCCTTGTAATAGTGCTAAAATCATAAATTTGCACTGTTGTCATGGCAACAGGATAATACTTCTCCGGCGGTGCAATAGCTTCTATATCCACTGATGGGGACACAGCACTCGCTGAGGTTGAACCGACGGACGGCTCGGTTGAATTGACGACCGGATTTGCTGCAAAGACCATCGGTTCTGTCGTTGTGATACCTGCCTGTCGTGAAGGTTCCGCCGGCTCCGTGGATACCTCCATTGTGTTTACAGCTATATCTACGACGGGGATGGCCGGCTCTACACCATAAGGATAGTAGGTGTTATACTCTGTCATTATGACATAGACCATGTTTCCATTTGCGATAAGAGAGGGTGTGCTCTGAGCATCAAGGTCAATTCTGCTGATCACCGTTCCGTCTTCCGGATCAGAGAGCGGGACGGCGCTTAGGGAATAGCTGCTGTAATCGTCGGTTGTCAAATGCACGCCATAGCCATTGTTAAGGGCTACAAAATCTATACTATTGCGCGCCAAGGGGAGTGAACTGATGATCTCTGGTTTATCCCGATTGGTTGCATCAATAACCTGAAGTTCATCGAGAGACACGGAAAAGAGATAGTTAGCAATATTGCGGCTTCTCTGGACACTGCCCTTCTGGCTCACCCAGCCGCGCGCCTCTATATCATCATATGAGAAGTCAATAAGCTGCAATCTATGATCCTGGGTATACCTCCCGCCTGTAGTAACTGATGTAGAATAGGGGAGAAGAATCAATCCCGAATCATCTATCACGGTTAATGCCTTCACATCCCCATAGGCTGTGGAGGAGCTCCACCCATTGCCCTCACCGAATGATACGCGCCTCATGAGCTGGGGGTCCTTCATATCACTTACATCAAAAAGGGACACTGACACCTTGCGGCCGATTGTATCATCTACTCCCAACGCAATGAGCCGCTCACCCCGAGGTTCGATGTGTGTTGACCATCCTGGTATCTCCAGTTCTCCTTCGATTCGAGGCTCACGTGGGTTGCTCAGATCAATTACCCAGAGGGGATCAATCCGTTCAAAGGTTACAAGGTAGCCACGCTCCCCGTCGAATCGTGTGGCGAAGAGTTGTTCACCTCGTCCCACTGGCACCTCACTTACTACATTTAAGCGATCAGGATTGCGCACATCTATTATAGAGAGAATGCTCACCCCGCCCTCATTGTCCCATTTATAGGTACATACCCTTAAATAGCCATCATAGTAATCCATCTTGAATTTATCTTTTACACTACCTGGAATCTGGACTGAACCCCTCTCCTCAATGGCACCGTAATGATCTGAAATGTCTACAAAGGTGATAGTGGTGCTCGCGTCACGGTAAGAATTATTGTATGATTCGATAAATATTGCCTTGTCCGTGACATGAATATAGTTGGTATAGCCGATAAAATCAAGACGATCGACAACTCGCGTATTCGCGGCACTTGAGATATCAATTGAGGTCACATGGATAGTGTGTTCGGTTCTCTCCGGGATGCTCTCATCCATTTCAGAATCCATAGATCCAACCGCTACTCCTTCACCGGCGACAACTTCAATAGCTACCGCCTCGCCGATCCCAACATTCAAAGGAACAGCAATATCAACAGGTGCCGTGCTGGTTGTAGTTCCCTCTAAGACTGCAACAGGTAGTGGTTGAGCATAATAGTATAAAGGGTATTCGGAGGAAACCACATATAAAATGTTTCCGACAATGCGGGAGTCTGTTACAGTGCCTTCCACGTCAATGGTGGTTATTACGTGAGGATTCGATTTATTCGATATATTAACTATTACAATGCTGCTTGATTGTTGTGAAGGGGGAATGAAAGGATCACTTGCGCTTTCATTATCAAAAAGATCCGTTGTATAGGAAAGCTCACTATTCACTGAATTGACTATGATGTAGGCACGAGTGCCATCAATATACATATCCTTGGGATCACCTGAGGGAATTGGGGTTCTCCCTTCCATCGAAGGCTTGCGGGGATTTGCAATATTGCAAATTATCAAGCCACGGTACCTATTCAGTAAATAAAGATACGTTCCCTCAATCTTTATTATATCAGCCTCTTCAATCTCCCTGGCAATCTGGGCCTGGTCATCTCTTAAAGCTGCTTCCGGAGCAGCGGTCGCGTTTGCACTGTACATTGCGCTTCCATATGCACCATACACAGGGCTCTCGGTGCCCGCGGACACAAAGTCAGAGTCCTTGCCCACAAGATCATTCATACTTCCTTCAGCATGGATAATGATAGTAAACACGAGCTCCTTTAAAGGAGCAGCATAAAAATTCCATGGTCGCTTATACTCAAAGGAAATTTCTGTTTTCCCCAAAGCGAGAGCTTTAAATATCCATACCTCCTTCCCACTTGCACCCAACAATCCAACAGACGACGGGATTATATTGAAATGGTCATGGAGAGACAGCTTTGATTTATCCCACTCTCCTTGCCATTGATAGCCGGTGCTGGGATTGGCCGTAAGCTCAATCCTGATCAAATTTCCCTGAGTCAAATAAATCGATTGCTCATCGAATGATTCATTGATCACCTGCTCAATCTCAATTTGGGCTATATCTTGTGGCCAGTTCCACCCCCCTCGGTCAAAAGGAGAGAACCATGAAGGAAGGAGCGAGGTTGAGAGTGTAGGGAAGGTTATGGGAGTTATGGAAGTCACTGGCCAGTTAGAGAAGAGCTGATTAGTTTGAGGAAATAAAGAACTCAGGCTAGTATTCTGCGGGAAGGGAGACTGGGGAAAAATGGAATTAATGAACAACAACGAATTAACAGGTTGAGTGGTCGCAGTCTGGAATAAAGGCCATGATGTAGAAGTAAATATATTAGTATTTGTCGTATTTGTAATAAATTGATCAAATCCAAAGAATTGTGCATGCAATGCTCCTGAAAAAATAAAAAAAATACAACTTAAAATAAATATAGATGCTATTATTTTTTTGATTCTTTTAATCATTCTCTCCGCCCCTTTTTTTGAAATGTATATATACATTTTATTTATTAATTTTAACAAAAAAGTCATGCGCTCATGCGCTATTTGTTACTTTAATCTTTTATGAAAAGACAACGAAATTATACTATTCTTTCATTTTCTAAGTACTAAAAAAAATTTTATGCAAAAAAAATGCCTGAAAAATTGCCGGCATTTCTTATATAATCTATAATCCAAAATGAAAATTGCGAAAAAATTATCATCTTTCTTGAAAAAAAAAATCGCCTCTATATAATTATGATTTATGAAAAAGATCGCGGAAAAACAAATTCAAAGTGGATCTGAAAAAGGATTTAAGAAATACACCTTTAATGAATCGCATAATGAAAATAAGCCTGCCCAAATGTGGTTCCAGAACTCAGATGAAGGGCTTATTCTCTTTACAGTATTTTACACCCAGGCATGTCGGTGGTCACGATGTATCGGCTGTAACCTTCCCTCCAAGATGTCAAAGGAGCATGTAAGCTACAAGGCCCTCATCGCTCAGGTTGACCATATTTTCAATGATCCGAAAGTACTGGAGCACAAAGAATCCATTCAAAAAATAATTCTAAGCAATAATGGCTCAGTGCTTGATGAAGTAACCTTTTCTTCAACTGCACTCATGTACCTTATGGCGAAGATAAATCTCTCCTTCCCGAATCTGCACACCTTGTGCATGGAAACACGACCTGAATATGTGGAAGTGGAGGAATTGGAATTTCTGTCGCGAGCATTGAAGGAGGGGGACACGCCAACGGAACTTGAGCTGGCTATAGGCTTTGAAGCTTTTAATGAAAAGATCCGTAATGAGATATTTCAGAAGGGTTTAAGCTTTGAGCTTTTTGAAAACTTTATAAAAAAGATCGCGCCTTACAAATACAGGCTTAAATGCTATTTCATGCAAAAACCCGTATCAGACATGAGTGACGAAAAGGCACGGAAGGATATTGAACAGGGAATTGACTATTTGAGCACCATAGCCGATAAATATAATATTCGCATCAATATGCATCTTAATCCTACCTATGCAGCCAAAGGAACAGTGCTTGAAGAACAATTTATTGAGGGCCACTATATGCCGCCATTCCTTATTGATGTGGCACGGGCTGCGTATCATGGCAAGGGAAAAAATATTTCCATATTTATTGGGCTATTTGATGAAGGATTAGCCGTTGAGGGGGGCTCCTTTATCCGCCCTGGTGATGAATTACTTATCGAGGAGCTTGAAAAATTTAATAAAACAAGAAATTATGACTTTCTTGCTGATCTTATATAATATAATCAATCTCATTATGGGTATATAAAATATGGCGAGAAATTTAACAGTCAAAATTAGAATTGCTGATATTATACATTATAATTTGACATATTTTTAATAAGCTGTTATCTTCATAAAAAAAATTATTAATTTTCTGGGGAGGAAATTGTGAGATGAAGAATTTATTAAAATTACTGCTTGTTTTTACCCTGTTTCTCGCCATTGGATGCGCGACATCCGTAAAGAGAATTGACACCACCGAAACAGTTGATCTGAGCGGACGGTGGAATGACACCGATTCCCGTCTCGTATCTGAAGAGATGATCGGTGACTCTCTCCAACGTCCATGGCTTAATAATTTTAAAAAGGGGCATGGGGGGACATTACCCGTTGTTATTGTGGGAACGATCAAGAATCGCAGTCATGAGCATATTAATGTGCAAACCTTTGTCAAAGACCTTGAACGGGCATTAATAAACTCAGGCGAGGTGGACTTTGTCGCGGCAAAAGAGGAAAGAGAAGAGATACGGGATGAGCGTAAAGATCAAGCTATTCATTCATCTGAAGACACGGCGAAATCAGCTGGCGAGGAAATAGGCGCTGACTTTATGTTAAAAGGGACCATAAGCACCATACAGGATAAGATTGGGGGCAAAGCGGTCATGTTCTATCAGGTTAATCTCGAGCTTATTGATGTTGAAACGAATAGAAAAGCATGGATAGGTGAGAAGAAAATAAAGAAATTCATTAAACGTCCTCGCTTTTCTCTATGAGAGGCACAATGAAAAAACTCCTTTTACTGATGTTTTTATTGAGCGCACTCCCGGCATTTGCAGCATCAAAAAAACCGGATATCACCCCAGAGTATTCAGCCTCAAAATACCTTACCGCAACAGGAATCGGCCAATCAGAGCAAGAGGCACGGCGTCAGGCAAAGGCAGAGATGTCATCCATTTTTGAATCCACCGTAATGAGCAGCGTACTTAGTATAGTAAGATCAGCCACAAGTGAATCCGGAGAAGAGACTGTCACGAGGGATGCTGAACAAAAAATCGGGGTACTCTCGGCCGTTGAGCTTAAAGGGGTCACGATAGGGAAAACATGGTATGACGAGAAACAAAATGTCTATTATGCTCTTGCGGTTCTTAACAGACAAAAAGCGAGGAGGGAGTGGCAGGAAAAAATAGACAGTATGGATGATAAAATAGAAATAACTCTTAATTCTCTTGAGAGTATGCCTAGCCCCTTCTCGAAGTTACGATCGCTCCTGCACATTAATAAGCTTTGGCTTGAAAGGCAGGTCATCGCAAGCAGATTGAGAGTTCTTGGCTTTGAGGATGCGTCCATCACTGATTATGAAATACGGGATATTTACAAAAAAATACACAGTATAAAGGCGAGTATGAGAATATACCTCGATTTTGCCGAGGATAACTATACAAAGACAGTGGCGAGCTTGATTTCAGAACAGTTGGGTCAGGAGGGGTATATCATAACCACGGAAAGGGACAATTCCAATATCACTCTTAAAGGCTCCGTCACTCTCGAACAGGTGGACATTAAAAATCCTGATTGGAAGTATGCGCGTGCCACTGTATCAGTTGCTATTATGGATACTCATACCAATGAAATAGTTGGTAAGATTGAGGAGAATAAGAGAGGTTCACATCTCACTTATTCCGAAGCGGCACATAATGCCATAAAAAAAGTTTCTAAGGTACTTACCGTGAGGATTCTCGACTATTTTAAAGATCCAGAATAAAGGTATCTTGTGATGATAAAATGGAAAAATTCTTGTGTCTTGATTTTTATTCTATTTTCATTTGTTCTCATACATCACACAGGTGCAGAAAGTGAATTTGAGAAGTGGAAAAAACAGGAACTTGGTGATTTTCAGGAATTCAAAGATAAACGGGACAAGGAATTTACCAGGTACCTTAAAAGACAGTGGAAAGAATTCACCCTCTTTGCGGGTGCTAAAATATATGAGAAACCAAAACCTGTAAGAGTCCCTCGTGCTCCCTCTCAGAAAGCGGCAGATAAAGAAAAATCTTTTCAGGGCACGAAAATAGAAAAAATACCCGCACAGGCTCCTCCAAAACCGACTCCGAAGAAAGAGCCTGTTGGGCAGAAGATAGAGGGAAGGTCTGTGACGATAACTTTTTTCGGACAATCACTTGATATCCCTTACGATCCTGCCATGAAGCTCACAATAAAAGGGAGTATAGATAAGAATAATATCAGCTCTTTCTGGGAAACTTTGAGCAAAGCGTCCTATGAAAATACTGTCCATGCTATCCACACATATAAGAACGACCTCCAGCTCAATGACTGGGGCTACTATTTTCTTATATATAAAATGGGTGAAGCACTCTATGGTAAAGAAAACGCCAATGAAACGACGCTTTTAGCCTGGTTCATCCTTTCAAAATCAGGTTATGAGGCGCGTATAGGTTATAATGAAAATAAAGTAAATCTATTGCTGCCTTCACACACTACACTCTACGCGGTTCCTTTTATCAAATTGGATGGAAAAAAATATTATGCCATTTCATTTGATGAAACCAAAAAGCAGCTTGGAGCGTTATATACCTATAAAGGAAGTTATCCTGAAGCTGATCGCGTGATGGATACGAGCATTCAATTTTCTCCGAACATAACGCATATACCCAGTACAAAAAACCTCTCATTTGACTATCAGGGGAAGCGTTATGAGATTCCTGTCACCTTTAATGCAGAACTTATTGAATTCTTTAGGTTTTACCCCCAGACAAATTTTGAGGTATATTTTCAAGCCCCGGTCTCGGATGAAGCAACAGAATCGTTACTCAATGGATTAAGACCGTATATTGGAGGGAAATCTGAGGGAGAGGCTGTCAATTTCTTACTCCACTTTGTGCAGACAGCCTTTGAATATAAGACTGACGATGCCCAATTCGGAAGAGAGAAGTATATGCTTTCTGAAGAAACTCTCTATTATCCTTTCTCAGATTGCGAAGACCGATCCATTCTTTTTGCATTTTTAGTGAGAAAACTTACCGGGCTTTCCGTCATCGGTCTTCATTATCCGAATCATCTGGCAACGGCAGTCAAGTTTACAGACCCTCTAGAAGGTGACAGTATCCTCGCCAATGGCATCCGCTATATCATATGTGATCCAACCTATATTAATGCTGATATCGGAATGGCCATGCCCCAATTCAAAAATGAAAAACCGAAAGTGATTTATTTTCATGAGTCAACATAACGACCAAAATTTTAACCACATGAAAGGAGACAGTATATGAAAAAAATTGCATGGTGCACGATAATTTTAATGCTCTTTATCACCGTGTCCGGTTGCGGGCGTAAAAAGGGCACAAAGATACAGGATAAAGATTTGGCGAACGAATTTGCCAATGCCCCACAATGGGTTCTTGGGGCATCGGCGGACCAGGGATTAGCTGCGGTTGGTTCATCACAAAAAAGCAAAGCAGGCGTGCAGCACACCAGGACCATGGCTTTAGCAAATGCACGGGATGAATTAGCCAGAATGATGAACGTAAAAGTAAAGAATATGGTCAAGAATTTCACAGAAAATACGGGAATTGGCGATGACGAAACCGTGGACAAGGTATCCACAAATGTTTCAAAACAGGTTGCAAGCCAGGTCATTACAGGTTCAAGGCAAAAGGATGTATGGATATCTCCAAGCGGAGAGATATATGTGCTTGTTACCCTTGATTCTGAGATGGCAGCCCAAGCTGTGAAAAATTCAATGATGACCAGCTACAAAAATGAAAAATCATTATGGCAAAAATTCCAGGCGCAAAAGGCCCAGGAAGAGCTTGATGAAGAAATAGAGAAAGAGTTCGGTGAATTCAAATAAATGAAATTATTAGCACACCATAGAGAACAGGGGGAGCTTCCACCTGCGGTGGTCCCCCTGTCCGGTATGCGTTCCTCTCCCCTTCACTTATACTTTATTATTATCATGGTAGGATTCACCTTGTGCGGGGGCTGTGCACCGGCGCTTAATTACCGTACGTTAGAGAATCATATGCGAGCCCGCAATTGCCCCGTTGCGATTGAGTTTCTAAAAAAAAATAAGAAATCGTATGGGCATAACAATACCCTGATTTTCTTACTTGATTCTGCCATGATCAATCTTAGATGCGGAAATTATGATGAAAGCAACACCTATTTTCACAAGGCTGAAAAACTTGCTGAAGAGCTTTGGACCAAGAAATTATCAAAAGAAGCTGCTTCATTTATTACGAATGACTTTATACTCCCTTACAATGGAGAGGATTTTGAGAGGGCGCTTATTAATCTTTTTTCCGCTTTAAATTACGTGATAGAGGGGAAGAATGAAGATGCTCTGGTTGAGTGTCGGCGTCTTGATTCCTTGCTTCTGTCATTTAATGATAAATATGAAAAAAAGAATGTGTATAAGGAGGATGCCTTCGGCAGATACTTAAGCGGTATGCTTTATGAGGCCAACGGGAACCTTGAGGATGCGTATATAGATTACTTCAAGGCATTCAAGGCTTTTCAGGATTATGGGAAGCATTATGGCACTCGCATGCCGGAATCATTACTCCATGACATCATAAGAGTCGCCCAGGCCACCGGCAGAGCTGATGAGCTCGACAGGTACAACATAGGTGCAGATCACTATACGGGGATACAACAGAAAAATGCAGAGAAGATGGGCAGGATCGTAATGATTCACCTTAACGGAAAATCGCCTGTAAAGATTGAAGATAAACTCATTGTGGGAACAAAAGAGGGGCCGGTGTCAATGGCGTTCCCTCGCTATGTGGTAAATAAACCCCAGTGCAGCGCCAGCACAATGATTATTAAGGGACCATCAAAAACAATTACTGTTGAGGCTGAATTAGTGGAAGATATTAATAAAATCGCGGTTAAAAACCTTGACGACCGCAAAGGCAGGATTATGGCCAAAGCAATTGCCAGGGTCGCTCTCAAACAAACAGCAACGAAAAAGATAGATGATCCTTTTCTCAGGTTTGCGGCCAATGTGACAAATACTGTTTTTATAGAAAAGGCGGACACGCGATCATGGAAAACATTACCGGGTGAGATTTACTTGGCGCGCAGTTTTGTGCCTGAAGGAGAGTACTGTATTTCTGTCAATCACTGTGGGGGCTCACAGCATCTTGATACCATTCATATCAAAGCCGGAGAAACCGCGTTTCTTTTATCTGATAATACTATTTGATTTGTCCCTTAAACCCCTTACAGCATCCCCTCTATATCAGACTGAATCGTCTCATTAAATCCTGAATACGCTTTATTGCGAATGAATATTATGGGGAAATAGCCAAAAGAGGCTGAGACACCTTCACTTGATCCGAATTCAGCTTTAAGGGCATTCAATGCATCCCTGAATTCTTCATCACCTATGAGATATTCCTCTATGGGATACTCGATTGTGGCAATAAAATCAAGGAAATCCAGACACATGGGGCCAGTCCCGTTATGAAAGAACACGATCTTGTCCCCTACATTCCCTCCCTGATCATTATAAAAGGGAAAATCTTCAAGAGCACAGGGGTTTGCCACATTAGGTTCTTCCTCTAAAGGGACGGCCGGTTTTGGTGTAGTATATTGGACCTCTCGATTCTGTGGGATCTCTGCAAAAGGAAGTGTGCTATCAATACTTCCGAAGGTATCCAAATCAACCCATACAACATCAGCATTGTCGAAAAAATCTATATACACTTCATTCCATGCTGCTTTTAATCCCCCGATATAGGTATGGGACACCGGAGAGATTTTATCAAATGTGAGCGCTCCATACAGCTCTTCTCTGAACTGCTCTGACGTTCCCTCGCGCGCCCAATAACTGTAGTCACAGAGACTTCCTGTTCCATACTTCTCTGATGACACATTTGAAACCGAAAAGATTTTAACATCATATTCTTCCGGTTGATAAATCGTTGCCTTAGCCCCAGTGGTTCCCCGTGCGAGCACATAAGGAATGCCAAGGGCTTCAGCAGCCCTCACGGTATTTTCATCGTAGGCAAAATACCTCGATCCGAATATTCTTACCGGTTTACCGATACACGCCTCAATATCCTCGACAGTTGTTTTCATAATATCAAACTGCTCCTCATAGGGTACATCCCAAAGCGCTACATTCGAGTACACAGCCCCCACTTCCAATCCATACTGTTGAAGCATTTTTACCTGTTCGCAATTCTCCTCTACAAACTGTGCTGAGGCTAATAATAGTGAAACAATTTCCCTGCTTTGAAGCTCATAGACAAAATTACTCAGTCCCTCTATTCCCTCAAATTCAATGAGAAGCATTAATCCTTGAGTCTGATGTCCCTCCTCCGGCAGCTCCTCTGTCTGCGTATCGATTGGGTACATTGTCCACCAGAAATCATGCGGTGTAAAAATTGATGGTGCGTAACTACGTACTTGGATATTCATGGTATTTATCCAGTTATTTTCCATAAGGGAAGTCCATTTGTTCACTATGGAAAAGGAGGGTGAATACTGATACATATTCTTCGCTGCCATGTAAAGAGGTGCTCCCATATACACCTGGTATTGTTGCGCTGAACATGGTATGTGTAACACATAACTACATGCAATGAACACTATTATAGAAAATATAGTTTTGTTCATCCATCTCATATTCTTTTCTCCTCTTTTAAAGGTTTTCATATACTCTTGATCTCATTTTTTATTTTCCTCATAATGCCCCTCCCCTGCTTTCTCTTCTGTTTTTCCTGGACGTTCATAGGTTCAACATTCAAGGCTTCGAACTCATACGAATAACGGTAAGAGAAGTAATGTGTTCTTTGTTTTTAATAATAGAATTATATATAATTATTGATAATTTTTCAACACAGTAACTGAAATATCAGCAATCTCATTATGGCGTACTCTTAGATATACAAGGGATTCCGGCTATTTGTTGGGTGGTGGAGCGATAAAAAATTATTCGACGGTTTAATTGATATTACAATTGCTATAAATGAGTGTACGAATAATCAATGGAAAATTGAACTTCGACAATGAATACGTCTTACTATTGTTATAAGAATCATACATTGAAAGATAAGGATGTATTCATATAACAGGTAGTAAAAAGTCAAATAAAAGAGGCAATAAACAATTGATGAGAATTTAATCATTATATATAATAATTTTTTAAATAGTATGTTAAGATCCTGAAAATAGAAAAGAGAATAATACCTCCGAGAAGAGAAAGAATAAGGGAAAAGGGATAACTATGTCTCGCCTAGATCAACACATCAAAAAAGTACTCATAGATCGTCTTTGTCAGGACGGCCAGGTCGATCTCGCCAATGTTAAGGTCGCTGTTAAAGATGGGCAAGTGACATTGTCAGGCGCCGTATTCGGTTATTTAGCCTCGCATAAGGCTGAAGTCTATGCCTCGCATATACTAGGAGTCTCGCGCGTCATTAATAATATAGTGGTTCAATATCCGAGCACAGAGGTGCTGCCGGATGACGCGAATCTGAAATCAAATCTTATCAATGTTCTTAAATTGTATGCAGATATTGATATTTATCATATCGAGGTTTTAATAAATAACCGATGGGTAACACTTGAAGGACATGTTCAGCAATTGTGGGAGAAATATCTGATAGAAGAACTGGCTTGCACTGTTTACGGTATAAAGGGAATTACCAATAATATATTAATATTTCCATAACCTTCTCTCCCTTTTTTCAAAAAGGGCTAAAAAATAATAAAAACATTTTCTCTAATATATACCCTTTCTATGATATAATGAGAACTATACTATTCAGTAGAAAGATTTTTTTATTTTTTTCTGACAAAGTACGCATAATACACAAAAAGATGAGGAGAACGTATGCATAATTATAAATTCTTTAAAGCCGCCATAATAATTGTTATAGTTATGAGTGTTTTCGCCTTAACACCCGGATCAAATGTCCGGGGACAATACTCTATCGAGCCCTGGCCAATAATCATTTGGCCACCCTTCGATATTCTCCCTGCGCCTTTAGCTTTTATTTTATTACAACAGACCATGCGTCCTTATTATTTTTATGCATATTTCAATAGTATCAATGGAACTCTGCTCGGATTCTCTACATTCAGCCCTTTTCTGCCCCCTGATATAACAGGGTTATACACCACCACCGGTATTCCGACGTATCCCTATCCAAGCTCTCCTTATGAAACTACATTTTCATATACGACTTTGCCTGGGATTACCTTTCCCTATGCCCAGTCCGAGTATCCAACATTTGTTTATGGTACACCCGATGTCTATTTAAGCTGGGCTCTATTACAGTAATGGGTCCGTAAAATTCCTTATTTATCTTCTCCATTCATCGGGTGTCACTGAACGGTAAGAATCAGCGTGGCTTAGGTCGAATTGACTGATATGATGTCTGTGGGATGGATCGAGGCCATCTCTTCGTATCTGTTTAAGCAACTCATTAAATTCTGGGGTATATTTAAAATCAGTCGGTTTGGGGTAGCTCCCTGAAATGGCCTTATCTGTTACTATCTTTGAGCCTTCACACTCTTCACAATCAGTGTGATAATATGGAGAAAGGACAATAACACGGGTTCCGATGACTTTTTCCGAAAGTGGATGGGCCTTAGGAGACGTCCGGTGAGAGTGAATTTTTCAAGTTGAAGACAGAATATGACATTTTCAAGTACGATAAGGTGAGAGAAATGAAGAGACTGGGACAGTGATTTATCATTCCAAGATGACTCATGGTAATGAAAAAAAGAATTCTAATCGCTGAAGGGGAACGAGGAAGAAACAAGTATTTTTTGGCAGGATTCATACCAGTTGAATAATACTGATGTGCCTGTCTGCCTGATATCAAATATTCATAATGGAAAAGAGCAGTCTGACCCCATTCGATATTCGAATGCGACATTAAATTATTACTCATATAATCTCATAAGGGCTTGTTGAAAATATGCTTTACTCCAGTGTTCAAGTCCTCCAACATAATCATGCTTCAAAAATGGTCGGACATCCTCTTTTGCCTGTTTCCAATCTATCTCATTGATCTTTTGTTTCAATTTTTCTATAATCCATTCTTTATCTATCTCAATATTCTGTTTTTCCCATGGGCCTTGTTGAAAAAATGCATTTCTAATAAATTTAATGTTTAATTCAGGTTTTTTTTGGGTGTACCAAATAAAATCATACCAATCACGTCCCTTGATATAATTTCTACATAATAATGCATGTAACTTACCAGAAAAACTTGTAGATAAGTCGAAGCTTGTCACAGGAAATGTAACAGGATATTCTAAGTATTTAATTTCGGTGTTAATTCCTTCTGGGGGATGTGTATCTAATTCAACCTTAACGCTTACAGTTTTTCGTTTATCATATAGAGGATTAAGAATCAGTAACTTAGCCATGGAAGTATCTTTTAGCAACATTTTTTTTATAACATTGCCTGCTTTTGACTTATCAATAACCTCCATTTCTACCTCCCAGTTGAACAAACTTTCTTTAACCTGTTTTGTCATAAGAGAAAAATCAAATGCTTTGTTTTTTACATACAACGCAAAATCTAAATCTTCTGAGAATCTATTCGAATTTCTTAAAATCCGAAGTTCTGTCCCACCATGGAATGCCGCAATATTAAAAAATCGGGCTTCATAAAGTGCATATAAAATAATTTCTTGAAAGATTTGTTTTAATGCATTCTCTTCTTCTAATTCAGATCGGTATTCAGATTCTCGTAGACGCTCCTCAATCAGTGACCTATAAGACATTATTAATTTCCTTCACTAATTTGTTAATAAATTTCTTAACAAAAATCACAGGATAATTATCAGCAACATCAATTAATAATTTTTGATTAAATTTTAATAGTTCTTCTTCTTCAACTCTATAACCCTGCACAAGTACAGATATATTTACCCATTTTATTTTCTTTTTATAAATCAAATCACAAAGCGCTCGTTCTGGTCCAGCAATCAAGAATCCATTTCCAAATTGATTTTTATGCCTTTGGACACCTAAAAAAAATGGTTTTAAAGGAATATGATAGTATTCATAAATCCCAACCTGAGTTTCAAATACTTGTGATCTATAATATGAGGCGGATAATACTCTTTGAACTATATCCGGAATCAATCCATGAAATGATAACGCATATTCAAAGCTTAAATATGAAGGAGAATAAATTCTTTGAGACAAAATGACTTCCGAAATTTTAAAACGACGGTATTTTTCGCCAAGAACATAAAGTCCTCTACGCACTCTCACCAAGTCCTTTGAAGCTAAAGCTCGTTTCACAATACTATATAACCTATCTTTTGATCCCCCTAAAATCATATGCAACAAATCTGTTGTAATATAGTCAACTGGACTTTTTTCTAAAATTAATTCTACAATCTTTTGCATATCGATGTTTTTTGCATGTTACTGTCAATAAATAACAGTTTCTTACATTATATCGATATTTGAAAGTTATTTCAAATGATTTCTTGATATAATTGTAGAATACTGTCATAAAGTGACAGTATTATGCAATGTAGTTATTTATCTTCTCCATTCATCGCCTGTCACTGAACGGTAGGAATCAGCGTGGCTGAGGTCGAATTGGCTGATATGTTGTGTGTGGGATGGATCGAGGCCATCTCTTCGTATCTGCTCAAGCAGCTTATTAAATTCTGGGGTATATTTGAAATCAGTCGGTTTGGGGTGGCTCCCTGAAATGGCCTTATCGGTTACTATCTTTGAGCCTTCACACTCTTCACAGTCGGTTTTATAATATGGAGACAGGACAATAACACGGGTTCCGAGGAATAATGCTTCCTCAAGATCATGAGTGACAAAGAATATGGTCATTTTTGTCTTTTCCCACTGCTCAAGCATAAAAAGCTGCATCACCTGACGTGTTCCATCATCGAGAGCTCCAAAGGGTTCATCCATGAGCAAAAGGGCAGGCTGTATTATTAAGGCTTGCACAATGGCCACCCTTTGGCGCATTCCGCCTGATAATTGATAGGGATACTTATTCACATCGTTATCCATGCCCACCCGCTTTAAATACTCAATCGCCTGCTTTTTAAATTCCATTGACTTTTTCCGAAAGTGAATAGGCCCTAGGAGACGTCCGGGGAGAGTGAATTTCTCAAGTTGAAGCCCGAAGATGACATTTTCAAGCACAGTAAGGTGAGGAAAGAGAGAATACTTTTGAAACACGATTCCTCGATTTCTGTCAGGGCTGCTCACCTTGGAATCATTCACCAGGAGATTTCCGCTAAATGGGCGCTCTGATCCTAAAATCAATCGAAGGAGCGTGGATTTGCCACATCCGGTCGGCCCGACAACCGTTAAGAACTCTCCCTCCCTGACCCTCAGATCAATATCATTGAGTATCGTTCTGAATCTTCCTTCCTTATCCGGATATTTCTGATAAATATTCTCAAGATAGAGTATATAGTGCCGTGAATCATCCATTGTCTTTACTCTTTATCAAGCCAGGGATAGCGTTTATTAATCCATATCCGGACCGCCATATCAGTAATAAAAAGCAGAAGGCTCATCCATATGACATAGGGAATAATTATGTCCATGGCAATGTAGCGCCTCACAACGAAGATCCGATACCCAAGGCCAACCGTGGCAGCGAGTGATTCGCCGGCGATCAAATAGAGCATAACCGCTTTAAAATTCAATCTTATCGTATCAAGGGCTTTGGGAAATATTTGAGGGAGGACAATCCGATAGGCGATCTCAAAATCACTGGCCCCTAGAGTCAATCCTTTGATAATTTGCTCTCTCGGCACTTCCTTTGCCCTTAAATACGTATCTAAAATAATCGTCGGGAACACCCCAACCACAATAAGAGCGATCTTGGAGACCTCTCCAAGACCAAATACAATAAATAAGATCGGAAGCAAGGCAAGGGCGGGTACTTTATCGAAAAATAGTGTAAACCCCAAAAATAATTCCTCGATATAGGGGAACACGCCCATATTAAGACCAAGTATCATGGCAAGAAAAAGCAGCGCTGTTCCGATAAAGAACCTTCTGGCACTGGCCACACTGTCAACAAGAAGTCTATATTCTCCCTTTCGATCCCGCGTGAATGCTGACCGATACAATCCCTGTACCATCTCGGAAATTGTGGGCATAACTTTATCCTGAGGATTCTCCTTATGCCTTAAGTAGGAGCCCACAAAATACGTAGTGATACAGATAATAAACAAGAGAGAGGAGATGATAAGCGCACTTGTACGGCGTGGCCGAGCATTGATCTTAAAGAATTGCATCTTTGGCCCATTTACCTTTAAAGGTGCTCATCAGCGACACGCTGCATATAGGTGCTGTCAAACCGCATTTTAATATTCTTCCTATCCCCCTGAATGGTGCCATCAGGATAGGAAATACCGACAATGTCCATTGAAGGGGCATTCTCACCGAGCAATCCATGATCAAAACAGAATTTTCGCACAAAATTCATTTTTTCTTTGATCTCACTGCCCTTTGTATAATCAGTCGCCGATTGAGGGGTATAGAACATTGCTGTTGTTGCAAGTTGCCTCTTATATTCCACAAGTGACGTACCTGCGGATTCAGCCATATATGTGAGGGCTTTATCCGCCACAGGTCCTCTTTTCGACATCATATCCATAACTTCATACCATGCGCCGGTGAGAGCCTTACCAAAATCAGGATTCTTATTAAGTACATCGGTGCTTACAACCATAAGATCGAGGATTTCACCAGGGATATTCGCTGAGGTATATATTTTACTTATTCCTGGCACCTGCTCTATTTCCATAACTATCGGATTCCACGTGACGACTGCCTTTTGTGATTTATTTGAGAGAAAAACCGGTCCGATATCGCTGTCAGAGGTATTTACTATCCTCACATCTTTCTCCTTTAAGCCATTCATTTCAAGACAGCGTGCCAGAAGATAGTGAGATACGGAAAGCTCCACCAGGTAAATATCCTTGCCCTTCAATCCCGCGATCCCGATCCCATCGCGCGTCAAAATAGCATCATTGCCATTTGAAAAATCCCCCATGATAAGCACCGTGCAATCAATGCCAGAGGATGCCGGCATATCAAGACATTCCATATTCGTCATAACGCACCCATCTACCTTTTTTGCGACAAAAGCCTCTACCGATGGGATATAATCCATCCTTACAAGATCAATGGCTATGCCATATTTATCTGCCCATTTCTTGAGAATACCTGCATATCCCGCATAATCCCAGGGCATCCAGCCAGCATAAATTGACCATGCAACGGTGTATTTTTTCGGTCGCGCAAAAGAATGCAGAGGAATTGTAGCGACCACCATAATAGTAATAATGCTTATTAAAAATAAAGTAAAAAATCGTGATTCACGCATTTATATCTCCCCCTTGTTTTTATTCTACATCAATAATAATTTCTGATTGCAGTTGTGTCCCCTGCTCTATCTTACTGATACTTTCTTCAGCCTGGTCAGTCAGAGTGTTCATGCGCAATATTGAATTAGCCATTTGCGGAAGTGCCTCTCTCCGGAATTTTGAAATATCATCTAACGCTGCATTTATATCTGCAAAAGCCTTCTCCAATGAATTCATATCGAGCGCTGCCTGAGAGGCTTGTTTATGAATCTGGGCGCCTTGCATCCGCAACTGTTGGGCGGTATTTGCAATGAGGTCTGATGTGGTCTTATTAATGGCCTCGATCTTCTTTAACACGATTTTTTGATTGGCAAGTCCCAGAGCAACGGTGACCGCCACTTGCAGGGCGTTAACGGTGACATTTAATGCCCGGTTCACGCCTCGCATAAGCTCTCTGTTATTTCGAATGATGATCTCTGTTGCAAGGACACCCTGTTGATTCACCGCCAACTGTTGCTGCAAGTCCATTACCCGCTGGCGCAGAGGAAATAATAGTTCATCAGATATAAAATTGTATTTCGGATCTTCGGGGGGGATATCCCTGTCAAGTTTATACTGGAGTTTTTGATCAAGAAGTTGGCCAAGCTGAATAGCCCGCTCTAACCGTATGGTCATCTCCCGCATACTTTTTTGGTCCGCTGACAAGGTAATCGTATCTCTCCTTAATTGGTCCCTCCCCTTCTCGAGAGATTTAATAATAGCGTCAATAACAGTTTGAGCACTTTCATATTGGGTAAAATATTTTTTAAGTGGCGTGCCGATAAAAGGCAGGAATCCAAGTGATCGTGAAAACCATCCGGGAGCAAAATCAAATTTTACCGGATCAAGCGCTTCTACCTGCATTTTCAGGTCTACAAGTGACTTGGCAACAGGCCCCCCATCTTCACCCGTTTTTACGAGGTTATTAATTGGCTGCTGAAGCATCTTGCTTCGTTGCGCCGCTATTTTCTGGGTCTTTGCACCCATCTGATCAACAGCCATCTTTTTTTTCTGATCATCTATATCACCGCTCAGTAGCATCTCAATGAAATCATCAGCCTGTTTTTCTAAATTCGAATCCACGGCCTGCGTTGATATGGATGTTGGGTCCACAAGCTGCAGCTCCTGTTTCACTGCGACTTCATCCGGCACAATCAAGCCGGTTGAAGCTCTCTCTTTGACTGTTACGTTTCCTTGTGCTTCCATAAATTATCCTCCCCCTTGTAAAGATAATATTGCCGGCTGCGCCGGAATAAAAATTTTATACGCTATTTGAATAATCCTTTGCCCGTTCCGTAATCTGTGCAAGCTCTGTCATGGCTGTTTCCATATCTACGTCAGACTGGCCCTTCATCGTATCCATTTCAGCAATGGCAATGGTGGTTTTATCCAATTGAGTCATGGCGGCCTCATTCTGAATCATGAGCTGTTTCACTTTCCGAAGTTGATCATCCCTTAGTTTTTGTCTCTCCTCTAATGTCTCCATTTCCTTCAACGTTACCCCATCAGGTTCTTTGATGCTTCGAAGTTTTTTAAGCAACTTCTTTATACGCGCCGGATCAATGGCGCTAATGCTTTTTAATGCTGCTGCAGCATCCTGCAGGTTATCGATCCCTGAAAAATAGACCTGTTGCCCAATGCCATGATATCGTCCGAAGGTGAGTTCTTTTTCATCAAGCTTCTCCCTTAACAGTTCATCAAGACTTTCGAATTTTTCCTTTAATTTATCAAGTTGCTCAGCTGCCTCCGGGCACTCATTATCAAGAAGATCGCTTTTTAAGTCCCTTAAGGCTTTTTCGGTCTGTTGTGCCAAAGCATTCTGGAGGTTTCTAATATATTTCGATTCAAAATCCTTGCCCCTAAGGAAAAAATTATATACCCAGGAGCCAAGACTAAATAAGCCACTCCCGAAGCAAATGGCAAATGACGTTGGATTAAAGCTCACAAGGCCCATGTAGAGGAGACTCACCAACGAGATACCTGCCGGATACAACGTTATCGGATGCTGAAGGGTTTCAGAGAGTATGGCTTTCTGCACAGCAGCGGATGAAAAATCAGCAACAGTGGGCAATTTTTCTGGTTTTGCCGTCGGTCTTTTCAGGCATCGGTTCCGCATTCAACTCACCTTTTTATTTATATTATGTTACAAAAGATTTTCCTCAAAAGCCACCAACTCAACCCGTGATAAACGATAGCGATACGCTCGTGGAGACTCACCCGGCCTTTGCGCTGGCGGCGATTTCGACCCCCTCCCCTCTGCCCTCAGCCGGTGAGGATTAATAGTATGTACTGCAATTAAATATTGCCTTACAGTCTGGGCCCTCTGCATTGATAATTTTTCATTCTCCCTCTCATCTCCACCTGGTTCGGTGTGGCCCCGAATGACTATCCGATAGTGAGGGTAATTATGCTCGAGCATCTGGGCAATCTTGTCCACGATCTTTTTTCCCGCCGCATCCATCAGATTATCCCATCTCTGGAAGGTAATCGGCTCAACACGGAGCGTCCCAATCTCGCGAAGGGCTTCCCAACCTGCATCATCAAGAGGCTTAAAATCTACGGAATCTCCTGTGGACCCAGCCAGGGCAGAGACAATACCCGTCTTGGATAATTCCTCAATAATTTGACTGTTGGTAATCAAATAGGGATTTCCTTGAAGCGGGTCCTTATCAAATTTTTTGGTTTTTATCATTACCTCGGTACAGGCAATAATAGTCGTAATAAGGCCATCATTGACCGGTACACCAACCCGGGAGGTAATGCCAAACTGCATACTGCTGTTCTCATGCAAATCAAACCATTCTATCTTATTGAGCATATCCTCAATCACCTCCTTTTTCAACCTGGTTGATTTGCTCATTTCCTTCACCATTTGATCCCTATTATTTTTATAGATGCTCATTACACGGAAATAAGCATTGAGGAAATCACGCACTGTATCACTTTGCTTTTCGAAAAACTTACGGTTGAAGACGAACACATCTAAAATATACCCCGCGAATTTATCAGAGCCCCAAAGATATTTCATTCCTGGCAGTTCTATAGCTTTTGATAAATCAGGCTCCCACAGTACAAACACATCTCCTTCATTTTTTTTCGCGCGGGTATATACTTCCTTGGAACTTGCAACTTCAACACGCCAGGCGTCATTGTTTTGGAGTTGAAAAAGATCAAAATCAACAATAGTTAAATCGAGCAAGAAAGAACTCGGAGATTCACTTGTATAGACAATTTTAATATTTGCATCATTAAGGTCATTGATTGTGCCGGTAGAAAGGATATCGGAGAAGGCAACAATCCCGTCCGCACCCTTTGATTCTGAGATTGAGGCGACGATCACACCAGGGAAGCTATGTGGGGCGCCATGCTCAAGATAGGAATTCACCGGCAACACAATACACTCATACTGCCCCTTTGCAAATTTTTCTAAGCGTTCCCTGTAAGCCCCTTCATCATCGGTAAAATCGATCTGCAAACCCCTTCGTGCAGCAAATTTGCGCATCTCAGGCGATGTGATGAACCAGTATCCGAGGTAATTGTCCCCACCTATTCGTATGGTTTGGTATGTCTTTGATGCATCCGAGGTCTTCCGAATGGATTTTTCAAAAAGCCAGGGTTTTAAAAATGAATAGCCGACAACGCCGATAATGCCTATGATTATAAGTAATAGTGCGCCTACAGTTGATTTTTTCACCGCGCTTTACCTCACTTAAAATTTGAATTCCGTGGGATCAAACACCTCCGACTCAGCCAGGGTCTCTTCCAATCCTTTTGCCAAATCGGCAAAATTATCCGCTGCTCTGTATGAAAGAGCATATCGCCGCAACGGATGGTCATCGCCAATACACAATCCTATAGCGTAAATCGGCATGCCTCGCTTTGCAGAGTAAATAACAGCCTCTGGTATATCCTCAGCAATACCGTCCGTGATAACGACTATTCTGTATTCCCCATATCCGAGCTGTTTCTTATATTGGCTCACAAGCTGATCAGTGGCAAATTTTATTGCGTCGGCAAGCGGCGTCATACCTCCGGGGCGAATTGTATTCACCGCCCGAATAAATTCCTGCCTATTATTTGTTCCAAGCGGCACAACCTCCCGTCTCCCATAGTAGGTATCAAACACATAGAGAGCTATGTTAATAGTATCAGGTACCTTTTTCATAAATTCTTGCACGGCCCACTTGGCACCCTCAAGTTTGCTGCCAAATCGTTGATCTCCCCTGCACGCACCTCCCGGCGCGTCCTGCATGCTTCCACTGCCGTCAAAAATAAAGTAAAAATTACGCGTCAGTGATGCCTCACTCGTGACAAGACTTTCATCAATGGGAATGTCTATGCGTTTAATCTTTGCAAGATCTATTTCTCTATTGATCTCTTTTTTTTTGTTCCGGCTTTGCTTTTGTGGTGCCTCACAGGAAACATTCATCATCAGGATACAACAGAGAAGGCACAGGTATAATAGATATTTTTTCATCGAAAATCCTCCTTAGTTTAAGGGAGTGAATTCTTCGAGTTCCGCCTCCACTTCTTTTATTCGAAAGACGACTCGACGGTTTGCAGCCCATTCATCCTTTGTCCTTGGCGGATTAAATTTTGGGTATTTTACGCCTATACCCACAGCTATAAACTGGGAGTCATCTATTACCAATCCTTTGTTGTTTGAAAACTTTAAGAAGCTTTTCCTCACCGAATCTGCGCGTTTCAGTGAAAGGTTTCGCGCTTGCTGCTCCATCATGCTAAGCTCCACTTGAGATTGTCCTTTCTGACGAGCCTTTAGAATGCCAAGCGGATCAGAATGTCCCTCAATCACCACAAGGGAGCCTCCATAGGTTTGCGCAATCTGAATCGCTTTTTGAAAATCCTTTGCATATTCTGCTTCTGTGAAATCACTCTGGTTCGGCTTGAAGTTGATCTCAACCTCAAACAGCATCCCCTCTTCTGCCCAGGTTGTCGGCTCAACAGTTATTTGCTTCTCCACTTTTGCCGCAACCTTTTTTTTATCAAATTTTGTCTTAGAGGCCGGTATGCTTGTGGCATATTTTAATCCTTCCGCCATTGTATTATAGTCCCATTCAGCCGAAGCAATCGGCACTTCTTTATTTAAAAGCTTTAATTGAATAAATGCAGATTGAATCTCACCTGTGAGCGTATTGAGGGTGCGAGTTGTCCCTTTACCAGTAAAAAAACTTAGATTGCCCGTATACCCAACAAATTCACAATCTGCAAGCAACGCTTCCACATCGGCAGTAGCCTGGGGGGCATCAAGCAATAATTCTGCAGACTTTGTTAAGAGCTGCTGATATTTTGCCTGCTCTGTTTTTTTATTTTTTAATAAGTCTCTCAGTGCCTCCTCACCTCTCATAAGAGCATGAACGAATTTCTCAACGCTTTTTCGATTCGTATCCAGATAATCTTTCCGCACTGCATAGACATCTGCAATAATGCGCGACGCGGTCTTGGTTGAAAGCAATATTGTGGCGCCCTTTACCGATCCGGCAGCGCCGGTGCCCTCCTTTCCTCCTGAAGTGAGTGCGAGCGCGTCAGGAATAATACACATAACCGCATCAAGCGACGCTTGACTAGCAAAAGCACTGACAGGATCAACTATTTTATCCGTACTGTACGTCGGGAGTGACAATTCCTTAAGCCATTTGAATTTTACCTCGGAAAGCCGCCGATTATTTCTGAATAGATTGGCCGCATAATCCATATGTGGTCCATATAACTGAAGGGCCACGGTGCGGATATTAGCGAGATTCTTTTGAGGGCGCACGACCATCGCATCACCACCCGTCGACCATGTCATCTGGTAAATGACAGTAAGGTCTTTGCCTTGCTCGTTAAATACTTCAGATGCAGCATTAATCATACCCATGGTGCCGCGCAGGTAAGGTGATTTTCCAGAAAGACATTCCTCAATCTGTTTTGGAAAATTATTTTCCGCAAACAATTCAACATTCAATCCCTCTTCCTTAAAAATCCCGCTTGTCAAGGCAAGGATTGTTGCGGTATCACCTCCCCATGTAATCAAGGGGACACGCAACGTGCCTTCAGAGACCGGCTTCGCCTTCACATGTATAACTTCTTTCAGAGATTTCGCATCCAAATACTCTATGGTCTGAGCGATGGATGGATGGATTGAGAGTAATAATACAACTACACATATTACACTTACGACTTTTATTTTCATCAGCCCTCTCCTTTCTTTTATGAGCACTTTCTATTCTTTCGGAATATCATATTCATTTATTCTTTGCAAATCAAGAAAAATCAATTTTTAACCGATACTATATTTATATATATCTAATTTTTAAAAATAGATTAAATCATTACATTATGATCGATATACATGAGCACAACGTCTCAAAAGAGGTGCCCCTCGATACCAAGCATTTGGCACAAGCTCTTATTGAACTTAATATTGCACGAAAAAATGTATTGATTTACCCGGCTGATCATATTCAAGTGAAAATGAGCAACGAACGAGCACATGAGATCCTCATCAAAATATTTGAGCTCACCCCTGAAATTACCCTGGGCATTGCAAAGGACACACTGCTTGTAGGATCAGGCTATCTTGATAAAAAAAATCCTGTGTATAAAGAATTCGCAACTGCTTTAAGTGAGCACGGCATTGCAGGGATCACGTTTTATCAAGGTATTGACAAAGAGGAACTTTTCTTCTTCCTCAACCTTATCTCACGCACGCGAGAAAACCTGCAATCAATGGGCGGCATTGAGAAAGCTATTGAAGATAAAGGGTTTCTTCACATCAAAATCCAGTTACTCGACTACAGTAAATTCCATCTTACTGAAGAGGCAGAGATAATAAAGGAAAAAGCAGACATTAAAAATGAGGCGGGAATCTGGCATGATTTTGTCGCTCATCTCCTCACAGATACACTCACGGAATCAGAGGATGGATTATCTCTCAGGGATTTGAAGCAGATTAATCCCGCTCAACTTGCATACTTTATTAATGAGTATAAAATTGACACAAACGCTGCGCTCCAAAGTTATGAAAATATTATCACCAGGCACCTTCATGAAGCAGATATGAAACAACGTATGGATCGGAGGAACTCGCCGATTTTTGAAAAGCTCAATACTCTTATGCAACAACTCAAACCGGAACTAAAAAAACAGTTTCTTGCAACCACCTTTAAACACTGCTCATCAGCTAAGAATGCGAACCAGAGGGAGGCATTTCTGAATCATTTATCTCAAGATCTTGTTATTGAAATGCTCATAGAGGCCAATAAAAGGGGTGAAGAAATATCTTCTTCTCTCATGGCACTTGTTCAAAAGTTATCACAAACAAAGGATGACACTGACACCAGGCTTACAAAAAAGACCCCTGATCCACTCCCTTCCGAAAGAGCTGCCGAAGAGCGCTCAGAGGAATTACAGAATTTATTTAAACAGGAAGAATATGAAAAATATGTTATCTCAGAATATGAAAACCTGATCAAATATCTGACTAATGAGCCAAGACAAGGATTATTCAAAGACCGTCATGGATTTTCAATTGATGAGTATCTTGAAACCCTTGAAGATACTTGTATCGATGCGCGATTTGCCCGTATCTTAATCACCTTTATGGAGGAAGAGGACATTCAAGATGATGAATATAGAGAGTTTGCTAAAAAGCTCGTGCGCACTTTCCCCTCACTCATTGAGATGGGTGAATTCACCTTCCTTTTGGAATTATTTGCTACACTCGCCAGGCACAGCACTGAGAAACCACGGCAGGCCCTCAGATCTGCGGCACAGGAGGCTCTTGAAGGATTCAAGGATTCCCAGATAGTGTCAAAAGCGGTTACATGCTTTAATAAAGTGTCACACGAGGAGAACAAAGATGCGCATGATTTTATTATATCACTCGGACCAGTGGTGATTCCCTATCTCCTCCAAGTCTATGCTTCGCAGGAATTTATTGATGAAGGAGATATAATCTTTAAGATATTACAAGGGTTTGGCCACGCAACTGTGGATCACGCAAAAACAATGCTTAACAGTAGTAAAGTAGGATCTGTGCAGAATATCCTGTTTCTTCTTCGCACAATGGGAAATAAGGAACTTACGCCCTATTTGATGCCCCTGTGCAAACATTGGGACCAAAATATTCGCATTGAGGCCCTCATCACGCTCCTCACCTTTAAAGATCCATGGGGAATCCGTCAGCTTCGCAATGCAATTCGGTCGAATAATCCTGACGAATATAACCATGCGATTCTCCAGGCAGGAAAATATCGGATTAGAGATGTTGCCATGGATCTTGTCTCACTAATAAAACGCTTCATATTATTTGAAGAATACTATATAAAAAATGAAAAAATTATCAAAGCACTTGGACAGATAGGTGATCCTTGTGCTCTACCGGCCCTTGAAAAACTTGCCCGGTCTTTTTTTACCATCCATCCAAAAAGTCATTTAAAGATGAAAGCGGTTCTGTTTGAATCTCTTTACCACTATCCGCCACACACGCTCACCACACTCCTTGCTATTGGAAAAAAATCAAATGATGAGAGAATCCGCGCGGCATGCACAAAACTTATGGCGAGACAATAAAAAAAGCAGAAGATATCCGTGAGTTATGCCGATAATATAATAGAAGACCGTTCATGAATCAACAACGTAACATTCAATTAAAAGGTCAGCATGCCGGACTTAGCATATGAAAAAGCCTTATCACAGGTAATTATCAAGTTTACTTCAACAATTGCCAATGCCCGCTTTTATTCACTTAATCATCCACAGACAATGCGCTTTCTCGAGAATGCATATACGGATCTTTCGGACCTGCTCCATTTGAGCCCTGAGATAACCTTTTTTTTGGTTGATAATGATTTGATTGTAAACAACAGTTGCTTTTCTTCATCAAGCGAGCACTCTACACAAAAATTCATCAGTATCTTGAAAGAAAATTCGATCGAGAGACTTACCTTCATTGAAGGTATCCCCAAAATAGAGTTTCAAGATTTAATCCAGAAATTCTCAACACTTGAGAGCGGCTCCATACATGCCAGCAAGTTTATTAAAATCGGCAAGGTAGAACTTAAGATTGATAAAAATAAGGCTCATGGTAAAGATTCTCTCTCGGAATCAAACGAGGAAGAGAAGATTCAGGAATTAATCATGCTGAGAGACAGCAAGCTTGACGAATTAAAAGAGCTTTATTACCGCATACAGAATTATAAAAAGATAGAAATCCAAGGTATCGATGATATGATCCAAGAATTTGTCAAGGCATTTGCCCAAGGCATCAATCCCTTTCGTATATTGGCATCCTTAAAATCATCTGATGAGTATACCTTTACCCATGTTATTAATGTGTGTATATTAACTATGAGTCAGGCGCAATCTCTTGGTTTTAAAGGGGATCATTTATACAATATAGGGATCGCTTCAATCCTTCATGATTCAGGGAAATTATTTATTCCCAATGAAATCATCACCAAACCGGGAAAGCTTACCCCTGAGGAAAGAGCCATCATAGAGACCCATACGGTTAAGGGCGCTCGCTATATATTACGGCTTGAAGAAGTTCCCAAGATTGCCGTGCTTAGCGCCCTTGAGCATCACATAAGATTTGACGGAACCGGTTACCCCAAAATCAGGGAAAACTGGAAGCCGAATATTGTAAGTCAGATCATTTCCATCTCAGATGTATTCGATGCCATGCGAAGCAAACGTCCCTACCAAGGACCGAAGCCCCGGGAGGTAATATTAGAAATACTCAAAGAAGAAAAAGGCACCACCTTCAATCCTTTTCTTGTTGATCATTTTCTCGCATTGATTGAAAAGTAGAAATTGCTGCTGTTAAAAAACCTCCCTATAATTCATATCAAAAAATAGATGTATTACACTCGCAGGTGAAAGAAAATGAAATAGATTATGTCTACTTTCTATACTATAGTAAACTACTAATCTAGATATTATTAATGGAAAGAGAAAAGTATCACCTTTGTTTTCGTTTTGAATACGGGCCGTTGGATGACGGGACCCTCTGGATTCGTACTCCCAGAAAACGATTATATCATATTGACTGGCTTACACTTCGCCTTCTGCTTGAATTAAATGCAGGTGCCACCGTGAGCTATCTTGTTAAAAAATACAAAATTGGCCTCAAAGAAGTCCGCTCGCTTTTAACCAGCATGGAAAAAGAGGGGGCAGTGGTTCCCCTAAGGCAGGGCAAAATAACCAGAGGACGACAGATTGATGACATCCATCTGTCTCCATATATTTTCATCTCTCTCCTTTTAGGATTAATCCAACTCTACTATTTTCAAAATGTTGCCCGTACTTTTCGTCTTAATCGGTGGTATGAAGGCCTCCTGATTGCCTTGATTTCCGCGTTACCGATAATTTCACATGAAATGGGGCATTATATGGCATCAAGACCTTATTTCCCTTCACGTCTTGGTTTTACCTTTCTCTGGATTTTCCCGGCAGTATACATTGATACTCAGGAAGCATGGTGCCTTCCGCAAAATATTCGATTATTGATTAATTCATCGGGCCTGCTCATGGATCTCGCCTTTAATAGCATTCTTATATTCCTTGTAGCAGTATACCCTCGCATTGAATATTATGTAACTCCCCTCTTAATTCTCCAGTACACTCGCTGGAGTATTATTTTAAATCCGCTGGTTCATGGCGACGGATACTGGCTCTTATCTGATATTTCCAAGACCGTCAATCTCGGGCAAAAGGGCAACAAAGAGCTGCGAAAAGGCAAAATAAATTGGATTTCAATGTATGGCCTTTTATCTTTAATCTTTTCTCTTTTTTCATTTCTCGGTTTAGCCTGGTTTGCAATAAATCTTTTGGGTAAGTTCATCCCCTCACTATTTTTCAGATAAAGGAGACATCTATGTATCTTGGACTTATAAAAATTCTTCTATTAATCATCGCTGCTGGCGCTCTTTTCACCTCAACATTCAAGATATTGAAAGAATATGAACGGGTAGTCGTGTTTCGCCTCGGGAAATTGCACAGCAGCAAGGGGCCCGGATTAATCTTCCTCATCCCGCTCGTTGATAGAGTCAGAAAAGTCGATCTCAGGCTCGTCTCCATAGATGTGCCTCGCCAAGAGATCATGACACGGGACAATGTACCGGTCACTGTGGATGCGGTGGTCTATTTCCAAATTACCGATCCAGCCCGGGCAATCATAAGGATTCAAAATATTTACCAATCAACCTTTCTTATCGCTCAGACAACGTTGCGCAGTATACTTGGCCAGGTGAATCTGGATGATTTGCTATGCCAGCAAGAAAAAATTAATACGGAACTGCAGCAGGTGATAAGTGATCATACCAGTGATTGGGGAATCAGTATCCCCATTGTCGAGATAAAAGAAATAACCCTGCCTGAAGAGATGAAACGTGTTATGGCGAAACAGGCTGAAACTGAACGAGAGAGAAGAGCAAGGATCATTGATGCGGAAGGGGAATACCAGGCTGCCCAGACTTTAGTAAAAGCGGGCAAAATTCTTAGTGATAATCCCCAGAGCTTACAATTGCGTTACCTTCAAACCATGAGAGATATGTCTGTTCAAAAAGGCTCTACTATTGTTTTTCCTTTTCCATTAGACCTCCTGAGCGCCTTTAAGCATTACAGCCCTGAAAAGAAGGGCCCGGAGCATAGCAGGCAAGAAAAAGGCTCGAGCAGGCAGAACACAGAAGCGCCATCATTTCAGGACTTCCCTGCCCAATCGAAAATGCCGCAGTTTGTTCAATGGTTAAGCACGGACAGGTGTCAATTCAACTGCAGTCATTGCGATACTACATCAAAGCAGGCCAATCCCAAAGAATTAACTACACGTCAGGTTCTCAAAGCAATAGATGAGCTTGCTTCCCTGGGGTGTGAGTTTCTCTCTATTATCGGGGGCGAGCCTCTGCTTCGCCGGGACATATTTGATATCACCCATTATGCCCACCAGAAAGGGATAAAAGTCGGCTTAACAACCAATGGGCAGGCAACTGAGGATCATCTTGCCGCATTGGAGCAGGCACACTTCGATTCTGTCGCAATTACTCTCGATGGATACAGAGACGCACAAGATCGGATTCGCAAAAGCAATAATGCGTATGAGCGAGGAATTCGATCCATTGAATTTTTCCATGATGTCGGCGTTCCCTCTATCAGTGTCACCACTATTCTATTAGAAGAGAATATCCGTGAACTTTCACAGCTCACAGAAGAGGTGTTTCGTTGCGGAGCACGAAGATTACAGCTTCAGCCGCTTCTGTATCGCAATGGAGCACCAGAGAGAAATACACCTGAGCTGGTTAAACAGGCATTCCGATTTGTCCTCGAGGCCCGGCGGAGGGGATTTATGGTTGAACTTAGCGAGGCTTTCGGTTATCTGGGCCCGCTGGAATCTCTTGTGCGCGCTCAGCCATTTTCATGTGGCTCTGGCTGGAATACCTTCTGTTTAAACTCAGAAGGAGATGTGACTGGTTGTGCTGTTCCGGGGAGTGTAGGGCGAGAAGAAGGGAATTTTCTTACCTCCTCTTTGAAAAACATCTGGGCGAGAGGTTTTGCTGACTTTCGAGGTAAGGTTCCATCATCTCTACCCGATGAATGTAAACGCTGTTCACACCTTTCCCGATGCAGGGGAGGCTGTTGGCTTTTCAGGGTTCAGGGATTAAATCCCTGTTTCCTGCCAGAGGCTGAACAAATTTATCAGGAGATATCACATGCGTTATATACTGAAGCTCATGAAGGAAAATCCGAGGTATTACCTGGATAAGATAAAATATTATCCACGCAGTGTGGTGTGGGAGTTAACCCTTCGCTGCAATATGAATTGTGCACACTGTGGTTCTGAAGCGGGTGAGAGACGAGGAGAAGAACTGAACCATGAAGAAGCCCTCGATTTCTGTCATCAATTAGGACAGATGGGCTGCGAGCTTCTGACACTCTTAGGTGGAGAGCCGTTCTTGCGGGAAGACTGGGATGATCTCGCCCTTTGCCTTAATCGCTATAATGTTAAGGTAAATGCCATCTCAAATGGCTACCTCATGGACCAAGCGCTCGTCGACCGCATCAAAAAAGCACACCTCGCCAATGTCGCTATTAGTCTGGACGGGCTCAAGGACACTCATGAAAAAATCCGGCGAAAGCCAGGATCATATGAGCGGGTGATGAATGCCTTATCCCTGCTTCGCCAAAATGAGGTCTCCTCAGCTGTTGTCACGACTATTACCAAAGATAATATAATGGAACTCGATGAGCTCTTCCATATTGCATGTGATAAAGGAGTAGAGATATGGCAGCTTCAAATTGGCGTACCACGGGGGAATCTGTGCGAACACCGGAACTTTGTGGTACAACCGGAAGACCTCCCTGCTATTGAACAATTTATTCTCAAGGTCCGTAACAATAGGCGAATACAAGTTGATGTGGCTGACAATATCGGTTATTTTAGCCGGAATGAAGAAATGCTTCGAAGCAGTGTATCACGGCAACGACATCTCCCCTTCTTTACAGGGTGTTTTGCGGGGATACAGGCCCTTGGTATAGAAGCAAACGGAGACATTAAAGGGTGTCTTTCCATGCCCACCCTCCCGGAATTCATTGAAGGGAATATCCGCAGGGAATCACTCGCTTATATCTGGAATAAGCCGGGGAATTTCTCGTATAACCGCGATTTTGATACCAGCATGCTGAAAGGAGAGTGCAGCAGCTGTGAATATAATTATGTATGCAGGGGAGGCTGCAAGTCTACCGCATACTGTTATAGTGGCTCAATCTTTAATAATCCTTTATGCCTTTACCGTGCAGAGTCTCACAATGAAAGGAGGTGAAACTTTATGGCGCATATATTTTTTGAAAAACTGGAAAACAGAAAAAATACACAAACCTTGTTCTGGGAAATAAGTCAATTTGCCGGGCAGTGGGGCTCCCCTTCTTCTTTCTCTTTCCGTAATACGCCTCAATATCCAACCAGTCGAGTGGTAGCTTATTATGGCGTTCCTGCTCCTTGGCAGCCCATTGAAATCCCTTCTTGGAAACAACCCACGTATCCCTGGAATCCCATTGACATTGTTTTTCCGCTCTATGGAGTAAACCCTTCTCCATGGAAAGTCATTGAATTTCCTGATTGGAGTAATCCTATTCCTCCGATAGAGCAGCCTGTCCTCCTGTATGGCGTCTTTCCCTCTCCTGTAAATCCCATTGAGATTCCTGATATCCCCTCATCACTATATCCGATTGATCCGGTTGTTACCTATTACGGAATAACAACACCTATCCCCCTCACTGAATATCCTGATATCATAACTCCTATTCATCCTTCTCAAATAAAACCTATCGATACTTCCTATCCGGGGCCTCCTCCAAGAAAGATAGATGACTGGAAAAATCCTATTAGTGACCCTGAACCTGTGACACCACCTCGTGTTGTTCCTCTCTATGGGATACGACCTTATGGAACAAAGCCTATGGAGTAACCGTTTTTAATAAAGCAAAAACATATACATGTAAATCAAAATGCGAGGTTCAATGATTCCGGATGCCGATCGCACAACTGGATGCCGGTATAACCGGCGTCCGGTTGCCGGCATCCCGCAATTCCCCCCCACAGGCCCAACGCCATTCGATCAAGGGCATACGTTTATAGTGTTGCATAGAGATTGACATAATCATTAAAATTCTCTATTATTATTTCATATAAGATAATAATATAAATTTTTTTATCATCAGTTGTATTCACATATTATAAGAAAACATTATTAATATAGAGAAATGGAAGAACACTCTGGTGTATATACCACTTATATACACATTCTTTGCGGGGGTATGGTTCTTTTAGGCCTTTATCTCACCAGCCTCTACCATTATCTCCTCTTTCACAACATCGCTGAATTATTCAGTATAATTATTGCCGCCAGTATATTTATATTTGCATGGAATTCGCGCCAATTAACGGATAACAGTTATCTTCTGTTCTTAGGTATCGCCTATTTATTCATTGGCATCATTGATTTATTGCATACGCTGACATACCCCGGCATGAATATATTCCAGGGATATGGAACAAACCTGCCAACGCAGTTATGGATTGGTGCACGGTATCTTGAAAGCATAACCCTTTTTCTCGCGCCCTTATTCCTCAAACTTACTCTTAAGAATAATAAGACACTCTTCCTCATTTATTTTTCAGCAGTACTCCTCTTATTGGGATCCATCTTTTATTGGCAGATCTTTCCCGATTGTTTTATTGAAGGCGGTGGACTGACACGCTTTAAGAAAATGAGCGAGTATATGATATCGTTTATTCTTCTTTGTGCAATTATCTTTCACGTGGTAAAACAGAACCTTATCGAACAAAAGGTATTTTACTATATCATTGTATCTATAATAACAACCATATGCGCAGAACTGGCGTTTACATTGTATGCTCATGCTTACAGCCTGTCCAATCTCGTGGGGCATTATTTTAAGATACTTTCATTTTACTATATTTATAAGGCGATTGTTGAGATAGGCCTAAGGAGTCCTTACAATTTACTTTTCAGCAATTTAAAAAAAAGCGAGAGAGCGCTTCGCGAATCCAAGATGAGGTTAAATTCTCTCGTGCAGTCAGCCAATGACGCGATTATTTCCATCGATAATCAATTCACAATAATCTCATGGAACAAAGGTGCGCAGGCTATTTATGGCTATGAAGTAAAAGAAATAATAGGCAAACCCCTCACGATGTTAATATCTGATTTATCCAAAACATCTCTTCAGAATATAGTCAAACACATAGACGCAATCGACAAAGCGCACATGAACAATGAACTTATCGAATTGGAGAGTGTGAAAAAAGATGGAACAGAATTTCCTTCTGAGTTATCATTTGCTACATGGAAGGAAAAAGAAAAATTATTTTACAGTTGTATTGTCAGAGACATCACTGAGAGAAAGAAAGCAGAAGAGATATTGAAAAGAGATAAAGAGGATATTGAAAAATTGGTCAACGAAAAGACCACTCAATTGTTTCGCGCACAAAAAGAATTAGAGCAAGCAAAGCGGCTCTCAGATATTGGCACTCTTGCAGCGATAGTTGCCCACGAACTTCGCAATCCTTTAGGTGTCATACAAGCAGCAACCTATAACATAAAAAGAAAAAATAATAATACATCGATTGATACACATATCAAGAATATTGATAAAAAAATATCAGAAGGCAATCAGATTATTAATAATCTTCTTGCCTACTCACGGATAAAAATGCCTCATTATTCGAAAATCTCCATTTATACACTCCTTAATGAATGTATTATCAATAAAAACAAAATATTTTCTGAAAAACGTATCACGATTGACAATAAATGTGAATCCATAAAACACCTGTTTATCGAGGCGGACCCATTCCAGCTCGGAGAGGTCTTTAATAATATTTTAGACAATGCATATCAATCTTGTCAGAATAATAGCGGCAAAATAGAGATTAAGGCGCACCTCGTGAAAGAAAAAGCAATCAGAATTAGCTTCAAAGACAATGGGATGGGGATAGATAAAGAAGATCTTGAGAAAGTATTTACCCCCTTTTTTACGAAAAAATCAAAAGGAACAGGATTAGGCCTTACAATCTCCAATGAATTGGTAAATATTCATGGCGGGTCAATAGGCATCGAAAGTGAAAAGGGCAAAGGTACAACAATTACTATTGATCTTCCAACAGGGAGGGAATAAGGAGATACAGATTTTTTTACCACATTTTTATCTTGATTCTTGACATCCTTTTTTTTTTATGACAGATTTTAATTATCAGAGAAAAAAGAGACTCTATCAGCCTCTGAGGGGAGGCGCGCAATATGAATAAAATCATGGTCGTTGAGGATGAACTTATAGTCGCAGAAGACTATAAAAGATGCCTGCAGTTTCTCGGATATGAGGTCTCCGCAATTGTGTCGTCAGGGGAAGATGCGGTAAAACAGGTGAAAGAAAATCCTCCGCATCTTATACTCATGGATATCAAACTGAAAGGTGAAATGAATGGTATTGAAGCTGCTCATTTGATACATAGTGATTTTGATATTCCTATCGTTTTTGTGACGGGTTATGCTGACGATACTACACTGCAAGAAATGATTCAATCCGAGCCGTATGGCTTTATTTTTAAACCTTTTCAATATAAAGAACTCCATGGGGTAATTGAAACCGCTCTCTATAAACATAAAATGGAAAAACAATTAAAAGAGAAGGAGGCATGGCTCTTTACTACCTTGCAAAGTATAGGCGATGCAGTAATTACTACAGATAAAACAGGAAAAATCTCCTTTATGAATCCTATGGCTGAAAAACTCACCGGGTGGAACCTGCCCGAAGTAAAAGATAAACTGCTCGAAGAGGTATTAATAATGGTCAATGAAGATACGGGAGAATCTGTTAAAATTCCTTTTAATAGAGTGCTTAAAGAGGGTTCGGTTGTGAGCGTGGCGAATAATGTGTCAATAATAAATAAAAAAAAGAAAAAAATACCTATTGATGACAGTGGCTCTCCCATTAAGGATGGAAAGGGAAATATTAGCGGTATGGTATTGATCTTCCGTGATGTCACACAACGAAGAAAGCCTGAAATCAGGGGAAATATATTTTACACCTATCCAAGTGACGAGAAAAGCAGACATCTAAATATGATTCTGAGCAAAATTCGCAGCATCCATACGAAATGTATCAAAGAAAAAAATATGAGAAAAATGATTCAAATGATTTGCAGCACTCTTATGGAATCCCATTGTTATCATAGCGTATGGATAGCTCTGTGGGATGAGCACCATAACTTTACATTCATTACAGGGCAAGGTCAAAGTAAAAATTTTCAATACTTTAAAAAACTTTTGGGGAAAGGCGCGTTACCCACCTGTGCAGAAAAATCCCTCTCCCATGAAGGTATTACGGTCATCGAAAATCCCTCATCTGACTGCCCTTTCTGTCCGCTTGCAGCTGATTGCAGTGATGTGGGAGCAATGACCACACGACTTGAATTTAATGGCACAGTGTACGGATTATTTTCGGTTTCCACCTCTGTGTATCTGATAAAAGATAAGGAAGAGCAATGTTTATTTAAAGAACTCGCGGAAGATATTGCTTTCACCATATACAAGATGGAGAGTAAGAAACAATTACAACAGAGAGCTTCGATGAATGAAAAAGCAAAAACAATGATGTAATTTACTGAATAGTCATATCTTGTATAACTCTTCTCTAAAGTCATCACAGAGTGGATACACAAATACGTCTTTAATAGTGGACAAACCTTTATTATAGCGATCTTGCCTGCCACGGCCTTTGCTCTGCCCCAGATAAATCCAGTTTGCCGCCCGGTAACAAGTCCCTTTATAGAGGGTAGCATCAACAAAACTCTCAAGTAAAACAGGCTTATACCCAAATCTTTCCTCCCAATCCCCCTCTATAAGCTTTGACGATAAAGAGATGGTGCAACTGGCGAGATTCTTCAGCCTCACCCAGGGCAATATAAGAAAGCGGCTCATATTGGCAATACGGGTGAGGTTTTTTTCTTTCTGCCTTGCCGACCATCCGATCCATTTATCTCTGCACTCCAACGCCCAAGCTGAGGAAGTATATAACATACACGCAACCACTCGTCCCCCTAATGTCACAAAATATTTTTGATGCAGACCAAAGGGGATTTTATATCCCAGGTAGTGATATCTCTCGATATATTCATTCCATAATCCAACATTTTTTGTATTTGTTTTTTCTATAGTAATACTTCCCCATTGATCTATGCGCCCCTCCATCATCTCAGCAGGATCGCTCCTCGGAGTAATGCATATTTTTGTTTGCTTTCTGGATTTTGGTGATCGCAGCACCGGCAGTTCAATATGTCCCTGTTCTTCCAGTTTCTCAAGCGCTTTAAGACAACTATTATGTTTTATTATCCCATTAGGCGCTTCCCAGAAGATGTTCTCGCATATGGTTTTTGCCAATTCCGTCCTGCTCAATTTAGGGTATAACTCCACCATCTCCTTGATAAGCTTGAGTTCCTCAACGCTAAAGTCCCGTCCCATAATAATCATGGGCTCTAATTTCTTCATGAAAGTGGTATCCCCCTTAATCGAATATTATAGTTCATTTCACCCAGCCTTACTTTACAATTATCTTGTCAATCCTGTTATCCTGTCAATATACCTGAAAAGGTGCCTCACGGTGATTATTATTTTACCACAGAGAACATAAAGATCACAGAGGGAGTATGAAATATTTGTGTCCTCTGTCCTCTCTGTGGTAAATTTAAAAAGCCCTAATTATGCTGCACTTTTGTAACTCCGGTTATTTTATTCTTCTGTGAGGTCTATGACACATATATCATTTCCCAGGTTATCCAGGCTCTGAATTCTAATCTCATCAAGTGCCACGGAATACACATAATCATCCATGAAAATACTCCGTTGAACGATCGAATGTGAGTTTGTCCACCAATTATAACATGCATGAGCGCTCTCTTCAGTCCCCGGCTCCACATGTGAGACACGACCCGGCTCTGCAAAGCCATTTTCCACGGTTACATTATAGACGAGCAGTCCGCTGAAGGTCATCTCTGTGCCATAGGAACTGCCCCCCTCTTCTCCCTCACAGATTGTTATGGGGATCGCGAGAAGGTCCTTGGGAGAAAAATAATTAAAGGCAAGGTGGTTTGTCGCTGCCTCTGAGGTGCTTCCCCGTGTGCCGATCACTTCCTCGTGAACCTGTTGAGGGTCGGACATATCAGACACATCGAATATCTGCAACATAATGCCCTGAAACCAGGCAAAGTCTCCTACATCATCTGCGTCATACCCTATAGTGAGCAAATGGTTCTCATCCATAAGATGCATATAGGTGGAATATCCGGGGATTTTCAGCTCCCCCTCAATTCTCGGCGCTGTAGGGTCGATCAAATTGAAGGCAAAAAGCGGATCAGTTTTTTTAAAGGTCACAATAAACGCCCTGGAATCATCGAACCTGACTGATCTAATATCTTCGGAAGGAGCAATATTATCAACCTGTCCGACAATTCTCAGTTCCTCTGAGTCTTCCTTGAGAATAGTTAATGTGCTGTGAACATTCGAACTGGGAAGATGGCCGGTTGTTGTCGCAATACGGAAATGATCATCATATTCATCCATAGAAAACTGATTAAGGACCCTGCCTTTCACAACGCCACTACCCGCATACTCACATCGTGCGGGATTTTCTTGCAGCCTAAATTTATGAACCATACTCGCCTCCTCTATGCCTGCCCTATCCTCGTAGAACCAGCCATAGGCAGAATTGACTTGCTGTCTGGCAGCTATGTAAAGGGCAGAGGAAGAAGCATAGGCAGCTCCCGGACGTCCCACAATACTTACTTGATGAAGCTCCCCCATCTGATCAATATCAAGTGAGAACACGGTAAGAAAAGACTGGCGCTCCCCTCGATTGGTTTCATAGAAATTACTGCAATCTTGAATAAGACTGCTGTCAGATACTATCCCACTCTCCTCATAACGCACATCCTCTATGCTGGGAATCCAATCAATAATAGTTGAATTGTCAATAATTTCACGGTTTGTCTGCTTAAGCTCCTCAAATGCTGAGAGAAGCTCTTGCAGTGTTGGTGTGTCCTCATAATTGTACCAACACTCTTGCAGGATGTCCGGCCAGTATTTGATATCAGGAGATGAGAATGTCGGGGAAATAATTACTGTATGCACAGCCTTTCCTATCCGTCGAGCATTAATAAAGGAACCTGAGAACCGAATTTCTCTGAGAAGAGAAGGATTCGATCGATCTGAAATATCATACACGGTTATTTTCAGTCGACGGTTATCGCCCGTAAAATCGCAATCATACCCGTAGGTACACTCATTATCGGAATACCAGTAATTATAATACTCAGGATACTGATTCTGTATCCCGATATAGTCGCCACTTGAATAGACTAACGCCCTGTCTGAGGAAATAAAGAGTTTTTTGGGGATTCCCTCAATATCAACCTTACTCACCGTTTCCGCCTCACCAGGAGGCCATGCTTTGATTATTTGAAATTTATTATCAGCAAGAATATATATATATGAACCATCATTCTTAATAAAATCAGCTTCATCAACGCCAACGACCTGATTGTTCGTTGTAGAATACTCAGAAGCCCCTCCTTCTTCATTTCTTGTGGTGTCATTGGCTGAGGTAGCAATAGTCCCTCCATCCATATCCTCTGCATAGCCCACATACATATAACAGCACCCGCCGCACTCCTCGATACTCGATGCATAGGCATCAATCTTTGCTTCCATATCCTCTATTGCAGCCTCCTTTAAATGTGCAAGCAGCTCATCACAATCATCGACCGAGGAGAGCGCTGCTAGCCTTCTGCCATGGATTGTCGGTTCAGTGATGTCATATCGCACACCTTCTGGCACCTCCTCATTCTCCTGCATACATGAGGTGTAAAAAAGACTTATGCTTATAATAATTGCGATAATAATACATTTTTTCATGATCCTCTCCTTCAGTTATCAAGGTCTATCATACATTTTTTTGTAGTTTCATCCGATAATCAAATCCAAAATTCATGCCACTATCATCTGTCCTGTGAATCCTTAAATTTCCCTGCTATTATTTTCGGTATGTATCAGATTTCTGAAACTTGCACTCAGAATTCTGATTGTTTCTTGTAGAAAGGTGTGATACGCTTCATTTGATATTCTTATCATATACACTGTACCATGCTCTAAATAAGCTTTTATCAATTTTCTACTATACATGTGCTTACGTTTTCATGTATTAATAACTCATTGAATATATTTACTCCTCTCATGATGAGCTGCAATTCTGTTATGGCTAATTGTTTTGTTGGCCAGGAATCCCTTATACTTTTGGGAGTGCGCCATAACAGAATTGCTGAGATGATATGCCAAGGATTGTCTATCCCCCAAGAATATGACATAATAGGGAGCGCACGGAGAAAAGTGTTATGAAAGATACATAAGATATTATGCCGAAAGAATACTTACACTGGGCTCTTGCCGAAAGAGCAGCCCAACGATTAAAGAAGGAGTCCCACTTAAAGGCAATCATCACACAATATACACATATTTACCTAGCTGGTGCAGTAATATTCGATACCCCCTTATATTTCATCTTCGGTCAAGATTCACAGTCATTTCAGGAAATAAGTCTTCCTCTTCATGAAAACAATACAAATAGCTTCGCTCCCCTTATCCGTCTTTTAAGAGAACAACAAGAAGCATTAAAGGAAGCGATGTGGGCACTTATTGCAGGGATAATTACCCATATTATTGCGGATGCCCAATTTCACCCCATGATATTTTACTTTAGCGGTGTCAGCACCAATGAAAATAAGCAGCGGGCACTTGTGCGTCACCGGACTATCGAAACTGCCCTCGATATCGCATGCCTTACAAGATATGCTCACCTCAACAGCCTCCTGTTTGGAAATATTATAAAACATAAGGAAATAGATACTCCCGCATTTTATTGGCTTCTTTCCTTGGTATATGATATACCCCTCAATCAAGCTCCCTTGATTGGAAAGGCCATTACACAACACTGTTTTATTCAAAAATTATTCAAAAAAAAGTGGCTACAGGTTCTGTCGCAGGCGCTCAATTATCTCCCAGGAATTCACTTTGACGAGATTATTCCTCTTTTCTATTCTTTTCCTCACATCCCTCACGTCCTTTTAAAACAGAATCCGATACACTATAAACATCCGGTGACAGGAACTCAATGCTTAAAAAGTATTTACGATATGGAAGAAGACACTGTGATAGAATCCTTAAAAATTTTTTCGATTATCGATGACGAGTGGGAGCAACAATCGCTTATAGACGCCTTCTCTCACCTAAGAGGACCTAACCTGACGACTGGTATGGTCGGGGTTTCTACTAAGGACATGAAGTATTTCGATACCCAAAAAAATCTTAATGAATTTCTTAATTAAAGAATTGCTGCATTATATTTATTGTTGTTTTCAATATAAAAAAAGAAGTATATTATATATAAATATAAATAGTTATTATAGGATACTTCACAATCTTAGTATTTACTAAATAACAATAAAAGGAACCGTATCGAAGGGTATCTTCAATTCGTATTATAATAAAACAGGGAAAAGTAACTACGTAATCATGGTTAATATTATCAAAAAAAACAACGCAGACTTAGATAAACACGAAATTTTATTAAAAAATACTACCTACATTAAACAACTTAATTGTCTTTATGGCATTTCAAGAATCGTTGATGAAGAAAATAGGAACCTCTTTGAAATTCTTCAGAAAATAGCTAACATTCTCCCTCATTCATCGCGCTATTCGGAGTGTGCGTGTGCGAGTATCGTACTGGATGGATTTAAATGCAGAAGCACTCACTTTCGCAGAAGTCAATGGGCTCTCTGTGCTGATATTACTCCTCACAAAAAAAAACGTGGAAATATAACAATATACTATAAAGAAAAAAAGCCTGAACACGATGAAGGACCATTCCTTAAAGAAGAAAGGATTTTACTGAATGCGGTTGCAGAGAGAGTATCAAAGATAGTCGAACGCATAGAATCTACGGAATATGTGCGAAAGGCAAGAGATATTGCCAGAAAATATATGGACATAGCAGGGATCATACTCATTGTGATTAACAGAAATGGAATCATTATTCAGGCTAATCAAAAGGCACAACATATTCTTAAACGCTCTCAATACGAACTGATCGGTAAAAATTGGTTCGAAACCTGCCTTCCTCAGGACAATAGTGCGAATAAAGAAGCCAAAATTTTTAAAAAACTCCTGTCAGGAAATAAAGCAGAGGATCACCATTATGAAGGATATGTGGTGGATAGTCAGGGTGAAAAACATCTCATTGAATGGAATAATGCACCCATATCTGATGAAAGTGGTAATAATATAGGCATTCTTTATTCAGGAAACGATATTACTGAAAAACGCACTATTGAAAATGAATTAAAAACAGAAAGAGAGAAATTAAAAGCCATTGTCTCGGGGGTAAATGTAGGGCTTTCTATTTTAGATAAAGATATGAATATATTATGGACGAACAAGGCAATAGAATCAACTCTCAAGGATAAAAGGATCAGGGGCAAAAAATGCTATACAATTTATAAGGACAGAGAGCAAATCTGCGAAAAATGTCCTGCCGTGAGAGCATTCCACACAGGCAGGCTTGAAATGGAACAAGAGATACATGTGGTGTCAAAGAATGAAAAGAGAATATATCGAGTAAGTGCATCCCCTCTTTTAAATGAAAAAGGAGAACCAGAAAATGTGATTGAGGTATTAGAAGATATTACTGATATTACTCGTATTATCGAGGAGAAGGACAGGAAACACCTACAACTTATACAGGCTGAAAAGATGGCCTCTTTAGGCCGAATGGTTTCAGGAATAGCCCATGAAATTAATAATCCGACAACATTCATTATGCTTAATTTTCCTGTTATCAAACAATTTATTGAAGACATTCGACCAATTTTAGATCGCGCATACAGAAACGAACAATTTATAACCGCAGGTATAGATTACATGGCAATCAAGGAGAGACTCGATGCCCTTATGGATGGAATAGCATGCGGAATAGAACGTATTCACAAAATCACATACGGGCTCAAAGAGTTTTCCCGGCAAGAAATTTCGAACCATATCAATGATGTGAATATTAATCTCGTTATTGAGCAGACGATGCTCTTAATACGAGAAGAACTCTCCAAAAGAGTACCTCATATAAAGAAAATTTTGGCGCCTGACCTTCCTCTTATAAAGGGGAAATTCTATAGATTAGAACAAGTAATAACGAATATACTCTTGAATGCATCTCACGCCATACACAACGAAAAGGGCGAAATTACTATTATAACAAAATATATCAAAAATGCTATACTTATAAAAATAAGTGATAACGGGTGTGGTATGAATCAAGAGATAATGAATAAAATATTCGACCCATTTTATACTACAAAAGGGAGCAAGGGCGGAACAGGCCTTGGATTATCTATTTCGTATAACATAATCAAGGAACATGGCGGAGATATCTCAGTGTCTTCTGAAGAAGGCAAAGGGTCCACATTTAGTATTTATCTGCCTGCTCCATAAAAAGATACATGAAAATGTCTAAGATACTTATTATTGACGATGAAAAAAATTTAAGAGAGAGTCTCCAGTTTCGATTCTTACAAAAAGGGTATACCGATATTGATCTGGCTGGCTCAGCGCACGAAGCAGAGGGATTGATCAAACTCAATTCTTATGCACTGGTGATCATTGATTTGAATTTGCCTGATAAAAACGGATTTATATTACTTGATCTTATAAAAAATAATCATCCTCATTCTGAATGTATTATATTAACAGCAATAGATGAGGTTGAATCGGCGGTTTCATGCATAAAAAAGGGAGCGTATGATTATATCTTAAAACCCTTTAATTTTGAAAAGCTTTTCCTTGCAGTAAGAAGAGCCATTGAAAAACAAGAATTAGAAAACGAGGTGAAATCCTTAAGAGAAAAGATCTTATTTGATACAATAAAACATCCAGAAGCATTTCACAATATCGTCACAGCGTCTGATAAGATGTGGCAATTATTTAAAATTATTGAATCAATTGCCCAATCAACCAACCCTGTTCTCATTCTGGGTGAAAGTGGAACTGGAAAAGAATTAGTTGCAAGTGTGATTCATTCATTGAGTCCCAGGCGTGATAATCCATTTATCGCGTTTAATGTGGGGAGCTTTTCAAAAGAATTATTTGAAGATCGACTATTTGGTCATAAAAAAGGTGCATTTACCGGGGCGATTGAAGAAGCGAAAGGACTATTTGAAGAGGCAAAAGGAGGAACCCTGTTTCTTGATGAGATAGGAGAGCTTGATCTTGCCCTTCAGGTGAACCTGTTGCGTGTTCTCCAAGAAAATGAATTTTTTAAATTAGGGAATTCTCGACCTATAAGCGCCGATGTGAGGATAATCGTTGCGTCAAATAAAAACTTACATTTGGAAGTAGAAAAAGGAAATTTCAGACGTGATCTTTATTACCGATTACATATCAATGATATTAAACTCCCTCCCTTGAGAGAACGTCGGGAAGACATTCCACTTTTAATTGATCATTTCTTTAAGATATTTACCACCACCCATAATAAGCCATTAAAGGGAATTCATGAAGATGTGAGAAATCTACTTTTAAGCTATGACTATCCGGGCAATATCCGGGAATTAGAAAATATTATTAATGGATCAGTGCTACGAGAGAGGTCAAAATTTCTGTCCATGGATGCTTTACCAGAAGAGTTAGTCATAGAGAGAAAGAAAGTGCCAAATGCTCATTTTTATAGCCCTCAAGCACTCTGGGAAATTGAAAAGGCTCATATCCAAAAAGTATTCAAAGAAACAAATTATAATCAAACCCAAACGGCAAAAATCCTGCAAATATCAAGACAAAGCTTAATAAGGCGTCTCAAGCAGTACCAACAAGAAGCAGAAAATTAGTGCTCCTCAACTATACCACTATACCAAAATTTAACAGGTGTATTAGAATTATGACAACATAGAAAAGATTAAATAAATCAATATGTTAAATCACATTATCTATTTCTTTTGTACCAATTTGGTACTATTGCATCTTTAAAAGCAGTCTGTCCTCTCGCACGAGTTGCGTATCTGCACGCATAACCTTGTAGGTAAAATGCCATGCATCTTGATTTTGGCATATTTGTTGCTTATCATCCTCTCTATCGCTCCCTACAGGATGAATTAAAGCTTTCAAGAAGAATAATCTATTAAATTAATCACATTTTTCAATTGATTGCTATGGATGAAGAGCATAAAAAAGCCTCCATAATTAGCATGAATACACTACTGGTAAATTATTTAAAAAATCTTATAGAAATATGCGGTTATGAAGTAATGGTTAACAAATCTGCAGAGGAGTATTACAATCTCATAGTACAAAATACGCGAAAAAATTCTGAGGGCATCAGAATAGGATTCGTCGATTTCCGCTTACCAGGGAAAAATGGCTTAGAATTTATTACATTTCTTTTCGAAAACAATCATCAACAGATCGCCAGACACCTCGTGCTAATGAAGGATGACAGTTCAAATTCTACGTTGATAGAGCAAAGTCCCTATGCCGACCAAATCCAGATTATAAAAAAGCCTTATTATCCACATACAATTATGGAATTAATTAAGAGGCACGAAGAAAGACATTACAAAATGTAACTACTAGAAAGGATGGTGATATTTATTCAGAAAAAATTTTGTTTTTTTATTTAGGAAAATTGTATAAGAAAGTAGGAAAGAAGAGTAAATTATGAAAATAATAATCAAAAGAAATCATATAATCAAAATTTTATTAACATTTGCCATTGTTCTTTTTCTATACCCACACTTGACCTTTGCTCAGAATTGGCAAGCCCTTCCACCGTATAATACTTTATGGCCATTATGGTCTTCTGCTTTATCTCCTACAAACCCTGCTACAGGTTTACCCACTCCTTTGGTAAGCAGCCTCACACAAGACACTTTTCTTCCTGAGATGCCAGGATTAACCTGGGATCCAGCTTCTATTTATCCATGGCTTCTTTATAATTCCCCTATCGGGATGGTCTATTTCGATCCCTTATTTGGAATAAATAGCTGGCCTCCTAAATATTTGCTACACGGTAACACACCTTCGCCAATAGTTTTACCACCAGGGTATTCCGCCCTTCCACCGACGTCTTTCTCTACATTGAAAAACCTGGTGCCTGCTGCTAATCTTGCATACTTAAGTGCTCTTCCATCTCTTACTTTACCTCCTGGCGGACCGGCAGCAACCACAGCTGTAATACCGCCGCCCCTTACCTCTCTCCTCACTGCTGCTGCAATTGTGGGGACACCTCTGCCGGGGATTCCTATGGCACCTATTACACCGGCACCTCCAACGCCGATAATACCTGCACCAGTTCCTACTGTGCCAGTCCCAACCGCAGCCATTTCAGCCCTTACATTTCTTCTTCCGAGCGTCGGCGGGGGATCACTGACTCCGAGCACTACTGTTGCAGCTCCTGTTATCACTAATTGGAGTGGACTATGGAATAGTCTTCTCAATGTGAGTCAATTAGGGCCTATGAATCTCACTTTATCACAAAATACAACTACCGGTGCTGTTACCGGAACGGCTTCATTAATATTAAATAAGCTTGTTCCTTTGCCTGTGACGGTAAGTGGTACATTCCTCGGCGGCACTACCTTTACCTTAACAGGTATTTTTACCGACTATCAACTTGCCCTCAGCGGATTAGTGCTCGTACCGATCGATTATACTGTTACCTTAAACTGCACCATAACCAGTGCAACCACAATGAGCGGAACATACTCTATCATAAGCCTTAAAGAAAGTGACTTTGGAAGCTTTAATGTAACCGCGCTATAGATTTATCAATACTATTGATTAGTAATATTATAAATCATCGATAATAGAGATTAATACTATATTAAAAGGATATCTTTCATGAAATTAATAAATAGACTAAAGATTGCTATTATCTTATGTATAGCTATACTATTTTCTTTACAGTTTCCATCAAGCGCACAACTTTTGCCGCCCCCACCAGATCCAATTTTATCAGTTGCTTTCACACCCCGCTTACCTGTAATAACCCTAAATCCATTCTATCCATTGCTAAGACAGGCGCAGGCATTGACCACAATTGTATCGGCGCCTGTCTTAACCTCCGCCGGATTAACCGTCACTTCACTTTTGGCGACGCCACCACCAACGTTGCTCAATACGGTGACTGTAGCAAACTCCAATTTGGCCACAAGTAATTGGATTGGGACATGGTCCAGTTTGGCCAGAGTGAGTGGAGGAGAAATAAGCCTTATTCTTACGCAGGATGTGATATCAGGAGTAGTAACCGGAACTGCTCTTTTTGCGAATCACCCTCTTGTAATATCCGGATTCCCTGTATCAGGAATCATTAATCCGGTCGGGGTAGCCAGTACTTTTCAATTAACAGGCACTTATATCAATCCATTTTCGCAGAGATTATTTACCATTACCTTAAATTGCAATGTGATTTCATCAACTCTTATGGACGGGACTTACTCAATTTACAATCCTTTTCAAAGTGATTATGGGACTATGGTCTTGATTAGACCATAGTAGACCATAGCTGTATGAATGTATATATATTTTAAAGAGAAAGGGGTGAGTGCTATAGAAAAATTATGATTAATGAGTTATTAGCTAAAGTATAAGGATTTCATTTAGATGAAGAGAGAAAGATAAGGAGATATGTCTTGATAAGAAAAAAAGATTTTAAGTATGTAATAATGATAATACTCTTTCTATGTATATGTTGTGCTTATGCATCAAAGTCGAATGCAGTGCTTTTGACAAGTAAAACCACATGGATACCACTTCCGCCCTATAACACGTTATGGCCCTTATGGTCGCCTGCCCTATCACCCATAAATCCAATTACCCTGCTTCCTGATCCTATTGTCAATAGCCTTACTCCAAGCACAGTGCTTCCGGTCCAACCCGGCTTAACCTGGGACGCTTTGAACAAGGACTATCCTTGGCTCCTCTATAACACTCCATTAGGCATGGCATATTATGATCCCTTTGAAGGGATAAACTTATGGCCGCCCAGTTATCTGGTAGATCCGGTCTTAGGCACTCCTCTGCCTATAGATTTATCCTTAGTTCTGGGATGGTCTACCCTTGCTCCGACTTCTACCACTTGGCTCTCGCTCAACGTACCGGTAGCAAACAGTGCCTATTATAATACATACCCAAGTTACGGTGTGGCGTATGAGATTGCATTCGGAGGCACCCTCGCAAGTTTTCCGTTATTTGCAGCCTTGCTCAATCCACCTCCTGCCTATATTTCTCTGTTGACTCCGGCTTTAATTTTAGGATTGTAAAAGTATTATAAATTTTAGATAAAAAGGAATAGAATATGAATAAGGTATTACGAAGTAAATTAAGTAAAATCATTATGATTTGCTTTGCCATTATGATTCTGGGATTCGTTCAATCGCACAGGGCACATGCAGTACTATTACCGGTAGTACCTGCCACCCCAAATTGGGGCGCTGTGCCACCCTATAATACTCTGTGGCCGTTATGGTCTCCTTCCCTCTCCCCCATCGATCCAATCACAGGTGCTCCGACACCGATAATAACCAGTTTGACGACCAACACGGTCCTTCCTCTCCAACCCGGGCTTACTCTTGATCCACGAAAAAGTTATCCTTATTTACTCTATAATACTCCCCTTGGAATGACCTATTATGATCCATTCTGGGGAGTCAATTTATGGCCACCATCTGATCTGCTCGATACTCTCGGCAATCCCCTTCCCATCGATTTAAGCTTAATTCTCGGCTGGTCCACACTAGCTCCGACCTCTACTACCTGGCTTCTTGCCAATGTACCGGTAGCAAACAGCGCATACTATAATGCCTATGCGGCATTTGCAACTGCTTATGAAATTGCCGCGGGAGGGACGCTTTCAACCTATCCGCTTTTTGCCGCTCTTATCAATCCTCCGCCTGCATACAGCTCTTTACTCACTCCACTACTTATACTTGGACCTTAACGCAATAATAGCTTAACAATAATAGAGGGAAATAAAGGAGAATAGAAATATGACATCAAAAAAATTCGTGTATAAATTACTTATCTTTTTTATTTGTATAATATGCATCTATATGTGGCATGCACCTCTCGTCAAGGCGCAAACGTGGGCTGCTCTTCCACCTTACAATACATTATGGCCGTTATGGTCCCCTATTTTATCTCCCGCTAATCCCATAACAGGAGTTGCGACCCCTATTGTAAGCAGCCTTACAAGCAGCACTGTTCTTCCGATACAACCCGGTCTCACCTGGGATCCGGACCTGGCCTACCCCTACCTTTTATATAATACGAAACTTGGCATGGCCTATTTTGATCCTTTGTATGGGGTGAATCTCTGGCCGCCAAGTTATCTTCTGGATCCTCTTTTGGGGACTCCGCTGCCTATTAATCTAAGTCTGATAAAAGGCTGGTCCACACTTGCCCCCACATCCACAGCATGGCTTACTACCTATGTACCCATAGGAAATAATGCATATTATAATAGCTATACAGCCTATGCCGTTGCCTATGAGATTGCACAAGGAGGCACATTGGCAAGTTATCCCCTCTTTGCTGCTCTTCTTAATCCTCCACCCGCCTATATTTCACTGCTTACGCCAGGTCTCATTCTGGGACTTTAGGCTGCGTGTACTACTACTGTCAGACCACCTATACAAAGGTCTGGTCTGACAGTAGTTTATCCTTATTATAGCTTCAAATCATACCTCCTTATGCCTGCATAAAACTCACAGAAATTTCCATATACCATCATTTAGGAAAAAATTAAGCATCATAGTTGATTCAATATCGACAATAGCATTCGAATCGCTCCCTATAAATTTACAATTCTTTTTTATTAGTATATACTTTTAAATATATATTAAAAAAGAAAAAGGAAGAACAATGAATACAGCAAAAATTTTTAAGAATGGAAAAAGTCAAGCAGTAAGGCTCCCCAAAGAATTTAAATTCCAGGGGGAAGAGGTTTATATAAAAAGAATTGGTCGCAATGTTTTACTCATTCCAAAGGATGATCCTTGGGCGTCTTTTATCAGCAGCTTAGATCAATTCAGCGATGACTTTATGACCGACCGAGAGCAACCTCCCACGGAGAGAAGGGAGAGATTTTAATGCGTTTTATGGTTGATACCAATATCTGCATCTATATAATCAAAAAAAAACCCATCAATGTTATCAACAAACTTCGGACATTCAATATGTCAGACATAGGAATTTCCTCTATTACTCTCTCTGAACTTGAATATGGTATCTCTAAGAGCAGTAAACCTGATCAGAATAGGGATGCTTTAAATAGTTTTTTGGCCCCTTTAGAGATAATCCCCTATGACGATCGCGCAGCTTCTCACTATGGCGATATACGGACATACTTGGAGAGAATTGGCCAACCCATTGGTGCTATGGATATGCTTATTGCCGCTCACGCCAGAAGCCTTGCTGTTGTATTGGTTACTAATAATACTCGTGAATTTGTGAAAATTCCTCAAATACAATAAAAAGCACTATCTTCATTAATTCTATGTCAGGGCGTTTCTTCTCCACTCCTTAAATCTGAATTAGCCCCATTAGCAATGACTTCAGTCTCCTCTTTGGTAATATAATTCTTTACCAATTCTACTATAGATTGGTTATTGTAACGTGCTTAATATAATCCTTTATACATTTTTGGTGATTGACCGGATATCTTACCCACTTTATTATCAGATGCCAGAGATGCAATAGTCCGATAAAAATTTAGGAGGCATAGGGAAGTATCAGAAAATAAAATTATCTTTTCGGTCAGATCAAGTAATAAGGATGGTATTTACTAGACTTTTAAAAATTATCAATGAATATAAAAAAAGAATTTTCCCTTTAAGGATTACCACATATCTTACTATCATCACAGCCTTTATATTTACACTATCTTCGATATCCATCGTTTTACTCGTCAATTATCACATGCGATCGCAGGCTCTTACAGAGGCCCAAGCAAAGGCTGAAATTATCCTCGACAGAACATTAGCAGTTCATGATTATTTTTTTCATGATCTAAAACCGAATGCCTTTACAATAGGTGAAAAATACGTGCCAGTTGAATATTTTAATCCGACCTGGATGTCATCTACCTATGCCAACAGGAGGATTGACGACTATTTTAAAGCGAGAAATTCCGACAATTTATATTTTAAAAATTGTGCTATCAATGCTCGAAGTCCTAAAAATGAAGCGGACGACTATGAAAGGACATTCATTAATGAGCTTAATATCAATCCGGAACTTATGAGCCGTTCAACAATCCGTAAATTTAATGGAGAGCCATATCTTACAATTCTCAAGAGGTCTTTTTCCATATCGGAGCCGTGCCTGAAATGTCACAGCACACCGGAAATAGCACCTCAAGGGCTTATTGATATATTTGGAATCCAAAGGGGATTCAATCGTAGGTTGGGAGAATCGGTGTCCGCCGTTTCCATACGCATTCCCCTTTATACAGCATACGCTATGGCTGATTGTTTTTCTTTAAAGCTTTCCGGCATTTTATTACTCATCATTTTAGGCTTTTTTATTCTGCAATATGTAACAGTAAGGCAGTGTGTGTGTGCACCGATCAGAAGGATCCATGATAAGGCAATCCAAATTGCAGAGGAGGGCACACATCTTGGCGAGGAAGTTTCCGGACTTCAAAGCCGAGAATTGAATGAGTTAGCCCAATCGTTTAATTTAATGTCAAGAAATTTACGTCGCAACAGGGATCATCTTGAGGCATTGGTCACAAAACGAACCAAAGAATTAAGAGCAATCAACGAGCAACTTCAGCGTAATATCTTGAAACACGAACAGACTGAAAAGTCGCTGCAAGAAAACGAGGCAAGTCTCAAGCGAGCGCAACAGTTGGCGCATGTGGGAAGTTGGGAATGGAACCTTAAAGATAATTCATTCACAATGTCGGATGAAATGTGCAGAATACTTGGGATTTCATGCACACATAACACATTCGATACCTTTCAATCACTTATCGACACTCTCTTACATCCTGATGACAGAGAAATGGTGATCCATGCAGCATTAGGAGTTACTAAAAAATTTACCGGCACACCATTAACATACAGGATTATAAGACCCTCTGGCGAAACACGCTGGATCATTGCTACAGAACCTCAAATCAGACACCTTGGGAACGATGGCACTCCGGAAATTATGATAGGCGCGATTCAAGATATTACCGAGAAAAAGATTGCAGAGGATCTGCTGCAACAAAGCGAGTATAACTTAAGGACCATCTTCGATACAGTGCACGCGGGGATTGTAATGATTGATGCGAACACCCACAAGATTATAAATGCTAATCCCAAGGCTCTCGAGATGTGTGGAGTGCCAAAAGGCAAATTGCTCGGCAGTGTATGCCATAACTATATCTGTCCCGACGAGAAAGTACGCTGCCCGATCACAGACCTTGGGGAGACAGTGAATAAGTCCGAGTGTACACTCCTTACTGCCAGCGGTGAAAAAATCCCTATTCTTAAAACGGTGACCAAAGTTGAACTTGAGGGCCAGAAGTGTCTCATAGAAAACTTCATAGATATCACCGATCGGAAGGAATGGGAAAAGAAGATAACAGAATCAGAACAAAAATTTAGGGCAATTTTCGATAATGCCACTGACGGAATATTAATCGCAGATAGTGGAACCAAAAAATTTGATATGGGTAACAATACAATATGCCAGATGCTCGGTTATACCCTGGAGGAGATAAAAACACTGGGGATAATGGACATACACCCCGAGGAAGCTCTTCCATACATCATTGAGCAATTTGAGAAGCAGGCAAAAGGTGAGCTTAAGCTTGCCACAGATATTGCGGTAAAGAGAAAAGATGGCGGCGTTTTTTATGCTGATGTAAACTCGACTTTAGTTTCATTTTCCGGCGGGAAATATCTGCTGGGTGTTTTTAGAGATATCACTGAGCGAAGACGCGCAGAGAATGAATTACGACAGCAGAGAAATGAAGCGCAAAATTATCTTGATATTGCCGGAGTTATGCTGGTAAATATTGATGCCGACCAGAGGGTCACCCTCATAAATAAAAATGGGTGTGAGATACTCGGGTACAAGAAAGAGGAGATCCTTAACAAAAATTGGTTCGATCATTTTCTTCCGGAAAAAAGAAGAGACAAGGTGAAAACTGTGTTTAACAAATTAATAGCCGGGAATATTGAGCCTGCTGAGTATTTTGAAAATCCTGTGCTTACAAAAAATGGTGAAGAAAGAATGATAAGGTGGCACTATAGCGTGCTGAGGGATGAAACAGGGGAAATTACTGCTATTTTAAGCTCGGGAGAAGATATCACAGACAGAAAGAAAGTGGAAGAAGAATTAAAAAGAGTGCATAGCGCTGTTGAGACATCTCTCAATGCAATATTCATAGCAGATCTTGAAGGCACAATAACGTATGCGAATCCGTCAGCTGCGAGGATGTGGGGATTTAATGATTATGAAGAGATGTATGAGAAGAATGTTCTGGAATACTGGACAGAGGAAAGCCGGGGAAAAGCAAAAGAGATCATCAATATTATAACCAACGAGGGCTCTTATTCAGGAGAAGGACTGGTTGGAAGAAAAAAAGACGGAACGGAATTACTTGTGAGCCTCAAAGCATCACTATTAACAGATGACAATGGAAAACCAATAGGCATGACAGGCTGCTTTTCTGATATCACAGCGACTAAGGAATATGAAGAGCAACTCAAACAAGCAAAAGAAAAAGCAGAAGAGTCTGATTGCTTGAAATCCGCATTCCTCGCAAATGTGTCCCATGAGATTAGGACACCTCTGAATCCTATACTTGGTTATACGGAATTAATGCTTAGTGATGAATTATCAGAGGACCATAGAGAATATTTGCACACTATAAAAAAGAGTGTGAATTTATTATTATTTATTCTTAATGATATTTTAGATCTTTCAAAGATAGAAGCAGGACAGTTAGAAATTGAACTTATTCCTTGTTCACTTAAGTCCATATTACATAATATTGACTCTCACTGCTCAATGCTCATATCTCAAGAAGGAAAAGACATTTCCTTAAGACAAAGTTGCCCTGACACTATAAGCAGATTTATCATGGGCGATCCCACAAGGATACAACAAATAATGCATAATCTCATGAGCAACGCAATAAAATTTACTGAGAGCGGATCGATAGAATATGGCGTTTCTTTAAAGAATAAGAAAACATTAGAATTCTATGTGTCGGACACCGGCGTAGGAATACCTAAAGATAAACAGAAGGAAATATTTAGGCCCTTTCATCAGGCAGATGTAAGTCACACAAGAAAACATGGCGGCACCGGCTTGGGACTTACAATCTGTAAAAAATTAAGTGAGTTAATGGGCGGAAAGATTAGACTCACATCTCGCACAGGAGCTGATCACGGCACGACATTTTATTTTACGCTCCCCTATACGCCGACAGAAATAGAAGAACCACATAATGCCTCACACACAAAAATTCCTATTGAAACAAAAACACCCTATACTATTCTTATCGCAGAAGATAATATCTCAAATCAACAAATAACCAAAAAAGTTTTAGAAAAATCAGGATATAATGTGGTTGTATCAAATGATGGACAAGAAGCAATTTCACTCTATAAATCTAACCCTTCAATAGATTTGATATTGATGGATGTGCAAATGCCTGTGCTGGATGGTTTAGACGCAACCAAAGCGATCAGAACCATGGAAGCAGAAGCAAAAAAAGGGGACAGAATATCAATAATCGCTCTCACCGCCTATGCAATGAAGGGTGACAGGGAGAGATGTCTTGAAGCCGGAATGGATGACTACGTGAGCAAGCCTATAAGGGCACCCGAATTGCTTGCTGCCATAGAAAATAAGCTCGGCAGGTCTCGTGAAAAGAATGAAGAATGATACCTCTAATAAAAGACCTGACACTATAAAGAGACTCAGATATTTGCTACTGATATAATATATGCACATTGTGACTCAACAAGCTCATTTTAATATTATTCCACAATTAAGTCCTCTTTATTTGTTTTCTGCTTATCCAGATTAGGTTACATTAAATCAATAAAAAGTATATTTGAATCATAGTAATAAATATATTAAAGATATATTATAATTAAATTTGAAAAAATTTCTCTAAATACTCAATACTAAAATAATGCGAAAACATATCATAGACAGATTCATTCGTGGCCCTCCTCTAAGAAATATCAGGGAATGATTCTTCACATTTAATTTTAATAATTATTTTACAAGGAGATACACGATGTACAGAGATAAAAAAATATTTCTTTTACTATTTCCTATGCTCATAATCGTTTCTGTGATAGCGATCACTCCCTTCTCTTCAGTGCACGCCCAAGCATATTGGACAGCACTGCCACCGTATAATTTGCTTTGGCCTCTCTGGTCTCCCGTCCTCTCGCCCCCCGATCCTGCGACAGGTGTCCCCACACCCATCGTTACAGACCTTACTCCTGCTACCGTTCTTCCTGTCGAGCCTGTACTTGCGTGGGACCCCGTTAAACCTGTTACGTGGGCGCTTTTTAATATACCCCCAATGGCAGGTGGCGGATTGCTGTATTTTAATATGTATTATGGCTTTGGTGACTTTCCCCCCTCATATCTCGTAGATCCGGCAACAGGAAGTCCTCTCCCGATAACCTTACCTCCCGACTATACATTTTTACCACCGCTCGGAACGCGGGCAGAGCTTCCCAATATTCTCGGAGCGAATCTTTTTTATCTCGCGCTATATCCTCCCTTTCTCTTTGGGACAGATCCGGCAAGTCTCCTGACTGTGTCTGATATATGGGGTCTCACACTGTGATCACATACATTATTTTTTTAGGCTCCTACATATTGTTTTAAAGAAAATAGGTAAGGGGGATAAGCCTCTTTGTTATCCCCCTCACATATTTGACAAAATGGACGGGTGCGATATAAATATAGACATAGGAGTATCATTTACTTATGAGAAGGATTTGTATATGAAAATTAAAAAGAAAGAGTAAAAGGAGCAGATGACCATGTGGGAATATTCGGATAAAGTGAAGGAATATTTTCTAAATCCAAAAAATGTAGGAGAAATAGAAAATCCTGATGGTGAGGCGACCGTGGGGTCCATGGCGTGCGGCGATGCACTGAAGCTTACGTTTAAACTGGATGAACACGGGAGGGTCAAAGATGCCAAATTCAAAACCTTTGGGTGTGCGAGTGCTATTGCTTCAGCCACGGCATTAACCGAGATGATCAAAGGTAAAACGATTGATGAAATAGAAAAGATTACTAATCAAGATATTGCTGATGATCTCGGTGGACTGCCTCAACAAAAAATGCATTGCTCTGTATTGGGGAGGGAAGCTCTTGAGAAGGCAATCGCTCATTATAGAGGTGGGAGGACTGAAAAAAAAGCAGAAGGTGAAATGATATGTCAATGCTTTGGTATTACGGATCGGCAAATTGAGCGAGTAATAAGAGAAAACAATCTTACTACAGTAGAAGAAGTAACCAATTATACAAAAGCGGGGGGAGGATGCGGTGGATGTCACGAAAAGATCGAGGAGATTATCACCCAGGTAATGAACGAAAATAGGGGAGCTGCGAAACCTCGGCTCTCAAATATACAGAAAATCAAGATGATTGAGCAAACCATTGATCGTGAGATCAGACCTTATTTAAGGAAAGATGGCGGGGACGTGGACCTTATTGATGTCATCGGCAACAGGGTGCTTGTTGCTACAAGAGGTTCATGTGCCTCCTGCAAAGCGGCCGGACAGACCCTAAAGCATTTTGTTGAAACGAAGCTCCATGAAATGGTCTCTCAAGACCTGTCGGTTGAGGAGGTATCATAATGAATACGATTTATTTTGATAATAATGCGACAACGAGGGCCGCTCCTGAGGTAGTGGAGGAAATGCTTCCCTATTTTTCCGATTTATATGGAAATCCATCAAGTATGCATTCTTTCGGGGGCCAGGTAGCCCAAAAAATCAAAACAGCGCGTGAGCAGGTCGCAGCATTACTTAATGCACACCCTGATGAAATAATTTTTACAAGCTGCGGCACTGAAAGCGATAATACCGCGATCCGGTCTGCCCTCAAGGTTAATCCTCATAAAAAGCATATTGTAACCAGCCGGGTAGAACATCCGGCTGTTAAATCGCTCGCTGCCCATCTCGCCCATGAAGGTTGCCGCATCACCGAAATACCCGTTGATGCCAATGGGCGTTTGGACATGGAACAGTATACACGGAGCCTCACCCCTGATACCGCCATTGTAAGCCTTATGTGGGCTAATAATGAAACAGGAGTTCTATTCCCTGTGGAAAAGGCTGCCGAGCTTGCCAGAGAACAAGGTATTTTATTTCACTCAGATGCTGTCCAGGCAGTGGGGAAAATACCCCTGGATATGAAAAATAATGCAATTGATATGCTGTCCTTATCAGGGCATAAACTGCATGCTCCCAAGGGTATAGGTGTGCTCTACGTGAGGAAAGGAACAAAATTTTCTCCTTATTTAATCGGAGGACATCAAGAGAGGAGCCGCAGAAGTGGTACTGAAAATACCCCGAATATTATCGGACTTGGCAAAGCTTGCGAACTGGCTGCGAGTAATATCAAGGATGAAAATACCAAGGTTAAGCGTCTGAGGGATAAGTTAGAGAACGAAATTCTTCGGCAAATACCTCATGTACGTATAAATGGCGACTGTCAAAACCGCCTTCCGACAACAACCAATATTAGCTTTGAATTTATCGAGGGGGAAGCAATTCTTCTGATGCTCAATGAATATGGCATATGCGCATCCTCCGGTTCCGCATGTACCTCAGGCTCTCTTCAACCTTCACATGTACTTCGAGCAATGGGTGTTCCCTTTACTATGGCTCATGGTTCCATTCGATTCAGTTTAAGCATTTATAACAATATAAAGGAAGTGGATTTCGTGATAGAGAAGATGCCCGGGATTATAGAGAAACTAAGGGCTTTATCTCCCTATTGGAATGAAGAAAAAAAATAAATACGCACACATACTAATGTCAACACATGAAGAGGAAGGGCGGTATGTTCAATGGACAAAAACGTAAGAAAACAAAAATGTCGTGTAGAACGAGCTGCTCATGAGAAGCTTCGGGAAAGCATACCGAATATTGTAGAGGAGTATTTGCTTACCTGTGATATAAAAACTTGTTTTGACCATATTGGTCCTGACCCCATTCCTTCAAGAGATTCCACGATAAAAGTACTTCATAAAATAAAATGAACTTTATTGAAGGTGAGCCTTTGCTGCTTATTTTATTTTTCTTATTCCTTCCTGTAATTCCCCTTTAGGCACACTGGCACCTGTGACGCCATCGATAAGATCAGGCCCCAGTTCATAAAAGGGTAGAAGTAATAGCCTGGTTTTACTGAACTCGATGTGCATTTCATTTATGAATTTAAGCCACCTGGTTGAAATTGCTATATCTACCGGGATTACTGATATAAACGCCAGGTGCGCCATTTCCTTTGCTTCTCTTTCATCATAAATACATCGCACCATATCTGTGATTGTGCTGTTTTCAGCAAAACTCAGGGCGGGTTGACGTTCAAGGAAATTCTTGGGGATCCCGCTGACTTTCGGAAAGTTCCTGTCACCCCATCCCTGAACATATATATTTATTGGTTTTGATCTATCCTCTTCTTTCAGGAGAGAGAAAGATCTCATCCTGGGGACTATCCTGGAGAATTCCTCACGCGTGCTCATCTTTAATGAGTCTGATGCGATGACAGCTTCAAACTGCCACATTGGCAAGTGGATAAGTTTCCCGGATAATTTTTTATTTGGTGCAATAATACTGAAATCAACATTTATAAATTTATCATTTTCCGCCTGCCACAGGCGATTGCAATTCATACATACGTGTAACGCATGGAATTCTCCTGATTCCATGCTCTTACCACAATCAGGGCAGCATAATGGCGCAAACCGCGGGATCTGGTAGATTTCTGATACAGCCGGAGCCTTTTCCAATTCAAACCCTTCGTGGTAAAGGTCCACTTGCTTCATCAATTCATTGATTACTATAAAGGCTTTTTCCTGCCCAATATAACAATCTGATATCCAGAAAGGCAAATAGATAAGCATAAGTCTTTCTCCCAGCAGACTTTTCTTCTGGAAATATATCTTTTCATAGTCCATATTTGAATTTTCCCCGCAATGTGCTATGTCTCCTCCTTCACAATACACGATAGTCGAATTTTTTATTACCATGTCTTTTATTTCTTCAATTGATATGGTTGGCGGCAATACTATGGCCTGCTTTTTTAATTCCTCATCATGCAAAGATTCTAATTTTAAAACCTGGGCCTGTATACCTAGCGTATCAATGCCATATGCCTCATTACGGGCAAGAATATTATAATCTATGAGCTTACAGTCAGTTTCATTAACCTTTTTGATCTTTGTGCCTATGGTGGAAGGTATCTCTTTATAATCATTATAATCATCGCAAATAGCATTGTGTAAAGTTCCAACAACACTTTCCACCGTAGATTTCAGTCTTGTTTTACTAAATTCAAAAAATTTCTCTCCGATATTCTGATCCATTGAGATTGCAGTATACCGCCAGAAAGGAACATAATATAACCGTGGGGCCAGATTTGAAATTCTGAGATTTTCATTTCTGGCGAACTCTGAGGCAAGTCTAGCTGCTTCTTGGGCATCCATACATTGCTTGATATGGAAATGAAAGATTCTCTCCCTGTTTGTTATTAAAAGGGAGGAATTACAATAATTGCATTTAAATGTATTTGATCCATCCGGGTATTCTATAGAACTGCCGCATTTTGGACATTCAGTGGCAACAAGCATCTCCTCTTTTTTAGAAACAGCAAGGGAGGAACCACAATATTCACACTTTGTCTTGATTTCACCATCTTTAAATTTTAAAGATGCGCCACATTCCGGACACCGTGCGGTATCGGTCTTTTCGGGGCTGCCAAAAAGACTTCTAAGCTCTGGAAATGTTTCAGCAGCTCCCCACCTCTCATGGTAATCGTCAAGGGAAACTCTTGTATTTGATGTGAATCCTTCAAGTTGGGACAATTCTTCAGTTGTATAGGGACCTTTAATCTCATCGTTTAAATATACATTCCACCTATTCATTTTTATCCCTGCTTTTTTCTGTTTAGATTTCTATTGTTATTTCATCAGGGACAATGCCCCTGTGGAAATATATAATTTTTCGGAAATGATCCGATTATTCTTCGAACTGAGGGTGACCTTTTCAGCTATATTGACAGGATAAACTGTTACCCTGTTTAAAATTTTTTAGAAAATATCTAAAATTCTCACTGAACAACTCGAAATCTTTCATGCGATTGCCCAACGGTCTTACCCTCTTAAGTTGACAATAGAATTTAAATATGGTTGACAATAGGTTGACAATAGGTATAATTAATTTCATGGGCACAAAAGAGACTATAGTGAGATATCTTAAAGAAAATAAGACGTTATCCGGAAAGGAGCTATCCGATTTCCTTGGTATATCAAGACAAGCGCTCAATAAACATCTCAAAACATTGATCCAAAATGGGGAGGTCATAAAAGAGGGTGCTACGAGAGGGGCTATATATAAAATTGTCGGAAAAAGCAAGCCTACAGGGAGAACAAGAAAAAGGGTTATCTTACAAGGTTTAGAGGAAGATCAGGTTTTTCGTGAGATTGCTTTACTTTCAAATTTAAAAAGTGATCTGAGAGAGAATGTTTTAGATATCGTCAGATATGCATTTACCGAGATTTTAAATAACGCAATAGAGCATTCCTCTTCTGAGGTGAGTGATATCGAAGTGACTATGGATCAGTACAGATTTTCTTTCAAGATAAGAGATTATGGTATCGGCATTTTTTTTTCAATTTATAAAAAATTCAACTTACCCGATGAAAATGCAGTCATAGGGGAACTGATAAAGGGAAAAACGACCACGATGAGAGAACGACACTCTGGCGAAGGAGTGTTTTTTTCATCAAAATCGGGGGATGTCGTTGCTTTCAGATCGCACAGAATAAACCTGATCTTCGACAATATCAAGAAAGATGTATTTGTGGAACAAAAGAGATTTATTGAAGGGACAGAAGTGACATTTACCATAGGAAGGGGATCAAAAAGGATCCTCGAAGGAATTTTTATGGAATTTGCCCCCGAGGCTTTTGATTATAAGTTTGAAAAGACCCGTGTATATGTAAAGCTGTTTCAAACTGAATATATCTCACGCTCTGAGGCAAGAAGACTCCTTGCAGGGCTTGATAAATTTAGGGAAATCATATTGAATTTTAAAGGTGTAAACGCACTTGGTCAGGGATTTGCTGATGAGGTATTCCGAGTATTTAAAAGACAACACCCTGACATTGTGATAAAAACAGAGAATCTTAATCCCTCAATAGCCGCAATCATAAGGCATGTAGCTGACAATAAAATTTAGTTTTAGTTGACAATTAGTTGACAATTAGCGCCACGGCATATTTCTTCTTCATTTTATGAGCTCTTTCCTATTCTTAAAAGAATTTTTTTAAGTTCATGAAATTAATTCTCTTAATAACATGCTAAATTTATTTATTTCGTAAGGTTTGGTAATTGCCCCTTTGAAACCATAATTTTTATAATTAAATATAGCAGGATCATTGGGATACCCACTTGAAATAATTGCTTTAACATCGGGATCAATTTTATGAAGCTTCCTCATAGTCTCTTTTCCACCTCTCCCGCCAGGGATAGTCAAATCTAAGACAACCACATCAAATGGATTCTTTTCACACTGTGCTTTTTTATAAAGTTCAATTGCCTCACTCCCATCTTTTGCACAAACTCAATCTGGTAACCCAAATATAGTAATATATCTCCCATCGTATCTCGCAGTGCCTTATCATCATCCATAAAAAATATTTCCCCTTTACCCCGGCAGATAGATTCACACTTTTCTATCTTTAATAATTCTTCTTCCATTCTTTTCCGTTCTGTAACATCTCGCACAATTCCCATTGTCGCCGGTTTCCCGTTATATTGGATGATTGCGGTGGATGCTTCAACATTTATGAGCCTTCCATCCTTGCGTCTTAACTTTGTTTCACAGGCAAGGTTCACTTTTGCACTAGTTCTCTCGATTCTTTATAGTTCTTTTTTCCCATTATATGCGATCATTGTCCTCCAGCACATACTTGTTGAATAAAAAATTAATTAAAAAATCCGGGGCCGCTCAGAATTATCCCGCCCGGACCATAAATGGTTACATAAGGAGAAGCTATCATATTATTTAGTGGGAGCGAGGACGCAGGTGTATATTGAATACTGTTTAGATCTGCAACTCCTGGAGTGGGGCTTGGATAATAAGAAGTTGAAGTCACAATTGGTGTCGTGACAGTTGTTACATTCTCCGTAACCACTGTGTGCGGACCGGTAAGAATTCCATTAGGGAAAAAACTGTTGACAAGTGCAAAATTTACAGGATCAGTTGGCGCATACACTCCAAAAGAACCCAGGTTCACATAATTATACTGCATGGGATACTGCCTCCGATTAATAGCAGAAGGAGGAATCGTCGGGACAGGAAAACTCGTCACCGTCAGAGGTAGAGAAGGGGGAATAGTATCAACAACTGGAGGAAGAACAACATCGTTTACAACAGGAGGAAGAATGGTATCAACAATAACAGGAGGAAGAATGGTATCAACAATAACAGGAGGAGAAATGGTATCAACAATAACGGGAGTAGGGATGGTATCAACAATTGGAAGTGGCACTACATTGTTGCTTGCGGGAGGTGCGATGGTATCAACAATGACAGGAATGGGAAAAGTTGTCGGCACAACAATTGTCGTGGGAACAGGAGTAGTTACAGGAAGTGGTGCGGGGCCTGTGATTGGTGGTCCCATAATGTTATTCACCATCCCCGGCCCTCCCATCGGATCAGGCCCTCCCATCAGTCCAGGACCAATCATCGGACCAGGACCAATCATCGGACCAGGACCTTGCATCGGACCAGGACCTTGCATCATTTCATACTCATTCATCAATCCATACTCATCCATCGGTCCATCATCATCCATCGGTCCGGGTGCTGGTGTCATTTGAAAACCTCCCACTAATCCTGGATTTCCCATTGGATTATAAGGAGCAGTTAGATTTCCGTTTCCTTGCAAGGCCACTCCCGCATATCCTCCTGATGCTGAAGGAATGCCAACTGATGATCCGTTTGAACTGGGTGAGTTTCCAAATCTAGTGCTCAATAGCGGGATTTGAAAAGGGGGAAATTGAGAAAATAAAAATGATGCGCTACGAGGCGGAGGAAAAGGCAACAGAGGTCCTGCAGGGCCAATTGGGATTATTATGCCATTGCCAGGAAATATCATTACCTGACTTAACGCATACGGCAATGGTATCAATAAAGATACCATAAAGAAAAAAATTAATAATACATATTTTATATAATATGTCTTCATTGTTAAATCTCCTCTTTAACCAAAATAATTTATTCAATTACCACCAATTATTCAATGAGGTACCTTAAAAAAATAGCCGGGCTGCCTATCCTCAGCAGCTCGGCCATCATATTTAATATCAAAAGCTTATCGTAGACCCGAAGCTTTGCGTCTCATGGTTGCCCATGATTTGCTTTTTCGAATACCTCTACTTATGTATAACGGATGATAATAATTTTGGATACGCAAAAAGAGCTATGAACTTGTGAGTTCTCCGTTAAGATTTTTTTATGCCTTATAATATGCATAGCAATAGTTGCAATTCCCTTATAAATGCATTAAGCTCTTTAATTAAAAATTAAATCACATTCTGTAATTTGAGCTTTTGAAAACTCACTGGAAGGCTTGTTGTGAAAAGATTCCCATATAATTGTATCCCGATTAAGCAGATTCTCTCACCATTTAATCTTGACTATAAGCGCGTAAGTTTGTCTGACAATCTGTCTATAAGTATTGCAAGCCTTTTCCCTATTAAATCCATTTTTTTTCTTCAAAAAAATCCGGCTATCTTTTCAGTTTCATTGCTGCCGGATGCTCCCTATGGGCCTGATACAGATACGCTTATAGATTTTTTATTTAATGATTTTACGAAAGCCTTGTCAGAGGTTAAAGCTTTCTTCAGATTAAAAGAGATTGAAATTATCAGTCCGGATGAGCGTTTCAAGGATACTGGAGGCAGATGGTCACGGAAAATGAGCCCACGGCATGAACATGGGATAGCGTTAGATATTTTTGAATTTCACACTGTCTATACCGCGGCAATTAAAGGACAAAAGGCAGAAAGTATGATAATGTCACTCTTTATCGACATGAACACGTTGTTTTGCCTTCATGTGCCGGTAGGTATTCCCATGACACGCATCTTACAATTCCTGCACATAGAACATGGCATTTGTAAAAAGCCTCGAACCACGCTTTTTCATCCCCTTCTCAGACGAAAGATAGATCCGGATACAGCGTATGCGGGACACATGACCTCGCTGATTATGTTCGCCAATTCAGGGTATACTGTTACACCATATGGGAGCTTTTTTAAGAAAATAGGAATAAGAAAAGGTGAGTGTCGTGAAAGGGCATTGCTACCCTGCAGCAATTGCCTGGCGTGCTCGACCTATTGCCCTTCCAATTTGTATCCGAGTTTTCTCTATCACAATAGTATCCGTAAAAGGGAGGATGAGACGCTCAGGCTCAATATAAAGAGCTGTATCCAATGTGGGAAATGCAGCTTTGTATGTCCGTCCAATCTTCCTCTCTGTGAAACGATATGGCAGACAATCGAAAAATTAAAAGAAGAGTGACGCATGGGATTACTAAAGAAATTTTTTCCCGATAGAAATGACCTGTTTCTTCTGTTTTTTTCCATACCATTATACATCTGTGCAATCGGCAAATACGGTCTTAAAATCATACTTGCACTTCTGATCTGCCTTGTGATAGGGACTGGAACAGAAATGACAGCTTTCAGGATGAGAAAGAAAGAGATAGGAATTTTGGGGACTTATGCATGGGTACTCTTTCCGCTGGTTCTGCCACCCGTCTTTCCATTATGGATGATCGCAATCTCTCTTTTTTTCGGCATCATCATCGGTGTGGCATTTTTTGGAGGTCATGGCTATGCATTGGCCTCACCAGTTGCTCTCGGCTGGGCCTTTGCAAATTTGAGTTTTTCATTCACATTTGATTTTGGCTGGTCACTTCCTTTTCCCGGTTTATTTTTCGGTTTTCGTCATTACAGGGCCGCAGTGCTTACCGCAGAACATCCGCTTCTGTATATTGATACAAGAATTTATAGGCTCGCACACCCCCTTCGGGCGGTATTTATGGGGAACATCCCCCAAACACCCGGCAATGCAGTCCCTGTTGTGCTTATTGCATGTGGACTACTTCTACTCCTATTCCGTGCAATTGATTTCAGAATGTGCCTATCTTTTACAGGCACATTATTCTTACTGGCCCTCTCATGTAATTATATGTTCCCGCATGTTTCTCAAAACATATTGGAATTATGCATCGGCAACGGGCTCATTGCAGCTTTTTTTATCATACCGGATCGCAGAATAGCACCAAGGACAAAAGCCGGAAGGTGGATAACCGGCGCTCTCACAGGCCTCGTGGCGTTTCTTAATAGGTACTTCTCCTCCTTTCCCGATGGAATTTTCTTTGCGGTCCTTTTTGGTAATGTGTTTTCAGCAATTATTGACGAAGGTGTCCTAAAATACACTTACAGGAATATACATCAATGAAACATTCTTTCTTTGGAGAGGGATTGAGGCATCGCTATGGATAATAAAGCATCCGGAAAACTCAGGGTCCCTCAAAAGGGGTATAGACTGTTTAAAACAAAATCATGGATGATCTTTATCGAAGGCGTCTGGCATAATAATCCCATTTTCGGAATGGTATTGGGGATCTGTTCTACTCTGGCGGTAACAAACCTTATGGAGAATGCCCTGGTAATGAGTCTCGCGGTCATTCTTATTCTTTGTGTCAATTCACTCATCATTTCTTTCTTACGATCCATCATCCCTGCGCGGGTTCGAATGGTAACCTATATGTTAGTGATCTCTACACTCGTCATTGCCGTTGATCAGTCTTTGAAGATATTTGTTCCGGACATAAGCAGGGCTCTCGGGCCTTATGTGGCTTTGATCATTACAAATTGCATTATCATGGGACGTGCAGAGGCTTATGCCATTAACAATCCACCCTTCATTACGGTCATGGATGCCTTCGGCGTTGGCATTGGGTATATGTTTTCATTAATGACCATCGCTTTTTTCAGGGAAATTCTCGGATTCGGCACCTGCTTTGGAATAAAAATCCTCCCGGATTTTGTGACTCCCATGGGGCTTTTTGCCATTCCACCCGGGGCTTTTTTCGCATTAGGAACCTTTATCCTTGTTATCAATGTTATCAGGAAAAAATAAAGTAAAAAGGAGTTTCCGTTAATGGAAGATGTGAAGCTCATACTCTTTTTAGGAATCGTTGCTACTGTCTGCACGACCTTCTTAAGTGCCGGGAATATAGCGTTTGAGAGGGCTTCTTTGATCTTTAACAGACGTCTTTATCAGACAATTCTTGAGAAATTCGAGGTCCCTCTGAGGGAAAATGACATCATAGAGGAAAAATTTGAAGAAAATTTTGATATACAGACAATCGGAACGACTACTTACTATATTGCCAAAAAAAAGAAAAAAAATACTGTGATATTTAAAGCTCATGGGCCTGGTTTGTGGGGCACTATCGAGGTTCTTCTGGCCGTAAATCCTGATTTTGAGCGCATGTTGTGGCTCAAGGTTCTGGCTCAGACAGAAACTCCCGGTCTTGGGGGAAGAATTGCTGAAGATGAATTTCAGCGGCGATTTAATGATGCTCTTCTTCGTCCTGAGATAAAAATCGTGAAATTCGCCTCCGGCCCCAATGAAATTGATGCGGTCACAGGAGCAAGCATGACTTCACTAGCTTTGGAAAAACTCATTAATAAAGCCATAAGGGAACTCGACCTGGCTTTTGGAAGGGAGAACATACAATGAATCTCTTATTACTTCTCTTTGCTTCTATCTTAACCAGCAATATCGCACTCTCATATTTTTTGGGAATGTGCCCGTTTATTACTATTTCTAAGAATATTCGTGTCGCATTCGGCATGGGCATGGCTGTATCGTTCGTTATGACTGTGACTGCCCTGGCCAATTGGGTTATATATTATTATATTCTTCTTCCCCTGGGGCTTCAGTACCTTCAATTTCTTGTATTTATCCTAAATATCGCCACCATCGTGCAAATTATGGAAATCTTTATCGATAGATTTTCACCTGCACTCTATCATGCATTTGGGATTTTTCTACCCCTCATTACCGTGAATTGCGCCATACTCGGCATCTCACTCTTTATGATATTAAGGGCCTACAATTTTCTTCAGACAATGGTCTTCAGTATCGGGTCAGGGATAGGCTGGATGCTTGCCATTGTGACAATTGGCGCATTAAGAAACAAATTGATTTTCAGTGATCCCCCTGAAAACTTCGAGGCGCAAGGAATTACTGCAATACTGGCCGGAATTATGGCCTTGGCATTTATTGGTTTTACAGGGATAACAAGCATATAACGCAGAGTAAGGTAGAGGGGTTCGTATGATTAAAGCACTCATTTTTATCAATATTTATATGGTGATAGTGGGAATCTTCATTATTTTCCTTGCGAAACTCCTCTCGCACTATGGCGTGTGCACAATCATTATCAATGATGATAAAGAATTTAGCGATACAGGCGGCAAAAGTTTGCTTCGAATGCTCTTTGAACATAAATATTTTATCCCCTCCTCCTGTGGAGGTAAAGGCACATGTGGATATTGCAAATTGCGGGTGCCCGAAGGCGGTGGGGAGGTTTTGCCTACTGAAACCTTACTTCTTACTTCCAAGGAAGTCAAGCATAAGTTCAGGCTCGCCTGTCAGCTCAAGGTGAGAAATAATTTAAAGGTCCTGATCCCGCCTGAATATCTTGAGATCAAAGAATATGAGGGTCAGATACTCTCCTCTTCCCTGGTGACGTCAGATATTAAAAAAATTTGTATTGGGCTTCTTCCTAAAGATGAGTTTCATGCGAAACCAGGGCAATATGTACAGGTGAATTTTGTCACCCCTGAAGGCAATCTTGATTTTAGAGCATACTCGGTCGCTTCACATCCTGATAATAAAGAAATGATAGAGTTAAACGTTAAATTGATCCCGGAAGGTTACGGCTCTTCGTATCTGCATTCTCTAAAACCTGGCGATAAAGTTCACTTTTCAGGGCCATACGGGGATTTTTATCTCAAAACAGATTCTGCAAGAAAAATTGTCTGTGTTGCGGGAGGCGTGGGATTAGCCCCTATTAAGGCCATAATTGCATACTGGTGCAGCCATGTAAATTCACGAGTGCTTGAACTCTATTATGGAAGCAGAACCATAAAAGATCTCTATGATCATAAGATGTTTGAAGAACTTGCACAAGTACGTCCCAATTTTCACTACTATCCGGCGCTCTCGGAAGAAGACCCCAACTGGAAGGGTGGGAGAGGCTTTATTCATAAAATCATAGAGAAGTATCTGATGGGAGGAGCAGATGCCGAAGCCTATCTTTGTGGTCCTCCAATTATGATTGATGCTGTTACCGAGGTCTTAAAAGAAAAAGGTGTTCCGGAGGAGAGGATTTGGTATGACAAATTCTAATAAAAGAGGAGAGCATTATGAATAAAAAATATCTAATTATTCTCTGCTGTTTCTATTTACTGTCATGTTCACAATACAAGGAGACCACATCAGATGTATTTACCTCGAAAGCAATTGTTTCGGAGGAAACACAGGAGTGTCTTGCCTGTCATACAAAGAAAAATCCCTCTATTGTAGATTCATGGCAGAAGAGCAGTCACGCTGAATCGGGTATCGGCTGCTTTGAATGTCATGAAGCGCAATCCGGTGACCCGGACGAATTAGAGCATTATAATGAACGTCTCATCTCAGTGATTGTCTCCCCACAAGACTGCGGGAATTGTCATGAGACTGAAGCAGAACAATTTCTCAACTCAACACACGCCAAAGCAGGCGAAATTTCCGGATCGCCAGATAAATATTTGGGAGAAACCGTTCAAGGGATTGCCGCGTATATCTTAGGGTGCCAGCAATGCCATGGCTCCATTGTGGAGGTTAATGATGGTGAGCTGAGCAGCGAAACCTGGCCCAATTTTGGGATTGGCCGAATTAATCCCGATGGAACATCCGGAGCATGTTCCGCCTGTCATTCCAGACATGACTTCTCCCGCGCGCAAGCGCGAACTCCTGAGACATGCAGCAGATGTCATCTCGGCCCCGATCATCCTCAAAAGGAAGTCTATGAAGAATCGAAACATGCGATTCGATATAGAAGTCATCAAAGTGAAATGAATTTTGGCTCTCCCACATGGGTGGTTGGTATCGATTATTCAGCAGCTCCGGTTTGTGCTACCTGTCATGTGGCAGCGACATTAAATCAGTCAAGCACGCACGACATCGGGTTTCGATTATCATGGAACAATAGAGCAGAAGTTTCATTTAAAATGGAAAAATGGGAACGAAAACGTGGGGCGATGAAAGATGTGTGTCACTCCTGCCATAATCCCAATTATGTGTATAATTTTTACAAGCAGTACGATGCCGGAGTCGAGCTGTATAATAACAAGTTTGCACAATCCGCAAAAGAGATTATTAAGAAATTGGCACATGCAAAGGTGATAGATCCGGTGCCCTTTAACCAAGAAATTGAGTGGACCTATTACTATCTCTGGCATATTGATGGAAGAGAGGCAAGGAATGGACTTGCGATGATGGGACCTGCGTATGTGCAGTTACATGGACTCAATGATTATGTAAAGAGATTCTATACCACCCTGATTCCCCAGGCTGAACGTCTCTTATCAGGTGTCACCAAAGAAATTATGGAAGGAGCAGAACACCGATGGTTCAAAGGCGAGATGACACAATAAAAAATTCAGTACATTAATACATTTGGTGATTTCCGATCACTTAATACTCTCTAACTTTTCCAGTAAGTTGCGGGTTTGTTTAATGCTAATTATCGCTCTTTCATCCTCTGGATTGAGAGCTAACGTCTTTTCCCATTCCTCTATTGCTTCTTTTAGCTGATCATTAACAAAATGTATGACCCCTTTGTTATAGTGCATATCAGCCTGAGCTTTCTTAAGTTTTTTCACTTCTGATATAACGTCCTGTATATCTTTGTACGAAGGATCAACCTTGTTAAGCATATTGAGCGATTGAATGTAGTCTTCTTGCTCTTTCAGCAGTATCCCCAGCTGTAAATAGGTTTGATTTTTCAGGTGAGTAGCATCTTTATTCTCAGGGAAATATTCATGGATTTTTTCAATAATACGCAAGGTCTCTTTATAATTGTCTAGATTTAATAAGTCTTTAGCTTTAATCAGCTCTTTTTCCACGTCAATACTTGGCCGTGTAAATCTTTCATCAAGAAGAGGAATCTTAAGGAGCTCCCCAGGTACAGGTTTTTCTTGAGGAGCTCGATCATTAAAATGGGCAATGATAAAGCTCCGTCCAGGATTTTTATAAATCTTGCGGCTGATTTTTTCATAGGTATCATCCTTCTCTACTTTATAAGTGGTGTACTCTTCATAAGTAAGCTCCTTTTTGAGATACAGAAGGGCCTCTTTGTGATTGGGATTAAGCCTTATTGCGATTAAGAATTCCTTTCGAGCTTCATCAAGGGATTTATTTCTATAATTGGTGATGCCGATCCTGAAATGCTCATCCGCCTTATTCTTTATATATGCCTCCAATTTATCTATTGTATCGGAGATTTTCTTATCATCGGGATTTTGACTTTTGACAATCCGCCAACAAAGGAGAGCCGACTGCAATTCTCCCCTATTTTCATATTCCAAGGCTTTTATCTCATACCATTTTGATAAGGGCAGAGAGGACCTCTTCAAATTTTTGGATATAATAACACACCCGCTAAAAAGAATAACGAGAAGAGTGAGCACACAAAAGCGCACAAGCGTTTTTTTCATTGCAGATCGATTTTCCAAAAGGTGACTAAACTCTTTTTAAATTTCTGCATATCATAGGTACCATATATTACTGACCGATTAATCATGTAATTATCAACAAAAAAAGGATTCGCATGATCCCTCGTCGTAAACGCTGCCCTGTACCCATGTTTCTTTAAAAGTATTATAAAAAGATTAGTGAATTTTCTATCCTTGGAGTAATCGTATGCCAGATATTTGCATTCTTTATTCGCGTTTCTTTTGAATTCTTCTTGTGATCGAATAAGCTCCCTTTCAATAGCTGTAACATATTCACTAAATGTTCCTTCTTCTTTAATTTTTTCTATATTATCTATATTTCTATTCATATTAATGTAGGGCTGGATATCAACTCCCATTTCTAACAATTCATTTATTTTTTCCCACGAAAGGGTATTCTCTGTGTCTATACAATCGATGTCAAGAAAGAGAGTGCAGCAAAAATCGTACTTTTTCAATAGTGGCCATGCAATCTCATAGAAAGAATCCGAGCATCCATCGAAAGTTATGGCTATGGATTTTTTAGGTAACTGCTCTTTAAAATTTATAAAATTGAAGAGTTGATCGAGCGTAATTACATGGTAGTCATTCTTTTTGAGGTATTTCATCTGTTTTTCAAAATGTTCCATAGCAACGGTTACCTCATCTGCTCTATCCTTCGACACTCTTTGATATGCTAATACAGGAACCATTTGATAGCCATTAGTCTCTAATCCGCCCAACCGAAAAGGGTGCAGCGGGATTACTACTTCCTGCCCGGAACTTACGGCTTCTATACCGTTGAACTCAGCAATCAGAAAGGCTTTATCCGGATCATCCAAGTATCGAGCTGCAAGAGTAGAGCACTCAGTAGCCATGGAAGTTTTCACAATGAGGAAGTCGTCGTTTTTCATAATGACGAAGTCATGGAAGTTGGGATTGGAATTGATCCTGGCGCACGCAGAATAGAGAAGAATTATACAACAAGTTAAGAGCTGCAGAAGATATTGTGTATTATGAACAAACATGAGCGATGGGCGTCTCCCTGATATTGAGCACTTTATATGGTTCAACCATCTCTGACTTGCCTTTTATTTTCCGGGGGGGAAGCGGAATCACATCTATCACGTCCCCAATGTGCTCATAGATATTCTTATTGACAATAATTTCTCCGGGGCCGGCAAAGCTGGTGAGGTGTGAGGCAATATTGACGCTGTCACCAATAACAGTATATTCCATTTTCATCTGAGAGCCTATATTCCCCGAGACGACTATTCCCGTGTTAATGGCGATACCTATCGAGGTAAGAAGTCCATTCCCACATTGAGCCGCTTTGCTAAATTCGCTTTGCATTTTTATCGCTGCCCTTATGGCCATTTTTATGTGATCCTTATGATAAACCGGCACGCCAAAGACAGCCAGGACTGCGTCCCCAATAAACTTATCAATATATCCATGATGATCAAAGATAACATGTGAGGCAATTTCAAAGTATTCATTAAGTTCTTCAACCACATCTTCAGGTTGCTTAGTTTCAGAATAGGAGGTGAACCCCCTGACATCACAAAAGAGTATTGTAGCTTCATTTTTGCGAGCTTTAAGCCAGTCGCTTTCAGGGTCCGCTAAAATCATCTTCAGCACTTCATGTCCTACATATTTGCCGAAGGATTTCTCCATCAAGGAATTGAGCCAAAGTGACTGACTCATCTTTTTGAATGCCTTGGCAAGGTGCCCTAATTCGTCATTCCCCGTGATTGGCATTTTATAGTGATAGTTTCCCTTGCCTATTTCCTTCGTAGCGAAAACTAAGTGTGAGATACGGCGAGAAAAACGAAATGCATATAGCGTGGTTATCAGAATTCCCATAAAGATAATGAATATGGTCATAACAATAATTGATATCCTTTCTTTTTTGATAATCTGTTTAATGAAGTCTATGGAAACCCCGACATTAACATACCCCAGTTTTTTTTCCTGAAAAATAACCGGCTGGCTGAGATTCAAGATATGTTCTTTGGACGGAGCAGAATAGTCAAAAGAGGTGATGAGCCCATCCTCAGTAATGTTTTTCATATTGTCAAAACCTTCAAAGATCGTATCAATTTTATCGTGTTGCGTATGGGCCTTTATCCGGTTGTTGGTATCTATTATGAAGGCATACACGAGACCTTCTACGGAAGAGGCATCGTTTATTAATGTATTTAACGCAATAATATTATTCTCAAGAAGGGGAATTCGAGCATTGTGAGCGAAATAATTCAGGCTGACCATACCGATTTTGCCACTCTGTGTATAAAGCTGTTTTCTCTGTCGATTGAGAATAATAAAACTTAGTGAGAAACTGACAAACACAATGATAAGCGTGGTTGCGATTGAGAGTTGGATCCAGATTGGAAGGTGCAGCGAGGAACAACCTTTCATTTAATTCCCCTGCTTTTTCTTTACCAATTTGTGTCCAAAGGGTATTTTGTCTGAGGCGGAAGACGTATTCCCCCCTAAGAATAATAAGAATAATGTGATAATTGATCTGAATACAGGTTTCATTAATTTTTTTCCCTTTGCAATTTTTACATGATAATGCAAAGGTCAAAAAATTTCCACCTCTTTTTATTGTCTACAGTAATTCTAATTTTAACTGTTAAATTCCTCGACCGCCACATGGTATGTGTCCAAAATTAGAATTACTGTATTTCCTACCTGCTATTTTATCCTTGAAGAAGGGGGAGATACCGGAAAAGGGGCAACGGGAAGAAGAGTCAGAGGATCAGGTACAGGAGGTATTATTGCGAAATGGACGGCTGCCGCAGCATCTACTAAGCCCTGGCCAAAGAGCAGTTCACGCTCAGCGACAGTCGTATAGGTAGTTGTTGTGATAATAATTGTTATAGCTCCCGTGAACGGATCTATCACTGTCGAAGGATAGTCAAGGGTTATTGTGGCAGGCAGGGTGGCAAAATTGGCGGTATCTCTAAGCCTTTGTTTAATTATATTAGGAGTTAAAAGAGGGGCTTTTTGAATCATTAAAGCAACAATCCCTGAAACTAATGCACATGCTGGAGAAGTTCCTATAATGTCTACGAACCTGACTTCATTGCCCACGTCATCAATGATTACAGAATAGAATGTCCCATCAATATGCTGGGCAAGAATACCATCTGTATATCCATCCTGATTTCCATCTATTATATCTCCCCCGGGAGCGCATACATCAATGATAAATGTCGAACCCGAAACATAATCGTCATCTGTATATGCTGCATCAAGGGGGGCAGTGCCGGCAATTGCACTCGTGCCAGGGATATAGTTCGACCCTGTCGCTGTGTTGCCGATACTTGAGTAAAAAGCAAGATCATTATTATAATCGGTAGCGCTTACAGCGATAGTAGTAAGATAGGCAGCCGGGTACACCGGTGTATCTCGTGCAAGGTCAGTCTGTCCATTATTGCCCGCAGCACAGATTACGGCGACATTGTTATCAAAGGCATAATCTATGGCAGCCTGTTCTACTAAAGAGTCTACAGGACCACCAAGACTTAAATTGATCACCCGTGCCCCATTATCGACAGCATAATATATTCCATTGGCAAGATCAGTATAATCAGCGCCAGTTGGTCCGACAACCTTTATGGGCATAATGGTCACGTCTGAGGCTATCCCAGCTGACCCGATTATATTATTGATTGTCTGGGCAATACAGCCTATCATGAAAGTCCCATGTTGAGTAGAGGTAAGAATTCCCTCTGCAGTATAATATGGGGTCTCATCAATATTATTATTATTATCAATGAAGTTCCAAAAATAAGGACTAATAGTTACTCCCGCAAGATCTGTAAGCAAAGGATTTATCGTGGGCAGTGATGTGGGTCCGGAGATCCTTGTACCGGGAGCAAGTGAAAGTCCCGAATCAAGGACCGCAATCACTATCCCTGTCCCCAGATATGGAGGTATTAAATTGTTGACAGGGTCTTCCCAGGCAAGAGGCAGATTCAAATGTTCTTCATCAAGATACCATTGCGGTCGTGTAAGGACCAACGGATTAGAGATACTCGGAACCTTTTGAAAATGTAGGTCGTTCGGATAGAAAGCATAGCTTTTTCTCTTCGGTATATCAAGTTTAGGTTCAATATATTGAATAATATTAAATGGATCCAGCTCTCCACTGCTAATTGACCTTTGATATTCCCGTACCAATCCCTTGCGAAGTATTTCCGATGCGTATTCTCGCTCATATCTGCCCCGCATGGAAAGATGAGCCTTTAGCCTATATATTTCTGACTCATAGAGAAAATTTTTCAGACTTCCCACTTTGAGAGTGGCAGTATGCTTTTTCCAACTCCATGACGGATACCTGCGGCTTTTTTCCTTTTCCATACACCCTAATAAAGCACAACGAGCAAGAAGCGCTTTTATATGTTCAAAGGGAACATTAGGATAAAATATCATCACTATCTCATCTTCATGCAGAGAAATATATTCTTTTGATCTTTCATAGGTTTCGTCTATATCTGAATTGATCGCCTCTATGTCTTCCTTAAGGTCATTATTGTCCGGATGAAGCGAAGGTGTTGCAAAGATATGAGGCTCAGAAGTTAAGCCCGTCCCAGTCGATCTCTCAACAAGATCTGCCTGCATGTTGTTTAGATTTATTGCATGGGATCCATTATCCTTTAGTGCATAGAACCCATTAGGCATTAATCCATACATGTTGCCTGGTACATATCCATGAAAATTAATTGGCATTGTATTTAAGCCTTCAGGTGCTGCCGCAGGCATGCCACCATGAATTAGAGGAATGGCGCCTGACATTCCCAAGATAACTTCTGCTCCCATTGCAGGAAAATATGCAGGCTCCATTATCGGGAGAGCAATAGGTGCCATGGGTGGAAAACCATTGCAGCCTATTCCATTTATGCTTCCGGGGATCCCAGGCAAAAGAGAAAGTGGCATTGATGAGGAATTTCCCGGTAAAGTATACGCAAGTCCCGGTCCCATTTCGGGAAGGAGAGTGGATTTGATCATCTGACTGAGAGGAAGAGATAGGGGAGCCATTTCATTATAAGAAACTAAACCACCGGCTGACATAAACTCAGCGTGAGAGGTGATTGATTCATGAACCCTCGCACACGAAAGGTCCATATAAGCTATCATTACTATTGGAATCATAAAGGTGATAGTGAATAAATATAGAACGTATTGTCTGAATTTCCCCCCCATTATAGTGCCTCCTTTTAACTATCAAAATAAAGAGTTTTCCATAATATCCTTAACTGTCATCACAAGAAGCCGAATGACGAAGCAGAATAGTTTACCAGTGAAGCTCCACCTGCAAATTACCCTATAATCTTGTGGATTTGAGGCAGAGCTTCGGTCGGCAGTATTCTAAAAAGGCGCTTGTGGAAGAGTATATGAATTTTGCCAATTCGTATTACACCAATAAAATTTGCATGGTTTAATCCAATAACACCAGTAGGGATTAAACCAATCTGGCGGGGCCGGATTCTTTTCAAAAGGAACATGTGAATCATTCATTTCCATTTGATAATTGTGTGCAGATGGTGTATCCGGTATCCCCGTCTCTCGCATCCGGGAATCTATCTCAACAGACGTGGTAGTATCCATCGCATCCCAGCTTATTATGGAGAATTGAGGATCCATAGTGATATCCTGAAGCATATTTTCCAAAGATATTATTCCATATTGATTGTGGTCCGCTCCATACATCATATCAATCATTGAATCCCAGGCATTCCAATCAGGAGCAGGAGCTGGCAATGAAGGAGAAGAACTCATTCCAAAATTAAACCCTGCCCCAAGGTGAGCCCCCCCTAAAGCTCCTCCTCCCATGCCAACGTTTCCAAGTCCCATACCGCCAATGCTTACGGCACCCATACCAGCTCCTATCCCCCCCATGCCCATACTGCGCACCGAAGAAGAGGTGATGAGTATGCTCATTACTATCATAAATAAGAGTATAGTAAGTCTTTTTATTGTATACTGCACCATTATTTCCTCCATTTCAATAAATAATTATCATAGAAAAATAAACTAAATATTCTAATAATGAATTAATAATACTTATATCCATCCCCCCTCTCAAAAAGCTTCACAATAAAAGTGTTTAATGTTCCCCCCGTGATTGTGCCTCCTCTATCCTTTCGTTGTCAGCATGAGATGCCGGACAACGAAGCAGAATAGTTTACAAATTAAATGCCAAAAAGGCGATAACGAATGACAAGGTGGTGTAAGGGCTTATATTGTAAGGCCTAAGATGGTATATATAGTATTTTACCTCCTCACAAAAAAAGCAGTGATCGGTTTTGATTCTTGCTATTTGTCAATGATATTGACATAAAAATTTTGAAAAATTATAATTAACAAGGTCTTTGAAGGCGTCAACGCACGTATATAGTGTCAACAAGGTTTACACACTTATAAATAATATGAGGACAAACAATCCATTAGAAATCCAGCAACAATTGTCTAATCTTAAAATGCGCCTTGACCAGGTCAATCGCGTTCGGACACATAAAGAGTATCAGACGTTACTGAAGTTTTGCGTTGATATTTTGCCAAAGATTATGAGAACAGAACGGTGCACAATATTCGTTGTAGAATTAGGTACAGATCATATCTGGTCAATGTTTGGCACGGGCTTGCGGGAGGCGCAAATCAAACCTCCAATGGATGAAAGTGTTGTGGGCAGAGCTATTTCTACGGGTGAGAGCATTATAGAACACGATATGACGAAACGTTTTGGCTATCACACCCAAATTGATACGCTCACGGGGTATGTCACTCGAAGCCTGCTTTGTGTTCCCATTAAAAGTTTAACTGGATACGGCGTTACTGCGGCCATCGAAATGCTCAACAAACAAAATGGGATGAGATTTACCATAGAGGACAAAGTCTTAATAGAAGAAATTGCCTCTCTTCTCTCAACCTCCATAGAAAGTATTTTTCTTAATCAGCAGATCCTGCGGATATCAGATAAGATAGATAATGAAATGAGGGCATCCGAGAGAAGATATTTCTCAAAGACGCCATTTATTGCTGAAAGTCAAGCTATGCGGAATATATTGAATAAGATACATATGATAAGTAAAATGCCTGTCAATATCTTTATCCATGGTGAGCATGGTACAGGCAAAGAAGTGGTCGCCAGAATGATCCATAGGTACAGTGGGCAGGCTGGCCAGCCTTTTGTGGCCATCAATTGTGCCTCTATCCCGGAACATCTTATGGAAAGTGAATTCTTTGGCTATGAGAAGGGGGCATTTACAGGTGCTATTTCTAGTCAGGGAGGCTTTTTCGAGGAAGCGGACGGAGGTATACTTTTTCTTGATGAAATTGCAGATATGCCGCTTCCTATCCAGGCAAAATTTCTTCGCGTTATCCAGGAAGGTGAAGGCTGCCGGCTCGGGAGTAAAAAGCTTAGACAATATACCCATCGTATTATCAGTTCTACAAATAAAGATTTGCATCAAGAGATAGAAGCAGGACGTTTCCGTGAAGACTTTTTCTTTCGCCTTTTCTCCGTGGAGATATATCTCGCACCTTTAAGGGAGCGCAGGGAGGATATTATTCCGCTGGCGATGGCTTTCTTGGAGGAGGTTTGTCAGCGCTTTGGGAAAAAGGTGAAAGGATTTTCTCCGGAGATAATGAATCTGCTTCACGCGTATCACTGGCCGGGAAATGTCCGTCAACTCCTTAAAGTAGTGGAACATCTGGTTGTTTTTGCTCCGGAAGGAAGATGTATCACCATGGAGGTGTGTCCCCCTGAATTGCAGAAATTTTGCACTACAGCAAAGGAGCATGATACTCCTCCTGACGATTTATCCCTTGCCGATCAAATCAAAGCTCTGGAAATACATAGCATAAAGAAAGCCTTACACAAAGCCCAGGGCAATATAGGAAAAGCAGCCCGACTTCTCAGGATCACAAGACAGGGATTGTATAAAAAAATAAATCGCTATCGTATTGAAAACATCAGAGAAGCATGATTATGAAATGACGGTATCATAATGCGAGAATTGCATTGAAAAGGTCCCTCGACCCTGGGTGAGGGACCTTAAATTGGTTGAATAACCAAACATCTGGGTCAGAGGAGTGAACGCTTTTATTATCATAAGCCTCCCCTTTGGAGTGATGGTCTCGACCGAGCCCTTTTTCGCATTGAGATTACCGACCACTTCACCCATAAAGTCCTCAGGGACAATAATATCTACCTCCATTATCGGTTCCATCAAGACCGGCTTGGCCTTTCGACAGGCTTCTCTCAAGGCATTGCCGGATGCAATCTTCAGGGCTAAAAGGGAAGGATGCTCAGAATCTATGATAGCCTTCATTAATACGACACGAATGTCCGTCAGTGCATAGCCCATGACTACCCCCACTGTAGAGGCTTCCCTCACGCCTTCTTCCACCCAGCGAATACACTCTGGCGGCAAAGCTTCTTCCGAGACCTCAGAATGGAATTCAATCCCCTTCCCCCTGTCATGAGGAGAGATATGTAAGAAGACTTCAGCATAATGCCTGACTTTATCAATCTCTCGTAAGAATTTTGCCGATCCCTGGGCTTCTGCCTCAACAGTCTCCCGATAGACAACCTGAGGTCTGCCTACATTTACCCCAACACGATAATCTGACCGGAGTCGATTCACCAACACATCCAAATGCAATTCACCCATTCCGGAAATAAGAGTCTGGCCTGTATCTTCATCAGACTTCACATAAAATGTAGGATCTTCTTCACTCAGCTTCTCAAGGGATTCCAAGAGTTTTTGCTGATCTTGGGTGGTCTTGGGTTCCACTGCAACCGATATTACAGGTTTATACGATTCAATCGACTCAAGCAGAATGGGGTGCTCCTGGTCACACAGAGTATCTCCTGTGCTGGCCCCTTTCAATCCCATAAGGGCCACAATTTCACCCGTCTTTACCTCCTCTATACGGGTCCGTTGATTCGCATGCATGAGAAAGATTCTTGAAATCTTCTCAGCCTTGTTGAGCCTCGGATTATAGACCTCTTCTCCCACTTTGATCTGCCCGGAGTAGATTCGGACATAAATCAATTTCCTCCCCTCGGCAACCACTACTTTGAAGGTCAAGGCAGCAAATGGCTCGTCATCCTTTGCCATCCGTCTCTCCCGTGCTTCTGTCAAAGGATTATACCCTTCTACAGGCGGTACATCCATAGGTGAGGGAAGATAGTCGACAATAGCATCTATAAGGGACTGAATTCCCACATTTTTCAATGCCGCACCACAAAGGAGTGGCACGGCTTTGTGCGAGATCGTTGCTTTTCTCAATGCTGCTTTTATTTCAGATTCTAAAATCTCTTCCCCATTCACATACTTTTCCATCAAAGAATCATCCAATTCAGCAAGGGATTCAATCAATTTCAATCGATAATTGGAGGCCTCTTCCTTAAAATCCTCGGGGATAGGGATCTCTTTGAATTCAGCACCCAAACTGGACTTATCCCATATGATCCCAATCAATCTCACAAGATCAATCACCCCAACAAACTGATCCTCATTACCGATAGGTATCTGGATGATGAGGGGATGAGCTCCTAATCGATCACTGATCATCTGGGCAGTTCCGAAAAAATCTGCCCCGATTCGATCCATCTTATTGACAAAAGCCAATTTGGGAACATTATATTTGTCTGCCTGATGCCAGACGGTTTCAGATTGAGGTTGCACTCCTTCAACAGCACTGAAAATGGCAACGACTCCATCCAACACGCGCAGTGACCTTTCAACCTCAATTGTGAAGTCGACATGCCCCGGAGTGTCGATGATATGAATAGTACTGCCTTTCCATTCAACCGTTGTTACTGCCGAGGTAATTGTAATACCCCTTTCTTGTTCCTGCTGCATCCAATCCATGACAGTGGTTCCATCATCAACATCACCCATACGGTGTATCTTCTTGGCGAAAAAAAGGACCCGTTCTGTGACGGTGGTCTTTCCTGCGTCAATATGGGCCATAAAACCGATATTTCTGATTTTTGTAAGTCGTTTCTCTCCTGACATCTTGTTTTCTTTACCCAAAATAAGCTCTTATCGTGGTCTCCCCTTCTGAATAGTAAATTAGGGAGAGCATAATATAATGTAAAACCGTCCGAACGAATGAAAAAATATGAGAAAATGGCTTTTTTATGAATATAACGGTTCTTCTTTACTTTGTCAATACAAAAGCCGTAATTCTTAAGTAAGACAATTATGATCACATGAATGTGACAGGAATGTCAAGGTGATGTAAAATTATAAGGAGAAGTCGGCATAATAATTGAAAGACAATAAATCAGGGGATATTTGATACACAGGCGGGGATTGCCCGCCGGAAGCGATAACGAAATCTGACACAACAAAAACCGTTATTTAAGCAAGATATGTTGATGTGCTGAAAAAGCAGATAATATATGAATAAGACCGTGACTAAGCGTTTAGCACTATCTTTGGGACTCTACTGTTCATTTCTGTTTTCATTGCTTGTAACCATTACAGGGCCTTGCACCACTGCATATGCGTTTGATCTTCCACAATTGAACCGGATGATTCCACCCTATGTCCCATGGTATTTGGACTATCCCACGGGCATAGCCATAGAGAGTAACGGGAACATCTATGTGGTGAATTCGGGCCCATGGGAATCCAGTCCGAAGAATTATTGTATTAAAAAGTATACGAATGAAGGGATTTTCCTCGCCAGAATAGGCGGCAAGGGTACAGGAAATATACAATTCGACCGGCCTTCAGGAATAGCGGCGGATGATATGGGATATCTCTATATCGCCGACACATATAACCACCGTATCCAAAAAATTACGACGGATGGCAAATTCGTAAGTAAATGGGGAAGTTTCGGTTCAAAGAACGGTCAGCTTAATTACCCTTGGGCAGTTGCAGTGGATAGACACAATGGCCTTGTGTATGTGGTTGATTCAATGAATAGTCGTATCCAAGTATTTAATCGGGCAGGCGTTTTCATTGGTGCCTGGGGTAGTGAAGGCTCTTCAGACGGACAATTTAACATTCCCACGGGTATAGGCATAGATGCTCAGAATGGTTTTATTTATATTGCTGATACGGAAAATAATCGTGTCCAAAAGTTCACGAGGGGAGGTACTTTTTTAAAAAAATGGGGAAGTAAAGGAGCAGGAAAGGGCCAATTCAACCATCTCACGAGTATATCTGTTGATAGTAAAGCGAATGTGTATATTGTTGATAAAGGAAATAATCGTATCCAAAAATTCACCTCAGAGGGTGTCTTTATAAGTCAATGGGGGAGTAAAGGTGTTCGTGAGGGACAATTTGACGGTCCTTCAAGGGTAATTGTCGATCACAATGACTTTATTTATGTGACTGATTCATGTAACAACCGCATTCAGAAATTTTCCTCAGAGGGGATCTTTGTCAGCATTTGGGGAAGAGGGAGCGGGGGAACTGAGAAGGGGGAATTCAGAATGCCCCGAGGAATTGCGTGTGATAATGTGGACAATTTGTATGTGGCTGATTCCGGAAACAATCGAATTCAGATGTTTTCCCGAGAGGGAACATTTTGCAGGGAATGGGGAAGCAAAGGATCAGGGGATGGAGAATTTAACAATCCTGTGTGTGTAACGGTTGACAGTAAAAACAATTCTGTTTATGTTGTTGATTCGGGAAACCACCGTGTCCAAAAATTTACTCGCGAGGGTTCATTTCTCAGTAAATGGGGCAGTGAAGGATCAAGGGATGGAGAATTTGAAAATCCCTCCGGATTGGCCATTGATAGGTGCGGGTATATCTATGTAACTGATACGGACAATCACCGCATTCAGAAATTTGACTTTAAAGGCATTTTTCTGAATAAATGGGAATCCGGGGAAGCACCTCACGGCATTGCTATCGATCGTTATAATCGTATCTATGTGACGGATGCACACGAGCACAGCATCCGGCTGTTTACCTCAGAAGGTGCGCTTATCGGCAAATGGGGAAGTGTTGGTTCACAAGAGGGCCAATTGGAATCTCCCGCCGAAATAAGTATAGACAATCATTATATCTTTGTGGCTGATTCAAAGAATAACCGTATTCAGATATTCTCTCCCAAGGGCATATTTACTGCACAATTTGGAGACGTCGGTTCAGAACCGGCTCAAATGCTTAATCCCTCAGGGATAAGTATCAGTGAAAACGGCACGCTCTATATAGCGGATTCTGATAACAACCGCATTCAGATTTTTCACTACGAACCGCTTATATACCTGTCCTCCGGTTTGAATATGTTGGGATTTCCCGGAAATGTGCCACAGGACTACAATTCTTACGATATGATGAGCAAATTGGGAAGTCAAGGTGAGATGCTCATGATTAACAGATATGATTATGGGGCCCGCTCCTACCAGACAACCCTCTATAAGGATGGGGTTGTCAAGGGTGAAAAGTTTATATTCCAAAAAGGAGAGGGATATCTCGTGTATATGAGAGCAGGGAAATATATCACGATGAACAGCGAAATCGAAAATCCCGGTTACTCAATCCGGAAAGGTCTTAATATTATAAGTATTCCGAGCACTCCTCACTCCTATACCTCATATGATTTTCTCTCCTTCCTTGAGCCATGGAATGGAATAATAAGCATCCAAAGGTACAACAGAAAAACAGGGCTATTCGAAACAACAGCACTCTACCATGGAAAACCATCGGGCACCAATTTTAAAATTGTGAATGGGGAAGCATATTTTATCCAGATGAAAGAAGATAAGGATAGAAGTAAAGCCCCGCCTTAAAGGAATGGCCTTGATGCCTGCTGGTTTGAGGCGGAGTTTTTGTTGAGGGCCTTCCATGCACGCTATTCCTTAGGCCCTCAGCGCTTCATTCATGTCCAGGTATATATCTCGAATCTAAAATCTCCTGAGTCCCATAAAAACCAATACATATATAAATGCTGAATACAGAAGAAAAATTGCTCCCACGGATAATACTATAATAATTAATTTTTGTGTAATTTTTATTTGCTTCATTTTTCTTTTCCTCTCTCTTGCCCCGCCCATTACAGGACGATCCACTACACTCCTCTCACCTGCCTCTCTCCCTCATTATTCTCCTGCAAGTATTAGTGTAATATCCTGTATATATGTAATAGGCAAGAATCAGACCAGAATATACCCCATTTCATGCTATGATGGATTATAATATATTGAATTATTTAGTGATAAATAACAGCATACATATGTCAAATAATTTACACACACAAGGAGAAAAGAGCGAGGCTCATAAAATTTATGAAAAGATCAGCAAGCGCGCTTCAAAATATCAATAGATGTTTGTATTGTTACTGTGCATAATATTCTCCAAATGTCATAGAAATACATAAGAGCAATTAATTATACCTGTAATACAGCAATTATAATCTCAAGCACATGAACAAAACTATCAAAAAGAATTTTACTTTACTCTTGTTTATTGTATAATGAATCTATATAGTATAAATATATATCCAAAATACATTAATAATTTATGGGAGGTGGAGGTTGTAATGCAGCAAAATAAACTATATGTAGGTAACTTGCCATACGGGGTTGATGAATCTGAACTTAAAGAGATATTTTCATCATATGGTGATCTCGAAGAAGTTAAATTGATCCGAGATTGGGAAACCGGACGATCAAAAGGATTCGCATTTATTACTTTTTCAACGCAACATGCAGCTGAAAAAGCACTCGAACAAAATGGCAAGGAAGTGAGCGGGAAAGCAATAAGAGTCAATATTGCAAAAGAAAAAGGTGGCCGAGGTCGCAAGGGGGGCGGCAATAGAGGCCCACGATGGTAATATAATTGTCCCTGCCTACTCAAAAACTCGTGGTTTTAAAAACTACCCGGTTTTTGAGTAGGTAAACTTTTTAGATAGTTATCAATACCCCGAGCTGCACGCCTCCCAGCCCCCATTGCAGATATAACGGTAGCTGCTCCGGTGACAATGTCACCTCCGGCAAAAATCTCTTTTCTACTTGTCTGGCCTGCCTTCTCATCTGCAATAATATATCCTCTTGATGAGACAGCCAAGTTTTTGGTTGTGGAGGCAACAAGAGGATTCGCTCCGTTCCCGATCGCCACAACAACAGTATCAATATCAATTGAAAATTCAGAGCCTTTAATGGGGATAGGTCTTCGTCTGCCTGATTCATCAGGCTCACCCAATTCCATCACAATGCATTCAAGGCCAGATACCATTCCTGAGTCATTTCCAATTATTTTGATGGGATTAGTTAATAATTTAAAAATGATCCCTTCTTCCTCTGCATTCTCAACCTCTTCGATTCGGGCAGGCATTTCCTTTCTGGAACGCCGGTAAATAATATAGACCTCGTCCGCACCTAATCTTTTTGCTGTACGCGCCGAATCCATGGCCACATTTCCACCCCCAAATACAGCAACCTTTTTCCCGACGATAATGGGAGTGTCATACTGTGGGAACAAATAGGCCTTCATGAGATTTACACGTGTTAAAAATTCATTGGCAGAATACACCCCAATTAAATTCTCGCCGGGGATATTCATAAATTTAGGCAAACCTGCCCCATTTGCCAAAAAAACTGCTTCATACCCATCCTCTAATAGTTCGTCGACGGTCAAAGTTTTACCGACGATAAAATTTTTTCTCACCTCAACCCCAAGCTTTTGTATATACTCTACTTCCCGCTCAACAATGCTTTTGGGCAGCCGAAATTCCGGTATTCCATACACTAACACACCACCTGTTTTATGAAATGCCTCAAAGAGGGTGACATCATACCCAAGCTTTGATAGATCACTGGCGGCAGTCAAGCCGGCAGGACCTGAACCTACAACAGCGACCTTTTTATTCATTCTCATGGCAGGAGGCGGTATATCTATTGTGCCCTGCTGCGCTTCATAATCTGCCACAAATCGTTCTAATCTCCCGATGGCAACTGGTTCACTCTTTTTCCCCAGCACACAAAACTGCTCACATTGTGTCTCCTGGGGGCACACTCTCCCACAGATGGCAGGCAGGCTATTTTTTTCTTTAATAATTTTCACTGCTCCAAGAAAATCTTCTTGTGCTATTTTCCCTATAAAACCTGGGATATCTATCTCAATAGGGCATCCTTTTATACTACAGAATGGCTTTTTACATTGGAGACATCGTTGTGCTTCCATCACAGATTGCTCTTTTGTATAACCGAGGGCTACTTCACTAAAATTTTCTACTCTCACGGAGGCTGGTTGTCGTGGCATCTCTTGCCTTGTCATTGTGCTCCCTTTCTCGTATTATGTGGTTATAAGTCAATTAACCGGCCGCTAATCGGCATTTTTCATTATATGTAGTATGTGCTACATGTTCTAATTCCCTAAAGGTGCCTTGCCGTTTTCTCAACTCGTGAAAGTCGACAAGATGACCATCAAATTCAGGACCATCTACACACGCAAATTTTGTTTCTCCTCCTATGCTCACTCTGCAGCCACCGCACATTCCTGTCCCGTCAATCATAATGGGGTTCAGACTGACCAATGTTTTAATGGCAAATTCCCTGGTCAGGTTACTTACTGCGTGCATCATCGGAACCGGGCCAATAGCCATAACCAGGTCGATAGTTTCCTTCTCATCTTTTAACTTTTGCAGCATGTCCGTCACAAAGCCGTGATAGCCATACGAGCCATCATCTGTGGTGACATGGAGTTGATCACTTATTGTACCCATTTCTTTTTCAAGAATGAGAAGCTCTTTTGATCGCGCACCAATAATAGAGATGAGCCTATTCCCTTTCTTCTTAAAGGCTTTGGCAATGGGATAAATCGGGGCAACCCCAATACCTCCGCCGATACACACCACAGTACCCACTTTCTCTATCTTTGTTGGTTTCCCTAATGGCCCGACAAAATCAAGGATTTCATCACCTACCTGTAATTGCCCCAGTTGTTTTGTTGCTTTCCCTACTTCCTGAAAAATAATACTTACCAATCCATCCTCTTTATCAGTATCCATTATCGTCAGGGGTATTCTCTCTCCCCTCTCATCAATCCGAAAAATGATAAATTGCCCCGGCTTGGCCTTTCGGGCAATAAGAGGAGCACCTATTTTCATTAACTTCACATCTGCTGCAAGTTCTTTTTTTTCGGTGATTCTATATGCCATATCTGATTCCTTTTTATTTAAGATCTCTCATAGTATATATATCTATGTTATGAATCTATTACCTGTGTTGTGATTCGTTTTACCATATTCTCAACTGCATCGAAGATCTCATCAGAGGTAAAGGGCTTGGGAACAAAGTCAACCGCACCAAGTTTCATCGCTTCTACCGCAATCTTTACTGTTGCATATCCTGTAATAACGATAATGGCAATATGAGGAAACTTTTTCTTTATGGTTGCGATTAATTCAAGCCCGGGCAGACCGGGCATTTTAAGATCAGTCAATATGATATCAAAGGATTTTTTCTCAAGTTCACTAAGTGCCTTCTCACCGGAAGAGACCGCCTCGATATGATACTGATCACTCTTTTCAGTGAAGATGTCAGTACAACTTTGTTGCACAACGAGTTCGTCATCAATGATGAGCAATTTTACTTTTTTATTCATTCTTATTCTCCTTTTCAATAGGAAAGTGAATGATAAAGGTGGATCCTTTTCCTATCTCACTGCGGACAGCAATATTCCCATTATGACGCTTAATAATTCCATAGCAGATGGATAGCCCGAGACCTGTTCCCAGATTGGGGCCTTTTGTGGTAAAAAAGGGATCAAAAAGCCGTTCCATATGGTGCTCAGGAATACCACACCCGGTATCTGTCACTGAGATCTCCACAAAATGGCGATCCTCTGCAACCTTTGATTTAATGGTATGGATCCCCGACTTCACGGTCAAGGTCCCACTGCCTTCTATTGCATCTGCAGCGTTAATGAGCAAGTTTGTCACTACCTGGTAAATTTGTCCTCTATCTATTTTCACTTTGGGAAGATCATGGTCAAGTCTTTTTATGATTGTTATATTATGAAATGATTCCTTGTTTTCAAGCAGAAAGATAGCACGTTCCACAATATCATTTATCTGTGTGCTCGTTTTCTCTGGGGCTGATTGCCGTGCATACTCCAGTAAGCCGGATACAATATTACGGCATCGTTTTGTTTCATCGACAATCGTGTCAAGCCATTTTTTTTCTTTCGGTGTGGTGAGTTTTTCCTGAAGCAGTGTGCTGTAGCTTAGGACCGCCGTCAGCGGATTGTTTATTTCGTGAGCAATACCTGCTGAGAGCTGCCCAAGGGAAGCCAATTTGACTGACCGGACAAGTTTCATATAGGTTTCATCCTGGATTCGTGCATAGATTTCTTCAAAAGAGGATTTAGATCCATTATTACCATTATTACCATTATGGCCAAATTCCTTCTTCGTGCGTAGTGCGGGGTCATCCTCAGGATTCTCGGACAGAGTACTATCGTAAAGAAGAAGATTGTGATATGCTGTTTCTTTTTTCAGTTTCTCAACCATTTTATTGAATGATTGGGAGATACGCCCGAATTCATCATCACTGAAGACAGGAACCTCAGCCTTAAAGTCTCCGAGCGATAACCGCTGGATGCCTTGCAAAAGCATATTCACCGGCCGGATGAAAAGATGAAAAAACATAAATCCGAGACTACCCATAATAAAAGTAAAAAATAGAATGCTTATAAGGATGAGCCGGCCTCGATTTCTCGCGATTTTTTCATCTAAATCCTTCAGCGACATGATTACTTCAAACACGCCGAGTACCTTCTGGTCTGCCGGATGGTACTGATGACACTTCACAGAGCAGCGATCCTCATTGAAGATAACGTGTGAAAGACTCACAACTCTGTGATCCCCTGATTCGGATTGCGTGATCCTCGTGTGCCTCTCAAATTGGCACTCTTTATAAGGCGTATCCCTGTCATGACAGATTAAACATTGATCTGCACTCCTCTCAACAATCTGTCCCCTCTCAGCCTGTATAGTAGTCTTGCGAATTGTGCCTTTTTTATCATAGAGCCGTATTCCTTCAATCCCCTCAGTTTTCTCTACAATGTAATGTATTGTTTCCTGTACCTTTTCTTTACGATTTTCAAGCATATGTATTCTTGTTGAGTATTTCACGGTTTGCGCGATATTATCTGCCCACCTGAGGACTTCTTCGATGAGTTGCTCTTCCTGCACAAAAATATTGTACCAGGTATTGACTCCTATAAGAAAGATCAACATAAATCCTATAAATACCAGGATCTTAAATCCAAAACTCTTAAAATAGAGCCTTGCGTGCTTTAGAAATTGTTGATAACCATTAAATTTTTTCCACACGGACTGCACACACCTTATATTCCGGGATTTTCGCAATGGGATCGAGTGCATCATTTGTAAGGCGGTTAATAGGAGACTCCCGGAAATGAAAATTCGTAAATACTACGCCGCACTCTACACTTTGAGTGATATGGGCCTTTATTGTTATGCTTCCACGACGGGATGAAAGTTTAAGGAGATCACCCTCCATAATCCCAAATTTCGCAGCATCTTCTTCATTGATCTCTAGTACCGACTCCGGAGCCAGGATACTGAGACTTTTGCATCGCCGGGTCATTGTTCCCGTATGATAATGATACTGAATGCGGCCTGTCGTAAGAAGCAGCGGATAATCATTATCCGGCTTCTCAGCCGGTTGACGATATGATATGGGGGTAAGGAGGCCTTTGCCTCTCTTAAATCCCTCTTTATGAAGATACGGTGTGCCGGGATGGTCGATATCGGGACATGGCCATTGGATACCCCCCTCCCTTTCAATCCTCATATAGTTTATACCCGCATAAAGGGAAGTGGTACGCCGGATTTCATTAAATATCTGCTCAGGGGAGGAGAACTCCATAGGTGTCCCCATCAACTGCGCTATCCGTTGGATTATTTGCCAGTCGGGGAAACTGCTGCCTATTGTATCGATTGCAGCTCGTATCCTTTGTACCCGTCGTTCGGAATTCGTAAAGGTGCCATCTTTCTCTGCCCAACTGGCTGCCGGCAGGACAACATGAGCGTGCTTCGCTGTGTCGGTGAGAAAAATATCCTGAACAACCAAAAAATCCAGCGCATTAAGCGCTTCTTCAACATGGCTCGCATTCGGATCTGACAGAACGGGATTCTCACCCATAATAATCATACCCCTGATCTTTCCTTCCAGTATTGAAGGCATCATCTGGGTCATGGTCATACCGGGCTTTTCCGGGAGTGATTCTGCTTCCCATATGTTTATGAATTTTTGTCTTACCTCAGGATCGGTCACCGGTTGATATCCGGGAAAAACATTAGGAAGCGCTCCCATGTCGCATGCACCCTGCACATTATTCTGCCCGCGCAGTGGATTTACTCCTGTGGCATACCTTCCCACATTACCGGTAATCATTGCTAAATTCGCAATTGATTTCACATTATCCGTGCCTGTGGTATGCTGCGTAATACCCATCGCATAGAGAAACATAGTACGCTCCGCCCTGCCGATAAGTTCCGCAACTGCTTTTATATCAGATGCCGGGATACCCGTAATCCTCTCGACATAGTCAGGCGTGCAATGCTCCACTTCAGCTATAAGCTCTTCCAGGCCTTCACATCGCTGCTCGATATACTCCTTGTCATGGAGGTCATTTTTCAGTATCCAATAGATCAAGCCATTTATCCAGGCCACATCTGTTCCCGGACGCTGGCGTAACCAGTAGTTGGCCTGGTCAACAAGATCTATTCGACGCGGATCAACCACGATCAATCGTGCGTTGCGCCGCTCCGCGGCCAACTTTATTTTATGAGCAATGATCGGATGATTCTCCGTGGTATTCGTTCCTGTTATGAGGATAACATGGGCATCCTCAATTTCATCAATAGAATTCGTCATAGCGCCACTTCCGAATACTGCAGCCAGACCGGCCACGGTGGAAGAGTGTCAAAGCCGGGCACAATGATCGACATTGTTTGTACCGAATACCTGCCTTACCAACCGTTGGAACAGATAATTCTCTTCATTGCTACATCGGGCACTGGAAAGTCCCGCGAGTGAATCAGGCCCGAATTCTTTTTTAATACGTCTCAATTCACGCGCAACGCGCATAAGAGCAAATGTCCAGGAGGTCTCTTCAAATTGTCCCTGTTCGTTGCGTACAAGTGGTTTTGTCAATCGATCTTCACTATGAATAAAGGTATATCCGAACCTGCCCTTTGAACAGAGGCGGCCTTTATTGACTCCCACGCCATCACGGGTAGTAACTCCCACGATGTGATTGTGTACCACATTAAAATCAAGCTGACATCCCACCCCACAATATCCGCAGGTTGTTTGTACTTTTTTTGTCTCCCACGGTTTTCCCTTTGTTCCGCCCATACGTTCCTCTATTGCATTCACCGGGCATACACGCATACATTCCCCACATGAGATGCAACGGGACGCTGACTCTTCATCTGCCATCACCGGTTGAATGATAGTCTGAGCACCCGTACCATTCATTGTAATGGCACCTAATCCTCGGATCTCAGTGCACACCTTCACGCAGCGGCCACAGAGAATGCATCGCCTCGGATGATAGTCAAGTATCGGGGTCGAAAAGGGCTTCCATGGAAATTCCATGATCTCGATTCTGTATTCATTAAAATCCATAGCAGCGAGGTCATATTCATAGGCAAGATCTTGAAGCTCACAATCTCCATTCTTCGGACATGGTGCGCAATTAAGCGGATGATGGGCCAGTATCATTTTGATGACTTCACGCCGAAGATGAAACAACTTCTCTGATCTGGTGCTTATGTGCATGCCATCAAGAGCCTGTGTAGTACACGCAGTAGCAGGGCGGTCCATCCCCTCTATTTCAACCAGACAAATCCTGCACGAGCCGATAGGAGCGAGAGCTTTGTGATAACACAATGTGGGAATCTTAATCCCAGCCATGCGTGCTGCCTTTAAAATAGTTAAACCGGCAGGAGCTTTGATTTCATTACCATCGATAACGCATCGTATTTTGTTTTCTGTTGTGACAGTTGTCGTCATTTGTCTTATTCCTCTGTTACGAACATTGCAATGCGATAACACCTCAGACATCGTTCTGCCTCATGGATAGCCTCCTCCGGACTGTATCCGCATTCTATCTCATTAAAATCTGAGATTCTCTCTTCCACAGAGCGCATTTCAAGATGGCATCGCTCCTTTTTCCCAATACGGGTAACCGGTGATTGCGGCAATTTCATAGACTCTATCAGCCGGAACATCCTTTCACTTTCGGGCATACTCATCCGCTCTCCTCTCAGATATTGATTCATGCAATGTGCCACATGAAGTCCCTGACTCATTGCGTCAATCAATGCCTTCGGCCCACTTACGCAGTCTCCTCCCGCAAAAATACCCGGTTGGCTGGTCATCATCGTTTCCTCATCAACGACTACTGTCCCCCATCTGGTAGTGGTGATTGGAAAATCTTGGCTTACAAATGAAAAGTCGGTCGCCTGTCCGATAGCAGGAATCACAATATCACAGGCAAGTAAAAAGTCCGAACCTTTCACTTCTAGGGGCCTGCGCCTTCCTGATGCATCTGCTTCACCCAGTTCCATGCGTATACAGGTAAGTCCCGTAATTCTCCCATCCTTCATTTCAATCCGGATTGGGTGTGTGAGGAAATTAAATTCTATTCCTTCGAGCTTCGCATCCCGGATTTCTTCCTCATCCGCCGGCATCTCTTTTTCCGTACGGCGATAAAGGACGCTCACCTTTGAATACCCAAGACGTTTTGCACTTCGGGCACAATCCATGGCAACATTGCCACCTCCGATAATAACAGCGTGGTTCCCTTCCGGGGGCTTATATTGACCGACAGGATAGAGCATATTGAGATCGCGCAGAAATTTTACCCCAGGTATATATCCTTCGGGTTTCTTCTCTTCTCCCTGCATACCGATAGCCTTATCCTTGTGAGCACCAATGGCAATAAGAACAGCATTATAGTGCTTACGCAACTCTTTCAGGGTAATATCTCTTCCTATGCGCACTCCATACCTGAATGTGACGCCAATTTCCCCCATACGACGGACCTCTGCACGAATCACCTCCCGAGGCAATCTATAATCAGGTATGCCGATTGCGCTCATGCCCCCCGGTTCATTGAGTTCTTCCACCACTTCAACGCTATGACCCTCTTGTCTCAAATACACGGCAGCAGTCAATCCACACGGCCCTGCCCCAATAATAGCGATCTTTTTATTGCTCCTTAAGGGCGCTTCTTCCACAGGTTTAAGGCGTGCGGCAGCATAGGAGAGAACTTGATCATTTACGAATCGTTTCAAATACTTAATAGATATGGACTCATCCAATTCCTCACGCCGGCAGACAAATTCACATGGCCGCACACATACACGCCCGCATATGCCGGCGAGGGGGTTTCTCCGGGCTATGATGGCGAGACTCGCATAATAATTACCGCCTCGTATGGCATCAATATAACGCGGGATGTCTAAGTGTGCCGGACAGGCTTCGATGCATGGCGCTGTTGCGATGCTTCTATAGGCCCCACGCGATACGAGGCGCCTTTCATTTATGGCTTCATAAAACTTCTCCGGCATCATATCCATGAGTTTCAACAATGCATTCATTGACGTATGCCCCAGTTCACACATGGATGAATCGCGGATTACGCACGCTACCTTCCTGATTTTGTCAAGGTCTTCGGCCTGACCTAAACCATTGGCGATAGTGGTCAATGTATCGGCAACGATTTTCGTGCCTATCCGGCAGGGAATGCAATATCCGCAACTCTCCTCCTGTACCTTTGCCACATATGCCCTTATCATATCCACTACCGGTGCATCCCGGTCAAAGATGAAAAATCCGTCCCATCCCACGAATGCTTTAATTCGGTTGCCTTCTTCAAAATCTTGTAATTGAGGGAATGTATCTTTGATCAATCGTTTCTCCAGAGAGCGGTTATCGATCACCTTATCCTGCCAGTTACTAAAAATCACTTTAACCATTTTAATCCTCTATAGCATTTTGCTTAATCCTCTGAAGGGATTTGAATAGATTCTGAAAGGAAATTCTTTTTTCCTGAAATGACTATTCTCGCATGCTACCAGATCTCCATCTCTAGCTTGCGAAGAAGCACCATCATCTGTTTGTCGGTAAGCTTGCCCACGTTATTTTCTATCCACTTTATATCACCGGAGAGTATGGCCGCTTTCGCTTCATGGCTAATATCATATTCCTTGAGCGCCTCAGAGCCACTGCCCATATAAAGCTGATCAAAGAAATCAGGATCATCTGCCGTACGATCCAATATTTGCAAAACAAGTTTTTCCCTAAAAGCCTTTTTAGGGTCTTCCTTGTTAAGGGCCTGCAAGACTGTATCACGGAATTCGCTTGCCGTAAATGGCTTTGGGATATAATCATACGCTCCAAGCTGCATAAATTTTCTGGCTGTATCAAGTGATGGGTAACCTGTAATTACTATGACCGTCATCTTTTTGTTCGTTTTCCTCAACCGTCTTACTACTTCTACACCATTTAATTCCGGCATCATAATATCCGTCACAAAAAGGTCGATATCGCCTCCATTCGCAATAGAGAAACATTCTTCAACCGATGTGGTAGTGATTAAGTCAAGTTCTTTTCCCTCGAGGATAGCTTTACAGGAGTCTAAGACGACTTGCTCATCATCAAGGACTAATACCTTTTTTAATTTTTGTTCCTCAGCCATTTTCCCTCCTCATATTGCCTATACTTTTGTGGTATATTTACCTACATTATAGAAATAGAACATAATTATAAAATATGATTCTTTTTTTCTTAACACATTATAGAGCATGCATTTCAGATTATTATTTAAATAATATCAACCATAGCAATAAATGTCAAGCATATTATGTAATGCTATTTTTATGGATTTAATAGAATTTTTCAGAAGTAGCGTATGCTCATTTCTTTCATTAGAGAGGATATCAGCCATCCATTCCACTCAAATGCCGATTATATAAATGGTACATGATAATTAGAAAAGGAAAGGAGGTTGTAATACAAAGAATAGAACTATGTTTTAAATTCTGACAAAGTTCCACCTCACTCTTACAAGGCGATAAGCATTTTCCGGCGGCGCTTGGCGATGCTGATTAATTGATCACTTGAAAACTTGATATATTTGAAAAGTTTACACCTAGACATTTCAATATTTTTGACAGGATAACAAGATACACATGACGTAAATTTATTGCCGCATCAAATAAGATTAATAGGGCATTTTCTCAGGGCGTCTCCTCTCGGGGACATAGACATGAGGGATTTCTTCCTTATTCCATTTCTCAGAAACGTAGAGATTACAATAGCAACTGCCATACTCTTCTACATCAGGGGCCCTATACACGCAGGGGCATATAATATCTTTATCCTGCTCTCGATCACCAGATGCCAATCTGCACGGGCAGCACATGTATCCATATCGATTTTTATTCAGTATAAGGGCCTCAAGAAGCTCAAAAGTCCTCGTGATATCTTTATTGAAAAAGTAGCCTTTCGGTTCTTGGACTCGTCTGAGCATATCATAGAGCTGTTCAATCTCATTCATAAGCCAAGCGCCTTCCTTATTTGATCTTCTTGATAGCCCACTATGACCTCATCTCCAATAACGATAGTGGGAAAAGAACAGCGGGGATTCAATTTCCTTATATCTTCAAGAATGGCAGATCTTTCTTCCTTATCAAGGAGGTCCACATCAGTATATTCATAGTGCACATGACAATCATCAAGCAACTTTTTGGTCGCTTTGCAATGACTACATGTACTCAAGGTATAAATTTTCACATGTTTATCCATTATTCATTCTTCTTAATTAAAGGTTTACCACAGCATTCAATAGAGCAGGTCTCATCCTCGATATGGCAACCACATTCTGCTGCGTCTGTCTCTATATCCTTGCATTCTTTAATAACCTGCAATTCCATCCCGCAATCCTCACACATGTAAATTTCCCCTTTTTTCATATCATGACATCCGGGCATCTTGCTTCCCTCCTTCATTGTAAGAATTAATTAAATTATCTCCATAATGTTCAAAGAAATTGATCAGGAGATTTTATTTCTAAATCAGTTGATGGTAATAATTTATTAAAATCTTTTATATTATAGGTTAAGAGTACTGAGGAATTACTTTTTTCTGCAGCTCTTAGAATAAGAGCATCATATATTATTCCCCCATATAGTTCAAGATTCACAAGAGTAGTAAGAACATGAAAGTAATCAGTCGAGGTTATGTTAATAATCTTAGCTGATTTTTTTATATTATATTCAATGAGGTGATTTGCAGAATTTGGCGTAATCTTAGGGCTTATTGGCAGACTGGTCAGCACTGAATAACATTCAGCTATAGAGTGGGATGACACTAAATAATCAATTTCATTATTTAATGCCATCTTAAGGCAGGTATGAGATTTTTTATGCTGTGGATGCGCCTTTATCATAGCTGGAATAAGGGCTGACGTATCAAACATTACTTTCATTTAAAAGCAAATTTCTTTATATATTGATTTCTGCTTTGTTTTATCGCATTGGAAATATCATCGAGAGGCTCGCCATTGAACACTAAAACACCATCTTCAAATTCAACAGATGGACGGGAATTTTGAGATGATAATATAACTTTATTTTCCTTTTCTTCAATGTTTATAGTTGAACCTGGCCTTAAACCTAAATGATCTCTGATATGTTTGGGAATCACAATTCTCCCAAATTTATCTATTGTACTATTCATTTTATTTAATCCTTTATTGCCATTATATAGTGGAAAATGGCATATGTCAAATCCAAAGCATCACATTACTCGCCATATGTTCATACTATCTCAAGGCTTGTTTACTTTTTTGGATTTCCCCAAATGGGATCATTTCCAAATTGCTCTGCCCATAATTCTTCATAAGTTTTTTTCTTTTGGATATCTTCTTTCTTGAAAGAATATTCATAATTATTGCAATAGTCAAGCAACACATTATAGGCGTCGATGATTTTCTGAGACATCTCTTTACATTTTATCTGATCTTCTTGACATTGATCGGGGTGCCACTTAAGTATCATTTTTTTAAAGCATGCTTTTATCTGCCTGAGTGTTGCCCTCTCGGGCAAATCCAAAATTTTCACTGCTTTCTCTATTTCGTGATAATTAATCTTTCTCGCCACCTTACATTACCCATCATATGAATAAAAAATATGATATCACGAAAGTTCTCATTTTAACAGTATCACATTTGTTATCCAGCAATTCTAATTTTATATGTGCTCAAAATTAGAATTGCTGTTTGTTATCAATCAAGGCGCTAATCATCGCAGCCACCTTCACCACCACCTCCGCCACCACCGCTTCCACTACCAAAAGAGGCCCCTCCTTCTAATATAAATGTGCCTTGGTCTATGGTTGAAGTACTGTAAAGCCCAATAACTGTATAGGTGCCGGTTATAATAATATTTCCGTCAAGTCCTATAGCAACCTCACCAATGAGTACTGCTATTACATCATCAGCCAGCTCAATCTCCAAGGTTACAGTTGCCCCACTTATGGTGCCAGTAAAATCACTGAGACCTGAAGTTGAAATAATAAAATTTTGAAGATTTATATCTCCTGTAAGATTAATACCAATTTGTTCAATAGTGCATCTCTTAATATCACCATCTTCATTACGGAGGATGCTTTCCCATTCCCCTGTATAATCTCCGTTAAGATCGAGGGGAATTCCGGCGGCCGGGAGGTAAGAGGCATTTACGATATAAGGATTACTCGCTGACAATGGAGTGATCGGTTGAGGTGGTGTTGCAGTATTTATTGACAAAGGAGGTAAATAATAACTTGTTGCCGCAGGTGAATATACTGAACTTGCAGTAATAGAGGGGTTATAATAACCCGTTGATGATGAAAAAGGAGTATAACTGCCTGATATGGTGGCAGAAGTGCTTGCCAGGGGTACATAAAAATTACTGTTGTTATAGTAAGGACTACTTGTGGTTTGGCTCGGGTAATAAAAAGAAGTTACAGCAGGTTGACTGACTGTCGAAACAGTTGGTATAAAAAAAGAACTGTTGGAAAACGGTAATGAGGTCGTTAAGGGAAATTGTTGGAGGGAGGGAACATTATAAGGATTATTAAATAAAGGAAAAAGCTGAGCTTTACAATGGAATGGATAAAATACATATGGGAGCATCACTATTAATATTAAAAATAAATTCTTAAAAAAGGCCCTTAAACTAGTCATTTTGTTCCTACCCCTATCTTCTAAAATTCGGTTTTAAAACATACCTATACACCTTAAATCTTATTTTAGCTCTCTAACCTTTCTGGGGATTTTTTAGAAAAAACTTGGTGTGCCGGGGAATGGATAAATAATGTTGACGGATATTATTAGAGCATATTATATGCCATATCAATTTTGCATATGTATTTTTTGCACTTCTCCTTTTATTCTCTCATATACCAGAGCTTCTCATAAACTCTTTCTCCTTATATATATTCCCTAATACTACTTACTACGATCATAATTATTATGTGACACAGTAAAATTTATACTACATGTTTCATCGAAGCTCGGTGGGCATTGCATTTCGCATATTGCATTGCACTAACAAATTGTATATAAATAAGAAAGCAGCGCTCAGGTGTAATAGCTTCCTAATAAAGACAGTGAGGAGAGAAAAAATGAAACGTATGCACTGGCAAATTATTTTGGGTCTATCAATGATTCTCTTATCGATCGTCGTCTATGTTTTCCATTATATTATCTTTCGAGATGCCCATCATATTTTTATCTATCTCATTGGGGATATTGCGTTTGTTTTTATAGAAGTACTCCTAGTAACGCTTATAATACACCGTGTGCTTGAAGAACGAGAAAAGCGGGCTCGCCTGGAGAAAATGAACATGGTGATCGGGGCTTTTTTTAGCCAGGTAGGGACGTGGCTTTTAACCTTCATTTCCCATCATGATAAGCATATTGAGGCCATAAGAAAAGAACTTGTCCTTACGGATAATTGGTCAAAGCATCGATTTGCCAAAGCGAATAAGCGTCTTGGCGCTTACCCCTATGAAGTTGAAATTGAAAAAGTCCCTCTTGATACTTTACGCACCTTCCTGAAAGGGGAAAACAATTTCCTGCTCAGATTACTGGAAAATCCCAATTTGTTAGAGCACGAGACCTTTACTGAACTTCTCCGTGCTGTATTTCATTTAACCGAAGAATTATTGGCCAGGAATGAATTAACACGCTTGCCCCCCGCTGATACTCAGCATCTTGCAGGGGATATTCATAGGGCCTATAACTTACTCGTTCATCAATGGCTGAAGTATGCCGAATATCTTAAAAATAACTATCCTTATCTATTTTCGCTCATCATGAGGACGAATCCGTTCGATGAGCACTCCTCTCCCGTAGTCACCTAATACACGCGATCAGGGGCTTTAGCCTCATCTTTCATTATTTATTGGATGGAGTGTTTCCGTAATACCATGTGAAATATTTCTCTACATTCTCCCTTAGGTTACCATAAGGATTAAATCAAGAGAAAAATGGCAAAGAGATTTGAAACAGGATACAATGTAATAATGTCGTAATGCATAATTAATTATTCATACATGAAAAAAATAAGCAGTATATGTTTCATAACAGTCCTATTTATAATCAGCGAAGCATACGCTCCTGATATGAAAGGGCCTAATATTTTCGAACCAGCATTTCTGATGCAGCGTATGACAGGTTTTCCCCAAACCGTTATGCCACTGTCCGGTTCTTTAGAAATGAGCATCGCCGCAGAAGGCGGAATACTGCCTGTAATAAGTAGAAGTTGGCCTGCCCCCGGTGGAAATGGAGAGCCGCTTTCTATGATGAACTCCGCGCCATTGCCTCAAGGAAACATGCGCCTGCTTCCCATGATGCACATCGAATCATTATCTTCAGGAAACTTGCAACCCATGCCCATGATGAAATCTGGCCTATTGCCCATAGGAAATGCGCTCCCATTACCCATGATAAACTTTGCCCCATTGCCTATTGGGAATTTTGAACCTTTGCCCATGATGAATTTTGAGCCCACACCGGCAATGTTCATGAGCAGCTTACCCCGCACCCTTGCCATGTGGCAGCCTATGATCAGAAGGGTCATCTTTCTGGGTTCTGCCATAAAAGGAATGCGGATTGATGGCACACCCACTATCGTCAAATATTACCTTGATACTTACACTGGGAAACAAATCTGTGGTCATTGGCAGGGTCAGGAATTATCGGCATCTGATTATAATTGGTGGTATGGATGTTCTCCGACATCAGCAGGCATGGTCATGGGATATTATGATATATATGGATATAACGGAACTGCCTATGATCTCATACTCGGTGGAATTGCAGAGTTAAGCAGTTATTATTTTAATTCACCCTACCCTATTGATCTCCCCGTTGATCCTCCCGATCCTAGTGGCCCTACCCTCCTGTGTAATAAAGCAATTACGAGCATAGAACATCTGAGTGATTTCTGGTTATCCTATGGGAGTATAGGGGACCCGTTGGTTTTGGGACGCATACCCGCACAGTTCAATTGCCTGGCTGATTTTATGGGTACCAGTCAGGACAATCTTACCTCGGCAGGAGAAGGAAATCCTGACGGACAGACCTTTTTTTATTTTTGGGTGGATGGATCACCAATGACAGATCTTGATATAGTGAACTTGGGGTATGATGTATACAACTATTCAGGTACCTACGGAATGATTGAATACGCCCAATATTGCGGACATAGGGCCTCTGCTTTTAATCAATATATAGCCGGTTATCAAGGAAATACACTGGGATTTACCTTTGCCGATTATGCGCGTGAAATCGATGCAGGACGACCGGTTATTATTCACTTACTTGGTCATACCATGCTGGGGATCGGCTATTATCTTGCCAGTGACACAATTATAGTACATAATGGCTGGAACAATAGCGCTCTGTCAGGCCCGCTCACTATGATATGGGGAGGGACGTATCAAGCCCCTGATGGCTCTCTCTTACAACATCATGCCGTTACCTGCTTTACACCGCTTTAGGGATTCACAGGTTCATCAAGGTTTCCTTTACATCAGACCCTCTTATATTTATAATATGACAATCTGATAAGCGAGGAATGTATCGTCACATCCGAAAAGCGAGAGGAGCGATATGGCAGATTGTATTGATAATGAAAAGAGCAGTGCCATGGCGAGCGGGAATCGGAAAGCGATTGTTGCGTGGTGCATGTATGATTGGGCCAATTCCGCCTTTGCCACGACAGTCATGGCGGGCTTTTTCCCCATCTTTTTCAAGAAATTCTGGTGCGAAGGGACTGACTTTACGGTGAGTACGGCAAGGCTTGGCCTAGCCAATTCATTTGCCAGCATATTTGTGGCATTAGCAGCGCCTATATTGGGAGCGATTGCTGATAAAGGCTCATCTAAAAAAAAGTTCCTTTTTTTCTTTGCATATATGGGCGTCATAATGACCTCATCCTTATATTTAGTGTCACAAGGACGCTGGGCTGTTGCAGTATTTCTCTATGTTTTAGCCAATATAGGATTTGCGGGCGGAAACATCTTCTACGATTCCTTGATTACTGCGGTTGCTCCGGAAAAGAAGATGGATATTGTCTCCTCTTTGGGTTTTTCATTGGGATATCTGGGAGGAGGGCTCCTCTTTGCTCTCAATGTATGGATGACGCTCAGGCCTCAGAGCTTTGGATTTGCTGCTGCCAGTGAAGCTGTGCAATTTTCCTTTCTCTCAGTGGGACTGTGGTGGAGTCTCTTCTCTATTCCTATTTTTATGATTGTGAAGGAGCCCAGGGGAGTGAATAATCTCTCAGTGTTCACTATAGTCAGAGCAGGCTTTCTGCAATTGAAAGAGACATTTCAGGAAATCCGCCATCTTAAATCTATCTTCCTTTTTCTGCTTGCCTACTGGTTTTATATTGACGGGGTTGACACGATTATTCGTATGGCTATCGATTATGGGATTTCCATAGGATTAGATTCCAATAATCTTATTATTGCCCTTCTTATTACTCAATTTGTCGGTTTCCCAGCCGCCATTATCTATGGGTACATGGGAGAGAAAATAGGGACAAAGCGCGCTATTTATATTGCTATTGGCGTGTATCTTGGCGTTTCCTTCTGGGGAGCTTTTATTCAGGGCCCTCGTGAATTTTACATACTTGCTATTATTGTTGGTTTGGTCCAGGGAGGAATTCAAGCCTTAAGTCGATCTTTTTATGCGAGAATAATTCCCGTAAATAAGTCTGCTGAATATTTTGGATTCTATAATATGCTGGGAAAATTTGCGTCGGTTCTCGGGCCTGTCCTCATAGGAGGCGTGGGTCTGCTTGTCAAATCGATGGGATTTAGCAGTAGTATCGCCTCCCGCACGGGCATTTCCTCCATTTCAATCCTCTTTATCACGGGGGGCCTCCTTTTTTCTCGCGTCAATGAAGAAAAAGCCAAGGAGGAAATCAAATACTTGTAATGCCTCTATTTCACTTCAAAGAACATTTTCTTGGGAGCTGAGCATATTGGGCATTTATCCGGCGGCTCACCTTGGACGGTGTTCCCGCACACGGAACACACAAAAATTGTGTTTACAGACATGTCTTTCCCCACTTCTACAGCCTGAAGAGCTTGTTTATAGAGGCTATGATGTACCTTCTCAACTTCAAGGGCATTCTTAATGGAGATGCTGGCGGCTTTGTTCCCTTCCTTCTCCGCCTCTTCAAGATATCCGGGGTACATCTGTTCGAATTCAAATCCCTCGCCCTCGATCGCACTCTGAAGATTTGCGGCAGTATCCTTTATTGCTCCCATAACGCGTAAATGTGCATGCGCGTGGACTGTCTCTGCTTCCGCAGCAGCGCGAAAAAGCTTTGCGACCTGGGGATATCCGTCTGCTTCAGCTTTTTTTGCAAAGGCCAAGTACTTCCGGTTAGCCTGGCTTTCACCGGCAAAGGCTTCCTTTAGGTTATCGATTGTTGCCATGAAATTTGCTCCTCTTTGTTATTTATTTTTACCATAAATCTACATCACAAAAACTGTATTACCTTATCATAATAAGAAGAATAATGCAATTAATTCTTAAATGTCTCATTATATGCCTCAGATAAGAGTTTATTATCATGTAATTCGACAGCCTGTTTAATGCGCAGGCATTGTTCGGGAGAATTAGCAAAAATTCGCAATGCTTTTACCGCTGTGATCGCGCTTTTATAATGTTCATTCCGGATAATATTTACAAGATAGTCAAAGGCCTCCCCACGTTTTGTTAAAGCGATTGGCACAATAAAAAGATCCCGCATAGTGGAAATAACAGTGTGTTCTCTCTGCTTACATAGAATTTTCAATGCTTCAGCCTCTTTCGATTCGCCCAGTGCGAGGGCTGCATCTTCTATCATCATAGGGTCTTTGGAGGTAAGAAAGCCGGCAACAAAATTCATCGAGCGTTCAGGATTTATATGCATAAGGCCTGACAAGCATTCACGAATCACATCCTGCTCTGAATCTCCAGACATAATTTTCATACGAAGCAGCAACTCACTTTCTGTTCTGCAAAGATAAGTAAGGGCCGACACAGCATCTGACCGGGCCTGGGCCTCTGGGTCCATCAAAAGTGAGGTAAGAATAAATAATATTTCAGGATGCTCAATCCGAGCCAGTGCAAGGGCTGATTTACCCCTTAAATCAGCCGCAGTGTCAACACGCCCGCCATACACAGGTTCCATTTGAACGTAATGGACTCCTCGCAGGAACACATCATCGTCATCATCATAATACAGAGTATCTAATGCCTTTACAACCGCCATCTTCGCCAGACAACCCGGATCAGCCTTTGCAGGATTGGAAATAAAGTGATTAAAGGCCGCGACCAACTCCGGAATCAAAGCCATACAATGACGTTTTTCAGCCACTTTTGCGGCTTTCGCAACGAGGATATTCTGAGTGCTGCATAAGGTAGTGCTCAGTTCAGACACAACATTATCTAGAGAGGGATCATCTCCCAGTTTCTCAAGCCTCGCTATTTTTTCTTTAAGTGACATTCTTTTCATTATGTGTTCCTTATTTACTCTTTCCTTTCTCTCTCACTACACAAATTTTTTGTTATTATTTAATCATGAATCATCCACTGTGTAAACAGGTATAGTTTTAGCCATTCTTGTAAAATAGGCAATTGTCAACCAGTTAAACCTGTAAAACAGGCAAAAAAAAGGGGATTCACCTTACAAATCATCCGGATATATAAGGTAAATCCCCTGCGTTCGATTTATTTCGATTATTAAGAAATAGTATCTATTGTACTAATATTCCTATAAAACAACCCCACTCTTTGCCATCACCCTCTGCCGGCATAGGTTCTGTTGATTCCTCCATGTACCATTGAGACGTATGACGCGCGGTAATTCGAGCCATGAGAATATTGTCAGGAGTGACAATTACATCGATATGCTCACCCTCCTCAGGACGGAAAAGCCTCACTTCACCATCTCCTCCACTTATATAATACACACCGTATTTACCCTGTTTTGGCCGCCATTTCTCTTTTCTCTGCATACGGCCGGTATCAGGATCATACGCAATCGATAATGTAATTTTTATAAAATCATTATCAGGATCACGCGCCATCAATGTCTTAATATGAGCAAGGTTCCACTCACTTGACGCTTCCTCAGCCATTAGACTCCTATAGAGCTTTTGCAGCTTCTTATGAAGGGGGATATCATATGTAATTGGGGGCGCCGTGGGATCACTTGTGCCTGTTTCGGGATCAATGGGATTGTATTCAACGGGATTTCCCATCGAATCGGCAAAAAAGATGCTGGTTATTAATGAATCAGGATCTTCCTCGCGAGGAATAATCTCGAGTTTTATTGTTAATTCCTCTTCCAGTAATGCCACCGGCTCACCATCTGTTTTTTGCAGGTACTTGGTGTCCATTGTGCTAAGATTAATTTTGCTCTCAATAGTATATTCTTCCTCGTCATCATCAATTGACCAATTGCCCGTCACCGAGATATCCTTTTGTGGTATCTCATCACTCTCAAAAATAATTTGAGTTTCAGCAATAGGCGGATGAGCGGGCTGTGTTTTTTTCACCCTGAATTGATAAAAGGAGGGATTACGCACTAAATTGTCCTCATTATCAAATACGCGAAATGAAAACGCAATCCCCCATTCATTCGTCTCCGAAAAATCAGTCATATGATAATCCTCGCCCGTCTCTTCATTCACTATGGAGGGAAGAGAAAAAATTAACTTTTTCCCTGTGTATACGCTCGTTATCATCGAAAAAAGCTCCCCATCAGGCTCATTCCAGCAATCAGCACACGCAAAATCCGGCGAACCGTTTTGATCCTGATCCTCACTTTCAGCATAAAATTTAAGCTCCACAGTGAATCCTACCGGCCAATTCCATTGAACATCATTCTTGTCAAAATAAAGCAGCTCCATTTCAAAGGTATTTGCCTGTTTCTGTTTTTTCCTATTGATAACGATTCGAGGGACCCACGACTCACTCACAGTCAAGATATACTGTTGGTCCTTATTGGTATCATCAATCACTAGGCCGCTTACTTCATCGGTAACATACCCATCGGCAGAGGCGGTTAATGTATAAGTCCCATAATCCAATACATACATATCGACAGAAGCCTCTCCTCCTATGACTTCTGTCCTCAAAGAATGTTCAACCGAATATCCTTCACTATCAATTCCTTGAAGGAGCACATCAACAACGCTGGCTGAAGAATGTATCGTCACACCCAGTTTGTAATAATTTCTATCTGTCACGGATACAGCCTCAAAGCCACCGATGACTTCCCTCTCCTGTGTATAATCATAATAAGAGTTCCAATAATCTGTGGTGTTATAAAAAAAGTGCTTGGGGCCAGGGAAGAACTCAGAAGACCTGATGACATAATACCCGGTATTTCCGTATTGGATGCCATACGTGGTTATGATTTTCGCATTTTCGCCCTGCCAGCCGAATTGACTCCCGACTAATACCACCCCTTTGTCGCTTTCCTGAATCTTTCCCTCGCTTATGGCCTTATCTATCCCTTCAGGAGTATACTCTATCGCCTCAATGGTATCGAGCGGATAAAAGGCCCCACCCTCGATATAACCTATATTTGGAGGATTTTGAGATGTAAAATCACTTGTATAGGTGGAAAAGAAGCCTGCTTCACCTCCCGGGCCCGCATAAATATAAAAGCCCCCTCGCCTTTCGGGTGCAGTGTTTTTCCACCCCTGAGAGCAGTCCTCAGTGTCCGTAGGTGCAAATCCTTCCTCATCAACCGTTGAATCATCCAGGACAGGAGAAAATTCGGATTTATACCATATTCCCCACCACCATATCTCACTGCGGGCAAGGTTCGTAATCGTATACGTATACGTGTAAATCTTGCTTTCGGGATCAAACGTAATATCCTCAAGTACAGTTGGCTCTGAATAGGCGTTCTGTGAATAACTATCGGAATGCCATATGGAGGTGATTATGAGGATTATAAAAATAATTACTAATAGCTTATACTCCTCTTTCATAATGTGTTCCCCTATAAACTATTATTACTAATAATAAGATTTATAAAATATTAATATGGTTATTTCATAAAAAAAGCATATCATTATTTCTCCTTGCTAAATAGACTTAATAATTTACAGTTAATGTAGTAAGTGTAATAATAAAATTAAATTAGAATAATTTTGATTAGATTAATAGGAGGGGCACTCTCGTGCACAAATATTAGCCGTTCTTTATATTGCAAAAACATTGCACATGAATCAAGTTCTTTTTTTATTTCTCTATTATGAGCTTATAGCATTAGCTCACTCCATGCAATCCCCTTGGGAAACCGAATCTTTCACAAGAAACGCCTTTGCAGCACGCAAGGGCTAATGTCTCAAATACTTCTTCAGACACGACCTTTGGCTTCTCATAGGGCTTTTTGCCAGTCTTTTCTCTTTCCTGGATTTCTTTCCTGTCCATCATGACTCTCTCCTTATTGTATATATTGTTTTCTTCCTTTGTACCCATATAAGACCACAAAGCATTAATACCACGATTATCATACCCCATTCTGAGAGGATTGGCACCGGATAATGGAGGGACCCGGGCCCAGAGTCGTCTGCAATAACACCAGGATCGGTATGATTTTCATCATACTCTGAATCATTCTCTATGGTAAGGGTAACCATATTGCGGAGAGGATTAATTGTCGCAACTCCTGCCGCGACCAAATCAATCCACTGCCCATTTATGTATTTATACCAGGAATGCCCGGGCGGTAATGGCGAGGTAAGATAAAAGGTAATAGTAGCAGTATTTGTCCCCGGATCAACATTCTCTACTTCAAAGTCCAATAAGAAAAGTAAATTCGGCTTGCTCGGAGTAAAGGGTATAGTGTGAATAGGTACAGGTTCAACTTCCATGGTTATACTAGTAGGAGTCCCCCCTACCTCTGTTGTTGCTTTAAAGCCAATATCCAGAGTATCTCCTTGAGAAGTTTTTATGTCTTTCTTAACATTCCCAGAGGCTTCAACTTCCGGTGGTATAGCCCCATAATTAACATTCGCGCCGGCATTAACCTCAAATTTAAGTGCATGATTTCCTGCAGGAAAATTATGAGTTACCTCAAACTGTGGGACCGGTTGTTCTTCTGGCATTGGTTCCCCTTCTTGTATAACATTCATTCCTGCCGTCTGCCACATATCGCCAAAGTCAATCAGTTCAAATGATTCATCATAGTATAGATAAAGTGGATATGGATTTACTATATTTTCATAGGCTGTTATATTGCCTATAGCTATGGCGAGCGCTGTAGTATCTGCAGTCGCATCTACTGATGCCGAATCAGCACGAATATCATACAAAAAGTCATATTTAATACCCACCTCAGTCTCACTTTCGAGTGTAAATTCCATTACATAATAGCTTTGGCTATAACTATACGCTTCACGCTGTGATTCATCGGCTGTTGCGTCGGCTTCCGTATATAGTATATCGGTGCTCGTAGAAGCAGATGATAAGCTGTAGGAGTGGGTTGTTGATGCAGAAATTTCCGATATTGGTTCACCACTGTCATCGTCAAAATCCGGCGGAGGAAAAACATATACATCATATCCTGCCTCTACCCAAGTATACTGATGATCTGATGAAATATACATATCAAAATTTTCAGGATCCTCCACAGTATACACCATCAGGGCCTTTCCATAGCTTTCCACTTCAACAAGGGTGGCAGAGGTTCTTTCAAGATTAAACAATAATAATAAAAATAAAACCATGCTTATGGATACTAAAACATTTAATCTTTTCATCACTGAACACCTCTTTCTTTCCATAATAATAATTTATTTCCCCTTTTTAATTATTTCCCTTGTATACCCTGAAAAATAATTATAATGATGTCATTCCTCCTTTCTCCATTTTTCTCTTTTGGCAGATCATTTTTATATTTTACTTAAAATATATATAGACGTTTTATCTATTTTTTAGTTATGAAACTTTTTCTAATTTTCTATCTATAATAATGTAATAGAAATATAATTAGAAATCAATAATTTTCCAGAAATATTCATTTTTTTGGAATGATAATACGAATATATCTATTTTTTCTATGAAATCAGAACAATTGTGAAATATTTGATTGGTCAAAAAAGGCTCTTTGGCAAAATAGAGGATATTCTCCATTAAATAGCGGAGGGCTTCTCTTTTTCCTAATCTTCTCAAAGATAACTGAGAATTTTGTCTCAACTGGCAGATCCCGGCAAGGGGAACATAAAAATTACCCCCCTTGATTTCCTGCTCCCCCCAGAAAGGGGTACTATAGAGAATGTACTGATCGCCAATTTTTTTTATTAAGGAGATTTCATCACTCAACACAGTATAGTAAGAAGAATAAAGCGCAATCGTTGATTTTCCCGCCCCGGACCGTCCCATAAAGACATACCCCATCTCATCTTTTACAACCGATGCAGCATGCACCAGGAATCCTTCCATTTGGGGAAGAATCAAAGAATACATAATCCGTAGAAAAGAATCAAAACTGTAGAGGGCCGCGCGGTTAGTAACGTGTGCTACCCGTCCTACTAAATCAATATCTCCCTCCAAGTCCGGCCTTCGAACAACAAAACGGTCATCCTGATAGGCTACCTCTATCCATAATTTTTCCTTATGAAGCTGGCTACTCAGTTCTTCCTCGTTATGGCGTATATTCATGTATAACTGAAAAGGGGCAACAGATTCTGCGGCATTGATAGCATCCGCTTCCCCGTTTAAGGATCGAGCAATATGATTAAATTCCTTATATTTTTCCGCGATACAATCCACAAAAGATGAGTCTTCGGATTTTATGGTGATAGGTATACCGCCGATTTCAAGAATAAAGCTATTCATATCTTCACGACGATATCCCCCCGTGCCTCAGCCATCCAGCATGCGGCACTGGATGGGCCAAGCAGGTCCCCATCTTCAAGATATGCTAATCCCGGACACCGGGCGCACCAAGGCATATAATGACACTCATCACAGCCCCGAATATCTCCCATGCGAATCGAACGAAGCTGCAGCATTGTCGGGGACTTCCGCCAGATCCATTCAAAATCATGCTCCCGAAGATTACCGCATGAAATAGGTAACTGCACACAAGGGGTTACATCTCCTTCTGGAGAAATATAGCAAATATTATGGCCCGCGCTACACGGGACTTCATCGTGCATCGCATTTATCAGGCAGGATATATTCTCTATGCCCTCAATTGTGCGCTCATTATTAAAGATTGGGTCTTGGAAAATTTTCCTTAAATCTTCCTGGTCGATGCGAAGATTGAGTGCGTCCCTTGCCCCGTCATCTCGCGCGGTAATCAAAGGATCAAAGGCATATCCTGTTCCCATTTGCCTGGCAAATTCATATACTGACCGATAATCTCCTACATTCTGTCGCATAAGGGGACATTTTATTTTAATCCCCACCCCTTCCCGGGACAGTTGTCTGATAGATGACGCTGTTCTCTCCCAGGAGCCGGACACCCCGGTTATTCTATCGTGCGTCTCCGGTGTCATAGAATATAAGCTCACATCTACTTCCTGCACATGCACATTCCTTAATCGCTCAATCACGCCATGGTGCAGGAGTGTCCCATTGGTAAAAATTTTAACCGCAAAATTGAGCCTGCGCGTATACTCAATAATATCCGTAAGATCGTCCCGGAGCATGACCTCTCCGCCCGAAAAAGTTAAAAGCAAGGTCCCGGCCTGTGCCAATTGATCCACTATTCCGCATACTTCATCATATGTGAGCTCTTGAGAACAATTCTCCTTGCACACACAGCAATGGATACAATGAAGATTACACCTTCTGGTCAGATTAATTTGCACTACAAAGGGAATTTTTTTCTCAAGGGTAGTCGATAAAATATCCATATCAACCGCACACCATACTCTTTGCTCTCAATTCCTCTAAAAAAGCCTTGCAATCAGCCTGTGCCTCCTCATACTCAACCTGAAATTCTTCATGAATGATCATTGCAATGTCATCCAAAGTCCTTTCTCCGTCACATAGATCCCAGATCCTTGTGCCAACCTCATTCAGCGTATGCAGTGTATTATCCTCGATGGTCATAATCACTGCCTGACCATCAATAGTCCTTGAGGCTGTCTTTTCATTCTTTTTTATATAATTATTGTCATTCATCGCTCTTCTCCATCTGACTCATATCCTCAAAAGTATGCTTTCATCTCAATAGCATACTTATTATTTTCATAGTCCTCGCTCGTTTCATTTGATTCATTATCACTATGACTATACCGAAGACTGAGAGAAAGCCAATCCAAGAAATTATAGTTACATCCCACGGTCTCCTTTATCAAGCGGTCTTCCCTTTGCCCGGGCTTATACTTTTCTTCCTCATAATCCGCACTTAGCAAAAAGGAAAACCGCTTTGTAAAAAAAATTTCAATTGAGCCTTTCCCCCCTCTTCCTTCATCCTCTCGTGTTATGTCTTGATAATCCTCTGTTGATACATATCCGCTATACGCTGCCTTGATCCTTTTGTGAAAATCATGGTTCACTTCTATTGTATATTTCTTTCTCCTGTATATCCTTCCATAGATATCTTGATAATATCCCTCCCCATACTCTGCGATCACTACATGGCGTTTTCTCAAGGTTATCTTTAGCTTTCCCAACCAGCTGCGATATTCCTCTTCATCGCTATACTGATACTCCCCTACCTCTTCATATTCCCCTATACTATAAATAAAATTTCCAGAAATCATCCGGCCTATATCCCGTCCCACCTCTGCTTTCACGGTATAATATTCAGTCTTTACCCCCGCATCATAACTCCTCCACACATATCCATAGTGCGCTCCGCTCTTAATATCAAGCGGCATTTCCACTTTCACGCCCACCTTCCCCGTCTGTTCCTCATAATCGCGATATGTGTTCGTGATCCCTAAGCTTTCATATTCTCTGCGCAGATGGCTATAGCCCAAAGCGATCGAGATTCGTTTTCCAATATCATGATTATAAAGCATATATCCCTTGCTATTAAAATCATCAATAAATCCAAAATCTTTGTACCTTTTCTCATTATAGGTATAACCAATATCCATTTTCCCCTTACCAAATGACATGCTCAATGATGGTGACAGCGCTAAGGTGCTAAGCTTCGTAAAATTGCCGGCTCCCTCAGGCTCCCTTGAATCCCTCTGCTCAAAATAGGTAGATTCTTTTAATTTGATCGACAACGTGTCCCTTTTCCAATAGCTGTATTTGACATACATAGTGCCTCCATGCTCAGTTCTATCTTCAACAGGCCAATTTTTATGAAAGATTTTCTTCCACGAATATTCACCCTGGAGAGTTTTTTTACTCGATCCCTGGGAAATTTTTACTCCCCCCTCAAGGAACGTTATATACTCTTCTTCCCTATTGTTATTCTCAAGATAAAGATTGTCGGTATATTCTTCCCGAAGATGTATAAATGGTTCAACTTTTACTGCCTGACACATCTGGGGAGCTACTACAAGTGCTCCCAGGAGAAAATATATAATTACAAAATACACAGCCTTAAGATTTGGGCTTTAGAAAGTTCATTTATATGACTGGCGTTTATATTGTCTATCGGAGACAAATATTAGTCCTGCTAATATAGTTAATAATATAGTATTAGACATAAAACGAAGGACATTGGCTGATAACATAAGGATTATCGAGGCAATTCCTCCACCAAGAAAACCAAGACTAACGATTTGTTTTAAATGATTATTTTTCTTAAATAATAACAAGCCGGATTCATAAAATAGTCTTAACACTATCCAGGCAATAATCACGAGAGCAGGAATGCCCATCTCAGTGCCTACCTGAAAATATTCATTATCGAAATTAAGACCATCATAGCCCTGATAGCTAGATAATGCTAACTTCTGAAGTCTTTCTATAAAGCCATTATTATCTCTATTTTTTAATTTTTCAGGGATGGCATCATTAAAATTATTAAACACACCAATGCCCGCACCGACTAATGGATAGGCTTTTACTATATTGGATGCCTCCTTCCATATAGTTAATCTGGCATAGAAATTTGCCGGATTAAGGCTATTAATAAATGGGGATGCGCCAATCATTTTTGAGAAATAAATAATTATTGGCAAAACTAAAATAAGTACCCATAAACGCGGTTTTACCTTTTCAAAATGACCAATAAAATATTTAGCCATCATCACAATGAGCATTATAACTAATGCAATTGACAGGCTAATCCATCCGCCCCTGCATAAAGAATAAATATAAGCCACTATCATTATCCCTAAACAATAAATTAACATTATTCTTTTTCCTAGCTCTAAGTCATCATATAACAAAAGAGCAATAGCCATAGGGATGATAAGATTCATATAAGCGGCATAATAGTTGGAATTTTCAAAAGTCGCGGATAACTCTTTATTTGAAATCCACCACGCATGCCCCATACCCCCGACATATTGAAGAAGCCCCAAAATAGAAATAAAAAATCCTATACCAACCATTGTATAAAGGATTTGCCTGATTTGCTTAGTGCTGTTTATAGTGTGAACCACAATATAAAAAATTATGATATAATCACAAAGTTTTATAAATTCTAAGATGCTCTTTTTCCGGTCAAAAGAAAAAAAAACAGAAAGAATAGCTAAGAAGAAAAATATCATTATCGGATAAAATAGGGGTGTTTTCTTAAATTTGCTATTCCTTTCATCTTTAATCTTCATTATCCATAAAATCAATAAGATAAAAGAAACAAAATGCACAGCCCAAACCGCCCATCCGGAAAGCGTGCCCTTAAATAAAGGAGTAAAAATGATTAAGAAGAGAATGCTTATCTCGATAACTCTATTAGCCAAAAAAGAGTCACTATAGTAACTTTGCCCTATCATAAAATTATTTTATATTTATATATTTAGCATTTGTTATTTTTTCTTCTCTTTGCTATCTTTTTATAAAAAAGAATCCAGATCTTCCGATAAAAAAATTATAATGATATTCCAAAAACTAAAGAGATACTGTTTCAAACTCAAATGGGAAGGTTTGAATAATAAGATTCTGAAGCTTTATTACACACAGGGAAAAAGCTCCGATGCAACGCAATTGGCGCAAGAAGCCTTAAAATTATCCGAGAAGACATTTGGCCAGCAACACATAAACACCGCCCAATCCCTTAACACCCTTGCGCTCCTCTATCAAAAACAGAGCAAATATGCTGAAGCAACGACCCTCAGCGCACAAGCCCTTGCAATTTATGAAAAAGCCCTGGGCGCGGAACATCCTGAGGTGGCACAAGCAGTAAATACCCTGGCGCTGCTCTATCACTATCAAAATAACTATACAAAAGCAGAGGCGCTTTATAAGAAAAGCCTTTTAATATACGAAAAGACTTTAGGAGCAGAACATCCCAATGTCGCTTCAGCCTTAAATAACCTTGCCGAGCTTTATCATGCAAAGGGCAACTGGGCCGAGGCAGAAATCCTTTTTAAACGTGCCCTTACTTTACGTGAAAAAGTATTAGGCAAAGAACATTTAAATGTTGCCACTATACTTAACAACCTTGGAGGACTCTATCATTCCCAGGGCAAATATACCGAAGCAGAAACCCTTTTTAAACGCGCGCTTACTATACGCCAAAAAATACTGGGTCCAGATCACCTCCATGTCGCCGCTACTTTGAATAACCTGGCAGGCCTGCATCAATCCCAGCGTAAGTCTACTGATTCAGACCCCACCCAATAAAAGCCTCATCAATTAATAAGAATTTTTTCCTCCTAGTGCGACAAATACCGTCTTTATAATAATATAGAACTCATACCATATTGACCAGTTATCGATATATTTTAAATCCAATTTAACTATTTCATTAAAATCATTAATTGAATTGCGGCCTTCTACCTGCCACAGACCGGTCAACCCCGGTTTCATGGATAACCGGCGCTTCTGCCAAAGCTCATATTTTCCCACCTCATCCAATGTAGGAGGGCGTGTGCCCACCAAGGACATTTCTCTTTTTAACACATTAATAAATTGAGGCCACTCATCAAGACTGAACTTTCTTAAAAATTTCCCCACTCTCGTAATCCTCGGATCATCTTTAATCTTAAATACAGCCCCGTTTAATTGATTCTCCGCCAGCAATTCCCTTTTCCGCTCTTCCGCATCCTGATACATTGACCGGAATTTATAACACGTAAAAATTCTCCCGTTCTCTCCCATCCGCTTCTGCTTAAAAAGAACCGGCCCCTTTGAGTCTAATTTTATCGCCAGACTAATTATTGGGTACAGTATAATAAAAAACAAAAAACCGATCAGCCCGCCTAAAAGATCAACAAAATTCTTTATCATCAACTCTAAAGGGCTTAATTTGATAGGGGAATAAGTAATGAGTGGTATTCCGTCAATATTACCTATAAATGTTGAGGATAGCTTTACTACGGGGTTGGGAATAGCCACATGGGATGAGATGCCCATGGTTTCGACATCTAAGATTGTATTTTTAAGATCAGTAATATTTTTTCTCTGTGTACAGAAAATAACATTATCCACCGGTTCTGATCTTAAAATCCGCTTTAAATCATCCAGCTTTCCCTTTATGGGATATTTATTTATTTCCGCACAATTGTAAGTCTCATCAATTCCATCTTCTTTCACTATTCCGACAACTCGCATGCCCCACTCCACATTTTCCTCTATGCTCGAAATTATCCTGGCAGCGCTTGAAGAATGCCCTACAATTAAAGCTCTCCGGAAATTGTAGCCTTTAATTCTGGCAACTGTCAGTATTTTTTTAATCCAGAACCTCAATAAAGAATGAATAATCGCTGAAGACAAAAAGAAGCTCACCATGAAAATCCGGCTGAAATGATGTATATTAAAAATATATAATGTTAATGCTATAGTCATAAGATTGATAATATGTGAGATAAATATCTTATTAACAGCCTCCCAAAAAGACTTATACCTGAAATTATATAATCCGTAGATTTTAAAACAGACCGGTATAACGACGGAGGAAACGAGCAGAATCCAGGTAAGTTCTTTAAAACGTGAACCTACTACTCCCGCAAGCAATAGCAGGGACATCCAGTAACAAAAAGCAATTATGATTATATCGAGTAATAAAATTAAACGCTTAATCGTGTAAGAATATTGCTTTAACATTTATTTCTCCCCAAGACCTTACGGTAAATCCCCGGATGAGTCTATATATAATAAAGATTGGATTAAAAAGATAATACATATACACCTTATGAGATCCTGGTAAAATCTTATACCGATGGGCGATACCCCCACGCGATGGGAAAAGGACCCTCATAAAGGAAGCTATTGAATCCCTGAAATTATCATTGAGCAAAAGACTAAAGGCATGCCTAAGATCAGAATCATATCTTCCATGAAGAATAGTAACGGGATTAATTAACTTTTCAAACATATAAACGCGCACACTTCCCTTTGCGCGCTTGGTACATTTGACACTATTTATTTGTGATTTTCCTTTAAACGATTCCTTAAAAAGCATACGCATAGTTGAGAGCGCAAAAAGAAAATTATTTATCATACCCATCTCTTTAAGCTCCCCGCGAATATACTCCCAATCTAATGTGCTCTCATAACAGGCCAGGAACTGATATAAATCAACGAATTTTTTTAAATAGATGTATCGTGTAGCGTGGATTTTAACAATCAAATAGATAAATAGATCTTCCGGTAAAAGAGTAAAAAATTCATTGCCGTAGATCAACGTTCTTTGACAATTTTTCCAACATTTCCGCTCAGGCACACCTGAATAATCTCTAAAGTATGCAAGCTTCCAATGAAGCTCCACGCATATCCTCTTATTGCAGGGTAAATATCGATAAAAGGGTGTATTATATTTATTCTCTGCTTCTGTCTCGAAACTTTTATAAGGCACAGGAACATACCCCTCTCCCTCTAAAAGCATCTTAGCCCTGGGCATATCCTGTGGGCTTACCCATATATCTATATCTTTAAATGCGCGAAGGATATCATCCGGGTAACACATTGCTCCCATCAAATAACCCTTTAAGGGAACAGTTTTTATACCCTCCTTTTCAAATAGCCCGAGTATCGATTTAAGCTCATCAACGAGTATAATATGACGCGCAATATGCTCTTTCCATAAGCTATGAAACTGTTTAACCCTATTGTGCGGGACACCCTTCCATCCTTCATTTTCAAAATTTTTATAAATAGATGGAAAAACATCGTGAAAAAGCGCCATCCGGATTAGAGCGCCCCAGTTTACTGACTCTTTATACCGGGATTCACCTCCCCTGCTTTCAGGGATAGAGTAGTGAAGAATAATTGTATCCTCAATATCCATTACACTTTTTTTGAAAAAAATCCTTGAGCACCATCCAGGTAAAAATAGTATTAGTTATGGCATAGCGCCTCCATAGCCTTCCCGGCTCCTGGGCAAATCTATAAAACCATTCAAGTCCGTTATCTTGCATCCATTGAGGTGCCCGCTTAGTTTTGCCGGCTATAATATCAAAACTTCCTCCTACTCCCATACAAAAAGGCACACCCATAAAGCCTAAATATTTATTAAGATAATTCTCCTTTTTTGGGGATGAAAATCCTAAGAACAACACATCAGCCTTTGAATCCCTTATTTGTTCGGCAATTTGTCTTTCATCGTCCCCAGAGAAATACCCATTACGGTATCCCGCTACATTAAGACCGGGATATTTCTCCAAATACACATCAACCATTTTTTCTACAATTTCTTTCCTCGCCCCGAAAAAAAAGGGCCTGTATCCCTTAAGAGTGCAAAGCTTTACAAGCTCCTGAAATAAATCACATCCCGCGACCCTCTCCGGAAGCGGAGTTCCCAGAAGTTTTGATGCCCAGACAATCGGCATTCCATCCGCATTTATCATATCGCACGATACTATTATATCTTTAAGCTTCTTATCCTTTTTTAAATATATGAGTTTTGAGACATTCACAACCACATGCTGTCGAGGCACACGCGCTTCAATATAGTTTTCAATCCTCTTAAGAGACATCTCCATGGTAAGGACATCTATGGGACAGCCCAGCAGGTTAATTCTATCCTCGAATTGCTGCATATCAGAAAAAGTTATTAAGAATTCTCAAGCATAGCCAGCGCATAAAACATCCATGCTTGCGCCCACCTGATATAAGAGATTTTATTCATATAAAATCTCCTCCTCTGATAATAAAAAAATCCCTTTTTATCCAGCATGTGATATATGGCCCAATCTGCAATATTCCGGGCCTTCTCAATACTGTCCAGATCATAATTCTTTAATTTGAGAAAGGTCACGATACCCTGCGCGCAGCAGTGGATATCTATTGGAAAGAGAGCATTATTATAATATTTTGGGCAGCCGTTATTGAGAAAAAAAGTTTTTTGATAATAGTTATATGCTCCTTTTAACTCATCTTCAAAGAGATATTTCCCCGTATACTCCATCCATTCCTTAAGTGATACCAGATTGAACCCTGTATGAAAATTGTCAACAAACCTGTGATGGGGGAGTTCTCCATAAGGCCATGAAAAGTCATCATTTAAGGCCTCAATCCCATATCGCATGGCCTTCTCGGATTTTATCAAATAGCCTTTATCTTCCGTATATGAATAGACACGCCCCAATAAAGCCGCGCCCAGCATACTTGCATTGTAAACACGCGCTTTTTCCCCTGGAATGTATGAAAAACAAAGCCTCTCCTCATCCTCATAAAGGATGCAATTATTATATATATACTGGCATGCCGCATCAGCAACTCTCAGCGCATCATCATCCCCCGCATTATCATAATAATCAAGAAAGGCATGTGCCACAAATACTGTAGTAACAATATTTGGTGTATTTTCAGGTACATAGAATGCCCTCGCCTGCCAATCAAAGTTATATCCCCAGGCCATTTCATATGCATCCCCATGGGCCATATCCTTTAAAATAGTAAGGATCTCTTCAGCTTCCCCTGCCCTACCCTTATATATAAGGCCTGCCGCAAAAAGGCCAAGCCCTTTTGCGTTATATTCTTTTGGCACAAAAGCCGCCCCCCTTAGGTTTAAGGGGAGCATTTTGAATAGTTGAATCCACACAAGACGAGCTAATGAAGACTTATAAAGAGGAGAGCGCTTGAAAATTTTCGAATTAAGGCCATCGTAAAGGTCCCACCCTTTGTAACCCCGGTTTCGGCAATAAGCATAAAGGCCATCCGATACATTACTGTATTCAAGATAATTCACGACCAGTATCTATAATTCCGCTACTTTCCCGTTTCTTATTGATTCTACTATCTCAAAGCATACCAGAGTTGTGCTCAATAATTCCTCTCGCCGAATCAATGCCTTACCGCCACTCATAACCGTCTCAATAAATCGCTCAACCTCATTCTTCTGTCCCTTATCCTGGCACCTGAGTTTTTCAGTTTTCTTTTTGCCATTTCCATAAATCACAAGTCTTTTATAATCATCCACTGCCGCAACTGCGCCATTACAAAACACCTCTAGATATTCCTTTGGCAAAGCCTTATTCCCGTTGGCAAAATAAGATATAGCGCCAATAGAGCCATTAGCATACTTTAAATTCACTGTAAGCGTATCTGAGGCATTATGTGAATCATTCATTGACGCGGCATATACCGAAACAGGCAAAGCCCCTGTTAAATAAGTCAAAAGATCCACAAAGTGACATACTTCCCCGATAATCCTCCCCCCGCCGACACAGGGGTCCTGAATCCATGAGGACATCGGTATATTCCCCGCGTTAATGCGATAGTGTATGGCCATAATGGAATTTCCAAAAAGGGACTTTATCTTTTCTATTAAGGGTGAAAACCTCCGGTTAAACCCCACCATAATTTTAGGATTGCTATCGCCGGTGTAAATAATTTCCTTTATTTCATCAAGTTCCTTGCAATTTAAGCACAATGGCTTTTCCACAAAAACATTCTTACCCGCCAAAAGTGCCTTTTTTACATATAACCCATGTGTATCATTCCGCGTCGCAATAAACACAGTGTTTATTTCAGGACTGGCCAGGATATCTTCAGCATCACCCGTGCAAAACTCAAAACCATACCGGTCCATAACAGAGCGCGAGCTTGTTGAAGTAGATGTCATGACACCCTTAAGCCTCACCCTGGGACCTACCTTAATATTTGGCAAAAGAAAACTCTGCGCGTATGAGCCTGCTCCGATGAATCCAATACCAACCATGTCATTGCCGCTCGCAGCATGTGTTGCTTTTGCTTTCAGCGCATTATTTTTTACAATCCCACGTTCCAGACCCTTGCTTATATCGTATTTAATAAGAATTCCAATATAGGCTTCGGATTTTTCCATAATCATATCATAGGCAGAGGGCGCGTTTTCCAAATCAAAGACATGAGTGGTAAGATGCTCTGTCCTCACTTTACCTTGCGCAATAAGACGCTGAAAGGCCTCCATGTTACGCTTCTCTGTCCATCGCACATACCCCACCGGGTAATCTACTCCTTTTTCTTCATACACCGGATCATACCGCCCTGGGCCGTATGAGCAGGACATCTTAAGCTCAAGCTCTTTCTTATAATAATCAGGCTCACGCTGAAAGCCTGTAGGCACAGCCCCTACAATAATTACCCGTCCTTTTTTGCGCGTAATAGCGCCTGCGAAATTAACCGGATCAAGGCTGGTAGAAGCCGCCGTAATAATCACGCAATCGACCCCATATCCATTGGTAAACTGAAGTATTCGCTCCATAACGATAGGATCATCCCTGTTAAGCGCAATGTCAGCGCCATAGTGAGATGCGATCTCAACCATCCTATCATTTATATCAATTCCTATAACCTGAACACCGGATGTCCGAAGCATCTGGCAGGTCAATTGCCCAAGGAGCCCTAATCCGATGACAGCGCCAACTTCTCCCAACCTCATATCCGCCTGCCTTATCCCCTGAAGGGCAATAGCCCCGACTGTATTATATGCGGCAGATTGTAAGTAGTCATCATACGAAGTGCCATTTTCCATACCTTGCACAGGCAGCCTCACTGCCAAATTACGAGGCACTGCTACAAGATCTGCATGATTAGCTATCCCCGCCCCCCCGCATGCCACAAAATCTCCAATTGTAAAATCAATAACATCAGGCCCCATATCAATCACCCTACCCACGGTGCTGTATCCAAGGGGTGAATGGGCATCCAGTTTTTTCATCACAGCGCGGTATGTTTGTACTATTCCCTGTGATCTTAAGGAATCAAATACCTGTTTAACCTGCTCCGGTTTTCCCCTTGCTTTTCCAATATATCCTTTCCTCGCGGCATAGACAGTACTTGACTCAGTGCCGGCACTAATCAACGAATAATAATTGCGCACTAATATCTGGGAAGGGCCTATTACAGGACAAGGGACATCCAGAATCTTCATTTTGCCTGATTTTAGTTTTTGGGTGAGTTGTTTAATGATTTCTTTTTCTGCTCTATTGAAGTTATTAAAAGAATCGACAACTTAAATTATCATTTCAAGTTAATGGAATAGCTTTATGGGCGCATTTTAAAAAAGTAGGCATTAATAAATACAGTAACTTCTCATAAAGTGTGTGGTAGAAAGAAAGGGGAATACACATTTTGCTGGTGAGAATTATTCAGCCATCCTTAACTTCATTATGTCTGCTAAACGAGGGATTTGATTCTTTTTCCGTACTCGATCATCAAGGTATTTCCAAAACGATATTCCCAGTTTACGACATGTCTTTTTGAGGCTCGTAAAGGTATCTCGACATTTTTTTCCCGTATCACTTCGCGTTGAGCCACTTACTTTTCGTCTTTTCACGTATTCTCTGATATCGCTTTCACTTAAATTATTATGAAGGGGGATGTCCGGTCGCTCCAATACCAACAATAACTCCAACTTATTTTTATAGATCCGTTTTAATGTATTATCTAAGGTAGCAAAACCCGTTTTACGAGTAAACAATTCATCAAATTGCTTTTCTAACTTAGATTTTGTCGCATTATCTGGGTTCAATTGGTAATCTTTTAAATCTCTATAAAGTTGCCATATGGCCTTCCGTGTCTGTTCAAGTACTGTTTTATTGTGATCTGTATATCCTATCAATTTATGCACTAATCTCTCTGCATGGACCCAGCAAAGCGCATGAAGAAACACATTAAATTGACCGGCATCATCACTCATAATTGCCAATTCTTTATTAAAACCATGATCAATAATGCTTCCTACAA
>JBLIRR010000089.1:0-9016 GCA_049472395.1 bacterium | reverse complement strand
GTTGAGGAGGGGATTAAGGAACTTGCTTCTATCTGTTCAATAGAGGTAGTAGCATCTGATCAAGCATCGTATCAAACAGTTCCTGAGCCACGTGAATTAGGAAAAACTTTATTATCCAAAATTGGCATTAGCCTTCCTGACACACTCCCCTGTCGCAATGTTAAAGTAGTCACCAGAAAAAAATTAGTCTCTGAAAGAAAGAAGCAAAAAATACAACAAGTTGTATTAAAAAAATGATCAGTTCAATAATGGAAGATCCGTTTTATAGCACACAAGGGCTTCTTTCTTGCGCTGATCAGCCTAATTTTCAACTCAGCATAATATGGGTTATGCAAAGCTTTGCATAACCCATAATAGCGAATCCTTTGAAAGGATTTCTCAGGTATGTGCTGTGTGACAGCCGCTATAAATTCCTCGGCTGTATATATCTCAAAATTCTTTTTTCCACTCCCATGAGTCATCTTGGAATGATAAATCACTGTCCCAGTCTTTTCATTATAGATGAGCTTGTCAAGTGAAAATGTGTTACGGATTATATATTGGGCCAGGGTTATTTTCCCTTCTTGATTATCGGCAGCAATCCGCATGCTATTGTCGATATTAAATCCACTATGGCGCCAGCTAAGTAAATTGGTAATAATATCATCGTTTAAATGCTCTTGATTCAATAATATGCCTAAAGCATTAGCCAATCTTACTGATTTTCCTCATGGATTGGTCCTATTTACGGGCCCCACTGGGTGCGGTAAAACATCTACCATGGCAGCCCTATTAAATCTCATTAATATGTCCAAATCAGTAATCTCGTCTTTTCAATTCTTCACACTACTACTGCGCCATCGACTATTGATAGGTTAGTTGATGTTTTTCCTTCCAGCCAACAAAACCAAATACGTATTCAATTAGCAGACTGTTTAAGGGCAGTAATATCCCAAAGGCTATTGCCGGGGAAAAATCAACAAGGCAGAGTACCTGCTAGCGGCTTCAAAATTATTTTAAGTATGATTTCCCGCGAAATATGTTTTATCATAAATATCACATGCATAACGTTGAAATTCCGATACAGTAAAATAGAGGATTCAGGGCTTTTTTTATAGTTAATAATTTTAACACAAGATTCAAGATTGAAAATGATTCTAACTATTTCTACAAAACAAAAGAACGCAAATGAACTCGGATACTTATTTAATAAACATCCTAACAGACCACAGGGTTATAATTTGCCCTTTGGTAAAGCCTATGTTTTTTATCCTGTTTGCTCAGAAAATGAATGTAGTATCTCCCTGATGCTGGATATAGATCCGATTGGATTGGTCAGGCGAAAATCAAAAAATGCTGGGATGATGCCTTTAGAACAGTATGTAAATGATCGCCCTTATGTGTGTTCTTCATTTATGAGTGTTGCTATATCTAATATTTATGGCCAAACAATTAATGGTAAATGTAATTTACGCCCTGATCTTATAGAAAAGACTTTTGATGTGGAAGTAAATCTTTCTATTCTGCCATGTCGAGGGGGTGAAGATTTGTTAAAACGACTCTTTGAACCTTTGGGTTATATAGTAGAATTTGATCAATATGAACTGGATGAGAAGTTTAAAGATTGGGGAATGAGCGCCTATTTTAAAGTAAAACTCATACACTCAATAATGATCAAAGAATTGCTTACACATCTTTATGTCCTTATCCCTGTTTTGGACAATCAAAAACACTATTATGTGGACAAAGCAGAAATCGATAAGCTCTTAAAAAAAGGTAAAGGTTGGCTCGAATCCCATCCTGATAAAGAGTTTATTGTAAGAAGGTATTTAAAATATAAAACAAGCTATACTTATGAGGCTCTAAAAAGACTTATTGATCTAAATCCTTCTGATCATGAAGAGATCGAGAGTGAAAATGAAAATAGAGAAATATGTATCGAGCAACAATTAAAACTCAATGACCAACGCTATGGAGCCATACTATCTATCCTCAAAGCGGAAAATGCAAAAACAGTCATAGATCTTGGATGTGGTGATGGTAAATTCCTTAGAACCATTATTGGAGAATCACAATTTTCAAAGATTGCAGGAATGGATGTCTCAATCCGCTCATTAGAAATAGCAAAGGAACGATTAAAATTAGAGGATCTTCCTAAAATAAAACAAGAAAAAATAATGCTTTTTCAGGGTTCTCTTTTATATAGAGACAAAAGAATAAGTGGTTATGATGCAGTAACTGTTGTAGAAGTTATTGAACATCTTGACCAGTCCCGATTAAAAATTTTTGAACGAGTTGTGTTTGAGTTTAGTGGAGCAAGGACAATAATTATATCCACACCTAATAGAGAATATAATGTGTTATGGGAAGGATTTAATGAAAATAAATTCCGTCATAATGACCATAGATTTGAATGGACCAGGGCCGAATTCCAGGAATGGTCCCAGGTAATCTCTAAAAAGTATGGATACTCCGTTCGCTTTGTTTCCATAGGTCCTAATAATCCTGAATATGGAAGCCCTACACAAGCAGCTGTTTTTGTAAGAGACAAAGAGGACGTTGAAAATGCAGCTTAGATTACCCAAATTAAGCCTGGTTGTTCTTATAGGAACTTCCGGATCAGGAAAATCAACCTTTGCAAAAAAACATTTTCTGGCAACTGAAATAATTTCCTCGGATTATTGCAGGGCATTGGTTTCGGATGATGAAAATAACCAGAGAGTTACAGATGAGGCGTTTGAGCTGCTGCACTATATTACGCGCCAACGTCTTAAATTGGGCAAACTCACAGTAATCGATGCTACAAATGTAAGACCAGAGGACAGAAAAGAGCTTGTTGCCATAGCACGCGAGTATCATGCTTTACCTGTTGCAGTAGTTTTTTTTCTTCCGGAAAAGGTATGTCAGGAAAGAAATAAAGATAGAGCAGACAGAGATTTTGGTCCGCATGTGATTAGGAATCAGCGTTCCCTTCTTAGAAAGTCATTGAAGAAGTTAAAATATGAAGGATTCAGACAAATTTTCAAATTAGTGGATGAAGAACAGATTAATACTGCTCAGATTGAAAGAGTTCCCTTGTGGAATGATAAAACAGACATGGAAGGACCGTTTGATATAATTGGTGATGTCCATGGATGTTACGATGAACTTATTGAATTACTGGAAAACCTGGGATATCAAAAGAATGGTGTAAATGAAGAATCCCCGATGGAAGGACCAATCTATAAGCACACCGATGGACGATGTGCTATTTTCTTGGGCGATATAGTTGATAGAGGTCCAAGGATCATTGATACAATTAAACTCGTCTGTAATATGATAAAGAATGGTTCCGCCCTTTGTGTTCCGGGAAACCACGACATGAAATTGATGCGAAAACTAATGGGCAAGGATGTACAAATTACCTATGGTCTTGCAGAAACATTACAGGAAATCGATTTTCTCCCCATTGAGGTTAAAGACATTTTTGTAAAAACGACTATAGAATTTCTAGGCAGTTTGGTAAGCCACTATCTCTTAAATAAGGGAAAATTAGTCGTATCTCATGCAGGGATCAGAGAAGAAATGCAGGGAAGAGGATCTGGAAAGGTAAGAGAGTTCTGCCTTTACGGTGAAACAACAGGAGAGACAGATGAGTTTGGTTTACCTATCCGCTATAATTGGGCATTAGATTATACAGGAAAAACAATTGTTGTGTATGGTCATACACCAGTCCCAGAACCGGAATGGTTAAACAGAACGATAAACATAGATACGGGATGTGTTTTTGGAGGTAAACTTACTGCACTTCGCTACCCAGAAAAGGAGCTTATTCAAGTTCCAGCAAAGAAAATCTATGCTGAGAGTAAGAAACCCTTTCAAACTCATGAGGGCTTGGCAAATGAATTGACCTTGCAGCAGAAATATGATGACCTTCTTGTCTTAGATGAGTTATTGGGGAAGAAGTTTATCTCTACCAGATTTGGTTCTACTGTGAACATTCGCCTTGAAAACGCAAGCGCTGCTCTTGAAGTGATGAGTCGTTTTGCAGTGAATCCCAAGTGGATTATTTACTTGCCTCCAACGATGTCTCCTTCTGAAACAAGTAATAATGAAAAATATTTGGAATATCCTTTAGAAGCCTTTGACTACTTCAAATCTCAGGGGATCCCAAAAGTTATATGTGAGCAAAAGCACATGGGTTCTCGCGCTGTTGTGATTGTCTGTAAAAATGAAGATGCAGTTCGAACACATTTTGGTATAGAGAATGAAGGAATCGGTATTGTTTATACTCGCACAGGAAGACGGTTTTTCAAGGATGACAAAATTGAGCACGAGTTCCTATCTCGAATCCGGACTGCTATCTCAAAGGCTGATTACTGGAATGAATTTAAAACAGAATGGTTTTGTCTTGATTGTGAATTAATGCCTTGGTCTGAAAAAGCCCAGGAATTATTAAAAAGCCAGTATGCAGCTGTTGGAGCAGCATCAACTCATTCACTAACCGATGCTGTTGACTTGCTTGAAAGACTAAAAAAAAGAACTGATCTGGAAGCAGATTTTTCACTTCCCTCAGAAAGCGGAGCCTTTTCGCTAAACATAGAGGACGTGGACCGGAAAATAAGATCCAGACAAGAAACAATATCTGCGTATATTAATGCTTATAGAGAATATTGCTGGACTGTAAACGGGATAAAGGATCTTAAACTTGCACCTTTCCATATTTTAGCCACTGAAAAAAAGATTCATTCTGATAAAGACCATCTTTGGCATATGGAAAATATAGTAAAAATTTGTGATCATGACACAGCGATACTACTTAAAACTCCTCATAAAATTATTGATGTTACCAATGAAGAAAGTATACAAGAGGGATGTGTGTGGTGGGAAAAACTCACAGCTAGAGGGTTTGAAGGAATGGTTGTGAAACCTCTTGATTTTATAGTTAAAGGGAAAAGAGGATTAATTCAACCAGCTATCAAATGCCGTGGGAAAGAATATTTACGGATCATTTACGGTCCGGAATACACATTACATTATAATTTAGAAAGACTAAAAGCTCGTAATTTAGGAATAAAAAGATCTCTGGCACTAAGGGAATTTGCCCTTGGTCTTGAAGGCTTAGAAAGATTTGTGAGGAAGGAACCATTACGAAGAGTTCATGAATGTGCTTTCGGTGTTTTGGCTCTTGAAAGTGAACCAGTCGATCCGCGGCTGTAATAGTTTATGGAAGATGTACTTGTGGAGCGAAGATAGTTATTTGTTGATCTGGAATTACCCATGCGGGATGAATATAGCAAATTCATAGAAAATATATTGGAGAATAAAGATTATTATTAATTCGAATAATATAAATAATAAAATAAAGTCATTATTAGTTCGAGAAATAGAAAAAATTGAAAATGAAAATAAAATAAAAATATTATTGGCTGTTGAATCTGGTTCTCGAGCTTGGGGATTTCCCTCCCAGGATAGCGATTATGATGTACGATTCATTTTTATAAGACCCCAAAACACCTATCTATCAATTAAAAATTATAAGGATACACTCACTTTTCCAATAAATGATGATTTAGATATCTGTGGATGGGATGTAAAGAAGGTTTTACAGCATATTAAAAAATCAAATGCTGTAATGTTTGAATGGTTTCAGTCACCAATTATTTATAAATGTGATAAAGCATTTTTAAGTGAGGCGTGGAAACTATCACAGGAATATTATTCTCCCTCTGTGTGTATTTCTCATTATTTAGGTATTAGTAATAATTTTTATTCAAATATTAATCAAGCTGGTGAAATAATTAAAATCAAAAAAGTATTTTATGTTTTAAGACCACTCCTTGCTGCTTTGTGGATAGTTGACAAAAATAATATACCACCGATGGTGTTTCAGAAGCTTCTTAGTATAATTGAATCCAAGAGTGAAATAATTGAAATAATCAATAGATTGCTGAGCACTAAAGAAAAATCAAATGAAAGCACACTTATCAAACTGGATGCTGAACTGAATCTATTTATCAAAAAGACATTTGAAAAACTTGAAAGCAGCAGGAAAGAACGTTCGACAAAAGAAAGAAATGTAGATTTGCTTGATCACTTTTTTATGAAACTCCTAGAAGAGTAGGAATACGTGAAATGACTATCGACGATATAAAGAAGCAGGATCTCTTATTATTTGAATGTATCTCTGGGAGTAAAGCTTATGGCCTGGATACGCCGGGATCAGATACAGATATAAAAGGCGTATTTGTTCTCCCACAAGATTCATATTATAGCCTGAATTATATACCCCAAATTAGCAATAATTCTCATGATATAGTTTATTTTGAATTAAAAAGATATATTGAGTTGCTTACAAGAAATAATCCAAATATTTTGGAAATGCTTTTTGTTTCAAATGAATTCGTCCTCTATGAACATCCTTTGTGGAAAGAAATTAAGCCAGAATTATTTCTTTCAAAGCTTTGCCAAGTCACTTTTGCCGGTTATGCAATGACACAGATTAAAAAAGCTCGTGGCTTAAAAAAGAAGATATTAAATCCTATCGACAGAAGGAAGAAATCAATATTAGAATTTATTCATGTTATTATTGGCTATAAGTCAAAACCACTTATTGAGTGGTTAGATGAGACAGGTTTTAATCAAGCACAATGTGGCCTTGTTAATGTCCCTAATATGAAACATATTTATGCCTTATTTTATGATAAAGAAAAAAAGTATAATTTTTCAGGTATAATGAAGAGCCAAAATTCTATGGATGTTGCTTTATCAAGAATTCCCAAAGAATTAACGGAGGAAGCCATAATATATGTGAATGTTGATGGATACTCTCGTTATTGTAAGGAATATAGTGAATATTGGGAATGGGTAAATAAAAGAAACGAAGCCCGATATAAAAACACTATATCTCATGGAAAAAAGTATGACTCAAAAAATATGATGCATACTTTCAGATTGTTGGACATTGCTGAAGAAATTGCACTAACTGGAAAATTCACAACTAAGAGACCGAACCGGCAGGAGCTCTTGAAAATTAAATCTGGATTATATGAATATGATGATTTACTCAATCAAGCTAACGATAGGTTGAAAAGGATTAATAATCTTTTTAAGAAATCGAACCTTCCCGATACTGTTGATTTGAGTAAAGCAAATTCTTTATTAATAGATATTAGAAAAAAATATTATTATTTAAAATCTAATTAATAATATGAAATTAATTAAAGCTAAATGCTCCCCTGAAAGAAATTATTTGAGACATCATGTCTTGTATTTGATGCTCGCCGCATGGTTTAACGAAGTGTAGTGTTTAAAACATTGAGAATTGGATAAACCTATCTATGTAAAAGAGCTGTGTTTTTTACTTGACAAATCCTTTAATGGGTGACCGGATATCCTCCATGCTCATTCAATTAAAAAAAACAGCATTGCTAAATACTTCTGGAGAATTTCCTAGCCCATCAGGCTCCTCTGCATAATAAGGATCAAAAAGTAAATTCTTGGTAATTCCACGATTTATGATTTAATGAATACTCTTTTCATTAGATACGAATCCTTCAATAACTGTATGTAAACGAAATAAATAATCCTCCTGATATTTTAAATACTTCCATTCATGAGGAGATATCTTTTGCTTCGTTAGCTTAATAACATATTGAAGTTCCTTGCGGACTATTTCATTTATTCTATATAACTTTTCTTGGTTAGTCATTATATTCATCCTCCTTATATTATTAAAGACTGTTCATATCTTTTTTCGTTACTCTTGCAATATATCTACATTTCATAATATAAGGAAGAAAGATGCTTATGTAGCGAGCAACAAGGAATATCCTGTAAAGCTCTTGTTATTTTGGTTGCTATTTATAGTATCTTTACTGGCAATTGATGTCGCACACCGCCTCATCTAAATGCTGGCTACCCTCTTGGTGAATTCAAACAAAGTTTCAAGGGTCTTCACTTCATCAACCGTGGCGTTCTGATCAGCAAGGTACGCCACAATACGCTTTCCCCGTACCTGGATTTCGGGCCGGAAGCAGAGTTCACCGGCAAGAACGGCCAGTTGTTTCAAAACGCCATCGTCCATTAGCACCTAAGAGATAATATAAATGCGATGATTCGGTAGATTCTTTATTAATACTCTTTTTCTCATAAAAAGAAAGATTTCTTCCTATCCCTTGACTACGCCAAGAGGTTTGAGCTTCACCAACGGTTTAATCAAGTCACGTTCCGCTTCGATTACCGTATCAATATCTTTGTATGCTTGGGGTGCTTCACTCAAGTCGTATAATCCTTTTGTCTTTCCTCTTCTCACTTTGTTCCACCTGTCGTAGACAATTCCCTCCATAGCCTTGTCACACTCGTCTTTGGTTAATGTCTGTGATGCTTGATTTCTTCCCAATATCCTGCCAGCGCCATGAGAACATGACATAAATGATTCACTATTGCCAAGACCTTCGACAATATATGATGCACTGCCCATTGAACCTGGAATAATGCCCATTTCGTTTTTTTTCGCTGAAGTTGCACCCTTTCTATGAATCCAGACATTTTTTCCGAAATGATGCTCCAGCGCTGCATAATTGTGATGGATATTTACCTCGTTCTCAAATTCCGCTGCCTGATAAACTGAATAAAAGGCTGCCTTGAATCTTTCCATAATTCGTCGTCTGTTCTCCTTCGCATAGGAAAGGGCAAAGCTCATATCCTGAATATAATCCTCTCCTTGCTGGGAGTCGATAGGAAGGAAGGCGAGGTCTCGGCAAGGAATACGTGAACACCAGCATGTGTTCAGCTCACATGCCCTTTGATGATAATAGCGAGCGATTACATTCCCAAGATGTCGTGATCCTGAGTGGATCATCAACCAAACATGCCCATCATCTCCTGCCTGGATCTCAATGAAATGGTTACCTCCTCCTAGGGTACCGAGGTTGCGGTTCGCAAGATCCCGAACGTGACTCGAAAACCATCCCCGCTCCCGGTACGTTTCAAGATCTTCATTAAATCCTTGCCAGTCTTGGGGCTTTTTATGGGCAACGCCCTCTCCACACGGAAT
>JBLIRR010000088.1:0-9131 GCA_049472395.1 bacterium | reverse complement strand
TGGTAAACTCATTCTCGGTAAAGAAGAGAGGGAAACATTACGAAAATGCATGCGGGAGATTAGAGGGGCACAGCGGCGTATAAAGGCTATTGAGAAGAGCCACGAAAAAGAGTTTAAGAGACTCCACCACTATGAGGCGCAATGGATGCGCTTACAGGGAAAAGAAACCGTCTATAAAGTAGATGTAGAACTCGATCAAATTCTTACTTACTTCCGAGTAAGCTTATCGAATCTGTGTGCCTATTTCTTAAAAGAGTTTTTCAGGATGGGTCCTCTGTGTTTTTCTACTCTCATGCAATCGGTGCTCTTTTTAGATGGATATATTGAAGAGACAAAGCAATTACGGAAAGTCACGCTCATTAAAAATGTAAAAGATCCTAAGATGATGAAAAAACTGGAGGCGGCTTTAACAAAGCTTAATACTCTATCACTTCGTACCCTCTCAGATAAGTGCTATCAATTTTCTTTATTATAATTATCATTTAAATGCAACATGAAAAGCAATTCCCCGAAAGTCATGGAATACTAAGTATAAAATAATAATAGCAGAATGAAGTGTGCCCATAATGGGAGATTAAATCATTATTTAATACAATTGAAAAGCATAAGGAGGAAGCGGCAGTGCCTGAACAGAATGATTTTTCTATAAAAACAGTCAAAGAAGTCTTTGATATTTTTAAAACCAGCGATAAAGGCATCTCTAATCACGAAGCTGAAAGGAGGCTCTCGGAATATGGTGAAAATCAACTGAGCATTTCATCAAAGACACCGAATTGGTTAAAATTTTTGCTTCAATTTAAAGATGTTCTTGTAATTATTCTTATTGTTGCAGGAATAATTTCTTTTATAATTGGAAATTTTCGAGATGGATTAATCATGTTTATAATCGTTCTCATAAATGCCGCTAACGGTTATTTTCAGGAATATAAAGCAGAGCGTATTATGGATTCCCTTAAAAAACTTGTCCAATCTCCCGCGAAAGTATTCAGAGACAATGAATTAACAGAATTATCCCAGATACAAATAGTGCCCGGAGATATCATATACCTCGAGGAGGGGGATAAAGTCCCTGCTGATAGTCGCATAATTGAATCGTTTAATTTAAGAACCAATGACTTTTCCTTAACTGGTGAATCAATGCCTCAAGAAAAACATAGTAACAGGATAAGGAAGACATCCTCGCTGGCAGATCGGGATAATATGGCGTATTTGGGGACAACTGTTGCCTCGGGGAATGCGAAAGGAGTGGTTGTGGCAACAGGAATGAATACAGAATTAGGGAGAATTGCACACCTTGCCCAGGAAGAAGGGAAATTAAAATCACCCCTACAGATGGAATTGCAGGTCCTTGCAAATCGAGTTACTATTTTTGCCGTAATCATGGCTTGTATCCTGTTCGGTGTGACCATTTGGCAAGGCCTTGGCTTAAATCTCGCGTTAATTTATGCTCTTGGCATTGCGGTTGCCGTTGTTCCTCAAGCGCTCCCGATGCAAATTACGGTAGCGCTTTCCAATGGCGTTGCCCGTTTGGCAAAAAAAAATGCTGTCGTAAAAAAGCTCTCTTCTGTAGAGACTTTAGGATCGACGAATGTCATTTGTACAGACAAAACAGGGACGCTTACAAAAAATGAAATAACAGTGAAATATCTCTGGTTTGATGGTCGGCACTATGACATTACCGGAATTGGATACGAACCGAAGGGGGGCATTATAGATTCCAAAGGCAGAGCGCTTACAAAAGAAGAGATTGAGAAAATAGAAATCATGCTGGATACGGCCACTATGGCATCGAATGCGGAGATTCATAAACCGGATGAAAATCATGAGAGCTGGTATCCGATCGGGGACCCAACCGAAGCTGCTCTCATTACCGTGTCGACAAAACTCGGGACTCGCTCTCCCAAGGAAGATGAAGAAAATCCCGAGCTTCAAGAATTCAGCTTTGATTCTGTGAGGAAAAGGATGAGTTCCGTGCGGCAATTTGATAATAAAAAAGTTTTATGCATGAAAGGATCGATCGGTTCTATCCTCTCAGTGAGTGAGTCTTTGTATAAAAATGGGAAGGCAGTTCAAATGACCACACAAGATAGTGATATGCTCACGGCATTAAACATCAAGTATTCGAAATTGGCCATGCGTGTTTTGGCGTTTGGATATAGGGAATTGATTGATAATAAACAGGATTATATAATAGAGGATGTCGAGAAAAATATTATTTTCCTAGGATTGATGGCAATGAGCGATCCCCCAAAAGAAGGAGTGAAAGAAGCCATAGAAAGTGCACATACAGCGCATATTAAAACCTTTATTATGACCGGCGACCATGCCATTACCGCCCAAGCAGTGGGTAAAGAAATTCACCTATCCCCCGATAACAAAGAGGTCGTTGTTATTACAGGAGAAGAGTTGTCTGCAATGAGTAATGAAACGCTTATAAATAGTATGGATGATAAAAATTACCTCATTTTCTCACGCGTCTCTCCCGAGGATAAATTACGTATCGTAAAAGTGTTAATCAATACAGGAAAGGTGGTTGCGGTCACAGGAGATGGGGTCAATGATGCCCCGGCTTTAAAAAGCGCCCATATCGGAGTAGCAATGGGGAGCATTGGCACTGATGTTGCCAAGGAAGCTTCTGAGCTTATACTGCTCGATGATAGCTTTTCAACCCTTGTCTATGCAATACGTGAAGGGAGAACAATCTATAATAACCTGAAAAAAACAATTGTGGCTTCTTTAACCAGTAATGGGGCAGAATTAAGTATCGTTCTTTTAGGGCTTGTCGGGGTATCCCTCGTCGGGTGGCCTATTCCAATCTTAGCTATCCAAATTTTAGCTATTGATTTACTCGCAGAAATTTTACCACTTACTGCCCTTACCTTTGATCCTGGCTCGGAAGATATAATGACCTCCCCACCCCGAAGTCAGGAGGAACACATTTTAAATAAATATATAATAGGTGAAATCCTGTTTCTCGGATTTTTTATGGGTGCTCTTGGGTTCGCTAACTTTGGGGTATTCATTCATCGCACAGGCGTAAAACTGAGTGTGGCCCATACACTGTATCCGAGAGCTAATACTCTAAGTTATACCACCATTGTCTTTTGTCAGTTTGTGAATATTCTATCACGAAGATATAACTTTGACTCTCTTTTCAATCGCAACTTCTGGAGCAACAAAAAAATAGTGTGGTCTATTGTTATTTCAATCGGATTCACTATGACAGCTCTCTACGCGCCTGTTATAAATAGTTTTCTAGGATTTGTTCCCTTACCCCTTAGTGATTGGATAAGTGTAGGAGTTACCACAGTTTTATTTCTGCTCGCCCATGAAAGTATTAAGGCCTTCAAACGATCAAAAAGGAGGACGATGTTATTAAGATGAGACTTAATTCGTATGTATGTGTGTTAGATTCATGCTAAGAATTTGTTTTTGGAAGTGAATTAACGCAGATCATCATCTCAGAACTACAAAAAAGAAATGAGGATAGTATGGTATGAATATAAAAAGGAGAATTGCACTATTAACCGGAGGAGGGGATTGCCCGGGATTAAATGCGGTCATTCGGGCAATAGCAAAAAAGGCTATGCGAGAGCTTGATGCTGAAATAATCGGCATTGAAGATGGTTTTGAGGGTTTGATTCACAAAAAACACAGAATACTTAAGTTTGAGGATGTCTCCGGAATACTCACCTTAGGCGGAACAATACTCGGAACATCCAACATCGCAAATCCCTATAACTATCCTTTTAAAGAGGGCGATGAGGTAACCTATCACGATGTATCAAAAACTGTTATCCAAACTATTGAAGATCTGGAAGTTGAGTGCATGGTCTGTATCGGGGGAGATGGCACACTCAACATCGCTCATCGTCTGGCTAAAGAGGGTGTGCCCATAATCGGGATACCCAAGACTATTGATAATGATATTCAGGGCACTGATCTAACCTTCGGTTTTGATTCGGCAGTCTGGATCGCTACAGAGGGTATTGACCGGCTCCATACGACCGCCCAGTCGCATCATAGAGCTATGATTATTGAGGTTATGGGGAGAAAAGCCGGATGGATTGCCCTCTATGCAGGCGCCGCAGGAGGGGGAGATATAATTTTAATTCCCGAAATATCTTATGATATCAATGTAATTGCAGATGTTGTCAGGAAAAGAAACAAAAGGGGGAAGAGATTTAGTATTATTGTCATCGCTGAAGGAGCAAAACCGAAGGGAGGAGATATTACTATTCGAAGAATGGTTAAAGATGGCTCGGAACCTGTGCGATTGGGGGGAGTAGGATTTGTTTTGGGAAGAGGAATAGAAGAGTTGACCGGCATTGAAACACGGGCGGTGGTTTTAGGTCATCTTCAGAGGGGTGGATCACCCTCACCCTCTGATAGAATTTTAGGCACACAATTAGGTGCTGAAGCAGTCAATATGATTGTAAATAAACAATTTGGTTACATGGCAGGCGTGAAGGGCAATTCCTTCACCCGCGTTTTGTTGGATGACGTAGCCAAAGGATCAAGGGCTGTTCCTTTAGACCATCCCTTGATCTCAGCCATCCGTTCGATCGGAGTAAGCTTTGGAATATGAATTATCCGGATGAGGAATACAGATTCTCGATGATCTAGAGTATTGACGAACCAAGGAAAAAACTGAACCGGATATTATCTATTCCACGAAGAACCAGGTAATGGATTTTTTCCGCCCCACAGTAATACATTTTCATAGTAAACAACCTGTCTCTTTAACCATCTTTAAAATTAAAAAGAAAGGGAGCGGTCTTTTCTCTGCCCTCACTTGGGTTAGCCAAGGAGTTTTTGTTATGGAAGTTATAACTAAATATTATTACCTTGTTATTATCCTTCATTGGTCTTATAATAATAATTAAAAGCTCAGATGGAAAAAATTGAGGCGAGAAAGAAACGGATAATCGAATATCTAAAAGTAAAAGAAGAAAGTACTGTCTGAGGTATAAAGATGCGCTTTAGTAAGTACGGCAAGTCTTATCAATTAGTAATTGAGACAGGAGATGAGCTGGAGGATGTCCTCACCCTTGACGAATCCCTATGGGCAGCGACGAGTGTACCTGTGGGAGCTTTTCAATGGGGATAGCATTATTATACCTGAAGCAACACAAGATAGTGCAGTAAAAGACTATATAATTGATGTGATCACATGTACCGGTGGGACATTAGATCTGAGTGGGAAACAGGGCGTTACCGAGCAAAACATTAATGATTTTATGGCCGCTGTCATTGGATCAGCATTTGCATTTATCACCAAAACATTGGCAGGCATGTCTCGCACCCAAGCGTTGTTTGGCTTCCTGGGGGGGCACTTATCATAGGAATTCCTGTCTCTCTTATTGCTATAATTAAGCTTCGCCGTCAAGATTTGAGTGCCGTTCTCGGAGCTGGTGGCTGGGCTATTAATATCATCATGCGGCCTAGCCGCCAACGGCGCCGCCAGTTTACCCATCATGTTCCCTATCCGGAAAATGCCTCCGGAACACCCAAGAGGCGATGGGACCGCATCGTGGCCATCTTGTTTGCTGCGTGTGTCTTTGCTGTGGGGAGCTACTATGCAGCTAAGGTTATTGGAAGGCGTATCAGGATGAGAAATACACAATCAACCACACAGACGGAGACCCTCCCTCGGTCTGAAGGGGAGTAAAAGGTAAGTAAAAAGGAGAATTTACTACAATGAAGGTAATGAGTAAAATTTTTTTTAAAGGACTTGTAACTATCCTGCCGATTGGTGTAACTATTGCCATTTTATACTGGCTGGGGAGCACATCTGAAATAGCCTTTGGCAAACTTGTGCAGATTTTAATTGGAAAAGAGCGGTACCTTCCGGGAATGGGTCTTGTTTTTGGGATTGTGCTGGTTTTTGTAATAGGACTGCTCATGAAAGCATGGATTATGAAAAAATTTTGGGCATACGGTGAGTCTCTTTTGGAACAGATACCGTTGGTCAAAATTATCTACGCTTCAGTGCGTGATTTAATAAAGTACTTCGTGCTCGAGGAGCGAGAGAGCTTGGGAAAAGTAGTAATGGTTCCTATCGGGAATATAGGGATACGCGTCATTGGCTTTGTCACACGTGATAACTTCGAGGATATGCCTAAAGAACTTGGAGGAAAAGACACGGTAGCTGTCTATCTGCCATGGAGCTACCAGGTGGGAGGATATACCGTGTATGTGCCAAAATCGAGTATTATACCGCTTAACATGAGTTTTGAGGATGCGATGCGCATGGCCATTACGGGAGGGGTCTCAACAGTTAAACCTCTCCACAATAATTCTCAGTGGATTGATCAGAAAAAAGGAATCTGTTGAAAATATATTTCCTAAAATTCCATTCAAGCTTATTTTCCTTTGATTATTTTTAAAGAATTATTTATAGTATGCATATCTGTGAAATCCAAATATAATCAGATCAAAGAAAAATCATTGAAATATATGCTGTAATCACTCATACAGGTGGCCCAGCATCAAGTGGGTGGATGATGATGGGAGGGCGACTTGCATGTGTTTCGTGCCACGGCCCGACCGGGCGGGGTGGCAAACACAGCAATTGACTTTAAAAAATACATAATATTGGGTGCGTGTAACCCGCCAAGTGCCCACTTCCAGCAGGTGTTTCATTGCGAGAAAATTTGGAAAATCTTTGAAGGTAGGAATGCAAATGATGGATGTTGTTATACCTGGTGCCCCGCCAGTGGCGCAATAAAATGGCATGCCATAAATTGGAATGCTGTAAGATGTCATGTCAGAAGATTACAAATGCGTATCGCAAAGGCTGTAAAGGAAGGGAATCTCGGTAAAGTAAGATCGTTACATTCCTGAATTCAGCAATTATTAATGGAGGAGGAGAAACGTAAAAGAAGCACGTCTGCTTGGTGCGTTATCACATCGCCAATATAAAGCAATTATAGCAACGAGGTCAAACAGTCGGGTTGTCCCACAAGGACAGCTTATTGAAATGCTTGAGCCCGGATGACGGGAAACTGTCAAGTCCTCGTTGTTAGGAGGGAATCGGGCAGCAAAAAGGTGGAAATTGCGAAGAAGGTGCGTGGGCAAGTGGCCATTTCAAGCGCTAAGGTGGCTTATCAAATCTACAAGGAGATTTTTGGCAGCAGTAGGTTTAAGAAACTGGCTGATAAGGGCGCTCGCGCACAGCTTTTGCTCTGGGCCTGTAGGCATATTCTCGTCATCAGTCAGGCCATTTGTCTCTACCGCAATCATCAGAAAATAGATGGCCCTTTATTTCTCGGCATGGAAACACATGCGCTCTCCGAAACGGCACTATCAAGCGCGCTTGAGGTATTGGCAGCTAACATTGTGCAAGTCATGCTGGCCGAGAGAGATGAATATACGCTAACCCCGGCTATTTCTCACGCCATTCTTACCTATAACCACGGGCGCAAAACAGGACTCGCTGATGGCATAGTGATAACGCCTTCGCATAATCCGCCTCATGACGGTGGTTTCAAATATAATCCTCCTAACGGCGGGCCGGCTGAAACCGATGTCACCGATTGGATTGAAGCGAAGTCGAATGAATTTCTTGAGAGAGGCCTTCTGAATGTAAAAAGAATCCCTTTTGAGAAGGCCATTCGCATGAGCACGACTCACCGGCATAATTATCTCGAAAATTATGTGAGCGATTTGGGCAATGTGATCGATATGGATAGTATTCGTGACGCTGAAATTAGTATAGGGGTGGATCCGTTCGGTGAACCGGTTTATGATCGTCTGAAGCTCCCGCTACCCCTAAGCAAAAGGAAATGCTGGAGAAACTCTCACCGCAGCAGGTTAAGCTCACCGAGCTGACCGGTGAAAAAATTCAGAGTATCCTCACCCATGCATCGAGCAACGGCGAGCGCATCGGCGGGTTGAAGGTAATCGCAAAGGGCGGATGGTTGGCGGCTCGTCCGTCAGGGACCGAAAACATATACAAAATATATGCTGAGAGCTTCCGGGGAGAGGATCATCTGCGCCGTATCCTGGAGGAAGCCCAGACAATTGTTAACGATACTTTAGCGGAAAATAAAAAAAGAGCATTGTTATGAAAATGAAAAATGGGCTTAAGGAGAAAATCATCGGGGAAACGGAGGAGAAGAACAAAACAGACAAGCCGATCATTTTTGCATTCCACGGATATCCTTCGCTGGTTCACCGGCTGACATACCGCCGTGTCAACCATGAAAACATGCATGTTCACGGCTATAAGGAAGAAGGTTCCATCACAACGTACTTTGATATGACTGTTTTAAATGATCTTGACAGATTCCATCTGGTGCTGGATGTTATAAATCGACTACCGATCTTGGGCGTAAGCGGTGCTGCGCTGAAGCGGATGGTTCAGGATACGCTCGTTGAGCACAAGCAGTAGAGAAAAAGGAGAAAAATGATCCAAATAAGTGTGAATCCTGAGGTAGTATATCGGATAAACCAAAAGATTGCTGTAGCAAATCAATGTTTGCTTTCATAAGTTCCATCTTACACTCAATAAAACAGCCGATGATTGATAATAGTGATGTTCAGAACTTTGTGAAAAGTCACCCCGGTTCTTTTAGGTTCGCACAACATAGGTCAGATAGAAGTAAATTCTCTGGTTTTACCTTAACTTTGTTATGTATTGTTTTTATATACGTTTTGTTATTGTTTCTTGGGATTATTGAAGATATTATCACTTCTGATTTGATTGTGGCGGTGGATATTCGTAGCGCCAAACTCCTCTCTATTTTTCGTCATCCACAACTGACAAAGATATTCCTCCGGATAACCTTACTCGGTAAATGGCAAATAGTAATAATTTTTGCTATTACTATTTCTTTTCTTTGCTGGATATGGAATAAAAGAAATTATATCCTTCCTTTATGGCTGGCAATTATTGGTAGTGAACTTTTCGATTTTTTAGGGAAATTAGCCTTTCATCGTCAGAGGCCGCCAGGCGCGATATATATTGAACGTTCCTTTTCTTTCCCAAGCGGGCATGCAACGATTGCCACTGCTTTTTATGGATTTATTACTTACTTGTTTTTGCGCAATACAAAAAGATGGAAAGACAGAATTTACGTCTTCTTTGCCGGTATAATAATTATCCTTGCTATCGGTTTTAGCAGGCT
>JBLIRR010000087.1:0-9515 GCA_049472395.1 bacterium | reverse complement strand
GAATGAATTAATGAATAGATTATCATGTATTAGTCATCTCAGTCAAGTATCAATTCATCTGCAACGAACTATAATTAAACAAGCTAAGCATTTCAATATTTTTCCAATAGACCTATCCATCTATTTGAAAATTAATGAACAACATCCAATTTATCCTCTTTTAAATGAATTAACACAAGATACAGCAGAATATTTGTCAGCACTTACAAAAGAGGAATTAAATCACCTGGTAGAAAGTTTGCCAAGCGGTGCCAGAATGATGATTGACTATGATTCAAGCTTTCAATCTAAACAACAATTAGAAAGAATCGCAATTCATTACATTTCAACATTGATTCATCAAGATTATTTTTCTTTTAAAAGAGTAGTAAAAAATGACCTTTCCAAAAGCGTGGTTTTAAAAACTTACCCTGAATTACAGAATCAATTTGATAAGGATGGTCTGCTATTTATAAATGATGATTTTATTTTGATTGATTGGGGTATTATTTACAAAGATCATATTCTTCATTACCACCAATTCTTGAGACGTGGCTATACTTCTAATCCGAACTTCGATTTCCTAAATCAATTCATAAAGGTGCATCATGAAACTAAGAGTAACAATTCATTTCGAATTGCAATCGATCACCAGCGGATTATGCCAAAGGAGTTTTTCTTACGAATATACGAATTTGACACATGGTATGGACCTCCATTTAACTCTGAAAAATTAGATGATCCAAACTATATTGGGCTTACGCTTGTAAAACGAAATCCAGATTCACTATTTGGACTAACAAACAGCTTAGATCGTACAGAGTTTTATTGGAGTTACAAAGACGGAATTAAAACATTCGAAGTGGAGGAAATATCAAACTCGGAGTTTAAATTTGAAAACTTCAATTTCAATAGATATGTTCATAGCGAACGTGATATTGAAAAACATGTTTTTAGACACCTTGATGGTGCTGTTAAGGTATATGTTGATAGAAGCTACAACGAAAGACATATTTCAAATATCCCGCAAGAATATAAAAGCCATAAGAAAGTCAAACTTTGGCGTATCGATGGTGACTTAAAATTGCAGCACTGGTTAGATTTGATTTGCTTTTTTTTCAAATCAAATGAAATGCTTATTGAATACTTCAATCCGGAAGAATTTAAAAAGATATTTGAACTTCGAGTTAGAAATTTCAAGAAATGGAAGGCTTTACAACAATCTGAAAGCAGCACTTAACAAATCGATCCACTCGGATCAAAACCGCAGGCCGATCTTTTGCAATGCTCGGCTGCGGATAGAAAATTTATTTATCAAAAATAACTTATTGTTTAATCAGCGGTTTTGACCGGTGATCTCAAGGGTTATGATAAGTCCTATGAATAGAGAGCAAAAACAACTTGTATTCGCTATTAGGTACTATTGGAAGCTATGCGAGAGTCTATATTCACGAATTAATCCTGCTACAAAATATCTCGATGAATCAGGCGGCGACGACAGGACAAATAGGTTGTACAAAATGCATCTTGCTTCGTGCTGCTTCAGGATCGCGTCACTGATAGAAAGTCGACAACAAAGACAATCCGTGTATAATATGCTGAATAATAATAGTGCTTATCAAGTTACTGCCAGTGAGTTATCGATTCTAATTCGTGATACCGTGAGCCATGGTGAAGATCCCCAACATAATAAATACAATCTGAGACGGAATTATTTATGTTGCAAGGCAGTTATCGATATCCATTCTGCAATTGCCACACTGGTCTCATCAATACTATCAGGAACATATTGAAACTATGAATCATAACAAATCACTCAACCTTAGGGGGGAATGGGGTTGAAAGTCCCCTGCTCTACCCGATCTAGCGGCAGGAAGGGCTTGCAAAGCCTTTATTAACATGATATAACAGATATCAACGTTTGGCATATACAATAATCTCTGAGAGAATCACGAAGGAGTAGTGTCATATAATAATGACGTCACTTGCCCTTTAAATAGCTTTATAGCACTATATTATATCTATGACAATGAGACCAAATCTTTTAACTGTACCTGCCTCCTCCAATAACTATATCCCTGCAACTGCTGGGATAAAGCCATTCCTCTCGTCCTTACTATCAAACTTTTCGGATATATCGCTGCCAAGTAAAGAGAATCCGTTTGCCCACCTTATTTTATTTACTAATACAGTACATTCATGGGAACGTCCGAAGGTTGAACTCTCTGATATATTTAAACATTATGGAGAAGATTTTCTTCGTACCCACACGCTTTGACCGCACCAGCACAATGTAATGTATGATATTACCCATTGTCGAGGCAAGGAATTGGGTTAGATCGGTGCGGTCATATGAAAGTGGCCTATAATTCATGCTGAAACCGTCATTGTCCGAAGTGTCAGAGTGTTGCACGGCGCAAAAGGGTCCAGGCACGATTAGATCAACTGCTGCCCATTGCATACTATCATACGGTGTTCACCATGCCCCATCGGATATTTCCTTTAAGTTATACAATAAGGAGATATTTTATGAACTTTTATTTAACAGCGCCGCGGAAACGCTTCAGGCTTTTGCGAGTGATCCAAAGGATGAAAGGAGTGCTTTTTAAACTATTAAGATATCAAAGGATAGAAAATTAAAAATTCTACTTTATTTAAAAAAATTTGAGTCAAATTACTACCACCTTTGGCAGCTTGTAGCTATTAGTCCTAGAAGGGACTATGGATTAACACTTTTCTTTTCATTCCAAATGATTTTTTCATATTTCAATATTTGCTTACTTCTTTGTTACTATACTTAATAGACAATAGATGACATTCACAATGCCTTCTCCCAATCCTTTATATTCTGGAACTTTCTAGACACTTTACTATAAATAATAACGATAATTTATTGATACTTCATAATGTAATATGTTTGTGGACATCTCATCCTATTTGGAGGAGTAATTTTACAATCCTTATTAACTAATGAACCGGTATAACCCCTTACTGGTACCAGCAATCAAAGGTAGAGTGCTTTAAGCCCATTAATTAATATATAAATTTACACACTGCTTGACATTATAAATAAAATTTACACTTCCCTTTAACTAGTTTTGTTCATTAACTAATTGATTAACTAATTGATTTTTGAACTTTTAATAATAGACTCATTGTTGATTCTTTTACACATGTAAAAAGAATTTACTTAAAGAATTATCTTTATTTTATATAATTCTAATGATATCAATCGATTACATTATGGTATACTAGTTGCTTTTATACAATATATTACATATTTGGGCATAGTTCAAAAATACCTATAAGTTGTTGACACTTTTTTTTCGATGAATTTTCAGACAAACTTACAGCGTAAGGCTGACGTGGAGCATTGTAAACGTCACTAATCTTATATCTATTATCTGGAATTCGAAAAAGAAGAAGGATCTTTTTGTTCTACAATATCGAGAATAAGTTCGAGCCAATCTTTTTCTTGCTCTTTTCCAGTTAATATCTCAAAAGGAGTTTTTCCTTTCCTTTTTCCATCTATATAGCGGCGATGATTATGATAAAACATGATTAGATTAAGCATCTGTTGGGTAACATGATTTCTCGAGTTGTTTAAATAGGGACGAATGATTGAGTTTATGCATTCTACCATAGCTGAACTCTGAACAATCTGATCGAGCCTCGTATATACCTGGTCTTTTATAGAACTATAATCATTTTCGAGATAACATTCTGCAAGCTGGAGAAAAAATTGCTCCTCTCTTAAACAGTAGTTGCGTACTTTAGCCTTTTTAGCTTTAATCGCCTGTTTTCTCCATTGCCAGGCCAAACAAAGAGCTCGCAGAGCATCAGAATCAATTGGTAATCCTTGCAAATCAGCTATAATGGATTTGGCTATATCAAAATAGTTAAGCAAATCTGGCATAGTTCCCTGTATTTTCATGACAGCTTTTGTGATCTTGGTAATTTCTAGCGTTTTTATAAGTTCTAGAGCTGTTTCAATATGTGCTTGAGCTTCTTCACGGGTTCGAATGTTTCCATTGTTATCAAATACCTTAAGCTGTTCAATAAGGCAGTGATAAAGGAAATGAAAATCATCGTATTTGTGAATTTTCTCACTAGCACTCTTCTTGGCTTTTTCATAACTATCAATTCTCTTTTCGATTACTGGATCAGTTCTGGCAGAATCAAGTTTATTCCAATACTCATCTTCTTCTCTTATCGCTTTATAGGCAGCAGCTTCCAAAGAATTAACCCATACCCCCAGTTGATGAGCTATTGCATGATACGTATCAGGTTTTCGAATGATATCACTGAGCGCCTCTTCTTTGGCAGTACATATCCCTTTTCCTTCATCGCTGGCCAGATATATGGCATAATAACCATTTTGTTCCAGACACTTCCAATGTTTCTTCCAATCTTCAGCTTTGCGACTATCAGCCAACTCTATTTTCAGAATGGCTGAACTAATGGGCTCAACAGTGACTAAAATAGGGATGCTTTTTGAAAAAAGTTCGTCACTTAAAAAAAATAGCCAATAGTTTTATCTCACCTGATACTAATGTGGATGGTAACAGTGAACCAAAATAGTTTAATTTTTCGCTCAAGAAGCCCACTGATGAATTTTGTACTCCGAAGCGTTTCATAATGATGGATATAGCTTCAATACTACACCGCCCTTCTAACCGTAATGATAACATATAATAGTAGGGTAACCTCTGTTCTAACACAGGAGGTTTGACCTGATTATCTCCGAAAAGGTTGGCGGTACTCTCCTCTAGTCTCGAGGACAACATATAAACGAATGTGCGGGAAATAAAAAACTGCTTTGAAAGTTGAGTTATTTCCCCCCATGAGGAATTTATTTTCGCCATAAGTGCAGTAAGGGCGATAAATAATCGGATTTGTGGAGTTAAATCAAGACGTCTTATAAATTTATTTTGTTGAGAATCTATTTTTTGTTTTATATAATTGTTTTCCATGGGTAAATACTCTCCTTCTTTTAATATTAATATCTCAGAACTGAAACCCAAGATATTTTATACTAAAATGGAGAGTATTCCCAGTTCTTTAGAAAAGATTCTTACCATTGATGTAAAAAATTCTGCTGAATTTATCATTGTTTTCCTGCATAAGGGAGAAACTGAAAAGAAAGATACAATTTAATCGGAGTGAAGATAAATTTATAAACTCATGCATGATTTTTGGCTAAAAATGTAAACCGACAGATGAAAGATGCCCATATTTGGTTTTAAAGAGTAAAGAAGACAGAGTTGGACCGTTTAGATACATACTCAAACAAGGTGAGAAACCTTCTGAAGCCGTTAACGCTATCTTTGCAAGTGGAGCAGACACCAGATTAGAGTGCAATTCAATGATGGTGGCAATTCAATACTATGCAATGCTAAAAGAATTGGGCCCGGACGATTTTGATCAGTTGTTTGCAGGGGGTTACAATTTAGTGATAGAGCCGGTCGGAAAAGCTCCTATGCCCATACCGACGGTAAAAGTACCAATAGCCCATCCTCTCGGTTCTGCCGGTCTTTACGAGCAAGTGCTTATTGGAGGTGTCGACGACTTGCTGCCCGGAGATTGGGTCTATTTTAGAAACCTCCCCGACTATATCACCCATAACCCAGGTGGACTATGGAGCGGAGAACATGCGGTTTATTTGGGAGATAAAAAGTTCAGTGGTTTTGGACAGACAACACAGAAGAAAACCGAAGCCCAGATGAACGAATTGCTTTTACAAGAGTATAACAGCGACGCCCCGGTTGACGTAAACACGATAGAGGAGGCTAAAGAGAGAGCACGGAATGTAGGATCATCATTCGGCATGGATGAAGTTGCGCTTCGTCCAATAACAAAGGAGATAAAATAATCCATCACCTCACACGAAGACGCAAAGGCGAAAACAAGGATATTACTTGTGAAAGATGAGGTGGCCCAACAAATCGCTAATGCCACATTACGCGCTCAACCAGGTGGTAAACATGGGTAATGACGTTATTCAGAAAAGGGCTTTAGAAGCAATCGAAGATAATAGCGTGAACGCATTCATCGAAAACTGTCTTCAATCCGAATGGCAGAACCTCCGCGAATGGCTGAACGACGAGATCCTGAATATGCATGTGTTTCTGTCTATCGCATTGGAGATTTTCAAAACGAAGCGAGTATCCTTACTCTCCCCGGCTAAACTCCACATTATTGGACAATACGTTTACCTCAGTGAAGTTCTCGATAGAGAACTTCAGAAAGAACCTCCTCCCATAAAACCTTCTCAAAGCCCAATTCAAATACTTAACACATACGAACAGAAGAAAGAGATAAATCCCTTTTTGGCTGCAGAGGCCACACGCCTCGTATTAATGGCTCAAGTCTCTGGAGAATTTTTCAATGGCCACCACAGGTCACTGTTCGAATATCATCTCATTAAAGCCGGCAGACTGCCTTATTTGGATGAGGTTGTCACTAAAAAGGTCAGTATTGTGCCGGAAATCTTTTCGGACCCAATGATCGTCTCCAACCTCGCCGTCTCTTTTGGGCCTCGGATAATCTCAATCTACCTGAAGGCCCTTTCCAATGAAGAGGAAGGTCGAGAATGCATCATTTCTGAAGTTTCCTTCTTCACAGGAATCACGAACCAAGGAAACAAACGTGCTTACATCCAGGTTGTTAAGGAGTGGTATTCTTCGAACCAAGATTATCTATATCTAAACACTGACCTGCTTTTCCCTGCTCCGGATTACGGCAATGCACTTTTCGAAATCGATTACTTTGCCAAGTTTGTGGGAAGACCACGTATGAAGCTTTATGGCCCGGACTATGTCCCTAAGGGGAAAGACGAATTATACGAGATTTTCAAGGCCATCGAGCAAAATAAGCAGGAAGATCTCGCCAACGAAAGTCATAATCTGAGGGAGCGTGATTTCCCGAAATGGCTTTCGTGGATTTCGCGGAGAGCCCAGAAGGGATTCAACCTATGACTACATTTCCTCGCTCAACCCGCTGACCAGCGTGATTGTGTTACAAATACAGCTAGAAAAGGAAAAATAAACTATGCTCCTCTATCGAAACGGCTCCAAGGGGGCCTGACGTGATACGCATCCAGATCCGCCATTTGCACAGAAGTTAAATTAGAAGAGGGACGGGAAGTCAAAGAGGTAAGTTCAACTGTTGGAAGCGGGTATAACCTTGTATTCGCCCCTGTTTTATCTCTTCTTCAGTCGGTTTTGCTATATCTTTCTTCTTATTCTCTATCCTCTCTTCTTTATTTCATTTGCCATGTGTAAATTTTCATTCCAGCGCCGCTCTAATTCTGACGCCACTAGACGATTCAAGGAATCAACTTGATTGTATTGTGTAAATGCTCTGCTGGCTTCATACTGGACCATCTCAAGCTCTTTTGAAAGATACGCAATCCTATCCTGATGCTTTTGTTTTATCACCTCACCTGCTTCAATACTTGCAGCCAGAGCTGCTGGTTCAATCGCCTTGAATAATTCTTCCTCAAATACACGATCAGTCTTTTTAGCGGAAAATGCTTGACAATATCGTCCAGCATGATAAAAATCACCAGGGCATTGATAATAAGGATAAGGATTGATACTATTTTTTCCCCAATAACGCACATGTATCTTACTGCCGCAACGCTGACATCGAAGCAGACCCACTAAAAGCGCCTTGCGACTGCATATGGCCCCTACCCCATCATTTTTTTTATTGTTCGGATAACTATTATTCCTCATGGTACAATTATTCTCTTCCCAATCCTGCCAGGATATATATCCTTCATGATGGTCGTGGATCAACACTTCCCATTCTTCAGGATTCTTGAAATGTCCGCACGTTTTTTTTATATTTCCCTCTTTAAGGTTTTATAATTAAAAAACGTTAGAATAGTTTACGTTTTTTTATGCGGCTTTATTCATGTAAAGCTCTTGTGTTATAAGAATTAATCCTTTATTGATCTGTTTATAAGCTGCCTCCAATTTGGAAGGTTGCGACACTGATTGGTTTACAGAACTTTTGTAAATTCTTGATATTATTGGAACCTCAAAATGTAAATTCCAGGCGGTTTTTAACCAAAGTACTTGATACCCCTTTTCTGTATCTCGCCATAAGTTCTTGCTATTATCCTTCTCAACTAAACCACGTTCCTTCAGTTTTATTAATTCATAACGAATTTGGCCTGAATTTTTGAAAAATTCAGGAAGATTTTTCAGTAATTCACGAGTTTGAAACCAATATACATTGTATTGGGGTTTAAGCAACTTCTTAAAAAGAGCAACCTGTCGATCCTTACGAACATTGAGGGCAGCTACCTTTTGCCCTTTCTCGTTCATTAGTGGGAGATCTAATATCTTAGATTCGCCATTACTAATACTGTTCACATCAACATCAGCACAACAGACCATCAAGCGCCTATTGGATTTATCTGCAAATGTAAGATATTCCAGCAAATATATCACAGGTTTGTTAAGCCCCAGCCACTTGGGGTTGTTTATTGTTGTCTCTATTCGGAGATAATATCCAAGCTTATTATAAAATTTAATGGCATTGCTCTTAATCCAGCTCCTTAAACAGACTTTATTATCGTACAATCTCCAAGTGCTTTTGCTATCTTTATGAGCTCTGCGTTTACCAAATAACTGGCTCATGCTATCGGGCGATCCGATGCGCGTAAATTTATCCAGGAGACGCTCAAATAATTTTGTACAAAAAATAACGGACTTAAAGATCATGTTTGTACATACCTCAACTTGATAAGAATACCATTCATGTTTTAGTTCTTTGGGAAGTGTTGAATATTTCCCTTTATCGAATCTGAAAAATCGACCCATCCAATAGTTAATTCGCTCTCTTACCTGCTTACCACTCAATGACCATGCAATTTGTTGAACCACTTGAGGATCTTCGATCATAGTAAACGTATTACCATCTTTACGGTAAGCTAAATCTCGATTATCCATCTGGAGCCTGATAGCGTTATGACCATTAAAGTAAAATTCAGCATGAAACGGAAAATAGGTAGATAGTTTCAGATAACAGGAGCCGCCAAGAAGTTGATCATAAAAATAGATGTAATAATATTTTACGAATTTCCGGCATTTATAAATCTTATCATAGGACTGCCCCTTTTTGGTTAACAAATTTCGAGTAGCATAGGTAAAAGCAGCTTCCCTGTCAGCAATGATACAGTAAGTGAAATTATGTTTCTTTTTTACCTTTTTAGCATACACATCTTCAACATACCTACAAGACTCCTGATCCGGCATTTTTAATAGGGGGGAAGAAGAATAATAAAATCAAATTAATGCTCCTTGAAGATAAGATCTTGTTACGAAAACGGTCTCTGATAGAAACAGTAAATGATCAGCTTAAAAATATATCTCAAATTGAACATACCAGACACCGAAGTATCTTCAATTTTATGATAAATATTATAGCTGGATTGATTGCTTATACCCTATCTTTACCACTTTATCACTTTTAAATAGATTAACTCATTGAAAAATAAGGATACGTAAAAAATAATAAACATT
>JBLIRR010000086.1:0-9948 GCA_049472395.1 bacterium | reverse complement strand
TAATAATCTTCTTTGTAAATATTATTAAATATAGTTTGCATAGCAATACCATTAAATCTAATTGCACAGGTCGAAATTTTTTCCACGCAATCTTAAAGGCATTATAAGTTTTAGTCTTATCCATCAAGAAAGAAAATAATATACATCCAATCGTAAGAAGATAAAAATAAACCATATTTTTCTGGACCGAAATGCGTGGTTATTTTCTGTCGATAAGCAATGTGCCAGCTACACCCACGTTCTCCGGGGAATTCTCTTTGATGAGCACAACGATCGTTTGCTGCGGCAAGCTGTAGGCTTTGGCAGCAGCATCCGTCAGCTCTTTTACAAGAGTTCTCTTTTTGTTTACATCCTTAATAACCGGTCCTTCGATAGTGATGTTCGGCATCTTTTCTCCTTTCTCTATTATTTCTCTTCAATGCGGGCCTTAAGGATGAAGAGTTCTTCTTTTGGCTTGCCGCTTCTTGTTCCCGCGGCCTCAAGTTTTGCCATCACCTCTTTCCCTTCGACTATTTCACCAAAAATAGTATGTTTGCCATCCAGCCATGGTGTCGCTTTAAAGGTAAGGAAGAATTGACTTCCGTCCGTGCCGGGTCCTCGATTAGCCATACTCAGCAAGTAGGAGCGGTCGTGTTTGACATTCGGATCAAATTCACCGCTATATTCATACCCAGGGCCGCCGGTTCCCGTCCCCAACGGGCAACCCCCTTGCGCCATAAAACCGGGTATCACCCGATGGAATTTGATATTGTCATAAAAACCCTTTTTGGTGAGGAAGATAGTACTGGTTACATGCATGGGAGCGATGTCCGGCATAAGTTTGATTTTTATAGTCCCTTTATTGGTTTCCAGAATCCAATAATAATTCTTGTGAGAATCGAATTTCATCAATTCCGGCTTTTTGAGATTTAGTTTCCAGGCATCCTTTTTGTCTATCTGTTCTGCCAATTGTGCGTTTTGTTTCTCCTTCATCATCTCCTGCTGCTTTTTTGAAAATTCCTCCATAATTTTTTGTTGATCAGCTTCACTAATAGCAGGCTCCTTTCCAGCAAGGGTATCCTTCATACCATTGACGAAAAAGTCGATATTTACATCAATACCTTGCCGCTTAAAATTATTAGCGATTTGGCTTCCGATGATATAGCTTATCTTGTCATTCTCGCTTTTAAATGTTTCTGCGTGTGCGCCAAACAGAGCACATATCATACTAAAAAATACTAAGGTTGCGATACTAAGAACTCCACATATTTTCTCTTTCATTTACATACTCCCGCTCATAGGTTGCGTATTGTTTGTTGTCCGACCATCTTTTTCGATAGCCATTCGCGACAGTATAGCAGCATTTTCTAAAAAATGAAAGAGAGATATACGGAGATTCCCTTACAGCATACCAAAGGGTGGCGCAATCCCAAATGGATTTGGGCCTGACACCGGTGCCCACAATGGGTCATTAAAATTCGCCAGCGGGTCAGCGATGCCAAATGGTCCAGCCGGCAAAGGAAAAAGAGGATTTTGACTCTGTGGAGGCACGGCTGGTGGCGTGGTCAAGAGGGGATTGAAAATATCTCGTGATAAAGCATCTGAAGATGCCGGGGCAAATAATGGCGGCATGGCCATCACTCCTGATAAGGGCAGTTGTGAAGGAGTCTCAACAACAGGGGGAAAAGGTTGCGACGTGCTCACGGGAATCGGCGGCGATTGCGTAACATAAGGAAGATTAGGTTCTTGTGGTAATGTGATGGGTACAGAAGGCTCCACGGTCCAGTAATCTGACCTTATAGGATTAGCCGGTATTGTCTCTTCGAATGGAGTAACCGGAGCCGACGCACTACTTGTGGAATTTGTTATTGAATATGTGAGAGGCTCTGCTGTGTATGAGCCATATGCCATACCGCCATATGCCGTGCTTGAATATACGGGTGCGTATCCATAAGGCCCATATAAGGATGAGCGGGCAGTAATGACATAGGGATTCTTTTTATAATCTTCTCTGATGGCCTCAATATCTATTGATTCAGGAAATAGCAAGGTGAACTCACGTAAATAACGGTTATTAAGTATCTCTTCTATAGTCGGTTCATGAACAACAGACTCATCATCTGATATGCGGTACATCTGCTCATAGTTCCGTATAATCTTAAATACCCCGTACTTCCGGTTTAATTGATCCAACGAGGGAATATCAAAGAGGGCAATCGGCCGCTGGAGTCCGTTTTCAGTTCGAAGAGCAAGCACGTTCATTGCCTCTATTCGTAAAGTAATGATCAACTGTCCGGGCTCCTTCTCGCCAATAATGGTGATTGGCTTTGGAGAGGTAGGATCATGAATTGAAATAATATCTATATAAGTGGGGCTGAGTAAAAAGAGATAATTGTTATGGAGAGTCATGGACAAAAATTGAGAATAGCGTTCGGTAAGCGATGTGTCTTGTGCATAGCGTGCAAAAGGGTAGGGAGAGGTAGGGTCAGAAACATCAAAAATAATTAATCCATCCTCTGAATCAAGAAGATACACATTGTTGTCATGTACAATAATACTGCTCGTTGTTTTCATACTGTACCCAAGATAAGGAGCCGGTGTTTCAAACCAGCCTATTAAAGCCGGAGCAGAAGGATCTCTCACATCAATTATTTCTAAGCCGAAGTTGCCCATGGCCAGAAATAAGATGTTTCCTCGTAACGCTATTTTACCCTCACGGCCATATACTTTGAGGGAAGACAGCTCAGAGACAGTTTGTGGCGAGGAGATATTGAAGATATGCACATGGGAGGAGTCATAGGAAGAAGTGAGCATATAGAGAAGAGTGCCCGAGACAATAAAATCTATGGCGTTCCCGCCCGAAGGCATGATCGTATCAAACATTATTCTGCGGGTACTCACGATAGAAGGATTATGAGGATTTGATATATCAAGCATTACCAGAGCAATTCCTTGCTCTGGGGGGGGGATATAACCGTACATAGCATATTCATCAGGAACCTCCTGGAGTATATTTTCATTAAATATAATATAGGCATAGTGATCAAAAATTTTGAATGTAGGCGTCACAAATATATTCTGTTGATTCGTTGAGGGATCTGTCGTTGCTCTGAGGGAGTTGAGGGTGTTGGTGAGAGAGATACTCTTTATGGGAGTAATTTTTTCGTTGTTCTCGATCTTAGCAATCGAAAAAGTGGCATTAAGAGTCTGAGCTTGAAAAGGCGGCTCCTCACCAGGGGGCCCATAGTCAGTATATGGGGCAAATTCCTCTCCTGTAACTGAATAAATAAAACCTTCATGGAGTATTTCCCGGCGGTTATAATAATATGGGTCCTGTTCGTTTCTTTCTATGTTATTTATTAATAAGGGATTACGTGGATTTGAAATATCAACGGCCCTGAGATAATGGCGAGGATACAACAGATTAGATTCCATGGGCGAAGAACGGCTGATGGTGGAAAATTCGGGAGGTGCCACTATATCAATATACGTCGTATCCCCCACTATACTGAGAGACTCAAAGTAATCCTGCGCAACACCGATCTGGCACCACGCCTTGTTAAATGCAAAGAGCATCATTATAAAGAAAATAATGGAGAGCCTGCAATATGAATAATACTTTTTCATCATAATTCCCCTTTCCTTATTTTTTCATTGCAGTGATATCGAAAAGAGAAATTATGCAAATAATGTGCTCATACTTTCTGAATCATTGGAGTTTAAGATGATACCAATTTATAAATGAGTAAGATTAAGATTAGGATTAAGATTATTTATTTGAAATGTTTATCATACTCCTAATCTTACTCCTAATCATAATCTACATAAAGTATCACTCAATTATCCAAACATAGCCTTATAACGTACTGAAAATAAATATACGGATCAGGAGTTCTGTTGCCCAATGTGCGTTCTACCGCTTTCTACATAGCAGGAATTCTGTTACATTTATTTCATAGTGACATTTTTATGCATAATTTTATTCTGTGATATGAATTCAATTTCATACATACGGGTGATCAGTGTGTGCCTTCTTTAGGATTTATTCTGTGATACACATGGACCATCCATACAATCGCAATAATAGGGACGAAAAGATTTAACAATGGAATAAGGGTCATTAATGTGAAAAAAAATCCGCTCCCATAGATTATTATTTTGTGCTGCTTTCCGAGATCTTTCGCGTGTGGTTTGCCTATATGATGCCCTGCTGCACTTTCGAAGAATTCACGACCAATAAGATAACTATTGAGCGTAATTGATATAATATATCCTATGCCAAATAAATACAGAGGCAACACTAACATATTGAGGAAAAGCGCCCACAAGGTAAATTTGATGTCATGTATCAAATCAGGCCAAAATCTTGGTCCCTCTTTACGCATGGCTTGTGGGTAATAGATACGCTCGATGCGTTGAATGGCCTTCTCCTGAAACATGCCTGCAATGAATACCGTGAGAGCGGGGAGCATAAACCACCCTCCAATACCGGTAAGCCCCCCTATAATGAAATTTACAAGCATATCAAGCCAACGGGGCTCTAAGGTAACAAGGGATGCAGAAATCCACGTAATAAGCCCAACCATAGTGAGTACCACTATTAATGCTAAAAATGCACAGGCGATCATAAGGTCTATAAGATGAGCTTTTATTAATGAACGAAAGGTTTTTACTAATGGATACATACTCTTCCTTCTGCGAATCGTCACTATTTTTCACTATGAAAGGTGCGTCCGCACCTTTATTTTTTTGTTCCAATGGTCCGTGCCTTCTATTATATCTTTAACTTTGAAAAAATAACAATTACAGAACTCCTAAATAATTGGAGAAGATTGTAAGATAGTACTATTTTGTCCTGTCTATTATATTAATTATCGATATGTATCGACACGGGGGGAAGGGGGGCAAATATTTTTTGTCCTCCTTTTCATCATTGTAGTGTATTCTCACGCTCTCTTATCACTTTATATAACATCTCACTTAAGTCAGTAATGACATATGGTTTACGAATTATCCCATCAAAACCGTATTCCTTATATTCTGACATTATGGGATCACGGTAATAACCGCTTGAGACAATTGCCTTGATTTTTGGATCTATTTGGCGCAACTGTTGAATTGCTTCTTTGCCTCCCATCCCTCCGGGAATGGTTAAATCCAGGATTGCTGCATCAAAGGGTTGATCTGCTTCTTTTGCTTTTTTAAAAAGGGCAATTGCTTCATCGCCATTCTCGGCGGATTCGACCTCATAACCCAGACTATCCAACATTTCTTCAACCATCTCCCTAAGGTTTTTATAATCCTCCATTAATAATATTTTCCCTTTACCGTGGTGCAATCTTTCCTTATACTCATCCTGTACCGTAAAGATACTCTCCTCTGAGGCCGGAAGGTAAATATGGAAAGAAGTTCCGGTCCCTTCCTCAGATTCGACCTTAATATACCCTTTATGGTTTCTTATAATAGAATAGGTCACGGATAAGCCCAATCCACTCCCCTGAGATTTTGTAGTAAAGTAAGGATCAAATATTTTATTGATATGTTCTTTTGGGATACCGGTGCCCTGATCGTGTACTGATATTTTTACATATTTCCCCGGTTTCAATGGCAAGTTATCTTTTTCATCAATACATATATTTTCAGCACTGACATGGATTATGCCACCCTTGCGCATGGCCTGATCAGCATTAATTATCAGATTGCTAATTGCTTGATTTATCTGACCTTCATCGAGTTGGGCAGCCCAAAGATCATCTGATACTGATAATTCGCATTTTCCCTGAGAACCGCTTAAGACAAAACCCGTTATATCCTGAAGAATTCGCGCAAGAGAAACAGTTTTTGTTATTGGCTGTCCACCTTTGGCAAAGGTAATTAACTGTTGAGCCAAGTGCTTTGCCTGATACGATGCTTTTTTTGTTTTTTCCAGAACTTGAAAAATATTTTTCCCAGATTTCGCATAGGTTTCCAAAAGAGAAAGGTTTCCTATAATTGCGGCTAATAGGTTATTGAAATCATGAGTAATCCCACCTGCGAGAACGCCGAGACTTTCAAGCCTCTGTATCTTTTCTAATTCTTTCTCAATTTTTTTATGCTCAGTAATATCTTTGAAATCTTCAACAATGCCGATCAGCTCCCCATTATAGTCATGAAGGGCAGTTGTCGTTACGATAAAAGGAATTTTAAGGCCACTTTTGCATTCTATTTCTTTTTCAGTCTCAAACCGTTCCCCTCCTTTTAAGATATGGGATAAGGGACATCTATTGGTGTCACAGAGAGGGTGATGCAATATCTCTTTGCAGGGCTTATCTTTCACTTCATCCTTGTCCATATCGAAAAGGGTACAAAATGTAGTATTGACCCGAAGCACTTTGCCCTCTTTATCGATTATACACATACCATCCACAGCTGCGTTAAATATCTGATCAAGTTCCGCATAGGCGTTTTGGATCACTTCTTCAGCCTGTTTACGCGCGGTAATATCTTCGATCATGCCGTCAAAATAGATGATTTTATCCGATTCATCGCGGACTACCTTGGCGGTTACCGCACCCCAGAGGAATGAACCATCCTTCCTTTTCAGTTTCAATTCCTCAGCAGTCACTTTTCCCTGAGTGATCAATTTGTCCGAGAATAATGCCCGCTCCCTCGGATCAATATAATATTCTGCTACATTATGGCGCATAAACTCTTTCACGGATTCATACCCAAACATCCGGGCAATGGCAGGATTTGCCATTACGAATTTACCATCAGGCCCTGGGGTATTACGGTAGAGTCCGACTGGAAGGTTTTCAACCAGTGCCCTGGAGCGTTCTTCACTTTTATTTAAGGCCTTCTCCATTTGTTCCCGCTCAATAAGGGCCCCCAGAATCATGCCGGTCGTTTTAAGAGCGTCCACTTCCGCTTCAGACCATTTACGTTCCCTTTCATATTCATCGAATCCTATAAATCCCCACCATTTTTCTTTGACAAATATGGGAACCGCTGCAATAGACCACATGTCGTAAGGGATCGGCTTTTGGGGGGCATTTTCAGGGAGATTTCTTGTATACCCAGTAATGGTTTTGTTTTGACTCAATTCTTGTTCCCAAGGGGCCACATTGCTTTCTTTATACGGCACATTCTGAAAGTCAGGGAGGTTTATGCCGGATATAGTGCCGGGAGATACATATTCATGAATCAGGCTGAACAGAAGATTATCCTCTTTCCCCGGATGGTTTTTACAAATATAGATCCGACTGATATTCATCGCCTGACCCAATCGTCTTAAGGCTTCATTGATTGTTTTCTCATCCGGAGAGACTGACCGTAGAAATTTTTCAGCAATAAGGCTTACTGCATTAAGGATGAGGTCCCGGCGATAGAGCCCCTCAATAGCCTGCCTGTATTTGGTTACATCGGAGAAAAACCCTACGGTGTATACCTTGCCATCTAATATGATGTCGGTTGTATCAATATCTGTGTATATAATTGTGCCATCTTTTCGCACACATGGTATATTTTGGGCTACTATTTTGCCTTCACGAGCGTGGGCTTTAAATTCAGAGATCACATATTCCAAGGCTTCTATCGGATGGATATCATGTGCACCTACTTCTTCCAATTCCTTTTCAGTATAGCCAAACATTCTGTATAGGGCCGGATTGGCATAAATGAGGGTATTCTCCTCAATATCAGCGATCAGCACTCCCTGAAGGGAACTTTGAAACAATGTCCAGTAACGTTCTTTGGGATCTTTAAGTGCTTCTTCCGGCTTTATATAACCAATGAACTTTTTCATTAATTATTATCCCATTTGTATAAATTCTTTCGGGGGAGGTCATATTACTCACTGGTGATACTCTCTGTGATTTACTTAGATACCTATAATATTCTATTTTAGCAAAGATTTTTATGCGTGTAAAGCTGAATTAAAATAAATACTGCCAACAAAGCAATTGGCCATAATTAATCGCTGTGCACTGAGAAATGAATTTTATATTAAAATATCATAAAGAAATGATTTACATTCATCTGATTGAGCATCAAGAAAATCATTTTCAAAATTCCATTTGACTTGAAATTGTGTATTATTTCTTACAAAATAGCCATTAGACATTATTGAAACATTTTGATTGCTTAATGCTAATAAAACATCAGCCAAGCAAAGTTTTCTGTGCTTTGCATCCGGATTTGATTCTATTATTCTTTCTTTAAGTCTTTGATATTGTGTTTCTAACATAGGTAACCATTATTCTCAATGTGTTGCTATTCGTTGCAGTTACCGTAAATTGACTTTAAAGTCTATGTTTTCTTTCTTTATAATTTTTTTTTCAGTGCAGAGGTAATAAGAGAGCAATGAGAAAATAAATTTGACTTATGTGTTCATTCCCTTTAAAATGGGAAAATCAACTGGTAAAGTAAATAAAGATCAAAAAAAAGTAGATTATAATCATTCAAAAAAATTCTTTCTTAATTTATAATTAAAAATTCTTTATATACATTAAATAAGAGCTCATAATAAATGATTCTTATTAAAAATTGATTGGAAAATTCAGAAAAATGAATAAAAAAAGAAATAGAAGACTCATTTTATTTTTTTTATTACTATTATTAGTATTGTCTGGTAATCCAAGCTTCGCCATGAGCGGATGTGGGCTCGGATCATTTGGGGGAGCAGCCGCATTTGGTGGGCTTGGTAGTATGGGCGGGCTTGGTGGTATGGGTGGGCTTGGTGCCCTTGGCGGAGCTGGAGGCTTGAATAATACTGCAATATTTAATTCTTCTCTTGGTACTCAAGCTCTTATCACTACACTCTTTGGCCTTACGGATGAAACTATCTCCGGTACTATAAAGATAAATTATAGGGATGTGTCTGCAAATCCAGCCTTTGGCACACCCTCTGTGACGATGTATCCACAATCAGATGCGCAAAGTATGTTTACCTCTACGAGCTGGGAACTGCCGAAGCCTGCTTCACATTCTTATTCAATATCTTTTATTGACACACCACATGCCTCTTCTCATTTTGGTAATCAATCGAATATGAATTCAATCCTTTATAAGGAATCATCCTCATTTAATTCTCATCCGACAACAATGAATGAAAAAAGTAACAAAACATTAGAGTTTGCGATCTCAACGTATGGCATTTCTCGTCAAATTGATAGGAACCGCACACACGATACCAATGAATTACTGATCATATTTAAGCCTGACATTTCTATGAATGAAATAGATCAAATACATAGAGAATATGGTGTTTCTTTGGAAAATATTAGTCCTTTTGCAGGATTTCATAGAGTCACGATCCCACAGGGAGCAGTGGTTGAGAATATACGAAAACAGTATGAAGAAAATCCTTTAGTGTTTCATGCAGAGCCAAATTATGTGAGGGGTGCTCATTCAACTCCCAATGATCCTTATTATATGTATCAATGGCATTTGAATTCATTATATGCCCCGTTTGCGTGGGACCTCGGATCCGGGGAGGGAGCTGTAGTTGCGATCCTTGATTCCGGTGTCGCTTACCAAGATAGCGGAGTATTCGGCAAGGCGTCTGATCTTGAAAATACTATTTTTACGCCGGGGTGGGATTTTGTAAATGACGATGAATTTCCCGATGATGACTATTCTCATGGGACACATCTTGCCGGATGTATCGCCCAGACAACAGATAATAAATTAGGAGTTGCCGGTATTGCCCCAGGGGCTGCAATTATGCCTATCAAGATTATGGATAGTGATGGGTATGTTTCCATAGCTGATGAGGCAGATGGGATCTACTATGCGGTAAATAATGGGGCTGATATAATTAATTTAAGCTTAGGTGGTGAAGGGATCTCGCTGATAGAGAAAGCTGCGATAAAGTATGCGTATGATAATGGCGTTATAGTGATTTGTTCTGCGGGAAATGCTTCATCAAATATTCCGGAATATCCTGCCTCTTATGCCTCGGCGGTATCAGTGGGTGCTCTTCAATATAAT
>JBLIRR010000085.1:0-10735 GCA_049472395.1 bacterium | reverse complement strand
CCGGCCACAACTGGGGGATTTTCAAGTGGCCATCCGGGCAGCCTGAATACTTTGACTGAACAGTAAAATATTTTGAAATACATGACCAATAATATCAATACCAAAGTGCTTCTCCCTTGGGAGAAAGCTGGGCAGGAGGGAGAACCGTTCATGGCACTCTATACATTGGACCATTCGAATTGGAAACGGTCCCTCATTTTCATTGACCATTGTTGTTTTGCGGTCATGGGAACGAAATCCAGCTAAATGATATCGTTTAATCCCTTTACATGAGGGTTTGTGGCCAGTAGAATGGAAATATTTATCAAGTTCTTCTACTACCTCTATTCGAAAGCGCTCCCTGTCATAGATAATTTTCATATACTGTTTATTGTCAGTACAAGGGAAAATGTAAGTCTTTTCTCCTCTGCTGGAAAGGGGAAGGATGGTTTTTTTCTTATGCCTTTTGGTAATATCTACTTCGAGCGCTTTCTGTAATGCTCTCTCAAATGCAAGACCCATTTCAGTATTCGCTTCTGATTTCTTCAAAGAGGTACCTATATGGTGTAACATAGTGTTAATTGTTTTCTTAAGATTCATTTGCTCATGAATAATCTGTTTTCTTTTAACTGGCCTTTTTCCTGGCAAAGGCTCAATATCCATTGCTTGGTTAATAATCGCACCTAAGTCATTAATAGTCATCCCCAAGTGTAAATGAAACATTGGCAGTCCACTATATATCTTATAATCACTAAGCCAGGCACGAAGTGTATTGATTCCCTCTTCAATCTGTGAAATGATTTCTGGATATTGATTTGGATGATAATAATTACGGCGTATATTCCTATTTACAGCCTTCTCTAACATCGTTAAAGTACGTTTTATATTATCTAATTCATTATTATTATTGATTGTTTCATTATTTTGTTTTGTTGGTTGGCATTCTTTGACTTCTAGCATAATACCATCCCCCCTTAAAAAAACTAAAAATTTATACAATTAAATAAAATAGTATTATATAACTATTTTATTTAATATTTAAGGGAAGATGTCAAAATAGTATCAAAACTTTTAGACTTATGCGTTTTATCGGACTCAAATTTGTTTTATCCTTTTTCCGGAAACGTATGTCCATTCAAATAGAAAATGCAGCTCTTCGACATCATTTGAAAGTATACAAAAGAAAAGATAGAAAGCCCGAAATTAAAGCAGCTGATCGAATGTTCTGGTCATTGATTTCTCAAATATGGTCCGGCTGGAAGGATGCTTTATACTTTGTTAAGCCAGCAACTGTGGTTTCCTGGAGACGCAAAAAGTTCAGGGACCATTGGACAGGGTTATGCAGAAACGGCAAGTCTGGGCGCCCATCAGTCGATCGCAAAATAATCTGTCTTATCCGGGATATGTCAAAAGCAAATCCTCTCTGGGGATCACCTCGTATCAGAGATGAGCTAATGAAAGTTGGAATCGATTTAGCCAAGTCAACCATTGAAAAATATATGGTTAAACACAGAAAGCCACCTTCACCAACATGGCGGGCGTTCTGGGATAATCATGTAAAGGGCCTTGTCTCCATAGATTTCTTTGTGGTCCCAACCATCAGGAATACAGTTCTTTTTGTGTTATTGGTATTGGCTCAAGATCGTCGCCGAGTAGTTCATTTCAATAACGAAACACCCAACAGCGGAATGGACTGCTCAGCAGTTAGTCGAAGCTTTCCCATACGATACAGCCCCTCAATATCTTCTTCGAGATCGAGACAGCATATACGGCCAAGTCTTTCTGAATCGAGTGAAAAACATGGGCACACAAGAAGTGAAGATCGCACCGGGAAGTCCATGGCAAAACCCTTATGTTGAAAGGCTTATAGGTTCGATAAGGCGCGAGTGTCTTGATCACATAATCGTATCGAATGAGAGGCATCTTAGAAGAATTTTAGCCAGCTATTTTGACAATTATCACCGCTATAGAACCCATCTCTCACTTGATAGCGACTGCCCCGTGTCAAGGCCGATTCAGCCCGAAGAGATGGGCAAAGTAATTTCATTTCCAGAGGTGGGAGGTCTTCATCATCATTATGAACGGGGGAAGGCTGCTTAACCTTTAAGAAAATTGCCCTTAACGATCAAGGGACTGCTATCACCATTTTAATAGCTGTATCAAATTACAGGTACTGTTGTAACTTGAATAATGCTCCTTTTACCTTCTAAAGATTCCCGGAAATCGAATTTCTAAAATTTTACTCCACCGATTTTTTGCTAAATGAATTTTCGGGAAGGACACACCTTTGTGGGATCATTATGCATCGATCAGCTTTCTTTTGGTTGTAACGTTCTATTATTCAAAGGGAGATGGAAGAACCTCAGATATATTGCGTATACTATCATTTACCGAATAGATTTATTTAATATACCTTATTTTTATTATCTCTGAAAGCGTATAATGTTGCTCTTCAGCGATGCTGGATTGTCCAGCGTCCGCTGGAAGAGCCTTAGGCGCTGTTGGTCTGTATGGCCTTTTTTCGGAAAATAAGTACGAGAACACCCGCCACGACGCCAAAGATAACATCGCCAGAATATGCCCAGACTGGGAGTCCGTATCGCATGCCTGCCACAAGGGAGAAGATCCCGTAGCCTACTAACCCATAAGCCGCGAGCGGCAGCATTACTCCATATTTGAGAGGGTTTCGAGCAAGGATTGCAAAGAATACCCCTATTATCCCAAATATCACCAAACTAAGTCGCAACATAAACACAGTAATGGCCTCTGCAGCAGGGGACTGAATCCCTACCCAATGGAACCAAGTGGCAATCGCTCGCCACGGGAGAGCGGCAAAGATAAATGACAGCAGACAACATATGGCACAAATCCATAGTATAATCTTTAATCCTTTCATTTCTGTATCTCCTTAAGCTAATTAATGTATAGCTAACAATGAGTTAAGGTGCCACTGGCGTGCCACCAGTGGGAATTATTAAATCAGAATGTTTGGAAAAAAGCAAGTGTTCAGAAAAAGATAAAAGACGCCGGTGGTCTTCGTCAGCCTTTTGTTGAAGCGTCCCAGTGGGTAAATCTGCTTAAGGAGGCTACTTTATCTATGCATATTATATTATTAATGGCTAGGCATATGAGGTTGGGGTAGGGGGAACCAACGGTATGCGAATAGGAGAGGTGTCATTTGCGAAAGCCCTGTTGTGCCACCGGCAATGGTGCGGCGCTTGCCGGGGGGATGCGGGAGATCGCTGATGGTGTATGAGTGCAAGCGACATGACACTGCTGCCCATCTTTAATGAGATCTTAATTTATGAATTGATCGCCTTTTTTTTAGCCGTGAGGTTGTATTCGTCAAGGAAAGATGAGAGGGGCTGATATACTGCCGGGCGAGTTGGTCTGATGTAAAAATTTCTTCATCGGTATATACTCTGATTGACTGGTGATTATTCATTTCTATCACTTTTATTTCACTCTCATCTCTCCCACTTTCATCTTCAATGTGCTCTTTTATCTCTGCTATTGTTGTACTTTCATCAGTATCAAGCTCGGCATTTGAATGCTCAGAGGGTGTAGTGGGCTCTTCTAGTAACTCTAACCATGATTTTTGGTCAAGTTCGTGTATGTTATATTCTTTGTTGCGCATTCCTTCGTCTATTTCATCCTCATCCATTATAGTATCATCTGGTTTTATTTGAGATGAGCTTAGTTCGACAAAATTATCCTCTTGTGGCATTTCAGAAAATGATGATAGATCGGTTATACAATTTTCTAATAATTTGCTTCCATCAAATTCATCTAATTCACCCTCGTTATTATTTGGTGTTAGATTTGGTTTTTTCAATTTTGTTCTCCCTTTTAAAATTTTTATAAATTCAATTGGTTTCATATTTTAAAATTTTATTTCTTTAGTTTTACACAATCATAAGCACAAACTCCTATTTGTAAGTTTTTATATAAAGTGGTGAAACTGGTGAAAGTTAGAAAGTTAGTCATTTTTCATATATTTCATTTGTTATTTGTTCCTTTATACATTCATAAGTTTCAGTTCTCCTTTCTTAATTTATTCTTCCTTCTTTATAATTTTTCCTGTTGGTTGCAGAAAAAAGGAACTTTGGAAATATAATTAAATTTTTTATTTTGTTCTTTATAGTTTTTCCTTTTTATTGCAGAAAAAAGGAAAATTTCGAGCAAATATACTAAAGAAATTTTTACCACGCTATATCCCAAATATAGATGGAGAAGATTAAAAAATAGGGCATTGGAAGAGATATGTAATCAGAAGTATGGGATATTTGAGATTAGAGCAGTATCTATACTTGTGCAATTAGAATAAATAAGGTAAATTTATTACTGTAGTTATTATAAATTAATTTCTTTATACTGCGCATTTTATATTGAATATCCCTACCGACTTTGGGGGAAAGGTGAAATTATTCTCACCCTGCATAGAGGCTTTATGATGTCACGGTGGTTATTGGGTATCCGAGGGAAGCTGAGCTTAAAAGAATACAAAGGGAGGGAACATTGTCTGGGATAAAAATAAGAGAAGTCGATATGATTCGTGGCATTATAACATACATCAATAATAGTGAAATCTGGGAAAAATATGCAATGTGAGCTTGAAATCCTCCTTAAATCTGCGTCTAAATTTTCATCAACTTGAAACATGGGTGATGACTCACATATTTATATCTGAGCTCGCATAGTATATGACGATTTCTGAATATCAACTTATATCAAGGAAATAAGCTATTGACGATCTTGGATCAATAAGAAATGTCGCTGTAGTGTTACAGTCTTTATTAGGATAAGGTTGATTCCAATTTTGTGCTTTTCTCATAATTTCACCCCCAGTGACATCATAAAATAAAAGCACTACAGGTAGTAGTTATATTTTCAAAGTATTAGCGGAAGAGCATCCCAACCTTATATATAGAGTTTTTGAATAATTTTAAATAAAATTTAGTATTTATATATCTAATTGATATTGTTTAATGATAGCATTTCAACAAATGATAGGTATACCTGCCTTACGCAGATTAATTACAGGAACTTCAATAGTTGTTAAAACAACAGTAGAATAGAGCTAAGATTTGTGAATAAAAATCAAGGAAAGAAATTTACCAGCCTGCCGAATAGTATTATATAAATTTATAGAGGTTTATTTAATAGAGTATTGTTTTCAATAAGAAGGCAGAATCTCTCAACTGTTTTTTGAAAAGGAGAATAGTATGAAAGGCAAAATGTATTATTTAGCCATTTTAGCACTACTGTCAGCCATATCTCTTTCCTTGTTTTTGCAAGCATGTGGAGGAGCAGGAGGAGACGCGGCGAGTTCCGCCTCTCCACCGATCATTAATTCGATAGTGCCAGTTATTATGTATCAGGGAATTACTGAAGCTGAAACAATAACAATGGATGGTGTAAGTTTCATTAATATCCCAGTGGTAGAACTTATCGATGAGGGAGGGGCTGCTACACTGATTAATGCTTCGAACGTCACCTTTATTTCTGAAACCAGTATTAGCTTCTCTATCATTCCGGCGGATTTTGCCGTTGGTCTATATGATATTAAGATAACCAATCCCGAAGGCTCAAGTACTATAGTTACTGATGGCTTTGAGATCACCGGGAATCCTCCGCCCACAGTTCTTTCAGTCACACCCTCTTCCGGGTGGAACGAGGAGGAGACAAGGATAACCATTACCGGTGAAAATTTCGTGTCCACCCCTCAGGTAATAATCGGGACAGACCTTAACACCTCTGCTGAGAATATTGCGTTTATTAATTCCACCTCCCTTACCGCTATTGTTCCGGCTGAAATCGCAGCGGGTACCTATGGAATAACAGTGATAAATCCGGATACTTTGAGGGGAAGCTTAGATAATGCCTTTATGGTCTCTGTCTCAGCTGTGCCTGAGATTACAGAGATTAGCCCGACGGCGATGACCGCTACTAACGGCGGGGAGCTGACGATAACCGGCATGAATTTTATCGACGGATGCGCGGTGTATCTGAGTGATGATCCGGAAAATATTCAGAAAATACCACTAACACCAGTCACCTTTAATTCCTCTAGTGAGCTTCAATGTATCGTTTCCGGGGGATTGGGACAAGGAGTCTATGTTATTTCTGTGTTCAATCCTGATGATCAGTACTCACCCTATAGCAGTTTGAAACTTAATTCCTCGGCCGAGGGAAAATTGGGGGATGCCGGCCCCTTCATCGACTGCGGGAAAAACCTGCTGTTCGGAAGGCGCGGGCATTGTGCAACAGTGGGCAAGGACGATATAGGCAACTCATTTATCTATGTAGTTGGCGGAAATGATGAAAATAATATCTTCTCAAGCGTTGAGTATTCATTATCGGATATTTTCGCTAACCTTAGCAAATGGAGGCTGACCAAACCTTTGAACAGTGCCCGGAAGGAATTTGGGCTTATCTCAGTGGCTGATGCTGCCGGGGTGTCTTACCTTTACGCGATTGGAGGAAAGGATTCTACAGGCGATGCGCTATCGAGCATTGAGAGAGCCCGTATTTTTCCTACCTCAACGCAGCCTGATAATCTCACAGCAACTGCCGTTTATGAAAGCGGATCGCTGGCTGAAGGAAATTGGATATACAGAGTGTCTGCCATGCTGCCGGATGGGGAAGGCCTGGCCAGTGATATCGCCACAGTTAAGCTCTCATCTGCCGGTTCAGTGCAGTTAGACTGGGATAGTGTGGCTGATGCCAATGGTTACAATATTTACAGGGTGGATGAAGCGAACGGAAGAATGGGAAGAGAACATCTCTTATATGAGAATGTCTCTTCAAACACCTTTACTGATGATGGCTCTTATACAATTATTACCAAGAGGTTTGATGACACAGTCACAGCAGCTCAGAGCGCAGATGCGGGGACGCTTGGTGACGGGAGATGGTACTATGGGGTGACCGCGGTCTATGAAGGTGGTGAGTCTGCTCAGAGCGCCCCGGTAAGTGTAGATCTCTCCACCGGGGGAGGAGGCGCTATTGATATAAGCTGGCCTTCGCAGGAGGATGCATTATACTATACTCTCTATAGGTCTGAGTCAGCAGATCAGACCTCTGACGATGTATATCTCATTGCCGATAAGATCATTGCCACAGAATATACAGATACTGGCAGCGTGCTTACCTATGCAGCCGGTCCGACAGATCTTACTGGTGAAAGGTTTACGGTTACTGGTGGGTCACTTGCCAGCGGTACCTATTTCTACCAGGTATCTGCTATCACTGAAAGGGGTGAAACCCTTCCCTGTTCTGAGATACAGGTTAATGTTTCAGATCAGTCAGGGGATAACGCAGTTTCCCTGGATTGGGAGGGTAAAGATGAGGCCCTGGGCTATAGGATTTACCGTGGTATGGCTACAGGAGGGGGGGTATTGATAAAGTCAGACATCATGACAACCAGTTTTATAGACTCGGGCCTTGAAGCGGGGACGGAAGCGCCCGTCGACGGTAAGATCTCCCCACCTTCTGGTAAGATGGTACCGATACCTATCGGTACGATTGGGAATTGGACCCAACTTGCGAGCGGGCTTCCTGAGGCACGATATGGTTTTGGAATAATGAAGGTCAGGGTGAAAGTTACTGAATATGTGTATGTTGTATGCGGGAATAATGGGGCATCGGACCTCGATACGGTGTATAGAACATCTGTTCTTGCAAATGCTGATCTTGATACCTGGGTCACCGAGACAAATACCGTCCCTATTGCTAGGATGTACTTGGCGGTATCGGTGGCAGATATTCAGACGCATCCAGATCTTACAGGGGATACGACATATTTATATCCAATGCAGGGAATGGTTGCAGGAGCAGCAGAATCAACGATTAAAGGCGCTCTGATAGATCCGAATGACGGCAGTCTCGGCACCTGGAATGTTACTGCATCTGATCCCCAAGGGTACTATGGTCTTTCAGGGATTGTTGGGAATGGTTCGATGTATACTATTTGTGGTATTAGGAATCAAACTCCCACAAATGCAGTTAACCGGGGCGACATTGATTTGACCGGAGCTCTGATCAGTTGGGCATCAGCCTCGGCAAAGCCGAATACTCCAAGAGCATTCCATGCAATGGTGACGGTTAATTCATATATGTATGTGATAGGCGGACAAACTTCGAATTCGGGCAATCCGGTAACAGTAACAGATACAGTTGAAAAGATACCGTTCTAGCCGGACTTTATTCGGCAAAAACTTAACATTTGAATTAAGTTTTCAGAGGTTGAACGATTCTGGATGCTGGTATTTAATGGAAATTTTGTGAGTTGTGTATCACATAGTGCATGATGAGTGGTCAAGTGAGGCCATAAAATAAGGAGGAAGTAATGCAATCCAATCCCATCAACCTCTTAGATGTCACCGGCATCCGCGGCCCACTCATTGGTTTTTATGATGCACCTGCGGCAGAGCCATTTCGCCCTTTGGTAGAACCATCGCCCGGCAAGCAGGTCTGTGTTTTTTCCTTCTTTGAGAACTGGCTGAAGGGTGAAACGCTCCTTATCAGAAAAGACAATTTCGGCTGTAAAGGAGCGGGCCACAGTCTTTGCAACGCCAGCACAAGGTCAGTTGATGATCTTGTCAAATTTCTTGTCGACGGAGAAGGTTTGAAATCATCGCGTGATTTGATGCGCCAATGGATCGGTCACCAAAATCCTTACATACAGAACTATCCAAACATTCTCATTGGACCACTCCGGGAGAGGCAGTATGATTTTCTCAAGACCGTCACTTTCTTTGTGAATCCTGACCAATTGAGCGTGCTCATGCTTGGCGCCCAGTATAACACAGCACCCGGTGATCCACCGCCGGTCCTTGCTCCATTCGGATCAGGGTGCATGGAGCTAGTGTCACTATTCGGAAACTTGAGCATCCCACAGGCCATCATAGGTTCAACTGACGTTGCGATGCGCCAGTTCATTCCCCAAAACATCCTCGCTTTCACTGTCACCAAACCACTGTTTAGACAACTTTGCGAGCTCGATGAAAAGAGCTTTCTTCATAAGCCGTTTTGGAAAAATCTCAGAAAAAGCAGAAAGATACAAACGAGCAAAAATCCCGCTACAGAATAAAAAGTGTTAGGTGACGTTTAAGATGTCGCTCATTCAATACGATTATGTGATCAAGACACTCGCGCCTTATGGAGCCTATAAGCCTTTCAACATAAGGGTTTTGCCATGGACTTCGCGGTGCGATCTTCACTTCTTTTGTGCCCATGTTTTTCACTCGATTCTGAAATACTTGGCCATATATGCTATCTCGATCCCGAAGAAGATATTTAGGGGCTGTATCGTATGGGAAAGCTTCGACTAACTGCCGAGCAGTCCATTCCGCTGTTGGGTGTTGCGTTATATTAAAATGAACCACTAGTTATCACATAGTTTATTGAATATGGGTTATATCGATTTTTTCAACAATTTATAAATGATGCTAGAAATGCTATAACGTATTGATATAGTTTAATGATGACATTTTGACAACCCACAAGCATAAAGAAATATGATAGAGGCAAAGAATAATATCCAAAAATTTCTGATTTAGAGATGAGCAAAAAGGGAAATGGTGGCCATAGCCTGTTCGCTTACAAAATTGGTTTAAATTACAAAATTGTATTTGCATTTAATACAATTTTGTTGTTCACTCTTATTGATTTATGGATAGCTCTTGTTAAAAAAATTAATTAAATCAATATCTTGATCTATGTTTTATGACTTTTTTAATAAAGGGTATGATTTATGCTCACATAAAAGACTAAAAGAGACAATACCTTATAATTTTATATATTTATAAAAGGAGTATACTTATGAATTACTCAAAATATCACTTCATAATAACAACAGGTATGGTTCTTTTTATAATTTTATTTTTTGCCTCAAGCTTATCGGCAGAATCAGATCCTCAAAATATTGAAATGACGCGGACAGACTCTGAAATCAAGAAAGCGGTCCTTGAAATATGTCCATACTCAGCTCCTGAGACCCGCACTATTGAGCAATATAAAATAACACCATCCCAATATAAGGGGAAAGATGTGTTCCCTAAAAATATAACGAAAAGAAGCATATTACCTGTATTCCACATCTACCCCAATTTGGGAGGATACACCTCAGTAAAAAATAAGACAGATTACTATCCCTCTCTGTATCTTGGGAAGGTGGGGACATTTAGAATAGAAACATCCTTTATAAATCATAAATCATAAAGGATATTATTTGATCCATCAATAGGTAATCTAAAAGTATCAGGGAGGATTCCTTACGCTGTGATAAACTCTAAAAATAAATATATTTTCTCTTTTATAGAGTAGCAATTCCTTTTTGCTGTATTTTACCTTCATCTTCATCAATTATCCCCTAATATGATGTATCCACTGCACTAATAATTAAAATACCGTATTTTATTTCTTTTTCTCCCATGTATCAATCTCCAGTTCCTACACCTTATCTGATCTAAGGGCAAGTGCATGAAGAATCACAGAGGGAGTATGAATCTCCGTGTTCTCTATGCTCCCTTTGTGTTTAATTTAAAAAGCCCACATTATGCCCTTGCTGTGGGTATAGTTAATCGAATAGGATGAAATCTTTCATGCGATTGCCCTGGCAAGAATCGCTCAATTAATTGCAGCAATTCTCATTATGGCCAATTGTTTTACTGGCCAGGGATTCCTGCTATTCGTTTCGCTCAACGCTCAGCTTTTAAGAACCTCTAAGCTCGCTCCGCGAAATTGCAAAAAC
>JBLIRR010000084.1:0-10905 GCA_049472395.1 bacterium | reverse complement strand
GATCCTTTGCAGTATCGTCCATCAATTACCTTGAAGAAGAGGGATGCATTTCGTGCCTCCTCTTGTTCAAGGCGGTCAAAGCCTATTTCATCGATGAGAAGTATCTCAGGACTGATATATCGTTTGAGTTTTTCGTCAATACTATCATCTACCCGGCCGGACAATAGATCCTTGAGCATGTCAGCCGCTGTGGTATATCGGCATCGGTAAAGCTTCTTGCACCCGATGAGAAGCAGAGCCTTGGCAATGTGACTTTTGCCTGCGCCCGAGCTGCCTGCTATCACAAGGCCCTGTTTTTGTTCTACAAAACCCAATGTGGCTAATTCCATCACCTGGCTTTTATCTACTCCTTTTTGAAACTGAAAATCGAAGTCAGACAGCAGTTTTCGTTCTGGGAGCTTAGATTCTCTTATTCTGCGCTCAATACACCTCTCGATCAAAGCATCTGCCTCTATAGCCAAAAGATGTTCAAGTACCTCCGATGGGGGTAGACTCTCTTTTGCAGCACGTATAAGTTCCTCGTCCAGACATTTCTCGATTTTTTTAAGTTTCAGAGTCTTGAGATGCCCTCTGATTTTGCATAGAGTGTCTTGTGGTATGCTTTCACTTTTCATCCTTCTCCTCCTGGTGGTGTAATAAAATGCTTCATATTTGATATCACAAGTTCTTTCATCTCTACTTGAATAAATGAGATCGATGTATAAATAACGATTTCGCAAGGGTGGCAAGCAGTGTCACGTCGCTTGCATTAACTCACCATCTGCAAGAGGACGCACCCCGCCAGCAAGCGCCGCGGCCACTGCATTGATACAATGGGGTCTTCGCAAAGAACACTCCCAGTATTCGCATACCCACGGCTCCTATAGCGAAGCCCAATCACACATGCCTCACTCTTTAATAAGCTTGCGCGTCTATTCTTTGTGAGGGCTTTCCTCAAATATTGTTACTCTATCTTTACTAATCCTTACGATTACTTGCGATGCTTCTCTCCTAGAAACCTACATCACACCTTGCGTAATCTTTTATCACCTGCATGAGCCTGCTCCTTATTTTTATAATTTATCGATAAATATTGATTTTTTTGAATAATGATTTTATCATAATTCAAATGGGAAAAATAATGTAATAGATGGAATTATATCTGGCATAATAGCGAAATTTCCTATAGCACAATATAATGGATAGTAATCTAATAAACTATTAGCATGAAAAAAAAATACTTATTATCAATACTATCTATACTCCTTATAAGTTGTGCAGGAATATTAAGAAAAAGGCATGAAGGAGATGCCTTGAAAATAAAGCATTCCCCTAATCCTTCTGCTATTCATAAATCAGAGTATTTCAAAAAAGAACCTTATCCTTATATGTGGTTTTATAAAACTGAGATAAAAAATAGCTCTAACCGAGAATTAAAAATCATATGGTTCGAATCATATTTTGAATTTAATGAAAGTTGGTATGGTTTAAATGTATTGAATAGACCACTTCGAAATGATGTTTTTATGAAATGGTATGGTAATGAGAATGATACCTTTAGTACTAGTGAATGGCTTAAACCTGGAGAAATCCGAGTTTGTAATCTTAACTGGCATGGATCTTCTGATCCTAAAGGGCATAGAGTTAAATGGTCTTATATTGCTATAGATAGGTATGGAAACGATTATTACGGTGAAGCAATAATTGAATCCATACCTATAGAATGACATGCTCACAAATGGTATGCACTCGGTCGCTAACTTTGCTGCGCTTCATTCCCACTAGTGAAGGCCACGTTATCCTAATAAACGCCAATAAAGTCAGATGAGAGGAAAATAATGATTGGCAAATTACAAAGAGTTTCACTTCGTGATGTATGAAAGCATGAAGCCCAAGTTGAATTATATATTGACCGGGGCAAGGAACGAAATGAAGAAAATAAAGAAATATTTGAGAAGCTTTTCAGCCATAAAAAAACAGTTGAGGAGAGTTTTGGGGAATCACTTGATTGGGAAAGATTAGAAGGGAAGAGAGCGTGCAGGATTAGTAAGCGAATTACTCAAGGGGGTTACCGTGATACTGAAGAAAAATTGCCGCAAATTCATGAGGCAATGGTTGATGCAATGATCAGACTTGAAAAATCTCTAAAACCTCATATTTCCAGGTTAAATCTTTAAAGAAATTGGGTATAACCATTCACTTCATTGGGTCAAACCTCAAAGTCTAATTTATCAATGGCTAAGATCATGATACGAACTAATCATTCGCTACAGTAAGCAATTATCTGGAAAAGTCAGTTTGGCCAGTAAGTTTAGATATTAGAAAGATATGAAATCATGAATTCTGATAAGGTATTTACCACGATATCAATGACACAACGAAGATTCCTTCCAATAGCAATTCGGAAAAATTTATCTTTTATTTTTATACTCTTTATGGTATATTAGAAGTGCAAAATTTTCTATAGGAATGAATTTAATGCAAAATGAATATAACAAGCAAAAAATTCCTGGTGGTATAACAAAGGCGAACAGAAAGTTACTTGACCTTTTACATCGCCAACAAAGAGGGCCATTTACACCGCAGGATGCTATGAAGATACTAGAGATTAGTTATACCAAGTCCACTAGGCTTCTTGCATACTGGACAGAGCGTGGATGGCTGACTCGTATTCGTAAAGGTCTTTATATGACTGTTCCTTTGGGATCAATAAATCCGTCTGAGAGGAGGGAAGATCCATGGATAATCGCGGCCTCGATTTTTAAACCATGTTATATCGGTGGATGGAGTGCATGTGAACATTGGGGACTTACAGAGCAAATCTTTAAAGACGTTGTAGTTATCACAGCTAATAAAATAAGAAAAAGAGAGTTATCAATTCAAGGGACTCCATTCATCCTCAAAGCAGTACAAGAGAAAAAAATATTCGGCACAAAGATAGTGTGGAGAGAGCACACCAAAGTAAAGGTGTCCGATCCTTCAAGGACATTAGTCGATATTCTTGATGATCCTTCAATCGGTGGGGGAGTACGTCACATAGCAGAAATAATAAACCAATACTTTGAGGGAGAACATAAAGACACTGCAAAGCTTCTTGAATATATCAAGACACTTAATAACCGTACAATATATAAACGACTTGGGTTTATAATTGAAACTTTGAATCTCAACTATCCAGACCTTATTGAACGTTGTCAAGCTAATCTTAGTAAAGGCTATTCAGTGCTTGATCCTACCGCAGCTTCTAAGGGAAATATTGTAAGAAGATGGAATTTGAAAGTGAATGTAAGAATATAATAGTAAGGATCTATTGAGTGATTAGTCATGAAGACATTAAAAATCTAGTCAGTGAATGGCACCTAAGGGAAGATATAATCGAAAAAGACTATGTGATCGGCTGGGTTCTTTATGGAATAGGAGCTGATCCCGACCTGAGCCACAAATGGATTTTTAAGGGAGGAACCTGTCTTAAAAAATGTTTTATTGAAACGTATAGATTTTCTGAGGATTTAGATTTTACTATATTAGACGATGGTCCTATCAATGTTGATGAACTCGGGCCAATTTTTGAGAGAATACTGGAACGTATAGGAGAAGAATCAGGAATCGATTTTTCTGTTGCTCAGCCCAAATTTAAGCAGAGGGCATCTTTTCAATCTTTAGAAGGACGCATTTATTATCGAGGGCCTCGAAACGCACGAACTCCTGCAAGTATTAAGTTGGATCTAAGCGCCCTAGAACGGGTAGTTCGTCCTTCAGTGTTAAGAAAAATTTCCCATCCCTATCAAGATAGCCTGCCTAATCCTGCTCACATAAGATCGTATTCTTTTGAAGAAGTTTTTGCTGAAAAAATAAGGGCCATGGGAGAACGCGGCAGACCCCGCGACTTATATGATATAATAAATCTTTTTCGGCGCAGGGATCTTCGCACTCACCCAAAACGTATAAAAACCGTGTTAATTGAAAAATGTAAAACAAAGGGTGTACCAGTACCAACGTATAATTCCATCAAGAACTCACCTTACCTAGATGAGCTAAAGGGTGAATGGCACAATATGTTAGGCCATCAATTACAGATACTGCCTCCTTTTGAACAGTTCTGGCAAGAAATACCATTATTGTTTGATTGGTTAGAGGGAACTTACGTCCCAGCAACGCTTAACACAGTAGCTATTGAAAAGGAAGAGGATGTGAGCTGGACACCTCCATCTACTATATGGAATTGGGGTATTGGTATCCCGCTTGAGTCAATACGTTTTGCCGGGGCTAATCATCTTTGCATAGAACTTGAGTATAGAAAGCAAGGACATGACTTACATCATTATCTCATTGAACCATACTCTCTGCGCCGGACACAAGAAGATAACCTTGTCCTGAAGGCTGTTAAAGCAGGGACACAAGAACCAAAAAGCTTTCGTATCGATTGGATACAAGGTATTAAAGTGAGCACAAAATCATTCGAACCACAATATCAAATTGAATTTACCTCCATTGGACCAATTAATGCTTCACCTCTATCTCGGACGAGACAATCACCATCTGGCGGGAGCCATTCAACAAGACTAACTAAGCAATCTCACACAGGATATAAAAAATCGTATAAAGATTATCCTTATACTATTAAATGTTCTGTGTGCGGAAAAAAATTTAAAAGAAAACACTATGATACAAGAATACATCCCCATAAAGATAAAAATGGATTTAATTGTCCAGGGAGAATTGGATTTATTGTGTGAGCTAGTGGCTCTTAGAATGCCAATTTGAAAGGAACCATTTTCTTATGACCATAGAAGAAATTAAAAAATTAGAAAAGACACTCTGGCAGAGTGCTGATACATTGCGGGCAAATTCCGATTTAAAATCCACTGAATATTCAACACCTGTATTAGGGCTTATTTTCCTTAAGTTTGCTGATAATAAATATAGTCTGTATGAAAAGGAGATCCTCACAGAATATGAACAGCTCAAAGGGACCCGCCGGGAAAAACCAATAAGTGAGATTGCAATTGAGAAATGCGGTTTTTATCTGCCTGACCATGCGCGGTATAATTATCTGTTAAACCTTCCTGAGGAAAAGGAAATCGATCAGGCCATTAAACGGGCAATGGATGCCATTGAGGAATATAAGCCGGAATTAAAAGGCGTACTCCCTCAAGATGAATACTTTCGTTTAACCCGCACTGATACATCTATCCCTACCCAGTTATTAAAGAATTTTTCCAATATACCTAAGGATGCCACAGGGGATATGTTTGGTCAGATATATGAGTATTTCCTCGGTAACTTTGCCCTGGCAGAGGGTCAAGGTGGGGGTGAATTTTTTACCCCACGTCTGTAGTTCGCCTGATGGTGGCAATAATCGAGCCCCATAATGGAACTGTCTTTGATCCTGCCTGCGGATCAGGCGGGATGTTTGTTCAGTCAGCCCAGTTTATTGATCGCCGCAAACGGGAAATGCAGAATAATAAAGAGACAGACATGTTTGTTTATGGACAGGAAAAAACCCTTGAAACAGTGAAACTGGCCAGGATGAATATCGCCATTAACGGACTCAGGGGTGATATCCGCCAGGCCAATACCTATTATGAAGACCTCCATAATAGTTTTGAAAGGTTTGATTATGTCCTGGCTAATCCTCCCTTTAATGTGGATGATGTAAATCTTAAACGAGTTGAAAATGACAGGCGCTTTAACACTTATGGGGTACCCAGAAAAAAATCAAAGGGATCGAAGAAGGATAAAGGTGCAGAGACTGTACCTAATGCCAATTATCTCTGGATAAATATATTTGCCACCTCTTTAAAGCCAACAGGCCGAGCAGCATTAGTTATGGCAAACTCTGCCTCCGATGCACGACATAGTGAGGCTGATATCAGAAAGACATTGGTTAAAAAGAACCTCATCTATGGCATGCTCACCCTTCCTTCAAATATGTTTTACACAGTAACCCTTCCGGCGACCCTCTGGTTTTTTGATAAGGGCAAACAAGATAATCGCATTCTTAGATATGGGTAATAAAACGTTTGATACAATTGTGGGACATAATAAAAAGTATTTAAACCAAAAGGCTGTTCGATCTGATATGAAAAAGATTAAGGATGCTAGCGAAAAAGTCAGAAGGTTTGCAAATAAGCGCATTGCGCATCGTGCATCACCAGGAGAGCTTCGTAGGCTGCCTTTAATGAACTCGATTTCTCTCTTGATGTAATTGACAAAGTATTTTGTAAGTATAATTTACTTCTTAGGGCTGAAGGTGCGTCTTCAACAAAAGCTATTAGACAATACAATTGGATGGAAGTGCTCTGGGAGCCATGGATTCGTGAGGGTAGCAAATTTAGACTCCAAACCTAATTTAATTAAAAAAATGAAAATGCCTAACAATCACATTAACTATGCTCCTTAAGTTTGCCGGACTTTGCTATTGCTCGACTGGTTATGTAAGCCCTAGTTTGCAAAATATATTAAAATAGCTTTTGTTCTGCAGCATTCATATGAATCATAAGCTGTTTAAGAAGAAACGAAATTTATATGTGCATATTTCAAGTAAAGAAAAAGCTGAAAAGGCAACGGAAAATCTGTCTAAGCAGGGGGATGATTCATCTGATAATTTGTGGATTGATGAATATGAAATTATCAAAATCATTGGAGTGAAGGTTTTATGAAAGAAAATTATAAAACAATTTGGTCTGTTTGGCGGCAGGATGATAATGGTAATGTATTTTTAGTTAAAAATGGACTTACCGAAATCGAGTCTTTAAGACTTGTACGTGAATTTGAAAGAAAAGGTCATAAACAAACTTACTGGGCAAAAAAATCATGATTGATTACCTAATAAGTCCTGAGCGAGGGATTTGAGATAAGTTGGTGCTTCACTCACACTCCTAAAGATGAGCATTAGCGCGTTAAGCAGAGCTTAATCTTTCTTGAAAGATGCAAGTCCTCACCAGGTAAAGTTTAACCAGCCTCCTATACTGCGTTTTGCAAGTATCGAGGGACCGTATTGGTGATTCGAGAATTTGGCCGAATACAAATACGGAAAAACGAGATATTTGAAGCGGAAACAGGGAATATCGTAAACCGCAAGAGAGAACTACACAACAGCATCTTGATAGTACCCCGTCCGTGTTAGTAGTTATCTAAAATAAACTTTCCTCAAGGTGGCCCACAGTGTCACGTCGCTTGCACTAATACACCCTCAGCAAGATCCCGCCTCCCCCTGGCAAGCGCCGCGCCACTGGTTGCATCACAGGGCTTTCGCAAAGAACACCTTTTTTCTGCGCATACCCTAAGGCACCCATAGCGAAACCCTACCCCCAATAACTAGCTGCTTTTCCATGCAAAACTCCTTTTATCCCTTGCCAAATCCTCCCCTCGATTCCCTCCTACCTTTTCATGCAATACCCCTTGTTCCCATGCGGGCACCTTCTCCAATGCGTTTTTTCACACACACCTTTTTCCATTGTACCATTTTGCCTTTTTTGGTTCCCCGGCTGTCGATAGTATAAGCCCTTCTCGCTTATCGGATCTTTAACGTAATCCACAATCAATCCGCTCCCCTTACCGGTCCACCAGAAATCCCTTAATCAAGGCGACCCTCGAAAAAAGAGTATTTTTGTCTGCTCTGTTTGGTATAGGGCTTTTACTTAGAGGCAGACAAAAATCTTCCTTTTTCCTCAGGTAAAAAGGACTAAGTGTGTCTAAGGAAAAACGCTATTCCCTAAATTAAGGAAGTTTTTCTAAAGACTCACTAACCCCTTTATTGACCTTGACAAAGGGAACGGCAAAATGTGGGTGGGATGGTATAGTTTTTTTATTTTTCGTGTAATTTTATTTTTTGGAGGATTGCGTCATGTCAAAGATCAATAAAAAGTATATCTGCATTGTTGGTTCCCGGTCGCTTGCCTGCGATATGGCAGATAAGGTTAGATCAGTTGTTTTTCATCTTCTGCGCCGTGGCTATGCCATCGGCTCTGGTGGTGCTTTCGGTGCAGACCTATTTGCCCTAAAGGCTTTGGTGCAACTTCGTCAATGTATAGCGTCGGTTATTTATCTTCCTTCCGATATCTTCAGTGTTTCTCTTCCCATTCGGTTCTGGCTTTCGCGGTTTATCCAATATGGCGGCAAGGTGGTTGAGGGTATAGCGTCTTCTTCATCTCCCCGCTCTGCTTATATCTCTGCCCTTTTTGCACGGTCTCGTGCCTTGGTGGATGGCTCAGCGGGAGTGGTCGCTTTCATCAGCGGACCATCCAAAGGCACATGGTTTACCTGTCAGTATGCAGCGCAGCATGGCTTGCGGGTGGTAGTCTTTGCATCCGTTATTTCTCCTTCTTCTCTCATGCTGCTTGGCGCTGGTCGCTGGGTGCCACTCTCCGGTCTTTGGGAAGGCAGCTTCCTTTGGGTGCCTAATCCTTCAGGTAATTGCAAGCATGGCATTACGTTTGAGTATTGCTCATACTGCAAAAGATTCAGCGTAGGGGGCAGAATAACACACTCTGTGCCTTATACCCTGTGCTGCTGACGGCATTATGCGGCACTTCGGGATTTAATCTTAAATGCAGGGTGGTGAAGTTTTCAGATAATAACACTATTTTATAAGGAGTAACAGTCATGACTGCTAATAAACATAATAAATATCAGCATTATACACATGCAGGCCTTTCATACTTCGGCAAAATCGTCGATCATTCCGACTATGGCGAAGGATTTAACGCAATGTCAAAGCATATCAGCGAGATGTCGCTCTTTGAGCGGATGGACTTTGAAGACCTTGAGCTTTGTGGTGATAAGCTCCTCGCGCCTCATGACAACACCGTAGATATGCCCTATTACCTTACCCTTGAGTACCTTTACAAGAAAACCGGTGAGGATCTTACCCTTCTTAAAGAATACCGCGATCTTTTGATCGAGCTTGAGGCAGACAAAGCAACCTGCACACAGTTTGAAGCGTGGATCAAAATAAGGGGCATAGAGCCAGCTATTGAGTATCTCAAGATGTTGGTATCAGAGCTTGCAGCGTGCAGGCCTGCCGATGATGATTATCTTTATAAGCAAAGAGAAAATCATAGAGATTAAAAACTTTTTTCAAAGAAAGATTTATTAGATCAGGCAAATATCGTGCCACGAATTCAGGATTTACTATTTTCAAAGGAATGAAAACCTCCTCCGCTGATCAAGAGGCCTCATTTTTAGACAACCTGATTTTGAGTTTCCAAATTTTTAAATATAGGATTTGAGAAAAGATATCTGGTTTGTGGCTCAGGTTGGGGATTCCGCTAATTTCCATAAGGCTCTTTCTCAATGTATGTTGGGGAAACCTCGCTTGATAGAATGGATACTCCAGCCCGACCATAGATACTTTCTGTAAAGGCCTCAACCTCGCTAGGGCACCTTGGGGTAAAACCCCGCTATTGCTGCCAGGACAAAGCTCTGAGGTTCTTCAATCGGGTAATGAACCCTAATGTTTTGAGCCATAGTAATCAGGTTATCTTATTTCAAATAATATTAATTATCCATCTTCTGAAAAAAATTGTTTTCAGCAAGATAAATGGAGAAGTATTTTTTCAATTAGGAGACTTGACATTTATAAGGCACTCTATCAATTTATTAAGACACTAAGACATTATGTTTAATTATTCTTGAAGAATATATCAGTAAAGAGCCTCTTGGCTGCTACTGGTGCGGTAGAAGCCCATGTATTATATATATAATTATCAACGTTTAATTGGGGTATTGCTCCCTGAAATGCATAGCCTGTATTAAAGCCTACAGGTGGCATTCCAAACAATGGACTACCTATCAGATATCCATTATTACCAATTAAATTATAGTAGGTGATAGATCCAGTAGGATTCCAGAGAGGTCCAAAGACATCTGTTTTTACAGAAACAGAGTCAGAAGATTCCTCTTCTTTAGTGACTAATGGATCAGAATACCAGGAAGATTGAATCAAATTACTATTTAACATATAGGCACCTTCAGTTTTTGTCCATGGATTAAAGTCTGAAGGAAGTAAAGGGATTTTTATAGGAGGAGGTGTTAATGATTCACTTATACTATAATCAAGGGCACTTCCAATGTTATTAAATAATCCCGGAAAATTTTGTCGATAGCTGAAAGAGTTACTATACCCTAGATTAGGCGGCTGCCAGACAAGCGGAAAAAATTGTGCTTCACTTATCTGAGTCATTGAGAGACAGCATACCAGTAAAAAGATTACAATTATTAATGCTTCTAAAAAACTTTTTTTCATAAAAGATTCTCCTTTTTTTAGTAGTTAGTTGTCAGTTATCAGTTTTACTACTGATCAGATAACTTTCTTAAGTAATCTAAATAATTGATCTATAGTTCAATTTATTTTCATTCAAATCCTTTTCTCACACCTCCTTTCTGTAAACTTTATTGGACACGGATTAACATAATTACTATAGCGTGTTTCATATGACTTGATATTCCCCCCCCAACCTACCGCTATAATGGCCATTACAAAGGTATTGTAACCTTGATGTTGTCTATTGTCAAAATTACATCCAGCTAAAAAAATGAACTTTAATTGAGAGAATTTTAGAAAATTTATTATCGAAACGAAAATATTTAAAGAATAAAAGACACCTATATGACAAGAATAATCGCACAAAACATAAAAGAGAGCAGGACTATCCCCAAAGAAAGAAGCTTATTAAGGGAATTTACTCTTTTATAATTGGCTTAAGCAGCTTTTTGCCATTCGTATTTATGTTGCAGACCACCTAGTCTGGGAATAGGTATCACCTTAGCCGAGGCTGATGGCTTGTGCTGTACTTCACAACCTTTTGGTGTGTTTCTATCAAGAGATAGATGGCACCGATCGTTGTTGTAATAGTTGATATACTTTTTTAGTACATGTCTTAGATGCTCTTCGCTAAGGATAATCATATGATTGAGTAGGTC
>JBLIRR010000083.1:0-10932 GCA_049472395.1 bacterium | reverse complement strand
TAGCATTTAAATGGCTATGATAAGCTTTCATATAAAGACTCATTATAATTTCAAATTAATACGTTATAATAATGGAGGATAAATAGGGTCACAATCCACCCCAGAATAAAGTCGCTATTATACGTAGATCACGGATTGATGGAATGTTGAATTATTACTATCGCAAAGCGGCATAATCGAAACGGACGGATATATCGTTATAAATCCTGTATAAAGCTAAGAAAAAAGAGGAGTTACATTGATTTTAATTTTTTGCAGTTAAGCCTGAAAGCAATGTGTGGAAAAAGTTACGAAGTCGGCCTGTGATAAGCTACAGAGAAATCCGTGCCTCTGGGTAGAGCTCCCTGTCCCAACTATGATCTTTTGCAATCTCAGCATCCGAGATCATAAAGTATTTATAGATCACTTTGCTTTTCTCATTACCAATCGGGTCATCATAGGTAACATCCACATGATACCACTCACCATCAATGTAAGCCATATTCCATATATGGACAAGGCCCTTACTGTACCCTGCAATAATGTTGGATTTTATTGAAGCCTCCTGAAGCATTCTATGCATAAGAAGAGCATACCCCTGGCACACTGCCGTGCCGTGAAATAGGGCTGAATAGGTACTATAATTCGAATGCGATGTATCATAACAAACATTCCTAACAATCCAATTATGTATATGCTTCACCTTTTCCACATCATCCATATCATACAAAATAATTTGTTCAAGGAGCGCCGAAATTTTTTGAGATATCTGAATCTCCTGTTTTTGGGTGGTTCTATATTTCATAGTAATATTAATAGTAATCCCGTTATCATGGCCTTTCCATTTATGTTGATAACTCTGATAAGAGAAACGTAAATAATCATCCTCTGCGACTATCTCATCAAACACCTGCGCTAGGACATTATCCACTTCAAAGAAGGATAACTCAGCCGTAAGATGTATATTAAACTGGATGACACGGTTCTTTAATTTATCCTGCATAACAGCTTTAAGTTCATCAATAGAATCACACTCTATTATATCAGCATAACTCGCGACCCTTAAGAAAAAAAGGACTCCCAAAATAAGACTTACATAATATAATAAATGTTTCATAGTAATAGTTCAAAAATTAATCATTAATTGTTTTAATTTTATACAAGCTTATCAATATTCATGCTTTTTTAGCCTGTATCGTTAATAAATGATATATAATTACAAAATCCATTCCAAACAAGATCAACCTCCTTCCCACGCTTACCGCAGAGGAAAATGTAAGGGCAGGAATAGATATCCTTCCAATTGCACAAAGTGAAAAAAGACAAAGAACCATAAAATCTTTGGCTGAAGTGGGCATTGCTGACATGGCGTTGCTTTCTTTTACAACCACCTTCATCATTTATAATCGCTTTATCATTACCCAAAGAGAAGAAATAGGTATGCTGCTATGTCTAGGTTACAAAAAAAGGGAAGTGATCATATCGTATTTATATGGCGCACTACTTTTAAACGTTTTTAGGAGTCGCAAGCTGTATGCTAGGATTGGGAATATCCATCCTGGTCCGAGATATCTCAACGTATGTAGAAGTTAAGTCTTTAGGCCTTCCAATTTTATATAATAAGATTTATTGTATAAGTCTTTTTAAAGGAATTTTATTCGGCATGGGTGTGACACTTATTCCCCCACTCTTATTGTTGCCTCGAATTTTAAGGCTCTCATCGCAGGAGATTATAAAGGAACGCATAAGGGAGAATACCAGGGGGAAAAGCATACTATTGACTATTTCTAGAAAACTTCCCTTTTTGAGTCTTGAATTTCGCTATACCTTGTGAGTATAGTTAATTGCAAAGGATGAAATCTTTCATGCGATTGCCCTGCCTTATGAGACCAAAATTTTGCGCCTTGGCGCAAATCTGGGGATGAATGATAAGAAGCAAGCGGTAGCCCTGGATTATAAAAAGAAATATTTACACCAAGAGCCACTGATATAAAAATAAAAATAAATTAATAACTGCTATTGAAATTAAAATTGCCAAAGATATTAATGTATGCTAAGATAAGAAAAATCGAGAGATATGTAGAGTATTTTAGATTAACTATATGATTAAGACGATAATAAAGCATACATTCCGTAATAACTTTATCAATCATATATTGTCTTTACTATATCTTTTAAATATTTTAGTGTTTATACTCCTTACGGGCTATTCCAACGTTGCAGCAGAAGGCATATGCGCACGGGTAAAGATGGAGATCTTGCAGGAGCTTACCTTTGAACGTATCGCTTTTGACGCGATGATGAAGATTCATAATGAATCGGATATCCCCTTATCGAATATCCGGGTTGATATACACCTGCAAAATGCACAAAGAGAGGATGTCTCCAGCCTGTTTTTTGTCCGGCTTGTGAGCAAGGATAATATCAATGCGGTGGATGGAACGGGGACTGTCCCTGCTGCGAGCACCTCTGAAATCCATTGGTTGATTGTCCCCTCTGCCGGCGCTGGCGGGAATGTGCCTCAGGGGCAACTCTATTATGCAGGAGCCACACTCGGATATAATATCGGTGGTGTTCAGTCAATTACGAACGTCATTCCCGACACTATTCTGGTTAAACCCCAACCAATGCTGATCCTTGATTATTTTCAACCCATGTTTGTATATGGGGATGACCCCTTCACTCCTGAGACAGAAGCTCCTGTGCCTTATAGTTTAGGTCTAAGAGTGCAGAATGTGGGTTTTGGCACAGCGAAAAATCTGGTCATTGATAGTGGGCAACCCACAATTGTGGATAATGAGGAAGGTCTTCTTATTGACTTTCGGATTCTGGAGAGCGAAGTCAATGGACTGTCTGCCGAGAATAGCTTGCTGATTAATTTTGGAGATATTATGCCCAATTCGTGTGGCACCTGCCGGTGGCACATGATCTCGACTCTCTCGGGGGAATTTATAGAATTTACGGTTAATTTTTCCCATGCAGATGAGCTTGGTGGCGAATTAACCTCCCTCATTCAAGAAGCCCGCCCCCACGTTTTGGTACATGATGTTGTGATAGATGTACCGGGCAGGGACCTTGTCAAAGATTTTCTCGCCTATGATGATACCAGCCTTCTTGTCTATGAATCGGATAATATTGACACTGATGTGGCTGATATATCCTCACAGGCAGTTTTAACCGGGTCCCTATCTAGTATGAATTCAGCGCTTGCACTTGATTTTCCCCAACAACCCGGGGCCATTTATGTGCGTCTTCCTGATCCTGCCAAGGGGAATATTGGACTCAGCTCAGTAGTACGGTCAGATGGGAAAAAGCTTTTAAAGGAAAATTTCTGGATATCGCATGAACGTGAAAATCACCAATGGAATGCATATCTTAATCTTTTTGATATAGACAGTACCGGCACCTATATTCTTTACTACCAGACCGAACATTTTATTGATACTGAGCCACCCATAACAAGGATAATAATTAATGAACCGAGCTTCTTAAACAATCTTACGTATGTCAATAGGAGTACCGAATTCCTATTCGTTGCTACCGACAATATGACCGAAGTGAGAGAGATTAATTTTATGATTGATGAGGGAGCGTTCGGGAGTGCACCTAATCCCTTTATGTTTTCACAGCACCCCGCATATGAAGAAGGCTACCATAAGATATACTTTTATAGCGTTGATAATGAAGGGAACGAAGAGAGCCCGCAATTTATAGAAATTTATCTGGATACTCACGCACCCGTCATTGAAACATATTCTGCTACTCCCTCTATAATAATGCCTGCTGCACCTCCTGCTATTTCATGGGTTGACCGGAGCCTTTTAATAGAGTATGGTTTCAGTGATGATACCGGAAAGGTAACCGTTTCCGTCCAAATCCTCTCAGGGGAGAATGTGGTCTGGGAATATCAAGAGACTATTTCTTCACATACCCCCTCATATATTGAGTGGCAGGGAAGAGATAATGATGGAAATCTTGTGTCACCCGGGTACTATGCTGTCCTACTTGAGGCTTCCGATCCATTACTACACACCACAGTGTCCCAAGAAATCCCTGTGGAAATAAAGGCCTATTTTACCGAGCACCCACTTTCTCCCTGCGACCAGTGTGAGCAGATGCATCCCGATATAGCTGGAGATATAATCCTTTGGCAGGACAACAGGGGAGGAGACTGGGATATATATCTTTATGATCTTACACAGCAGATGGAGAAAAATCTCACACCTCATGCGGGCGATCAAACCTATCCTGCCACTGACGGTGCCAGGATTGTATGGCAAGATACACGAAGTGGTAATGAAGATATTTATCTCTATGACAGAGTAACGGATCAGGAGATTGTCATAGAAGCTCACCCCAGCAGTCAGATGAAACCTGTCATCGCTGGTGATTGGATAGTATGGCAGGATAATCGATACGGCAATTGGGATATTTATGCCTATAATATGCAGACACACATAACACAAAAGATCACCCAGGATACTGCTGATCAAATCAATCCCTCTGTCTCTAATCAGATTATAGTCTGGGAGGATTATCGTCATGGAGCAGGTGAAATATATCTTTATGATCTTTCCGCTGATGATGAGCAGCGTATCACGGAGGATATGGTAAACCAGACTGATCCCCATATATCGAATGGCACAATTATCTGGATTGATCAAAGATCGGGAAAGAGAGAAATCTTTCTCTTTGAGTGTGAAACAAATAGTGAAATTCCTCTCACTGACGATTCTTATGATCATGCACAACCTGCGATTGAGGGAAGATATATCATTTATACGGACTACAGCATGGGCATTGAAGATTCAAATCCCTGGTTTAACATCCTGGGAAGCAGCTACTTTCTGATGCTCACCAATGATCCTGCCCCTCAAGAAGAGCCGGATATTTCCGGGAACATTGCTGTGTGGCAGGATTTTAGAACTGGCCATTGGCAGATTTTTACTGAAGATATTGCCGCCTATTTCCCAGACAGTGACCAGGACGGAGTAGTAGACGATCTGGATAAATGTCCTGATACCCCTCTTGGTGAAGTTACAGACAATGAAGGCTGCTCTGATTCAACGCATGATGAAAGTGAAAACTCTGCACCAGTGGCTCATTATCAAGTAGTAACCACGAATGAAGACGAAATCAAAGAAATTCTTCTCTTCGCTTCTGATCCAGATGATGATCTCCTGACGTATGAGATTATAACGTATCCCGCTCATGGTGTTGTGGAGGGTATACCGCCACTCTTGTCCTATATTCCGGAACACAATTATTTTGGAACAGACACCATTCAATTTATAGCATACGATGGTACCTCAGAGTCTGGTCTCACTCCACTGGTTATCATTGTGAATCCTGTAAACGATATGCCTATAGCACATTATCAGTCGGTTAGTACTTATACATATAGAGCAGTAGGAATCACCCTCATAGCCACTGATATAGATAATAACGAATTAACATTTCAAATCGTCACCTTCCCTATTCATGGTTTTTTAAGCGGCACCCCCCCTTATCTTATTTATACCCCGGAAATTAACTATACCGGCGTAGATAGCTTTGAGTTTAAAGCACACGATGGTGCCTTGGAATCGAATGTTGCGACAGTGATTATCACGGTGAATTCAGTGAGTAGTGGATATGATGTGAATATTGATATGAACATAAATGTGAATATAGATGTCGAGAATATGATAGAGAGTGTAGTGGGCAGTGATCACTATGAATGGTATAAAGACTTGGAGGAAATCCCATTGGGTGGTTGTTTTCTTTTAAAGGCGTGCGAGTAAGAAGTGCCGAGAATTTTTCGTTTAGAGAGTGTTGATAAAACAACCTACATCCACTTCACCATCATTGATCCTTACAGTTGCTACTGATTCTTCCATGAACCATTGCGAGGTATGCCGTGCGGTAATTTGTGCCATAAGGAGAGCATTGCTTGAAACAATTATTTCGATGCTTTCACCTGAGTCCGGATGAAAAAGCTCTGCCTTGCTGGTGCCTGTGATGAAATAGATTCCATATTTACCTAATTTTGGCTGCCATTTGCCTTCCACATAAATAAAATCCTGATCAGGATGAGATGCTACCTTATTTTTAACTTGATTGAGGGCTTCTTCAGGTGAATTTCCTTCCTCCTGCAAGCGCTCATAAAGCTTTTGTAAGCGTTTATGTAAGGGAACAGCGTAGGTAATAGGAGGCGCTGCAGGATCCCGCATACCCGTTTCTAAATCGATGGGATTATATTCTACAAGATTCCCCCCCTGATCCATAAAAAATATATTCATTGCCAAGCTATTAGGATCTTCTTCATGCTTTGAAATCGCAAGTTTCACAGTTAAGGGTTTATTGGTATCTATGAATTCCAACGGTCCTCCATCTATTCTCGAGAGGTACTGAGTATCCATAGAGCTTAGATTAATTGTGCACATAACAGGACATTCCTCTTCATCGTCAATAATCCAGTTTCCCTGAACTGAGATATCCCCCTCGGGAATTTGATCACTATAAAAGCTCGTTTGTGTCTCGGCTATAAGCGGATGTATCGGCTGTGTTTTCTTCACCCTGAATTGATAATAGGAGGGCCCGAATACGCAATGATCATCACTATCAAATAAACGTAAGGCGAAGGCCACCCCCCACTCTTGTTCTTGGATAAAGTTTGTCATGTGATAATCGATACCTACATTTTCATCCACCACAACAGGGAGAGTAAAGCTCAACTGCCCTTTTGTATCAGAATCTGTTTCAAGATAAAAAATTTCCCCGTCCGGATCATTCCAGCAATCAAGACACTCTAAGTCCGGAATACCATTTTGATCTAAATCATCACTCGCTGTGTAAAATCCAAGTTCCACGGTTAATCCACTAGGCCAGTCTCTCTCAATATCATCAATATCCACATTCTTCAAATCCATTGCAAAATAATTTGCAAGGTAATACTCTTTTCTGTGAATGACGATTCGAGGAATCCATGTTGTAATATTCAGGGTAAAATTTTGCTCTTCATATGTTTCGTCAATCACGATGTCGTTTATCTGATCAGATTGATATCCCTTTGCAGAACCTGTTAATGCATAAGTACCATGATCCAATACAAAAAAATCAAGAGAAGCTTCCCCATCAATTACTTCAGCCTCTATGCTTTGGTCAATCGGATAGCCTATAAGATCCGAGCCTTTTAATTGCACGGTCACGTGAGATGCTGTAGAATTAATAGAAACATTCATTTTACTATATGCTATTTGTGCAATAGCCACTGCTTCGAATCCACCAATAACTTGCATTCCAAGGTTATTGTCATAATAAGAATTCCAATAATCTACCGTGTTATAAAAGAAGTATTTATTCCCAGGAAAAAATTTAGTAGATCGAATTATATACGTGCCACTCTCTCCATGTTGGAGACCATAGGCCGTTAAAATATCAGCATTCTCGCCATTCCAGCCCCATTGGGCCCCTAACCAGGGTTGTTCAAGATCGCTTTCCTGAAGCTTTCCTTGGGCCAAGGCTTCTTCAACCTCTTCAAGGCTATAAAGAGGATGGAAAACATCCCCCTCCATATAACCAATATTGGGAGGATTTTGCGATTTATAATCAGAGGCATAGGTCGAAAAAAAGCCCGTCTCACCCTGAGGACCCGCATAAAGGTAAAAGCCCATTCTCGTATCTGGTGCAGTATTTTGCCACCCAAGTGAACAATCATCTTTATCTGTATGGGCAAGTCCTTCTTCATCGACGGTACTGACATCCAAAATAAGGGGGAATTTGGATTTATACCATATGCCCCACCACCAGATTTCACGATTTAAGAGATTTTGAATAGTATATGTATAAGTATAGACACCACTTATAGGGTTAAATGTAATATCTTCCATCACAATCGGTTGCGTATAATTATCCTCTGAAAAGCCATTATGATAAAAAAGGGATGTGAGGAGAAATACAATAAAGACATTAAATAATAAGCAATAGCCAGCCTTTTTAATGTTAATCATAGTATATCCATACAAAAGAATAATTATATTGAATAAAAAACTTCTTTAAGTATATTATAATATTCTTTTGAATGTCAAGTAAATAATAAAATAATATTTATTTTGTATTAATATTAAGCTGATGATATAATAATTTCACTATATTAATATGAAATAAATTAAAAAACATTTTTAGTAGTTTATCTTTATAAGACAAATTTAATAGAAAATTATAGAGGCCACATCATTTTTACTTCTAATTATAAACCACAGAGATTTATTCTAGGGAAAACCAAAATCCGATCGGCGCATATCACCACCTCCGCTTTGAAGAGGAGGGGTGCGTTTTGAGGTGAAAATAAGATAGTGCTTGATAGTGATGAGAAAATTCACGCTTCAAAAAATGAAGAATCAGAAAAGGAGAATAAAATGGGGAAAAGATGCAGAGGAACCATAACCTTAATGATCGCAGTAATGAGTGTGGTAAGTTTTTCTGTATGGGCTGTCCCTCCCTTTATCAATTACGAGGGTAAACTGACTGATTTAGCAGGTTCTCCCATGAATGGGACCTATGAGATGATCTTTTATCTCTATGATATGGAGACTAACGGTACTGCGCTATGGAGTGAGCAACAGAGCATAACGATTGCCGATGGAATCTTTAACGTGCGCCTTGGAGCTGTCCAACCCTTTCCCGCTGAGGTCTTTGATAATAATGAGCTTTATTTGGATGTCACAATTAAAAAGTCCGAAACCGAACCATTTGAAATTCTCTCCCCGCGCTACCGCCTGCTTTCGAACGCCTTTGCCATCAAGGCCCAGGATGCTGATATGGTGGATGGGAAACATGCAAGTGAGTTAGCCATAGGCGATGGCCATTCTTTGGACGCGGCGGATAGCGAACCAACCGATGCACTATATGTGGATGATGAGGGCAAAGTTGGCATCGGCACGTCAAATCCCTTCGGAATTCTTGAGATCGCCTCGTCGATCATTCGGCCCTTTCTTCGCATGTCAAACCCAGGAGATGGAGGTGTTTCATGGAATATGTATTCCACCAACTCAACATACTCTCAGGGAGCTGGAAAACTGCTCATTCATAATGACGTCGTGGGTAATGTCACTATCTTTGATCAGAACGGCAACGTCGGCATTGGCACGACGAGTCCTGGCAGCTATAAACTCAATGTTGCCGGCACAGCCTATTGCACGTCCGGGAGCTGGAGCGGGTCTGATGAAAGGTGGAAACAGGATATTGCACCCCTTGAAGGTTCTCTTGATAAAGTGAATCAGCTTCAGGGAGTAAGCTTTACATGGAAGATTGATGGATTTCCCGATCAAGGCTTTACATCAGGCGAACAGATTGGTCTCATTGCACAGGAGGTCGAGGAGATTATCCCCGAACTTGTGCATGAAAATGATGATGGGTATAAATCAATATCCTATGAAAAACTAACAGCGGTTTTAGTTGAGGCCATTAAAGAACAACAGAGCCAGATTGAAAATTTAAAATCGCAAGGTGAAGAATTAAAAATACTGGTTGAAAATTTGGCAGCCCGCATAGAACTATTGGAAAACAGATAAAGAAAGGTGAATGATGAAAATCAAAATCACATTCACTTTATTAACTTTATTGGTGTTGACATTTATCTTACTTATGCCCTCCTTTGCTGAAATGTCAAGCACCTCGTTTCGAAGCCCTGCACAAGTCGTAAACGGAGGCGGAGAACAAAGCTCTTCGGAGAATTTGAAGCTTATTGGTGGAGTGGGGCTTTCCACTCCTCTTGGATTATCCCAGAGTTCGAGTTTTCTATGTGTTGCGGGTTTCATTCCGCAACTCTCTGAGGTAAATCTCTATTCTCCGCACCTGTATGTGGAATCAGGAGAAAGTATTCAGGAGGCCATTTATGCTGCAGAAGATACGGATGTGATTATCGTAGAGCCAGGAACGTATCAAGAGAATATTAATTATCTAGGGAAAGCCATTACCATTCAGAGCATTGATCCGGAAGATCCGGAAATCGTTTCTGCTACAATTATTGATGGAGGTCAGGCAGGGAGAGTAGTGACCTTTAATAATGGAGAAGGAAGTGATTCTATTTTAAAAGGAGTTACCATTACAAATGGCGTGGCCTCAAGCGGTGGAGGGATATATTGCAATAATTCATCTCCTACGATTGTGAAGTGCACTATATCTAAAAATACAGCAACCTCCAATGGCGGGGGAATGTGGAGTAAAAATTGTTCCCCAGTAATTACATCATGCACGATCAGTGAAAATGCAGCTCAAACATATGGGGGAGGACTTTATTACGAGAACGGCACATCTGTGATGATAACAGATTGTACTATAAACGGAAATTCATCGTCGAGCCAGGGAGGAGGGATATATTGTAACGCTACCACGGCCACTATCAGCACCTGCACTATTCTTGAGAATGCATCTCCCAGAGGAGCAGGAGGATATTTTTCCCAAAGCACAATATCCATGTCACAGTGTGATATTGTTGCAAATTCAGCGAGCACTGAAGGAGGAGGGATACATTGTAACTCTTCATCTGCCACTATCAGCATATGCACTTTTTCTGAGAATTCATCTAAGCTTGGAGGAGGGATCTATTCCGTCAGCAAATCATCAATCATAACGAACTGTATCATTGCCGCCAATGCAGCCAGTGAAAATGGAGGAGGGATGTATTGCAATTATGCTAATTCTCCCATCACCAACTGTACGGTTGTCCGCAATACAGCAAGCGCAGGTGCGGGAATTTATTGTCGTTATTCAACGCCGGTTATTAAGAATAGTATTTTTTGGCATGACACACCAGTTGAGATTGCTGGGACACATTCCCCGACAGTCACTTACAGTAATATCAGAAGTGGCCACGCAGGCACAGGAAATATCTCTACTCAACCATGGTTTGTCGATTACGGAGCAGGAGATTACCATCTTTCGCCGTTATCCCCCTGCGTTGATTCGGGT
>JBLIRR010000082.1:0-10967 GCA_049472395.1 bacterium | reverse complement strand
ACAAAGAGGCCCACCTGGAATAATCTCAATTATTTCTTTCGAAATGTGTACCTCTCGGTGATCGTGATTGAAGGGAAGGTTATTAAAACAACAGTCAAGGGTATGACTACCCTCCACTATGAAGTGGTGCGATTACTGAACGTGCCGTTGTCAACGTATAGAAATCTAAAATATGGGTGGTGGCAGTTTGGGACTGGATAATCCTCATTGAAATATAATTAATGAAAAAAGAATTAAGACATGCGAAATGTAAGTTATATATTTAATGTCTTTGTTTTTCCGCCCAACGCACGAGATCAGCGGCCGGAAGACGATACACAAAAAGATATAAAAGGCGGAATAAATATGGAAGAATAATATGCATCCGAAAAACGGGCAAGCTCTTCCGGTCCGACTGCATCGATTTGTTCTAAGAATTCTTTAAAGAATGTTTCTCGTTTTTTCATCTGTGTTACGAATAAGGATTATTTTAGTGTTAAGTAAATCTTAAAAGCATACTATACGTCCTGCTATAAAATGTTTTAATTTCATAATCTTTACATTATACAAAATATAAAAGCATTGGATTTATCTCGAATATTATTCTTCGCTATCTAAAGCTCATTGGCGTCAGTATAGCAACACCTAGATTAAACCATGCCTATCCGGTTGTTGAACAAATCACATTTTTTGGCAAAACAGTTCATGTCAGGAATCAATAAAAAAGCAGCCAGACTGTAGATATGTGAGATGTAAGAACTGTATTCATCGTGATTATGTAACGAATACGAGGCTGAGCCACTGAGCAGTCTTCGCAGATATCTCTCCCCAATCTTTCCGTGTGAACAGGGCTACAGTGCTTCCTCTGTATAGCACAACTTCCATAAACATTACGTATGGCCGTACTGCAATTGTAAAAGGAAGCAGTATCTCAGCATTTTGTTCAAGAACCGGATAGGCATTGATTAAACCTTAGCATTGTTCAATTTCCTGAATCCAAATTTTTACAATTTGAGCTAGTTTGACAATAGTTTTCTAGTAACTTAAACATTTGATCATAAAGATCTTCTGGATAAGTTGTGTTAAGCAGAACATGGTCAAATTCAGCAATATTGTCAATATAATCTTTGTGTACTTTTTTAATTTCCTTAATCCTTATTTCAGCCTCATCTTTGGACTTGCATACTTTATATTGAAAATTTTTAATTTCTTTTGCAGAACTTAACCTATGAAGATATAAGAAAACACAATGATTTTTATATAATTTTCGAAATCGATCCAGTTGTTGAATATTTGATACAAAAATCTGTGGTCTTTTTGAAGTAATACTTTTTTCAATCTCGGTCCTACTTACAGCATATTCTATACCTTTAAATTTTTGGCTTTTATTAGCAGATTTGTGTTTATCCTTTTTATCAAAAATTGGCTTATGAAATTCCCATTGAATATCATATTCGCTCGGGAAAATACCTTTTTCGCCAATTGCAATCATACCATCTCTCTTATCATGAACTTTTTTATAACGTTTAGCTATTTTTGATGTTATACTAACCCTATCACTACCAATTAAATTTAGCATCTCCATTAAAATCCCTTTACCTGCACCAGAAGCAGCTGCAACAATAAAAATTGGGGGATACAATTTCTTTTTTTTAAATGGAAAAAAACGGGCATCTTTTTTTAATATATTTATTACTTGGTTGGTCATCTCAAGAGGTCTATTCTCTGTATAATTAAGGATTACATAATCAAATAATCATAGATTTGTACTCAATATTTTAAGCATTAATAAGATATCAATAAAGAAAAACCCACCCATTTTACTGTCTTATAAAGGCGAAAATATTACCCAATATCCTAATACCAGCATTAAACAAAATAAAATAGTTGCTTTTGGTAAATTACCACAAATCATTTCATATTCCAAATCGAGGCAAAAAGATACATTGGGAATTAGATTTATTCAAGACAAAGATAGAGAAATTCTCGAAAAATGGCGAAAATCAAACAACAAAAAAAGATGGCAGAAAGCTATTAGCATATTAGAATTTGATACTCTGAGCATAGATCAAATTTCATTAAAAACTGAAAAACCGAACTGTACTATAAGAAAATGGATAAAACTTTTTAATAGCAATGGCATAGATAACCTTATGAAGGATAGGAAAAAGCGTGATGAAAGCAAGCGTCATGCGAAAAGAGAGGAAAAAAGAAAAAGAATAGTAGAAATTTTTCATCAAAAGCCAAATATTTTTGGAATTAATAGGAGTAATTGGAATTTGACAAGCTTATCTTTAGTGTATGAAAAAGAATATAATGAATCAATTTCTTCCGGTACTGTTAGAAACTTAATTAAATTATCAGGATATACGATGAAAAAAGCCCGGCAAGTTCTTACCAGCCCTGATCCAGATTATCGGGAAAAAGTTGAACTTCTATTAAAAACTCTGCAATCCCTTAAATCAGATGAGATGTTCTTTTTTATAGATGAACTTGGTCCTCTTAGAGTAAAAAAATATGGCGGTAGAATATATATAAAAAAAAATACAGTAAAAACTATTCCTCAATCTCAGAAGTATAAGGGCTCAATAACCCTGGCTGGAGCATTAAGCGCTACAACTAATCAAATGACATGGATTTATGGAAAATCTAAAGATACATCTTCCATGATTGATTTGATTGAAATCCTTTTTAACCAATACTACAATAAGTCAAAACTATATATAACATGGGATGCAGCGTCCTGGCATAAATCCAATGCCTTGATAGAATGGCTAGACGGGTTTAACTTCCAAACAGAAAAAATAAAAAAAGGACCCATTATTTATCTGATTCCACTTCCAAGTAACTCTCAATTTTTGGATGTTATCGAGGCCGTATTTAGTGGCATGAAGCGAGCGGTAATCCACCATTCTGATTATCAATCTGAAAAAGAAATGAAAGGGGCTATCTCATTACATTTTCAAGAGAGAAATGAATATTTTAAAGAAAATCCCAAGCGAGTAGGTAAAAAGATTTGGGAGATAGATTTTTTCTCAGATCAAAATAATATTAAGTCTGGTACTTATAGAGAATGGTAAATCAGGAAAACATATTCCTCGTTGACTCTACATTTATTTTTAAGAATATCCATGATAATTTTATGGGCACACCTCTTTTGGAAGTTAATGGAAGAGATAATACCCCTATTTATGGTTTCTTAAGGGATTTACTTCGACTCAGGCAGACATTAGGAATTAATAAGGGAGTATTAGTCATCGGAAGAGAAGCTTATAATGTTACTCATGAAGAAAATATTCAGAAAATTTCATTATTCCTTAGAGAATTTGGCGTGCCTATCATTTATGATCCTGAGTCAAAAGTGCTTGATATAAATCTTTGGTTATTGCCAAAAGTGACATGTATTATTACAAGAGCTAAAGGATTGCTACAGCTTGAGAAAGAAAACATTCTTTTTATAATACCCAATAGTTCAGAAAAATTTGATTTTATATCTTCAGATGATATTAATGCAAAAATGGGCATTAATCAAAAACAGATACCAACGTTATTGTCTTTAACCGAAGGGCCAAAATTATCAACTATTACCAAAGGTCAAGCAATACGGCTTATAGAACTGTATGGTGATTTAGAAGATATTTATAAAAATTTATCCATGATTGATTCCGCTTTAATTAAAAAAAAATTGACAGAAAACAAAGATACATACCTTAAGAGGTATTTATCGATGAAAATCACGAAAAACAAAGTTTCTCTGCAAAATAATTTAAAAAGTATGATATTTGATGTTAATAATGATAAAAATGTTAAATTGCTGGAATCTTATCGATTTTACTCTCTTATTAGAACATTAAATCTACCAACCAATTTTTGTATGATTTTTACTAAAAATGATAAAAAATTTTCTTCATACAAAGCAGTTATAGATAAGAAAGGCCTAAAGGAACTAGAATATCTGATTTTATCTTCAGAATATTGTGCTATTGATACCGAATCAAACGATAAAGATCCTCAACAAGCAACTTTATTTGGAGTTTCTTTTTCTGTAAATAAGGGTGAGGCTTTTTACATCCCCTTGATTGAAAATGATCTCAAAGACATTACACAAAGAGACGTTATATTATTTTTGAAACGAATTTTAGAAAAGCCATTAAAATTTGTTGGTCATAATATAAAATATGATTATCTCATATTGAGAAGATATGGTATTAAACTTAAGGAAATCCACTTTGATACAATGCTTGCAGCGTATGATTGTTTTGGTGATTGGGATTTTTTTAATTTAAGTTTTTTGTCAAAAAAACTTCTCGATAAAGAGATTAAATCTTATAAAGAAATAGTAAAAAATGATCAAACATTTCTTGATCTTCCATTTAGAAAAATTGTAGATCACGCTTGTGAAGATGCTGATATAACTTTGCAACTTTATTATTTCCTAAAAAAAGAGCTTGAACGGAAAAAAATCGCAGGGCAATATTTTCAGGATACTATACCATTATTGAAGAAATTGGGTGAATTAGAATATAATGGTATTCCAATAAATTTATATAAATTGAAAAAATTGAGGAATACATTATTAGAGAAAGCATTGATCCTGCAAAAGTCCATATGGGAAAAAATGGAGAAAGAATTTGATCTAGATTCACAAAAGGATATTGCAATTATACTCAAAGAAATTCCATCTTTAAAGGAATTAATTCTTGGTCAAAAGATTACACTATCATTATTAGAACGGTTAGCTATCATCCATTCAGTTCCTAGATTAATTTTGAATTATAAAAGAGTTCGGAAACAGATAATAATCATCGACACTATTGCAAAAGCTATTACAGGTAATAAACTTCGGCCAACTTTCAATCAGATAAAATATGCATACGGCCAATTGTCATCGGTAAGGCCTAGTATATTTGAAAAGGAAGGGTGTTCTGATCTTAAGCTATGTTTTAATAAAAACTTTCAGGGTTTCTTTAAAGATTCCAAAAGATCAATGAGGATGCTTGAAAATTTGAGTAAAGATACTATGCTTCATAGAGATCGATTATTAAAGAATAATAATATTTATATAAAAAACCATCCTCTTTTAAAAGGATTAGATTTCGATGAGTTATTACTATCTATTATAATTGGCCTTTCTGATTCTAAGCTATCCAAGCGGTTTCTTGTTGACCAGTTAACAGCATCTACTATTCGTCATGAATTAGAAGTAAGATATTCTATTTTATTTCAATGGATTGAAAATTATCGAAAACTAGTATCTAAGCAAGGATTTGCTTCTATACGCAATAAACGCAAATACTTTGATGGATTAAAAAGTTCAAATATTGAAAAGAGAGGAAAAGCTTTAAATTTTGCGATACGGTGGTTAATAAGTTATTGATTGATATAATAGATTTTAATATTAATACGGCTAAGTTTGATTTAAATTCTTTTAATAAATTTTAATAGTTATAAATTCTCTGTATTATGTTATTGATTTTTATTTTAGTAATGACCAATATTATTATGACATCACGGTGTCGCCCAACGTCTGAAATCAGTGGTTGGAGGATGATGAACCAAGCAATACTGAAGGCAAAATTATTATTGAGCAAAAATAAATCTTTGAAAATCGGGCAAGCTCCTCCAATCCACTGCATTTCATGGTTGGCCCTTTTAATCTCTTAGCATATCACAGTAGTGACGAATTAGAAAAAAAAGCCATCTCAATTGACTTCGTTGAATCAAACTCACATTGAATTCTCGGGGGATGCTTGCTGTAGAGACAATTTGCCCTAGATCAGCTATTGTATAATGCTCCTCTTCTGGAATAATATTTGTCGGAACGACACATGTGCGAATAAGGGCAACTATCAATTCCATCAAGGCTAATTCTCCCCCAAGATGTGTCCACCAGTCAGTTCCGATACGAATAGATACGTCTACTCTAATATTGCGAATTCTGAACGAGCAATTCCATGTTTTTCGAGGGTGGCTAATAACAAATCGTGTGCCCACTGTTTCAACTATATTTCTCAATATATGCCAGTCCTTCTTATTTGACTGTTTTTGAGTTCCGTAAAGGACACCATAAGTAAAATCAATATGATCTACATCCGCTTCATTGGCCCATTCTTCTGCGTGGCCAACGATGTCATCAGCGATATCTTTACTCATTTCATCATTTAAGCATCTAGGGCCACTCTTCAAAGTGGCCAATCTTAGGGTGCTTGGCTCAAGCCTCCTTCCATCAATAACAGAGCTAGATGAATGCATGGAACTCTCAACATTCTCCCATCCATATATTTGGAAGAACTATACTTTGGACCATTCGGCCTGCTGATGTCTCCATAGATGAAAATAGTTTAGCGGGTAAAATGTCTTGTTCGATCTGTGATACATAATGATAGCCCTTCCTCTTACAATAAAACATAAGAACAAATGGGCTTGTATAAAATTTAGAGAAATTTGCAGATTCTATTGGGAGCGAGGCAACATGGTTTGTGATACGTTGTCTAAAATGATTCTCTAATTCGAGAACTCTATTTCGTGATTCGTTATTTTGATCAATTGCACACAATTTTTCTAATATATTAGATTTTGAAATGGCTTTGCTGACTGGGCGCGGCAAATCAGGATTTCGAGGCATGTCTTATTCCCTACTTTCCATTACACTCCATCCTTTTATCCTTTTTGGAGGAGCGTAGACTATATCTGAATTATCTTTTCCATCCTTCCACTGGTAAGTTTTCCCATTTTTATACCATTGTCGTGTTCTTATATGAGATTGTATATAAATTATCCTATATGGTTGGATAACCCCTTTTGAGATTGTTCTCCCATTTTGCATAAATTTATCTAAGGCATTTGCAATAACACGACCGGAAATCTCCCCTAATTTCACAGGGACAGCATTGCCTATCTGTGTATATTGTTGGGCTGGAGTACCGCAAACAATCCATTCATCCGGGAATTCCTGTATTCTGCAATATTCACGGACTGTTAATGCTCGCACCTCTTCAGGATGACATAATGCTGTGCTTGCATGATTTGGCATTGTTACTAAGGTAGGACAAGGTAAGTCATAACTTAGACGACGCCACCAACCAGAACGGCCGCCCTTTGCATAAAAAGCTTTTCCCATTGATTCCTTCTGCAATTCCACAGGTAAGTGTCGCCAATTAGCACCTGGGGGTACTAAAGAAAGAAATTTCTTTTTTCTAGGACTGAAGTCCATTATAGTGGGATTTTCTTCGTGTAAGTTGCGTATAACATCACCAAGGCTTTTCCATGGTGATAAATTTGAATCATCAATATCAAAGAGAGGTAGTTGCCTCTCTTTTCTTACCCTAGTTCCATGTGTAGGATTAGGAAAAGACACTTCCTCGTTGAAACGATTACCGATGAATAAAACTCTTTCCCGAAGTTGCGGCGCGCCATAGTTGACAGCATTAACTTCAAAACAATCCATATGGTATGGAGCATCCTTAAAATCCTGTAGTTCTTGAGCGAATGAATGAACTACAGAACCAGCCCTTTCATCTGAGGAAAGAGGAGCCCCCCCTTTTTCAGGACGCTGTGCAATTGGGCGGTGATTAAGTGCAGCAGACAAGAGACCTCGTACATTTTCCATGACAAAAACCTTTGGCTGTAATGCCTTAACAAATCGCATAAAATCCCATAGCAAAGTTCCTCGAGGATCTTGAATTGTTCCTCTTCTTCCTGCAGTACTGAAAGATTGGCATGGAGGCCCACCAACCAATAAATCAATTTCGCCAGGCTCCAATTTTAGATCCTTGAGAAGTTGTTTTGGATTTAGTTTCTTTATATCTATTTCATAAACTTTAGGTTGTTCTAAGAGATTACCTTTTTCGATATTCGCTCGGATAGTATTGCAGAAAACTTCCTCTTTCTCTACACATGCAATAATCCGGAATCGTTCAGTCTTATATAAACCAATATCTAATCCCATAGCTCCTGAAAAAAGTGATATGACTGAATATTTTTTTTTACTCATAAAGGAAATTCTTGCATATATTTGGTATTTTACGGTGATAGTCTATTATTTAATAAGTGTGGAGTAGAAATCCAGAAAATGATATTTATATCTCATGATGATTTAATTCATATTTTAACAAAATTTTTCATTTTTTTTGTTTATCTATGATTCTACGAACTCTTGCTATGCATTTTGGTAATGACACTCCAAGCTCGTGTTCCCAAAAACGTATAACGACTATTCCTTTATTTTTAAGTAATGCTGTATTTTGTATATCTCTCTCTTTATTCCGAGTGATCTTAGCTTCCCAGAATGATCTATTTTTTTTAGGTATGTGGCCACATAATTCACATCCGTGCCAAAAACAGCCATCGAGAAAAATTGCTATCTTTTCTTTTTCAAAAAAGAAGTCCGGAGAACCCTCAATCGTACGAATATTCAATTTCCAGCCCGAGATACCGGCAGATATTAAAGCTGCTCTAAAGCGTCCTTCAGTAGTTTTATTTCCCTTGCCTCGAACGCTTTTCATAATACGCCTATGGTTAGGTTTTACATCACAAAATTTTCCACCAGGTAATTTTTCTTTTAATAAACGTTCCATTTTAAAATCTCTGTTGTATAAAGAAGAAAATTAAAATGAAATTTCCTTATTCACTCAAATGTTAATTTGATACTATATGGGCCAGTATATCATTAATAAATACCGCTCTGCAATGAAGCTATTAATTAATTTTGAGATTAATTCTCAGGCCAACGCGTGAGATCACCGGCCAAAACCGCTTATAAAACAAACAGTTATCTTTTGTAAATAAGTTTTTTAACCACAACCGAGCATTGCAAAAATCGGCCTGCGGTTTTGGTCCGCGTGGATCGATTTGTTAGCACAGGTCTTTGTCGGGTCATATACATAGGGCTTTTAGCAGATCTTTATCATTAAACGGCAAATCTAGAGTGAACCAATCACTAAGTGATTCAGCAAATCCCCCAAGATCAGGAAATAATGTTGCTGAGGATATATTCATGCGCCTTAACTCTTGAATGGCTTGAGGTTTAATGGATGACATAATTGGTATTCGTATAACATTTTTCTCATGTGAATTTGTCGGATTTGGGATTAGATTTTCCATAAACGACTTGGATATATCACCTGGGCATAAAAACAAGCCTTGCTGCGCAGTGAGTCGTTCATTTTGTCGAAAGGGATTTGCAGGTGCGACAAAAAGCTTTGTTTTATTGAAATTCAGAAAGTGTTTTCGAAAATCATCAGGTTCTTTAAATCTAAAATCTCCACCCCGATGCGATTCTACTGTCTCATCAGGAAAAAGTTTATTCCATTGATTTTTCAACCATTTTGTATCAAATGCCCATATGGCAGCTGGTGTAGATTTATGCCCCAAAGATCTAATTGCAAAATAAATGGCTACATAAAACGAATACGTAACATCTACTAATCTGCATGGCGCACCAAAATGACGAAGGAGTGAGAACCACTCAAGAATATCACGATCGTCAGGAAGATTTCTTAAATAGAGGTGTGCACGACGTTTAAATTCTCGAACGACCGTAGCCTCATACTTCCAAGAGTCACTTTTACCGCTACTTTCTCGATTACGTTCAAATGTTGATCTAATTTCCCAACAATAATCATCTTGGCCACGATACAACCACCTGTCATCGTCCAAAGCATATTCATTTCTGATATTCTGAAAATCATCCCATTTTGAAGCTGCTTCTGTTGTATGAACACCCTTAATTTCCTTTATTTTCATACGATCTCCCATTGGCTATTTTCGTGTGCTAACGCTTGAGATCACCGGCCAAAACCGCTTATAACATAATGAGTTATCTTTAATAAATAAATAACCTAACCACAGCCGAGTATCGCAAAAATTGGCCTGCGGTTTTGGTCCGCGTGCATCGATTTGTTAGCGCCTCACACACTATAATGCTTGTGTTTTAAATGCCTTTTTTAAAAAATTTTTTTCTGTGTTCCGATGATAAATATCCACCACAAATCTCATATTTGGGACAATACACAATACAAATGACTGCGCTTCGTGATACAGTGAGACGCGAAACCTTTAGTTTTGCCAGCACTCAAACGTGACGACAATTATTCCTCTGCATACTTCATAAGCCATTCCCGATGATGTTCATCTATCATGTCCTGTACGTCGCGTTCATCTCTCATATATACAACTTCTGGTTTTGCTTTTTGGCCCTTTTCCCGTTGTGCGTGTTTTCCTTGATAATAGATAATCGCATACTCCATATCTTTTCCGGTGTCTATTTCGATTAATGCGGCTTCTGGTTCGTTGGAAACAGCAGACACAAAGATGTCTTTTGAAAAGAGCGGATGTGTATGCCCTAGTCGTTCTTTTAAGCATTCTATAATGGCATCAACATATTCTAAATACGTCATACTCCATGGATCTTTAATCTCCATACATCCCCCATGTCACAGACTGTTTCTATGCCACGTTGCGCTATGCATTCATGGCAACATTTCTATTCTTTACTCTTCCTTTTTTGGCGCTTACAACAATCGTCCACTAATGCTGAATTTCTTTTTAGGCTTGTAAAATCGTTATCATATCACCGGACTTTTGACCGGATTTTTAATATGATCCAGTTTTTTAATTAGTAGGTCCTTTTCTTTCTCAAATGCTTTGAGTTTTCTTTTGCAACTATTAATCTCTTTGGTGATCTTTCTTATTTTATACTCTATCTCTTGTTTTTCAAAATATTTTTCTCCACGCAACTCAATTGTCAAAGCTCTTACTTCCTTTCGTAGTAGCTTGAAGTATGGATTTCCATGAGCATAGTTTTTCTTGTACTGTAACTTGCCTGCTTTCATTGCCTCAATTATTTCATACTCTTCAAGGCCGAACTCTTTACATGCATTATTATGACTTAACGTTTCTCCTTGTTGAGTCCAGAGAGCTTGTGACATTGTTATTAATCTCCTCTTATCTTGCACGCTAACGCCAAGATCACCGGCCAAAACCGCCTT
>JBLIRR010000081.1:0-11702 GCA_049472395.1 bacterium | reverse complement strand
CAGCACTCAGGTCTCTCAGTATATCCCAGGAATCAACCGATAGCGCACGCGTTGTGCATAGTCTCGATAGCCCGGCAACTCTTCCTGTAAAGTCTGGTCTTCAAGTGCGGTTCTAATCACCGCGATGATTGTTGCCACCGCCGCAGGTATCAGAGTCCATACCGAACCCAGAGCAAGAACAATACCGAACAGTGGAAGCATACTTCCGGCATAACCTGGATGCCGTACAAACCGGTACGGACCAGTATCACACACCAAATGCCCTCGATCTGTCTGAATACGTACCACACTGGAGAAGAACCGGTTCTCTGCCAAGGCCCATGCAGCGAAGGCGTAACCGAACGCGATAAAAATGAATCCTACCACGCTGAGCCATAGCGGAAATTCGGGGGACCAGTTGAAGCGATGGTCCAGCCCTGCCACAATGACCATAGGGAACACGACACTCACCGCCATCAGTGGAGCAAGCACTTTATCCCAAGCCTTTGCGTTTTGGATAGTTTCAATATTTTGTCTTTCGGCTGTTAAGCCGGGATGTCGTTGTTCCGCCCACATGCGCCCACCAATACTAGCGGCCAAAATCAGCATGGAATATAGCCACGCCTGCCACCAGCCGAGGGCCCCCCCGCATATAAATAAAATCAGGGGGATTAGGAGATACACCACAACTAATCTGATCCACTGGCGAGGAGATACTGTATGAGCTGCCTCTTCACTAACCGTCTTCGCTGACATATCATTCTCCAAAATAAAATGGATTTGAGTGTGTGCCTAATGCTCACCGGCAGAAACCGCTTATGAAACAAGATGTTATCTTTAAAAAATAAATGCTCTAATCACAGCTGGGCTTGGCTAAAAACGTCTTGCGGTTTCTGTCCGGTGCAGCGTTAGGATTTTCCTTTCCTTTTTCATACTGCAAAAGAACAAGATTATCTATTAACATATTCGACTAATTAAACTCCGGCACCAATTATTTATATAGGTAATTATCACCTTCGTGAGTTAAAAACACAATAAGGTTTGAAGAACTTCCAAACAAAAATCCATCTACATTATCGCAAACTGCTTTTATATCTTTATTTTGAATTTTATAAGCAAAATCATCCATATTGTAAAACCAATACCATTTTTCATATTTTTCCAATTCCTCATATGTTACATTTTTTATTAATTTTGCTAAATCTAGATGGTTCCATAGTGAATTGAATTTTTGATATATTTTTTGCGGTGAATTTATAAGTGTGTACCACCTTTCTTTTCTTACTTTCAGAATGCAGTTTTCGATAAATTTTTCTAGATACTTCTTTACTTCTATGTAAGGAATTTTATCAGCATGCTTTATTATGTCGTATCTATTCATATTTTTTCTCCTTCGACAAGTTAACCGGCAGAAAACGCCGATAAAACAAAGGTTTATCTTTAACAAATAATCATTCTAACCATAGCCGTGCTTAGCTAAAAACGGCCTGCGGTTTCTGTCCGGTGCAGCGCCTTGTTCAAGTAAGCCGCTCCGCGGCAGTAAAATTTCCCTTACCTCCAGCATTCATACTTGAATAACGCAACAATCTATAGTATCTTATATAACTATAAACATTCGTGCAAGTCGGTATCTTCACTTCGATAAGAACAGCACAAGAAAGGAAGATACTGTGAATAATTTAATTCAACGTTTCAAAGAAGATCTCCAATTATCTGGCTATGCAGACAGGAGTAAACAATCTTATACCAGTTCTGTTTTACGTTTGCAACGTTTTTATAATAAACCTCTTGAAGAAATTACTGAAGAGGATTTACGTCAATACTGGCTCTGTTGTCAAAGCGACTTTGGATGGAGCGCTGCTTCATTACGAATAAGTTACAGCGGAATCAGTCATTTTTTCAAAAAAACACTTGTCCGCTCGTGGAATATTTTCATGAAATAAAATGGAAGCGGGATGAGACCCTGCCAACTATTCTGAGCACTCAGGAAGTTCGAAAGATTATTTATGCCATGCCTACTTTGCAAAGTCGTACATTTTATCTGACCTTATATTCCCTTGGCCTGAGACTGCGGGAAGCAACATCGCTGCAAGTGGGTGATATTCTCTCGGATCGGGGATTAGTGCATATACATGCTGGAAAAGGTGCCCAGGACCGGACGGTACCGTTACCGAAAATCACTCTGGAGAGTTTGAGGAAGTATTACATTACTCATCAGAACCCAACATGGATTTTTCCGGCAATGGGTCGAAATGGCGGCAAAGATTCGAGGTTCGCCCAGAATCATGTCAGTGACTCCGGAGTTCAAGGTGTTCTCCAAAGCACTGCAAAAAGGCTGGAATTCAAGAAACACGTCCATCCCCACATTTTCAGATATGCGTATGCAACCCATCTTCTTGAAGCCAATATTCCCATTCGCCATGTGCAAAAAATCCTGGGTCATAAGACACTGAAAAGCACTATGATTTATCTGCATGTCACGACACAGGCACAAAATGACTCTCATCAGCGGGTTACTCAGGTAATGCAGGGGGTGTTGTCATGAGTGCCATCCAGGATATCTTTCGAACGTATGGGCCAGAATATCTGGCCTGGTATGGAGATCGAATACCGAAACATCACAGAAAAGTAATAAATGCGATTTGTGAATGCCGCAGCGGTTCTTTTGGTGCAGTCCTTTATGATTGTGAAAATTGTCACTCACTCCATTCGATTCCCTGCTGCTGTGGCAACAGACATTGTCCGACTTGTCAGTATGATAAGTCGGACGAGTGGCTCCGGAAACAGATGGAAAAACTCCTGCCAACCCATTATTTTCTCCTCACCATTACATTACCCTTCCGAAACCTCTGCGTGATGTTGTCAGATCAAATCAAAAGGCAACGTACGAAGCCTTGTTTTCGTGTGCATACGAGTCATTGAAAAAACTGGCACAAGATAAACGGTTTATTGGTTCCACAAGGATTGGATATGTGGCGATCCTGCACACGTGGGGTGGCAATCTTCAATTTCACCCCCATCTCCATCTGGTTATTCCCGGTGGAGCCATATCGGAAAAGGATGAGGAGTGGTTGCCTTCACGACAGGATCTTTTTGTCCATACAAAACCGCTGGCCATAGTGTTCAGGGCGAAATTCAGAGATGCTATGAAAAAAGCCCATCTTATGAATCACATACCTGCTGCCGTTTGGAAACAGGATTGGGTAATTGACAGTCAGGCTGTGGGGCAGGGGCATACCTCGCTCAGATATCTTTCGCGGTATGTCTTTCGAGTTGCAATCTCCAATAATCGGATCAAAAGTTATGATAATCATGTAGTTCGATTTCTCTATAAGGATCGTAGCAAGAAAAAATGGAAACCCATGAGTCTTGATGCTATTGAATTCATCAGAAGATTTCTTCAGCATGTACTGCCACCCAGATTTATGAAAGTAAGGCACTATGGCTTCCTCAATCCAAATAGCAGACTATCGATTGAAAAGATATCACAACTCATTAGCCTCATCTATGATGTAATCCGTGATCTTTTGCCTAAAATTCCTCGACGGGAAAAAAAGAGATTTCGGTGCTCTCATTGCGGGCATGATTTAAAATTCCTGGGCTTTATCAAACCTATATCGGAATGGAGGAATTCCGGATGAAAAAATAATATAAGATAATAATACCAATATAACGCATTTTTAAAAAGCTAAGCAAAAAATCTGCTCTGAGAGGATAAGTCTGTTCAAATACAGATTTTTAAAGGATTTTGTAGTGCTTTTCGATACTAAAAGTGAATGGTTTTTATGAGAACAATCATTGAAACGAATTAAAAATAATTTTTAACCCACAAAACTCTCCTCAACCAAACCAAAACTTCTCAACCTTTTCCCCTATAACCCCACGGCTTCTTGAACCATGGATTAGTTCCGAGCACTCGTGGCCTCGGCACGGAACTAATCCTTAAATTGTTGAACTAATCCTTAAATTGTTGTACGATGTCTCCATATTACAAATTCGTGAGGAATATGCTATATCCTATTATTAACAGATAAATATTTCTTACAAGAAAAACTATTGCTTTTATATGCTTCATTATATAGGAAACCATCCCTATAATTTATCTTAGTAACTCATCCTAAAAATTACCTTGTAGATCGCAGGCACAAATAACAGTGTTACAATGGTGGCAAAGAGCAATCCAAAGATAAGGGCGATAGCCATTGGTTCCCACATAACACCACCACCTATCCATAAAGGAATAAGACCGCATATTGTTGTTGTGGTTGTAAGCAGTATGGGACGAAAGCATTGCTGTGCTGCTTCTATAATTGCACCATCCTGTGTTCTGCCATGTGCATCCAGTTCAATCTGTATCCTATCGAGTAAAATAATCGCATTATTAACGACAATCCCCGCCAGAGAAATGGCTCCTAAAAACGCGGTAAATCCAAAATAGGAACCTGTACCCAATAATCCTAAAATTACACCGATAAAACCTAGAGGAATGGTGAACAAAACAATGATCGGCTTTCGGATAGAATTGAACTGCCCGATCAACAGAAGCAGAATAATAAAGATACAAATGGGCAATTTGTCTGCAACCGCTCCCATTGCCTTGACGCTTGTCTCTGCTTCACCACCAAATGTATATTTGTATCCTATACCCCAGCCTGGTTGGGCTTTTTTCAGGAAGGGAGTCATCTGGTTTACTACATCCCGAGCAGTATAGCCGGTTTTAAGATCTGAAGTTATGGTAATAGTTTTATAGAGATCCCTTCGCAAAATTTTTGAAGCTTGCCAGATGACCTCAACATCGGCAACCTGCTTTAAGGGCACATTCTTCCCAGTCTGCTGAGCATAAATATTTAAACTTTCCAAATCCTCAATATCCATATCACCAGCTTTATCATTGCGCATAATAATTGGAATCACTTTATCCCCTTCCCTATATTCACCAGTTTGTGCACCGGATAGGACAGTTTGCAGAGAAACGGCAATGTCCTGGTGCGAGATGCCTGCAAGCTGGGCCTTGAGTGGGTGGATATCCACAATCAATTTTTTGGTTCGCATACCCCAGTTATCTGAAATATTCTTAGTCCCATGGATAGTGGCCAACGTGGCCTTAACCTGGTCAACGATCTCATATAATCTTTTCTGCTCTTTACCAGAAATCCTGATAGCGACAGGATCAGCAGACCCACCACCTGATAAAAGTCGTGATACCTGATAGGTAATCTCTGGATAATTATCAAAGATAAAGGTGTCCAACTGTTGGATAACAGAATCATTGACTGCATCGGATGTTGTATTCATCAGGATGTGCGCTGCGTTAGGGCTCGATTCGGGAGGATTATACCCTAAATCATATTTCGGCGCACCTTTCCCTATATAAGAGGACCAATTTGGGATACCTTCTTCCCGGTGATTATTCACCAATAAATTTTCTTTAATATACTTTTCAATTTCTGCAACAACTGTTTCTGTTCGCTGAATGGTTGTGCCCAAAGGAAGCTCAATATTAGCGGTTACTAATGCCCGGTCACTTTTGGGCATAAAAATAAAGGGAATAAATCTGAAAAGGTACAGGGAAACAATCAATAATACGAATGAAGCAAAGATAATGAAATAGGGTTCTTTTAGGTTGAAAAGAAGCACTTTTCTATAATATACGCTTATTCTTTCAAAAATACCCCGTTTCTTGTTTTCCCGCGTCTTTTTTTTAATGGCATATATGCAGAAGAGTGGAATCACTGTCATGGAAAGCAGCCAGGAGCTGAGCAGTGAGATAGTGACTACACTAAATATATTTCCCATAATCTCCGCCATAACCGATTCGGCCAGGAAAAAGGCCATAAATGCGGCAGAAGTTGTTAAAGATGAAACCAAAAGAGGCACCATTAACTCTTTGGAGGTTTCAAGAGCTGCATCCACGGCTTTTTTGCCTTTTTCCATTTTCACCATAATTGATTCCGAGACCATAATGGCGTTGTCTACCAACATGCCCAGCGCAATGATAAGGGCGGCAAGAGAAACCTTATTCAAGCCTATGCCCAGATAAGACATGATGAGCAGGGTCATTACTATGGTTGTTGGAATGAGAGAGGCTACAACCAAGCCGGTCCTAAGTCCGAGAAAAAGGAGCATTACCAATAACACCACTACAACCGCTTCGATCAGGTTTCCTATAAAATCATCTACTGATTTTTTCACTACAAAATCCTGAGAAGCTACCCGTTCTATATCTACACCGTGGGGATAAATCTGCCGATACTCATCAAGTTTTTGATCAATCTCTTCTCCCAGTTTAATGATATTGCCGCCTTCTTTCAAGTTAACGGCAATAGCTATGCCGTGTTTACCGTTAATTTTGGTGATACTTTTCTTCGGATCAACGTAATCATTATAGATAGTGGTAATATCACCGAGCCGAATAATTTCACCACCACTTGATGACACAATAATATTTTTTAAATCCTCTAGAGATTCAAAACTACCGGTAGGCTCCAGAATAATTTGTCGATCCCCTATGGTAATATCACCGCCGGGAAAAACAATATTGGTTTGGGATATGATCCCCTGTAATTTTTGTTTGGTAAGTCCCAGTTCAGAGAGGCGGGCATCATCAAAATCTACATAGATTCTCTCCTCTTGCACACCAGAAATCTCAACCTTCGCTGCGTTGGGGAGTTTGATTAAACCATCACGTATATCATCGGCGATTTCCTTCATCTCCGCATAAGAATACCCGTCAGCAGTCAAGCCTATGATGATACCGAAGACATCGCCCACCTCGTCTTTTATCTCAACATACGTGCCGTCGGGCAGCTGATTTTCCATATCCTCCACTTTGCGGCGGATTTTGTCAAAGATCGGGCGCAGGTTATATTCACTCTCTTTAATAGCAACATTCACAATGGAAATACCAGTTCTGGATTCGCTGGTGATATAATCCACTTCCGGTATTTCCTGGATTACTTTTTCGATCTTATCAGAGATCAAGTTCTCCACCCGCTGAGGGCTGGCACCGGGAAAGCTTGTTACAATACTTACATAACGGATGAGGAAGGGAGGCATGTCATTCCTGGGCATAGAATTAAAAACTGATATACCTGAAACAAGCAGAATGATTAATATAGAGATGGTCAGTACATTATTCTTGATAGCTGATTTTGTTAACATAGTTTCCCTTTATTTCAACAATCTGACCTTCATGCCATCGGTTAGATTGGCAATGCCTGCGGTTACTACCAGCTCGCCATCTTGTAAACCCTCTGGGACCTCAAATCCTTCCCTTGTGAGTCGGCCAACAGTTATAAGCCTTTTTTTCACTACGGCGAAGCCATCGCCAACAGCTTCAACAATAAAGACAAAATTACCCTCTGTACCTTCCTCAACAGCATTTGCAGGGACAACAAGATGACCTTCTTTACTCTCAGATGTGAACTGAAAGGTTACCTCTGCGGGCATACCCGGTCGTATTTCCTTGGTTGGCTGAGTGAGTATAACTGTTACCGGATAGGTAGAGGACTGGTTGTTTAGGGTATATGAAACTTCTGATATCTTTCCCTCAAATACCCTATCAGCAACAGAAGAAAAGGTGACCTGGACGGCCTGGCCAGTTTTTACTTTAGTGATAAAAGGACCTGGTATACCAACGTTCACTTCCATATCATCACTGGCATTTATCACTGTGATTACCTGGCCGGCTTGAACGTATTCATTTTTCTCTACTTCTTTACCAACAATGATTCCGTCAATGGGGGAATAAAGTTTATAGTAACTTAATTCACGTTCTTGTAGATCCGCATTTCTCTTATCAGCATTATAAGAGGAATCCGCTGAGGCAAATTTTTCTTTAGCAGCCTCATATTCACTTAAAGAGATATTATTGTTTTCATAGAGGCCCCTCACCCTGTCAAGGTTTGATTTGGCTGTCTCTTTTTGAATTTCTGATTTTTTCAAGGCAACCAGTGCTTTTTCATAATTAAGCCTTGCATCGGAATCATCGATAGAGGCAATGAGATCGCCTTGTTTGATCCGGTCCCCCACCTTTATCTTTATAGATTGCAAAGTACCCCTCACTCTAAAACTGAGTTTAAACTCTGTTCCAGCTTTTGATATTCCGGAGAAAGTCCTGGTGTGCACACCTTTTGAAATATGTACCCTCTGATATCGAACCGGCCTGATAATTTCTTTTTCTGCTTTTTCTCCCCTATTACATGCCAGAAATGGCAGGGTAGTGAAAATGAGCGAAAAAATGAAGAATCTATATTTTCGTTTCATAACAACCCCTTATAGTTTGATTATGCTTTTTTATTGATGAAACCTCGGAACATCTTCAGTGTACCTGTTTGTTAAAATGAGCCTTGAGTCGTTGGGAAAAGGCTTCCTGTTCCTGTGGCGTATTGAGAATAGTAAATTTTCCGACTGCTCTTTCAGCCCGCAGTACACTGAGTGTGAATTCATGCTCAGAATTTAAGGCAGCCAAATCTGCATTTAAGGATGCATTTTGTGCTTCTGTCAAGTCAACAATAGACATGCGACCCTTTGCATATAAATCTTGGACAATGTCTAGGCTTTTATTGGCAAAATCTGCGGATTTTCGGGATGATTGTAGATTAACTCTTTTTTCACTAAGATCCAAAACAGCATTATGAACATTCAGTTCAATGAATTGGAGTAGTTGATTCTTCTGATTATTCAAGGTATTAATTTCTATTTTGGTCTTTTGGATATTTGTATTGACAGCGCCCCCCTGAAACAAGGGAAGGTTAAAATTAATACTCACATTCCACGTATCATCCTCCGGATCAACACCGGGCACAGAAGAACCAGCGCCGGAGCGGGAGAAAACATGATCGGCCTGAGCACCGAGACCAACCGTTGGTACAAAGCGTTCTTTTTTAAAAGAGGCCAGTTTCCTCTCCAAAGAGGCGATGTGCGCATTCAATTGTCTGATTTCAGGAGAATTGTCGATAGCCTCTTGGATGAGAAAATCTGTGTATATTTCTAAGGATTTAGGATTATCAACATATTCCTTTGCTGCCCTTAAATACGTGCTGTATGGGCTTTCTATCAATGATGTCTCCTCTAGGACTATTTCTTGTACAATAAAGTCTTCGTTCAATGGGCGATTTAATAGTTGATTAAGCTTTATTTTAGATAATCTTACATTGTTTTTAGCGCTCAAAAGATCAGTAGTGGCCGAAGCCAGCCTACTCTCCCAGCGGTACACATCGGACTGGCCTGAGTAACCAACTGTCTGTCGAAGTTTCGATATCTCAAGGTTTCGTTTAGTGAGAGCCACATCCTCTGTGCGGACCTTAAGGAGTGTTTTGGCCTTTAATATGTTAAAGTAATTAAAGGCTGCATCCATAATAATATCCAACTTCTGTTGCGCGTACCCGTATTCTGATGCCCGCAACTGATGCTTTTGAATAGCTAAATTACTCATTGCCTGCTCAGAGAAGATGAGCTGTTCCAAAGACGCAGTACCACTGATAGTTTGCTCTGCCTGCTGACCGAAAGATCCACTGGCCCGATCTTCATCAATGTGAACTCCTACTGCGCTCAAAGCAAAGGAGGGTGAAAAATTGGCGCGAGCTAGTGATACCTCTTTATGAGCTGATTGAACGTTGCCTTCTTCTATTTTAAGATCGAGGTTACTTTTTATGGCCTCGTGCAGTACATCATCCAAATTCAACACCCGATCACTTGTTTCCACAAACTCGTTGATTAATTCAGCTTCAGATAGTATTGAAAATTTCGGTGAAAAATCGATCTCCCTCGCGGTGTGCATATTGAGAGTCAACCTTTCTTCAAAGCTAATATAAACTGGAAGATCAGCTGGATCCTCCCCATTTAAAATCGCCTCAACATCCAAGGAAATACGCCGAAAGATTTTCATGAAATTTTCTTCTGGAGTAATGGCTGCCATCACCCCCAGTTTTACATCTGCAACTGACCATCCAAAGGTTGGGATGTTTTTTAAGTTTAGGGCCTCAATTAAATGGCTTTTTTCTTTATTGTCGAATTTCCCTAAGGGATTAAGATAGACAGCATCAATGCCATCAAGGGAACTCAGAACATCGTCAATGCTTGTGGTGATTGGAATAAGGGTAAACGTTGTATCGGGGTTTTTTAAAATTTTCTGTAAGGCATCGCTGGTTGGCGGAATTAATTTGTGCAATTCACTAGAGAAGACAATACCCACATGTGTGTATGGATATACACTGTAAAAAACATCAAGATCTCTTTCAATGGACTTGTTAAAGAGAAAATAGGTAAAATTATGAATACCGGAAGAATTTTCAAGAGTGGGTGTGAGGTTGATGAGTGTGGGATCAAAAATCCCCAAAGCAATGACTGGTTTGGGGTAAGTACCTTTTTTTGCAATTACGTAACTGGTTAATATACCGATCCCCAAAACAATATCCACGTGCTTATCTTCTACAAGGCGGTCATAATTGGAGCCGACATTTTCGGCAGACCAGTTGGCGCTTAAAATTTTATTTTCATGAATGTGTATACTAAATTTACTCCCCAATAATATTGTCAGCTCTTTTTTAAGATTATCCAATAATTTATCAAAGTGCCCAAGTTTACCATCAATAACAATTCCTATATTCACCTCTTTCTTGTCCTGTTTACTCTGCGCCTGAATATTCTGGATGGATGGTAGGGCACATAAAAGAATGATGATAAAAAGATACACTATTTTATTATTCATTGAATCCTACTTCTAAAATTGATATTTTATATCAGATTATAATAAATTACTAATCTGATTTTGAAAAAATTATATATGAATAATTGAGAGAATTAAAATTAAGAGAAGATAGAAGGAATTGCTTTTTACAAACCATTGGTGAGATAAAATAATACCGACAGATCACTTAATCCCGACGTTACACTATGGAGGATGTGGTGTATGGTTAGTGCGGATTGACGATTGATAGAGATAAAAGCTTTATTTTGAATTCCGAATATACTATTTTTTGTATTTAAGAGCTTCTACCGTTATACTTTCGTCATAAGCATTGTTTCTTTCTACCACAATCCATTTTCTGATGAATATGATTTAAGCTAGTTATCTCTAGCCATCGTACAACGCTTGAGATCACCGGTCAAAACCGCTGACAAAACAATAATTTGTCTCTAATAAATAAATTTTCTAACCGCAGCCGAGCATTGCAGAAGAGCGGCCTGCGGTTTTGATCCGCGCTCTGGATAGAAATACGACGCGCGCAATATATTAATAGTAACTCGGGGGTGGCTTTATTCTTAGCCCCAACAGTGGTGCCCCTCGTACCTCTGCCAAGCCGGGTTTTGATCAGCGGGATACCGAAAACCCGCAACTTTCCCTTACTATCTAATACATCCACGTTTCCGTAAGCCCCCGTTTTCATCCCGGACGGTCGGTTTTCCCGAGTCCGGTTGGCGACCATAGCTGTCCCCATAGGTCTTCCCAAACAGATCCGAAGCTTAAGCGCTGACACACATACGCCCCTTGATCTGTTGGTTTACCCATAGCTCGACATTTAATGGCGGTTACCAGCTTGTCCGGCCCGGTGTCCGGGGCTGTCCCACTTCGATGCCCGCTATAGCCGAGAGCCCCTTTGCACGCTCAAGGTGTTACATCTTGCGGTGTGGCGTCTCGCGTCACATCAGAGAGAGCTACCTCTCCTTCATAGCTCATACGGGCTCATGGGCCAGACCAAATGTCTCCCTTTGTCTTCAGT
>JBLIRR010000080.1:0-11738 GCA_049472395.1 bacterium | reverse complement strand
AAAGATAGTGTGATGATTGGTAAGGTTCTTGGGGCTCATATGGTGCTCACAGGCGGATTCATATTTGTAGGCGACGAACTGAAAGTTAATGGTCATTTATATAATGTGGAGACAACGCAACTTATAAAGTCTGAAGAAATAAGCGGAAAAGTAAATGAAATCATTGCATTGACACATAAGCTTATACGAAAGTTGATGAGGGATCTGGATTTAAAAATAAAAGAATTAAATCCAAGTGGTGAATTGGATAAATCGCCGGAAGAAAATCTACATTTTACAAAAGGCCTCGGTTATTTTTACGGGTGTATGTATGATCATGCTGTCATGGAGTTTATAAACACACTTAATCTTAATCTTGCGCGGGGAGATGCCCGGTTTTGGAATGCAAAGAGCTATTATGCCCAGAAAGAATGGGCTCATGCCAAAATAGAGCTGGAACGCTTTTTAGCAGAATTCCCCAATAGTGAAAAGGCGAAGGAAGCTTTGAAGATGCTTACGAGCTGTGAGTCTAATCTTCAGGATTGGGAAAAAGATTTATTTAATGTTTTTAAATGTAGTCTAGAGACAAAATAATAAATAATGGCATCTTATAAGATTACAGGTTGCGTGTTCATTTACAAAAAGAGCATACAAACTCTTACAGCGGTAAATTTAACATTTTTTCTGTGTGTGGTTTTCTCATTCCTCTCTTTGAGCATTCTTGGCATTTATCCTCCTCTCACCTTTGCTCATGAAATACCTCCTGCCTTATGTATCATAAATTTTACCAATCGTAGCCCAGGTGAAAATGATTGGTTATCAAAAGCTATTGCAGATCTTCTTATCACAGATCTCTCAGCATGTGGTAAATTCTCTATTATAGAGCGTGAACGTATGCAGATGATGTTTGATGAGTTAAGCCTAAGCAATTCAGGGATTATCGACAATAAGACAGCCCTCGAATTTGGGAAAATTATGCAGGTTGACTATGCGGTATTTGGAAATTACTTACACAAAGACGGAAATCTCAAGATTACGTGTTTCATTGTGGAAATAGCTACACAAAAATTGCGTCGTGTAGAATCAGTAGATGGATTATATTCAACAGTACTTAAGCTGGAGAAGGATTTAGCACTCAAGATTGTAAATAATTTCAATCTTCCTCTCACAGATCAGGAACGTAATGCTCTTTTTCATATGAGCACAAGGTCAGTTGATGCGGCTAAATCTTATTATAACGGAATTGATAGGTATGATAGGGGAGAATATACATCAGCTCTTATGTTTTTTCGGGAAGCCATCCATTATGATGCTTCATTTGATGATGCTTCATTCCGTGTGGGTCAGATATTTTATGATCTTGGGGAAATTGAACATGCGATGGTAGCATTACGGCGTGTTGGAAAAGGGGATGTAGATAATAAATATACTGGTATCGCGCAGTTTATTACTGCTGAGATTACCCAGCATTACTTTAATTTACCAGGTATAGCCGCGCAGTATTACTTGGAAATGGCCAATCGTCATACAGATACATCATTGTCAATAGTATCATCCTTTCGCGCTGCTTTACTTTTTAAGAAAATGGAGAAGCTAAGGGAAGCTTATCGGGCGTTTGCTCTTACGGACCGTCTGTATAATGAAGCCTCTAAAAGAAAATTTCATGGTATGCATAGCTGGAGTGGTATCGTAACAAAAAATTTGGATTATTATCATACTATTGCTCAGAAACACAAAAATGCCTATTTTCTCAAATGGCATATTAATGGAGATTCGTATAAAGATATTGTGGAAATACCAGAAGATTATCAATTTGTTGGACCACAAAATCAAATTTTTATCACAAATAAACCAGGTAACTATATAATTATTGCCGAAAGTGGATTTCTACTATCGGAGTTGAAAATTTTTCTTCAAGCTGAACGTCTACCTGTAAATCGTGCAGCGCATCAACATTCACGATGTCATATTTCTGTCTCTGATCTTAGTTTCGGGAATACTGTGGCACGAGAACAAATATTTAAATTGGGTAAGGAAAAATTTACAAGAATCAGGCTTAAATATCCTTGTATAGGAGTACATGTATCTATAAAAGAGGAACACATGGATCTTAAGCAGCTAAAAATAAAAACCTCTTTCGTACATGCATCTAAAGCAAATGCGATGAGGTTTAATAAGAAAATCGAAGAGAATCTCAAAACAGCCTATGACCTGCCTGGTGTGCTTTATTTTTCAGTTTTTGGAAATCAAGCGGACACTATTTATGCGCTGATTAGCGAAAGTGACCAAGTGGCAGAGAAAAGATTAAAAAAAGATATATGGATAACACGGGGAAATCTTCACACAGGTTTAGGCTCTTTTCAAAAAATGAGAGTAAATTCTCTCTGGGAGGATTATCATCCCTGTTTAACCCAGGATAGGAAAGGAGAATATTGGATGGTTTTCTGTTCCCGTCGTTGCGGCAAAAGAGAAGTAAATCTTTGGTTGGCGAAATCGAAAAATTGTGATTATTGGACACATCCCAGAAAGATTGCATTTGATGTTGATTGGAAATGGCCAAATTTTCAAGAAGATAGTGATCATTGGATAAATAAGCTTGAACATCCACAATTAATGGTTGATATACGTGGTTTGTTCTGGCTTTCGTTCAGGTTGGGCAATAGTATATATGTAACTAATTCCGAAGACTCTTGGAATTGGAAGAAACCGGTTAATATCGGTTCTTGTTATAACGATTCTACTATAGGTATGTGCGAGGGTAGAGAGGATAAGGCCCTCATTGCCTTTAATAAAGGGTCTTCCGAGATCATTACCGAAGTCACACCCGAGCTTACCTTTGATATACGTGATGGGGGAGAGAATCAATATAAAGACTCTAAATATCATTTGCCAGGATCTGCTTGGAAATATATACACGCATTTCGGATGCCCGATGGAAGATTTTTACTTCTTGGAACTGCAGCTTTGAATCATGAGATCGGGCTTTATGCATGTATCTCTGATGATTTGATAAAATGGGAAAATCACAATTTACTTAATTGGAAACGTTATAAATTGCCACCTGAAATATACAAAACAGGTATACTTAAGATTATTCCCTTACTCCATGAAGAGTGCATTTCCCTTGTGACAATGAAAAATAATGAAATATGCGCCCAAAAGCTTTATTTGGGAGCGGTGATAGGTAACAGGGAGCAAAGATTTAAATAATTATAAAATGAATGGGGAGAGGATCTAATGAAGATGAATACACTCATTAAATTGTTTTTGGTAATTATAGTATTATTCGTAATAGGTTTTGTATTAATTAAGTCAAGAATCATTTCTAAAAAGCATGCATCTACTCCAAAGATTTTCCCTAAAAGCCTTGAACAATTAGTTCTTATGCCTAAAAAGAAATTATCAGGTTTTAAGATCGTTGAGAATAGTGATCTTGAAGAAGATTTTCAGCTCAAAAGTAATCCCGGTGAAATCTTTAGTGAATATATACTCAAAAGGATGGGAGCGCAGAAGGGATATGCAGCATTATATGATGTCTATGATACTGGCAATATGGCATTTCTCAGTCTTAAGATCTCATCCATAAAAAAGCTTATTCAATTTCTTGGCTATGGCGGATTATATGAATATTGTGCAATCTATGGAGGGGCGGATGATATATATGTTTTTATTTCCTGGCCTCACAATAAACATTTTTCTTCGAAACAAAAAAAGAAAATAATCGCTTCATTGGAAAAATACAGAAAAGAAATAGGGCTTCAAACAGTATGGCGTCATCCTTTCATTACCTATAAAGAAAAAAAATATTCAAGGCGTGAGCAAGGATTGGAACAGTTTATATTTAGGTCCGGCGAAATACCATCGGACTTTAAATTAGTATTGTATGAAGATTTTCTAGGAAGATATGACCTCAATAAAGGAAGTTATGGTGAAATGTTAAGCCACTATAGGCTTAAGGAAATTGGTGCACAGAAAGGTTATGGTGCGACATATGGGAAAGATGGCATCTGTAAAATGGCTATTTTGTCCTTTCAACTTCCTGTGATAAAGGGGGATGAGCATCCGTCCTTAGAACTTCCTGACGGAGATATAGAAGAATATATCGCAATTTACCAGGGACCTGACAAATATGTGTTTATCTGGTTTGATTCTGAAAGAAAGATGACTGAAAAAGAGAGAGCAGATATTAAGGATGCTTTGGAGAGATATACACATAGGCTTGATCTTAAAACCTTGTGGTATAACCCCTTATTTATACACAGAAGTAAAGATGAATCCCCGATTAAAGTGGCTAAATTTAAGCCTACCATTCTTTCTCCTGACCACGCCTGTTTAGGCGAAAGCCTCACGGTCACAATTAATGATGAAGAGGCTCAGTTTTCGCCGGAAGAAACAATTTCCGTTGATTTTGGACCTTTAATAGAAGTAAATTCTTACTCTGTAGAGAGCGTGAATCAAATTACCGCTCATATCACTATTAGAGACTCAGGTCCAGAGAGGACAACTACCGTGGAGGTGACTACCGGGGATGAAACAAAATATTATCAGGGTTTTACTATTTTTTTTAAGAGTGTTCCGCCACTCATCGAATCCATCGAGCCTGACCCGGGGATTCCGGGGAGGTTTATTACTATTCATGGAAAATATTTTCACACTGATTCTAGTTTTTCTAATCATGTCTATTTTAATAATCAATCAGCTGTTGTGAGCGAAGCAACGTCAACGAAAATAGTTGCATCTATCCCCACAGAGTTCAAAGGTGGAATAGTAACAGTGGTAGCGGGAGACAGAGCCAGTGATTCAGTGGATTATACGGTGGTTGAAGAGGCTGGGAGAAAAGATGCTTCAATAAGGTTTGGGCAGACGGTTAAAGGTGAAATTCTCACAAGGGGGATTGAGGATAGATTTATCTTTAAAGCGAAAGAGGGCACCATTGTGACTATCGCCTTAAACCGCCTTGCTAATTCGGAAAATGGGGACAGTAGTCTTAATCCTTCTTTGAGTCTTGAAGATCCGGAAGGAGATGTGATTGCCTCGGATGACGATAGCGGAACTGATATGCCTCGTGGGCCTGGAAAGAATGCGTTAATTAAAAATCTTGTTCTGCCTAAAACAGGAAATTATACGATTGTTGTGTATGGCACAGAAGGAGATATTAATAATGGGCGCATAGGAATGGACCTAAACGACTTTTTCACAATAGGCCCATATAGACTGCAGTTGATGAAGGAGTAAGTGAAAAATCTTTTTAAAATGGATCGATTCCTGAATTCTAAGTGATGGAATAGAGATGATTAATAAAAAATTTGTGTATGTCTTAGTCTTTTGTGCCCTATCAATAACCCTTGCAGTAGTAATCACCCTGTTAGGAAAAGTCCTCATCAAAAAAAAAGCGTGTATAACACAAGATGGAGGTTCTACGAGGACGGATTTAGAGAGGGATGAACATTCACAACAAGAACTCAAGCCATTTGTGTGTAAACCGGGAGAATCCCCGGCAGGTTTTAAAGCTGAGGATGGTTGCACTGTATTTCGCCTCACATCCTGGAACTCCAAAGCAATTTATTTTTACTCTCTCAACGATGAGGGACATGTGGTGTGGGGTAAGGGCTTTAATAATTTTGTTGCCGAACTATTTTTTTATGATGGTAACATATCAAAGCGGATTACTGCTAATTCTGAGGAGAAGCTTCACATTCAAATAAATAACCGCGGAGAAGTTGTATGGCAAGGCCGTGAAGAAGCAGCTTCCCATGATGATATATTTTTTTATAATGGTACAAAAGTAATTAAGCTTGGCCAGGATTTATTTAATGACTCTAAGCCCCGCTTAAATGACAGGGGCGATGTGGTATGGCAGGGTAATGATGGAAAAGACTCGGAAATATTCTTTTATGATGGCAATAGTATTATTCAACTTACGGATGATACTTTTTTCCATTGTAATCCTTCAATAAACAACAAGCGAGAAATAGTCTGGGAAAAACAGAATCTAAGTATGAAAAGGGGAAATTCTGAAGTATATCACTTTAACGGAAGGCGTATACGACAGTTTACTAATAATAAAATCGATGATTTTAATCCTCAGATAAATAATCAAGGAGAAATCGTGTGGAGTGCCTCGCGTGCAGAAGAAGGCGATTCTGAAATAGTGCTTTATAGTGGTGAATATGTGGCATGGATCACGGATAATGGTGTTTCAGAGCGCAATGTGCGAATGAACAATCGAGGGGAAGTCGTATGGGAAGAAAATGACGGGAATGATTGGGAAATTTTTTTTGCGAATAAAGACACATTCATTCAACTTACCGATAATTCCATTGACGATCATGATCCCTGGATTAATGATAAGGGAGAAGTCGTATGGTATAGTACAAAAAAGGACTGTGGCAGCACTATCTCTTATTATAATGGAAAAACCACTATTGAACTGACGAAAGATCAGTATATAAACAAAATCCCCCGTATTAACAACAGGGGAGACATTATCTGGCTTTCTGAAGGAAGAGGCATTTTTCTGGCCATAGGAGGAGCGCATTCATCTGGATTTGTTTCCCAAAGCGATTCTGATGAATTACAATCCGATTCTTTTAATGATTCTGAGTTGTTTAAATCTGGCTCTTTTGTAACATTAGACAGTATTATAGAAGAAATTCCAGTGACTCGCACACACCCCTATATAATTATTTCCAGAGAAAATAAATGGAACGTGAGCCAAAATTTTACAATAAATACTGTGGGATATACCTCATGGTCTGAATATGATGCAGATGATGCGGAAGTATTTTTATATGATGGAAATAATGTTAATAAGTTATCAGATAATACATACGATGATATAAATCCTCAGATAAATGCACGAGGGGACGTGGTATGGGAAGGAAATGAGGGAAGTGATTGGAAAATATTTCTTTATAAATATAGTGAGGCAGCGGTAAAGAAGTTAAGAGATAAAAGAAAACGAGCAAAAGATATTCGAATAAATTCTCAAGGAATGGTGTCATGGACTGGCTTTGATGGGAAAGATTGGGAAATATTTCTGTATAATGGCAAAGAGGTGATACAGCTTAGTAATAATGAATATAATGATAAGAATCCACAAATCAATGAGCAGGGACAGCTTGTATGGCTTGGGGATAATAGACTATTTTTCTATGATGGAATCGCAATAACGCAGCTTGCAGATCATATAGAATCCCACGATCACTTTCAAATAAATGATCAAGGGCAGGTGATATGGAGTATGTCCGTTTACGAGGGTAAATGCGTGCAAAAAGGAAAACACAAAGGAGCGATAATCTCAAAGGAGCATAAGTTCCTTTATGATGGCAAGACAATTAAAAGTGACAGCATAACAACTCTTAGTTGTAGTAGTGAAACGTCTTTTCATTTTAATGACCTGGGGCATGTTGTATGGGCCAAAGGTGGCGATCCATTCCTCTTTAAAGGTGATCATATCATTCGTCTGCGAAATAATAACCTCATAGAAGATAATTTTTCTGCTTGTAAGCCACAAATTAATTCACAGGGATATGTAGTGTGGTCAGGAGATGGTGAAATTTTTCTTTATGATGGTAAAAGGGTGATGCAAATAACCAATAATCAATACCATGATAAGTCTCCAAAAATAAATGACTATGGTGAAATCGTATGGTGCGGATATGATGGAGGAGATTGGGAGATATTTCTTTACAATGGAAAAAGAATATTTCAGCTCACAGATAATTCGCAGGATGATCTAGATCCTCAAATAAATAACCAGGGCAATCTGACATGGACTTTGAAGGATAGCAAATCAAGTCTTTTCGCTACCAAAGATATCAAGAATCTTTATTCAGCGATAAGATGCGATGGCCTCAAAACAATAATAGAAGAGGTAGATAAAATTGTAATCATGGAAGTTCCTATTATTGAGGCGGATTCCTATACCATAACACAGATCACAAATAATTCTTATGATGATTTTTGCCCACGCATAAATAACCGAGGAGAAATCGTATGGTGTGGATATTACGGATATAATCAACAACGGGATGCGAAAAAGAATTATGCTGAAATATTCTATTACCATGACAAAAATATCACTCAGCTGACTAAGAATCGATATAATGATAATAATCATAGTATAAATAATAGAGGGGAGATTGTGTGGAATGGCGATCGCAAAACAGGTCATAATGAAATTTTTCATTTTAATGGTAAAAGCTTAATAACACTGACCGCAAGCCTGGGTATCAAGCCAATAAGGGATCGGACGTTCTCCCCTCGAATAAACGATAAAGGGTATATAGTCTTCGAAGGATTTTATGGTGATGATGATTTAAGAAAATTAATACTTTATGATGGAAATACTGTGCATGAAATTATGGATAATGCAACATCTTATGAGTCTGTCCAGATGAATAACCAGGGAGAAATAGCGTGGAAAATTTATGAGAAAGGCAAATCAACGATATTCTTCTATGACGGAAATAAAGTACATAAGATTTTCGATTCACCAAATAAAATCAATTCACTTAAAATAGATAACAATGCTTCTCTCGTATGGTCTTTAAGTGATGGAAAAGATCAAGAAATCTTTCTCTGTAATGAGAGGAATATAACCAAGATGACACATAATATATTTAATGATTCCAATCCACAGATTAATGCGAAAGGACAAATCGTGTGGTGTGGAAATAATAAAATATTTTTTTATGATGGAAATCGGATAACGCAAATCATGAATAATACGCAATATGTGCACTCTCTTCAAATTAATGAGCAAGGACATGTAATATGGACACAGGGTAATTCTAAGTCTCAGAATAGTAAGTATACCATGTATCTTTATGATGGGAAGTCGATAATGAGGTTTGCCGAAGGTGTAAGGAAGAATGCCTCGCCTATGATAAATAATCGGGGAGATATCGTATGGTCCGGCTATGATGGTAAAGATTATGAAATTTTTCTGGCCCAAAAAAAGATGATCTTCTCGCGATTCTATTAATCCTTATCCATATTTTCCCATAACATGACATCTGAATAATCGCTGTGCGTATTACCAATGGTCTGTCTGGTCCAGGCAGTTATATGCTTTGCCAATGTCAGGTGGCTATAAATCAAAGACAATAAAATATACAAATGTACAGTATGCAAGAAACTTAAAAAGAGCACTTCCTATCACTCCTTATCACTTAGAAATGTCTTTATACTGAGAGTATTGATCGCACTAATAGTGCTCCCAGGATAAAAAATACCTAAAATTCTTTGATAATTATAACCGTTTTCAGCCAGGGTAACCGCCTCTTGTTGGCAGAGACCGACGAGGTGTCCGAAGCCTTTTCCTTTAAAGTGTATGGTATCTCCCTTAATGTCCATGGTGAAGTCATTCGAGCGGAGTTGGTTCCAGCCAAGAGCACGGTTTATGATAAGACGGAAATTGTCGATACCGATCCACCGTTCGTTGACGTAGATACCTAATTTCCCCTCTCTTTGGATTTTATTGTAAGAAATTTTATCAGAGCAGTGAGAACAATCCGATGTTGCTTGTTTTCGAAAAAGTTGATCAATGGCAGGTTTTGGCAAGGTCCTCTCCCATGCACTGTCATTTCGGGATGCGTGGAGAATATCAGGTAATTCAACATGGGTGAGGCAGGGCTCATGGCGGATACCCCAAATTTCATAGGCAGAATACACTCGATCAGAGCATGCGGCATGGTATACGATGTGAATCGGCTTGTTATGGGAGGTGAGTATCTGTCCGTAAGTTTCCCCGAGCAGTTGGCGAGTTGCCTCGGTTTGTGGAAACAGACCTTTATATACTTGACTGTGAGTCAGATCATCGAAATCATAAGGCTGATCCCTGTGTTGATTGGTGAGGGCCCAGGTACGGGCAAGTATTGCCTGGGCCCGCATTGCTTCCTTCGCAGTCCATCCAAGCTCTGAGAGCACGACACTTGTGACATACTCCTCCAGAGGGAGTATGTTGACGATGACAAGCTCATCTTTTTCCCTATAAATGTATATACGGCCGAAGTAGCTTCGTTTTATGGATTGTGCGGGGATAAGGAGTGTATAGCTTTCCTTTGGGGAAAATTCAACAGGAAAGGTGCGAGCACAATCCACAAGAATGGCTCCTTGCCCTGGTTCATCTGTGTGCACAATGAGGGATGAAGGATGATATTTATGAAGAATACGCACTCGCACTTCATTTATATCCTGCGCTTCAAGGGGAAGAATAGTCTTTATCAGAATCAAGAAGCATATACAGAAAATCACACCATAGTGTTTACTTTTCATCCTCTAACTCCCGGTGGTCTCTGACTACGAGATCGATTGTATCTCTGCCACCCACATCATCCATTACAGTGACATCATAGGTATGAGAGGGGTGGGGGTTGATAAAAATGTCATTCATCGGATCTGTTTCAGCGATGAGTTGATCGTCGAGGAACCAAAAAACCTTTCTTATGCGGTTGGTGACCGCTACGCTCAGTTTAATGCCATGATCCTCAAGATTAAGCTTGTCCAACCGTTTATAATAGACTGTATTTTTTACCGGTGAGAGGATCTTGGGTGGATAGTATTTTTGTCCAGCCATGGAGCTTATGTCATAGGGAGGGGCTTTTCTCACCGGTACACCATGTTTTAATAAAAAGGTCGCTATTTCGGATGGCCAGATTTCAAACACTTTTTGCTCAATGTATTCTGTGGCAGTGGTCGAATGAGCTTGCAGGCCAGTTCTCGTATCGAGGCTGATCGGTTGAGAAATTTCACATATTTCCTGAAGAGCCGGCCCCTTCACATCGGCAATATAATATTCTGTAGTCAATGATTGGCAATGCCTGCTCGGCAGTTTCCCTGAAAGAGCACACACTTTGCGGAGTTGTACTCCTGCCGGTTTGGCAAACCATTTCTCTGAAAGTGATGGGTGTATGGCTTGGAAGAGGTCAAATAAAATCGGTGCCGCAGTCTTGCTCCCTGCAAGTCCCTTGGAGGGTGTTCCATCAAAATTACCCACCCATACTCCGATGGTATAGTGAGGATTATACCCAACACTCCAGGCATCCTGATGCCCATAGGAAGTGCCGGTCTTCCAGGCAATGGTCGGACGATTTTTACTGAATTGCCAACTTTCAGGAAAATCCGGACGCTCAACATCGGTGAGGATATGAGTGACCAGCCAGGCTGTTTCTTCGCTTATGAGTTGTGTACCGGCACAATCATCCCTGCTGTTTTTTAAGATTTGATACGGTGTGAATATGCCTTTATGAGCAAAACATGAATAAAGATTTACCAGTTCAATCAATCGCATTTCCACACCACCTAATACTAAGGGGAGTCCATAATAGTCCACGGGTTTATCAAGTGTGCTCACCTGCCCTTTCTTGAGCAGCTCATAGAGCTTATGGACGCCTAATTGTGCGCTGAGCCGAACCGCCACTATATTAAGCGATTCGGTTAACGCTTCTCTTGCCTTTACCGTGCCCACAAATTCTTTGCTATAATTCTGGGGCGAGTACCCTGCATAATTAATCGGGATATCATAAAGCCCGGTTTTTTCTGAAATAAGTCCTTCCTGAAAGGCAAGCGCGTAAAGAAAAGGCTTCAATGTTGATCCCGGTGAACGCGGACAGTAACTGCCATCATTAGCGCCCAGATGTTTTTGGGAAAAATAATCTATCGATCCCACGATAGCCCGCACCTCCCTGCTCCCGTTTTCTATTACCACTGCTGCGGCATTTGTGATGTTGTAGTGCTCTAATATACGGATATAT
>JBLIRR010000008.1:0-213461 GCA_049472395.1 bacterium | reverse complement strand
TGTTTATTATTTTTTACGTATCCTTATTTTTCAATGAGTTAATCTATTTAAAAGTGATAAAGTGGTAAAGATAGGATAATACATATTTTTTAATCCGAATAGATGTTATAATCTCTTTCAGGTCATGTTCGATGATATGAAAGAAAAATTATAATAACCACTTTTACATCATTTGATGAGCACGTATTTTGCCATACGTGCTGAGAGTAACACGGAGGAAATTATGTTATCCATAAAAAAAATACTTATTCCTGTCGATGGCTCGGGCTTTTCTTTGGAGGCGTTGCGATATGCAAGCTCTTTTGCAAGCGAGTTCAATATTACTGTTTATTTAATGACTGTTATTGAGCGTCAGAATGGCATGTATGATGTATATGCGGAACAGAATTTCCTGATTGAAAGGGAATCAGATATTCTTGATAGAATCAATAAAAGATTGGAAGAAACAGAGAAAACAGCGAAGGAGATGGGGATCCAACATACTGTAACGGTTGCTGAGTGCGGAATCCCTTATCAGAAAATTACTGAGTATGCCACTAAGAATAATATAGATCTAATTGTTATGGGTACCCATGGCCGCTCCGGAATAGCCCACTTTTTAATAGGGAGTGTCACAGAAAAGGTTATCAGAACTGCCCCCTGTCCGGTACTTGTTGTTCGAAAAAATATTCATGGCATGATAGAGAATGAAGATAAATAAAGAGTGCGAATCCAAGTAAAACAGAGACAGATAGTATCTCAACGATCGATACCTTGAGCTTTTTCATATATTCTTATGAAATCATCTTGTTCGGTTCACCACGCATTGCTAAGGGATAGAGACAGATCCATATTGCAAAAGATTAATAATTTTAGTTTAAAATAGTATATCAGAGAAAATCCAGAAATTCCACTTTCATGCAGCAGTTCTAACAGTTCTAATTATGGTTAATAATTTTTGTTGAATGTAAGCTGTTATAGATAAATATATGCGAAAAAAAACGTATCACCTATACTCTATTACATTGATTACAATAGCATTAAAAAGAACTTTAAAAAAAAAGAAAATAAAATAAGAAGTAGAATTTTTAAATTGTCTGATGTATACTATGTTAAAGAAAATCGAATCTTTTTATCAATTCACAGTGTAGCTTTATCGCGGAAAAGAAACCTTCTGAGAAATACCCTATATACGGTGCCAAAGGAATATGCTTAAAACGATAAAACAAAAAATTATTCACCTTATTTAGTAACTATCTTTACCCTGAATGACCTCAATAAGAGGGAGGATATTATAATGAATAGCATATTAGTAAACACAAAGATAGTAAAAGCCTTTATTATCATTCCCTTTCTTTTTATCACAATGTATCCGTTGAGGAGTCATGCCCAGATTACAGTACCCTTTTTTAGTAACTATGACATAGCTGATTATTACTCATCCTGGGACAATTCTTTTATCCCCTCTTTTACCCCTACTCCTCTGTTCTCTGGCACCTATTCATCCTCTGCTGGGAGCGCTCCTTACTCTTTTCAATGGTCATTACCCGCTTCCACTTTTACCTCTCCCTTTTCATATAGTACACCCTCTTATCAAGAGTATTTTATATCGCCCTATACGAGCTTTTATCCATCAAACGAAATCCCTTTCCTATCCCCTTATGTCTTCCCTCCTGCTCAATATACGGTCCCTTCCTCTATTCCCTGGCTCACTGCTGGTCAGGTTGATATCCCTGTGACAGAACCTGAGCCTCAGATAATTCCGGTAGAAATATTCATAGACAGCAGTAAACTGAGGGCAATTGTGGATGAGAAAAGCATAGACGGATCAATAGCCATTACCAGAATAAATGGTCCGCAGGATATGAATGCCACCTTATCGATTAAACTGGAAAACCTTGATAAGAATATCCTACGGAATTTCACTGAATCCATCACCCTCTATGAAGGAGAATATGAGTATGCCTTCAGCTTACAAAGCCTGCCCGCTTTAGCTGATGATGCTGCGCTGGTCGATTATAATCTTCTTTATTCCCTCACATGGTCCAACTCGTTGGGAGGGACCAAGAATACCCAATCAGGAAAAAAGAGCCTGTTGCATGCGGTGGAGCTGATGGAGGTACAGATTACCGGCTCAGATACAATTGCTGAAGGAAGCGTACCTCGTTATCGTGCCCTAGTGCTTAATCCTCGAGATATGGCCGGGTATGCCGATGCCGAGATTTCGGTATACTGGGAAGGAGATGAGGGGGAGGAGGAAATACTCCTCTACGCCGGGCATACAGACGCCTCCGGTACCGCTGATATTGACCTTGATCTTCCCGATGATCTTTCTCATGAAGGGAATCTCTCCTTTGAAATTCTCTCTCTCGATGGGAGGAGAGCACAACGCATTGTCGAGACTGTAAAAATCGAACGAAAAGTAAAGGTATTATTAACCACGGACAAACCGAGATATCAGCCTGGCCAGAGTATTCATATCAGAACCCTGAGCATTGTAGATACGATCGAGAGCAGGGCTGCTGAAGCGAATAAGCCGATAGTCATTGAGGTTGAAGACTCAAAGGGCAATAAGGTTTTCAAGAAACAACTCGTTACATCGGATCAGGGAGTGGCGGCAGCGGAGTTTATTCTGGCAGATGAGATAAATATGGGAAATTATCGCATTCGGGCAATCCTTGGAGAGACCACTTCTGAAAAAACCGTTATTGTAGAGCAGTATGTGCTCCCCAAGTTTGATATCATTGTCACGACAAACAAGAACACCTATCAGCCGGGAGAGGTCGTCGACGGAAGAATTGAGGCCCTCTATTTCTTCGGCAAACCTGTGGCACAGGGAAAGGTTGAACTATCCTTCAAAACATTTATTACTGGTATGGAGGAATTTGGCTTTATAGAGGGGAGAACCGATGAGAGCGGATTTTTCTCTTTTGAGCAGCCACTAGGAAAGTACTTTGTGGGGCAACCCCTTGAGCAGGGAAAAGGGATTGTCTTTGTCGAGGCGACTGTCACAGATACTGCGGAACATGAAGAAAAGGCCTATGAGCAGCTCATCGTGGCAGAAGATCCTTTCACTATAAGTCTTTTGCTTGAAGGAGATTATTTAGTACCACAGATGGAAAACCGGTTGTATCTCATTACCAAAAATCTCAACGGCATCCCGATCGAAACCCAGAATAGTATATTTCTGAGCGAGAATATGTCCGCTCCTTTTGTCACTATCGCAACGGATGAAACCGGGATAGCCGAATTTTCCCTTATCCCTTCCTCTGATACTATGCATTTAACGGTCATATCCAGGGATAGGGAGGGCACTATAGCAGAAAAAGAATTTAGCTTTGATACGGACAAACGATCAGGAGGCATCATTATCCGAACAGATAAATCTCTTTACACTGTGGGAGAAAGCATGACCGTCACTGTCCTTACCAGCATGCTTAAGACAAGAGCATATCTTGATTTTATCAAGGGAGGCCAGCTCTTTTTGACTGAGGCAATTGATATTGACAATGGCACAGGGCAATTCATCCTTGATCTTTCGGAAGAATTTGCCGGGAGTCTTTGGATACAGGGATATTTCTTATCCGATTCGAGTGATATCATTCGTGATAGAAAGCTTGTGTATGTGGATTCTGCCAAAGAACTTCTTATCGATATTTGTTTTCGCCACATCGATGAAACATCTCAGCCAGTCGGAACTGCTGTCTGCGCTCCTGATATACCTGTGTATAGGCCGCGGCAGGAGGCATGGCTAGATTTTCAAGTGAGCGGTGATGATACCTTGCCCGTCGCCCTCGGCCTTCAGATAGTGGATGAGGCCGTCTTTGCATTGCAGGATATGCAACCGGGACTTGAGAAGATCTATTTTATGCTTGAAGAGGAGATCGCACAACCGCGGTTTGAGATCCATGGATTCACCCTCCCGGAGATTATCATAGGCACGCCGGATTTAGAAAAGGATAAGGCAGCCCGGGTGATATTCGCCTCTGTCGAAGATCTACCCACACCTGGGATTTCGACAAACACCTATCATACACTCTTAGATCGGGTAAAAGAGAAAATGTCGAAAAGGATAGAGAAGGACCTTAATCATAATCTCGCCATAATACAGAAGAAAAAGATATATACCCAATATGACTTGCACAGGGCCATAGCGGCAGGTAATGGCATAGATGAGGAGTGGATCTATGATGATCCGTGGGACTATCCCTATACATTTACGATACAGGATTATAGCACCTTCACCCTTTCCTCTTCCGGGCCGGATATGATTCTAAACACAAAGGATGATATTTCTCTCAGTGCGCCGCTCATAGTTGGGTTCCCGAGTGGTGCCATGATATGGGGCGGGGGTATCAAGTGGGGTTTTGCTGCCGTTCCAAACGCGGCAGGTGGTTTTGGTGGAGGTCTCGGATTCGCGGCTCCTTTATCGGCGACTCCTTTATTGAGTGAAACTGCAGGTGGTATGATGCCAGTCACTACGGTAGCACAAATGGCAGAAGACCCACTCTCAAGCATAATGGTGAGGGAGTATTTCCCTGAAACACTCTTTTTCGAGCCGGCATTGATCACTGATAGTGAAGGGAATGCATCTGTCCAGGTACCATTGGCTGATTCTATCACCAGTTGGAGACTCAGCGCTTTAGCCTCAAATGTGAAGGGAAACCTGGGGAGCACGAGCAATAAGGTCCGCGTATTTCAGGAGTTTTTCATTGATATAGATTTTCCAGTGCAGCTTACGCAGAATGATGAGATCTCCGTCCCCATCGCCGTGTATAATTATCTTGACACACAGCAAGAAGTAAGGGTGAAAGTTGTGCCTGATCCCGAGGATACATGGTTTAAGCTCCTTGAAGAGAGCTCGGAAAAGAGCCTGACTCTCGGTCCTGGGCAGGTAAGCGTTGTGTATTTTAAAATCATTGCGCGCACTGTAGGATGGCATAGCTTTACCGTCTATGGCATAGGAGAGCAAAAACAGGACGCAATACGTCGTCAGATAGAGGTCATTCCCGATGGAAAAGAACATATTGAAAGTATCAGCGACCGATTAGAGGACCGCCTTGAGCATACCATCGTTATCCCCCACGATGCAATCGATGAGGCCAGTAAGATTTTGGTAAAAATCTATCCCGGTCTTTTTACACAGGTAGTCGAGGGATTAGACAGCATGTTTCGTATGCCCTTCGGATGTTTTGAACAGACATCCTCCGTCACCTATCCAAATGTACTGGTACTCAATTATCTTAGAGCCGTGGAGCAACTCACCCCGGAGACGGAATTAAAGGCGCGTCAGTATATCAATCTCGGCTATCAGCGTCTTTTGAGCTATGAGGTGGAGGGGGGCGGTTTTGAATGGTTCGGGAGGCCACCTGCGCACAAAATCCTTACTGCATTCGGTCTTATGGAATTTTTCGATATGGCGAAGGTCCATGAGGTAGATCCTAAGGTGATCAAAAGGACACAGGAATGGCTCCTCAAAGAGCAGGAGGCTGATGGCCGGTGGGAGCCCAGTGTTGGCGGGATTGCAGAGGGAGTTATTAATAAATTCCGTGACGAAGTCTTACGCACGACGGCTTATATTACGTGGGCGCTTATGGAAACAGAGTATCAAGGCATTCAGGTTCAGAAGGCTATCGACTACCTTGTTGAAAACCTCGTGTTTGAAAATGAGGATACTTATACCCTTGCCCTTTGTGCCAATGCCCTCGTTGCCTATCAGAATGTCCGGGAGGACGCTTCCCTGGTCGGCCCTGTCAATGATCTTCTGAGCTACCTTTATTCTGTCAGGGAAGAGAAAAATGATGAGGCATACTGGTGTTCTGAATCGGAAACAATCACCTACTCTCGGGGAGAATATAATTGCCTTGAGACAACAGCCCTTATTGGATACAGCTTTCTAAAAGCACGACGATATTCGGGAACGGTTGAGAACATTCTAAATTACATTATCCATAATAAGGATGGGTTTGGCACCTGGGGCAATACCCAGGCTACAGTCGGTTCATTGAGGCTATTGGCCCTTGCCACAACGGGGCAGGCTGAGGATATAAATGGGACCGTTGTGATCATTATAAATGGGGAAGAGGTGAGCACTCTTGAAATCACATCGCAAGACAGTGACGTATTACGTCAGATAGATCTTAAAACCTTCACCAAAGAGGGAGACAACAGACTAACCATTACTAAATCAGGGGAAGGCACTCCTCTTTATCAGATTGTAGGGAAATATTATCTGCCATGGCCTGAGAAAGAGATCATTCAAGAAGGACCTCCCCTTACCATCGAGATTATGTATGACAAAACAGACATCCATGTATCGGATATGATTGAATGTGAGGTGGTGATAAAGAATACGATAAAAGACTCTACGGCCAAGATGGTAGTTGTTGATCTTGGCATACCACCGGGATTCGAGGTTATGGTGGAAGGCATCGACAGTGCCCTCGAGGATGGAATAATTTCAAAGTATGAGAAAGTTGACAGGCAGATCATCATCTATCTTGAAAAGGTTGTCAATGGGGAACCCATTCGATTCAGTTATCAATTAAGGGCAAAATACCCTGTAAAAGTCCAAACTCCTGTCTCGCGTGTTCATGAATATTATAATCCTGACCGTGGAAGTGAAAAACAACCCATAGAGATTAGAGTACAACCTTAAAATCTGAACAGATTATTTTGCGGTCGACTGATGGGCGGCCAGGCTTGACGTATCTGCATAACTTTTTTTCTATTTCTTTAATCTGGGCGGTGTGACCTGCGCCTTGAAGCATTATGCCTGGCGAGCGAATTATTGCTCTCGCTCGCCAGGATAATACGCTCTAATACTCTTCATGTTTCAAATGCGGGTTTCGGAGGCGCGCACGTGGCATACAACGCACCTCTCTAAAAATACTACTTATCGAGCTGCGCCGCCATGACCCGTCCTGGAAGTCCCGGTGCTATTCCTGTTATACTGCCTTGTAGTACTCCGAATCCTTTTTCTTAGGTTCTTTCTCTGGGTTTGGTCACCCTCGCCTTTTTCAAACTCACCTTTGTCTTCAGAATTTCCTTCAGTGAGCTTTTTTTGTAATTGGTTTTTTATGGTGTCCCCTTCCTCTACTTTCTTTTGTTCCATGACCTTCTGTTGTTCCATGACCTTCTGTTGTTCCATGATTTTCTGTTGTTCCACGATTTTCTGTTGTTCCATTGTGGCCTCTGATACGGCTAATTCCTCTTCTGCATCAGGAACAGTATCTTCAACCGCAAAGGTCTGACCTATCATTATTATTGTTGCGACTAATGCTATTAATACAATTGCTAAGCCTTTCTTTTTCATGATCATATCTCCTTTTATTAAATTGTTAATGAATCATAAAAAAGGAAAAAGCATTATATATACCAGAACTTAACTTTTTTTATTTCTTGATAAAATGGCTTAAAATAAGAGGAACCCACGATTCTTATCAAAGGAGTGGATCAGGTTCCTTCGTCAAATTTCGTCTTGTACGACAAAATTGTCGAAAAAGCATGGGATAACTAACTTACTTTCTATCCCGCCTTATCCCGAATTTAGACATCTTATATCGCAGGACCCTCTCGTTTATCTCCAAGAGATCAGCGGCTTTTGTCTGTACCCATGAACTTTTTTCAAGGGCTGTAATGATCATTTCTTTTTCCACTGCTGCCAGACGATCGGACAGTGTGCCCTTTGACTCAAAATTATAGTGCCTGATCTCAGTTGGAAGATCCGCGAGATTAATAACTGGCCCACGGCTCAAGGTGAGCATACGTTGAATCGCATTCTCCAGCTCTCTCACGTTTCCGGGAAAAGGATACTTGAGAAGGCGATCCATTGCTTCTGAAGAAATCTTTATTGGTGCCGGAGAGTATTTCTGAAGAAAGTGGTCTATCAAGATTGAAATATCCTCTTTTCTTTCTCTCATTGGAGGAATCTCTATATCGAGGACTTTTAATCTAAAATAAAGATCTTCCCGAAAGCGCCCCTCTTTCACCAGTTGAGGGAGGTCCCTATTTGTGGCCGCAATCAGACGAACATTAATAGGTATATCTATTTCTCCCCCTACCCTGGTTATCTTCTTCTCTTGAATAGCCCGCAATAATTTAGCCTGGAGAGTCATGGGGAGTTCTCCAACCTCGTCAAGAAAGAGGCTCCCCCCATGAGCTAATTCAAAACGGCCTTTCCTGGAGCTTATGGCGCTTGTAAAAGATCCTTTTTCATGCCCAAAAAGCTCACTTTCAAAAAGGTTTTCGGGTATAGCGGCACAATTAACATCGATGAAGGGATGATCTTTCCGGTCTGATAACAGATGAAGTAGGCGAGCGATTAATTCTTTGCCTGTTCCTGTCTCTCCTTTAATAAGAACGGTCAATGGAGAGAGCGCAACCCTTCTGGTGAAAGAGAGAATTTCTTTCATTGCAACAGATTCGGCGATAAGCACAATAGGAAGTTTTTCCTCTTCAACTTTTTCCCTGATGTGTGCAATATCTTCCACAACAGTTAATTCTCGCTCAAGCTCCTGGATTTTGAGAAGCAATCTCGACAAATCAATAGGTTTGGTGAGAAAATCATTGGCTCCCATCTTCATGACAGATACTGCAGTATCCACATCCCCATAAGCGGTAATCATAATTGCCTTGAGAGTAGGCTTGATGCTTTTCATCTTCGAGAGAGCCTCAACGCCTGACATTCCGGGCAGCTTATTATCAACGAGAACAAGATCGATAAATTCTGTGTCAAAAATATCTAAAGCTTTTTCGGCACTCTCAGCCTCTAAGATCTCATATCCCTGTTTTGTCAGGAAACCGATCAAAAGACCACGCTGCGCCTCTTCATCTTCAATAAGTAAAATTTTCATGTATCCTCCACAATATCCATCAGACTTACAGTTGCCTCTAACACGCCCTCCTCAGGAATTTGGAGGGTAATGTCTCCTCTATGCGCTCGGGCAATACGGTAGGAAATGTAAAGCCCTAAGCCGGTGCCCTCACTTTTCGTAGTAAAATATGGCTCAAGCAAATGCTTTAATTCGGTGTGTTCACAATTGAATCCCGCATTCTTTATACTCATAAACTGGGTATTTTGTTTTTGGAAAACCTTGATATGCACAAATCCTCCATCCGGTTGGGCGTCGATGGCATTCTTTATAAGGTTTTCAATTAGTTGGGCCATCTCATCCGGATCAAGGTTAAAGCTTCGACCGGGTTGTATATCGAGGGTATATTTAATTGCCCTCGCCTTTAATTCCCCCTCATAAAGTGAGAAAATATCTTGCAAGAGAACGCCAAAAGCTATCTGTCTCGGTTTCGGCACCCGAACCTTCGCGTAAGAGAGAAGATTTTCCACACTCTCATTTACTCTGGTTATTTCTTTTTGAATAACCGTGAGGAAATGGAGGGTCTCTTGATCCAGATCCACGACTTCTAATTGTATTCTTTGAATTCCCATACTTATCGCATTTAAAGGATTTCTGATTTCATGGGCAATTGTGGCTGCAGCCCTTCCGATAGCAGCAACCTCACGTTCTTTGGATAGTGAATCCTCAAATTTGCGTATCTGATAAATATGTTCCATCTGCTGGCGATATATAAGGTAGGAGAGCACAATCCCGAGAAAGGCCAAACCCACTCCGAAGATGAAAAAATCACGCCACAGACGGCCCACCATTTCGGCGAGGCTCCCTACCGCCAACTCCACTTCAAGACTCTTTTTCTCAAGGGGGATAGTAACTTTCGCTAATCTTTCATTGTGCTGTTCAAAAAAAGAAATTTTGTTTGTCTCATAGGAAGGAAGGAGTGTTATCCTTTTTATGCCCGGCACTTTGGTAATATGAGATATTACATTGGTAAGACCTGTCTTAAATTGAAGATCTTCAATTCCTATGGCTGACACTGCAAGAGATATACACATTGTATTTTCTTTATAACTGCACACATAAAGGTGAGACTCCAGATCATGGACCACCCCTCTTTCAGGGCTGCAGTTCTTCTTAAGGAATTGAGCACAAGATGGGTGGGAAACTCTCACCTTATCGCGTCGTTCGATATAAATACACGAAAGACCAAGTTCCGTGGCTAACGCGTGAAGCTCTTCATCCTCAAAAGGTTCAATATCATCCAGATAGGCGATAAAGCGAGCAGTATTACCGAGAAAAGATGTCATAAGCTCATCAAAAAGCTCTTTGGAAAGAACTGCTCCCTGTGCGGTATGTTTCACTATTGTGGAGACCAAATGAGCGTGATCGAGAATATGCTGATTCAAAATACGTCGTGCGTGCTGAATCTGAAAAAGATAATAAACCATTACCATCGCACATATCAGCCCAAAGAAGATGAGACTATTCTTCCAGGTGGGAAGCTTTGCCTTTATCATGTGTTACCGTCGTCTATGTCCCTTTGCCCCGCCCGTTCTTCGCTTTCCTGCTCCTCTGCGGAGTCTTGAACGAACACCGGTCGGATCATTAAAGAATCTCTCAGAACCTTTAAGTACTTCTATCTTTTCCATTTCGTTGATTTTTCCCCTCCATATTTTTATTATAGAACCTTTTTCAAGACGCTCCGGCCATGCCCACTCATGCGACATTTCTATTTTCTGAATCTCCTCTTTCCCGACTACCTGGATAGTAAGGCTGTTTTTCTCACGGTCTATTTCTATGACTTTCGCGATCTGGACTTCTTCCTCTTTCCCCTGTTTCTCGGCCCAGGCCGGGAAAGCGGTATAGCACACAATAATTATTAGAATAACACTGAAATTCCGCATTCTCCCACCTCATTGTGGTAATATTTTTGAGCCACGGAAGAGACTAAGTCTCCCTCCACCCATGAAATCAAAATATACGGGGTAATCCATCCGAAACTTTTCTCCATAGTCATTGATAGGAAGCGCTCCTGCTCGGGTCGCAGATAATTCGACTCTAGGGCTTTATGGTAAAGATATTCAACCAATGAAGCAGTCATGCTAATAGTAATATCCTTGGGAGCAATAAATGTAGGGCTCACAATAAACTCGTCGGATGTATACTCCTGTGAAGAAAAACGGTTATTTTTATACATGAAATCTATATAAAAAAAGCGCGTTGGCTGAAAGTTTAAAGAAAATGAAAGGGTATGAATATAATCATCCGCACTGGAATATGAAGAATAAGAATCCGTGCCGGTTCCAGTGGATGAGTGCCCTCCTTGGAACTGACGACCAACGAAGCTCGCTTGTGAATCGTCGCTCAAGTCCGCATCATTCTCCCATGTCCAGGCGGAGAAAACGCCAACCATCAATTGGGGACTGGGGATATAATGAGCGCCGAAATCCACGGCAAATGAATCCTTTTCATTTTCTCTTCTTATCTTATCACGGCATATTTCGGATGTAAAAATGAGCGATGGGATCAGCCGTTGAAGAAAAAAAGAACGACGCAGCCCAAAACTGGCACTTCCTTGAAAGGTATCTCCGCACTTAAAATAATCTTTGTATAAGCCTGCAAAAACTAAATCTCCTTCAAATGAGGAGGGCAAAGAGAATACTTTATCCATTTCAAGGGCATAGATGGCAAGGGACGAACTTTCCTCATCATTAGGATCTAAGGCCGGATTACTCTCATAGCCCCCCGACAAAGTAGCGTGTATCTCAAAGGCTGATGCCTTTGAAAAAAGAGCACAGCTTATGAGGGAAAATACTATCACCATGACATGTAATTTTTTTAAAAGCAACATAGTTTATCAGAAAACAAAGCAAGGGCCCATACTCTGATGGGCCCTTGTTCATAATGTAATTAATATTATTAAATCATACTATTACTTTTTTTTAAAGGAGATTATCATTAAACTCCCTGGAACAGTTGTAGCGAAATTTTTGTTTCTGTTGTTTCCCTCTCGTTTGGCGCCATAAGGGCGTGCCAGTCTCAGAGTCTCTCAGCTCAATAGTTACGTCAACGTCATCATCAACTGTCAATGTCACTGTAAAAGCGACTATTTTGCTTGATCCATCTGAGAAAGTCAACTCACGACCTATAATAGAAATTGGATCATTCAGCTCAGGACTGCTCACCTCAAAGGCTTCCCAGTACCATTGAGGCCCTAATCCATAAACAGGGACCAATTGTTCATCGCCAGTGTCTATAACCACGACACCGTTAGATTGGACAGAGGCTACAACTCCAGAAACTTCTACAGGTTCACCTTCCAATAGTCTCGTTTGTGGACCTGTTCCATCCATGACACCCTTGCCCTGTCCTGCAAAAGCGATTCCAGATAAAGCACACACACAAATAACCGCTAAAACAAATAATTTTCTCTTCATTCAAATTCTCCTTTTTTTACTTACTCTGTTTTCTTTAAATTCCATTTAAACTCTTTCCAAACCTTTCTTTATATTACCTTAATTTCACATCATAATATATTGATCACCTCCTTTCCCTTTGTGCTTTTTTTCTCTATAAAAATGGGGAGAGCAAAAGAGGTGCCAACGGAAAGATTTATCCTTTTCATGCATGGGAGTAAGGACAATAGGGATATCATCAAGGGCAAGGTATATTCATATACCGTCGAAATTTGTCAGTGTTCGACACAATTGTCGATACGCTCCTTTCTACCTGACAGACATTACAATATAATACCATCATATCCATTGGCATTTAAGCCTTTGTGGACTTGAGCAATTCAAAAAGCACACGTTACATGCCTCATAGCTGATTCTTAGACCAGCTTATTATTGGTTAAACCTGAAGCAATTAAGATGTAATTCGTGTTTGGGAAGGCATGCAAAAAATAAAAATGGAAAATCAAGGCTCGATAACACTTTTATACATTAGAAATACAATAAACGAAAAATTAATAATAATATACCGATAATTAAAATATAGAAGAAAGAATATTAAAGTGTATAATCAGGAAAAGGAATGTGCATGGCTACAATTCTTCTTACTCTTTTCTTATCTGTAGTAGTGAATGTGATGATTCTTTATGTTTTTTTCAATTTATTTGTGAAGCCTCTGGTGCAAAAGGAGTTTATTTTTTTCGAAAAAATGTTGCAGCAAGATATAGAGAGACAATTAGCTCCCTTCAAAGGCATTCAACATATGCCCGAAAATGATACAAAAGCCCCCTTAACATACTCGGCATTAACATCTCAAGCCACACACAAACCTAGAGATCAGCAACCTTTTGAAAAATCCTTTCATAATAAAGAACCGGTAAGCTTTCAAAGAACAACAATGGATACAGCTTCTACCTGTGAACCTAGGGCTGAAAAAACTGAGACTTCTCCGCCACTAAATTTTAGATTTAATGCCTCATTATCATCTAACGAAAGGTTAAATACCTCTCAGCAGCAGCCATATAACGAAGAAGTAGAAGTCTTTAAGAAGTCACCTGAGCAGGAATTTAAAAACATTAAGGTACCTCATGATAAATTGGAGGCCTTTCAGCATATCTATGAGTGTATAAATAGTGCCCTAAGTGCAGTTCGAGAGATTATCATGTTTATTGAATCCGATACTCCTTCTAAATATCAAGATAAGAGAGGATTTATTAAAAAACTAGAATTAAACATTCTAAATATTATAAAATACCAGATTTCAAATAGTATTCATTTTAATCAACAGAACAATAGAAAGATTAAAGATATTTTATACTCTCTCAAAACATTCCGCCAACAACTGGTTATCTATCAAAACCACAATATGCAAAATATCTCTCAGGAGACTAAAAATAATTGGGGAAATCTAGAATATGATATTATAAAAGATATTAAACTATTAAAGGAATATTTTCAGGAAGAGTTGAAGGATTCTCCTGATGTATCTAAATGAACAGATATAAGATTTTTTAGCAAAAAGTCGTTATTTAGTTAAAGGATATACGCTTTATTTGAGCCGATTTAATTTATAAGATTGCCTTTTAGATCACCACAATAATAATATGGTATGCCGGTACCAAGTTTTATAATAAAATCTGTCCGTAAGTCTTCATAACTTTGCCCACTCTCATTTAAGCTCCAATTGGAATTAACAATATACAAATGATCAATTCCTCATTTTGGTTGAAAGCCTTTTTCCCAGAATCTAAACATTGTAATGCCTTTAACTAATGGGTGGCTAAAAGCAAGACGGTAAAACCTTTATCATGAATTGATTTTAGCCTCTCAACATGAGATGATGGCGCAGAAATAAATAGAGAATTATTGTGGGATATATTTCGATATAAATAGTAAGAAAGTTTACTATGAAAATGAAGGGACCTAATGGAATGAATTTCAAATTCTCTTATTTCTTTTATATAATATGCATTATTTTCTTAGCCACTGGATGCGCCCCTCAAACAGGTATAATGCCATCTCAGCATAGGGGAATCGAGCATGCAGATTATCTTGAAAAAGATAGCGCATTATATTTAGAAGATTTTGAAATCGATTATTCGACACATGAGCGAAGGAGATTACTTTTAAGCCAGGATAGTGACTTTGAGCCACTAGAATCTGATGATTCATTCCCTCCTATCGATACTCATAAGCATGGGGATCTGCTTTCAGATTCCTCCACTGCTTCCTTTTGGGGAGGGAATGGCTCGCTCATTTCAGAGGAGCCTGTACAGGATAAATTGGATGATGCCCTCGTGTTATGTCAAGATGCCTTAGAAGGTTGGAAAGAAGGTAATGTGGAGATGGCAATAGAGCTGCTGGACAGGGCATATGAAGTATTGATAAATATTGAGACCAATGACGACGAAATCTTCCAGCAGAAAGAGGATATCAGATTTCTCATATCCAAAAGAATCGTAGAGATCTATGCTTCTCGCCAGAACACAGTCAACGGGAAACACAATGAGATACCACTAATCATGAATCCAGTTGTAGAGCGAGAAATTAAAAGTTTCCTCGGCCCAGAAAGGAAGTTTTTCCTTGAGAGTTATATACGATCTGGTAAATATCGCCCTATGATTCTTGAAGAATTAAGAAAGGCAGGCCTGCCTGTGCGCCTCTCCTGGCTCCCTTTAATTGAGAGTGGTTTTTTAGTAAGGGCCCTTTCCAGGTCGCGTGCCCTTGGTCTATGGCAATTTATCCCATCCACAGGTTATAAGTTTGGGCTTAAACGAAACCACTGGATTGACGAGCGCATGGACCCAGTAAAGTCCACCAGGGCTGCAATCGAATACCTGACACAGCTTCACCATACATTTGGAGACTGGACGACAGTGCTGGCAGCCTATAACTGCGGAGAAGGCAGAGTCCTGCGGGTTATTCGGGATCAACATATTAATTATTTGGATAATTTTTGGGACCTCTATTCGAATCTGCCATCCGAGACTGCGCGTTATGTCCCTCGATTAATGGCTGCATTGCACTTAATAGAGAACCCGGAAAAATACGGTCTGGAACTTCCGCCCCTTGAAAATTCTTTAGCCTTTAAGGAAATTACCGTAAACAAGCAGGTACAGCTTTCTGACCTGGCACATAAAATAGGCATTTCCCCCCGGGAATTGGCCTTGATGAATCCTGAATTGAGACATAAAGTCACACCAGATAGTGAATACCTGCTCAAGGTTCCATTCGATAAGGAAGAGATTGCTTTCGCTCAGTTGGAAACAATACCCGCATGGCAACCACCTAAACCGGAATTTGTTTATCACCGTATTAGAAAAGGAGAGACCCTTTCTCACATTGCTAAACAGTATGGCACGAGCATCAAGAATATAGCCAAAGCCAATAATATAAGGCGATATAATTGGCTCACGATTGGCAGGCGACTCAAGATCCCTATCCAGCGGCGAAGTTTAACTTTTCTGGCAGATACAGGTTCAACGAACGGCTTGAAGACGGTCAGTGTGCAAAAGGGAGATTGTGCATACACCATTGCCAGGATGCATGGAATGGGACTTGATGAGTTTCTCTCGATAAATAATCTCACACAAGGAAGTGTCATATATCCAGGGCAAAGGCTCCTGGTGAAAATTCATTAAGAATATTTCAAGAGCACATTTAATAGTTTCTCTATTATCTTTTTTTCTCGTTTTTGTATCATAGGTGCTGTCTTCCGGATAGGTTAAGGCGAGATAATTATTCACAGTCAAAAGATTACCCTTGTGAACAATGGGACTGCCCTCTATACTGCAGAGAGTAAGCCTGTTAAAATAGCCATATTCAGAGAGGTCCTGGGCATAGATCTCATACGCATGATTTTCTCGAGCATAGAAATATCCCCAATCACTATCACTGCCCACTTCACCCGGCCCACTGCCATCACAATAATTAGTTTTGCTTTTTTTAGAGAAAGCAAAATTTGCATCCAAAGAGGACTTATCACCTAAAATGGCAGGTATTTATTTTTTTTCTATTTTAAAGGGGAAAATTTATCCTTTTTACGTCTATTGGAATTAGATATGGGTGGTAGCCATCAAAAATTTTTGATTGTGACTATAAGATTAAAAATTAGATAAAAGAGGAGAAATATAATGAAAAGAACATCTCTTTTAATTATATTAATTAGTATATTTTCTATTTTCTTTATTGCATACTCAGCACTCTCTGATGAAACTATCGAGGATATCGATAAAACGTTGTCACCTTATTTTTTCGTCAAAAGCGATGATTCGGCTATCGATCAGCTCCCTTTGAAATCTACGTCTGCAAAAGTTAATATCGCCGGTGTTATCGCTGATGTTGTGGTGTCTCAAGTATATAAAAATGAAGGAGAATATCCTTTGGAAGCTATCTATGTGTTTCCTGCTTCAACACGGGCCGCTGTTTATGGGATGAAAATGACCATTGGCGAGCGGACCATCGTGGCGGAGATTCAAAGAAAGGAAGAAGCCCGGGAAAGCTATGAAAAAGCAAAACAAGAGGGTAAAAGCGCATCCCTTTTGGAACAACAAAGGCCAAACGTCTTTCAAATGAATGTCGCCAACATTATGCCTAATGATGAAATCAAGGTAGAATTGAGCTACACGGAATTGCTTATTCCCACAGACAACACCTATGAATTTGTCTATCCGACGGTTGTCGGTCCCCGTTATTCCGATACACCTGCTGCCATGGCGGAGCCTACGGAAAGATGGGTGGAAAATCCCTATTTGCACGAAGGCGAGGCACCGCCATATACATTTGACATTCAGATCACCCTTTCAACAGGACTTCCCCTCCAGCATGTAAGTTGTAATACCCACATGACGGATATTCAGTATGAAGGAGAATCCGTTGCAATAATAGAGCTTAATGAAGAAGAAAAATACGGGGGCAACCGGGATTTTATCCTCAAATACCAATTAGCGGGTATGAAGATTGAGTCCGGCTTACTCCTCTATGAAGGAGAGGATGAAAATTTTTTCTTACTCATGGTACAACCCCCCAAAAAGGTAGGAGTAGCAGATATCACACCCCGTGAATTTATTTTTATCATTGACGTTTCCGGCTCAATGTATGGTTTTCCCATTGAAATATCAAAAAGGGTCCTCACAGATCTTATAAGCAATCTTGCGCCTGAAGATAAATTTAATGTGCTCCTATTCGCTAGCGGTTATGAGGTGATGTCGAACGAGTCTTTGCCCGCTACAGAAGAGAATATTCAAAGTGCCTTAGACCTGATTAACAACAAAAAGGGAAGCGGAGGTACACAGATTTTACCTGCACTTCAAAAGGCTTTGGCCTTGCCGCGAAATGAAGGAACGTCCCGAACAATTGTTATTGTGACAGATGGGTATGTATCTGTCGAGCTGGAAGTCTTCGACCTGATACGTAATAATCTGGGAGAGGCCAATCTATTTGCTTTTGGAATTGGCTCAAGCGTTAATCGTTATATTATCGAGGGTATGGCACATGTAGGGATGGGTGAACCATTTATTATTACAAAACAAAGCGAGGCACCCGTACAGGGGGAAAAATTTCGTCAGTATATCAGCACTCCTGTCCTTACCGAGGTTGATGTAAATTTTGGTGAATTTGATGCATATGATATAGAACCACCTAACATTCCAGATGTTTTGGCAGAAAGACCGATCATCTGCTTTGGTAAATGGAGGGGGGAGCCTAGGGGAAAAATAGAATTAAACGGATATTCAGGTGAGGGAGAGTACACAGCAGCTTTCAATGTTGGAGATGTTCTTCCAATGGATGAAAATTCTGCCCTAAAATACTTATGGGCTCGCCATAGGATTATGATCCTTGGAGATTACAATAAATTGTCCAAAAGTGATGAGAGGGTGGAATTAATAACGGAGCTGGGCCTAAAATATAATTTACTCACGGATTATACCTCATTTGTGGCTATTGATTCTCTGATCCGCAATGAAGGAGGGGAATCGACCACAGTAAAACAGGCCCTGCCACTACCACAAGGGGTTTCCGATTATGCAGTAGGCTCTTCAACTCGATCAGGCAGTAGTTATTCTTCATCGCAGCCTGCTTCATCGTATAGTGCAAGTGCTTGGGGAAACCCTGCCTATGGAGGAACTTATGGAGGTACATATGGAGCAACAGCTGGAGGAACATATGGAGCAGCAGCTGGAGGAACTTCCCCGCCCCAATCTACAACGTCATCAAGGGGATTTTCGAGTACCGTATCACCAACTTACGCAGTAAGCCCTAGTTTTTCTGCACCTCCAGGTGGAGGAAACATTTACCAATCCACACTATTAAGCACAATATGGGGATTTCCTAATGCTCTCCCATTAATACAACCATCGGGGCCTGGTAATCTATTATCTGTAACGGGATTCCCTGGTGCTCCGCTATTAACGCAACCATGGTGGCCTAGTAGTGCAGCACCCTTACTCATCGGTACTAATATTAACCAATTCATACCTACAACCTCAATATGGGGATTTCCTACAGTTCCACCATCAATACCAACGTGGGAATCTGATATTGTTGCTCCTCCACCCTCAAACCTTGCTTTAGGAAACATATCAGTTGAAAAGGTTAGTGTAATAAGTAATGAGAAATTTAAGAATGAGATCATGGATATTATTAGAACCAATCTTTATGCGCTCTCCTTCTGTGGGCAAGGTACCAATAGTGGCGGAAGCGTGGAGGTAAGAATTGAAATCGACAATAATGGCACCATTATTTCCTCATCTATTACGAAGAATGACGTAGGTAAGATAGTTGGAGAATGTCTTATCAATCAGATTAAAAAATGGAATTTTACAGGATTAAACAATATTACAACTCTTATCGTTGAGATTCATTTTCGTCTCACATAGTGAAAGGAGAGGAAAAGAATTAAAAGGCAGAGCCACTTTGACTCTGCCTTTTTTTCGTCAATTAATATACACACGGAAGTGAAAATTTATCCTTGATATTTCTTATAAAAATTGTTAAATTTAATATAACTCTACTAATATCAAGAAAAGTATGTAACTGGTCATGCTGTTCACCTTATAAGATGCAGGAGTCATAATGAAAAGGCGGCCTTATCTTTTTATTCTGGTTTTTATGGTTGTGTGGATATTTCCTCCCTGTGACCTTGCTGCTGAAGACGATATATTTGAGGTCGGATTAATTGGCCAATGGAATAACTATGGGAATCTTCGTGCTGTGAAGGTATGGGAGGACGAGGAAAGAAGCCGGAAGTATGCCTTTTGTGCCACATCTAAGGGTATAGTAAGCTATAATATTACGACGAACTCCGTTGCCTCTTTCATCCCTCTTGGAGAGTGCCATGATTTAGAGATTTATGATTGTATTTATGTAACACGGGGTGAGAGTGGACTCTATATTATTAATGCGCATAATCCTGAAAGGCCGTATTATATGGCTCAATGCGATACTCCTGGCTTTGCGGCAGGATTAGCCGTAACAGAGGAATATGCCTATATAGCTGATGGGAAAGGGGGCCTGCAGATTATCGATGTCAGCAATAAAGAGAGGCCTCAGGCCATAGGGAGTTGTGATACTGTGGACAATGCGGAAGATGTGGCCGTAGTGGGCAATTACGCTTATGTTGTTGATGGGAATGGAGGCGTGCTCATTATCGATGTCAGGAACAAGAGCGGTGCAAATATTATCGGAAAGAGCGTCACACTCGACTATGCCCATGCCATAGCCATAGAGGATGATTATATTTATGCAGCGATTGGGGAAGGGGGCTTGCAGATTATTGACATCGCCAATAAAAATAAGCCCGCTCCCAGAGGATTCTTTGATACTCCAGGTTTTGCTCAGGACCTTGCCATAGAAGATGACTATGCGTATATTGCAGATGGCAAATGCGGCCTGCAGATTATTGATATCACCGATAAAAATGAGCCGGAAATGACGGGAGGGTTTGCTCTCTTTGGCTTTGCATCAAGTGTTTTTCTGGATGACGAGTATGCGTATGTTGCAGAGAGGAATGGGAATTTATGCATTATTAATATTCGTACCAAAAACGGGCCAGAGATTATAGGTAGCTACAATACCCCAAACCTTGCTCTCGACGTTGCCATAGAAGGAGATTATGCCTATGTAGCTGATGGGGGATGCGGTCTGCAGATTATTGATATTAAAAATAAAGATAAGCCTGATCTTATCGGGACATATGATATTCTTTTTGGAGCAGCCTATGGTCTTGACATAGCTGACGGCTACGTGTATATCGCTGATGGGTATAATGGGAGCTTACAGATTATCGATATCAGCAAAAAGAGTGAACCGAGAAAAGTTGGGAGCTGTAAAACCCACGTTGATATACGCGATGTCTCAATAGCAGGTGATTATGCCTATATAGCTGATGGGTATGATCATAGCTTACGAATTATCGATATCAGCAAAAAGAGCGAGCCAAGAATAGTAGGAAGCTATGATACCCTGGGCGAGGCATGGGATGTGACAGCAGTGGGTACCTATCTCTATGTTGCTGATGGGATAAGCGGTATTCATATTATCGATATAAGCACCATACATGAACCTGCTCTCCTAGGGACCTGTAATACGCCAGGTAATGCCCAAAGCATGGCAATAGAGGGAAATTATGCGTATGTTGCCGATGGAGGAGGAGGCCTTCAGATCGTCGATATCAGCAATAAATATGAGCCCGCTATAGTGGGAAGCTATACTATGCTCGGCTTCTTTGCACTCGGCATCTCCGTTGCCGGTGATTATGCGTATGTTGCCGATGGGTTAAGTGGCGTTCACATCATCAATATCAGGGATAAGGATTCCCCAATACCTGTGGGAAGTTGCGGCACCCCTGGGAGTGCACTGGCTATTGCCGTAGAAGGTGACTACGCCTATATTGCTGATTGGAATTATGGTGTGCATATTATTGATATTCACAGCAAGGAGGGCCCGCGCTCCGAACAATGTTTTTATGCCACGGGCTCTGTGGCTGCTGTGGCTATCTCAGGCGAATATGCATATATGGCTGATGAGTACATGGGGGTGCAGATTATCCATACCAGCAACAAGAATGGTCCGAGGCCAGTAGGTATATGCACTACACCAGGATTAGCAAGAGACGTTGCCATAGCGGATGACTATGCATACGTGGCTGATTGGGAGAGTGGCTTACAGATTATTGATATTGGCAATAAGGAGGGGCCGGTGGCTATAGGAAACTGTAGTACTCCCGGCTATGCCAATAGTGTTACTATTGCGGGTAATTATGCCTATATGGCTGATGGAGATCTTCAGATTATAGATATCACCAACAAAAGAGAACCGGAGATCGTGGGAACCTGCGATACTCCCGGAGCACGATATGTAACCGTCAAGGATGATTGTGCATATGTTGTCAATGCCTATGATGAATTCAATAAGAGTTATAGCCTTCTTCAAATCATCGATATCAGTAACAAAGAGGAACCTCAGATCATAGGAAATTGTGATACACCCGGCTATGCCTTGGACGTGAGTGTTGTGGGAGATTATGCGTATGTTGCTGATTTAGATGAAGGATTACAAATCATCGATATTCATGCAAAGAATCTTCCCCGGATTGTGGGAAGCTGTGCAACACCTGGCCGTGCCCAAAGGGTATGCATTGTGGGGGACTATGCGTATGTTGCTGATTTGGAGAGTGGACTTCAGATAATCAATATCAGGAGCAAGGATGCACCAAGAATCATAGGGAGTTGGGATAGTCCAAGCACAGCAGAGGATGTGGTAGTAGCTGGTGATTTTGTGTATGTAGCTGATCGGCAGAATGGTCTATTGAAGCTTAAGCTTGAGAAGGGCTCCTCCTTAAAGGGAAATCTCATCTTGGTTGCAGGTGGAGGTGCAAGCCCTGAGAACAGCCTGTGGCCAGCTACTCAAGCCCAGGCAAATCATGTGTATAAGACATTTATCAATAATGGGTATGAAGCATACGACATTTGGTATCAAAATCCGTTCCCCTTCCAGGATATTGATAATGATGGCATTATTAACCAACTGGTGGTTGATGATTCAACACCAACGAAAGAAGAATTTTTAGATACTCTGTATAATTGGCAAGTAGGAACTTCCCACGCTGGTCCCCTCTATATCTGCCTCATAGGCCATGGGGCAGAGGACCGTTTCCAGATCATGCCTGATGAGGTAATAGCAGCCCAAGATTTAAGCCCTCTCATTCAGCGACCAACAATAATCATTATGGAATCCGGTGCATCAGGGAGTTTCATAGATGATCTTATAAAGGAAGGCAAACCTATAAGTGTAATTACGTCAACAAGAGATGGGCCCTCTTATATCAAACCGGATTTTTCTGAGCTTCCCCTGCCATATGGCTCACCAACTCCTCCAGGGCATCAACCGAGCAGCTATCTATCCTTTACCTCCGCCTTTATTGAAGCCCTAAGCTCACGCTTTGATCCTGAACAGGCTTTCATATCTGCCCGAAATATGCTCATGTCGTGGACTCTGGAAGGATTCCCCTTTTCAAACCAGGCCCCACAGATGGTGCACACGGGAAGCGGTCTTATCTCTTTAAGCTTTTCTGAAGATGGGGAAAACCCTATTGAGCAGCTCACCATCGACTCTCACAGTCCCTTATATCTTACTATTCTCGGGAAAGATACCAGTGGCGACTATAGTCCCTTTATCTTTCCTTGTGCTTTTTTCTCATCAGGGCCTGATATTATCGATCCCTCTGATCTTGAAAGCTTCACAATCTCTTTTGATTCACAGGGAGTGCCATGGTATATGATAAAACCGAAGAAGAACGGTTACCTTAACCTCACCGGTTACCCGGATCCTTATGATACAGGCCTTCTCATCTCTGCCATACTTGAGCTCCAAATCTTCATTGATGATCCCGCATACTCTGCGGATAATAAAAAGCAGGCTGTCATTATTGCGGGTTATCAAGGGAGCGGAGATTATCTTTGGGAGAGTACCAACACCATCGCCAATCACGCTTACAGAACGTTGAGGGCTATGGGATATGGCAAAAGGGAGATTTATTACTATAATCCCTATCTGCTTCAGGACCTTGACGGTGAAGGAGACTATGATGATATAGATGGCTATCCTCATCTAAAGGTGCTTGATCCTGAATGGCCATACTCTGCATTCAGCACGATCAGGCAGAGGGGAACAGATGAACTTCTCCTTTTCTTCGTTGATCATGGAAAACAGGGCTCCTTTCGCATAAATCCTACTGAAGCGCTCAGCAGCACTACACTGGCGGGGTGGATCTCCGAGATTGCTACCGGGATTGATACCATTATTTTCCTCTATGATGCGTGTTATTCGGGAAGCTTTCTTCATGAGTTAGGGAAAAGTAACGCCTCTGATGAAAACCTGGCTGATAAGCTCATCACCATCACAAGCACAGATTCGAATCAGACAGCCTATTATCTAAACAAGGGTATGGTTTCCTTCTCTTATCCATTCTTTAATGAATGGTTTTTGACCCACAGTCTCATGGATGCCTTTGATTACGCCAAGGGATTCCTTCCCCGTGAGGGGCAAACCCCCCTTGCTTCTGATCCTGATCGTATTATGTCATTGGATCAGAAAAGTATTTACTATATTGATGAGAGCAAGCCTGTTATTTATGACTCTGCCATATCCCGCTCAGAGGGAGAGCTTGAAATCAAATGCCGGGTTTATGCTTTGACCGGGATAAACCGGGTATGGTCTGTGATCGAGACTATCCATCAGGCCCAGTCAGACAGAAAAGGAAGGGCAATCACGGAAGCCCCGCAGATCTCCCTTTCCCTCACCTCTGATCCTAACTATCCCTATGGAGGAGTTTATACGCTCACCACTAAGGACCCATGCCCTGGTGAAACAAGCTATAATATCACCATCTATGCTCAAGATAAAAGTAGACGACCCAAGATGGCCTTCCAAAAGATATCCATGGGAGATAGAAGCGAGAATAGAACAATAGCTCTCATCTGTGAAAGCGCTCCTCATCTTTTCTCTTTCGATGAAGCTGATAGAGTAAGCAGGCAAGTTGCCCGGACGGAGGCAATCCTCAAGGGTAAAGGCCTTAAGGAAGAGCAGATAAGAAGGATCGGAAGCAGGTCCGATCTGGTGATCCCCGACTCTGCCGAAGGCCAGATATTCTTGTTATACCTCATTGGTATGGTTAAGAGAGATAATGACGGACCTCATTTTTATTTTAGCGCAGATGAAAGAATTTCTCCCTATGAGCTTGACCGGATACTTGATCCAAATCGAAACCTTCTTCTTCTCACAGATACACCATATGCCGGTACATTCTTATCTGCCTTTCGCTGGCAAGAGAAGAGGAACTGGGCAGGCCTTGCCGGAAGTGATCAGGAAAAGTTGTTCTTCCCTATTGGGGAGGAGCAACGTCTCTTTCCCTGTTTTTCAAACTTCTTTTTCTCAGGGATTCTTTCAGGGGGAACAGTGGCGCAAGCCTTTCGCATAGCTCACAATGCTGTCTCCCTTACAAGGCAGATGCCAGAGCTTTTCTTGTCTGACTATGGCGACACATCCCCCAGGGATTATCAGACCATTAATCGTCATCTTAACTATTACCTTGGTACGGCTGCTATTCCTGGGGAGGAGTACTCTCTGCTCGGAGCATGTAGTGCACAGATAGTGGATGAAAATATATGTCTTTCCCTAATCGCCCATCCTGACGCGCAGATAAATAAGGCCTGGGTTGCACTGTCTTCTCTTTCGCCGCTGCTATCTCGAGATAGCATAATTATAGATCTTATCAAGGATGAGATGGATCCCTCACTCTATTACGCAGATATCCCCTCGATCCCTCAGTATTATCAGGCCTACTTTATGGTTGAAGGACAGACTGAAGATGAATCTGAAGCAGGCAGAAACTGGACAGAATGGCAAAAGGTGAGCATTGTAAGGCCCGTAACCGTTACAGGGGCGGATGCATTTGAGCCAGATAATGACCCAAATTGCCTCCTTTCTAATCCTGCCTGTGAGATTATAGTCAATGCGCTGCCTGCGCGACATACCTTCTCATCTGAGCATGATATGGATTGGATTTATTTTTATGCCTTTAAAGACCTTATATATGAGATATATGCCCAGGATCTTTCAGAGTATGGCTATTTTGTCCAACTCAGCCTCTATGATCCTAATATCAGGCCCCTCTATGATCAAGGAAGAGCTCTTAGGGCAAATAATTATTGTACCTTTACACCTAAGGAAAATGGCTACTGCCTCCTTGAAGTCACATGTGCGTCAAGTTATCCATCCGAGGGCGTGGAATATATCTTATCGGTCTCAGAACCTCAGGCTGGCGAGTTTACCAGCCTCCTTGCCCAGGTAAAAGATCCTTTGGGAAGAATCATTAGTATGAGGGGGCACATCAATGGCAATTATGTCTATCCCGATAATTATCGTCTTATGGATTCGGATAGCTACTGCTATAAATTTAATAGCCTTCCTCCCTATAATAAGATTACTCTCGAAATATATGAAGGGGATGATTTTAAAGGAGCTCCTGTGGCCGATCCCACGCTATGGCTTTCTGCCAAATCGCTCAACTTTGTATTCGTTGATTTAACACACACGAGCTTGGGAAAACCCTTGCACCCCGGCGCCATAGAAGATACCTCTTATCAGGATATTATAGGTAAGTATAGAGATGAATGGGAACTCCATAAGATCCCTTTTACTGTCTTGCCCTATGCGGATGAGGATCTTAATTTCCCGACAGATGGGGATTTTGATGGGGATGGACTATCCAACCTTGATGAAGTCTTATTTTATTCAAGCTCACCCCTCTATCCCACCGTCTCCTTATCTTTGCATAAAGGGATGAATCTTTTTTTTATGCCCTCTATTGTTGAGATGCCAAATATTGTTCACAAGAGCCACATTTCCTATCAAGTTTATTCCTATGATCGTGCATCCGGAATCTGGGGGGATCAGTCTGTGCTTAATTTTATGGAATCACACACCTTTAATGCCATTTATTCCCATGGGCCGGGAATGTTATATCTCGATCTTAAAGAACTTACCTGCCCCATCTTGCATTTAATAGGATTTTTGGACCCTACGTCACCTCACACCCTTCCACAGGGCCTTTTTGATCCGGATCATTTTACATCAAATCTCTCCGCCTTTGAAATCCTCGCTGATCCCGAACTTAGCCACATAAAAACACTCAGTACCTGTGATCCTCAGGATGGTACATGGGGGTCAAATTACCGATTTTTCGGAAGCCCTGCAGGGGAAAAGATCCGGCTGACACCATATGAGGTATATGACCTTACAAAGTAAATTATTAGTTTTTTAGCGAAATACTCGCATCTTCAGTATACGTGTGCATTCCTATGGCGGTAATTTTACTTTCCGATACCACATAGTAATGATCACCCATATAGAGTATTCTTTCAATACTCTCATCCGGTATTTCAGTTATTTTCTCAAAACCATTCTTGTCAATAGAGTAAATATGGGAACCTTTAAAGATATTATGGTAATCCTCAATGCCTTGAGTTACTACAATGGGGAAGGCCATAAGATTTTTTTCCGGGCTCATTACGAGGGCTTTATGATCATCCAGCACCGGAGAATTTGTTCCCATGGAGCCTATCAGTTCGCTATAAACTTTGACAGGATGATGCATATCAGACACATCAAAGAGAGTGAGTGTGACCCCCTCCTCTATACCGTCAACAACCTCCCTGCCGAAGCTTATAATGCGATACTCATCATATGGGTGTAAATATTCGATAGAGCCAGAGATCATGAGCTGGCCTGAAATTTTAGGGTCTGCCTGATTTTCTAAGGATATTACGGAGAAAAGATTAGGAGGACCAGACTCTACCATATAGGCTCTGCTCCCTATAAACCGCACAGATTCAATCTGATCACGAGGAGCGATATCCTCAAAGATACCTTTCAATTTCATCCTCTCATCAAGGATAAGGAGAGAGAGAGTCCTGCCTGATGATGATTCCTTAGTTACTGCTATTCTCACCTGGTCATTATATTCATCAAGGCTCAATTGGTCGGTGAGCACTCCTCCCATTTCCGCATGGCCCGCATAGGTCACAGATTCATTATCCAATCTAAATTTATAGACCACCATAGAGTGGGTATCTCGATTTTCCTCTGAAGAAATCGTGCTTGTCACATACATGCTTTTTGTCGACCAGTAAATATTTTCACTTCCACCCACAATCAATCGCCTACCAATCTCCTTTTCCGGATCATCCAAGCAAATGCTCACTATAATGAAATAATAGGGCTTTCTATCGTCGGGGAAATAGGCCACCTTATTACACTCACATATAAGATCGCCTTCATCCTCAGAATGTATGGAAGAATCACTATACATTGGGACAAAATCCTGCGGGTTGGTAAGGTTCTCCTCTAAATAATAGGGGGGATCGTCATTCATAATCAAATAAAGGGTATGATCAACTTTCCTTGACTCGACATACCGGGCTCCAAATTTGATAGTTCTTTTCTGAACAATCTGTGAGCGATCCGTAATGTCATAAATAAATATCCTGGTATAAGCGGGTCTTTCCCGGTAATAGGACATTACAACAGTTCCATCGGCATAGCCCATAGGCGTCATGCCGCAAGGCTCCTCTCCCACAACAATCAGGGTATCTTTATTTATATAGAGAAAGGTAGGAGTAAAACTCGTGTCTTCATAACTTATGGGAGGAAGCTCTGTCAGATTGTGAGAGGGCATGCCTCTGATAATCCTCACGTTCTTCCCCTTTATCATATAAATATATATTCCGTCATTTTTGATGCTGTCACCTTCATCCACTCCAGCTATCAAAGTAGTAGTCATCGAATAGTCATTCGCATTGCTCATGCTACTTTTCCCACGCCTGTATCTGAAAGGGAAGCTACTGCTGCTATATGTCGTATTAAATGACGTATTAGATATTGTATTAGATACCTTATTAAATACAGAATCAGAGCCGCTGCTGTAACTCCACACAGAGATCGGGGTCAATCCATAACCGGCTGTCCCGGGAAAAGCGGGACTCAATACTGAAGCTCCTCCAGAGCCAGCTCCGCCATAAGCAGGGGCGTATCCTGCGACCACTCCCAAGCCGGCACCGACATAAGCAGGGGCGTATCTACTGGTCACTCCGAAGCTACTGGCTACTCCGAAGCCGAGTGCAGGGGCCATGGCAGGTAATGTGTATAATGCCTGGACTTGTGTTCCTAAAAGTGTACCACCTTTCGTGCCCGGTGTGGGCAAAGGCCAGGGAGGACGCGACCAGGGGAAATCATCTGATCCAGAGCCGCCGGGCGAGGCCTCACCAAGAAAAGGTCCCTCATCCGAAGATTCATCGGTGACAGATTTAGTAGCCAAAAAAACAGGGAGAACCTCGGAGGGAGCAGCCGATCCATCGGAGAAAGACTCATCTGCCAAAGACACTAAACGCATGTGAGGTTCCTCCTGAAAGATAAGCTCTCTTAATCTTCTTTTAAGCTCTTGACAACTGGTGAATTTAGGCAGGTCTTTAATGGTAATATAGGTATACGTGCTTGTTTGATCGTGGGTGTCGATCAACATGGCAAGAACTTCTATTTTATAAATACCGAATGGCACACTCATACTCTCATTGTCCTGCTGGTTCCATTGGATTTCAAAGGTTTTCTCCTCGCCCGGAGCTAACATAAAGGAGGATGCTGTCAGATCATAGGGCATATGCAAAGAGAGCCGCCACATTACACCTGCATCACTTTTCACCACTGCGTCAAATTGTTGAGGAGATGAAAAATCCATAAAAAGGGGGCCATCTCCTTCATTTTTTACCGTAAAGATGATAATAACCGGCTCTTCTGAAAAGTACACAGACTTGTCTGTTTCAACAAAACTCACCAGTCGTTGCCTTTTTGAAGCTTTTTGAACCAGTGAAGTGGAAGAGGATGAGTCAATGGACGTAAAAAAGGTTGTCTGATCAATAGGATATTGTGGAAATGTTACACCTCCAGGGTGAGAGCTTGAAATGAAAGGGGAGAAAAAATCTTCGGCGCAGCAGTTTTGGTTAAGTAATAAGGAAATACTCACTAAAGAGCAATAAAATATAAGCAGGATAAAAACCGATATTATGCGTTGCTTTTTCATCATGCTTCCTCAAGATATCCATATTATATATCAAATTATTATTCTTTACAATAATCATAGGTTATTTCAGCAATTCTAATCTTGGGCGAGTTAAGATGGGCTGATGGGGTTCTGCAATATTACATTTGGCAAATCTCAACCCGTAATCCACTGCTAAATCCTTCTCCTTCAAGGACCTCGCATTGAGCTGAGGCAGGGTCTATAGGATCGCCCATAATCCTGAGCTTTCCGATTTGTTCTCCTTTTATACCTTGCGTATCCGAACCAAAAACCGCAAAGATGTCCCCCTTCTTAACTCCGGATTCCGCGCCTATATTCAAGAAGATACGGTTTTCTTGTCCCATGACTATCTTCCCTCTTAAAGGGTATTTAGCATAGATAACCTCTTTTGCCTGAAGGTAAATTGATGCTGCAAGATCTTTGGATTTTACTCTTTTGGCAAGTTGTATGCCGGAATCAATTTTGTCAATTTCTCCTGTTTCCGTATCAACGACCTTGTAACAAAGAGAGAGTCCCTCTGCTGATTTGTACCCTTTGAGAAAAAGCATAATGCCGGCATAAAGAAATCTTCCGAAAATATCCTTTTGATCATCAAATGAGAAATCAGATAATTTTAGGTCTTTTTCTTCAAGAAGCTTATCTAATTCCTCCCTCTCCGCAACACGGACTCGCCTGTCTTCAATAAAATGTCCGGTAAGCTTTATACCAAGATCCCTTATCATTCTCAAGGCCCACTCAGGGAGCGGATCTGTATCTATATCGACAATATCAAAAATAGCTATGACTACCGGCGTGGATGTCCACCTATCCGCAGGCAAAGGTGGTGTTCTTACGGAAGAGGATCTCTCCTGCCTCTCCTTCAGTTTTTGGTAAATTATCCCTTTTAATTCTTCAATTCTCTTTGTTTTATACTGAGATATTATTAAGTTCCCATTCTCTTTATTGGAATCATTTCTCACGTGCCTTCGTGGAAAAAAAAATGCAAGAGTAGTAAAAACTAAAAAAAGAAGGAATATAATAACTATCCCTAACCATCTGTCCCGTCCAGGAAAAGAGAAGGGTAAATGTCTCATGGAGTGGGCCGCTGCCTTACTTTCAGAAGAGCGATGCACTAATCCTATACGGGCTTCATAATGCTCACTCGATATATCCGATTCATGTTCTTGCTGCACGCTCTCTACCCCTTTGGAACGAATGAGATAATCACCAGGATGACCATAGAGCACATAATTGATCCAGCAAAAGCTTGATTCTCCAAACTTTTCCTTGAATGATTCTCTGGCCTTTCTCAAGGACTGCCCAATAGTGTCACCCTCAAGGAGGAAGTGATAAAACTCTATTCCCATATAGGCGCTGTATTCATCAGAGACATCGCAAAAGGTTCCCAAGTAATATTTAACTCCGGCCATGAGGAAGGCATGGACAAGTCCGAAGCTATGATGCGCGAGGTTAAGATGGTCCTTTTCCTTTAACCATTTGCCTGTATAGCCTGACTGACAGGCATTGCAAAAGACAAGCCTTGGCATAACCGTCCTGCCACCTGCCATTTTTAGAATATCTATGGTATTTAATTTGCCATCTGAGAACATCCAGCCACTAAGGTTCGGCTGATGAGAATTATAATCAGCATGACCTGCATAATGTACCAGATCATAATCCCAGAGGTTCTTTTTGATAAAATCAAGGTCAACCTGGTCTGACGTTTGAAGCATAATCTTTACCAGATCCTCTTTTTGTTGAAATTCTTCATAGATTCTCACTCCCTCTCTCCAGGCTATCTCCAAATCTTCGGTAGGATCAGCAATGATGAGCATACTCAATTGGGATTTTGGCTCATCTTTATCTGAGCGAATTACCTTATCCCCCTTTGTTCTCACCTGTCTTCCCATATTAAACTGTTCACAGAGAAATTTTTGCCCATCAAAGAGAAGCTCCCAGGGAATATGCACCAATTGCTCGTCTAAAATAAGCTCCAGGTCTTTAAGAGACGTGTTCTGAAGCTGCAGTTTTATCTCTTGGCTGAGCAATTCATTATAGAGAAGCTGGCATGACTTTTGAAGCTCTGTCAAAAGGTGTTGATCAGGATTCTTAAAAAGATTAATCTTATTCAAATAGCGTATAATTTCAAGGACTAATCCATCTATCTTCTCTATTGCTATCTCGGATTCCTGATAAAAAGAGATTGGCCCCTCTCCGTGGGATTCATAGAGAGAAAGTCGTATCTTCCCCTCTTCGTGATAGACCAATTCGAGAATATTTTTTCTGCTCATTTTTTAACCTTACTCACAGAGACCTCAATCACCCCCAAGGATTTCTCTCCTATGCGAAGCTCAAAGGAATAAGGGCCCTCTTTAATCCTAGAAAAGATCGCCTCACCTCTCTTATTAAGATGAACTGAAGAACACATCCTTCCTGATTTGTAAAGGATCGCCCTTACGCTGCTCACTTTCAATTGGATCTGCCCCGCTCTTATATGAAGGGATGTCTTAAGAGTCAAGTATCCCTTTTTATCTGATACATCAATTTCCAGGTGAATTGTCCCTTCATTGATTTCTATAGCCCTTTTAAGGGGGAAATTTAAGGCGTTTTCCTTAGAATCTTTAGAGACCTTTCTGACTGGCTGAAACTCGGGTCTTGAAGCAATGATCATTCCTGCTGCATCTGACTTTAATTGAATAATTTTATTGAGCACCTGATCCCAGATCAGACTTAATTTTAGGATCACAAGCTTCTGCGCATACTCCGAAGCAGAGCCTGCCAATTCATTATGAAGTATTGCTCGGGCCTTTTTAAAAAGGTGGGCAGGCATCTCGTGAGGCGATTCCTGGGCCTGCTGGATCATTCTGATGACCTTTAAAGATTCCAGACATTCAGGGCATGCAAAAAGATGCTCCTCCATTTTTTCTCTCTCCATATCCCCGATCTCTCCCTTCACATAATGCAATAAAAGATCCTCTCTGGGGCACTCCTTTTCCATGGGAATAAGCTCTTGTCTTATTTGACGATAATTTTTTATTATAGCCTCATCTAATTTGTCCATAGATTCTTTACCCCTTTTTTAGTGAATACAAATATTGCTCCCCTCTTTAATAGACGAAAAAAAATTTATTTTTCCCTGGAATTCTCCTCGCATCCATTCATACATAATTTTATAGAATAAAGATTCATATCGCTGCAAAAAATTGTCAGGGAATTTTCCAAATTTTCCTGGAAGATTTTTTATAGAATCGTCCATTTATTGCTCTCTAATATAGCTTCAGAAAAGAAGAAAGTACTCTATATCTCACTCTAGCAACTTCTCTACAAAATATCAAGAGTGGAAATTTTCAGCAATGCTCATTTTTGAGTAAATTAAATGAGTAGAAATAAGGATATAAATGCATGCATCCATGAATTAACGGGTGATCACACCAAAATTCTCTGAAGTCACATTAATAGGAATAATGCCTGAAGCAATGTTTTTTAGTGAATCCTCTAAGTGATAGCGTAAGGTACCTATCTTCTGCTCCTGTAAGGGGAGAGTGTGGCTAAAGGAATACGCAGGATAGGGGCTCTTCTCTATTCTCGTAAGCTTTACTTTTTGTCCGTTAAGTAAAAATCGGGCAACTCCTGAAGGATCGCCCACAACACCCTCCACAGAGAGTCCGGAGAAGACGGAGATTCATACTCCCTCTGTGATCTCTGTGTCCTCTGTGGTTAAATAATAATAACCGTGCGTAACATTGCAGGTATATTTTAGACAGGATAAAAGGATTGACAAGATGATTTCAAAATCCTGTATATCCTGTTATCCTGTCAAATATTTTTCTAGAAAATATCTCTAAAATTCTCACTGAACAAATCGAAATCCTTCATGGGATTGCCCGGTCTGACTTCCACCCTTTCTTGACCTTTACTCAAGAAACTGATAAATTAATCTAAAAAGTTATCTGGAGCGTGATATATAATGAGTCCTTCCGATGAAAAATTCCCCAAAGAATTTGGGAGTTCTCCTGATGATTTTCTCGAACGTTATGGAGCATTGATTTATAAAATTCTTTGTGAGCACACATCTGAACACCCTGGATTTGAGATCGAAGATTTATTCAATGATTTTTTCATACATATTGCGGAAAATAACTTTACGCGCCTCCGCTCCTTTCGGGGAGTAAGCATGCCAACCACTTACTTGGGACGGATTCTTCGTAACTTTATCTGCGATCAATATAGAAAAGAGAAAATCAAAAGACCTTTTCCGAAACTTTCTGAAATAGAAAGGGACACTATCGAAAATATACCCGTCCCTCCTGGTATGAATAAGCTCCATACCGATGAGCTTATTCAGAATGCCCTTAAAAAAATATTTACTCGAATATCTCCTCAGGAGAAACTGATTTTTGATCTTTTTTCAAATGAAGGCATGACAGCCAAAGAGATCGCACACCTTCTCGGCATAAAGATAAAGCTTATTTATAAGATCAACGAGAAGGTAAAAAAACTTATAAAGGATGAACTAGAAGAGTGCGGAATAACGAAAGAAAATTGGAGATAACATGAATAGAAAACCGGAGAGTTGGATTTTTTAAGGAAAGAGGTGTTTTGCCTGACTGGCGGGGACCTGTTACGACAATCGCCCAGGGAAGGTTTTCATTGCCTTGTGGATTCTTTTAACTAATGTGCGCTCTTTAAATCTCATAGTCCTATTTTATCCCTTTTAATATTTAACATTGCAAGTTAAATATTAAGGCGAAAATTTATCGGTGAATAAACAGTCATGAACAACCACTCAAGCGAAAAAATATAAAAGCCGATAAATCTATTATGATGCCTGATTATCCTTTCAATACAAATGAAGAAACCTTGTGCGAGATCCCCGGAAAAATTCCTGTTGTTGCGCCTGATCAAGAAATCACACGAGAAAACAGTAGTTCATATAAAAATACCTGTTATAGAATGCATTCTATTATAAAGGGCACGCCAAAACGCTTTGTGCAGTTATGCAGAAATCCCGAAGCAGCTCAGGTGGGCTTTTTGGTTTGTGCCTTAGGTCTTCTTTTTATACTTTACAACAAAGACCTTTTAATAACCCTCGCCATTACATTTGTTTCCATTGTGCTTGAGGCATTCCCGTTCATGTTGTTGGGAGCGATGATCGGAGGATTTATTGAAGTATTCGTGCCGCGTGAACGAATCGCAAGTATGTTACCTGAGAAACGTTGGATTACCACCTTTCTGGCCGCTGGCCTTGGGGTGATCTTTCCCGTGTGTGAGTGTGCCGTTGTGCCGGTAGTAAGACGTCTTCTCCGGAAAGGGATACCTTTGGGGGCCGCAGTCGCCTATCTATTGGGTGGACCAATTGTGAATCCCCTGGTCGCAGCATCTACAACAGTAGCCTATTCCTATGCGTGGCAGATTACGGTAATTCGCCTCTTGTGCGGGTATTTTGTCGCAGTGAGCGTCGGCATATTGATGGATTTGTTTTTTAGCAGAAAGCAGGCAGTCTTGCCGGAAGTGAATCAGGATCACGGACATTGTGAAGGTCATGACCATACAATCCTAATCCATATCAACGGAGTTCCCTATACGTTATGCTCTAGGATCGCACTGGCCATCCGTCATGCGGCAGACGACTTCTTTGACATTGGAAGGTTTTTTGTCATCGGCGCATTTATTGCTGGTGTGCTGCAAGCCTTTGTGGCCCGTTCCACCTTTGCCTCTATGTCAGCTATCCCTGTGGTCTCTATTATTCTCATGATGGGACTTGCCATCGCTTTGAATCTTTGTAGCGAAGCTGACGCCTTTGTGGCTGCCTCTTTTCGAAGGACCCCTGTGCCTCTCTCGGCTCAAATGGCATTTATGGTGCTTGGGCCGATGCTTGATGTCAAGCTGTTGCTTATGTATGTGCGAGTCTTCCACAAGCGTACTATTGCGGCACTGTCAGGCATGACCTTTGTCATCGTCTTTATTTCTATGATAATCATAGGGATGATAATCTGATGAGAGAAAGAAAGAATAAAAACTGCAGCAATGCAACTGTAGGGGGTCCAGCGGTTGTTTATTCTGCCTGGATCTGCGCATATGTGTGGCTGCTCATTAATGGAAAATACAGGGCTTTTCTGCATCCAAGTTTCTGGCCCCTCTTGGTAATCGGAACAATCATTTGCTTCCTTTTTCTGGTTTCATTACTTGTGCCAAAGTCCTCCGAGGTGCATAGCTGCGGCAAGAAAAAATCGTGGCTGCGGGCAGCGCTGTTAATCCTGCCCCTTTTGTTTCTTTGGGCAGTGAACGGGCGAGGCCTCGGCATCCATGCATTTTCTAAAAAATCCCTCGATCTTGTGGCAGATGCCGCACTTTTGGCAGAATCACATGATTCTGGAAAGGCCACGACAAAATCACTAGGCAAAGCGATTAACACGCCTGTGCCTGATCCCATGAATCGATCCGTTGTACCCAATGATACCCGAGAGGAGGCACCATCTTTTACAAAAGCTTTAAAAAAGTCTGCGTTAAGTGCCAATAAAAAGACGAGTTCACCTCCAAACGATTTTGTCAAAACAGCCCTCGCAGGAAAGGTCTCAGACAGACCAGGGCCAAAACTGACAGACGACAAGAGGTTACCAATGCAAAAATCAACTGAAACCTATTCAGCAAAAAAAATATTAGCGGACTATTTACCGACTTCTGAAAAACCATTGCAAGTCCAGGGGATCGAATTCGCCACAACGCTTTCCGGGAAAAAAATACCTGAAACAATCATGCTTTTTTCCAGGCTATGGTATTACCGCACGCAGATGGATAGATTCGAGGGACTTCGCTTTGTAACGGAAGGTGAAGCCTTCAGTGGCAAAGGGGTTCCAGAGGACTATTTTTTATTATTCCGCTGGTTTATTTCCTGCTGTGCAGCAGATGCCGAACCAGTGGGAATCATTGTACACAGGGAAGCGATTAAAAATCGGGACAAAATAAGCTGGGTCCGCGTTGAAGGCCATCTCAAGATGCTGACAATCGAGGGCAAATCGGTTCCTTATATAGAGGCAGAAACGGTCAAAAATATCCCTGCCTTGCCCCCTGAGCAACAGTACCTTACTTATTAAAGTGCTCACAACGCGAGCACAATAGCATAACACTTTAGCATATCATCTGAGCTTGACAAAATGATATATATAATTCCCTCAGGTATTGTGGTAATATTTTTAAGCCACGCAGTTGTAATATTATAAATGGCTTATAAAAAAGATACTATAGTAGAGTGAGCTCTTCAATGAGAGATTCTTCACTCTTTTCAGTTTCCAGTAATTGAAATTTTGCATAAGGGGCCTTTTTCGCATCTAATTCTGCGCACACGAGTTCAACAGCCATTTTTTGTGGATGGGTCTTTATGGTTGTATATGCCCTGACTATATTGGCAATCGTAGCCTCCTGAAAGAGAAAACGCTCTCCGCTGCTGGTCTCAAGAAGAGTGCGGATATGTGTATGCCCCCGTGGGATGCCTACTATAACTCTTTTTATATCAGCGTTTGAAAAATTTTTTTTCATAATAAGGAAATTATAATATATTTTTCTTTCTCGATCTACACTATTTCCTTTTAATCACGCGGCTTTCTGTGTATATTTTTCCATAGAAAGGACTCCCGGTTCACAAATCAACATATATTCTCCTGATTCAAAAATACGTTTTACCTCACCAAGGACCCGTGCAGAAAAAGCGCCATCTGCAACACAGTGATTTGATGTCTGGGTTACATGAAGGGTGGGGACTGTCTTAATTTTTCCATTTACTACGTGTGGCTTTTCCTCAATTTTACTAATGGCATAGCCAAAGTTATTAACAAAAAGGGTATCAAAACTTGAAAGACCATATTTCCCTAATGTACTTAAACCGACAGAGCCGAAGAAGCGTCTGGAAAGAGATGGAATCTTGGAGGCAATTCTAAGGATTATGGATTTTATAAAATCAGGGAGGTAGTTGAGCAATAAGAATACAAAACCATGAGGCATCTTGATTTTGGGCATATCCCTATAGCTTTTCACTTCATTGCTTATCTCCTCTATTGTCTTTTTATTCACATCCTTCACAATGGCAAAGTGCGCGAAATATTCCCCCTCCTCATGTTTTTCTATGGCCAGGGCCATATCCACATTATCGCAGAGGTAAATTTTTTTTCTTAATGCAAAATCCCTCGCCACAATGCTGTTCATAATAGGATACTTACTTTTAACCGCTGCGATAGCTTTCATAATTGCGATGGTATAGGTGATGTTATGCTTTGCACAAAAAGCCTTAAGCCCAGGCACCTGTATCTCGATTGTCATATGGGTAAAGGGGATACTGTGGGCTATTTTCATATACTCACTAATGGTCCTTCTATTTCTTGAAAAATTTATTTTCTTCGCATTGTTCATAATAGTCTATTCCTTAATATTCATAATATGTTATAGTTGATATGCAACCCCTACGCTCACACAATGGAGGCTTTCCTTTACGGAACTTGCATCAAAATCATCGCCGATAATCGCGCTCTCTTCCACGGACTGCTTACTGCAGAACGCATAGAGGTAAGCCACGCTAAGCCGCCAATTTTTTATCTCCCGGCTATAGCCGACTGAAATCATGTGGTTTAAGATCCCTGGAATCAAAGGAGTAAGCGTTCTGTCCGGCACAGGGCTTTGGCTGTAAAGATACCCACATCTGAGGGTGTCTTTTGGGGTGAGAAGCTGTTCATACCCTAATCGGAATGAATAACTATCCTTCCAGTCAAGGGGTAAAGTATCCCGTGGGCTAGTACCAACCAGGGGATTGGTATTATAATAATCATTATCCCCCTTTGAAAGCTTCAGGACCACTTTATCAAAGGCAGATGACCAATCAATCCAGATACAATCAAAGGATAGTCTATGCTTCTCTGTTAATCGCTGAAGTACGCCTACCCCGACGCTTTGGGGCCACTTAAAATCAAAATCAAGGTCATAATGGGCAGAGGTATCAGATGTTTGCGCGGCAAGCGCAGGGATGTCCATGTCCAAATCTCCTTGCATATCAAATAGGTCCTTGCTTTTATAAATTATCCCCACTGTACTCTGTGCTGATATATCCCACTGGGCCCCAATATTCCACGTATACGACCACCCATCTGCCTTAAGGTCAATTAAAGCGGGAACTGGAATTTGAGCAAGCGGATCTGTCTGGAAGGTATAGGGAAGCTTTAATTCCACTTTGCTATAGGAGGGGCCAACACTTAATCCGACCGAGAGATGGTCGTTTATTTTATATCCTGCACCTATTAAAATTTTGCTCAACGAGCTATAGGAAGAATAGTCCTGCGTGCCATAGAGAGGATGGCTGAGATCATATTCTGTGGAATATCCTGCTGAGCTGAAAATCCCCACTCCTATGCCTAACGGACGATCATTAAAATGTTTCATATAAAAAAGGGAGGGCAAAATACAGACCGGTTCGCTGCCCTCCTCGTCATTCTGCGGATCTTTATAATGCATCGAAAATGAAAGAAATTCAGTGGAAAACTCCATTGTATCTTTCGTAAGATGTGCCAAGCCCGCCGGATTATCATACACCATGGTCCCATTATCTGAATAGGCAATATTGGTGGCCCCCCTGCCTGTTGACATTGTTCCGATGCTTTCTAATAATACTCCGTTAGCCATCACGTGCGCAGTGAAAAAGAGAACAGCACCACAAAGCACTAATAAAGATATAAAATAGGCTCTCTTTATTCTGTTATTATTTCTCACCTCTGTCATAAATATACTCCTGTCTTTCAAACTACATTTTCTATCCCTTTAATTTACACAATTGATCTTTCCTCTATTACCCTGTTATTGCCTTTTTATCTCCTTTAAGTGGCGCTGTCTGCAGACTTTCCTCCTTGTGTCTACTTTTGAAACGAAGAGGTAATGGTACTTTCTTATTCTCTTTGGCATCAGTTTTGGCCCCAGCCAAAGTCTTGACCATGCGCTTTGCAAGGGCGGCAATTGTCAGAATTGGAGGAGCCCCGAGCGAGGAGGGGAAAACACTTGCGTCACAGACAAAGAGGTTGTCAATTTCAGTCTGTAAATTTGAATCCACAATCTTGCCGATCGCCGCGGTGCCTCCGGGATGGGCGCCAAACGCATTGCCAACCACAATGGATTTACTGTCAACGCCGGCTTTGATCAGGATCTCTTTTGCTATTTCAACACCCTTGTTCAGTCTCGCCAGGTCATTGGCTGTAGCTATCTTGGAAAAAGAGCCATCGGGGTATACGCGGCCGGTTGGATCATCCGTGCTCTTTGTCATAATACCGAGTGTTCGTTTCGGGGGAAGGATCATTCCCCGCATGCCCGCTTCGGCAAACCGATACATTCTCGATGGTTGGGGCCAGGTGGAGAGAATAAATCCCTCCTGGGCATGAAATTCATTATTCAAAAGGGCCATAGAAGGTTCGCCAAGCTGAGTAAGGTCCTTGCTTACACCATAGGTATTCATTATAAGATCCCCAAAAAGATTTGTTCCCGCATCTTCAATGCCTGTTTTTTGAAGAATAACAGGGGTGCCTAGCCCTCCTGCCGCAAGAATGACCACATCTGCATATATTTCAACACGCCCTTTTGGCCCCTTGCCTACAACACCTCGTGCTTTGCCATTTTCGAGAAGGACGCGCTCAATAGCCGTCTCATAGATAATGTCAGCACCATTGTCAATGGCCTCATCCAGATAATCCAATGCTGTCCACCTTGCATTATACCGACATCCCATAAAACATGCAGCGCATCGTTTACAGTGGCTATATCGCATGAATTTCGGCATCCGTTCAAAATGATAACCCAGAGCCTTAGATGCTTCGAGGATTTTTTTAGATCCGCTCGATAAGCGCATTTTGTAAGGAGCGATGTTCATTTCCTTCTCTGCTTCTTCAAATTCGGCGCCAAGATTGATCCCGAGCTTTGCAAGTTCATCCTCTGCACACCGGGTGCCATTGCCGCACGAAACAGCCGTGGACCCTCCGGCCATGATAGCTCGATAGAGGAACACCCCCTCCTTTGATGCTTTGGGCCATAATGTGATTGTATGATGGTCAAAGAGCAGAAAGCTTTTAAAAAGCCCACCGATCTTTTTATACCGTTTTCCCTGCTCTATGATGAGAACTTTCTTTCCCTGGCGTGCAAGCTCCTTGGCTGCTGTTGCGCCGCCAGCCCCTGAACCGACAATAATAAATTCATACTCTTTGTGTTTCATATTTTTCTCCTTCATTTTCCTGCCCATACTCTGAGTTGGAGAATGCTCGCAACTAGTGGGCCCTTTGTTACTTTGGATTTTTATATCTTCCTTTCCGGGTGGGGGAGGAATGATACCCTTTGAAACGTAAAATTCAAGATAGGTGCTTAAAAGCTGTAAATCAATGGGAGGACATGTGATCCCTTCCTTTACCAAAATTGAGTGTGTATAGGCAGCGTCAGCATGACCATCACTCAAGAAAAATTGTAAATTGGCAAACCCATATTTCATTAAATTAAGCCATTCCGGCGCGACTTCTTCATTAAGTGGCAATCTGTCTTCGTGAACCATTGCCAAATAGCGATCAGGTGAGACGACATGTATCTTATATCCGTAGTCATTGAGAAGGTTTATGATTTCATACCATTTTTTCTTATCAGGATTGACCAGATGATAGGTTTCATAGAATGAGTTTCTCTTTAATCCTAAATAACAAATAGCCTTGGCAATATAATCTACCGGGGTGATGTCAAAAAAGTTTTGCCCGAATGCGGCGATTTTGGATTTTACGATTAATTCGAACAATCTATGAAAAATACTGGCAGAACCACTTAAATCTATGGGATAGAGCCCGCTTTCCGCTTCGCCGAATATATTACCAGGTCGTACAATATTCCAGATTAAACCCTCTTTGGAGGCTTCACGAACCAACCTTTCCCCTTCAAATTTTGTCTGCTGATATCCCATCTTGGGAAAGCTCTGTCCCACATCATAATCATCTTCCTTAAAGGCAAAATTGCTTCTATAAATCACATCTGCCATCACATGATAACTTGAGAGGTGAATCAGGTATTTTTGTTTCGTGTGCAAGGCAAAATCAATGATATTCTTCACTCCCTGAACGTTAATAGGGGCGAGGTATTCATAGGGCATAATGAGGTTGGTTGAGGCGGCAATGTGAATCATACAGTCGATTGAATCGGCAAGGCTTCTATATTCTGTCTCTGAGAGTCCGAGATTTTCTTCGGTAATATCCCCTATTATCGGAAAGACTCTTTCCTTAAACGCATCAAAAATCCACTCTTGCGCACCATAGCTTGCCAATATCTTGTGTATCCGCTCTTTGGCATAGTCGGTGCTTGTTGCCCTGATCAGACAAAATATTTTCGCACTGGTTGTCTTTAGCAATTCCTTGAGCAGGTACCCCCCTAAAATCCCTGTCGGGCCGGTGATAAAAATGGTAGTAATTTTTTCTCTGTTGGATACGCTCTTAATAGATACACTCTCATCCTTCATTGGGGGTTCCGGCAGATCCTGGGGCGGCTTATTTGAGGAGCCTTTCGATTTCGATTCCATCGGTAGGAGTGGGGCAATTTCCTGTGAGTATTTATCATGGATATGGCGGGATAAATCAGCTACATTTGCATAGTTAAACACTATTGTGTTCTTAAGGCTAATCCCGAATGCCTTATTGAGTTTATCTACCACTTCTATTCCGATTATGGAGTCAACCCCATACTCGGCAAAGGATTTTTTATAGTCAATCTCTTTTGAGCCCATTCCAAGGCTGGCACGGATTATCTGTGCGATGCGCTCTTTTATATACTCCTTTATCTCGTCTTTCCCTGTTGCTGCACCCTGCAGTGCAGAAGACTCTTTAAGTGGGGCCTGATGGTCTCTTTCTTCTTGGGCTGGCCTTTGCAGACTGCGATGCGGCAGCTCAACCCCTATCTTCTCCAGTAGCCGCTCTTCGGCCTTAAGCGCCATAACTTGATCCACCGGATTCAACAGTATGCGTATTATTGCCTCCATTCCCTCTTCCGGCTCAATAGAATGTGCTCCCAATGCAGTCAATTTCCTCTTATACACCTCCGATGACGCAATACCGACACTGCCCCAAAATCCCCAATTGATTGTTTTCACAGGATACGTGACTTTCTGGTTAAGAAAGCGGGCAAAGGCATCTTTAAAGGTGCAGCCGGCAGTATAATTGCTCTGACCCATATTTCCGAAAAAGGAGACCGCAGAGGAGAAAAACAGCATAAAATCCAAAGGTTCTTTTTCCACTGCCTTATAAAGGGCGAGAGAACCGGCAACTTTAGGCGCTAAGGTTGTGAGGAAGCTCTCTTCATCCATATTTTCAATGATCTTATCTCGCAACACGATGGCAGAATGAATGACTCCATTGATTTTCCCGAATCGAGATTTGGTGATCTTTATAGCCTCTTTCATACTGGAAAGATTTGTGGCATCTGCTCGTACATAGAGCACCTTGCCTCCCTTTGATTCAATCTGGGCGATCTTCTCTTTGCGCTCACTATCAAGTTCGCTGCGGCCGAGCAATACAAGGCGCGCTTTGAATCTTTCCGCAAGATAGCTGCTGAAGGTTAGTCCTATTCCCCCTGCTCCGCCTAAAATTACATATACCCCTTGATGCTGAAACGGCAGAGAGTCTGAAGAGGGAAGCATGGTAGGGACAATTATGCGGACATAGGGACGGCCATTTCGAATTGCGAGTTCTTCCCCACTTTTATTGACCGGATATTCAATAATCATCCGGGCCAGGTCTCTCATGGCATTTTGTAAGGAATGTTGCTCTATCTCATTGATGCTTAGATCAATACAGTGTGCTTTCACCATCGGGTATTCCCTGGCCATCACCTTCGTGAAACCGAATAAACTTGCAGCGTAAGGATTAGCAACCGGTTCTGAGGCAACCTGTTGGGCATCATTTGTAATCACTTTCAGCTGAAGTTCTCCCTGGATAAGGTTATGGTCACTGAGCAGTTTTATAAGCCGAAAAAGTGAAAGCACGCCCTGCTCTTGAGAAAAGTCCAGGGCGGCTGTATCATTAATTTCTTCTTTTGATCCCCGCATTCCCCCGAGAAAATACACATGGGTAAGCATCGGCAGTTGACTGACAAGCCTGTTAAGGGCAGAGGGATCTTTACCAGCAATCTCCCAAAGCTTATCATTGTGCTTGAGCGTGTTGGCGCCTTCTATAATCTCGATGACCGTATCGGTGCCATGGGCATCCCGCAGCGCCTTTTCAAGCCCAAAACTGTCGTGCGGATAGAAAATAAGCACTGTATTCTTCTCAGACCCCTTCTGGCTATTTCCTTCAGAGTGATATGGGCTCACCTTCCATTGGGGAACGTAAAAGAAATTTTCCTCTTTTAACTCTCTCATGGCCACCTCATGAAGCGTGACACATACCCGGCCTGTATCATCAAGAAGGGCCACATGAAAAAGATTGGAGCCCACAGTCTTTACATGGGCATAGGCTTTAGATTGAAGGGGGTGGAGGATCTTGACCTCTTCTATTGCGAAGGGCAGAAGGGTGTGCGAGGTGTCTTCATAAAAGCCTGATATGATCTGGAGGGCTCCGTCCATTAATGTGGGATGAAGGATATAACGATCACGCTCATTTTCACACTCAGGGGGGATACTGAGTTGCCCGAGTGCTTCATCCTCACGTGCCCACATACGGCTGAGCCCTTGAAAATAAATGCCATAATTCATTCCTGTTTTTTTAAATCGTGAATATATTCTCTCCTTGCTTATCTGGCGGGTGCACCTTGTCTTGATATTCTCGATGGCTATCGGGTCGGTGGAGGTTGCAATCGACTCTGGATAGGCTTTTCCCCGGGCATGAACAACTATCTCCCCATGCTCCGTGCTTTGCACCTCAAAGTCTAAGTACTCACCCTTCTTTGTAATAATAAGCCGGGCTTCTTTTTCCTCTTCTTCATTGATAGTCAAGGGCCGCAACCATACGATCTGGGAAAGGGTGGGATTTTCTTTCCCTGTGGTATGGGCAATTGCAGCCCTGACCATCTCTAAATATCCGACACCCGGAAGTACTAACTGGCCTCGCACATTGTGGTCCCGCAGAATAAAATCAGCAGGATAAAATGTCTTGTGGAACACAAGCCCCCTCTCCACGCTTTGGGATGGAATAATCTTATCAATGAGAGGGTGATGTATATTCTCATTTCCCTGGTTTTCTTTTATCCAATGCCGCTCTCGTGCAAAGGGATAGGGAGGAAGGGATATACGATGAGGGGCAGAGGATACATAGAACGATTTCCAGTCTACCACTCCCCCTGATACCCAAAAACGGGCTATTTTTATTGCCCTCTCACCACTTTCTTCCTCATCATCAATGGAAATGTTATCCTTTGCTTTATTCTGTGAGGCATTACCCACATAGATTGTGTGATCGTCCCCTCTCCCCTCGCGGAATTGCAACAATTTTTCTCGCAGTTCCTCTTTATCGGATACCACGAGTGCCAAACGCTCTTCCATAGGCTCCCTGCCTATCTGCAAGGTATAGACGATATCAGCAAGGCTCGCTGTGGTATCCTCCAAAAATTCAAGCATCTTGACCGCATATGCCTTGAGCCTGTCCTTATCCTTTGCAGAGAGAACAAAGAGGTGATGCGAGGAGCTGGCTGCAGCCGGCTGAGGATAGTATCTGATATATTCCTCTAAGATCACATGGGCATTGGCTCCTCCAAAACCGAATGAACTTACCCCTGCCCGCCGCGGTACAGGTTGATTGTGAGTATCCCTAAGATTTTCCCATGCTTGTGTGCGCTCTACAATGAAGAAGGGGCTTCCTTTCAGTTGTATATAGGGATTAAGTTCCTTAAAATGGACAGTACCCGGCAGTTTTTTATGTTTCATGGCGAGGAGCACTTTGAGCACACCGGCAATCCCCGCTGCTGTTTCCAAATGCCCGATATTGGTCTTTACCGTGCCAATACCGCAATGCGGCACATCGGGTAATGATTCTCTCCGCCTGGAATACAGTTCCTTAAAGGCTTTCTTTAATCCATTTATCTCGATGGGGTCTCCGAGAGTTGTGCCTGTTCCGTGGGCTTCGATGTAGCTTATTGTGCGAGGATCGATCCCAGCCTCCTCATAGGCGTTGACGAGCAGTTCTGCCTGAGCATTAGGATTAGGGGCGGTGAGTGAGGTGGCGTGCCCGCCATGGTTTTCAGCAGTGCCTCGAATAAGGGCATATATATGGTCCCCATCTGCCTCGGCCTTGCTCAGAGGTTTTATTACAATGGTCCCCACGCCTTCTCCCCTCGCATATCCATTGGCAGCTTTATCAAAGGTTTTACACCGTCCATCCTCACACAGCATCCCTGCCTTGCTAAAGGAAATATGCAGCGTGGGTGTAAGTATGACATTCACGCCACCGACGATGGCTCCATCACAATTTCCATTCCTAATAGCCTGCGCAGCGCGGTGCAGAGCAACTAATGAACTTGAACAGGCAGTGTCAATAGGCTCACTGGGGCCATGAAGATTCAAAAGATAAGATATTCTATTAGCGGTGATAGAATGAAATCTTCCGGTCGAGGTATGCGCCTCCACAGGGGCTGACCGTGTGACAAGCTCATTATAATCTGTGGTCGCAGCCCCAACAAATACACCGGTTTTTGTTCCTGAAAAATCAGATGGCTTATACCCTGCATCCTCAATAGCTTTCCAGACGGTCTCCAAGAATATCCTCTGCTGCGGGTCCATTAATTGAGCCTCCCGCGGTGAGATACCGAAGAAAAGAGCATCAAATTTATCCACATCCCTCATGAATCCGCCCCACTTCACATTCGTTTTGTTTGCCTCATCCCGTGGGTTGCCGTAATATTCTTTCCAATCCCACCGGTCATGAGGGATTTCAGTGATCAGGTCCTCGCCCTGCTCAAGATGTTTCCAGAATGTGTCAAGGTCCTCTGACTGAGGCATAACCCCACTGATGCCGATGATGGCAAGGGGTTCGTTATGCAGTGGCAAAGATTTTTCCTCTGCGCTGGGTTGTTCTTCTAGCCTAGTTTGTTCCTCTTGCCAGGGTTGTTCCTCTTTCTCATCACGCTCGTCTAAGCCCCCGGCATATGAGTGCATGAATGAATCGTGATACTCGCTTACGAGGTATTCGGAAAATATTGCGATTGAAGGATATTCAAAGAAAATGGCGGGTGTGATGTCCAATTGGTAGTGCTCATTTATCTTATTGGCAAATACAGTAAAAGATACCGAATCAAAGCCATAGGCGCTTAATTCCTCATCCTCATAGATATCATCTGCGCTCACATGGAGAATATCCGATACCATCCCCGCAAGCTCCTTTCGAATTCTCTTACCAAGATTCTTATCAAGCTCCTCTTTTCCCACGGGATTCTCCTCTCCATCTTTCTTCTTCTCATCAGCCTTTTCTAAATCCTGGCCCTCAGAGCGCATGAATGAATCGTGATACTCGCTTACGAGGTATTCGGAGAATGCGGCGATTGAGGGATATTCAAAGAAAATGGCAGGGGTGATGTCCAATTGAAAGTGCTCATTTATCTTATTGGCAAACACGGTAAAGGATACCGAATCAAAACCATAGGCGCTTAATTCCTCATCCTCATGGATATCATCCACCCTCACATGAAGAATATCCGACACCATCCGGATACACTCCTCCCGGATCTTTCCCTGCAGCTCTTCCGGGTTCCAGTGAATACTCCTTTGGGTAGATTTTCTCTCTGTATCTTTCCTTTGTGTATTCTCCCTTTGGGAAACTTCCCTGTGTGTATCTTCCTGTGTATCTTCCATAGATGTGCGTGGAACAGTGGTGCTGATTACTCCGAGGGTCCGTCCTAATTTCTGACGGTCTCCCTCTACGACAACAAATTGGCTCTCCGCAAGATGTAAACCCTTCTCAAAGGCTCGTAGTCCTGACTCTGTGGCAAGCGCCCTCATCCCCATTGTTTTCGCTAAAAAGTCCTCTGTCTGCTCATTGACCCTCATCCCGCCCTCTTTCCATAAAGGCCAATTAATGGACAAGGATTTCCCGGAACGCGCACCTTTTACGCGCAAGCCTTCTCTCATAGTGGCAAAATTATCCATAAAGCTGTTTCCAAAGGCATAATCAGCTTGTCCCGGATTGCCCATGACCGCGGTGATTGATGAGAAGAGCACAAAAAAGTCAAGGGCCTCATCCTTGGTGGCCTCATCCAAATAGAGAGTGCCATATACTTTTGGTGCACATACTGCGTCCATCTGCTCTTTTGTTTTAAATGCAATAAAGGAATCCCGGAGAACACCCGCGCTGTGAATGATCCCATGCACACTGTTAAAACGAGCCTTGGCCTCCTTTATCAATGCCCGCACATCTTTTTGTTGTGAAACATCAGCTTTGATATATAACACCTCAGCGCCCACTGATTCAAGATGCTTTATCTTCGCCTTTTTCTCAGAATTTAAATCTGAGCGCCCTGTAAGCACGAGGCGAGCTTTTACTGATTTGGCGAGATATTCGGCGAATATAAGCCCTAATCCGCCAGCACCACCAGTAATCACATACACTCCCCGCTCTCTGAGCATATGCTCTCTATCAGCTCCTCTGCCCTTTGCAGTCTCTGCCTCTAGATCAAATTCCTGCAGCCTCTTTACCCATCTCTGATTATCCATATAGCGAATCTCACTCCCATCCCCAGTATCAAGGCTCATTTCACGAAGCAGAATGTCCAATTTACGCGCAAGGGAGATGGTGCGGGACGGTATGGAAGGTCTGCAGATATCGATTAATTTATATACAAGCTTCGGATTTTCCCTGGAGATGGTCTTTGCAAATCCGCTCAGGGCAGCATAGAGCGGGTGTGGCTGATCAACGCTTGATTCATAGATAAAGATAGTCTTGACTTTATTGGTAAGCTTCTGGGCGATTAACGCTTGTGTAAGAAAAAGCGATGAATACACGCTCCTTTCAAGCAGAGAGGGGAGTGTGTCAATGCTTTGTAAAAAACCCTCCTTTGCCCATAACCAAATAATGGTATCCGGCATGGGAGCCTGGTTTTTCAGGGTTGTAAGAAGTTGCCCATAATCTGCTTTATGAGAAGGATTGATCTGGTATACGCTGCTGCCACACTCTTTGAATGCCTTGCCCGGTTTTATCAGAGTAATCCGGGGAGCGCTTTGCCCTTGCGCGAGTAATTTTGTCTTTAATCCTTCATAGATTTCCCCCTCTGTGTCAAAGAGGAGAATATGACGGGGAAGCGAGTGTGTGAGCACGTCATCAGACACCTCACTCCTTTCCCACAGATTATGATAATAGCTCATCTCGAAGCCTTGTCCGTGTGTATCAGTGATTGCAGGCTGGGATTGTCTCTTGTGGGCACGAAGGGAGAAGTCTTTGATTTTAAGAAGTATCCGCCCCTTTTCATCCATAATATGAATAGTAAATCTTTTAATCTGTTTATCTTTTTGGTTCTGTTGCCCTGAAAAGGTCACATGGGCATAACACCTTTCAGGCATAGGCTGCAGGATCTCAACCTCTCCCATGGCAAAGGGAAGGTGAAGCCCGGGAGAATCCATATTATCGATTAATCCTATAACCGATTGCAGGGCGCCATCCATCAATGAAGGGTGCAGCCCGAAATCACGAAATCCATCATCCATATCTGCCGGTAATGTGAGAAGTGAAAGTGCTTCGGTCCCATTGGCCCAAAATTCTTGAATTGACTGAAAACTTGGCCCATACGCAAAACCCTTTGATTGAAAGAGCCGATAGCAGGCGAGGCGCTCTTTTCTCTGTGAACATCGTGTTTTTATCTCGTTTATATCGCCACTCTCCACATTTTTGTCGGAAGAGTGTTCATAGATGATTTTCCCTTGGGAATGAAGTATCGCTTGATTATTTCCATTCGTCGTAATGACTTCATAGGTTACCGCATCAGTGTGGTTTTGAGGGAAAAGGGCGATATGCACACTCTGGGATGTATCACGCAAGGCAATAGGTTTTATCCAGACAATATCCTTTACCTTTCGGACCTTTCTCTCCCCTGCAATCTCTCCTGCTGCCCGGGCCATTTCAATATACGCCACTGCCGGCAAAATCTTTTGATTATCAATGATATGGTCTTTCAGATAAAATTCTTCTCCGCTTAAGGTCGTTGAATATCTAAGCTGGCGCAAGGTTGATGTATTCTGATTGATTATCGGATGAAGGTATGCATAAGAGGAGTGGTGATTGTTGATTTCACTCTTTTGATCTGATATCCAATACCGCTCCCTGGCAAAGGGATAGGTAGGAAGGGCAATACGACGAGGCACATGAGATGCATAGAATAATTTCCAATCAAAGAAGACCCCCCCTACCCACAATTTAGCGGCTTTTGATAGTTTCTTTTTCTTCAGGATATTTTCTAAAAATTCTCTCCCTTCCTCACCTTCAATCAAAAACCCTAAATCTGATTTATTCCTGCGCACATTCCCTTTATAAAAATCCTTGATATTGGTGGTGTTGTGACAATAATGCGCCAGCTTTTCACGAAGTTCCTTGATGCTCGAAACCACAAAGGCTATCCGTTCTTCTCGCGCCTCTCGTCCAACCTGAAGGGTATAGGCAATCTCAGGAAGTGTAATATTATCAGAAATGTTTTCTAAGAAATCACGCAGTTTTTCAGCATAGGCTTTTACTCTCTCCTCATTTCTCGCAGAAACTGGGATAATATGAGCCTCATGCCGGGAGGTGCTTATGGTAGTCTCCGTGCGATCAACCTTGTGCTCTTCATGTGACTCAACTATAAGATGAGCATTCGAGCCCCCCGCTCCAAAGGAGCTGATCCCCGCAAACCTTGGCGTTAAGTCCTCAGATTTCCACTCTTGGTTGTCTTTAAGGACATAAAAGGGGGTTTCCTTGAAATTAATGTTCGAATTGAGCACTGTGCTATGCAGACTCTTTGGTATTTTATTATGCTCCATGCAGAGCAATACCTTGATCAGTGCAGCAACACCTGCTGCCGCTTCCAGATGCCCAATATTTGATTTTACCGATCCGATTGGACAGAACTGGTGTCTATCGGTATGAGAGCCAAAAGCCCGCGTCAGTCCCGCAATCTCGATAGGATCTCCTAAGATTGTGCCGGTGCCGTGACATTCAATATAGCCGAGCTTATCAGGGGAAATATGGGCACGTTCAAAGGCTTTGGTTATAAGACGGGTGTGAGCCTCAGGATTGGGGACAGTAAATCCTGTTGCCTTGCCTCCATGATTTGTTGAGCTTCCTCGAATAAGGCCGTAAATATGATCACCATCCTCGATTGCCTTTGCGAGAGGTTTAAGCAAAACAGTGCCCACTCCCTCACCAGGCACATATCCTGTACCCCCCTCGCCAAAACTTCTGCACCTGCCATCTTGTGATAAAAATTTGGCTTGACTTAAATAAATATACTTGCTTGGGTGCAGTGACAGATTGACTCCACCGGCAATCGCCATGTCGCAATCCCCGTGTAAAATACTCTGACACGCCATGTGAACAGCAACAAGAGAGGAGGAGCAGGCGGTATCAAGTGCAATACTCGGCCCTTTAAAATCCATAACATAGGAGATGCGGTTTGCAATGGCCCAATAGATTGATCCGGGGCCGGCATAAGTATTATTTAAAAAACCACCCTGATGAGCCACGAGTGAATATTCATTCCACATGGTGCCAACAAAAACCCCGACCAGTTTATCCCTGTAGAGATTTCTGTCTCCATAACCTGCCCGTTCCATGGTTTCCCAGGTGCATTCAAGTAGCAGCCTCTGCTGAGGGTCCATCTGCTCGGCTTCCAAAGGTGAAATATTGAAAAACAGGGGATCAAACTTATCAATATCATCAATAAATCCTCCCCATTTGCCGTAGGAGGTATGCAAAAATTTTTCGCAGTCCCATCGCTCTCGTGGTATCTGCTCAATACAGTCCCTGCCATCCACTAAATTCTGCCAATATGACTCGACCGTCGGGGACTTTGGGAATCGCCCGCTCATTCCAACTACAGCGATTTTATACCCTTGCTTAAAGAATGGGCCGGATGATTCCATGCCATGATAGTATGAGGGATGGGCTGGCTCATGAGGATACGCAAAAAAACGGTTTTCTTGAATAAATGTTTCAGGAAGTGCCTCAGGAGAAACTGCCTCTGACGGGGTGAGAGACATCTCGGGAGAAACCATGCGGAACTCATCATTCGATACTTGGATGGATTCCTCATGAAGCGAGGATAACCCGGGAGATTTATCCTTGAGATACGCTACAAGTTCTCGAATATTCGGATATTCAAAAAGCAAAGTCGGTGGCAGATTCTCATATTTTTTCTCAAGCTCGCTCATAATCTCCTGCACGATAATTGATTCAATCCCTAAAGAGAAAAAAGAATCATCTTTGTTAATATCCTCTGGCTTACTGTCTAATTTAGAGGCGATAAGGTCTTTAAGGTATGTTTCTAATGTAAGGGTTCGGCTCTCACTCGTTTCTTTTTTCTTCACGGTTGCAGGGACGGAAGATTGTGAAGGAGAAGGTAAAGAAATGGCCTTTTGTTGAGATTCAAATCCTGGGAATTTTTCTCCCATTACAGCGACTTGGGACGGCCCTGTTGATGGTGTGCTATATCCTAATATATGCTCAAGGGCCTTCAGAGCAAGGTCTGAGGATATGGGAGACAATCCCCGTTTTTCGAATTTTATCCTTGTCTGATCGGCACGGCCCATCCCACCATCAGACCACAATGTCCAATTAATGCTCATACTCTTGCCAGGATACTTATTGCGTGCACGGTAATGGATAAAGGAATCCAAAAAACCATTCGCCGCGCCATAATCTGCCTGCCCGATATTACCAACAAGAGAAACAATGGAGGAGAAGACAACGAAGAACTCCAGGGGCTCTTCCCGTGTAATCTCATTTATGACCCATGCACCTTGGACCTTAGGAGCGAGAACCCTCTCACATGATTCCCACTCTTTAGCCATTAAAAATTTATCCTCTAAGACTCCAGCCGCATGAATCACGCCATTGAGAGTTCCAACACGTTCTTTGATATGGGTCACTGTCTTTTGCATCTGTTTCTGATTCGCTATATCCCCTTGCATATAATGCACTTCGCTCCCCAATGTCCGAAGCTGGTCAATGGTACGCTGTTTTCCTGCGGTTAATTTCGATCTTCCAAGGAGAATAAGGGTGGCTTGGGTTTTTCGGGCAATCATCTCAGCAACCTTAACCCCGATACTACCTGCGCCACCGACAATCAAATATACGCTCCTGTTTTTAAATACCGGCTCATGGGAATCCTGCGCAGAGGCGAATGGCGCAAAGCCCCGGATAAAGCGCTCGCCCTTTCGATAGGCTGCAATCTCCATTTGATCCTGAACAAGGCTCTCATCAAAAAGGAGGTGCGCACTTTCGGTTGAACCGATTTCATCTGTATCAAGATCAACGAGTTTTATCTTTACCCTGGGATTCTCCATTACAATCGTGTGTGCCAGCCCCATAATCCCCCCATACCCATAGCCATCTCCAGAATCCGAGGAAGTAATCGTATGGACATTGTGTGTTGCCACAATGAGATTAACAGGATTTTTTATCTGAGCGCCGGTTATTGCCTTGGATACATAGAAAAGGTTTCTTACCCCTTTTTCTTGCTTCTCCCTAAGAGCATCAAGGGCTGAAATGGGAGATACATTCTGCTCATATGCCCATAAATAATACATATCAAGGTGTGCTGTATCGTCGCCCTTGACCTTGGTGGATATAAGGTCCATAAGCTTTACATAGTCGCTCTCTTCAGCGCTCTGAATATAAATATGGTCATTATCCTTGTGAAGAAATAAAGTCCCCTCATGAATAAAGAAGACCCTCTGATAGCGCAAGGCCGCTTCAAAGGTCAAGGCAGAGTGGGTATTGTGTTGTTGGATAAAGAAAAGTGCCGCGCTTTTGACCCCGGTGGTATCAGGAGTAGTGCGTGCCTGCTTCCTCCATAGAGGGCTGTAGTAATATAGACACGAAGGTTCTGAATAGGGAGCGCTGGCCCGTGCCTTTCCATGAGTGGGGGCTTGTAAAAAAGTCGTCGGTACCTGCTTAAAGAGCATATCATGGATCCGCATGGTAATCTGCCCGTCAGAATTATAAATCAGGAATTCTACATTGAGATCCTCCCCCTTGCGTCGGAGGTCCTCTTTTTTGATTAAAACAAAACAGCTGTTATTTATTGCGCCACTCACTGAAAGCGCTTTTATATAATAGGGGATAAAAAGCGCGCCCTCCTTTGCAAAGCCTTTTTCTATCCATGCTGCACACAAGGCGGCCTGGAAGATCCCATCCAAAATCCTTTCCTTTTCCGGGACTTTTTTAAGCGCAATAAGGAAGCCACTGTCGCTTCTCCATACTTTTTCGATCACCTGCAGCCCCTTCCTATAGTGATACCCCATACGCCATAAGAAAGGATAGAGGCCCTCTATGTGTTCGGATGGCTTTTCCCGATAGTAAGACAGATTGAGCGATGAGGGGGCCTCTGTCCCATTTGTTTCATATTCTCCGCTGCAGAGTGTCTTCATGCCCTGTTTTACAAAAAATCGACGCTCATTTTTTCGTATCTCGGCATCCAGGGTCACAGTGCCTTCCACGATGCTTGGATTCTGAATAAGAATATTCCGTAATGTATTCACGGGTTGTTCTAAGGCTTTTTGGACAGACTCAAGACCAAAGTCTATGAAAGAAGCGCCCGGAATAAGAGGCCTTCCCGTAATTACATGGTCCTGTGTAATAGGATCACTCCCGGAAAAATTCCTTTTATAGACAAGGACCGTCTGGTCCCTTGTAGAATCATCCCCCCCTTTTTCCTCAATTCGGGGAAGCCAAAAGGATTTTCGGTCAAATGGATAGGTGGGTAAAACCGCCTTTTTATAAGTACCTTCCCTATAGAGTGTTTCCCATTTAATATCCACTCCGTGAAGCCAGAGCGTGAGCAAACTGTCAGTGAATAATTCACAGAGATTGTCACCCATTTTAAGATGTACGGAGTCCTCAAAAGGCACTGGCGTATGAAATAACCCAATCTCAAAAAAGGCAATTTTATCAATGGGCAAATAGGCCATGCTCTCCTCCGGAAGCACATTATCTATCTTCATGGCTTCGATAAGCCAGCTTGACACATCCTCAATCTCCTCTATATTCGGATGCAATTGTTTTATATACCGATAGGCGCTGCTCAAGCCCCGGCTTAATTGACGCTTATTGAGCGTATGGGCTATAAAGGCATAGTCGGGATTATCACCCAGAAGGAGCGCCACGAGGTCATCCTTCGGCATGACCTCGTCGGTGACTAAATCAACCAGTTCATAAAATCTCGTCTCCTCCACGACCTGGTACTCGGTGAGGTTCCATTTTTGATTCAGCCTTCGAAGACAGCTCATGATGATTACCATGAGCAGCAGCTTCTCTTTTCTCAGCCTTCCCCCCTCCTGGGAGAGAATCTGTTCATCATGAAGCAGCTGAAGAAGGTCTCTGCCGGACTTCTTAAGTACTATATTCCACTCTTCCAGATATTTTTTAAAGGTGAATTGATTTTCATTCAGCAACCTCGCCTTATCCACATAATGCCGTAATACTTCCTGGACATAGTAGCGCAATAAATCCTGCTGGTGCAGTGATTCGGCTAATTGATCAGGGCTGCAATATTTACTCGCAACAAGAATATGCCCAAGCATATCCCCTTTCTTTTTTTGCTCGGCCAGGGCATGATTAAGCTGCTCCTTTGTAATGGCGCCATTTCTTAAAAGAAGCTGCCCCAGAAGAGTCTCCTCACGATGCCTGTCAGTTGGTTCTATATCTTTTCTCTGGGCATAGAATATACCGTCAACAAGTATTTGCCCTAATAATTTATTCTGCCGGCCCATTTCATCAACAAGAAGCCGCAGGTATGTCTCATCAAAATGAAACGGCATGACAGTGGTTTTAAGAATAGCATCATAATAGGGGATTGTGGGCCGATGAAATTCTATATCCTTTAATTTTTTTTCAGACATGAGTACCGCCAAGGCATCCTCCAGGGTTATAATCCCGCTCAGCACAAGGCCTGTCAATACTCCCGCCCTTTCGCCCGTGATCACGTCCGGCGTAAATCCCAAATCAATGAGGGTCCGAATACCCGCATAGATCACTATAAAGGAATAAAGGGATTTATGTTCTTTGCTCCAAGGCCCTTTCTTGAAATCCTTGAATGAGTCCTCTTTTATTCCCCTATCAAGGAGGGACCTCGTAATTGTTTCCAAATGGTGTTTAAATAAATCAAATCTTTCCAAATATGAGCGGAAGGGCTCAAGACTTTCAAAAGTAAAATCACCAATGCGCAGGCACCAATAGTTTTTGTGTTGTTTTTGAATGGAGTACTCTGCCTTATCCAATAGATCCTTAATCTCCTCCTTACTGCGCACGTGTACCCCATAACGATAGGGGAAAGCACCTCTTCCCAGCTTCAATGTAGCACAGATGTCTTGCAAACTATAGTGAGAGAAAGTTTCGCTTTCAGTGAATTGCCTCCATTCTTCGATAAGTTTTTGCATACTATAAGAAGAGGTGCCAGAAAGGATAAAAAGTTGATTCTGATCAGGTTCTTTCTTATTTTTCACAGTGTCTCTATATTCTTCAAGCACCACGTGGGAATTAACCCCTCCAAAACCAAAGGAACTTATCCCGGCTCGAAGCGGCAATCCCCGCTCTTTGCTTTTCCAATCGCTTAGTTCAGTGGCTACGGTAAATGGGGAATCTTCAAAATTGATAATGGGATTTAATTTCATAATGTTCAAGCTCTTCGGTATCTTCCGGTGTTGCAGCATCATCAGTACCTTTATGGTCCCTGCTATCCCGGCGGCAGCTTCAAGATGCCCGATATTCGTCTTGACTGATCCGATCTTACAAAATTGCTTCTCTTGAGTATATTCCTTAAAGGCTTTCGTTATACTTTCTATCTCTATGGGATCACCAAGAGAGGTCCCCGTGCCGTGGGCTTCCACATAGGAGACGGTATCAGGACTCACACCCGCATTTTTATATGCCGATAAAATCACTCTGCTCTGGGCTTCCACCCGCGGCGCCGTAATAGAGAGGGTCTTCCCGCTATGTTTTACCGATGAGCCTTTTATTATGCCATATATATGATTTCCATCAGCGATGGCATCTGCCAGGCGTTGAAGGAGAATTACTCCCACTCCCTCCCCCGGCACATATCCGTTGGCGCTTATATCGAAAGTTTTACATTGCCCATCAGGGCTCAGCATCCTGGATTTTGAAAAGGAAATATATTTCCATGGATGAAAATTTAAGGATACACCGCTTGCCAAGGCATAATCACTCTCATTCATGATGAGCGAGCGTTTTGCTTCATGAATGGCCACCAGTGAAGAAGCACAGGCAGCATCAATAGAAATGCTTGCTCCTTCAAGCCCAAATATATAAGAAATCCGGTTGGCAAGAATGCACTCATAATTTCCCAGACAGGCATAACTATCTGTGATCACATCAGGAGAGGATGCTTCCTGATGGTAATCAATTGCCATGACTCCCACATAGACTGATGTTGTCTTCCTCTGAAGGCTGCTCAGAGGTACCCCTGAGTCTTCTATACAGTGCCAGGTCTCCTCAAGAAGGAGCCTCTGTTGAGGGTCCATATTATTGGCTTCCCTTGGTGAGATATTGAAGAAACGATTATCAAATTGATCGATATCATCAATAAGGCCGCACCATTTGCTAATGCTTTTATTCGGTTCGTCGAAGTTGGGAGAGTAGTATTTTTCAGTATCCCAGCGGGAGGAAGGAATCTGTTTAATGGAATTGATCCCCTTCAATAGATTATCTGCAAATTCTTGATAGTTCCGAGCTCCTGGAAAACGGCAGGCTATACCTATAACAGCAATATCTCCTGCGCCATCTTTTTTATTACTTCCTTTTTTCATAGTATCCCCTCAATGTTTTTTTATTATCTTTTTAATGTATTATCTTTCGATTATCATGCGCCTCATAGGTATCATGAGCCTCACAGCCTCTTGTTATTTATAATAAATATATTTGTAATATAATTTATATTATTAAATAAATTATATTTGTTATTAGAAAGAAGTAATCTTCCTTAAAATTGTAATCTTCCAATTAAATTAAAAGCCCCCTCCCATTCGACTACTAGGTGGGATTAAGATTTAGTTGCGAATAATTATAGGCATATACCGTAGATTTAGGCATAATCGGCATAAAACAATTATTATGTATGTTCGGGTGATATTCTTCATATAAAAAATTATACAGAAATGGGCTTTTTGCTTTTAACACCGGTCTTTTCTCCGCAATATTATGTTTATAACTATGATGCTCTAAATTTCCCAATAAGGAATGACAATATATCCCGGAAGAGCCAAGGTCATCGAAAAACAAACACCGATAGAGACGAGCCGATTGGGGACGAATGGATATAACTATTGTAGTTATTCCATTTCCCAGGCAATAGAGGAGAAGTGCTTTCCAGAGAAGAAGCTTGATTAATTTGGCATTTGGATGAGGAGGAATGGAAAAACGGCTTGCTTCAATACATAAGCGCTCATTTTCAGGAAGCAATGAATTAACGTCGAGGAATTCATCAAGCTCTATATCCCCAAATCTTCTATCAAGAATTCTCAAGGTTCCGCATGGGTGTCTTCGTTCATCTTCGGCAAGAAGAAGCGTCATATTAGAAGCAAGATCATATCCATCAACCATTTCCTCCTTGCTCCTAAAATATTTTGCGTATCCTTTCCACCGCACATCAAATACTCTTATAATATCTTCTCTATTATCAACCTTCCGAATAAAAATATTTCCATGTGTTGAAAGACTATTATAAGAGTATGGTATGCCTGGAGTTGTAGTAAGGATCGAGGTTCTCTGATCAGAGTGTGCCTTTTGATATATCATTATTCCCCTCCCTTCCACCTAAGTGGATTAAGTGAATTCGTATTATCGTCGCAGTATATGTTCGATAAACGTCAATTATTCTTATTACTTAAAATTTTCTTAACACCTTTAACTCTTCTTTTAAATAATTCTGCTGCTGGGTATTTAATTGATAAAATAATTTGCGCCTGAATGATTCATATTCCTGCAGGTCTCTAAAACTCCTACGTCCCCTTAATACAAGACTCTGCTCAATCGCTTTTCTGAAACGGTCATGCTGGCCTTGTATAGCCCTGTCTTTATTAAGGCTATATGTTTCGGGTTCGGCACTCTTAAGGCCATAGTGACTCAGGAGCGCCTGGTAGCGAGCAATAAATCCATTTTCGAATAATATGTGTGCTTTATAGAGTGTTTTTGGGACTCCTCCCAGTTCCCACAATGCATTCCGAAGCCCCATACTAAGGCTCTCAAAACACTTTTCACCACAGATTGTTCCTGCCTGCCATTGTGAATAGGGCATAATAAAATGAAAAATAAAGTGGTCAAATGCTCTTTCCTCAATCGATATGCCTGCACCACTCATCTGAATAAAATCAAATGCGCATAATTCTCCTGGTGCATAATCCGCACAATAATTTTCCACATCTCTCCCATTATTTAAAGAACGCCATTGCTTTATTTTCCTTTGAAGTGTGCGAATCTGCCCATCGCCATATTTCCAGGGATATTCCCGCCTCAGCCATTCAAATACAGTTGTTGCCTCTAATCCAGGATTAAGTTCCAATTGGGACTGAATGCTTTTCCACACATCATCGAAGGGGCCTTTGCGTGTCCTCCATGTCCTTATCACCTTGCACTCACTTGGGAGCTTCCCCTTATTAAGATATTTACGGGCAGTAGTCTCAGACATTCCTGCTTTTAATGCCGCGACTTCCAGTTTGCCTTCACTATGATATAGCTTTAATAACTTTCTTACTTGCTTATCTGTAACCATTCACTCCTGTCCTTATTTTTTTATTTTCAACGAATCCTACTATAGCTACTATTACTCAATTATAATTGCCGTTCACCATAAGTTCTCATTGTCATACGATGGAATAGAAAGGGCAAAACCTGTGCCATCTATGAAAGATAAATTTACTATCTCAGTTTCCTTAAATTTTTGAATAACTTATATGGAATAAGATATACATCAATAAAAAATTATGGTACACCTTTGTGTAAGAAAAGCTATACAGTAGGGGGGAATATCCCTTTACATCCCATGTATCCGTTTCAAAAAAAGTTGCATAGCTTTTTTATCCCAGTAAAATATGGGATAATACCATCGTATAAGAATTAAAAAAATGAAGAACCACGTGCAGAAAATAGAATGACAGAGAGAACGAATTATTTTATTTTTCAGGGAGTATTTCTCGCTCTGTGTGTATCCATAGTTCTGTGTATCGGTTGTCAGTCCCTTGCAAAGCACAGGATGAAAGCAGACCAGGCAGCCTTGACAATTATTAAGAATACACAAAGGAAAATTCTTGATAAACATGGAGATTTTAGTATTGAAAGACCAAGTGACATCCTCCGCCGCCGTCTGCTGCGAGACCAACAACTGCCTTACACAAGTGAAGCCTCGCTGGGCATAGATCAGCTCACGCCTATCGATCACTGGCCGGAAAAAATTATTCCGCCTTCTCCTTTATCTTCTTCTGAGGATACACCGTTAAGAGAGGGAAAACCGCTTCTTATATCCCTTATAGAGGCCCTTCAGATTGGGGCCCGGAACAATTTCACCTATCAGACCAAAAAAGAAGATATTTTCAGCGCTGCCCTCGATCTTTATAGGGAACGGGATGAATTCCGACATACCTTCACAGGACAGGTCGAAACGCTTCTCAGCACCGATGGAAGTAGTGGGGAAAAAGTGAATGGGACAGAATATAGCGGCACGGTGAGTGTAGGTAAAAAATTAAAAAGCGGGGCTCATCTCGCAACATCCCTTGCCGTTGATGTAGCAAATCTTCTTACTCTCGGAGGGGCATCTTCACTTGGGATTATGGCTGATGCAACCATGACGATCCCCCTTCTCAGGGGGGCGGGAAAGCATGTGAGTGCCGAATCCATGGTGCAGGCAGAGCGCACCCTCATGTACGCTATGTATGAATTTGAACGATTCAAAAGAATTCTTGCGGTTGATATTGCCAGTGAGTACCTTACCGTTCTTCAGCACCACGATCAAGTGATAAATACAGAAAAGAATTACCAAAGCCTCGCAGCCTCAGCCCGCCGTTCGCGCCAGTTGGCAAATTCAGGGAGGCTCCCGGAAATACAGGTTGACCAGGCGCTCCAAAACGAATTGAGGGCTCACAATCGTTGGATAACTGCACAAGAGGAGTATAAACGACGTCTTGACTCTTTTAAAACCTTATTAGGCCTCCCCCCTGATGCTGATATAGAGTTAGACAGATCCGAATTGGAACGATTGAGTACCAATATGCAAAATATGAGGGTCACGATCGAGGAGAATACTCTTAAGGAAAGCAGGCTCTCTGAAATAGATGATGGTCAGGCACTGCGCCTTGCCCTGGAAAACCGTCTCGATTTGCTGATTGTTCAGGGAAAGGTCTACGATGCCCAACGCTCGGTTGTCATTGCAGCAGACGGATTGGGAGCAGAATTGACCTTACTCGGAAAGGCTGAAATTGGCGAGAGAAGGACTATTGCCTCTGCAACTTCAGAAGATGCGAGATTTGACTCACATAGGGGGAAATATTCTGCCCTTCTTACTCTCGATATGCCATGGGAGCGCACCCAGGAGGCCGTAGCATATCGCAATAGCCTCTTAAACCTTGAGCAGGCTGTGCGTGAGGTGCAAAAATTGGAAGACGAGATTAAACTTTCAGTGCGCAATAAGCTGCGTGATTTATTAGAATTCCGTGAGAGTCTTTCAATCGAGGCTATGTCCATCGCGCTTGCTGAGAAACGGGTCAAAAGTATTACTCTTTTCCTTGAGGCAGGCAGGGCGGAAATCCGTGATTTACTGGAAGCCCAGGATGCGCTCCTTACGGCACAAAATGGATTAACCTCAGCAGCGGTAAATTATCGCATTGCCGAATTGGAATTGCAGCGCGATATGGGAGTGCTCATGGTTGATGATCTGGGACTGTGGAAAGAATATACACCAGGAGAAAAAAAGTATGAGCATGAATAAGAAATTTTTACTTGTGGTTGGTATATGTGTACTGTCCTTTTATTCATGTCAATCCCGAAGCAGGATAGCAAAGGAGGATGCCACCTACACGACACAAAAAGGACCGTTGACCATCAGTGTCACAGAAGCGGGTGTCATCAAAGCCCGCGACCAACTCATTATTAAAAATGAGGTGGAGGGCCAAACTTCAATCCTGTGGCTGATAGCGGAAGGCACAAGGGTTGAGAAGGGAGACTTGTTAATTGAGCTTGATGCGAGCAAGCTCGTTGATGAAAAAATAGATCAACAGATTCAAGTACAAAATGCTGAAGCAGCCTTTATCAATGCGCGAGAAAACCTTGCTGTGGTGAAAAACCAGGCGCAAAGCGATATCGACAAGGCTGCCCTCACGCTTGAATTCGCTCAACAGGATCTAAAAAAATATATTGAGGGAGAATACCCCAATCAAGTAAAAGAGGCGGAAGCACAGATTACGTTAGCCCAGGAGGAATTAACCCGCGCTGAGGAAACCTTGAAATGGTCAACGAATTTGTATCAGGAGAAATATATATCAGAGTCGGAGCTTCAGGCTGATGAATTAGCTGCGCGAAAAAAAGCCTTGGATTTGGAATTGGCCCGCAATAATCTTGATCTTCTTAAAAATTTTACCTATAAACGGACCCTTGCCCAGCTTGAAAGTGATGTAAGCCAGGCTGAAATGGCCCTTGAGCGTGTCCAGCGCAAGGCACGAGCAGATGTGGTGCAGGCTGAGGCGGAACTACAAGCCAAAGAGTCTGAATTTATGCGTCAAAAGGATAAGCTGGCCAAAATTGAAAAACAAATAGAAAAAGCCAAAATCTATGCACCATCGAATGGATTGGCCATCTATGCAACAAGCGCCAAGGGGGGTGGACGGCATAGAAGTGTTGAACCACTCGCAGAGGGACAGGAAGTAAGGGAGCGTCAGGAACTCATCTATCTTCCGACCGATTCGGCCGTCAAAGCTGAGATAGACGTCCACGAAGCAAATCTCAAGAAAGTTAAGCTTGATCTTCCTGTAAAGATAACGGTTGATGCCTTACCCGGCAAACTCTTTACCGGCCGGGTCGCAAAAATTGCTCCCTTGCCCGATCCCCAGAGCAGTTGGCTTAATCCTGACTTGAAAGTCTATAATACTGAGATCTATATTGACGGTAACAATCCTTTCCTTCGCACCGGTATGAGCTGCAGGGCAGAAATTATCATAGCCTCCTACGAAGAGGCAGTATATGTTCCTCTGCAAGCTGTGCTTAAAGTGGCCAATGAAACAACAGTATATGTGGTGAAAGGAAGAACGCTCACACCGCGAAAAGTCGAGATGGGCCTTGACAACAGCAGGATGGTACACATCATAAGCGGATTAGAAGAGGGAGAAACCGTGCTTCTCACACCCCCACTCGCCGAAGCCTCTGTGGAAATGCCAAAAGAGCCACCATCAGGACCGGATGAGCCCATCACAAAACCGAATGATCGCATTGCCCTCCCACAAGAGCAGACCCGACGCCCGAATGAGCGGCCACAGGTCCCGCAAGAGCGGAACAAAAGACAGAATGATCAAGAAAGGAATATGCACGATCGACCCCCACGACAGAAGGGTAAAAGACCGCAAAGTCAATAATATGGACCAATTACCACCCTTAAATTCAGAACATTCTCTCATCCGGCTTGTGGATGCGACAAAGATCTATCATATGGGAACGCAGGAAGTAAAGGCCCTTGCCGAGGTTACTATTTCTTTTGACAAAGGAAGCTTCTGGGCAATCATGGGGCCAAGCGGTTCCGGAAAGAGCACAACCATGAATATCCTCGGCTGTCTCGACCGCTTGACATCAGGACATTACCTGCTCGCGGGGAAAGATGTGAATGCGCTTGACGATGATGCATTGAGCGAGCTTCGGCTCAAATACATAGGTTTTATTTTCCAGAGCTTTAATCTGATACCTCAATTGACCGTGCAAAGAAACATCGAATTGCCGCTTTATTACCTTGGGTGGGACAGCGGCCAAAGCATTGAGCGAGCCCGCGAATTGGCTTCCATGGTAGGGCTTGAGGATAGACTCATGCACCGCCCCTCTGAGCTTTCAGGCGGTCAAATGCAACGAGTGGCCATTGCCAGGGCTCTTGCAAATGATCCTCAAATCCTGTTTGCCGATGAGCCCACAGGTAATCTTGACAGCGCCACGGGAAAACAGATACTCGATATCCTTGTAAACTTGCATAGGCAGGGAAAGACCATTATTATGGTGACTCATGAATCACAGATCGCTGCATACGCAACGCACAGGCTTTACATGCGCGATGGAGCTATCGACCGTATCGAAAAGGATGTGTAATGAAACGTTCAAAATTGGTACGTAATATTTGCCTGGGGATTGAAAATCTTTTGCTTCATAAGCTTCGCTCATTGCTTACGGTATTGGGGGTTATTTTTGGCGTGGGGAGCGTCGTGGCAATGCTCGCCGTGGGAGAGGGAGCGAGCAAAGAAGCCATGGAACAAATAAAAAAACTGGGCAGCTCTAATATAATAGTCAGCTCAATAAAACCCGCTGATGAGGACGGCACCACCCAGAATACGCGCAGATTCATGAGTGTCTATGGTTTGACATATGAAGATCACGAGAGGATAGACGAGACCTTCAGTTGGATTGAAGAGACAGCGCCGGCCAAAATTATCAGAAAAGAAGCGCGTCTTTACGATAAGACCATGGAACTTCGCATAGTCGGGACAAACGCCAATTGGTTTGACTTAGTAGAAAGACCAGTTTTGGCCGGGCGGGTGATTTTGCCATCAGATGAATTAAACCATGCACCAGTGGCCGTTCTCACTGAATTTGGCGCCAGAAAGCTCCTTGCCGCAGAGCATACAATAGGGCAGTTTTTCCGCATAGGAGGTGAATATTTTGAAATCATCGGTATTGTGAAAAGTGAGGGTGGCACAGCGGGAAATATTCAAATACCTGATCAAGAAATAGATGTGTATATCCCTCTTAACGTGGCCCGGGGTTACTTCGGAGATACCACCTTTCGTGCCAGGTCCGGATCTATGGAATTGAGCAGGGTCGAGTTGCATCAAATCATTGTGAAAGTTGATCGTCTGGAAAGAGTTGAACCTACCGCACGGGGAATTGAGGAGATGCTGCAGCGCTTTCACAAAAAGAAAGATTATTCTGTGAGTGTGCCACTGGCATTGCTGAAACAGGCACAGGCGACGAAACGGACCTTTAATATTGTTCTTGGCTCTATTGCCTGCATAAGTCTTCTTGTAGGGGGGATAGGCATTATGAATATTATGCTCGCCTCAGTCACCGAGAGGACCCGTGAGATAGGCATCAGGAGGGCTATCGGAGCGAAAAGGGGCCAGATTATTTCCCAGTTTCTCATAGAGACCACCGTGCTTTCCACTGTTGGCGGAATACTCGGGATCGGACTGGGCATCCTTATCCCTTTACTTATAACTCTGGTGGCCGGCATGCCAACGGTTATTACCATGTGGAGTATCATTCTCCCTCTGTGTATTAGTGTCGGGATCGGTATTATCTTCGGATTATACCCGGCCTCCCGTGCTGCAAAGGTCGACCCCATCATCGCATTAAGGCATGAGTAAGCACTCACAGGTCCAGGCTCCACCCTCCATACTCGCACGAAGCTCCCTCTCAAACCGACGAGGTTATAGGTTTATTTTCGACGGAGCTTCGCTAGATTTTTAAGGCTCAAAAAAGAGATATTCTGGTTATACAAAAAAAGCTTGACAAAAATGTAGTAATAAGTAATACTTTAAGTAAGACTAATCGGGAGGTATTCAGATCATGCCTAAAGTGACTCAAAAAGGCCAAGTTACAATTCCTATTCATATTAGAAAAATGTTAAAAATAGAAATTGGAGATGAAGTAACTTTTCAGCAAGATGGTAAGAAGATTATCCTTATAAAGAATAAAAAATCCTCAATTAAGAATATTAAAAACTATATAGGATTTCTTTCACATCTTCAAGGAAAAGATTCTGATGATATCATAAACGAGTTGCGTGGTACGGAAGATGATTTTAGCAGTTGATACTAATGTATTTCTCGATATTTTAATACCAAATTCCAATTACCTTTCATCTTCTTTAAACTGTCTGACCAATATTGGTCCAAGTGATGAACTTATTATTTGCGAAATAGTCTTTTCAGAATTGGCAGCTCAATTTTTATCGTTTTCAGACATCAGAAAGTTTTTACAAGATACAGGGATAAAATTAATACAATCAAATGCTGAATCACTTTTTGAAGCAAGCCGTGCGTGGAAAATCTATATTGAGGGAAGAAAACATCTTATTCTTTGCCCTTCTTGTGGGAAACATCAAAAATGTTTCTGTCAATATTGTAAAAAAACTATTTCTTATCGTCAGCATATCTTAAGTGATTTTTTGATCGGTGCTCATGCCAAAATGTTAGCTGATAGACTCATAACAAGGGATAGAGGATTTTATCGAAAATATTTTGATGATCTAGTGATTTTACATCCTTAAGTAATATTTTCATAAAAGTTATTATGGATATCAAAGATCTCTACCTAATAAGATTTTATAAAGGTTCACTGTTTTCTGTGCAATAGTCTTCCAGTTAAAAATCTCTTCTGCGCGTGTGCGGCTTTTTTTTGCCATATCCGCAGACTTTTGCGGCCTTTTGACACACTGATTTATCATGAAGGCAAGATCCTTTGAAAACTGGTCGGGATTAGCAGGTTCGAAAGATCCATTTCCCTTTGTTTCAAATTCTACAAGCAGCCCTGTTTCACTGGGGACTACCACCTCTTTTATACCCCCGATACAGCTTGCGACAACCGGTGTTTCGCATGCCATTGCCTCAAGGTTAGTAATACCAAAAGGCTCATATATGGAGGGATTGCAAAAAGCAGCAGCATGTGAATAAAGGCCGAGTAAGGATTTTTTATCCACCCTCTCTTGAATCCAAAAGACGGACCTGCCGCGCTCCCGCTCTTGTGCAATAATTCTCTTCATCTCTTCTTCAAGCCCTTTTGTCTCAGGAGCCTCGGCACATAACACAACTTGTATATGCCAATCAATGAAAAGAATAGCATGCATCAGATAAAGAATTCCTTTCGGCGGCGTGATCCTCCCTACAAAGAGGACATAGGGTTTCTCCTTATCAATACCATACTTGTCAAGGACCTCCTGTGAGTGAATATGCGAGTATTCATTGGTATCAATACCATTATAAATCACCCTTACCTTTCTCATGTCCACATCAAAATTATTGAGAACATCTTGTTTGGCGGCTTTTGAGAAGACTATTATCCTGTCAGATATTTCAATCGCTTTCTTCTCCAGCCAGCAGGATAAATCATACTTACCGTCACCCTGTTCCCGCTTCCAGGGGCAAAGCAGCTCCAGAGAGTGTATGGTAAGAACTAAGGGGATTCCGTAACGATATTTTGCTAAAATACCGGCTAAATAAGTATACCACGTATGGCAGTGAATAAGATCGGCATCAATCTTCGTTGCGCAAAATCCGACGGAACGATGATAACACGACGAAAAGGCAGGTTCCAATTCCTTCGGACAGGATGCACATAATGCCTTGTCCTTGTCAGACCCGTGTACGTCAAGGTTCTTAACACTTTCACTCTGGGAACCGAAATATCGAACCTTTACATCAATCAATTTGCGCAGCTCTTGAATAAGGTAATTAAGATGCACGCCTGCTCCATCATACACATGCGGCGGAAATTCATTTGTTATGATCAATGCTTTTATACTCTCCATCTGATCCTCCATTATTTCCTTCAATAAATGTACTTTTCTACAGGTTATAAATCACTTATCGGCATATATGCCCCACTCTTATATACCTCGATCCATCACCGCCTTGCATTCAAATCCCTCCTTTTATCATTCATTGCTATTGAATGTTCGGTATCAGCAATTCTAATTCTGGCACACTCTTAAAAAGTATAAGGGGGCGTTAATCTTTCAAAACGAGGAGCCAATTACCTGGAAACTGTGAAAGAATGACGAACTAATCTCCGAATAGAGATAACAATTCTTGTTTTGAATCTTCAGGCGTGAGGCCATAGAGGTCAAAATGCTCTATCACTTCCTTTAACTGTTTACGAGGGTCACTATGTTTTACGAGATACCCTCTCATGACACCGCTCATTTTCAGAAAATCTCTCCTCATGGTAAGGAGTGTTCTTTTTTCTTTTACAGAAAGCTTTATGATATCCTCCTCGCTATACTTTTTGCCGTAGGATGTGTTAAATTTATATTTTTGTAAATATTCCCCTAGTTTTTCCAAGCCTATATCTACTATAAATGTGGGTCTTCGAAGCGGCCTTTCCCTGAGCTTCGTGACCTTTGAAATATCAAAGCTCTCAAACACCGGGTATACAGAAATCCTGTCTCCATCCTGCGCGATATGGGAAAAGGAAACCGACGTGCCGTTCACGAGGATCAAATCCACCTCCCGTGCGGGAACTCCCACCGACTCTATAATTTGTTCTACCGTGGGAGAATCCTTAACAATTAAATGAAAATCTCGCTTGCGTCTTTGAGTGGGGAGATGATCATTTAATTCTTCATAGAACCTGAGTGTAACTGTCGCCTTCTTCATAAGGTAAAATGCTCACACATGATATCAAGTTTCACCCTTGCAGGCCGTAGCGTATTCATTATACCACAAGAAATTTTTCCTTTAAATTTTCCGCTCTTCTGTGGTATGATAGTGTAAATGAGCAAGGTAGCTAAGATTACATTTTCAAATTATGAGCAGAGCATTTTCAAAGCACTCAATGTGATCGGCGCTCATAAACGACTTCCCGATGATGGCCTTATTATTATCAAACCTAATCTTACTAATGCGAATAAGCCCCCGGTCACCACACCTGTGGGAGCTGTTGAAGCAGTATATAAATATTGCAGGAACCATTCAAAAGCCACCATTGCAATCGGCGAAGGGTGCGGAAGCGGAGAGACGATTGAGAGTTATTCTGCGAATGGATACGTTCGGCTCGCTCAACAATATGGCCTTTTACTCATCGATTTCAATAGGGAAAAAGCTTCTCTCCTAGTGCGGAGAGACACCTTCCAGCTTAAAGAGCTTTATCTTCCGGAAATTGTCCTCAATGCCTTCATTATCTCACTACCGGTCCTTAAGGACCACAGTTTTACCCACACTACCATTGCGATGAAAAATATGTTCGGCCTTGCACCAGCACCCTTTTATGCAGACACGTGGAATAAATCAAAACTTCATTTCCCCTCGATCGATAAATCAATCGTTGATATATGCCTTTACAAAAAGCCCGATTTGTGTGTTGTCGATGCTTCGGTTGCGTTGACCGGTATGCATCTTTCGGGTATTCCGAAGAATCTCAATGTGATCCTCGCAAGTTTTGATCCGGTGGCAATTGATGCAGTGGGAAGCACTCTTTTGGGCCACAATCCAAAAAACATCGACTATCTTCTTTATGCTCATGGGACGCTTGGTGATATGGAGAAGATACACATAGTAACAGATCATTAATTATTGGGAAATCCTCTGCTCGTTAAGTGTTGCCCTCACCTTTGGCAGGGAATCAGGATAATTTTTCTGAATATACTCTAAGAGCTTCTCCCTGACATCACAGCGAAGATTCCACGCTGCTGAGGAATCTGCGGCGCTTATCAGCGCACGAATTTCGATTGTATGTTCAGATGCATTCGTCACCTGGACCCCGGACACCTTTCCATCCCACCACTCAGAATCTTTAAGGATCCTTTGCAACTCCTCCCGTATCTTCTGTACCGGCAGGGTATAATCAGCATAAATATAGATAGTGCCCAGTATATCAGCAGAGGTGCGGGTCCAATTCTGAAAAGGTTTTTCCAGAAAATAGGTGATGGGCAGCACAAGCCGCCTTAAATCCCAAATCCTCACAACCACGTAGGTCAAGGTAATTTCTTCGATCCGTCCCCATTCATTTTCCACAATCACCACATCATCAATACGAAAAGGCTGGGTAATCGCGATCTGGATACCGGCAAAAAGTGTGGCAATGCTTTTCTGGGCTGCAAAGCCTGCAATGACACCAACGATCCCCGCTGAGGCCAAAATACTCACGCCCACCTGACGTACTCTCTCGAAGGTCATCAACATGGTCGAGAGGGCGATAATAAAAATGATGGCAATGAGAATACGCTCTATTACTTCCAGTTGTGTATGGACTCTTCGAGCTACAAGATTATCCTTGACCGATACATTATATTTCCTCGATATCATCTCTTTTAAGAAAACCACCCCATTGATGAGGACCCAGGAAAGACACCCTATAAAACAAAGGCTTAAGATATGCCTTATCAAGATTATTAATGACCCAGGAAACGCAAGAGAGGGCATAATTATCATGACCAGCATGAGGGGGATTAAAATACGAAGAGGGCCTTTCATATAGTTCATCGCGAGATCATCAACATCAGAGAGTGTCCTTTTGAACCATCGTGCAAAAATAATAGAAAGAAGAGAGGATGCGAATATACCCAGGGCAATAACTATCGGAAGGACGATTAATGAGATGCTTATTTTCCAAATATTGGTCACCATTATATTATGCATGATCGCAAGACCTTTCTTTATTTCTCTTTTTTTTAATTGTAAATCAATAATATTTAATTATAAATCAATAATAATTGATGTTAAGAGAGTCTTGTCCGTATGCTCTATGTCTTGAGAAGAGACGGTATCAGACGGTATATCATTCTGATAGGCCACAATATAGCTTAATCCCAAGGACATAAAAGTATTTACTTTCATTTCAAGGGCGATCTCAGAATTGATAAAATATTTATCACTCAGCTCGAATGAGCGCGAATAATCGGCCATTTCTTTCAAGGTTATGTTTTTTGAGGCGCGCCACACATAATCAACAGCCACCTTCCCGGAGCCATATGAATCGTATTCTTCACTATCCTCTAATTCTGAAAAACGGTCATATGCATAAAGAGCAGATAAAAGGCCTTTTAAATGATGCCTTTTCATTTTTACAAAGTCATAACCAAAACCAGGACCAACCGAGGCCCTGTAATCATAGCCCGAGAATTTATCATCACTATAGTTCACTGATAAAAACCCAAACGACCTCTCAGTCACAGTCTTCTCATACCTGCCTTCCAATGACCATTTATTTACCGTCTCTTCATATGTTTTGCTTTCATTATCATTATCATTATCCTTGCCATACTGGACATCCTTGCCATACTGGACGTTGCCCTTTGCAAAATATCTGTTCGCTCCCTCTTCTTTTCTCACATCAAATTTCCCTAACAGGGACTGCGATCGAGTAGTACCGTCTATATTCACATAAGAAAACTCCATATGTGTCTTCCAGTTGTTTGTTTCCTCTGTCTCTTCCCCTCGTACCTTCGTACTACCCATAAGTGGGAGCAGAAAACATATAAGTATGATGACACATTGTACTGACATAACCTCCCTCCTTATATTATTATATTATTAGTTTTTTAAAAAAGTATATACTCACTATATGAACAAATCAAATATGCACATATGCATAAATGCACAGGTTGATAAAATTGTAATAGACATACACCGCAGCATTTACTATAATACACACAGCAGCAATGTGCAAGGGAATTTATTATAAACAGGCAATTCTGCATGTGAATTGCTCATCTTGAGTGAAAGGAGACTATACCATGCCCTTCATTAATCTTAACGTGTCCGTTCCATTGAGCGAGGATGAAAAAAATGCCCTCCTCACCTCCCTCTCCACAACTATTGCGCAGGCTCTCGGAAAACCTCAACAATATATGATGGTCTCGATCGAGACCTCAGCGATGATGATGTCGGGACAGATGGGTGGGGCAGCCTTTGCTGATATTCGAAGCATCGGTGGCCTGAGTAGCGAAACAAACCGCCGTATTAGCCAGGATGTCTGTACACTTTTAGAAGAGCGTCTGGGCATTGCCCCGGCAAGGGTTTATCTGAACTTTACCGATATCTCTGCTCACAACTGGGGATGGGATAAAAAAACCTTCGGGTAGAAGTGCTTGATGTAATACGAGATTACTCATAGTATGGATAATATCATAAGGGCAGAGGATCTGCGCAAGGAATTTTCTACTCTGGTAGCAGTTGATGGTATTTCTTTTCAGGTCAGGAGGGGTGAATGTTTCGGCATACTCGGGCCCAATGGTGCGGGGAAAACCTCTATTATCCGGATGATCTATGGCTTCTCTCCCATGACAGCAGGGCGGTTGTTCATTTTTGGTAAAGATATTCGCCACCATGCCGCTCTTATTAAAGCCCGGCTCGGTGTATGTCAACAGGAAAATAGTCTTGATCCTGATCTTACCGTAAAAGAAAATCTCGAGGTATTTGCGAGTTACTTTAATATTCCGAAAGGGATAGCTCGTCAAAGGGCTGTGAAACTGCTGCATTTTAACGCCCTTGAGCATAGAGCCAAGGCAAAAGTAGGAGAGCTTTCCGGAGGAATTATGCGCCGGTTGGTGCTCGCGAGGGCCCTTATCAATGAGCCTGAGTTATTAATCCTTGATGAGCCCACAACGGGTCTTGATCCTCAAGCACGGCATCAGATATGGGAAAGGCTCGAAAGACTCAAATCCCAGGGTATGACCATCCTCCTTACTACCCATTATATGGATGAAGCCTCCCGTCTGTGTGACCGTCTTATTATTATTGACCATGGGAAGATACTGGTGGAAGGCAGGCCAACTCATCTTATTCAAGAACACGTGGGGCACAATGTGCTCGAAATAGGAAACCCATCGCCACAGATCCTTCAATTTCTAAAAGAACATGAAGTACCCTATGAGAATTTAGGCCATAGACTGATAATTCATGATCACAGCCATAAAGGGCTCTTTCACGCTTTCAGCACAAGGCACGAGAATGAAACCTGGTCTCAGCGTATGGCAACTCTGGAGGACGTATTCTTAAAATTAACAGGGAGACAGTTGCGGGAATGACAAGAGGCAGCGTATTTCATATCTCACCACGTTTCATCAAAGTATGGCAGCGAGACCTCAAGGTGTATCAAAAAACCTGGAAAATCAATTTTCTTCCCCCCCTCCTTGAGCCCCTCTTCTATGTGCTCGCTTTCGGACTCGGCTTGGGGGCCATAGTCGGCACACTCTCCTACCGGGGAATGGAGCTGTCCTATGTATCGTTCATTGCCCCCGCCCTTATTGCCATTGCCATAATGACCAATGCCTTTTATGAAACCACCTATGCCTCATTTGTCAGGATGTATTATCAGAAAACATTCGATACCATGATGGCCACACCCCTCTCCCTGGAGGATATCATTACGGGGGAAATAGTATGGGGAGCAACCAAATCAGTGATCGCCACCATCATTATGTCTATCATTTTGAGCTTCTTCGGGCTTATCCACATTCTATGGGGAGTGCTCCTCATCCCCCTCGCTCTCTTAGGAGGTATTGCATTCGGGGCCCTCGGTATGTTCTTTACCGGCATTACCCCTACAATCGAGACCTTCAATCTCCCCATATTTCTCTTGATCACCCCTATGTTCCTCTTTAGCGAGACCTTTTTCCCCCTTACCAGCCTTCCATCATGGGCGCAAAAGGTATCCTGGGCGCTCCCCCTCACCCATCTTGTCCAGGCCTGCCGCGCTTTAAGCACAGGAGTTTTGACATTCCAACTCATTTTTAATGTGCTCTATCTCATCACCTTCTGCTTCCTCTTCGTCCCCTTAAGCATCCGTAAAATGCACACCCGTTTGATAAAGTAAGTTCTCTTTTAATCAAAGGATTTTGGCACAAGGATTCTGTGAGACAATTCCATAAAAGTGTCTGCAATTCTCATTATTTGATCGAAATAGTGCGTCACAATTCAGGGTTATATTTGTTAATTTCTTCATCAGTTGGTTTGTGCCCGGAATTGCCGATATCAACAAGCCCTTCACCCACTTGTGTTATGCCCACTCCGGAGCCTCCACCGGCTATGGTTATTTAAAAAATTAATAGTATAAAGAATGAAGGCTTATTCTATATTAATATCCCTCAGAACAAGCAGCTCGGTTGCCACCAGGGTCTCTTCTTTTTCTCTTGCTTCGGCTCTTCTTTTTTCTCTATGGTAACTTTGTAATGGCTCGCACTGCCCCATGCACCCATTTCACTTTTGGCCCGGACATGAAAGAACCATTCGCCATATTCTAACGCTGTGGTATATGTTGTGGACGTGTGCGTGGTATCGACAATTTCATCGGGAACCGTTAATGTCTGGTGATCCAGTGTATAACTATACCCAAAGATTTTAGGAATTGATTGTGACATGGTCCAGCTAAAGGATGGATTCTGGTCAGTATATGCTATGCTTTGATCAGGATGTGTGCTGGAAGAGATCACCGGAGGACCAGGAATAGACCCAAGCGGATAGAGTTGACTTTCATAAGGCGTGAAATTGTGTTTTGTGACAGTAATAGCAATTACTCCCTCGGTATGAGGTCCGGGAAGAGTGAATAGGGTCTTTCCACCGGAATCAGTATAATCAATAATATACATCTTGTCAGTCTTCTGCACACAGACACATGCATCCCGGAGCGGGCCTTCATCTGAATCTACGACAATTTTGAGCTCGGTCGATGTGTTCCAACTGACTTTAACATTGAGATGCCGAGGAATGACTGTCCATATGGGCATCTCAGGATCACCCAGCAGGTTTAGGGAATATTGCACCCATCGATACTCATTGGCATTTTGCGAGGAGGATATATATGCCAATTTCGATTGCGCTAAAGTCTCACCTATATTATATACCCCATCCAGATAGAGCGCTTTAAAGAACTCCTGATCGTATTTATCCGACTTGCCTAATCCCGGCGTGCCTTGATAGTACCAGCCATATCTGGTGTTTCCCACAAAGCTCACCCCACCGCCATTGGGATTTAAGACAAAGTGTTCTGCTATGCAATCATAGTCTATTGCATTAGGCCAGCAGCTTATTGAGTACATTATGGAATATTTCGGGCTATTGCTCAGCGCATCAATATCAGGTATGGAAAGGACATCCGGTCCCACTCCCATAGAGGAATACCAGCTGTGCGCAAAATGGTTCACAAGGTGATAGCCCTTGTTAAGATGATCCATGGCAAAGGTTCTGTTCAAGGTACCCTCTCTTTCATAAAGCATGGTCACTTGGAGGGACGAGGGTATAAAATCCCGAATTATTATATCTTTTGCCTCGCCACTATCAGTGAAAACGTCCATTTTCTCGGCCAGCATCAGTATGTCCGCGAGATAATCCTCGGGAGGCTTCCTCTCATATGTCAAGATCTTGTCCACGAAGGTTTTTACCTCATCGGCATTCTTGACAGGAGCCCTGCCCACAAACACTTCCGGATAAAGATCAATATTATCTTCAACCTCGCCATATATGGAATCACCATCTTCATTCCAGGTGCCGTTAAGATCGGAATAGTAGAGATCTGTCGGGATATCATCCTCTCCTGCAACTCCACCTCCCGATTGCATGGCAAATGCTGTCCTGTGAGGAACAACCTGAGTGTCACCTCCCAGTAATACCCATATGGTCCCCCTATTCGTATAATAATCCTTGATAAAATTCCTGATCTTCTCCTGTGTATCACTTCCGGGATATTGAGAGGAAATCTGGGAAATAGTCTTTATATCCGCCGGGATACCTTTCTTTGTTTTCCAATTCGCAAGAGGCTCAAATGCAGCGACTAGATCCTCCCGGGTAATAATAACATAATTTACCACGCCTTCGGCCATGAGATCTTTTATACGGGTAATTCTCCTTGGCTGCAACGCCCATTTCTCAACGTCTTCCGGATTTGCGACAAGCCCTTTTACTATTCTGCCCAATCGCTGCTGGACACGCTGATCTCTCATCCCCGCAGGCATCCGTGCGGTAATTGCGCCGGAGTAAGTTATGGTAAATGATATCCGGTTGTAGAAAGTGATCTTTTTTTTCGCCGGTCTATAGCGTACAGGAAATATCTGCAAAGATGCTATCCCGTAGTCGTTTAGAAAACCCTCGCCGGTAAATTCTATAATATTTTCGGGATAGAGTGTTGAGATGGCATAGGTGTATGGATTCGGTTTCTTAAAGGCGACGTCTCTGATATACCCAAACTCCTTCCTTTTTTTGTTTGAAGGAACCGGCTCCTGAGCGGGGTATAGAGTAAAATAACCATCCAGTTCCTCCGTGCCCACGGCGTGCACTCTCACCTCTTTCACCTTTGTGCCCGGAGGAAGCACCATATACGTATTTATCACAGGGAGCATGGGATCGCCCACGGCACTCATAAAGTCGCACTCTGGGAGGGAAATGAGATCGAAATCCCGGATCTTTGCAAAGGACAAATCATCCCGTGAAAAGCTCATTGTATGGGTGATCTCAGCAGCAGGAAGATATGCTGCGTGCCATACTATGAAAGCCATCATCAAGAATAAAAAGACGGCTGCCGATCCGAGGGATACACCTGGATAGGCCTTAGGATAGGTATTTTTTTCTTTTTGATTGATATCCTGCATTTTGGCTACCAAATTTAATGTTAGGTCATAACAACGTGTGAAACTGCCCCACACCTTCTCTCTGATCAGCCAATAATTCTCATTTTTGCCAATCGCTTTGTTGGCCAAGAATTCTTTGTAATTCTGAGAGTTCACCATAATGATAATTGTTGCTGGATTAGTATATTTGTTTTACATTATTTTGTCAAAATATTATAATAATAAAAGATAAAAAAGAGAAGGGAAAATAATGAGCAATGCTCAATAACACATCTTTGCAATCACAGATTAGCGGCGCAGAAATCAATTATAGAAGAACGATAACCATATTAATTTTTTTTGTTTTATCATGCTGCATTACATCAATAGAAGCAAAAACTTTTAAAATCGCAAGTTATAACGTTGAAAACCTATTTGATCTTATCAGGGATGGGACGGAATACCCAGAGTATATTCCGAATACCGTCTATGGCTGGACTAAAGACAGTGCGCATATTAAATACACCAATATTGCCAAAGTGATAAAGGACCTTGAATGTGACGTTATTGCTTTACAGGAAGTCGAGTCGCAAAAAGCCCTTGTTACCTTACGTAATAGGCTTAAGGACTTCGGTGTAGATTACCCCTACCTTGAAATTGCAGATTCCAAGCCCACACCGGTAAAGTGCGCTGTTCTGTCCAAGTTTAAAATTCTGAAAAAAGAAGAAATAAAGGTTGATAATAATGAAGCGAGAAATATTCTCAAAGTAACTCTTGATATCGATGGGAAGTGCCTCATCCTGTATATCAATCACTGGAAATCGAAAAGAGGTCCTGAAAGTATGAGAATAGCATACGCAAAAACACTCAAAAAAGAAATCGACACACTAAAAGAGGATATTGACTTTATACTGATAGGCGATTTTAATTCTAACTACAATGAGTACATCACAATTCAAGATTCCGGCAAATTAAATAATACCGGTGGTATTACAGGTATAAATCATATATTAAGGACTATCAAAGACTCACACATGGTCACTGAATATATAATGATAACGTACACCTCAAATGAGTACCTTTACAATCTATGGCTTGAAGTCGCTGAAACCAACCGCTGGTCTTATAAATTTTTAGAAGAGAAGGAAAGCCCTGACAATATTATAATCTCCAAAGGACTTTATGATAATAAAGGAATTTCTTACAGCGATAATTCGTTTAATACGTTCCATCCGGATTACCTATTCAAGGGAAAGAGCATCTATCGTTGGCAAATTGCCAAAAGAGGCAGGCATCTGGGCAAAGGCTACTCGGATCACCTGCCGATTTATGCGTATTTTTTTACTGAACCTTTCCGTTTTAAAAACAATGACCCGGAAACAAGCAGACCTCGACACCGTTTGTATGACCTCAATACCGCCAGCAAAAAGGAACTTATGTCAATCAACGGGATCGGTCCTGTTCTTGCAGAGCGGATCATTGCGGGACGTCCATATAGAGCCATTGATGATGTGCTTAAGATCAAGGGAATCGGCCCCAAAAGATTTCAAAAGTTGCGTACCTATTTTTTTGTCGAGTAAAGGGAGCAAGACCTGCAAGTAACCAGATCCCGAAGCTTCATCCCAATTGGCTCTGAGCCTTGTCGATTTGAGGGGGAGCTTCCCTAAAATTTAATATCTGCTTACACGTCGCTTTTGTCTGTTTGCCTGGGGACGGGCTTTATCAACCTTAATTATTCTCCCCTCGAATTTGATATTATTTAACGCGTTTTTGGCATTTTCAGCCGCATCTGCATCAGCCATTTCGACAAAACCAAAACCTTTGCCCTCAATTATTTTTACGTGCCTAATCTCTCCATAGGTGGCAAATAATTCTTCCAATTGCTGGTTCGTTACAGTGTAATTTAAATTTCCTACATACAGCTTATTGCTTTGCATTCTTAATACTCCTTTTATTGAATATTACTCTTATACTGATAATAGTTCGTGAGAGTAAGAAGCAAAGCAGACATTCTGACTCTTTCCCCGAGAACATTATCACGATTTTCAGGAATTACTGTAGCCTTTTTTCCAAAAAGAATTAATATAGTGATCATGAGAGAGCTGTATATAATTTTTGGTGGGAATAGATCATGATCTGTATTTGCTACATCCTCCTTATATTTTATTTATGGTATCAAGTATGGTAATAATAGTCAATCTATTTTTCTGCAGAAATTTTTATTTAGATCGGGGTATCAATATAGAGTCTCTTTAGTGCCTTTTCTCCTCATCTCGTTCTCACGCGTGTGATAATTAAGGATTTCCTAATCTGAGGGAATCGGCTGTACCGGGGGGAACAATATATTTTCTTTTAACAGTGGACCAAATTTTTTTCATATATTGTTGATATAATTGCCGTTTTGCAGTGTCTTTATCATTGCGCGCTTGTTTCAGTTGTTCTAAAAATCTTTTAGCCTCTCCGCTCGCTTCTGTGACGACATTACTCTTATAAGCCTGTGCTTTCTCAAATAAATGAGTGGCAGAGGCCTTTGCTTTTAGTATCTGCTCCGTACGGTAGCTTTCCGCAGTAGTTATATATTTTCTCTTGTCCATTTGTGCATTGATAACATCGTCAAAGTAATCTTGCACTGAAGAAGGAGGAGATACTTCACGCAATTCCACAAAGGTAATGGTTAATCCGACCTTCATAAAATCCAAACGATTTTGGAGATTCTGTTTAATGCTGGTTTCTATGGTTCTTTTTCCAAAAGTAAGGATTTCATCAACCTGCATGGAGGCAAGGGTATGAATAATAGTGCTGCTTAATAGTTTTACGAGTATCTGTTCATTATCATACGCAGTAACCAAATAATCTTTTGGGTCTCCTATTGTATATTGAAGGACACAGCTCAGGTTCACTATATTATTATCCCCTGTAAGACAGTACGACTCAAGACCGATAATATCGCGAAAGCTTTTTGCACTGTAGCTATTTTTTGAAAAATCATCAAAAATAATCCGATGGACTTTTTTTACAGGCACTTTATATATTTTATCTATCGGCCAGGGAAAACAATAATGTATACCTGGCCCTGTATAGGTATCCTGTATTTTCCCAAGCCGTTGTATTACCCCCAATTCATTGGGGGATATGAGATAGATGCCAGACATGATATCAATAAGCACAAGAAGAAGCGCAACAGTAAAAAATACGATGCTTGTACTGCGGGCCGCACCATAGAGAGCTTTTTTTATTGTCTTCTCACCCATATGTATTATTTTCCCTGTTGTGCTGGTGTGGTCAGGTACCGAAAGAGATCAGTGTCCGTAGAAAAAACGAGCGTGCTGTTCTCTTTCAGTATCTCTTGATACAGCTCAAGTGATTTTAAGAATTCGAAAAACTCAGGATTTTTGCCATACGCCTCACCATATATACGAAGGGCCTCCCGATCTCCTTCACCTTTTATGATCTCAGCGTCCCTGTATGCTTTTGCCAAGATTTCCGAAACTTCTTTGTCCGCCTGCGCTTCAATCTTCGCTGCTTCCTCGGTCCCTTCAGCTCGATATTTTTTTGCTTCTTTCTCCCGCTCTGATTGCATTCTGTCAAAAACCGCCTGCGCGACAATCGAGGGATAATTTATTCTGCGGATCCCCACCTGAAGTATCTCTAAGCCGTATTTTGTTTGAACATTCTCATTCGCATTATCGAGTATACGTGTTTCAATCTCTGCAAGCTTGACCTTGAGAGGATCAGTATTAATAATATTATCTAAATGATAGTCCCCCAAAACATTTCCGACCTGGGAATTGATCATATCATTTAATTTTTGCTCGGCACTGCTTACCATAGTTATCGATTGAAAAAAAAGTGAGGGATCATATACTCGCCAACATATATAGCAGGTGAGAATAATAGGATTCTTATCGCCTAAAAGCAATTGAATGGGCTGTGTGACAAAGATATACGTACGCAGGTTAATACGATTCACAGTTTCAAGGAATCCCGGTAATTTGGTCCGGAGCCCCGGCTCCTTAATAATGCGGACTGCCTTGCCAAAACGGGTAACAATGACACATTCCTTTTCCGCTACTGTAAAAGTGATGAGGGACGCACTAATGCCTAAGAGAAGGAATACGAGCACACAACACATTGTTTTCTTTATTCTTTTCATTTTTTTTGTCCTTCTTTCTTTAAAGCTGAATAATCGAGGTTTTCAGGGAATCCAATCCACATTTGAGGTTCACCGGCTTTTGGATCAATAATAATAAGATCTTTCGAGCGCATTCCCTTTTTCATTTCACTCAAGTAAGAAGTAATCCGGCTCACGTTCGGATATTTCCCCCAACTTTCAAGTTTTAACTGTAATCGGGAGATATCACCATCCGTATGGCATATTTTTTCTTCATTCGATGCCTTAGCCTGTGCAACCTTGCGGGCTGCTTTTCCATATGCCTCCGGCAATTGTTGATTTCTATAAGCATAAGCAGTATTGATGATTCGTTGTTTTTCTTGAACAGACGCAATCACCTTTTCAAATGAATCTGCGACGAATAAAGGAGGATGGGTATCTTTTATATTCACACTGAGCAGCTCTATTCCCACGTTCAGCCTATCCAGTTCTCCTTGCACTTGAGCGTGTATCTCATGCATCAATCGACTTCTCAGGGTGGTCGCAATATCATAAAAGCTAGTACGGGCAAAGAGCAAGCTTAGTACGCGATGAGTAATACAGTCCAATGTTTTTTCCGGATCATTATGCATACATGCAAAATTGTAGGTATTTTTTATGCGATAGTGAAGTATCATATAGGGATGAAAGTAGTTATTATCTCCCGACAGGAATGGATCTCCGCTGCCATGTTCGCTCGTCCATAACAGGGCAAAGGATTGGGGATTTGATATATTCCCAATGTGCATTTGACGAATTTCTTTTGTATTGACTTTCACCACTTTAGCTATGGGCCAGGGAAGTTTAAAATGGAGGCCCGGCTGCAGAGGATCGTGTTTCATCACTGCCCTGTCAAACATGAGCAGAAATCCCTCTTCCCGGGGTTCTATAATCTTGATACTGGTGCTGGCATACCATAGGAGGAGAGGCAAAAGAATAATTACCCAATAATATTTTCTTACCATGTGATAAATGCGAGGGGAACGACTCATGATGCTGCGAAAAAATTCCAGGCCACTATGAATAATCTTTCCTATGTATTGAACACTAAACAGCGATGTGGTCACTCTATACGCATAGTAATCGCTCATCATACGAGGATCTTTGCGAAGGCGTGGATCCAAAAAATGAATAATGCTTTCTATAGCAATAGAAAAAATAAAGAGCGCAATAAGGAAAGCAAGTTGTTTGTCGAGATTTATTTTAAAGCGGTAGAGTATGAGGGAAATGCCGATGAGCAAAGCTGCTGCCATATCGGCCTTGGAATGGAGTCCGTCTGAGATAAGAACTACCGAGTGTTCTTCTGTTCCCACAGATGTTTCGAATTTATAGATAAAGTATGAACTTAGTGCAAATACAAGAAAAAAAATACCTGCTACACCAGTTCCTTGCAGAAGGGCCCGTGGTGCGCTCAATACTTTATATAATAATGAGAGGGAAACAATAAACAATAAAATGCCAATAAACAGGGGAGTAAGGTGCTCGATCGTGAGAAGGGAAGGATTTTTTTCATTATTGGCTGTTGAGCGGATGGCTATGTATGCGAGGATCGAGGTCCCAATATCACTGAAACTATGCCACGCTTCAGCCAAAATGGCTATGCTTCCTGTAAAATAATAAAGAATGAATTTAGCGCAGGTGAGGCACAGATTGAGCGCCGTGGATAATAAGGCTGTTTTCTCCCTTGAATTCATACAGTGATCGCCACTCTCTCTCTATTATCTTTAGGATGAAATTTCTATTAATCATACTATCATATATTATCTTGAGTACACAACAGAGCTGCTTGAAAAACGGGCAATTTCTATTAATTAATTGCCGACTTACTATTTTAGTATTTGAAATTTATAATATTGTTATTGTATAATATAGTTTTATTATAATAAGGGTATTGTGGTATCAATATTAATTATAATATTTTATTATGATAAAACTTATTCATGATTTTCCGTTATATGCGTGTATGGTATTTGTAAGCATATTTATCATGTATCAACATGGTTTCTTAAAAAATTCATATTCGCAGCCATATGTGATTGAAGATATCACCTTTGATCGTGAAAGCCAGATATATATCTACACTTATATCCTTACGAATTTGGCAAACAGGGATATCTGGTGGTGGGGTATTTGGTATAAGTCTCAACTACCTCTCATCTTGGATGCTACAGTGGTTGAAGAAGGATTTGCACAAACGGATAAAGACGATTGTTTCCCAGGATGGAAAAACACGGCACCAGCGGGTCGAATGGGTTTTTATCTTTATGCGGGCCCGCAAGGAGAAATGGGATTCTTTTCTACCTATGCGAGTGATTTTGAATCCCGGAATCCTCCCAATATTGGATATATGGAAGGGGGAATTTTTCATCCCCTTTATAGCATTGAAGAAATTGAGGATGCATTATCCGAGGGTAAAATTCAGGAAAGTGATCTTAGTGAACCATGGCTGGGGGCCCAGTGGGGGTGGAGTGGCCCCAATGCTAATATCCTTACTGCCTATGGTATACAATATGAGGATATTGGCTATTATGTGATTCGATCGACTGAATTTCTTCCAGGCAATAAATCATTTTTCTATAATACGGTTCATTACTGGAATTCATACTATGATAACGAACGTGAAACATTGGTTATTGGTGGATTCGAATCAGTGGCTATTGCAGAGAGAACATATTATAAACTGGGTGTTACCGTCAACTCACCGGCAAGACACGTTGAGATGAAATTAGAGGGCTACGATATAAAAGGGTATCCGGTTCAGCAGGTCCTTGGGGCTGACGTTATTGATGGACAAGCTATAGTGGATTTATATGTGCTTGATTATGGCACTTATACGCTCATAGGATCGGCCAGGGGATACCGGAAAACCTTTATTCGTGATATTGTGGTTGATGAAACTAATAACGATCAGGATTTTATCATGGACCTTGATGCGTGGATTCCTCAAGTAGTCATCAACAGGAAAAATCATTACCTTCCAAATTATTTTGAGGTTGATCTTATGAATCTGAATCCTGATGATATTCAAAGTGATTGGCCCACTGGATTAACTGTGGAACTTGGATTCTACAATGAATATGATGATTCAGACCAGAATGGTATACCTGACACGCTCTGTTCAGCTTGCTGGAACGATCCCAATGGTGAAATCTTTTATCTTCACACAGGGGCTGACTTAAAAAAAGAATTGAACTTCTCCCTCCCCGCTGTTGTCGATGAAAGTATAGGAGTAGATTATCATATGACGGACTTTGCCCAGGATGGAGAGTGGGGGATCGCTTTTTCTCTTCGCCTGCTTGACAGTGATTATAACCCCATCGTCAGTCCATCTTTTTATCAATTCAGAGTAAAAAAAACGCACCCTATTCATCCGCTTATTGCCGAAACGCAGACGAGCTTTTATAGTGATAGAATTCCCCATCGGGATATTACGGTTAGTGGGCCTTGGCGTATCAGTGATTTAGAAGAGGGATATACAGTGGAATGCAAAATCAATCTTAGTACCATGGATCCTTACTACTTGCGAAGGATGGATGAAGGCCCTCTGGAATTTAACAATACTGATGCGCCGTTGACCTTTAAACTCGATATTACCCCACGGGAAGAAGATCCCAATAGCCTTGTAACGAGCATTTTTTTTATTGATAGTTATGGAAACGCGGTAGAATATAATCCACCTGATCCCAGCACAGGTCACAGAGACCTTTCAGCGCCCCCTATCACTTATGATATTCCTTTACATAAAGACTTGCAACATCTTTATGAACGTTTAAAGGGACAGGGATATTCATCTGAGGAAGCCCTTATTGAGATTAAAAACAAGGTTGCCTACCACCCTGATGAGGATTTTATCGAAATTGAGGATGAATGGGAAGTTATACTAGGTAAGTATGCCATATATTACAAAACAGGGGTTATGGATGAAAAGCTTTTCCGGCCAGGGCCAGGTGAAAATATAGAGGTAATCATCTCGTATAATGAGATACTGATGGCGAGAATCAGGGCACGGCACACCTCTTTATGGTTTACGGAAAGATCAGTAATCACTATAAAGCTCAGTGATGATGACAAAGACATGGGTTGTTTTATCAATAGTATTAAAGACAACTTATTAATCAATTATTAAGATAAGACAATTCTCCTTGACGGTTTGATCATACTCCTTCTCTAATTTTTCATACTCCGATTCCCCATATTCAACAACAGTATCAATAGTAGATTCTCTGTTTACCGGATTTATAGTGATTGATATTGTAGCTCTGTTGGAATCCAGAATTCCATCGGATGCTTTAAATTGAATACTATCCGTGCCAGTATAGTGAGCTTCCGGAGTATAGATAAGCTCTGGCAATATGCCTGACAAAGTGCCATGGGTAGGGAGACTCACCAGCGCAAAGGTTAATTCATTACTATCTATATCAGTCGCGGTGAGTATAATTGTTGTGGCCATATCTTGATCAGTAGTTACGGACTGATCCTCAGCTATCGGCATATCATTCACCGCTTCTACTTTAATCGCGATCGGGCTCGCAAGAGAATCAAGAATGCCATCATTTGTTTTGAACCAAAAAATGTCTATCCCGTTGTAGTCTTTTTCCGGGATATAGGTAACAAGAGGTTGCGTCCCATTCAATGTTCCATGCGAAGGATAGGTGACTATCTCATACGTTAATGGACTGCCCTCTATATCGCTAGATCTTAGAATAATTTCAATCGCTTCCTCTTCATTGGTGTTCAGTGCCTGATAATATGCTAATGGTAAATCGTTCACTGAATATACCGTAATCATGACAGTTTTGATATCCGCCCAGCTCTCATCGCTCGTTTTAAATGTAAAGTAATCAGTTCCATGCCAGTTAGGTTCAGGAACATACATAAGATGAGGTGGTATGCCGTTTAAAACGCCATAAGAAGGGAGCGAGATTATCGAGAAGACCATATCTCCACTTTGGTCATCCTCGGGGAGGATAATACTGACGGCTGAGTCTTCAATCGTGCTGATACACTTTAGGTACACTTCATTAGAATAAGCGCTTTCATTGCCTGCCACATCATACGCAGTAGCAACAAAATAATAGTCTTGATTATCATCTAAGTCAGAAAGGGTATATGCCGGATAATTTTGATCAGACAACATTTCAAGAGGTATATCCGATGACATATCATATGATGCATCTACAGAATTAGTCTTGTAATAGAGTTTATAACCGGCAAGATCAAGCTCACTGTTCTGATCCCAGGCTAAAGTTACCTGAGCCCCATTAGCGTATGAGCTGTATACAATAAACAAGGCTAAAAAATTAACGAGCAAAATTTTTGGCAACAAATAGATATATTTTTTCATATTATATACCTAAAACCTAAATTATAACACATATTGATAATAAATAAAATTAAAATATGAATATTAAAATATTTCTCATTTTCATAATAAAATACTGATGTTCCAACTGATTTGACAGCGCATGGTTCAATATATAAAATATTATAAATCAATGATGAAAAAAATACTCTCCATTATTATACTGAGCGGGCTGGTTTTTATTTTCCCTGTTTCACACGCAGGATGGTCTGCTTCTTCGCTCTCTGTTGATGATTATTACAACGCGCTTGCGCCGAATAAGGAGCATCCAAAAACTGCTCAAGAAATTCTTCGGGAACTTCAGGCTCACCATTATCGGAAATTGACAGTAGATGATCAGTTGTCACGCAGGTTATTTGACCAATATTGTGAGTTGCTCGACCCGGCACGAAGCTATTTGTGCGCTCAGGATGTGAGTGATTTTGAAGCATACCGCTTTCAATTTGATGACATGCTCAAATTAGGCACACTTGATCCTGCGTTTACCATGTACAATCGTTACCAGAAACGACGCATTGGACGGTATATTTTTTTAATAAACCATCTTCAACAAGGCCTTCAAGGAATAAAGTTAGATGATGACGAAACATTGAAGATCAATAGAAAGAAATCACCATGGCCTGCATGCCCTGCTGAATTTGATGATCTATGGCGTAAGCGTCTGGAAGAGAGCGTTTTGAGCCTTAAACTGGCGGAGAAGCCAACGGATGAAATAAGTGAGTTACTTATCACGCGATATCGCAATGCGCTTAACCAAATTCATCAAACCAAAAGTGAAGATGTCTTTGAAATTTATATGAATGCATTGGCACAGGTCTATGATCCTCATACACAATATTTGCCCCCTCGTGCATATGAGAATTTTAATATCAATATGAGTCTGTCACTTGAAGGGATCGGTGTGCTCCTGCAAAATGAAAATGAGTATACCAAAATAGTGCGCTTGATTCCCGGCGGGCCATCAGATATGGGAAAGCTGCTTAAGCCGTCTGACCTCATCATTGGAGTAGGCCAGGGCAGTGACGGAGAGATTGTAGATGTCGTGGGATGGCGTCTTGATGATGTGGTACAGCTCATACGCGGGCCAAAGGGTTCAGTTGTCCGGCTTGAAGTGATACCTGCCGATGCAGGGGATCCTCATCAGACAAAAATTGTTGAAATTGTCAGAAACAAGGTAAAGTTGGAAGAGCAAGCAACACAGAAGAGGATTATCAAGATTCAAAGAGGGGGATGCGTTAAGAATATCGGTGTAATTGAGATTCCCGCCATTTATTTGGATTTTGATGCACTCAGGGCAGGCGACCCGGATTATAAGAGTATGTCACGTGATGCTGAGCGCTTACTGAAAGAACTGGTGAGCGAGAATGTTGAATGTGTCATAGTTGATATGAGAAATAACGGGGGTGGTCTGTTACAGGAGGTAGTCGCGTTAGCCGGCCTGTTTATAAAAAAAGGTCCCATTGTTCAGATCCGCAATGCACAGGGCAGTATAGAGACGCTCAATGATCCGGATCCAGAAATTGCCTACACCGGTCCCCTGGCAATACTGGTGAACCGAGCAAGCGCATCGGCATCTGAAATATTCGCCGGGGCAATGCAAGACTATGGGCGCGGCATTATTATAGGAGAGCAAACATTCGGCAAAGGCACAGTGCAGTCATTGCTCCCCCTTCCTAATCATGGACAGTTAAAGATAACAATGGCGAAGTATTATCGTATTTCAGGAGAAAGCACGCAACATAAGGGTATCATCCCCGATATTTACTATCCAAGCCAGTATGACAAGGAAAAGATTGGTGAAAGCGCTTTACCCGGGGCTCTACCATGGGATACGATCGATTCTAGTTCCTATATCACGTATCATAATTTTATGAATATAATTCCAGCTTTACGCGAGCGGCATGAAAGCCGAATGCATTCAAACCCTGATTATCTTTATCTGAGAGAAAAAATTAAGCATTTGGAAAAAATACGAGGGAAAACCGAGATTTCTTTAAATGAATCTATTCGCAGAAAAGAAAAATCAGACGCTGAAACATGGCGGCTTGCCCTTGAGAATAAGTACCGTGCAGCCAAAAATTTAAAACCCATGGAAAAATTTGCTGACCTTGAGGCTGAGGAGACAAAAAAGCAGGAAGAGGGAGCAGCAGATGAAGACCCCTTAGTAATTGAAGCAGGACATATCCTGCTCGATCTTGTTTCATTCTTATCACAAAATAAGAAATTCAGTAATGAGAGAGGGACATCCGGTGCGCTTATCAGGGAATGGCTGAATATTCTTAAAACATTCGATGTATATGGAAATAAATAGATTTGAAAAAAGAGTTAAAAGATAATGTGTATTCATTGATCATACAGGCACTACTTTGAGAAATCTTCTCTTTCCAACCTTGATTATGGATTGATTTTTCATATCCAACATAAAGCCTTCATCCTCTATCTTTTCGCCGTTTACAGAGACTGCTCCCTGCTTTATGAGCCTTCTTGCTTCGCTGCTTGAACTGACAAGTTTCCTGTCCGCAAGAAAACGGACCAGCCAGACATCATTTACACCCTGCTCTGGTGTGAATTGAGGAATATCCTTTGGGATCCCCCTATTTTCATGGACTCTCTCAAACTTCTCTCGTGCTTTAAGGGCATAATCATGACTCCAGAAACGCTCTACAAGCATAAATGCGAGATCTTTCTTTGAATCTTTCGGATTTATCTTTTCATTCTTAATATCAGCGATAAGACCTTCAATCTCAGTAGTGCTGAGGTCCGTCAATAGTTCATAATAGCGTATCATCAATCTATCATCTATTGACATTATCTTGCCAAAAATCTGGTCAGCCTCTTCATCTATGCCTACATAGTTACCCAGGCTCTTACTCATCTTATCAACACCATCAAGGCCCTCTAAAAGAGGCATCATAATCACTATCTGAGGCTCCAGTGCATATTTTTTTTGTATTTCCCTGCCCATTAAGAGATTAAACCGCTGATCAGTGCCTCCGAGCTCCACATCTGCTCGCAAGGCCACTGAATCATAAGCCTGCATTAAGGGATAGAGGAACTCATGTATGCTGATAGGCAACTGTTTGCTGAATCTATTACTAAAATCATCTCTCTCCAGCATTCTGGCAACTGTTTGATGGGCACTTAACTGGATCAAATCAGCTGCCGACATCTTCCCCAGCCAGTCATTATTAAATACAATCCTGGTCTTGTCCCGATCGAGTATTTTAAAAATCTGCCTCTCGTATGTTTTGGCATTCTCCTGGACTTCATGCGCTGTTAAGGATTTACGAATAACAGATTTGCCACTGGGATCACCAATCCTGCCTGTGAAATCCCCGATTAAAAAAATCACCTCATGACCCAGTTGCTGGAAATCTCTCATCTTTTGAATCAACACAGTATGTCCAAGGTGCAAATCCGGCGCTGTCGGATCAAACCCAACCTTTATCTTAAGCGGCTGGCCAGTTTCAACAGATTTTTTTAATCTCTCTGCCAATTCGCTCTCTGAAACTATATCTACGACACCCTTTGAAATTATCTTTAATTGTTCATCAACATTTTTCATAGGATATTTCTTTTTTTAGTCTGCTTTTCTCCTCATAAAGGCAGGAAAGTCAAGATCGTCATCTTCATCTTGAGAATCCACTAAACCCATTCTATCGCTTGGGACCTCATGATATTCCCTGTTTTTCTTCGGCCTGAAATGTGATTTCTTGTCTTTATACGCAGTAAATATTGATTGAGCTTTATCCTCTTGTTGTGGAGGCGGAGGTGGCGGCGGAACGATTTTTATCGGCTCGCTGAGTTCCTCTTCTTCAATTCTATTGAGCTCATCAAATCCCGTCGCAATAACAGTAACTCTGATTTCATCCTTCATCGATGAGTCCTTTACTGCTCCAAATATAATATTGGCATCTTCATTTGCCGTTGCAGCTATGGCGCTTGAGGCTTCATTAATCTCATACAGGGTTAAATCATCACCACCGGTGATATTCAATAAAACTGCTCGTGCCCCGTCAAGAGGCGTATCTTCCAATAATGGGCTGGATATTGCCTCCTTGGTTGCCTCAACAGCTCTTCTTTCACCTTTACCCTTGCCAGTGCCCATCAATGCCGTCCCTTTTTCAGACATTACTGTTTTTACGTCGGCAAAATCAAGGTTTATAAGTCCATCAATCGTTATTAAATCGGATATTCCCTGAACAGCTTGATGTAACACCTGATCCGCAATATCAAATGCCTTAAAAAGTGGTGTATCTTTTTCTATAATATCCATTAATCTCCGATTAGGAATAGTAATTATTGAATCAACCTCGCTCTTTAGCTCAGACAGGCCTTGTTCTGCTTGTCGCATTCTCTTTCTCCCCTCGAATAAAAATGGTGTCGTTACAACCGCAACCACCAGAGCGTCTGTTTCTTTGGCAATGCGCGCTATAACAGGAGATGCGCCGGTGCCTGTTCCTCCGCCAAGTCCTGCAGTGAGAAATACCATATCCGCTCCGTCAATTATTTCTCTGATTCTATCTAATTCTTCTTCTGCTGAAAGCCTCCCAATTTCTGGATTGGCACCTGCTCCAAGGCCTTTAGTTAATTTTGTTCCTATTTGGAGCTTGTGGGGGGAAGGGGAATTGTCAAGCGCTTGCAGGTCTGTGTTTATCACGATAAACTCCACCCCTTCCATTTTTTGATTAATCATTCGATTAACCGCATTGCTTCCTCCTCCACCCACGCCAATTACCTTTATTTTTGCCCCTATTACTGCATCTTCAAAATCAAACATACACTATACCCCTCCTTCTCTAATAATTGGCTTATTGTTTAATAAATAAGTTAATTACTGCCTTAAAAATGTTCATTAAACCATTCTTTCATCCGTTCGAGAACAGACGAAAACTTACCCCCCCTTAATGATCGTTTGAAATGTCCCCGTTTATTCTGAGCTAACGCACTGGCCCCAAAGAGAAGAAGACCGACGCCCGTTGAATACGCAGGGCTATTGACGGCATCCTTGAGCCCCCCGATTTTGATCGGATAGCCTATTCGTGCCGGCAGATCAAAAATCTGCTCTCCCACCTCTATCATTCCCTCCATTAATGACGCTCCTCCCGTGAGCACCACACCACCCGGAATAAATTCCTCGCTCCCGCTTTCCCGAATATCCCTCGCTATCAACTCAAGCAACTCTTCTGCGCGAGGTTCGATAATCTCAGCTAAAATTTGACGAGATATGGCTCTTGGTTTTCTCCCCCCTACACTGGGGACCTCAATGATCTCATCCTCATTGATCATGGAACTGAGCGCGCATCCGAACTTGACCTTTATTTCTTCCGCCTCCGGATAAGGTGTTCGTAGCCCTATTGAGATATCCTTTGTAAAATGATCCCCCCCGAGGGATATTACACTGCTGTGACATATACTGCCCTCTATATAAGTCGCGATATCAGTCGTCCCACCGCCGATATCCACCACCACGATCCCCAAATCTTTCTCTTCCTGGGTAACAGTAGCCTCTGATGAAGCAATCTGCTCAAGGACAATATCCTTTACCTCTATGCCCGCCCGGTTCACGCTTCTAATGATATTCTGGGCAGAAGTTACTGCACCTGTGACAATATGGACGTGGACTTCAAGGCGAACGCCATATAGGCCGAGAGGCTTCTTAATGCCATCCTGATTATCAATAATAAATTCTTGCGGCAGTACATGTAATATTTCTCTATCTGCGGGCATAACAACAGCTTTGGCTGCTTCAATAGCCCTTTCAACATCCATTTCAGTAATCTCTCTATTTTTTCCGGAGACCGCAATAACCCCTCGGCTATTAATCCCCCTTATATGGCCTCCGGCAATTCCCACATACACCGAATCAACATTTACGCCAGCCATAAGCTCAGCTTCTTGTACCGCCTGCTTTATTGATTCTACAGTGCTTTCAATATTTACTACTACACCTTTTCTCAAGCCATACGATGGATGTATACCAAATCCGATTATCTCCACCTCATTGTCAGCAGTGCATGTTCCGATAATACAGCATATCTTGCTTGTCCCAATGTCCAATCCAACAATTATGTTATCTTTTTTCACCACCGGATAATCTCCTTGAAAAGTTATGGTTATCCACCAACGATAATCCTATTCTTAAACCTTAAATCTATATACTCTATCTTTTCATGATCTGCCTTGATATTCCTCACTATTTTCCTTAAGAGCTTTAATTTTTTCATCTTATCCTGAAAATTCACATATATTTTCTTACAATATCCCTTTACATAGAGGACAGCGTACTCATCGTTAAATAATTTAATATTCTTAAGATTTGACAACAACTCAGGAAACTCCTTTTTTAGATCTGATAAAATCTTTACGCCTGACCGCGCAGGTGGGCACACCTGCCCAATCTTCGGTTTAATATCTCCATCATATTCAATACGCGGAAGAGCATTCCTTGCCCTTACTTCTATTTTCTCTAAATCTATTGTATCGATCAAATAGCCATTTCCGTCTATTAAATACGATTCCTCACAGCTCTGGTATATGGCGCTGCCTCTTCTTTCCTTTATACACATCTTGACCACATAGGGGAAATATCTTTTTATAGAACACGTCTCTATCCAGGGACTGTTGAGCCTCTCCATTATTTTTTCTTTATTAATCTGCACTATATTCATCCCTACTTCCAACCCAGCTTGATTTAAGAGATACTCCTTTGTAAATCGCCGGTTCCCAATAACCTCGATCTGCTTTACTTTTAAATAATCACTTTCCATGCCCGAGTGATAGAGCCTCTTCATTCCTTTCCAGGTAAAAATTAATATTATAATACTAATAACGCTCATAAGCCAGTAACGAATTCTGAATATCCTTCTTTTTTTTCTCATCCTTCGAGAGCTTGCATCAAAATTCTCTCTACTAACTCCGGGAAATCCATCCCAATATGCTTTGCAGCCTTGGGGACGAGACTTGTCTCAGTCATACCCGGAATAGTATTGAGCTCTAAAATAAAAGGATTGTTCTGCCTATCGAGGCGGAAATCAATTCGTGCTATTCCCCTGCATCCGAGCCCTTTATATGCTTTCACCGCCAACTCCTGAAAAAATCTGTATAAGTGCGGCTCCAGTTCAGCGGGAATAAAATACTCTGTTTCACCTTGTGTATATTTGGCTTTATAATCATAAAATCCGGACTTTGGTCTGATCTCAATCACGGGAAAGGCCTCATTGTCTAATATGCCGACTGAAAGCTCCCTCCCTTCGATATATTGTTCCACCAAGACACATCTGTCATATGAAAATGCTTCTTGAAGTGCGCTGTGATACTCTGTAGCGCAGTTGACAATACTGACTCCTATAGTGGAACCACCAGAAGCCGGCTTCACAATAAGAGGATAACCAAAAGGCATTTCCCCGCCTTTCTCTAGTTTATTGATATGCGGATTATCCTCGATCCAAAAATCAGGCGTTGGAAGCTCTAGCGCCTGAAATATACGTTTCGACATAAGCTTATTCATTGCGAGAGCGCTTGCACATACATGTGCTCCTGTATAGGGAATTCCCATAATATCCAATAAGCCCTGTATGGTCCCATCTTCACCATAAGGTCCATGAAGAGCTATAAAGGCAATATCTATAGCCTGTTCTCTTAGGATAAAGGCAATATCACGGGTCATATCTATGCCTATTGCCTTCCATCCCCTTGTGCATAAGGCATCAACGATAGCAGTGCCGGTCTTGAGTGAAATCTCCCTTTCAGGCGACCACCCCCCCATTAATACTCCGATTTTCTTATTTTTCATCATTAATCCCTATCTATTTAAAAATAACAATCTCAGGACTAAGTTCTATTCCTTGAAGGAGTTTTACACGCTCCTGCACATACCCCATGAGCGTTAAAAAATCCTTTGCAGTAGAGCCTCCTCTATTAATAAAAAAATTCGCATGTGTCTCCGAGATCTTGACATTCCCTATTTGATAGCCCTTTAATCCGACTTCTTCTATAAGCCTGCCGGCAAAGTCGCCCTCCGGGTTTTTGAATACACAACCGGCGGTTTTTACGCCGGATGGCTGGGTCGCACGCCTTTTATTCTGGATTTGTCTTATTCTCTCTCTTATATCATGCCCCTGGGACAAGCAAAAAGTCGCTTCCAGAATAATTTGACCGGATTGCAGAGAGCTGCTTCTATACCCAAATCCAAGCTCGCTTTTTTCTTTATCAATAACAGCACCCTGTAAGGTCATTATCTTGACCGATTCAACGATGTCCCCTATACACCCATTGTCTGTCCCAGCATTAACTGCTATCGCTCCTCCTATGCTGCCGGGAATACCGATTAATATCTCAGGACCCATCAATTCTTTTTGAACCGCCTCTTCTATTAAAAGAGACAGGGGGCATCCTGCGCCAAGAATTAATCTATGGTCCCCTTTTTTACGCACCCTGCAAAAATCGCCCTTTAGTTTTATTACAAGACCCGAAACCCCTTCATCCGAGACCAGAATATTTGTCCCATGCCCCAAAATTTTGAGTGGTAAACCACTCTCCCGGGTGAGAAGCACAACCTGTCGCAGTTCATCTATAGTACTCACCTCAAGCATCCCTTCAGCCTTTCCCCCTATCTTTAAAGATGTATCCTCTGCCAAAGGATAATCAAGTTTCAATCTGGATCCAAATATCTCAGCAAGTCTCATCATGTAACTATCTTCTCTAAAAATTTCTCTGCAGCCATCCATATATTGCCAGCTCCAAGCGTCATGACAATATCTGCCGGTTGAGTAATTTCGATCAAAAGAGCAGGAATATCTTCTACCCGATCAATGAAATATATCTCCTCTTTCCCATTATTCTTTATTCCTTCCATGATGGATTTTGCATGGACTCCGGGTATCGGCTTCTCTGTGGCAGAATATATATTTGTCAAAATTATAATGTCTGCCTCATCAAAGGCCCTCACAAATTCAGGAAGGAGGTCCATTGTTCTGGTATATCGGTGAGGCTGAAACACCACGACCAATCGCCTGCTGCTTCCCGCTCTGGCTGCTTTGAGCGTCACTTTTATTTCTTCCGGATGATGGGCATAATCATCAATAACTGTGATACCATTGGCCTCTCCCTTGATCTGAAATCTTCTGTCAGCGCCTTTAAAATTCTCAAGAGCATTTTGTATTACCGGGAAAGGGACCTCAAGCTCAAGGGCAACACCAATAGCTGCCAATGAATTATAAATATTATGCTCTCCTGGACATGTCAATCTGATGTGCCCCAAGAATTTATTGTGTAAATAAAGATCATAATGTGATCCCAGCCATTGAGTTGTAGTCGCTCGCGCTTGAATATCAGCTTTCTCTGAAAGGCCATACGTCCATATACGCCTCGTAAATCCCTGCATTATTGCCTGAATATTCTCGTCATCGCCGCAAAGGAGGAGCAGACCATAATAGGGAATGCTGTTGCCAAATCTCAGAAAAGCCTCCTTGATATACGAAAGGTCTTTATAGAAATCCAAATGCTCTCTGTCAATATTCGTTACCACCGCAATAGCGGGTGAAAGTATTAAAAATGAACCATCACTCTCATCTGCTTCAGCTATGAAAAAGTCCCCTTTACCATACTTTGCGGTGCTACCGATACTATCCAAACGGCCACCTATGATAATAGTGGGATCGAATCCACCCTCCTCCAAAATAGTGGATATCATCGCAGTCGTACTTGTTTTGCCGTGCGCCCCTGCAATACATATCCCATATTTCGAACGCATAAGCTCAGCAAGCATTTCAGCTCGCGGCACTACCGGAATCAAGGCATCCCGTGCCGCATACGTCTCTTCATTTCCATCCTTAACTGCTGAAGAATACACAACTACCTGAGCTCCTGCAATATTCTCCCTTTTATGTCCTATATAAATTCTTATGCCTAATTGCCTCAAATAATGCACTGGAAAGCTTTCCGCTATATCACTTCCAGTTACCTCATAACCGGAATAATATAATATCTCTGCAATACCGCTCATGCCGATCCCGCCTATTCCTACCATGTGAATTCTGTGTATTTTATACATTAATAAGATTTTTTCCTCTCATCAGAGGGCAAAGATAAAAGATTACAGCACACATTTACTATACTAAGTGCAGCATCTTCATGCCCCATATATTTACTTGCCTGCGCCATTTTAGTAATCAAACCGGGTGTCTCAAGCATCTGCATAATTCTATGTGCTAAGGATGTTCCATCAAGTCTGTGATCTTCAATCATAAAAGCCGCGCCATTTTCAACCATAGCCCTTGCATTTTCCTTCTGATGGCCTGCCTTTGCATAAGGATAGGGAATAACAATAGCCGGTTTTCCCACGGCAGTGATCTCAGCGACGCTGCCGGCACCAGAGCGAGAAATAATCAAATCACAGAGGGCATAAAGAAGCATCATATTAAAAAAGAAAGGCTGCACAATACTGACGACATTATTCCTTACATAATGCCTTTGGACTATCATATAATCCTTCTCGCCCGTTTGATGAATAATTTGAATCCGTCCGAGGATTTCACCGCCCTCTCCTTTTAACACATCAATAGCATCCATCACTGCCTTATTGATCGAATGCGCTCCCAAGCTGCCACCATATACCAAGATAGTAAAACGATCCGGGCACAGACCAAGCTCGCGTAAATAATTCTTTCTCTCCCCCTGGGTAAGCCTGATTATTGGCCGTACAGGATTTCCCGCTACCATAGTTTTGGTTGGGGGGAAATATCGTTGTGTTTGCTTGAAAGATACAAATATTTTCTCCGCAATTCTTCCGAGAACCCGATTTGCCATTCCCGGCAACAAATTCTGCTCCTGAATACACACAGGGATCCTCCTTATCCATGCAATTATAACCACTGGAAAGGACACATATGCGCCAAGGCCAATCACCAACGAAGGTTTCTGAGAAGACATAATAGCCCATGAACACCACAGTGCCTTACACATCTGATTCCAGTGCATACCTGTCAAAGGCAATGTCTTATAATCAATTGCTTCCTTCGATACAATATTGATATCCCCCTCTTTTTGGGTTATTACCATGAGAGCTTTGATATTCTTATATTTTTCAAACTGCGTGGCCAAAGCTATACCAGGATAAATATGGCCTCCCGTGCCGCCTCCTGCCAAAAGAATTGTAATCTTATTAAGCTTGTGACACATTTAACAAGACTCCCACGGAGAAAGCATTCACGAGCAATGCAGACCCTCCGAAGCTAATAAATGGCAAAGGAATTCCTTTTGTGGGCAAAAGACCACACACTACCCCCAAATTGATCAGGCTCTGATACCCAATTAAACACGTAAGCCCAACAGCCAAATAAAATGCAAATCTGTTTTTTTCTTTTAAAGAGATGGACAGCCCCCTCCATACAAATACAAAAAAAAGAAAAATAATTAATAAACTACCCAAAAACCCCAATTCATGTGCAATAATAGCAAAGATAAAATCAGTAAATGGTTCCACAACGCGTATTCCATTCTGAATTACATGCCCTAATCCCAGGCCAAAAAATCCCCCGCTACCGATGCTCATAATAGATTGCAACAATTGATATCCAGAGCCGGACGGATCATCATACGGATTAAGATAAGAAAAAATCCTGCTTACCCTATAGGGGGCTGTCCAAATTAAAAATATTATACATAGTGAAAAGATCAAAGTGGGAATGAGAAGATATCGCATTTTTACCTCTGCGACAAAAAGCATGGTGAGTGCAACAATAATAATCAAGACTGCCGTGCCAAGATCCGGTTCAATCACAATCAGAAAGAAGTAGAGTCCTAATACCGCCATAAGTGGCGGAGCAATGGATTGAAACTCATTGATCAGCTTATCACCCTTACGAGACATAAAAGAGGCAATATAAATAATCAGGGATATTTTCGCTATTTCCGAGGGCTGCAAGCGAAATAAACCGAGCCGTATCCATCGTCTTGCTCCGCCTATTTTGCACCCTATCCCAGGGATAAACACCAGCAATAAACCTACTAAGGATAAAATTAATAACAAAGGCGCCAAGTCAGACCACATCTTATAGGGTATTTTAATACCAACAACTAATCCAATTAAGGCAAAACACAAATTGATAGTATGCCTTCTCAGAAAAAAATGGCATGGCTGTTCATATCGCATTACGGCAATCATGGCGCTTGCATTGAATACCATAACAACTCCAATACCCATGAGAGTAAATGTAGTTAAAAATAATATATGGTCAAATTTTCTTTTACTCGGCATTATACAAATATATTATTTTGGTTATTAATTATAGGAATTTCGGCATTGATATTCCCTAATTGATACACAATCCTCTTAAATTCACGGCCCCTTTCCTCGAAATTCTTAAACATATCAAAACTCGCACACCCCGGAGAAAAGAGCACAATATCTCCTTCTGAAGCCTCTGTTAGCGCCACTTTTACCGCACCTTCAAGATCATCGGCGAGCACAACTTTTGTGTAAGAGGATGCTACAGCTGCTATCTTCTCCTTTGCTTCACCAATTAAGACACATGCTTTTACTCTCCCGGGGATGTAGTCGGCTAAAGGAGCAAAATCCCCACCTTTGTCCCTTCCTCCGCCAATAAGGACTATTTTTTCTGAAAAACTCTCTACCGCTTTTATCATGGCCCCTACATTTGTTCCCTTGGAATCGTTTATGAAAAGCGCTCCATTAATTTTTGCAACAGGCTCCATTCTGTGCTCAAGTGGTTTAAACTTCCTCACTGCTTCTTTTATGGCCTCTAACGGGACATCTGCTAAATAGGCGGCAAGAGATGCCGCCATTACATTGTCTAAATTATGCCTCCCTTTTAAGCTAAGCTCTTTTACATCTATTATCCTGTGCTCCATTGCATTATAAGGACAAAGATGTATCCAGTCCCGGAAGATGAATATCCCCGGAAATACCCTTTTTCTCTGGCTAAAATAGTACACTTTCGAACGAGACTTAAAAGCCAGTGAAGCTACCTGGACATCATCGGCATTTAATATGAGATAATCATCCATTGTCTGATACTTCACAATATTACCCTTGGTCTGAATATACTCGGAAAAGCATTCATACCTGTCTAAATGATCAGGACTAAAATTCAGCACCGCCGCGATATGGGGAGCGAACGACGTGATAGCTTCCAATTGAAAACTGCTTATTTCAGCGATAATATACGCATAATCCTGATCATTCATAGCAGCTTGCACTAATGGGGTCCCGATATTACCTCCAAGAAAGCTTTTTATCCGAGCCTGCCTGAATATTTCATCGAGTAACGTGCTTGTGGTCGTTTTCCCGTTTGTCCCCGTTATGGCTATTACAGGCTGTTGTATCAGGCGAAAGCCAAGCTCAACTTCACTAATAATTGGAATATTCTCTGAGCGTGCCTTTTGCAACGCAAAAATGCTCGGATCAACTCCTGGGCTTAACACGATCAAATCATGTTCACAAAAAATTGATTCCTTGTGTGGCCCAATCTCTACCCTGACCCCCTTCGATTCCATCCGCTTTAAAAGCCTCCCCTTATGGGAATCAGGACTATGTTCACTCAGTGTTGCGCGACAGCCTATCATCCTTAATAAATTTGCAGCACAAATCCCCGAACGGCCTGCACCAACAACCAGGACTTTTTTCTTTCTTAATTTTTCTTTTTCCTGATCTATTCTCTTCATTTTCATTTCCCTAACTTATTTCCCCTAATTTATCTGAGTTTTAATGTACTTAAACTCAATAAAGCTAAAATGATTGATATTATCCAAAAACGTACAATAATTTTGGGTTCTGCCCATCCCTTTAATTCAAAATGATGATGAATTGGTGCCATCGAAAATACTCTTCGGCCTCTGACCCGAAATGAGAAAACCTGGATAATAACCGATATCGTCTCCATAACAAAAAGACCTCCAATCATTACTAAAATCAACTCATGCTTCGTGATTATAGCAACTGTGCCAAGAGCCGCCCCAATCGATAGAGAGCCGACATCACCCATGAAAACCTGCGCCGGATAGGTATTGAACCATAAAAATCCGAGACCTGCTCCTACCATTGAAGCGCAAAATATTGTGAGCTCTCCGGCACCCTTTACATTGATTATCATGAGATATTTTGCAATGAGAGCATGTCCCGACACATAAGATAAGCCGGCATAGGTAAATGCAGCCACAATAGATGGCCCGATGGCGAGCCCATCGAGCCCATCCGTAAGATTCACCGCATTCGATGCCCCTACAATAATAAAGGCACTAAAGGGAATGTATAACCACGAAAGATTCGGTCTCAGATTCTTGAAAAACGGGATAGCAAGCTCTGTGGTGTAAGAATTCTCAGGGGTAAGGTAAAGATAAGTCCCTATAGCTAATCCGATTATTGTCTGAATAAAGAGTTTTAATTTAATACTAAGACCAGAGGATTCCAAAGGTCTCACGAGCTTAATATAATCATCCCATAATCCCAGAACACCATAGGATACACTGACGATTAAAATAAGCCAGATGTATCTGTTATGAAGGTCTGCCCATAAAAAGGTCGGCACGATGAGGGAAATAAGGATTAAAATTCCTCCCATAGTGGGGGTTCCATTTTTCCTCTTATGCATTGCAGAGACTTCCTCTCTCACATTTTCTCCGATATTGAGGGAGCGTAATTTATTAATCAACCAAGGGCCTAATACAAAACTTAGTATCAGTGCGGTCAGCGTCGCATACGCCGCTCGAAAAGTAATATAGCGAAAAACATTCACTCCGGAAAATCTATCATGCAAAGAATAAATCAATTTATACAACATAATAATGCCCTTTTATAATTATGTATGTGCCATCACCTCAACCGGTGAATATTATTTTACAATTGCTGTTTTAATCCCTCTATGATCATCTCCATCCTCATTGCTCTTGAACCCTTACATAAGAGCCAATCCCCTGCTCTTAAGGTCTTTGTTAAAAACGTGATAATATCTTCACGCTGATGAAAATATAAGAGTCTGTCTTTTGCAAAACCATGCGTTTGTGCGCCTTCAGCTATTCTCTGTGCGCATTTTCCATAGAGAATCAAGGTATTAAGGACAATATGTTTACTAATCCATTCTCCTAATTCATAATGCAAGTCTCTGCTCTGTTCTCCCAACTCCAGCATATCTCCGAGCACGGCCAGAGCCCGCCCATTCCCTTTGCATTTATGAAGAGTAGTTAAAGAAGACCTCATGGATTCAGGATTGGCATTATAGCTATCATCTATTATATTAATTTCCCTAAAAGATTCAATAGACATTCTTCCGCTGATAAGGCTAAATGAAGAAAGTGCGTTTTTAATACTTTCCATGGAAAGCCCACATTCAAGGGCGACAGCAATAGCCATGAGCACATTAATTACTAGACGCTCACCTAACAAGGGCACGGTCATAAAATGTTCTTCTTTGTCCATGACCATAATAAAATTCATCCGTTTCTCATAGGGCATAAGAGTAATCTCTTTAGCCCAAATATGAGCTTTCGCTGATGTTCCCACTGTAATAGTTTTTCCTGGCCACTCTCTCTTTAACTTGCTGAAGTAATCACTATCGTGATCTAATACGACAAAACCACTCTTTTTCATCCCCTTGAGCAGCTCTGCCTTTGCTTTAAAAATCTTCTCCCGTGAACCCAAAAGTCCAATATGAGCATGACCTATATTCGTAATGATCCCGATAGTGGGATCTGCCAAATCCGTCAAATAAGCTATCTCTCCCCTTGCATTCATTCCCATTTCAATAACCACATATTTATGATGAGGTTCTATTTTAATAAGTGTAAGGGGGACTCCTATATGATTATTAAAATTCCCAGGAGACTTTAATATTTCATAGTTACTCGCCAGCAAATGAGCAATGAGTTCTTTTGTGCACGTCTTTCCGCTGCTTCCGGTCACAGCAACTACCTGGCATGAGCTCATTGCCCGAATGTGCTTTCCCAGTTTTTGGAGGGCTGCAAGTGTATTATCTGTTTTGATTAAAAAGCGGTCCTCTCGCCCCATATCAACATCCTGAGAGACAACAGCACCACATGCCCCTTTTTTGAATGCTTCAGAGACAAAATCGTGGCCATCAAAACGGTCACCCTTGAGAGCCCAAAAAATGTCACCAGGAGTGATATTTCGAGAATTAATAGAGATATTCTCTATTAAAGGCTCAGGACGTCCCCCCAGCTGTGTCCCTAACATCAGCACGCCCCCTACTATTTTGTTTAATTGAGCAGGCTTAAGCTTCAATATTGAGAATTCCCTGTTGTTGAATTCTCTAATATCTTCTTAACCTCCTCCCGATCATTAAAAGCAATAATTCTATTGCCTATTATTTGCTTTTTCTCATGTCCCTTTCCCGCAACAATGACCATATCTCCCGGCCTGGCCATATTTATTGCTTCAGCTATCGCTTCCCTGCGATCCACAATCACCTTAAATGTCCCATTATTGCGTATTTTACTAATATCTTTCACTTTTTGGTATCCTTCAATTATTTCTTGGTTAATTGACGATACATTTTCACCTCGCGGATTATCACTTGTCACAATTGTATAATCGCTAAGACGTGCTGCTGCAGCCCCCATTAAAGAGCGTTTTGAACGATCACGATTTCCTCCGCAGCCAAAAACAAGGATTATTTTTCCCGTGGCAATTTCTCGAGCTGAAGAAAGAAGATTAGAGAGTGCATCATCAGTATGCGCATAGTCAACAATCACATCAAATGGCCGATCGCTGGTCACCCTTTCAAAACGACCTGCGGCTCCTCTCATCCTTTCAATTCCCTCAATGATATTGTCTATCTTAATGCCTTGGCTTAAGGCTGCCCCAACTGCACTCAAGATATTATAGATATTATAATATCCCAATAAGGGTGAATGTACTACAAAGCTGCCCCACGGTGTATTGACCCGAAAACGCAATCCTTCGGCCCCACACTTAATTTCATCCGCAGTGATTTCAGCGCTTTTTTTAATGGCAAAGCATATAGTCCGTCCTCTAAATTCTTTCATCATCATGTCAGCATAAATATCATCCTTGTTTATTATTGCAGCTTTATTTTCTTTTGCGCTCTCATTTAATATCTCAAACAGTCTCGCTTTGCTTCTGCCATAATGCGAGAAATCCTGATGAAAATCTATATGATCCCTGCTTATATTTGTAAATATCGCACAATTAAATTGACATCCTTCTACCCTGTGCAGTGCAAGTCCATGAGAAGAGACCTCAAGCACAGCCCATTTAACCTTATTTTCTCTCATTTGAGCTAATATTCTCTGTAAATCAACCGACTCTGGTGTCGTATGGGCTGATTCGGTCGGGTGTGAATCCATGCCACAAGAATAATCGATTGTACTTACCCATCCTACTTCCTCCCGCGCATATTTTAAAATAGAGGCAATAAGATAACAGGTGGTGGTTTTTCCATTAGTCCCGGTAATTCCTATCAAGTTCAGGTCCTTCGATGGATTGCTAAAAAAAGCATCAGCAATCTGTCCCATGACCTTTCTCGTATTGGTGACAATTACCATAGTATGATCTTTTATTTCATTCCTGCGCTCGAAATAATTTCTCCATTGCTCATGCTCCCTCACATCCGAACCTTCCACGACTATCACATGTGCGCCATTGCGCAGTGCGTGATCCGTGAAATTATGGCCATCTGTATTAAATCCCTTGATGGCAATAAACATGTCCCCACATTGCGCCTGTCTTGAATCGTACACAATATGTGAGACATCCCTTTCCATGGTGCCTAAAATTAATTTTTTCGGTAATCTCTCAAGTAAATTATATAATCTCATCAGGCCATATATTTAAATATTCCATAGATTGTTCAGCCACCTTCTGGAAAACAGGCGCCGCAGCCTGTCCTCCCCATGCCTTGTCCTTCTGGGGCTCATCTATTACTACAATCATTGCCCATCTAGGGTTTTTCCCTGGGAAAAAGCCCACAAAAGAGGCGACATAATCTTCATGCGAATAGGTGCAGGTCTTTGGATCAATTTTTTGCGCAGTGCCAGTCTTGCCCCCGATATTATAATTATTAATAGCTGCAAGCTTTCCAGTTCCATGACTTACGACTCTCTGCAACATATCTCTAATGATTGTGCTTGTACCTTCACTTATAATTTGCTCGCCCTGCTTACTCCTTGTTATTTCGGCTTTTATTGAAGCACCTTCTTGATCGCACATTCTTTTCACAATCCGCGGCTTTACCCTATACCCCCCATTAATGAGAGATGAAAAAGCAGTGATAAACTGGATTGAGGTAACTGATATTTCCTGGCCGATAGCAAGTGAAGCCAGGGAAATTCCAGACCAATACTCTGGAGGCTTAAATATACCACTCGCCTCAGCAGGCAAAGTGATAGCAGTCTTTTCCCCGAATCCAAATTCTTTAAGATAATGATAATATTTTTCTTCGCCCAGCCTTTGTACCATTTTTATAGCTCCCACATTACTTGAACATTCTATGACTTCACTTAAAGAAAGTTTACCAAATTTTTTATAATCTCGAATAGTACATCCAGCTATACGAATAGAGCCTTGTTGACAATCAATAATATCCTCCGGCTTACCTAAATTCTCCTCTATGACAGCTGCCGCCCCAAAGACCTTTATGATTGATCCTGGCTCAAATGAATCGGCAATACAGCGGATCCTCCAGTTTTCTCTCTTATATTTATTAAATATATTAGGATTAAAAGAGGGCCAATTCGACAAAGCCCAGATTTCTCCAGTGTTAACCTCCATCATAACCAGCATTCCCATCTTAGCGCCAAGTTCTATACATCGATCCCTGAGAGCCTCATCAGCAAAATACTGGATAACCCTGTCAATAGTAAGTATAAAATTAGCACGGCCCTTATCTTTTCCCTTTAATAATGAATCAAAGTAAAATTCGAGTCCCTCGAGACCTTTCCCATCCATGCCGGCAAATCCTATAACCTGGGAAGCTAAAGAGGTATGAGGATAAAATCTCTTTGTTTCAATATAATAGTGTATATCCTCTAATCCTAAGTCTCCTAATATTTTTTCCTCAAGAGGCGTGAGTTTCCTTTTAATCCAGATAAAGGGCTTACCCTGTTTAAAGAAGGTTTTGATACGAGAAATATCTATTCCGGGGAAAGATGCAAGTTGATACATAAATTTCTTTTTATCTTTCACCTTATGAGGATGAACATACGCAGAGGGCCGCTTGAGACTGACTGCTAATTCTTCGCCGTTTCGGTCATATATACTGCCTCGCAATGAAGTGGTGTTAGTGCGGGAAGGAGTAGTTCTCTTATGCATCCTCTCTGTCAATTCATCGCATTGGATAATCTGGAGATTAAATAAACGAGCAACTAAAATTAAATATGAGAGAATAAATATGCCAAATATAAAATGAAGCCTTGTATTTTTCCTCTGCTTAGTGAATCTTACACCCACTGTTAAGTATCCTCACCCTTAATAATTGTCCCTCTTCTGGCTTTTGAAAACCAGGTGTCAATAGGTCTGCTCGCTCTTTTACTTTTGGAAATGCGAGCAATGATTGTTTTTCTATTATAAGTTTAAGATTTGTATCCTCTAATTCCACCAAATAACTATTTAAACAATTAATCTCTTTTTCAATTTCGGTCTTCTTTATGGGTTGTCGCAAATAGAGCACAACAAGAAGAAAGAAGGCCCCTAATAAACAACACCAATGAAAAATTTTCTTAAGCTGGTGATTATCAACCTGTCGGACTATCTCTATATTCTTTAACATCGCTCTGCTGCCCTCAATTTTGCGCTCCTTGCACGCGGATTTTTACTTATCTCCTCTCTTGTTGCCGTCAATGGTTTTGGAGTAATACTTCTAAATTCTGCTGTTTCTTTAAATTTATTTTTTACTATTCTGTCTTCAAGGGAATGAAAGGATATGACACATAGTCGGCCCCCTTTATCCAGACAGTCTTTGGCGCTCTCAAGAGCGCTCTTTAAATTATCCAGCTCCCTATTCACCTCGATACGGAGGGCCTGAAAAATTCTTGTTGCAGGATGGATTCTCCATCGTGAACCTCGCTTTGAAATGGAGGATAAAATGATCGCAACCAAGTGCCCGACTGTCATAATCTTCTCTTTTTGTCTTTCTCTCCCAATGGCTCTCGCAATTCTTCTTGACCATCTCTCCTCTCCATAATCCCTGAAAATTCTTTCAAGATCATGCACAGGGTAATGATTAATTATATCACCTGCAGTCGGCCCGGAGCTCATGTCAAAACGCATATCCAGCGGAGCATCACTAAAATCATTAAAACTAAACCCTCTTTTATTTGGCTGCAAATGATAAGAACTCATCCCAATATCCAATAAAATTCCTTGTATATGAGTATATCCTGCATTTTTTACGATCTCATCAATATCACGAAAATTTCCCTGCGCTAATAAAACACGATTACCAAATCTTGATAACCTCTCCTGTGCTATTACCAGACACTCTGGATCACGGTCAATACCAATTATTGTACTCTGTGCTGACGTATATTCTAATATTTTTTCAGAGTGACCTCCTAATCCTACCGTCCCATCAACATACACACCTTCCGACTGACAATTCAAATAAAATAATGCCTCATTTACCAAAACTGGTATATGCTGGGCACAAATCTCGCGTGGGATCATATACCAAAAGACACCAATTTCTCTCTAATCAGATCAAATTTACTGCCCAATCCTTCCTCGATCTCTTTCCATTTATCCAAAGACCATATCTCGATTTTATTCATCACCCCAACAATTAAAACCTGTTTATTGACTATACTACATTTTTCCCTCATTCCAGCCGGCAAAAGTATTCTGCCTTGTTTATCAAGAGTACAGTCATGTGCTCGTGAAAAAAATATCCGTTTGAACACTTGAATATCCTTGTCCATTGAAGGAGCATTAATTAATTTTTCTTCTATTCTCTCCCACTCGAGTAACGGATACACTTCTATACAATCCATTACACTCGTTAAGGTTATCTCTTCTCTCCCCTTTGAGCGCTCAATTATCTGTTCTCTAAAACGAGCCGGCAGGCTTAACCTTCCTTTATCATCAATGCTATGTTGATATGATCCTTTAAACACGTTAAGCTATTATAAATAAAGGTTTACTAAATAAATTTATTTATTTTCAAGGAGTTACCACTTTGCCCCACTTGCCTCCACATAATAGGTAAATGTACCTCTATAGTTCCACTTTGTCAAGAGAAAATTTGAAGAAAAAATAAAAATTTTTTTAAAAAATTTATGCAGGCAATGTGACACTCAGATCTACATCCTGAAAAATCTTATTATCATTTTTCATTGCAAGGCTTAAAGGGATTTGTTCAAGGAATTTTCTTACATGGTCAGGAAAAGACTCTATCTTTTTATTCAATATGGGTAGTATATGATTTGAGACAATACGAGGCAGTGATGTGTCTGTAAAGTTAAGGAAATGTATATATTCGTCAAGAAACGTTATTGGTAATTCTTTTTCAGGTATTCCCCGCATATAGTCATAGCTCAAATGCGCAATATACTGAATCGCCACATCACCTCTTATTTCCTCTGGAATTTTTTCGGGTGGAGCAAATATTGGGAAGTCTTGATATTCTATGCTAAGACAAATATCAGGAGAGATATTCCATGCGCGTAATAAGAGGGATCCAACTATAGTATAATCCATCAAATCTAAAAAAAAGGTCGAATCCTTATATTGTCTTTTCAATAAAAGAATCACACTTCTTCCGATATCATGGAGCAATCCGATAGTACATACTTTTATTGGCCTTTCAATTCTCAGTAATTGAGAAATCTCGAATCCTATAAGCGATATCATATAAGAATGAAATTGGAGCTCCTTAAATTCAGGGGTATTCGGCATTATTCCTCGAAGCGAGCTATCAAACACTAACTGATAAACCTGGCTAAATCCTAACAGCAACACCGCTCGCTGGAAATCTTCGATCTTATTGAGAAGGCCATAATAGGCTGAATTAACAGTTTTAAGAATACTCGCGACTAATGAAGGATCTTGCCTGACTAACTCAACAACCTCACTCACCGAAACCTTTTCATCATTGAGCATTGCCGTTAATTTGCCCGCATACATCGGCAGACGAGGAATACTCTTTATTATTTTTTGTATCATAGTACAGGTGGCATATTCTTCTTTCTTTGTCAGAATCGAATTACTAATATAATCAGTAATATATTTATTTTTTAAAGATAAATTATTTTCTTGGCTAATCACATAATAAATGCGCTCTGATGCAATGGTGACAAGGTTTTTGTAAATGGTTAACTGTGTAGGTGGCTTGAGTGTATTCAAACTGCTATCGTTAAGCGAAATGACAGTTGTTGGTTCTATGGCAACTGCGGTGGCCGTCCTTAGGTTGTGTTTAACAAATGCCATCTCACCTATTAAATCCCCCTGCTTAAATATAACGATCTCTCTTAATTTACCATCCTCTTGCTTTAGAATTTTGACAGCACCTTTGAGTATAAGGAAAGCCGCATGAGCGCCCGTTCCTTCTTCAAAGATACACACTCCTGATTCAAAATTCTTTATCGATGCAATATTGTACACATCAATAAGCTCCTTCTCGCTTAATCCCTTAAAGGCGGGATGACAATATAGTTCTTTTTTCATCTCTTGCGAATTTTCCTCCCTTATCATAATTATAAAAATGCCTGTTTATATTTATTTATCTGTATTTAAACAAAATGCCTTCGATATTTTTTATTTACTTACTATTTTAATTATAATATTCACTATTTTTTACAGTTCTTCAATAAAAATGCATGATTTTATGAAGGGTAAAAGAGCAACATCATAGTGAGTCAAAAATGTATCTTAATGAGTCAAAATTAAATAAAAAATTAATATATGTAATTGTTTTATAAATTAATATTAGTCGAAGCTTATAAGTACTTTCAGAGCATTATATGTATCATAAAAGGACAAAAATGTACCATATTGAGAAATGTCCAAGTGAGACATATCCTATAACTTATTGAAAATAAATTTATATGCTTATTAAAAATAGGTAATCAATTGATTTATAAGTTGCTATCCCTCTCATCTTCTCATGCAATCAAGTATAATATATTGTTTTATAATAGTTTAGATAAATAAATACCAAAATGGCAATAAAATTGCAGAATTGTATTACTAGAGAACACTACCATATATTATTGAATTAGGAAGATTAAAAGGGGTAATGAGGCTGTTATCCTTAATTCAGGAAGGGTGATAGCCTCATGATCGATGAGTATATTATTTTTAGCAGACATTACGAAAAAGTAATGTTATATATGTCCGCTAAACGATGATAGAGGTTGCCGTGATGTTATGCTGGGGAGCAAAACGGCAGCCTTTATCCGAATTACCCATTCAATAACCAAATCCAAAATCCCTTAAAATCTTTCTAATCAATAAATAAAATCATCAATAAAAATGGGATGTGCTTATATAAGATAGTGTTTATATAAGATTATACTGTATTATGTAAAAAACTAAACAAACACACCTACACCCAAAATCAGATCAAATGATACGTGCCGATCGAGGGTGCACGTATGGTCAAGGAGGATTTATTATAATGTATAGAAATAAAAAATTATTACTCGTAAGCGGTGTTTTATTCTTGGTAATGAGCATATTTATTGCTCCACAGCTTTTTGCTCAGTATTGGCAGGCTCTGCCACCCTATAATATCTTATGGCCATTATGGACCGATGCACTCTCTCCTGAAGATCCAATAACCAACTTTCCTGCTCCCCTGGTCAATTCTCTTACAAGCACTACTCAATTACCCGTAATGCCCGCTTTCGTATGGGATATTGGCCATAACAATATATGGGGATTCCCTTATTTTCTCTATAACGCGCCAGTTGTATTAGGTTCAGGATTATACTATTATGATATGATAACTGGTTTTAATCCATTTCCACCTCCAAACTATACGCTCGCTGAAGGAGAGATTTTCATCAATCCTCTTCCGGTTGGATATGAATATCTTATTCCTTCATCTCAGTTCATGAATTTTGGCTGGTTAACAATACTTGCTAATAATGAGTATGTTTCAAATTTTTATGGAATTCCGGGTGCCTTAGGCTATTATGACTTATTACAAGCAGATGAGCTTTGGGGAACACCGCCTGTGACATTTCCAGCTGTGAAAATCTGGTAATTTAGTTACAGCCTGTTTAATAGGATCTGTGTCATTTCAGCACTATCAAGGGGGAGAGGATTATTTTTATTTGTGGTGTGAGATACAATAGTTTCGAGTGCAGATGTGTTTATGCCATATTTCTTTAGATCGGATAGGTTAAATGCGTCTGTCCACTCTTCAATCTTTTCAATCAATAAATCGCATAAATACTCTTTATTGGTGCTCACCGATCCGTGAAGCAGGGCCCCAACCTGCGCGTATTTGTCAAGTGCACTATTCTCAGGATCACACTGCTTTAATTTATGAATAGTTATTTTTGTTGCAGGCCCGATTAAACTTCCGCATATGACCCCATGTGGAATATCAAAAAGACCTCCAATTGATGAAGCATAGCCATGGACGATCCCAAGGCCGGCATTGGCAAGTGTAATACCGGATAGTAAGGAAGCATATGCCATACCCGCCCTACTCTCGATATCTTTCGATCCCGAGGTACACGCTAATATAAAGGTATCTTTGAAAGCTTTGAGGCCACTCAAGGCAAGCGCATCGGTTAAAGGTGTGGATTGAACGGAAACATACGATTCAAGAAGTTGCGTAAATGCATCCATCCCACATGAAGCAGTAATATCTGAGGGGCAAGACATTAATAATGCGGGATCTATTATGGCACTATCCGGCACAAGCATATCATGACGCAAAGATCTTTTAAATCCATCCACGCCTATTTTACTTAAAACAGCATTTTTAGTAACCTCACTCCCTGTCCCAGAGGTAGTTGGAATAGCTACATAAGGAATTTTCCGACCATCATGGACTTTTGTCCCCACTCCCTCAAGATAATCAAAGACTGATCCTGACTGGGGAATCATGGCAGAGATCGCTTTCCCTGCATCTAAAACGCTTCCGCCTCCTATAGCGAGAACCACATCAACAGGTTTATCCCTCACTTGGCTCACTATAGCATCAATAGCATCAGGTGATGGTTCACCATGGACTGAATAGTGTAAATAGTGAAATGAGCCTGACTTCAATACTTTATGTAAGGTATCCCAATTCCCCGAAGCTTTAAAAGAATATGAACCGGTCACAATCAGTACATTGTGCCCAAAATACCGTATCACCGTGTCTGTTTTTTGGAATTGACCAGCCCCAAAAAAGATCTTCGGGACCTTGGAAAACGTGAATCCAGGAATTACCACATGTCCCTCTCAGTCGGGCTGATTACAGTGTGTTTCACTCCTTCCCTCGGTTTCGCCATAAAATCAGCAACTGTTTCTTTCCATGTAAGATAATGGTCACGCTTCTTATGGGCTGCCGCAGCCTCCTCGCTCTCATAGGCCTCATAAAGCAAAAATCTTAATGGATCATCTACACATTGGAGCACATCAAATCGTAAATTGCCCGGCTCTTTCACAGAACCTTGATGATTTTTAAGTGTTGCTTTAATAAAATCATCACCATACCCCTCTTTCACATACACAGTCACACATGTGACAATCATAGTGTTTCGACCTTCCCTATGTGTGGCAATTTAATGCATCAGACATTAATTCACCAATCATTTTACTGAATTTAGACGGATTCTCAATTTTTCCGCCTTCACTTATAATGGCCATATCTAATAGTAGATCACTATACTCCTTTAAAATTGGATCATTTTTATTCTTGTCAAATATATTTTTTATTTTAGGCATCACCGGATGGTCCATATTCAATTCAAGGACCCGTTTCACTTCAGGCGGCTGTTGACCGGATGCTTTAAGGATCTTTTCCATATACCCACTTATATCATGCATATCACCGGATAAACAGGCCAGGGAATCTTTCAAGCGAGAGGATGGTTTGACTTCTTTTATCTTCGATTCCAGATTGGCTTTAATACAATCAAAGAGGGAACTGTATTCATTCTTTTTCTTATCATCAATTTTATGAAGATCAAGATCACCCTTTTCCGCACTTTTCAGTTTCTTTCCTTCATACTCGGTCAATGACTGAACAACCCACTCATCAACGGGGTCTGTCATGAGCAAAATTTCAAAATCCTTCTCTTTTAACTGCTCAAGATGGGGGCTATTCTGTAATGAAGAAAGACTGTCCCCTGTTATATAATAAATCTCCTTCTGATCCGGTTTCATCTGTGCGATATACTCTTTAAGAGAGACCAGTTTACCATCGGATTTCGTTGTCTTATAACGGAGCAGATGGGCGATTTTGTCTTTATTTTCATAGTCAGTATGAATGCCTAATTTAAAAATCTCTCCGAATTCACTATAGAATTGTTTATATTTTTCTTTTTCCATATTGGCGAGCAGATCAAAAATTTTTTTAAGCAGATTTTTTTTTATATTTCTCACAAGACTGTCCTGCTGCAGTATCTCACGACTCACATTGAGGTTTAAATCCGGTGCATCAACAACCCCTTTAATAAACCGCAAGTATTCCGGCATAAGTTCCTTGCAATCATCCATAATAAACACACGTTTGCAGTAAAGATGAATTCCGTGTTTCTTCTCCAAATTAAAAAGGTCAAAACCTCCCTTCGAGGGAATATATATAATAGCGCTGTATTCAGTAGCACCCTCAAACTTTAAGTGAAGATGCGCAAGGGGGGGATTCCAGTCATGGCTTATATGCTTATAAAATTCGTTGTACTCTTCTTCGGTCACCTCTTGCTTACTTTTTCCCCAAATAGCCTGCATGGAGTTTAACGTCTCCTCACTTATCACCTTTCTTGTTTTCGTTCCTATGGGTTTGCCCTCTCTATCAATAAGCTGCTCTTTCTCGGGAATCTCTTCTTCCTTCTCCACATCCATCATAATGGGATAATCCACAAAATCCGAATGCTTTTTTACTATGCTGCGAATAGTCCATTCATCGGAAAAGTCTTGTTCATCTTTATCAGGTTTTTTTAATTTTAAGGTGATTGTGGTACCTCGGGACTCCTTTGTAGCTTCTTCAATTGTAAAGGACCCATCACCGATAGATTCCCATTTTGTAGCTTTGTCCGACCCTGCAGAGCGCGTTACTAAAGTGACTTTTTCAGCGACGATAAAGGCGCTATAAAATCCCACTCCAAACTGCCCGATTAATTCAGGGATCAAGGAATCTTTCTTTTTAGATTTTTCAATTGCTTCAAGAAAAGCAGCGGTCCCACTTTTTGCGATAGTACCGATATTTTCCATTACTTCGTCATACGTCATCCCAATCCCATTATCAGATATTTGAATGGTCCTCTTACCTTTATCCGGTACGAGCTTAATCTTGAATTCAGTGTCATCACCCAAGATCTCAGGTTCCGTTTGGGATTTGAAGCGTAGTTTGTCCAGAGCATCTGAAGCGTTTGAAATCAATTCTCTTAAAAAAATATCCCTATTTGAATAGAGGGAGTTGATTATAAGATTTAAAAGTTGTTGGACCTCGGTTTTAAATTGGTGAGTTTCTTTTTTACTGCTCATATCCCCTTATCCTCATTTATATTGACCCATGATAACTTCTGCCGATATTGACTATAGTATCACAAAACTATATAATATCATCCAGAAAATATCGATATGTATATCCTTCTAAGATAATTTCTCTTCTATAATCTTTGCGATTTCAGTGCAACAATTATTTGCCTCTTCTTCAGTGGGACCTTCTACCATAACCCGGCATATCGGTTGAGTTCCGGAATAACGCACAAGCACCCTCCCTCTATCCTGAAGCTGTTTCTGAATTTCATTCATTATTGCAGCTATCTCCGGTATTGTATCTAATGAGGGTTTTTGAGAGACCTCTATATTCATTAAGCTCTGAGGGAATACCTTCATTATCCGGGCAAGTTCTGATATTTTTTCTCCCCTTTTTTTCATACATATAAGAAGCTGCAAGGCTGCAATTATACCGTCTCCTGTTGTGTGGTGATCGAAAAAGATTAAATGGCCGGATTGTTCCCCGCCAATGCAAGCACCCTTTGCACGCATCATCTCCATTACATTTCTATCACCTACATCGCTCATTAAATGAGTAATACCCAGATCTTCCAATGCCACCCTAAGCCCTATATTACTCATTATTGTGGTGACAACACAATTGCCCATTAACCTGCCCTCTTCTTTTAATAAGCTGGCACATATGGCTATAATTTGATCTCCGCTGAGTATCTGACCATTCTCATCGACCACTATTACACGGTCCCCGTCCCCATCAAAGGCAAATCCTATATCCATACCCTTTTCTATCACATACTGGGCAAGTTGTTCAGGATATTCAGAACCGCAGTTAAGATTAATATTATCTCCCGTCGGCATCACTGATAATGGCATAACCTGGGCCCCGAGTTCAGAGAAAACAGATGGGCCTACGCGACATGTCGCGCCGTTTGCACAATCAATGGCTATTTTTATACCATCAAGGGAATAATTTTTGGAAAAAGAATTCTTGAGAAACACGATGTACCTGCCGAGCGCATCATATAAATGATAACAGATGCCAAGCTTGTCGCTCGAGCACAGGAGCTTATCAATATCCTTTGAGAGAAGTAAATTCTCAATCTTCTGCTCTTTTTCTTGAGATAATTTGTAACCCTGCGCATCAAAAATTTTTATTCCATTATCCTTATAAGGATTATGTGAAGCTGATATCACAATACCAGCATGTGCACTCATACTGCTGGTAAAATACGCCACTGCAGGAGTTGGTATCACACCTACCAGGACCGCGTCCACACCTTGAGAACAAATGCCAGAAACCAATGCACTCTCGAGCATACTCCCAGAGATGCGCGTATCCTTTCCTATGAAAACCTTGCATTGCCCGCTATCGCACCGTGAATTCTTACAAAGGTGAGCAATCGCTGCCCCCATGTGCAATGCACACTGGGCGGTCATAGGATACTGATTCACCCGTCCTCGTATACCATCTGTCCCAAATAATTCAGTCATTCTTATGTCTCTCTTATGTCTCATCGAAACGAAGGTATAAGGTGCAAAATTTCATCAATTATCCTCTCTACAATCCCCCCAAGCCAGGAACTCCCCACCTTCGTCATCCCTTTATCGAGCGATTTAATGGCCTTAATATATCCAAGATCTACTTTTTTTTCAACCTCATTGATAAATCTCTCCCGTAGCTTCTTATCCCCTTCCATATAAGCGGACTCTTTCAATCTATCCTTTATACGCAGCCAATTATCAAGAAGCTCCTTTTTCTGATAAATAAGTTTCTCAGAAATCACACCCTTATTAATATTACGGGAATGCTCAATCGAATAGGGCATCTTTTGAAGAAGCTCATCCAATCTCCGAATCCTCTCCTCGATGCCCATAGAGATCTTATCTAACGCAGCCCTATATAAAGGCTCATACTTTTTATCATAACCTGCAAAAAGCATACGAATATGTAAATACCATTGTCTCAAGGCGTAAAGATTAGCAATGTATATAATATTATTCAGAATCTGCCTCTTTATATTCTTGTAAACTCCCGGGGAAAATCCCGCATTCTTACTTTGTGTGGACGCGGTGCAGAACCATAGCTGGTTCGGTTTAAGGCAATCCTTTCTTAAAATACTTCCTGCGGCAGCCACAGTGCCATACTCTATCCGGCATGGCCCGACTATCCCCCCCTGTCCACCCAGGAAAATAGGCTTTTGATTGAGCATAACCCCCCGTGACACATCTCCGATGAGAGAAGCTGTGGCTTTATCCTGATTTGGGGTATAATTAAAATGTACATAGGAACTTCCGACCTCGCTATGATCTTTTCGGCTTGTGCCCCCTGCCATCAAACAATCACAAAAATTTATAAGACTCCCCAGTGTCACAAAGGGGAACAGGATTGTCTGCTTAAGCCCTACATTATGAGCAGCTGATGACTCCTCTTCAAGGAGGCAGGCTTCCCTGACCTGAGCGCCACAGGCAATAGTGACTCGATCCAAAAATGTAGATTTCAAAAAGGCCCCCCCCTCAAGCCTCACATTTTTCCCTAACTGACAATTATCTATTGTTACCGGAGACTGATATCCAAGCAGTGCACCAGGCATAATCAAGGTTGTTTCTCCAAAAATCTTGCACCCGCTGAAAATCACCACTTTTTCGCCTGAAATGCGATCAAGATTAACCTCAGACCCGATCTCAATAGTGGAGGGATTATGGATCTCAACCCCCTTGTCGATGAGATGTTGCGCCATAGTATGGGTTTCTGATAATGCTCTCACTTATTCCTTTTTCCCCTGTGCATCTCTTCACAAATAGTATTTTTTTATAATCCAGCCATAACCTTGCGACTTCATGAAAGACATATACGGATCAGGAATTCTGGATATTGTTAACCCACCTCTCCCATTGTGATGCAAGCTTTTCCTTATTGGCCCACGAAAGGACATAATCGGTATATTCGCTTGCTGTGGAGCCAGTCTCCCTTCCGTTAATGATCAGCTTTTTCTCAAATTGACCGCATATATCAAGCGCCATATCTACTTTTTTTGCCCGTTCCGGAAACCCTATGTGAGATAAAAGCATGGCACTTGCCCGGATCATTGAAGAGGGATCAGCAAATTGAGCTCTTCCTTCCTTGACCATTCGAGGGGCACTCCCGTGAATAGCCTCGAACATTGCCCATCTCTTTCCAATGTTTGCGCTTCCTGCGGTGCCCACACCACCTTGAATTTGGGCAGCCTCATCTGTGAGAATATCACCATATAAATTTGGCAACACGATCACTTCAAAGCTGCTTCGGCGTGCAGAATCAAGCAATTTAGCCGTCATAATGTCAATATACCATTCATCTGCTCTTATCCCATACTGCTCATACTCTTGGGCTATCCTCTTTCCAACCTTACTGAAACGGCCATCGGTTGTCTTCACTACATTTGATTTGGTCACCACAGTAACTCGCTTAAAACCGTTTTTCCTCGCATATTCAAAGGCCATCCTTATAATACGTTCCGCTCCCTGTTCGGTAATAATCTTAAAGTCCACACTCACATCATCAGTCACGTCGAATCCCCTCGAACCGAGGACATAGGCCCCTTCAGTATTCTCCCTGAAAAAGCACCAATTCACTCCTAGAGAGGGAATCTTCACAGGCCTCACATTGGCGAACAGATCAAGCTCTTTTCTCATTGCAACATTTGCGCTCTCAATATTCGGCCACGGATCTCCTGCCTGGGGGGTTGTTGTTGGCCCTTTTAATATCACATGACACGCTTTAATCTCATCAAGCACATCATCAGGTATTGCTTTTTTATGCTGAGCCCTGTTTTCTATTGTCAGTCCCTTGATATCCCGAAACTCAATTCTCCTTGCTCTACACTCTTCCTGTAACATATATTTGAGGACAACCTCAGCCTGTTTCGAAATTACCTCCCCAATGCCATCCCCCCAGCAAATGCCTATTATAATAGGATTCAGGGTTGTATAATCAATCCATTCAACTCCCTTTTTCATTCTCTCAACCCGTTCAAGTTGCTCTTTTAGTAATGCTCCGAACTTTTCTTTAGCCTGTTCAATTCTATCCATAAAATCCCCTTCATTCTCCTTTATGTGTGGTGTATAACCTTCAAAACACCCACATTATCTCATATTCCCTATCCCTTTTCAATTCCATAAAACCTACAGTAAGTTTACGGGATCTACATCAAGATCAACTTGTATTCTTTTATATTCTCTATGACCTGCTATATAACTGGTGACTTCTTCTCCTATACTTTTCAGGACGGTATGATCTTTTGCCTTTATGATAAATTGATATCGATATAGATTGCGCAATTTGCTCAAAGGGGCTTGTGAGGGGCCAAGTATTCGTAAGTTCTGGCTCCTATGCGTTATCAGTACTCTTTTAATATCTGTTGCTGCATGAGCAATGAGTTTTCTTTCTTTTCCTTTAACTATTATATTCAATATCCTACTAAATGGTGGATATAATAGATGTTTCCTAAATTGAATCTCTCTTTTATAAAAGTCAATATAATTATGTTGTGCAGCATATTTTATACTGTAATGCTGAGGAGTGAAGGTTTGGAGAAGCACGTGACCGGGTTGATCCCCTCTTCCGCATCTTCCCGATACTTGCATAATCATCTGGAATGTTTTTTCTGCAGCTCTAAAATCAGGTAAATTCAAGATATTATCTGAACCCACTACTCCCACCAGAATAATATCCGGCAAATGCAATCCCTTGGTAATAATCTGAGTGCCTATGAGAATATCGATTTCCTGATTTTTAACCTGATCAAGAATCTGGGCATGCATCCCTTTTCTGCTCATGCTATCCCGGTCCATGCGAGCTATACGGGCCTCTGGAAATAACTTTATGAGATGTTCCTCTATTTTCTGGGTGCCATGCCCCCAATATTGATATGATACTCCCTTACAAAACCGGCATTCTTTCGGGAGTGGCTTTTGAAACTCACAATAATGACATTTCAGTCTGTTATCACTTCGATGATAGGTAAGAGAAACATTGCAATGAGCACATTTAGGAACATATCCGCATTTGGGACAGAGCAGATACGGCGAGTATCCTCTTCTATTCTGAAAAATTAACACCTGTTTCTTTCTTTTCAGGACTTCTTCTATAGCATTTTTTAATGGAGGAGAAATAACTGATTCTTCTTTGGTTACTTCATTCTTTTTATTCTTAAGGTCCAGAATTGTCACTGGTGGGAGTGCATATGGAGTTGGTCTCGTTGTTAAAGAGAGCAATGTGTATTTACCTTGAAGGACATTATAATAGCTTTCTAAGGATGGTGTCGCTGACCCGAGAACCGCAGGACAACTGCTCAATTTTGCGCGCACAATCGCTATATCCCTCCCATTATACCGTGGAGACATATCCTGCTTATACGAACTATCATGTTCCTCATCCACAATAATAAGACCCAGGTCCGGCACTGGTGCGAAAAGAGCCGAACGTGCCCCAATTACTACCTTTGCCTGCCCCTTTCTGATGCGAAGCCAAGCCCGCCTTCTTTCTCCCCTATTTAATCGACTGTGTATTACTGCTATACAATCGTCAAAAAAACAGGTAAATCTCTGAATCAATTGATGGGTGATAGCTATTTCCGGAGCAAGAAGAATAGCCTGTCTGCCGCTGTCAACTGCGTGTTGAATAGCCCGAAGATAAATCTCGGTCTTCCCGCTTCCAGTGATTCCATGGAGAAGAAAGGTTACGAAACATTGATTATCAATAGTTTTATTAATTTGCTCAAGCGCATGGTGTTGCTCGGAAGAGAGCGTTATTGCCTCATATGTATATGATCGTATAGACGGCTTTTCCCTCATGCATGAAACACGTTCATCCTCAAAAGAGAGTATACTTTTAGTTGCTGTGCTATTTTTTTTCGGGATCATACCCTCAGGTATAAAAGCCTTGAGGATCATGCCAAGTGAACAAAGGTAATAATTGCTTATCCATTTGGCAAATTCCATTAATAAGGGACTAATTATCGGTTCCTCATAGGGCAGGGAGATCACCTCTTTTAGATTAATTCCCTGCTCAGTGTCTTTCTCTAATTCCGATACCTCCAGGACTATCCCAATTTTTTCCCTCGTACGGAGGGGGACCCTCACGAGATGACCTTTTTTGAGCTTATTATAGAATTTATGTGGAATGCTATAATAAAAGCTATGCTTATAAGGTATATCAAGAGCTACGAGAGCTACCTGGTCGATACTCATGTCTTGTGGGATAGTAGTTTTAAGTGTGCTCTCAACATCTTCATATCTTCCCATGCATGTATCTTTTTCTCCGGATGCTCAATGAGATCGCGGGGATGATATGTCACCATTACATACATATTATCAAAAGATTCTAGTTGATGAAATTTCCCTCTCAACTCACTTAAAGGCAGCCCTGTTTTGAGTAAAACCTGGCCGGCAATAGATCCTAGGGCGCATATAATTTGGGGACGAATAAGGGCGATCTGTTTTAGGAGAAAACCTTTACAGGCAGTAATTTCATCTTCTTTAGGCTGCCTATAACTAGGGATACGACATTTAATGATATTACATATATATACATTACTCCTTTTCAGATGTATAGCCTCAAAAATCTTCGTTAAAAGTTTATTGGCTTCTCCTTCCTCTTCTTCTGGCATATCTCCTACACACATCAGGTAGGCATCACTATTTCCCTCTCCAAATAAAATGGCGCTCCTTGATTGTGAAAGCGTGCACCTCTTGCATCCTCTCAATCTATTTTCAAGGTGCTCTAAAGATTGGGGCATTGAAGAAAATATATCCTGAGGACATGGAATATGATCTGTGCCATCGCACAAAACTGCTTTAAGATGATTTCGAACCTGCCCAATTATACCTGACAATTCATTTCTATACTCGCCCATAGAGATAAAATAGAGCAATTTAAATAATATTGCAAGAAAAAACTTATAAAAAGAATATACTCTCGAAGACATTGAAACTAGATTCCGATTAATAAAGAAAGTCTATATATATCCCCTCTTTTGAAAGGTGAAATTTAAGGAGAAAAGAAAATATAATGACAACAACCGTAAAAGAAAAGCGCGATATACTGGTAGTGGATGATGAAGACAATATTAGAAACAGTCTTTTTGATATACTCTCGGAAGAAGGATATAACGTCAAGGCTGTAGATGGATCAACAAGCGCTCTGAAAGAAATTGAAATCAAAGAACCACATGTCATCATTACCGATATTAGAATGTCTACCAGTAAAGATGGTCTAAAATTATTACAACATGTAAAGAATAACTATCCTGATATAAAAACCATAATTATGACGGGTTATGGAGAAGCAGAATCATACCTCGATGCGAAGATTAAGGGCGCTTACGGTTATCTTGTGAAGCCATTTAATATATTAGTTCTCAAAAGAATGGTTGCTGATGCTTTAAAAAGCACCTATGATAATTAAATATCCGGTACCTGTTGATTCAATTTACTCATCATAGTAATATACTCACGAAAGTAAAATCCTATTTAAAATCCGAAATGTAGGGAAAGATTATATATGGATGAGACACTCAAAGATGAAATCAAGTCTTCCATAAGGCGTCTCAGAGAAATAGAGAATGATTATAAAGAACGAATGAGAGAAGGGGAATATTATTTGGCACAACTCAAATTTCTTGTCCAAAAGGAAGAGATGAAAAAAGAAATAGAAGACTTCAATAAAAAGCTTATAGAGTTAAAATATGATTATGAACATAGCCATAAGGAAAAAATAAGCGAAATGATAAAAAATCTGGAACAAAAACTTACTGAGCTTGAGAATGCACGAAGAGTCAAAATCTGATAAGTTTATCTTAGGGAATGTAAGAGTGTTATATGCAGATACAGACCGTGGGGGTGTCGTATATTATGCCTCTTACCTTCGATGGTTTGAATTCGGAAGGACTGAACTGTTTCGTGCAGCCGGTTTAACATATGCTGATTTAGAAAAATCAGGCATATTATGCCCAGTTGCAGAGCTTCAATGCACATATCATCATCCTGCACAGTATGATGAAATATTGACTATTATTACCTGGATTCAACGATTGAAGCGATGCAGTATTACCTTTGGGTATACAATCCAAAGGAACTCTGATAACATCCTTATTGTTACAGGGCACACCAAACATGCTTTTATTAATCGAAATTTTAAGTGTATCCGCCCTCCTCGGCATGTCCTCGATGCTCTCAATTCCTTGATTGTATAATTATCGTCAGCAATTCTCATGTTGGCGCACTCCCAAATAAGGAATCCTTAGCCTACAAAACAATTAGCCATAATGAAAATTGCTGGCCAGGGCAATCGCATGAAAAATTTTGAGTATTCGTTCACAGATTCAGAGTTCAAAGTGTATCTACTCTAAGTTATTTTTATCCAGAAGGGACTTTAAAAAAATATTTGATAGGATTAACAGGATACACAGGATTTAAAATTTATCTTGTCAATCCTGTTAATCCTTTCAACAAATATTCCTGGAAAGGCACTCAAGGGGATTATTATTTTATAACAAAGGACACAAAGATCACAAAGTGAGTATGAATCTCCGTTTCCTCTGTGCTCTCTGTGGTGAATTTAAAAAAAGCTTACTTTATACCCTTGCTGGGCAAAGTTGATTGCATCGGATATATTTTTTCATGCGATTGCCCTGAATTGCTGGTACTTTGACTTAAAAATTTTATTCATATATTATATATTACACAAATAAAGAATACTGAATGAAACGGCTGCATTCTCATCGCGGGTACACACCCTATAAGGAAAAATACAGCCAACATGAGAATTGCAGGCGAAACGGAGGGATAACAATGTCAAAGATCAAGACAGCCTTCTTAGAAACAAGACCACACTTTTTATTGTTATCATTAATTCTTGTGTTAATTGGCAGCAATGTCGCTTATTACCAGGGAGTCTCCCATATACCTCATATGGTTCTCTCATTATTTGGTTTATTGGCCTTTCATATTAGTGTGAATGTATTAAACGATTATCATGATTTTAAATCGGGAATAGATTTGAACACAAAAAGGACCCCATTCTCCGGAGGAAGTGGATTTTTACCCCTCGGTAAAATTTCTCCTGAAACAGTAAAATATATGGGGCTCACCAGCCTCGGGATCGGGTGCCTTATTGGTCTTTATCTTACTTCTAAAATAGGCTGGCAACTGGTGCCGATCCTTCTTTTGGGAATCTTCTCCGTCTATTTTTATAATACTTTTTTAAGTAAGTTTATGCTCGGCGAAATCTTTGCTGGCTTGGGTCTCGGCCTTCTGCCAGTAATAGGTGTATTCCTTGTTATAACAGGGCGACTGGCAGCCATAGCATTTGCTGCAGGGGTCCCCTCATTTTTTCTCACCTTCAATCTCCTTTTTTTGAATGAATTTCCGGACACAGAGGCAGATAAATCCGGTGGACGGCGGCACCTTGTGATCATGCTTGGGAAAAAGAAAGCGGGTATATTTTATTGCATAACTTCTCTATCAGTATATATATGGATAAGTGGCGGTGTCATCCTTAAGATTTTCCCAATGTGGGTATTATTGGCACTCTTAACACTTCCGGTGAGTATAAAGGCTATTAAGGGCGCTTTTTTTGATTATGATAACTTTGAAAAATTCATACAGGCTCAAGGTGCCAATATAATTGTTGTATTAGTTACCCAAGCACTGTTTGCCATTGGTTTTTTCATCGCGGCCTTCTAATCCTGTGACAATTTATCTTCAATCAGTCCTTTTATTTCTCGAATCTTTCAAATATACCATAGCAATTCTCACTATAATTGCCTTGTACAAGTTGCAAATTTAATTCTATTTTTGTAAGATAGCTCAATCTGTGGTTAATAAAAGGGGTAATGTTATGGATAAAGATGCTATAGTGGGAACTATCATTATAGGGGTGGGGCTCGCCTTTATCACCTACCTTACGTTTTGGAGCCGAAGAGTAATTGACCGGATAGCTGATAAAAATCTTCGTGGGGTTCGGAAAATTTTAAAGGATATTCACGGTGATTGAGAAACCCCAGGTTTCTTCAGAGCTTTCTCGCGAATTATCCCTTTTTCATATCACTATGCTCGGATTAGGTATGATGATCGGAGCAGGTGTATTCATCGGCATTGGGAATGCGATCTTTGTTTCTGGTCCGGGAGGGGCAACACTTACCTTTTCATTAAATGGTATTATAGCAATGTTCACCGCTCTGTCCTATGCTGAACTAAGTTCCGCTATCCCGAGGGCTGGCGGGGCATATAATTATGCACGTATCGGATTTGGTCGTGGGACGAGCTTTATTGCCGGATGGATGGAATGGTTTGCGTCAACAGTCGCCGGAAGCCTCTATGCTGTGACATTCTCCATTTACACTGTCCGTTATTTAGAAATACTCGGCTTATTTGCATGGACAGGCCTTTCCACACCAGTGCTTGAGAAGATAGTGACGATACTTGTTGCGGTTTTCTTTCTCTATATAAATTATAGGGGGGCGTCTGAGACTGGAAGGATCGGAGCAGTATTGACTCTTGGGCAGACGAGCTTTCTTCTGTTAATCGGGGCAGTGGGTATTTTTGTTGCCATAAAGGATCCTGTTCGTTTCCAGAACTTTAATCCCTTTCTCCCCTATGGGTGGTCCAAGCTGTTAATCACCATGGGATTTACTTTTGTGGCCTTTGAAGGATATGAAGTCATAGCCCAGACCGGAGATGAAGCTATAGATCCAAAACGCAATCTTCCAAAGGCAATGATATATTCTGTTTTTATTGTCACGATTACTTATGTTTCTGTAGCGTTTGCCACTATTGTGTCCATAAAGGAAGGGGCACAGGGAGTGGTAGGGGCCCCATGGGAATGGATCGGGGCATTTAAAGAAAGAGCCTTTGGAGAGGCAATTTCACGACTTATGCCGGCGGGAAATTTACTGCTCACGTTAGCAGTTATATTTGCCTCGGTTTCAGCCTTAAATGCTACAATATATTCAGCAACACGGGCCTCATACGCTCTTGGTCGTGATAATATGCTCCCAACCTTTTTTGCGAAAGTTTCCCGAAAACGCAAGACTCCGTACATCGCTCTTTTTGCCTCAGGAGTTATACTCATCCTTGTTGCCACAGTGCTTCCTACTATGGATGTGGCCTCAAGCGCAAGCATAATGTTTCTCTGTCTTTTCTTTCTGGTAAATTTCTGTGTTATCAAAATACGGGCAAATATGGGTGATGAACTGGAATATGGTTTTCTCATGCCATTTTTCCCCACCCTTCCAATAGTGGCTATAGTCTGCCAGGGTATACTCACAGCCTGGTTAATACATATGAGCCTTATAGCATGGATCGTTGCTCCCGCGTGGATAGGAGCGGGCATTGTGATATATCATTCTTACGCTAAATCCCATGCTATTTCAACTGCCGATGAGATACAAGTCTTAGAGGAAGAAAAGGCCCCACAAGGAGATGAGTATAGGATAATGGTAACAGTGGCCAATCCTAAAAACTCATTAGAAATAGTTAGGACGACGTATAGATTGTGCGAAGCAAAAAAAGCACGTGTTGAGATTTTGCACATGGTCGAGGTCCCGGAACAGGTCCCTTTAACAGACGCGGACAAATATATGCTCGAAGGGAAGGAAGCAATTGTAGAAGCTATGCTGTACCTTCTCTTTTACTTCCCCATCAGCACTACAATACGTTATTGTCGCAACATAGCGAGGGGAATCGTGCATGCAATAAAGATCAAGAAAATTAATATGCTTATAATGGGATGGCATGGCAAGCCTAAGGCATATGAATTTAAAATGGGCAGTACAATAGATCCCGTTATCGAAAGGGCACCCTGTAATGTTGTCATTGTAAAAGGCTGCTCAAAACCTAATTTCAAACGAGTCCTTGTTCCGATCGTTGGGGGCCCTAATGGACCTTTTGCACTCGAAGTAGCTAGTATCCTCGCAGATAAAGATGGGGGAGAAATTATTGCGTATACTGTAGAAGGAGATGGGAGAACATTTGATATCAATGCATATATTGAAAAACACAGAAAAAGAATATGCTTGCCCTCAGAACGAATACATATAAAGAAAGACAGCGCTCATAGCCCCGTTGAAGCTATTCTCAAAGAGTCAACTCATTATGACCTCGTGGTGCTGGGCTGTACACGTGAACCTATGATTTATCAAATGATTAGAGAAACAATCCCGGAGACAATAGCGAAAAAATGTACAACACCCCTGGTAATGGTAAAAGCATCGGGCAAGATCAGATCATGGATCAAACGATGGATTTGATAATTGCTTTTTTGCTTATTTTTATATTGACAAAAGACTGTTAACTATGACATAGTAGGGAAATACAGCCTGTGAGAATAGACAATGAAAGGGAGGAGAGATGAATGAAAAAAATACTACTCATAATTATATGCTTATTTTTCTGGTTCAGTGGGTGCACTACTGAAAATAAAACTACACAAAAACCTTCGGAGAAGCAAAGCATGAGCGAAAAAGTTCAAAAGCCCTCAGGAAAAGAGACGGAAGAAAGACTGTTTGCAATTATTGACACCTCCCTTGGGGTTATTAAGGCTGAACTTTTTGAGAAAGAAGCACCTAAAACCGTTGCTAATTTTGTTGAACTGGCCACGGGGCAAAAACCATGGAAAGATCAGATAAGTGGCAAAATAGTGACGAGAAGATTTTACGATGGACTTATTTTTCATCGAGTGATCCGCAACTTTATGATCCAAGGAGGGTGCCCATTAGGAAATGGCACGGGAGGTCCTGGATACAAATTCGAGGATGAATTCCATCCTTCATTAAGTCATAACAAAGCAGGGCGTTTATCCATGGCGAATAGCGGACCGAATACAAATGGAAGCCAATTTTTCATCACCACAGTACCAACATTATGGCTTGACAATAAACACACCATATTTGGTCAAGTTGTAGAAGGGATGGATGTTGTGAGAAAAATATCAGAGGTTCCTACGGGGAGGAACGACCGTCCATTAGAGCCTGTTATCATTAATAGTATAGATATCGAAAGAGATTAATTGAAAAAGAAAGATTTTTTCATTGAAAAGCTGAGTAATGAAAAAGAATGCGGACCATATAAGCTATATATATCTATGTATCTCGATATTTATCTCAATTTTCTTGTATTTTTGCATATACGTTAATAATCGCACTATCTCTTCTCCCACTATGTCCCCTGCTGCCCTCCCCGCTCCTTTAAGCGAAAACAAGAAAAAAGAGAGTGCACAAATCGAGGATCAGATAAAATCGGAGACGATTGCTTCGCCTGATCCTGCCAATTGTATCACTTACACCGGAATAATATCAAAAGGAGAGAATCTATACCTCGCCCTCAGAAAAAATAATATCCATCACCAGACCATACATTTTATTACTTCCAAAATGTCCCCTCTGTTCAATTTCTCTAAAAAAAGCAGGCCGGGTGACAGTTATACCATGATTCAAGATCCCAATAGTACTTTGATAAGTTTTCAATACAAGGTCAATCCCCTTGAAAGTTATATATTGAAACGTAACGGGCATAATCAATGGGATGCGACAAGGCAAAGCATAAAACTTGATAAATATTGGGAAAGGATCTGCGGAAAAATTAAAGGTTCACTTTTCTCGAGTTTTGCGAATATAGATAAAGAGGAGGCGCTTGCAGCACAATTTGCCAATATCTTCGCCTGGAAAATCGATTTTCATCATGAGAGCAGAGATGATGATCAATTTGACCTTGTGGTAGAAAAACTCTATCATGGTGATACATTTATTTGCTATGGAGATATACTCGCTGCACGATATGATGGCGCCTATACAGGAACCCACAGTGCTTATTATTTTGAGAAAAAATATTATTCTTCTGAGGGAAGGTCGCTCATATTACCCTTCCTCCGCGCTCCTCTTAATTACCGGTATATCAGTTCGGGATATACATACCGCCGGCTTCATCCAATATTAAAAAAGGTAAGACCTCACCCTGCCATCGATTTTGCTGCTCCAAGTGGGACCCCAATATGGGCTGTAGCTGACGGGAAAGTAATCTCTAAAAAATATGACCCCTATAATGGAAAACAAATAATTCTTCGTCACAATAACGGATATACTACCTATTATAATCATTGTTCATCCTTTGCAAAAGGTATATATATTGGCGCTAAAGTAAAACAGAAGCAGACAATAGCATATGTTGGGACTACGGGGCTCTCCACCGGCCCACATTTAGACTATCGAGTGAAAAGAAATGGGAAGAATGTGAATCCCCTTACCATAAAACTCCCAAAAGGAAGCCGACTTTCTGAGACAAAGCTTCCTAAATTTACACAATATGTTGAAGAAATGAAACAAGTTCTTAATGGTGAAAAAGACTATAATGACGTAATAGTTGCTTCTATAGATTCCGCAAATCTTTAATAAATATATTATACTATGATTGTTCATAATACGCACAGAAGGAATATGAAAATATTTCTTTTACGCTCGTGATTATTCACTATCACATTGATATATTGTAAGATTTGACGAGTGAGTGCACTGTGGCACAGATATTGTAGAAGTATTGAAAAATATTAAACGTGTTGGGTCATGAGAGCACTACAAACAAATATTCAAGGAGAAGAAATGAACCGCCAAAAGGGAAGAGAAATGGACAAACGTTTAATCGATATATTGACTATAATATTTATTATTTTATTCTGTTTTATAATTATAATAGTACAAAATGGATTTGCACAAAATAAATCTGACGCCCACCCCTTTATTAAATTAGACGCAGAGATATTACCCGATCAAACATTATATCGTAAATTGGCACATATGGATATAAGCCCTTATATTATTCAGCAAATTATTAATGAGATGGATCCTTTCATAGATTTTCGACATAACACGAAACCTGGACATAAAATTCTATTACTCCTTAATCAAGAGAGAGACCTGTTAAAGTTCTTTTATGAGATTAATCCGGCCGAGATTTACTTAATGGAGAAAAATATTAATGATAAATGGAAAAGTGGGCGCTATTATCCTTCGCTTACCAAATCATGGGCTAAAATATCGGGTACAATAAATAAATCTCTCTACGCAAGTCTGAGAGAAATAAAAGGAGGTGAGGAATTAGCTGCTCAAATGATCAATATCTTCGCATGGGAATTTGATTTCAGCAAAGTTGCGAGACCTCGCGATAAATACACCCTTATTGTTGAAAAATTTACCAATGAAGGCTACTTTATCCAGTATGGCAAGATCTTAGCCCTTACATATGATGGAAAAATAACGGGTCAAAAGACAGCTATCTATTTTGCTTCCCAGGATGGCGAAAAGAAGGACTATTATGATCTAGACGGTGTTTCCTTAAGATCAAAAGCCCCATTAAAATATGACTGTATCAGTTCAGGATATACAGATAAACGCCTTCACCCGATACTTCGCAAAATAAAACCGCATCCTGCCCTTGACTTAACAGCTGAAATTGGTGAGGAAATATGGGCTGTAGCTCCAGGAGAAATTATAAAGAAAAGCTATAATACATTTAATGGCTATTATTGTGTTATCAAACATAAGGATGGCTATGAGACTTATTACAATCACCTATCAAAATTTGCATACGGTATTGATGTGGGGACAAGGGTTATGAGGAAGCAAATAATAGGCTTTGTCGGTAATACGGGTTTATCTACAGGCCCGCATCTTGATTATCGAATAAAAAAAGACGGGCGATATGTAAATCCCTTTAAGACGAGCTTCCCTGATAACTATCCTCTGCGTGTATCAGCGCCGCGTACCTTTAAAAAGATTGCCAAAGAATTTATGGCTCTCTTAAATGGCGAATCCGATATCGCAAGCTTCTTAGCCCATACTCAGGCAGAATCAAATAATAAACAACTTTAAACGGTGCTGTGTAATCAAACGCTCATCCTTTATTTTGTCTCTATACAGAGCATCGAGCACTTCGAGAGGCCGTATATTCTGCGTTTGGGACATTCGAAGTTTCAAATAGATAGTAAGGCCTTCAGGGATTTCAGAGGCGTGGAGCTCAATTATAAACGGCCTAATATCAATCTCTTGGAATTTATTCTTTCTCTTTCTTCTATAGAAGATATGCTCCTTCTGTAAGAGCCTGTTGGCACAATCAAGAAATTCCGCCATTGGCAGCTTTTCAAGGCTCTCCAATGGCAACATCATCCTGTATATGGACTGATTAATACTAAGAGAAAGTGACAGAGCATTAAAAGGTATGGATACTACTTCTTCCATACATAAGCCATCGGGCAGGTGCGCATTTATCTTGTGGAGCAGATACTCCTGGGGATTTTTTTCATATACATCCATATCAAGATACTCTCCATCGCCCCCCATACCAACGGGAAGCGCAGGTCCAAATGATAACTTAGGGTGAGGATGGAACCCTTGAGTATAGACAATAGGTATCCGTGCTCGTCTAAAAGCGCGAATCATCGTCCTCATCATGTCAAGATGCGATAAATAAGCGAGGGGGCCGAAAATCCTATATTTGCATCGTAAACGCTCCAGAGGCGGAGCAGTGCGAAAAGTGCCCTTACCTGTTTTAATATTAAAATGGGTTTCATTTCTTACAACCCTTATGTGATCGTGACAGATCCCGCATCCTTGGCAATCATTATCTTTACATACAGGCGTTTCTTGAGCTGATAATGCTCTCCTGTATTCTTCCTTCAAAAAACTTTTCTTTACACCCACACTCAAATGGTCCCACGGCAATATCTCATCCACATCCCTCTCCCTGTATGCATAGAAATCTGCATCAATATCCAAATCATTAAAAGCGCGCTGCCATAGATCAGGATTAAAATAATCTCCCCATTGATCAAATCGTGCTCCCAGTTTCCATACATGCTCAATAACTGCTCCTAATGCTCTGTCTCCTCGGGAAAGTACAGCTTCAAGATGACTTAAGTGAGCGTCATGAAACCTCACTTGGCATAATCGAGAAGAGAGGGAGCTTTTAAGGAACAGTTGTTTTTGCTTGACTATTTCTATCCTATCCTGGGCTACCCACTGAAAAGGAGTATGCGCTTTAGGAACAAACGTTGATATGGCCAAATGGAAGCATGCTCTTTTCACATTAAGTCTCCTCACTATGCTTCTGAGCTCTCTCACCAGCCGTACAATTTCAGCCAAATCTTCATCTGTTTCTGTGGGAAGGCCAATCATGAAATAAAGCTTGAGCATATTCCATCCATGAGAGAAAATCTGGTGCACCATCCTGATAATCTCACACTCTCTTATCCCTTTATTAATTACCCGTCTGAGTCTTTCTGAGCCGGCCTCAACAGCAATAGTAAAACCAGACTTTCTAACCCCCTTTAACACATTCAATACATCCGGAGATAAAGAATCCGCCCTTAACGAGGGAAATGAGAACACCACATGATCAGCGTGATGATCATGTGCCATACTCCTCATTAACTCTGTAAGGTGGGTGTAATCACTTGCGCTGAGGGAAAGAAGTGTTACATCCTCATACCCGGTATGTTCCACAGCATGATCCACTAATCTTCTGATCACTTCTAAAGATCGTTCCCGGTATGGCCTATAGATAAGTCCTGCCTGGCAGAATCTGCATCCCCTCGGACAGCCGCGCGCAATTTCAATGGCAATCCGGTCATGCACAGCTTCGATATAAGGGATAACCGGTTTATTCACATATGGAGCTTTATCTAAATCCTTTACAATTCTTCGAGAAATACATGATCGTTTTTTTATATGAGGACAATAAATGCCTTCTATATCGGTAAAACCTTCTATAAATGCTTCTCTGCTCCCCACTGTATCCCGCAACTCTAACCAGCAGTCAACAATCTCAAGGATAACCTCCTCTCCATCTCCAAGAACAAAGAAATCAAAAAAATCCGCCATAGGCTCAGGATTAAATACACCAGGTCCCCCTCCAATCACAAGGGGATGGCTCGTTTTCCTGTGCTGTGCCCTCAGGGGTATTTTACCTAAGGAAAGCAGGGTCAAAATATTCGTATAGCACAGCTCACTTGTAAGCGTGATACCTAAAAAATCGAACTCATTGAGCGGCGTATGAGACTCAAGGCTAGTCAAAGACTCATCATGCTTCCTTAAGTGCGCTTCCATATCCATGCCTGGTACATACACTCTTTCTGCCCAGACATCCGTGCGTGCGTTAAGAATAGAATAAAGGATCTTCAGTGCAAGATTGGAAATACCTATTTCATAAACATCGGGAAATGCAAGAACAAAACGAAGCTCAATGTCATTGAGGTCTTTGTGAACAGAATTAATTTCACTCCCTATATATCGCGCCGGTTTCACCACAGAGGAGAGGAATTTTTGCTCACACACTTAGTGTTCTCCACGGGGCTGATAACTGCATAAAGGCTCCTGGGATAAATAATCACCAGTATCACTGTATGCTCTGGCCCGGCATCCCCCACAAAACAGCTTATATTCACATATGCCACATTTGCCTTTTAATCTATCCAGATCCCGTAAATCCTGAAATAATGCAGAAGAATTCCAAATCTCTTTAAAATTCACAGATCTAATATTCCCTGCAACAACAGGCAAATAGCCACAGGGGCATACATCTCCCCTATAAGAAACAAAACAAAATCCTGTTCCTCCAAGACAGCCCTTTGTCATCCCCTTCATGACACCACCATGTTGCTTCACTATGCGATAATAATGAGGAGCACAGGTCGCTTTCATTTGCAATGGTAATTTTAAGGATAAACGGTAAAAGTGCTGCAATATACGTTCATACTGGGATGCAGAAATCGCCTCGTCCCCTATCTGGCTTCCTCTTCCTGTCGGCACCAGAAGAAATATATGATAGGCAGCTGCTTTTAAATGTATGGCTAAATCAGCAATAGATTCTAATTGGGCGCTATTTCTTTTTGTAATTGTCGTATTAATCTGAAATTCAACGTCACTCTTTGTTAAATTCTCTATACCTCTGAGAGCTCCAGTAAAGGCACCTCGAACACCACGAAATTTATCATGTTCCTCAGCAGTAGCTCCGTCAAGGCTTATGCTGACCCTTTTAATCGCTGACTCCTTTATCTTCTGTGCAATTCTCTCTGTGATTAACGTGCCATTTGTGGCAAGAACACACGGCAAAGCCAATTGATTCGTCATATCCACCAAATCAAAAAGATCATCTCTTAATAAAGGCTCTCCCCCCGTAAATATGATGACGGGATGACCGACCTCAGATACGGACTTTAAGAATTGAAAGGCCTCATCACCACGTATTTCTTCATCTGATCGCTCATCTGTTGCACTCGCTCTGCAATGAACGCATTGAAGATTACACGCCTGGGTGAGTTCCCATGCGATAAGTCTCGGAATATAAATTTTAGAATTATCAGACATAACAATTACCTCTTATGCTATTCTCCCTTGTCTTATTAGCAAACCAATATACACAATATATATTAATAGTAGAATAATTCCCTCTCTCCTTTTAAATCTGCCGATTATGCCTGAGAATACGAGTACCAGTGACATTAATAAAAGCATGAGGGGTAGATCAAGATATAATATTTGAGGTGGAATGGGCATCTTCTTGACAAGAGAGGACGCACCAAGAGCCCATGTAATATCCAGAATATTGGCGCCTACCACATTCCCAATGGCAATTTCATCCTGCTTCTTCAAGGCAGAGGCAATTCCAGTAATTAACTCAGGCAATGAGGTGCCAATAGCGATCAAGGTAAGTGCAATGATGATCTTGGGCACACCCAAAATATGAGCAATTGCGACACCACTTGAGATTAATAAACGAGCCCCGATGATTACCATAAAGAGCGAGAGTAAAAAAATATTCACCTCTTTAAAAAAAGAGCCTCTGTTCCATACTCGTTCCACTTTATTATTGTTTCCATCCTTTACTCCTTTTACAGAAAGAGCCATATATAATAAAGCTTCGCCTAAAAAAATAAATGCATACACAGGCATCACAGCGCCTGGTAAATAGGCAAAAATGGCAAAAGTTACTCCCGCAATAATCATAAAACCTGATTGTTTAATATATAACTCTTTATTAATTTTTATTGGCCTTATAATTGCCGCAATAGCTAAACAAAGCCCTATATTGCATAATACTGAGCCAATTATATTTCCAAGAGATATCTGGGATTCATTATTTATGGCAGCAGTAAATGAAACCACGAATTCCGGAAAGGTTGTTCCTATCGCTACAATAGTTGCCCCGATAATTGCTTTTGGTATACCGGTCATTTCTGCTATTATAACCGAGGAGTCAACAAACCAATCAGCCCCCTTTGTAAGAATAACAAAGGCTCCTATCATTAATAAAAAAGATTTTATCATAGTAAATCTGCTATGACCTCTATGAGCCGCTCTTTAATATAGTTCATCGTACCCCTCATTTTCATGCCAGCAGCATTGTGATGCCCTCCACCGCCAAACTGCTCAGCTACACGGGCCACATTAACCTTACCCCTTGAACGAAGACTTACTTTAAAAAATTTCTCTTCCAATTCTTTCATAAAAATAGATACTTCCACACCTATAATACTTTGAGGGAAGGAGGTAAACTCCTCCGTATCTTCCAGTGAGGCCTGGGCTTTATTAAGCATTGTGCGGGTCACCATTAACACAACGATCCTCTCATTATTATAAAATTCCATTTTATTCAACGCGAATTTCAGAAGTCTATAGTAACTTTTACTCTTTCTATTATACACAGATGAGGATATCTTTTCAGGTTTTACCCCTAAAGATATAAGCTTACCTGCACTGTGTAAAGCGCTCGGCGTCGTATTGGAATACCGGAAAGAACCAGTATCGGTAAGTATACCTGTATAGATATTTTCTGCAATATCAACAGTTACTGGGAGATTGAGCTTTTCAATTAACTGGTATACCAGTTCACTGGTGGAAGACACATGCGTGTCGACCACATTAATATCGCCAAAATGAGTATTGCTTAAATGATGATCTATATTAATAATAAATGAAGATGAACTACCAGGGATAAGGCGAATACCGGTGCGTGCTATATCGCCGCAGTCAAGGACAAACAGTATCTGATCCTTGATCGGCAGTAATTTGTCAATTATGAAAAGATCCTTTCCTGGCAAGAAATCATACATCCAGGGGAAAGGCTCTGCCAGATACGGGATTGCTCTCTTTCCTATAGAATTTAAAGACAGTGTAAGTCCCAATTGTGCTCCCAAGGCATCCCCGTCGGGACTTTCGTGAGATAAGACTAAGAATTGAGTATTCCTACGAATAATCTCTATAATTGAGTTTATTTTTTTAATTCCTCTAACATTTCCATAATATGAAGACTATTTTTGATTGATCCATCCTCTATAAACTCAATATGAGGTGTATGCCGCAATCGTATTTTCTCTCCCAGTTTCTTTTGTATGAATCCTCGTGCGCTTGATAATCCTTTGAATGTTTCTTCTGTATCCTCTTCTTTTATACAGGAGATAAATACCTTTACATGCCGAAGGTCTTTGCTCACTCTCACTTTCGTAATACTCAGCATTCCAATGCGCGGGTCATGAATATCTTCTCGCAAAATTTCACACATTTCCTCTTTTAATAACTCGCCGACCCTATTAACTCTTCTTGTATCCCTCGGCATACTACTTTTTCGCATTTCATTATCCTGAAAATTTTATGCTCATATATTCAAATGAGAGAGCTTAAATTATAGTGTTGCTTCAACCTCCTTCTGCATATAACATTCAATAATATCTCCCTTTTTTATATCATTAAAATTCTCAAGACCTATGCCACATTCATATCCATTTAACACCTCTTTGGCATCTTCCTTAAATCGCTTTAATGAATTTATTTTACCTTCATGGATCACGACGCTATCTCTTAAAAGTCTGACGAAGCTCCCCCTCACTACTTTTCCCTCATTTACATAAGAACCGGCAATCACTCCTCCGAATTTCTTACTCCGGAATAACTCCCTGACCTCAACACGGCCTAGAAATACTTCCTCATACTCAGGCTCGAGAGATCCGGCAATGAGTGCTTTAACACCATCTATAAGCTCATAGATTACCCTATACAGTTTAATCTTTACCCCCTCTTTTTCTGCAACAGTCATAGCCTTAGGTTCCGGTCTTACATTAAACCCTATAATTATGGCTTCTGATGAGGCGGCTAACATGACATCTGCCTCTTTTATCCCTCCTACTGCACTATGTATAATTTTGAGCTTTATCTTTTCCTTATTGCTGCTATTTAATATGTTCTCCAATGCGTCTGAAACTGCTTGCAGAGAGCCTTGCACATCGGCTTTCAATACTATTCTAAATTCCCGTATTTCTCCATCCTGAATTTTATTGATAAAATTCTCCCACGTGAGGGCAGTTGTCTCAGCCACTTTTTTTGACTTGAGCTTCTCTTGCCTTCTTGAACTAATTTGCCGTGCTATTCGCTCATTGTCCATAGCAATAAGATAATCCCCCACATTTGGCACATCGGATATTCCCAAAACCTCAACCGGAGTTGAAGGTCCGGCCTTTTTTATTTTTCTTCCTCGATCATTCATTAACGCCCTGACTTTGCCAAATTGAAGACCGCATACAAAAGGGTCTCCCACGTGTAACGTTCCATTCTGTAATAAAACAGTTGCTACAGAACCTTTACCACGATCTAATTTTGCCTCAATAATAACCCCTTCTGCTTTCTGGGTTGGATCGGCTGTGAGCTCTAGCATCTCAGCCTCAAGAAGAATCATTTCCAAAAGATTATCAAGACCGATTCTCTTTTTTGCCGAGACCTCAACTATTATAGTCTTGCCTCCCCATTCTTCCGAAACCAGATCATGTGTGCTCAGTTCATTTTTAATCTTCCCTGTGTCACACCCAGGCAAATCGATTTTATTTATAGCGACAACAATTGGCACATTCGCTGCTTTTGCATGATTAATAGCTTCTATTGTTTGAGGCATTACTCCATCATCTGCAGCGACAACCAATATTACAATATCCGTAACCTTGGCCCCTCGTGCTCTCATAGCAGTAAATGCCTCATGCCCCGGCGTGTCCAAGAAAGTAATCTCACCTTTATTGGGAAGCGATACTTTATACGCACCTATATGCTGTGTGATACCGCCTGATTCCTTAGACGCAACATCGGTTTTTCTGATGGCATCCAACAGTAAAGTTTTGCCATGGTCCACGTGTCCCATTACTGTCACAATTGGAGCTCGGGGAACGAGTTTCGTTTTATCCGAAATCGATTGCCTTTTGATGAGTTCCTCTTCAGGGCTTATTATACTAACGGAGAATCCGAAATCTTTGGCCACTGAGGTTGCAAGTTTACTATCAATTACCTGGTTAATAGTAAGCATGATCCCTTTTTTCATTAATTCCTTAATGATAATCTCAGACGCTATCCCTATTTTATCTGCAAATTCACGAACTGTCACCGTATCCGAAAGCTCAACCCTCTGCTCTTCCTTCTTTTCTTTGGCTGTCGCTTCTACCTCATCGAGCCTCTTACGAGATGGGACCACACGCTTTTCCTTCTTCTCCTTTTCTTCTGCCTTACGCTCTTCTTTCGCACTCCGAGAGGGTTTCTTTACCTCAGGTTTCCGCTCTTTGTCTTCTTTCTTCTCAAGCACCATCTCCTTTACTAAATTTGCCATATCTTCTTCGAGTGTGCTCATATAGCTCTTCACTTCAAGTCCAAGGGTTTTAATTTCTCGGACCATTTCCGCACTTGTTATACCCAATTCTTTAGCTAAGGCATGAACTCGTATCTTCTTCACAACTATTTTTCTCCATCGTCTATCTGGGCAGCCGTTTTCTCAGGAGTTTCTGAGCGACGGCTTTCATTCTTTATATCAATATTCCATCCTGTGAGCTTTGAGGCTAATCTTGCATTTTGGCCTTTTTTCCCAATAGCTAAGGAAAGATGCTCTTCTAATACTTCTATTGCAACTGTCCCACTTTCTTTATCGAACTCTGTCTTAATTACTTCTGCAGGTGCTAATGCATTATGCACAAATTTTTTGGGGTCATCAGACCAGCGAATAATATCAATCTTTTCCCCCTTTAAATCATTTACTATTGCTTGCACCCTCATTCCACGCATACCGACACACGCTCCCACTGGATCTATATCTTCTTCTGGACAATACACTGCAATTTTCGTCCGTTCACCAGGCTCTCTGGCTGCTGCCTTAATCTGGACTATTCCCTCAGAAATCTCAGGAACTTCCTTCTCAAAAAGTTTGATAACAAACTCAACGTTATTCCTTGATAACACAACCTGTGGTCCTTTATTTGTCCGTACAACATCCACAATATAGGCGCGAATATGCTCGCCCAACTTAAATGTTTCGCCAATAACTTGTCCTTTTGCGGACAACGTAACTTCTGTTTTGCCTAATTCAATAACCACATTATCCTTATCAATATAAGAGACCACCCCATTTATTAAGTTTCCCTTTTTACCGATAAATTCATTATATATCATTTCGCGCTCAGCCTCTTTCACCTTTTGTATGATAACATGTTTGGCCGCGCGGGCAGCTATTCTTCCCAAATCATGCATCTCTACTTTTACTTCTACAGCCTCACCAATTTTCGCATTAGGATCTATACTCAGAGCCTTGTCAAGTGTTATCTGATTATTTTTATTTGTAATATTTTCAACTACTTCAAATACCTTAAATAATTCTAATTCACCATCCTTTTGGTTAAGATGTGCTGCTATTTTTTCATCTACAGCAAAATGTTTCCTGGAGGCTGAGAGTAAAGCTGTTTCAATAGCCTCAATTAATACTCGTTCGTCGACCTTTTTCTCCCGGCTCACCTGACGAATAACTTGTATTAATTCTCGACCCATTTGTTAAAACCTCTTTTTTTTATACTTCAATCTATTTACTTAACAATCTTCTTTATCTATCTTTTATTATCTTACTGTTTGTAATGTAATAGAATATCACATTTTTTTTAATCATGCAAGAAAAAATAAATTCCATAGTGAAACTGCTCACCATATCAGGTATAATTGGAGTAACTTTATTATAAAACTCGATCTTTTTTTTGTATATGTCGATAAAAAGTCTAAGGAGAGCCCTATGGAAAAAATTTTAATTGTAGATGATGATAAAGCAATGTGCGAAACCCTTATGGACATCCTTTCAGAAGAAAATTACTATATTGATATCGCTCATAATGGTCACAGCGCTCTTCAAAAAATTAAAACAACAAAATTCGATCTCGTTATTACAGATATAAAAATGCCTATAATGGATGGTATGGCGCTGCTTCAAGAAATTGAAAAAAGCAATATCGACCTTGAGGTTATAATAATTACCTCCTATGGCCATGATGCCCAGGAACTGGAAGCATCACGACTTGGTGCATTTGAATACCTTAAAAAGCCACTTAATTTGAACCAATTAAAAAATATAGTATCCCGCGCTCTCAAGCTACGGGCAGAACGTATAGAATAGCAGCGCTTTCCTCAATTCACTACATTGCGAAATATCTTTGAAGATTTAAAAGTAACTACTTTTCTTGCTGTTATCACCTTCTCCTCCCCTGTGCGCGGATTTCTTCCTATACGTTCACTTTTCGATCTAATGGAAAATTTGCCAAATCCCCTTATTTCTATCTGTTCCCCCCTTGCCAAAGCTTTTTTTATAGTGTTAAAAATCTCCTCCACAATCATACTCGCTTCTTTATTAGTCACATTGAGCTTTTGCCATACATTTCGAGTAATATCTTCTTTTGTCATAACATAATCCTTTCATTAATAAAAAATACGACCGACTACACTGGATTTACTATAAAATATTTTTTTTTATTTTTCAACACCATAGAGAGCAATGTGTAGCATTGATTTATCAATGAATGTATGACATAATCAAAGGTCAAATGACAAAAAGAACCAATATCCTCGCGTGTATATTATCAGGTGTATTACTTCTTAGTGTTTTCCCTAAATTCTCCTTACACTACCTTGCATGGATTTCATTGATCCCTCTTTTATGGTGCATAAAAAGAAATCATACAACAACCTCATCCTGTTTTTTTCTTGGCTGGTTAACCGGTGTAATCTTTTTTGTAGGTCTCCTTTATTGGCTTATCAATACTATCACTCATTTCGGCAATATACACATCCTTCTTTCTATTCCCATATTTCTCCTATTGTGCCTTTATTTAGGAAGTTATATAGGGATTTTTGCCGCGTTGGTACAGCATCTCCGAAAATATAAAATCCCGATATGTATATCAGCGCCCGTTATCTGGACAAGCTTCGAATTTATAAGAGGGCATTTGTTGTCAGGCTTTCCATGGGGATCTCTGGGATATAGTCAGTCATGCCACTTATCCATGATACAGAGCGCTGATATAATCGGGGTGTATGGTCTGAGCTTTATTATCCTCTTAGTGAACTGTTGCATCTTTGAGATAGGAGATATATACCTTATACCGAATAACGATGGACGGACAAGGAAAACGCTCTCCTACGCATTAATAATTGTCTTGCTGCTAGGTGGACTCTTTATATACGGCAATTATCGAATTAAAGAAACCCTTTCGATTAATTCACATGAGCAGAAAATCACTATCGGATTAATCCAACCCAATATCCGTCAGGAGGATAAACTGAAAATATCCACGGCATATACTATTTTAGAAATACTTAAAGGGCTTAGCATTGAGGCATGTTCCGACAATGACGTAGATATTATCGTCTGGCCTGAGACCGCATACACTTCCTATTTCTATCCGCTCCACGATCCCATATATAGCGCTATATCAAAAATTGCCAAGGAAATACCAATTCATCTCCTCACGGGTGCTGCACAAATAAAGTATACAAAAAATGGCATAATGGCTTATAATTCTGCAATTTACTTCAACAGTGAGGGAGAATTGCTCACTATTTATAATAAAATGCATCTTGTACCCTTTGGTGAATATTTCCCTCTGCCATTCATAAAAAAAATATTGCATTTTGCGAGTGATATCTCACCAGGATCCCAATTTACACAATTTAATATACATGACCATTCTTTTGGGGTGGTAATATGCTTTGAGGCTATCTTCCCCTCATTGTGCAGGCAGTTTGTGCTTAATGGAACACAATTCCTTATTAATATTACGAATGATGCATGGTTTGGCAATACGGCAGCTCCATATCAGCATTTTCAAATGATACTGTTTCGGGCAATAGAAAATAGGACATGGTTAATGAGAGCAGCCAATACTGGCATTAGTGCAATAATCAGCCCAATCGGCAAGGTGATGACACAATCGGGGATTTTCACTCAAGAAATTGTGAAAGGGCATTGCGCGGTTTCCGATATAAGAAGTTTTTATACCTTACATGGAGATATATTCAGTGTCCTATGTCTGATGACTGCCATAATTCTCCTCTGTATGCCACCAGTTTTTCTAAAATAGAGTCGGTATCCAACTAATCTTTGCCACATTCTCAAAGACACTATTATCTAAGTGAACGAAGGCTTCTATAACATCAGGATGAAACTGGCTGCATTGACATCTTTTTAATTCTTTAAAGGCCTTCTCAGGAAAAAACGCACTACGATATGGTCTATCGGAAGTCATCGCATCATAGGCATCTGCTACAAATAGAATACTTGAACCTAAAGGGATTTCCTCTCCTTCAAGTCCATCGGGATAACCTGCACCATCCATCCTTTCATGGTGATGGCGAATGAGGGGAATGACGTTTTTCAATTGCCTTATATTTTCAATAATCTTCACCCCCCTTACCGAATGACCCTGGATAATCGCATATTCTTTTTCATTCAAGGGTTCTTTTTTACTCAATATATACTCAGGAATCCCGATTTTGCCAATATCGTGCAAGATTCCTGCAAGCTCAATATCTTTAATATCAGACTTTGGCAATCCCATTTTTATAGCAGTCCGCATGGCATACTCGGTGACCCTTTGCGAATGGCCATACGTATAAGGGTCCTTAGCATCTATTGCTGAACTTAATGATTTGATGGTGCTATAGAACAGTTCATCAAGGTTTGCTATGAATCGGGCATTTTGAATAGCTAAACCTGCTTGAGAGGCCAGCGCTGAACATAATTTTATATCCCCTGTATTAAATGGCTCACCCGATATTTTATCAGATAAATTCAGGATGCCGATTATTTCTTTTTTAAAATGTACTGGCAATACCAAAAATGGGAGAAGTAAAAAAGACGATGTCTTATACGTACCTTTTGATTTTTCTTTCAGTTCCGAATAATTATCAATATCCTCAACCAGTAATGGCTCTCTTGTCATCAGTACCATCTGGCATATCCTATCATCAATCTCTCCTGCCTGTTCTATTTCATCCGGGAGTCCCTTTGATGCAAGAATCGTATAATGCTTCTTCTCCTCATCCAAAATAAGAAAGGAGACTTTTTCACATTGGATAGCTTTTTGCGCATACTCTACTATAATATTGGCGATCTCTTTTATATCGATTACATGCGAGAGAGCAAGGTTAATTTCATAAAAAATATTTCTCTCCTGATAATTTGCCAGTAATTCAGAGGAGATTTCACGAAACATTAATGTCTCCTGAATCAATGTTTCTATAATTGATTGAAGATGCGCAAGGCCTATTTGAAGGGATTTTTCATTTTTATCACCAAAACAAACTATTTTCCCTAAACAAATGCCTTTAGCATTAATGGGCAAATATGAAACTTCCCTTCTTCTGTCAGCTATATATCTATGTATATTAATTTTGGATCCCTTAGCCAATTGACTCTGGTAGATTATACTATTGTCTTCTTCCTTTAAAAACCAAAAGGGAAAACCTGTTGTCTGGCTTATATTCTCAATGAGTTTAAAAAAATATGTATTTACTATAGCGTCCATCTTTACATTCCTGTTATTGCCCTTTTGATGAGGACTCACTGTCTATTGAACCAATCTGATTCTTTCCTTCATCATTTTCATTTAAGTTTCTACTAAAGTTGCTTATAATAGATGCTGTATACATATTATTTATCGGTGAAAATCGGAATTTTCTTTTGTTTCTTAATTAAAATTAGCAATGAAAAATAAACATCTTTTAATAGTATTCTTATTTTTTAGTGCTGGTATTATATTTTCACGATTTATCCATTTCATTCTATTTAAAAAAATTTTCATTCATATAACTTTCTTGAATATAATCTTCTACTTTTATCTTTCATATACAAAATCCTCAATAAAGAAACTCTTCATACCTTTGTTACTTATCCAAATATTTTGTTTTGCAGTATTGTATACTAATTTTCTCTCACGAGGAGGGCTCCCTTCATCCTGCCTCCCTCTTAAGAAAACCCCATATAATCTCACAGGAATCATCGATCAGCCAGTTGAAGAATATGGAGATAAAAGTATACTCTCTCTTAAAATTGAAAAAATTGCTGATAGCAATAATGTGGCTTTTCCTTATGAGAAGAGAGTTAAGGTGACGATTTATGATTCAGATATGAAAGAGCTTTTTTATGGTGACAGAATTAGATTAAAAGCCAGGCTGACGATGCCAAAAGGATATAGCAATCCTGGCAACTTTGATTATAAAAATTATCTTCTTAGAAGACATATTTATTTGAAGGGATCTGTAAGTAAAAAGCTGGCAACCGAAATTCACATCCTTGAAAAGAATTCTCTTAATAAGGTCTTCCATTCCATATATACACTTCGCCGCTCAATTGACTCTCTCGCATCCACATATATTGACTGTCCCGATTCATACGCTCTTTTTTGCGCTCTCGTCCTCGGGGATAAAAGTAAAATAGGACATACACTCAACTCTTTATTTCGCTATTCAGGCAGCTCTCATATATTATCAATTTCCGGTCTTCATATTGGCTTTATAACGATTTTTTTATTTTCACTCCTATGGGTATTCAAGCGATCAATTCCACCTTGTCTGCATAAAGAAAATGATAAGCTTTATATTCTCTATAGAGTATGTGATCTGCTCACCATTATACCTATTCTCTTTTACGTTTTTATAACGGGAGTAAAGATTTCTACCATACGAGCCTCAATAATGTTTATTCTTTACCTCATCGCTCTCTCTATTGATCGCGAGCAGGATTTATATACGACCCTTACCTGGGCAGCTTTTATTATACTTTTGTGGAAACCATTTTCGCTCTTTGAACCCGGCTTTCAGCTCACATTTATGGCTACCTTTAGCATAATTTTTTATTTACATCACAGGCCCCAATTTTTAAGAAAAAATTCAATCGAAATAAAAATACTCAATCTGTTGTGTATCTCAACATGCGCACTCTATTTTATTTCTCCCCTTACTGCCTTCCATTTTCAGCACATTTCACCTGGGGGAATCTTCATTGCACCGCTCCTCATTCCATTCTTGAGTCTCATCATCCCAGCGGGCATATTAAGTGCCGCACTTTTCCCTTGTAGCACAAGCATATCGATTATATTAATCAAATTTTGTGGAACTATACTAAAGGCGCTTCTGAAGGTTTTGACATATAGTACCACCCTCCCCTATCTTAGTTTTAATGTATCAATCCCCGGCATACTCCTTATCGTGCTTTTTTATTGCGTTATTATGCTCATTCTTTTCAAGTATCATCCATTTTCTCACACAAGCATACTCTTATCTCTCTGTACTTTTGCGTTATTTATATTCATTAACGAGCACACTCTCATTAAATCAAGGGCTGATGAAATGAAAATTTATCATCTTGATGTTGGCAAGGGAGACGCCTCTTTAATCCAGATTACCTCTTTAGCAACTACTATTCTCATCGATGGCGGTGGCATCTATGAGAATAAGTTTGATATTGGGCATTTGGTACTCAGACCCTTCTTGCATTATCGGCATGTAAAAAAAATTGATATCATTGTGCTCTCACACCCACATCCGGACCACATCAATGGTCTGTTTGATATAATTAAGTCATTTAAGATTAAAGAGATATGGATAGCCCCTCAGACGGGTACGAATAGTGCGTATAAAAATCTTAAGATTCTTATTAAAAAATACGATATTAAAGAACGAATAATCAGCGCAGGAGATAAAATCTACCTCTCTCCTTGCATATCGGTTCATATTCTTCATCCAAATTCAGAAAAGATTGCGCGCCCCCGAAGTGACAACAGTTATGTGAATAATCATTCAGTCGTATTGAGACTTCACATGAACCATATGACATTTCTCTATACAGGAGATATTGAAAAAGAAGCTGAAAAGGAACTTGTGTCAAAATATAAATATAATGGCTCTCTTTCATCCACTTGTATTAAAATCCCTCACCATGGCAGCAGATATTCTAGTACGCGTGAATTCTTACAGACTGTTTCCCCTCAGATCGCCATTATCTCAACGAGAAAAACCAGTTGGTACCAGATGCCTTCTCATGAGACGTTAGAGCGGCTCTCACATCTCAATATTGCAACCTATCGAACTGATATGGATGGATGTATAAGAATTATCACAGATGGTAAAAACTATCGAGTGAGCACATGGAATACAAGCAGAAATAATCTGCTCTTCGCAAATTATCTATGGCGATGGTGATATAAGCATATAAATAAAAAAGGGGATTATCGTGATGATAATCCCCTTTTTAAGTTTTCTACTACCTAGTATCCATTACTTCCAAGGAAATATGATTGTTGCGTTTGTATTTCCAAAGTAACTTGTCGAAGGCGTTAAAAGCCAGCCTGTAGTGGGTACCGTGACTGTCGGCCACCCTACGGCTGCGCCATCACCCCATGTGGGCACCTTGGGCCTCACTGTCCACCAGTTATCAAAAGGAGTAGGAAGAGGTGTTGGTATAGAAACTGTTACCTTCACGGTATCAGAATTCTTATTCCCGGCCTCATCCGTTACTTCTACTCTCAGTTCATGGACACCCAGCGCAAATACTTTACTCAGTGTTGCACTGGTCGAAAGCTTTGTATTTCCTTCATACCAAGCATACACTAAATTCGCAGCAGGGGTGGTATCGTCACTTGCTACTGCGGTGAGTGTTACTTTTGCACCTTCTTTCACACTCTTATCACTTCCCGCATTTACACTCGGAGGTGTTGTATCAAGTGGTGCACATGCCGTTACGATTACATTCTGCTGCTGAGTTGTGCTATTGCCGGCGCAATCCACAAATGTCCAGGTAATGGTGTATTGACCTTCGCCATCATAACTTAACGCATCTGTAGTCGTACCAACAACAGGGCCGCAGCACTCATCAGTCGCGGTTGGGACGCTGCTCACTACCACTGAACATTCTCCTGTCACATCAGGCAGCGTGGCAGCATCAGGTACTGGCCCTTCATTATCAGTGACTATGACTCTTTGCTGTTGAGTTCCCGTATTTCCGTTACAATCTTCGAATCTCCATGTAATAGTGTAAGTCCCAGGAGTATCATAACTTAAAGGATCGGTGGTCGTCCCTGTAACCGGTCCGCAACATTCATCCGTCGCTGTGGGAACGCTGCTTACCTCAGCTGAACATTCTCCTGTCACCTCAGGTAAATTGGCAATATCCGGGACAGGAGCTTTTGTATCACGGACAATTACTGTTTGTACTTGTTCGCTGATATTGCCGTTGCCGTCATCATAAGTCCATGTAATGGCATATTCACCCTGTTCATCATAGATGAGGGTATTCATTGGGCTCCCAATAATGAGGCCTTCAACACAATTGTCCTCTGCCGTGGGATATTGATCTGCTTCGATTTCCACAAAACACTCACCAACAATTATCTGAAGTGCAGATTGACTCGGGACAGGGGCTACGCGATCACCCGCCATAATCATAATCATTTCTTCACGAACTGTACCCATTGCATCAGTAACAACGAGGTTGAGTAGATTTTCACCTTTCATTAACACAATACTGCGTGGGTCAACAATCCCTGCTGCTGTTTCCATCTGCCACTCTAGAAATCCGCTTCCGCCATCAACAACTGCCAAAAGCTCTTGCGTATCGGCAATTATAACCTCAAGACCTTCACCACTCAGTACTGCATCTACCTGCACCTCTAAGAGACACTCAACATCCCTGTCAAACACTTCCAGCACGCCAATACCGACATATTCCGGTCCCACCTTACCACCGGATACACCGCCAAAGGCACCAAGATCGGCGCCATTCATTCCTGCATTCTTGGCTGGGCTGCCTACATCGAGATGAAAATCATTTTTCTCTTCATCAACAAATAATGGATCATCTTCATGCATATAGGAAATGAGCATTGAATATTCGATAGTATCAATAATGGTGCTGACTTTCACCGCAGGAAAACCTTCATTCATAATGATTGAATTTAATATGTACGGCTCCGAGGTACTGTCACTGTATATACCATAGGAAGTATAATCAATTGATTCATCCATGTAGAAGGTATTATTTATAATCGAGGCATTCGATGCCTGTTTACAATGTACTGCTCCGCCACGCCCTTTTGCTATGTTATACGCACACACATTATTTCGTATTTCCGGTGTTGATCTGAAATCACACAGTATCGCACCCCCGCCATCTTTGGCTACGCTATTCGACAGAATAGTATTATGCGCAATAAGCGGGTTCGCCATCTGACAAAATATGGCTCCTCCGCCATTTCCTGCGGTATTGCTTGAAATATCATTAAAGATTATAGCTCCGTCAGCATTAATTGCTGCAACTGCACCACCGAAATTAACTGCACTATTATTATGTATTTTGTTATTTATTATGGTGGGATTTACGCCTTCGGCGTATCCGATACCACCACCGAATAAGGCTTTATTATTACATATTTCATTATTCACGATCATTACATTACTGCCTCTGCAATAAATACCCCCTCCATAGTTCGAACCATTTCCTTTGGTAATCTTAAAACCCTCTACTTTTGTCGCTTCACCAAGCGTAAGCGCAATCCCCGCGCTCACTGCGTTAATGGTGGTAGTAAACACATTATTCGGATCCGTGATTTCACGGGTATTTCCTTCTGTGGTAAAACCGCCCAATAATGTAATACCTGCGGGCAATACCACACGCTCTCTATATTCACCCTGGGCTACATAAATTGTATCCCCTCCATCTGCCCTAAACAAAGCCGTTTCAATTCTTCTAATAGCCTTTCCCCACGATGATCCATCCCCATAAGATGCCGGAGAATCATCATTTACCATTAATATTTTTGATTGAGCTTTTGGAACAGCGATGATCAGTGAAAGGGCACATAAAACCGCTACACACATAAATAATAATTTTCTCAAATGTATCTTATTCATAGTTGCTTCCCCATCTTTCTTTCAAAACAATTTAAAAACACAAATCACTTTCTCCTTTCGGTGCTGAGTGATATATCCTTGATTACTAATTTTTACTATCTCACCTCCTCTTCAGTAATTAAAATAAATGAATCTGCTATTTTTTTATTGTTAAATTAAATTATACTTATTGGATAAATATTATATGACCCCTGCCATCCTGTAATGGAAAATCTGTACCTTCAAAATTTCCGAAAAACCATTGCACCATCTTCCATGTCTGATCAAGGACATCAAAATGGGCAATTCCGGTAATGCCGCTCTCATCACCTAAATCATTTAACAAATCAGAGGCTAAGTACCCGGCCGGCGCTCCCGAAGAATTTACCAGATTGAGGCCTTCCTTTAATTCACCCGTAGGCATAGAATTAAGCGGAGTACCTATAAAGACTATTTCCATATCTTTTTTCATATATAACACATAGGCTTTATGGATATCTATGCTAAATTTTGTGCCTGCAGGTCGATTATAAGAATTCCAATATGATATCTCCCATTGAGGTTCCCCATCACCGATTTCGTAAGATTGAATACAGTTTAATTCATCCGGGGAAAAGTAGTGATCCATCACGTCATACGAGTTAAGCGGACTCTCTAATTCTATTGGGAACCCGAATAAATTCATCCCCTTGGCAAAACGCACCGATACCCCTTCTATACAAGGGCCTTGCACTGTTTTTTGCAGATATTCTCCTGTTAATCCTCCTGGATTTCTTAATAGAGTGTGATACGTGCCGCACGGGAGAGTAGCAAGATCAGGCAGTTGAACATCAATTACGGGAAGATAGTCCTTATCAACCGATGCAAAATCAACCTCTTCACCCTTTTCATTGACTAACTTAACCTCTGTGCTCTGGGTAGTATTTTCAGTAAAAATAGACCATATATTATTCCCATAATCTCTGATTCTTGTAATAGAAGGTTTATCTGCAAATGAAATCGTCACGCTCGGATATTCATTGGTCGTTCCATTGGGATTTTTCAATAATGTCCAATAGGTACCGGCCGGAAGAGGTGTAGCCTCGGATGGAAGTGGTGCTACTATTAAATTTTCTGCATAGGTAATATCATCGCCAAAATTATATTCATGATGATAAGCATCGGTAAGGACTACTTCAAAAGATTCATCTACACTACATGTGGTGGTTATCCACCAATAACGGTAAGTCCCTCCATATATTCTTTCCTCAACTTTGGATATCCCGCATGCGGGAGTTTTTTTTACCTCAACCGCATTATATAAAATATCTTCTCTCCCATCCGAAGTCCTCACAGTAAGGTTAAAGATGCCTTGAGAAAAATCTTTCGGCACAACCGCACTTATATGATTAATGTCAATAAAGGTAACCGATCCCAACGACTGAGTGCCTAATTTTACGCTCATTCCTGTTTCGAACTGCTCTCCCGTAATTGTTAATGTATTTTGGGCATCATTATATATAAGAGCGGGAGTGACATCTGTCACGGATATGGCACTCCCTATAATAATATCCATCCTCCATGGATCGGATTGAGAAGTGCCGGATATAAGGTCATTCGTCATATAAATGAAATTGCCCTGCGTATTCTTTATAGAGGAGCTCATATTGTCGAAGTTATCTGTATTAAGTATTTGTTCAGTGCCAGTGCTGCCATCAAAGAAGCGGACCTGCAACCGGCTCTCATCAATAGGCACTTTATCTACACCATCATCAGGATCAATATCAACACAAAGATATGAAAATATTCTCCCCGTATACCCCGTACCACTGCCTGTGGGGAAGGTAACACCACATAATTTCCACGATCCATCATCAACCTGGACAAAAAATCCCACCTCATCATCAAGATCTTGTGCTTTCCCATTTATGGTCAGACTACCCTCGGTAATCATATAATAAAGGTATGGGGGAGTCCGTGCCGGCCGCACTAATGTGAGATCAAAATGCCGTGCATACGTATTAGGGCATAATGCAATAAAGATAAAGCATATGAATGGGATAAGCCACATTCTGTATTTTTTAATGATCATCTATTCCTCCGTATTAATTAATTACTATTATTTAGATAATTTAATATCTTTAGGCTTTTCAAACAATCCTGTCGCAGAGGTATAGTCAATTTCCACATCAGAAAATAAAAGTTGTTCCTCTTCCGATTCCTCCGCTTTCAAATAGAATTCAACTTTTTCATTTTGTTTCAATCCCTCACATTCCTCTGTTGCAGGATTATCAAGCGAAATCTGCATTATGGGCATGATATTGGGCCCTGACTGAGATTCTTTAATAATCACATCTCTTGATATTTGATACTTCGATTCACTTGCCCGGGCAATAATCACAGACCCTTCGGGGAGGTTGACTTCTCTGCTCATAACTTTTACTACTTTAAAGGGATTGAATTCAATAGTATCCTTTTTCTCCTCTTCCACGTCTCCGGTATCTTGAGATACTTGAGATTCATCTGCAGTTTGGGCATTAGGAATATAAGAAGGATTAATTGTTGTAGAAGTCGCTCCGCTTGTTCCTGATTCTGTAAATTGAGTACTCCCCTTCCCTTTATCAGTCTGCACGATAAACCTTTTATTGGTAATAGTAGTGTCTTCTGTATTTTTTCCCGTATCTTTTTTCATTGGAGTAAATTTTATGCTTTGATCTTTATTTTTATGACCCTCCTCCGCCTCTTGATTCATACTCTCGGCATCACTTTCTTTGTAACCTTCCTTATTGTGCTTAACTATATTCTGGTCGGTTCCCCTTATAGGCTTATTATAGAGCCTATCGTCATATTCGCTCAAAGAACCGTACTCTCCACTATCCTCATTTGTTCCTGATTTATTACTTGCCTCAAGATCACCTTCTTTTTTTAAATCAGATTTTCCTTTCCTATAGTGTATAAAATTACTAGTCTCCCGTTCAGATACGATAGTATCCTTATTTTTATTTTGAAAATTCTGAAGGGTTTCTGTCTTATATTTATTGTTTGTTTTATATAAAACGACTCCTCCTGCACTCACTAAAAGAAGAATAATTATAATCCAAATAATACTAAATTTTTGAGTACTCTTGGTCATTGTGTATCTTTATCATTAATAAATTCAATTAGTTGTCAAAGTCTATTCTATAAAAAATAAATAATAAATATAAGAAGATGGAACAGAAGCGCAGCTTCTGTTCCATCTTTCTTACTTTCAGTACACTAGCTACTTATTCCACCTCAATTAATCTTCTTCCTCTGGTTTGGGCATATAGCTCACAAAGAAAGGTCCATCAGTCGCATCAGCGTCAATAAGTATCCAATAACCAGAGCCTGGTACAACCATCTTAAGATCGTTGAACTCAGGCATGCCTGCATACCAGCTTGCAGGATAATTCACCACCGGGTCAGAGTCGAAGTTCCAGAATGTGCTTACCACTTGCATGTCAACCGCATCGCCGTCTATATCACACACATTTATCGCAATATCATCACCAATACCAGCGATATCATCGATGAATACATTCTCTGCATAGGTAGAAGGAAGCTCACCTTCAACATACCCTAACTCGGTATCTCCATCATAGGTATAGTATGCCAGATTGCCCCACTGTCCGATCAGGTCAGTATTGCCTGCCACTCTGAGTTTATACTCCGGCGCAGGTACCTTCTCACCAAAGAGAACGATCTTCCAATCATGATCATAACCGCTTGGCGCATTGACATCTTCAATATAGATATAATATCCACGGCCAGTGCAGAACACCGGTGTTTTATTGAATCTGTCAGCCAACTCATCTTCAACAGGGAAAATCGCGTTTGTCGCAGGATCATAGAACAAGTTACCGGTAAAGTATGAATGGGACAGTGTGAAGAGCACATCAGAAATATCCTTCATTTCATACATCTCATCAACTGCCGGCAATGAGCCTTCACCAGCAAGAGGATCATCCGGTCCATACATATACTCAGCAAAATCATCAGCATTAAGACCGCTCAATGTGCAAAGACTTCTGTTGACATACGCACCACTAATGGATGTTGAGATAAGATTCCATCCGGTTCGCAGATTAATTACCTCTCTCTGACCAAGATCGATATCATGCTCAACAGGAAGCTTTGTCGGACCGCCATCGAATGAAACTGAGTAATCACCATTCCCTAAGCAGGCTGTGGTTGCAATCTCATATGTCCAATCAGCAGAATCAGTACTCCCATTATAGTTTAATACCACAAGTATCACTGCATCGCCAAATTCAAATCCCTTTTGCGCGGTTCCGCTTACTGACTCTTTGCCATACGCCTTGATATAGTACAACCCTCCGTCTTGAATTGCCGTACCACCAAACGCTCTGTTCGGATCGATATTGAACACTGCCTTGTTCGGATCGCCCATATCATTTTCTTCAATCAAGAAGAGCTCATCACGATGGAATGCATACACTTCACCAGCCACCTCTGTATCATTCGGATCTTCAACAACCTTTCCGTATATTCTCATGGATTTCATGGTAGGTACGATAGATTTCTTATGAGCTGTGGGTACGCTCCATGGATCGGTAAGCTCACCTTTCTTGAGATATAATCTGATGCCAGGATCAAAGGGATTTCCGGCCATATCGGTAAATTCGCCCACATCCTCCTGAGTTCCTGCGTCGCCTCTAAGATCAATATACATATCTACTACGCCAACTTCCTCTTCAGTTTCAAGGAGCACGGCAATCTTTTTCCCGCCACACATCATATTAGAGGTTCCCGGAGGATCAGAATCAGGTGTGAGGAAGGTCACCACTGTCACATTAGGATCTGGATCTGTCACATCATCAAAATAGTATTCTGCATAGTCGGGCTCTTTCCAGATATTCGGGTCCATCGCCTCTGAGAATTCAAGTCTTACCATATAGGTAAAAGGATCGCCTGAGCCTGGTTCCGGTTTCGTCTTCGTATATGCATAAATCTCATCACTATCAACAATATTTGTAAGAATTGGAGCAACGCCATCCGTCGATGTAATATCAAAAGCAGCTACAATATGTCTCTCGCCATCTGTCGAATCCTCTATGATAATTCCCTCGTCTTCATCAAGATCAAAAGAAACTTCAGGAGTCCATGCAGTATCTACTTTTCTATACACTCCATCAATCTCTTCATACAGCTCTATGAGTATTTGATAGGCAGATGATTCGGTCACGTCTTCAACAATATTCGGATCTCCATTAATACTCACTACTTTATCAACATGGTCGAATTTATTTGGATTAATATTTATATTTTTCCCGAAGGTCACCTCAATTTGATCTACCACACCTTTTGCATCACCAGTAGTATGTGCATCTATAGTCTTCGCTTCTACAACCCACAAGTCGGTCGCATCGGTAATATGCACTTGATATTGAGCATCAGAGGCTTCATTGCCCTCATCATCCTCAATATCATCCTCAGCTCCACTCAGTATATATATATTGGGATCTTCAGAAAACGCAGCAGTCATGCCGTAGGGTAAATTAACACCCGTTGCTTCATCCTTATCAAGGGTTAACACCACTTCCCACACACCATACTCAACCTGAACACCCGCAGAATTGGTTCTGTCATCCAAGCATGCTTTATTCCATCCGACCGCACCAAAGGTATCATCATCCATTAATCTCGGGACTTCTACTTTTTCACTAAAGGCGAGTGTTAAGGTCACCTTTTCTTGCTCTATGCAATCTTCTCTGGAGTCACCATTTTCCGCATTATAGCTAAAGGCCGCACTCTTAAGATAAGGACCAACTTTATCCTCTGGCACACGGGCAGCTTTATCAGAATCTCGCAGCGGAGCCTCTGGAGTGCCGCCATATATATCCTTCACAATAGACACTGTGGGAAGATCGGCTGCTGCGGTACTTTCAATCACACCATCCAAGGTAATTGTCGCTGTTTTTGTTCCGACAGTATACACCACCGGACTTACTATTGCTGCCGCACCGTCAACATCCTTATCCTCCTCAAGACCAGGTACCAATTCTATCAAGTAAGAATTGGGATCTTTTACATCATCTCCGTCCATATCTTTATCAAATACTATTTCTATAGTTGTTGTTGAAGCAGCTCTGCTCACACCGATCACGTTTACATCTTCAATGATTCGCTCTACTGCCACCTGTACATTGCCGGTGAGTGCATAGGCTGGATTGCCATTAAGATCCATTATGCTTTCTGCAGGTGTGCCAGCTGTGCCTGCAATATTTACTAAGGTTGCCTCTGGAACATCCTTGTTCATTGTCAACACAAGCTCACTTGCATCATCAGGATTTACGGCCACCGATCTTATGTACACACCTACATTGCTTATATAGATATCCGGCTTTGTATCGGCAGTGCTAATTGCATCATCATCAAGGTCTTCGGAAAACTTTAAGGTTAATTCGCTTCTCTTACTATATTTTACATACGCGCTCAGCAATCTTGGGCCAACTCCATCATCAGCACCAGCCACATGAACATTCACCGTATCATCAAAGAGAATCACTAATTTAGAATTACTGTTTGTCCACTTCTCTGCTTTTTTCCCAGCATTGGGCATATCAGCCGCGTTTAATGTAACTGTTATCCAGGTATTTTCATCCTCAGGATCATACGCAGGCTTATCACCGTCCGCATCGGCACCATCTACATCAACTTGATTGCCATCATAGTAAACTTCTGCGCCCGCCAGATAAGTTTCCATCTCACCTATTGTCCCAATGTCTTCATAATAAGGCACCAAGATGGTATACTCACCTGTTGCTTCATCATAATTGGTCAACGCATTCAGCTCTCCCGTGATCGCAGATAAATATTCTGCATGTTTCACTTCGAGAGCATTAAACCTGCCGTCCCAATCAGGAGCATTCGTATCCCCAAAACTACCGGCATCTGTATACCGAATAGAGAAATTCGGGTCCATACTCTCTTCAATATCTACTAAGAGTGTAGCTTCATCGCTCAGTTGCGGGCTTTGCGCAATCATTTCCCCATCACTGTCTACAAGCCATAAATATACCCCATTTGCATCCTGTGCAGTCAAATATAAGGAATTATGAAATACTAAGTCCTTATCATTCCACAAACCGGTAGGATCAGGAGTGAATGTGACAGTACTCGGAGCAGTCTTAGGTACGTATTTCAACCAGGTATATACTGGATCTTCACCATCGCCATTTCTCACAGTTACTTTAATCCAGTCTAACCAATCTTCTTGGTCAACGATTTGCGGGAGGACAACATCGCATCCGGTCCGGGAAGCATTAGAAAGAGACACAGTATATTGAATATGAAGCACTAAATCTTCATCAGGTAATCCTGTACCCTCATAGAAATCTACAAGGACATCCCCATACTGCATTCTCCTTCCATAGCCACTTACATTAATGTGCAGCTTCTTATTAACTTTGGATACAGCTGCCTTGCCTTCGTAATAAATATCGTCATCAGCTTTCAGCGGTGGTGCGGTTCCATCTGTAGTGCTGCGCATGGTCTTAGTGCTTTCATTAAACTCACTAGAAATTGAGACCTCGGCAGTAAAATCTGCCGCCGCTGCTGGTCTCACGGCTGTAACAGCCATAAAACATCCTACAATCAAAAATATAATCAACAAGCTTTTTAGTTTCATAAACCAACTCCTAACCTAAAAACATTATCACAATAAAAGAAATAAAAATTACATTATTAGTTATTTCTGATCATAATATAACCATCCATCACCTCCTTACCCAATATATTAGAAATAAATACGATTTCTTACCATATTTATGGTCTTTTTTACCACCTCCTTTTATTATTGCTCTCAATTTAATAAAAATTGCTAAACCCAGAAAATATTAATTTTGCTTAATACTTCTCACTCATTTATTAATAATATTATACCAACCCCCTTTTTCCTCTTTTTACGATTTATAAGTCTAAATTCCCTAAATTCAATATAATATGTATCATTATTCCGTCAAATATGGTACTTTCTTTTACAGCTAAACTTACTATTAAGACGAACCTCTTCCAATTTGCTTATGCTATAAATATTTTCTTTTCTCCACTTAAAATATAATTTACCACTTCACGAATATATCCTGCAATTTACTTGCCATTATTTTTTTATATATTACCCCTTCGAGAAAGCATGCATTACTTATAATAAACTTTCTAATGCACTCTTCCCCTCAATAAAAAATTCCCCCCTCTCTTTTCACTGCGCTTTCACCTTTTTACCTGCATTTTTTTTCATATTTTTTTTCTTTATTTTCGTGCCACTAGAAACTAAATAACAAACAGTTACATCTCCTATGTAAAATAATTCACATTTTTCTCTCTCATTTCAGTACAATCTATTAAATTTTATTTATTTATATTTTACTACAAAAATAAAATTAAGGCAATACATATTTATAGAGTTAGTTCCTAGCATTAAAATAATATGACGGATTTAAGGTGAGATATATTACTATTTATGATTCAATAAAAATATTTTTTTTGTTTTTTCCGTTTTAAAATGCTTTTTTTTGGTAATACCACGCAGATCTATAATCTCCCAACTTTTTTAAAACAGAGGATAAATTTAAGAAATAGCCCTTTTTGGTGGATAAGATTGACTCTAATTGAGGAAATAGGCTGCGCACGGCAGAAAAATTTTTTTCATCAGTGAGTTGAAAAACATGCTGATATTCGATTAAAAAACTCCGCATGGAAGATAAATTATCCTCATTTTCACCCTCTTCATTTATTTTTGCTTGTAATGTTTTATAACGTTGCAGATAATACTCGATCAATAATTTTTTAATTTCCGGCTCACTTACTTTTTTAAAATATTTATCATAGGCCAACTCTGGAATCCCCAGTCGTATATAAAATTGCCCCAACTGCTTATTAAGATGGGTGATATGAGCATTAAACTTAAAGGGACTCAGAGTTACCCCCTTAAAGAAATCCGTGTAATACAGGGCAAAATTTCGTTGTTCCCCTGTTGCACTTTTTTCGGTAATTTTAAGATATTTTCCTGCCGGATTCTCTCCAAATTTATACTCATGTGTCTTATTCCAATTCGTGCCCTTAAGCACGAGATCGTTTTCTATTAACTCGGCGAGACAAAGGTCCGCTTCGTTTTTTTTATTCTGAAGAAGTAGAATAATAGTCTTTTCAACTAAACCTGATTCAAAGAAAGTATCTTGCTCCAGGTAGATATCCAAATATTTCAAGGCAGCGGATAAATCACCACGGCCCAGATAAAAATGGCTGCAGATATAATCAGTATTTCTATAATGCGGAATGAGCGAATTTATATGCTCAAAGGTTTTTAAAAACCTCTCACTATCCCCAATATAATGTTCATAGATTAACAGTGCATAAAGCGCATAAATATTATTAGAATTATATATAAAAGTCCGCTCCAGATTTTTTTCATAATCTTTTCTGTAATAGGTGATCTTATCACGCATAGCGTTTAATTTTTGATTGTGCGGAGTGTTGTTGAGCTCACGCTTCACCTTTGCCTCTTCCTGAAGAATTGAGAATATATCGTATTTGGCTGTTTGAAAATGATAGTGTTCACTTAAAAAATTACGGGTCAATTGTATACCGGGGCACGAAAATAAAATAAGGAGCATTACTATCCACAGTATCTTCCTGCCTGAGATTTTCCCCCCTGATGAGAGGTGTATCTTCGTAGAGGAGCAATACATGAGCGATAACGCGATAAGGAAATAAAAAAAGAACAATGAAGAGGGCATTCGTGGCCCCAGCGAAAGAGAGCCGAAAAGGATATGCCCTATAATGCCCCAGAATAATCCATAGGCAAAAATTCTTATCTCTCTGCTGAAGCTTTTCTGTTTCATAGCCCTATAAAGAGTAAACACAATGAGAAAAATAAAAATGCCATATAGTATCCCTGCAACAAGTCCTCCCTCCACAAGCATCTCTAACAATTCACTATGCACATGCTTAAAACTTCGAAAATTTACCCCCATCTGTCTAAAATTCGATGGATAATGACTAAATACCAATGCATAGAATGCCCCTGAGCCGTGACCGAAAAAAAATTCCAGCGGTGTGCGCATCCATATCCCCAATGCCGTTATAAGCGCCGGAGACCTACTCACTAAGGCTCTTTTGATAAACCCCAAAACATTTTTTTTATTGAATAGATAAAAAAATGAACAGAAAAAAGCACAAATACTGAACCCTATGACAAATCTCCGGGTATAATATTTCAGAAGCTCTCCTAATCCCATCCAATTTTTTACTATGAAATGATAATACCCATATAAAAAGAAAGGTATAATAAGAAGACTGATGCCAAGAGTATTTCTCGATCCGGTAAATTTTCCGCTTATGAGCATAAGAAATATGATCACAATGGATAGAGCCTGTTTTAAACGATTTCTTGTAATAAGAGCAAAGGAAAGGACAAGAGGAAAAGACATGATCAAGAAGTTGCCCAAATAATTTGCATTCCCGAAGGTAACCTTTATTTCCTCAACAAGTTCTCCGGTAGGATTAAATGAAAATAGATGAAAATATTCCGCTATCCCAAATAAAGAAATAATGAGAAGCAGGTAGGAAAAATATTCGAGAAAGAGAGAAGAAAATTTTTGCGTGTCCTCAAGTGAATCCGGAAATAAAAAATGAAATCCCGTGGGTATCAGAATAAAAAGAAGAATGCCAATAACATAAAGGCCTAAATAGTAGCGCGTATCATACGCTTGACTTTTGTAAAGAAGAGGAAGATGAATTGAACCAAGATAAAGAATAAAAAAAAGAACCGGTTTTGGAATAACTAACGTGGTGAGTTTCGGTGTATATAACAAAAAAATGATGAGCAGAACACCGGTAGCCAGCATAGCGCAAAAGGCCTTAAATGACTTTACATGATAGGAAAATCCACCGCCTGAAAAGACAATACTAAAAATAAATACAAAGAGTAACAGAAGAAATGCGATTCTTTCAGGATTCAATCTGTTGGCCACGATTTCTTTGGTTTTATGCTCTACAGCCTCTTTGGAGTAATTTCGAGCACTTGTTTTTCTCTTTTTCATAATGTATCCTGTGAAGATGAGTTTTTATAGGGCCATTTATAAGTAAATGAATGACCGTTATTATCCTTTACTACAACATGACTATCATGGCAGGATATAATGGGATTTGATACAAGTGGTACTTTTCCGCCCTTACCGGGAACGTCAAGAGCGTAGGTCGGGATAGCAAGCCCGGATGTATATTTTCGTAAATACTCCATAATCTCCATACCTTTGAAGATACTCGTAATAAAATGTTCTGCGCCTACTACACAATCACACTGGAATAAGTAGTATGGGCGGACCTTAATCCTCAATAATGTCTGATTTAAACGCATGATAATATCCGGATCATCGTTAATCCCTTTGAGAAGAACTGTTTGATTATTAACCGGAATACCGTGGCGCACAATTAAATCACAGGCATATGAAGACTCGGGTGTAATTTCCCTAGGGTGATTAAATTGAGTAGTAAGCCACACAGGACCATAATGGTCAAGGATCCTTAACAATTCATGATTGATACGTTGGGGGATTACCACTGGTGCGCGAGTCCCGATACGAATAATATCAATATGCTTAATGGCACGCAGACTTTTCAAAATATATTCAAGATAAGATAAGGGAGTAATCAACGGGTCTCCCCCGGATAAAATGACCTCTCTAATCTCTTTTTGTTCCCTGATATACTCAAGCGCGTTGTCAATCTCTGCATTGGCAAGCAGCGTCTCACCCTCTGACCATCGCCTTTTCCTCGTGCAATATCTGCAGTAGAGAGCACAGCGATTTGTTAAAAGAAAGAGAAGGCGATCCTTATATCTTCGAATAAGTCCCTTCGTGGGAGAATGCTTATTTTCATGTAAAGGATCAAGCTGGGTAAACTCTCTGTGTAGTATCGCCTCTTCTATTGAGGGAACAGCTTGTAATAAAAGAGGATCGAAAGGATCACTCCAATTAATAAGCGAGGCATAATAAGGGGTGATACTCATGTGAAATCGGCTGCATATTTGTTCCAGTATCCTTTTCTTCCTCTCTGAAGCAACGCCATATATGGGTACCTTTTTGATATCAGTAATTCTATTTCTCGATTGCCACTGCCAATCATTCCATTGCTCGCTCTTTTCGATGGTCTGCATGTTAGGCTGCGGTATCATTACTCTATAGTTAACTTTTGTGTCCTATTGACAAAATACACACTGAATGTTAAAGTACATTCTAATGGGAGAGCCGAAGTGGCGGAATTGGCAGACGCGCTAGGTTCAGGGTCTAGTAGGTGAATTCCTGTAGGGGTTCGACTCCCCTCTTCGGCACTTTTCCTTCCTCATTGTTGTATATACATTATTTTTATTATCTAATAACAACCACTATATCGGCATTGGTATTAAGGTAATGGTTAATTCCCGCTTTCACCTGATCTGGGGTTATTGCCCGTAATTTTTGCGGGTAATCCTGGCCATAATAATGCTCATCCCCGATATATTGAGCCAGACTTAAATAAGCGGCTTGATTGATACTGGCCAGGGTTTTTATTTCAAGTTCTCCGGTCAGTTGATTGATACAGCGAATAAGGTTCTCTTCCAATAATGGCTCTGTTTGTAATTGTTTTATCTGTCTTTTTAATTCAGACACTACTTTTTTGACTCTCTTGGGGCTCGTTTTGAGTGTTATCTGAAACAGATTAACCGATGGTGAAAATTTTACATTGATATCAGGATCATAAGCCACTGTATTTGTGTTCCTTATCCTGTCCCTCAGCAATGCAGTAGCAAGTGTCATCACTAATCTGTCCTTTTGTCCAAGTTTTGGCAGGGGAATACAATAGTTGAGGTACGATTGTTCATAACCGAGCATTTTCTCCACCCATTTCCCCGAATTGCTTACTACTCTTTGTTTGAGAGCAATAGAAGGAGAATTTCCTTTCATCTTCATAAATTTCTTTTCAAACATCGAAATAACATCTGCGGGCTCAAGTCCGCTTACCACAGAAATAATTAAATTATCGGGCGCAAAGTATGTCTCATGAAAGCTCTCCAGTTTCTCCTCATCTATCCGTTGAATGCTTTCAAGAGTGCCAAAAGGGCTTTTCCCCATATCCTGATCAGCCATAATTTCACGAAATAAGACTGATTCTGCCCGCAACGCTTGATCTTGCTCCTTAACCGAGATTATGTATTTCATCTCTTCTTTAAGGTCCGCGATCTCCTGTTTTGAAAATGAAGGATTTCGAAGTAGGTCTTCAAGAAAATCTACTCCTTTCTCAGCCATATCAACACTTGTCTCAAAACAGATACTTGAATAATCTCTGGATAAAAATTCATTCCCAATATACTCATTATCATTCGCAACTGATAAGGTTGCGCCAAGTTCTCTCAATGTATTTTGTATTTTTGCCTTGGATTGTTTTTTAGTGCCCCTTACGAGCATTCTGTGCATAAACTCGGAGATACCTTCTAGACCCTTCGGTTCCCGTGCTGCTTGGTTACCTGCAAGAATATGAACCGCAAATATCTCGGAATCAGGTTTCTTGTCAGCTATAATTCTCAAACCATTTTGAAGGGTTTTACTCTGTCTATATACTCTCCCCCTATCTTTCACGCGAGCTTTTCTCTCTTCTCTGGTAGTTTCATAAGGCAGAGAAGCCAAAGCAAAATAGGCTTTACCATCCAGATATTTCTGCACGGTTATGCTTATTTCGTCAGAGGTTATTTTATTCACTAAAATGGGATATTGGGATATATAAGGGAGACCCAGCGCAACCATTGCGTACCCCTTATTTAGCAAAAATTCGTGTATCTTCTCTGCTTCGCGTTTCTCTTTATTGATCAAAAGCTTTTTAACCCTGCTCAATCGCTCTTCATCGAGTCCCTTGTGAGCGATAGTTGACATAAGGGCATTGATAGCCGGCAAAATTTCGTTTTCATCAGCGTCGGGATGAAAATCAACCCTTACCTTAAAAGTCCCATAAAATTGATTATAAGAAAGGTCAGCATAAGCGGAGAATATTGGAATATTCTGCTTTTCAAAGTATTCCTCCAACAATCCACCACCCTCGGATAATGCCTCTTTAAGCACTATTAATGCAGTAATATCATGAGAATTAACATTAATCCCCTTATAGCCAACTTGCAGGATTTTTCGTCGGTTATTGCCAGTTATTTTATGAAACATGGACTTCTCAAAAGCCGCGCATGCTGAAGCCTCTATCTCGGGCGAAGGGGGAACATTCGAAGGAACCTGGCTGCCAAAATAGAAATCAAGAAGCCTTTTCATTTCAGCTAATTCAAAATTCCCTCTTATAATAGCGCACATATTATTGGGGACATAATAATTTCGGTAAAATCCCAATAATCTTTCAAGACCCTCTGCACTCAGTTTAAATCCGTTCCCGTATATCGATCTCTCATAGGGTGTTCTTTCATGCAACTGCCTGCGGAAGAAGGTATCGAGTGCAAAATCAGGATTCAATTTCTCTTCATATATCCTCCTTCTCATACTCCACTGTTCCCTATCTACCGAGGCTTTCTGTATTTTGGAATTAAAAAGAATATCTGATTGGAGCTTTAATACTTTATTGCTATAGGCGTTATGGGCTGCCATAAGATACGCGGTGAAATCCGGCGTGGTGATCGTATCAACATAGGCCCCCATCCCTTTTATCTCAAGATCCAAAGCTTCCTTGGTTCTCGACTCCGTACCATCAAACAAAAGATGCGAGAGAAGATAAGAAAAACCGCTCATCTCATCATCTTCTCTGACAGAACCAACCTTGACAATAACCATAGAGGCAACCAAGGGAACTGATTTATCAGGTATCATTAATACCTCCATTCCATTTTTCAATTGTACGAGGCGTGAAACATCGATAAAATCAAAACCTGTCTCTTCTTTTGCCTGAATACGTGGTGCAGAAAATAAAATGGTTAAGAAAATTACTAATAGAATTTTTTTCTTCATTATTCTACTCCAATTTACTGTATCTCTACCCTATAAGGCAGCATAAAAAAAATATTCTCATCACGAAAAAAATTCCGCATCTCATGCACAAGATGCATCGAATAATTAATCCGTGATTTTATTGCTATGCCTAAAGATTTTAATTTATCAAATATATCGTCAGAATCATCACGAATCTTCACTAATGTGGGCACTGTATTTTCCTCGATCCCAATTTCCCTTTTAAGCTCTTTGATTATTTCATAATATCCCCCAACGGTATCAACCAGCCCCACCTCTTGTGCTTGAGAACCTGTCCATATTCTGCCCTGCGCTATTTCATGCAGTGCTTCGTAGTTCATTCCTCGTGCTTCTGCCGCTTTATCGACAAACGTCTTATAGGTCTGCGATAATATATTTTTTATTAAATCTCTCTGGGAAGAGCTAAAATTTTCCTGTGAAGAAAAAAGGCTCGCTCCTTCATTAAATTTAATCGTCTCTACTGTAAGTCCCAATTTATCACACATATCTTTTGTGACGAATTTGCCGGCCCATACACCAATCGATCCGGTAATAGTAGTCTTTCCCGCAAATAATTTCCGTGCAGACATGGAAAGATAATATCCTCCTGATGCCGCCATGGAAGCCATACTCACAAAAACCGGTTTCTCCTTATCCAACCTTTTTACTTCATTCCAAATAATATCAGCAGCCAGCGCTGATCCCCCCGGGCTGTCTACCCGCAGAATAATTCCTTTTATACTTTCATCCTCTAAAGCCTTTTCAAATTTTCTCCTTATATTACTGGGAACAATGGCTCTATTCTCAGAATATTCATCCGGCATCGCCATCTGAACCTGTCCTGTAACATATATGAGTGCAATCCTATTCTTTGTGTCAATCAAATAATTCTCAATAGTTTCCTCGGACACACGGGAATAGGTTCTAAAGCTTAAAGGTTTTATATCGATAAACGTTTCTTTTATCCTCTCATCAAACTGGTCCTGATAGACAAGTTCATCGACTAATTTACTCTCAAAGGCATCTTGAGCAGTAATCAAGCCTCTGTCCAGAATTCTTTCGATTTCATCCTCGCTTAAATGCCTATTGTGAGAAATCCATTGTATAAAAGTATCCTGGATATTACGCAGCACGGATGTAGTAACCGTGCGATTATCCTCTGACATTTTATTAGAGATAAACATCTCGGGTGTGCTTTTATATCGGCCGAATGGAATAAAATCTCCTTTAATTCCCACCTTAGATAAGGTATCCTTAAGAAAGAAAAAAGATCCGGATATTCCTGGAATATAAAGTCTTCCTTCCGTTTGGAGGTAGATTGTGTCCGCGACCGAGGCAAGGAGGTAATCTTTATTGCTTACCTCATCTATAAATACAAGCACCCGCTTATTTTTTTCTTTAAAACGCTTTAATGCCTCTGCAATTTCCATCACAGAATTTAAGGGAGCCGCAATATTGAGCTTCTCAACTACAATTCCTTTTATTCGATCATCTCTGGCTGCTTTATCTATAGTCGTGAGTAAATTAAGGAGATCATATTGATTCTTTGATTCAAGCGCAGAGAATATATTTTCAATGCTTGATACTTCACGGTCATGTATCGCGGCATCTAAATTTAATCTCAGAAAATACTCTTTATGCTTGAGCGTCACGGATTTTTCTTCCTTATACACAGCTAACTTCTCAAAATGTCGGAACAGATTATATATCCCCACAATAAATAAGATCATAAATATTGTAGTAATTATTCCAACAACCATAAAATAAATCTTTAATATTTTTTTCATCTTCCTTCCGCCTTTATGGAGCCATTTTCTTTAAAATTAATTAGTTATACAATTAAATGACGAGCCTGTCAAGTGGCTCGCGAGGTTCTCCGCTATTCGTTTCGCTCAACGCTCAACAACTGGCGGGAATCCCTTGTACGTGAGGGGGTACGCCATAATGAAAATTGCTGATTAAAAAAACTTTACAATATGGCTCTCCTATAATAGAATTTATCATGGAGAAGCGAGTGAGTAATTTTCGTTACACACATAGTTTTATAGCGTATAGTCACATTAAAAAAAATAACAATGAGAGAACATAAAGATTTTATATGGAAAACCACTTTCGGATCACTACAGATAGAAGTAAAAGAGGATTCTCATGCCGATGATACACTGCGTATTGAAATTAGACTCCCCACCAGAGAGAAAGTAAATCTTCATTGGGGACTTACACGAAATAAAAATGGGAAATGGCACATACCACCACATTCTTTATGGCCACAGAAGCCGATAATATTTCACAACCAGGATGCGGTACAAACCCCATTTGCATTAGATAGTGATGAAAGTAAGGGCAGTTTTATTGAAATTTTTTGGCCCTCCAAAGGTCTTCATAAGGATATATCATTTGTCCTGTATTATCCTGACAAGAAGGAATGGATCAACAACAGTGGCGAAAACTATTTCATCCCTCTCCATCATATCTGTCAAAAATATAATGAACAGAAACGAACCTTAAAAAAAATTATCCCTCCCGCTCGGGCAGTCAAAAAAAAAGAACCTCACATACCCCTTAAAATACGCACAGAGATACTCCAGGAACACTCGAACTGGATTATTACCCTGTCTGCCAAAACAAAAGATCCCGTTATACTTCACTGGGGTGTATATTTTCCTTCAACCTCAGGATGGCTTATCCCTGAAAAATCACTATGGCCCAAAAAATCAAAAATCTTTAAAGAGGGTATGGCAGTCCGCACTCCTTTCTCCATTGATGATGATAATGCGACAGTACTATTCTGTATTCCAACATCTTCAGGGATAAAGCGATTAGACTATGTTCTGTTCTTTCCTGTCACCAAAGTCTGGCAAAATAATGAAGGGCATAACTATCACATCTTCTTAAATGAAAATAAAGACATCCCTTCTCCGAGGTTTATAGGTATCTCAGAAGCTATAAAAAAAATAATTGATGCAGAGGTCAGTGATCATAGCTGGAGTTTAATGCATCGTTTTAATCTTTGCACAGATATTCTTGTTCACGAGAAACACAATAAAAATAAAGAACTATTGATCTTGCTTAATATATATTTGCGATATTCTTCCTTGCGTCAACTTACTTGGCAGCGAAATTTCAATACGAAACCGAGAGAGCTGAGCTGGAGCATTCGATGCCTTGCTGAGGAAAGTGTTAAGTATGCCAATTCACACCAGGAGCTTATTCCCTATACAAGGATGCTTCTCTCAAACCTCTCCATGGGAGGAGACGGGCAGAGGATTCGAGATGAGATTCTCAATATAATGCACCGTCATAAGATAGGTGAAGTCTATGGAACATTTCTTGAGCAATGGCACCAGAAACTTCATAATAATACAACAAAAGATGATATTGCAATTTGTGAAGCATATCTCGCATTTTTACGATCAGACGGAGACACAGAGGTTTTTTATCATACTCTTAAAATAAATGGTATCACCCACGACCGGCTCCATTCCTTCGAACGGCCTATTACCTCTGATCCTCAATTCTTTCCTGATAAAACAGATGATATGATTCCTGATTTTGAGCATTTTCTGAAAATATTAAAAGAGGTCCATGAAGGAACAGACCTAAAGGTTGCGATTGAGAATGCACAACACGATCTTCATGATCCCGAGCTTATAGAGAACCTGTCCGAGATCCTCTTTGCAAGAGAAGAGCTTGGCCATGAGACAAATCCTGATTTTCTGCTTGAACGTATGGAACTTATTAACAGGTGCAGGGTAAAGATATACCAGAAGATAAATCAGGATAAGACAGAAACGGTTGCTCGATTCTATTTGCTTGACTGGGCGCTCGAAGATAGCTTTCGGCTTATGGCGGAAAGATTGATTGTGTATGTTGAGGAAGATCACTTTTATATATATCTGTTACATTTAGTGGTTAAAATCCTCGCTTCCTTTTTATTGATTACACTTATACCATTTAACTCTGCTCCTTTTCAGGAGTATATAAGCAGACTTATTTCCTTCCCTAAAAATAATTACGACTGGTTTATCCAAACAAAAGCAGCAATTGATCAGATATCCTTGTTAATCGGTGAGGCAATTCAGGAAATTATTGATACTTTTCAGCTACTCGCCGAATATCTTGGTGATTATCTCGGGATAGCCCAATTTTTTATTGAGCTTTTCAGTGAAGAAATCATCAGGAGTTCTTCTCTCTTTTCTCTCTCAAAATGCATTGCGAAGCTTCAAATCCTTATTCGACGTCTGGCACATTTGGGGGACTGGCAGATTATTAGCCCATCTAAAGGATTAGGTGTATCAGGTACACTACTTCATGTTGCACATATGCACAATATAATTAATGATAGTGGTATTTCCCAGAAAATAATTCTCACCGATACAATCGAGGGAGATGAAAATATACCATCTGACAGTGTAGCCATTCTCAGCCCTGATGATACAGATATTGTGTCACATATTGCGGTGCGCGCACGGAATAATGGTATTTTGTTTGCCACCTGTTATAACAATGAACTCTTTGAACAACTATGTGCACTAGAGGGTAAAGAGGTTTCTCTTACGATTGATAGTACCAGAGCAATTATCTGGGAACCGACAAAATTAACCAAATCATCTCAGAAAAAGACCATAATTTCCCTCCCTCACATAGATCCTACCTTTACCCAATTTTGTCTGAGCGGGAATGAGTTTACTCCCACACGTGTTGGCCCGAAAAGTTATAATATCAAAGAGATAGAAAACGAACTTCAGGACATGGCTGCATTCGCACCCGCCATTGCGATACCTTTTGGCGTTTATGAACATCTGCTGCGTGAGCGTGAGAACAGAGAAATCGAACTACTGATTAAAGACCATGAAAAATCAATTCTCACAGAACAAAAGATGGGCCGCATAATATTTATGCTTCAAGAAATTCAAAGAGCAATAGCATGCCTTACCATAAAACAAGAGTACATTGCACTTTTGAAACATTTTATGAAAAAGTATCTTGAATTTGACCTTGATGATAATGAAGCTGCGTGCAATGCAATAAAAACCGTATGGGCCTCGAAATGGAATAAAGCAGCGTTCTTGAGCCGGAAAGAACTAGGCATAGCATCTGGCAACATGTATATGTCCGTCTTAATCGAGCCTATTATACCCGGGGAGTATTCATTCGTGATTCATACTGCCAATCCGACCACACGAGATGAAAATGAAATCTATATTGAGGTAGTAAAGGGCATGGGGGATACTCTCGTTGATAATCTCGCAGGCCGATCCTTTGCCTTTTCTTTTGATAAGAGGAGCAAAAATATAAAAATAGTATCCTTTTTAAGCAAACTGTATGCATCGTATAATACAGGTCTTATTTTTCGATCTGATTCGAATGCAGAGGACTTACCATTTTACGCAGGAGCAGGGCTTTACACAACCACTCCTTTGTGGCCGAAAAGAATGGAAAAAATCAATTTAAATAATGATCCTCTCTCATGGGATGAACACTTTCGTCGTGAATTTATTACCTCAATTGCTGAAGTTGCCATTAAGATTGCTCACATAAAAGGAGCTCATCAAGATATTGAAGGAACCTATTTTAATAATAGGATTTATATTTTACAAAGCCGCAATCAAATGCTATAAATTCGACTTTTTTAAAGGAACACTCCATGGGCACATTAATGGATAATATTTTTAAAATAAAAGAAAATGGCACAGATATAAAAACAGAAATAATGGCAGGCCTTACGACATTCATCACCATGGCTTATATTATTATTGTGAATCCTGCTATTTTGGAGGTAGCAGGAATCCCCAAAGGGCCTTCTGTGGTGGCTACCATCATTGCTGCCGCCTTTGGCACGCTCCTCATGGGTCTCTACGCCAATCGTCCCTTTGCTATTGCTCCTTATATGGGTGAGAATGCATTTATCGCTTTTACGGTTGTAAAAGTCCTCGGTTATACCTGGGAAGCAGCTATCGGAGCTGTCTTCCTGGGTGGTATTCTTTTTACTGTATTGACAATAAGCGGGCTGAAGGCATGGATGGCACGAGCCATACCCTCTTCTCTGAAATATAGTTTTGCGGCAGGAATTGGGTTGTTCCTGACCCTGATCGGCCTTGGGAAAATGGGTATGGTGGCAGTCGGTATTCCGGATGCTCCGCTTCATGTCGGGAAAATAAATACAAAACCGGTATTCATAGCTATTATTGGATTCATTATTACGGCGGCCCTCATCACCAAAAAGATCAAAGGATCTATCCTTTTCGGAATAATTATTACAAGTTGTCTTGCTTTCGTTCTAAAAATAGCCCCTCTTCCCCCCAAAATTGTGAGCGTGCCGCCCAGCATAAGCCCGATCTTATTTAAGATGGATCTTAAGGCAGCATTATCATGGAAATTCTTTGCTATTATTCTTGTCGTATTTGTGATGGATTTTATCGATACTGTTGCCACTCTCATCGGCGTATCTGCGAGGGCTGGTATGTTGGATAATGAGGGAAATCTCCCTGATATTCAAAAAGCAATGCTCTGCGATGCACTGGCTACTGTTGTAGGAGCGCTTGTTGGCACCACAACTACAGGAACGTTTATTGAATCAGCCGCAGGCGTTGAGATAGGGGGAAGAACAGGACTTACGGCCGTGACGACAGCCCTTCTTTTCTTATTGTCCTTATTTTTCGCTCCACTATTCACCTCTGTTCCTGTTGTAGCATACGCCCCTGTGCTCGTCATTGTCGGTCTTCTTATGTTAGAGGCAATCACCAAGATTAATTTCAACGATTATACGGAAACAATCCCTGCGTTCACCGTCCTTGTCCTGATGAGTTTTACCTTTAATATCGGAATAGGCATGACAGCCGGCTTTGCCCTCTATCCTCTATTTAAAATAATAGATGCACGGGCCAAGGAGGTTCCTCTCGGGATGTGGATATTTGCTGTACTATCCCTGCTGTTTTTTGTTTTTTATCCTTATTAAAAGATTTATCACTTATTACCAACTACTTTTTGTAAGTTTTTTACTTACCTTTAGTCTATTAACAATAGGCTATTAGAACTTAATATTGTGAAGGATACAGGATGGACGAAATAAAATATCATATAAAATTGGATAATTTTGAAGGCCCATTGGATTTATTATTGCATCTTATAAAAAGAGAAAAAGTTGATATCTACGATATCCCTTTATCAAAAATTACAGAGCAGTATTTAGCGTATATGAAAATAATGAAGGAGCTTAATATTGAAATAGCCGGAGAATTTATTGTAATGGCCGCGTATCTCATAAATTTAAAATCCAGACGATTGCTCACACCTGCACATGAAGAGGATGAGGATGAAGATACGGATCAGATGAAAAAAGAATTAATGGAAAAACTGGCGGAATATCAATTATTTAAAAAAGGAGGGGAGGTACTATTATCAAAGCAAAAAGAGCAGGAGCTATTCTTCACATCACCAGGTATACCAGGGGATCAACATGAAGAAGAGAACTTAGATGCTGTTGATCTATTGGAATTAGCAAAGGCATTTTTTAACATTATGCGGAAAGAAAAGAATGAACCACTCGTCCATCCGATCCATATAGACCCAGTAGATATGAAACATGAAATGCGACAACTATTATCATTACTGACGAACCAAAAATCATATTCTTTCCGCCATTATTGTGCACAACAGAAAGATGTGAATCGAATTGCAATAATTTTTATTGCTTTATTGGAATTAATTCGTCTTCGACGGATTGTGGTGAAACAGAGGAAGATATTCGGGGATATCCAGATGTATTTACCGATGTAGCAGTATTTCTGAAATATGAGTATAATATAATTATCAAAATAAAACATTATGAAAGGGTATTGTAAAATGATTTTTAATAAGTGGCTCTCAATATTATGCATATTTTCTTTTACATTTGTCATATTTTTTATGTGTTTTCACTGTCACGCTCAATCTGTCACCGGTTGGGCAGCCGCTCCGGTAATAAGTAGCACTGCTGCTTATCCATTCATAGGCTCATCCATTGTGCCTGCTGCAAATTCCGGATTCTTAGTGCAACCTACATCCTCACCATCCCTTAATTTTTCAACCACGAGCACCTTTCAAAATACGTTCACTCCTGCTGCGTCGTCAGCTTTACCATTTGCGTTCGGGGCCCGGTCGACTTCTTCTTTTACCCCCTCTTCTTTTTCAGCATCTTTCGCCCCTACAAGTTCTGCGTCCTTTATCCCCGCAAGCTCTGCTCAATTTTCAGGCTCTTTTCAGCCTACAACTTCATCGACCTTTGCTCCTCAGCTTAGTTTTTCTCAACAATCATTAAATACTACTAGGACTGCCTTCACAACAGGATTTCCGGCAAATACTTCGCAAGCCTTTGCACCACGAGTGAGCACATTGTCGCCTTCAGCCGCTTCATCTGCCGCGAACAGCTCTCAAAGGGCTGTTCAATTCACATTCACGAGTTCTACCCCCTTATCTTCTCAACTTTCTGGTTCATCTGGATCACTGAGGAGCACTTCTGGTTATTCTTATAATCCATTTGCATCTATTTCTGCCCCGTCTGTCACATTTGGACAAGGGACAAATCAGAGTGCAACGAGCTCTCAGACTACCCCAAATATCCAGGGATACTCCAATAAGGACCCGCGTCCTATTATTGATGGATTATATGTTGGCCAATGGTCTGCATCGTTTTATGATGATGCAACCGGTCAACGAGAACAAATCGGAGGCCGCATTGAAATTGAACTTTATACTGACCCTGATTTTTACAGTGAGTTAGGTATTGACATGCAATGGCTGGGAGAGATGACAATAGAGGGATATATGACAAGGGATGGTCTTGATTATTTTAAAGATACTGTCTTAGAGGTGAGGTGTAATGCTTTTTACAATGCAGGAAACAATAATTATGTAGTAAAAATTTTAGGTGAGTTCGGCGAAGATCAGTTTTTCCTCATCACATCCACTCATCTTGATCCACTACAGCGTGTGATTGATGGTAACTTTACACTGATTAACACATATGATGCTGGTCCTCAGGCTGGATTAATAAACAATTTACACTGGGTGAGGTAATCATCGGAACAGACTAGATTATGAGAATTATGGAGAGGTAATATAGACCAATTGAAAATAGTGTCCATATAAAAGATCAATTTTGGGGGGAGATGCACTATAGATGAAAGTATAATAGTATATTAAGGATATAAAATAAAAGTATAAAAAAAGAAAGGTAAGGGATAAGGTTATGAGAGAAAAAATTTTTAGGTCTATATTTTTAATTATTCTTTTTTTGGCTATGGGATTCATGGGAGGAGCTGTTGATGCGCAAGTCTTTGCTCCTTTTCCGGCTTATACTGAACACTATGAGGTAATTAATCCATGGATAGGGAGCACGTATACATTTGATCAAACCCAAGTGAGGGACTTATTTGCTGCCAGCAGTGTGATTGATGTGGCATCAGGAACCCCATTTTCAGCATTTACAAGTCATACCGCAGAAAAAAAAGACCTTTTTTCTACGTCGTTTGTGAATGTTACTTCATCCTCAACGCTATGGGGAAAATCTTTGCAGAGCGGAACAGCATATTATTCTGACCCCTGGGTTACGACAGGTGGTGAATACCTCGATTTTGGGCTCCCCACAATGGGTCTTTCTACTGATTCTGCCTTTTATCAGGGAATAACCGGGGCAGGAGGAAGCGTGTCCTCCGCATTGGATACCACCTGGTTTCATTTTGAATCATCATTAGGGACCGAGACTGAGGTCGGAACCGTTATGGGACCATTTGGTCCCTTGCCAGCACAAAGCTTTGAGGTGGATAAAACCTATGCAACGTATGGGAAAGTAGATATTGCAACTTTAGGAATACATCCTGCGCTTGCCGGTGCGGTAACGTTACGGTCCCATGCTGTTGAGATTGGGGCTATGGATCGGGTGTTGTCGGAGAATCCGCTCTATACCAAAGATGGTCAGAAAATTTATGCAACTGTCGGATATTATAATCCATATTCAGAATCCAATTGGTTTTACCCTACAGAAATCTCAGCCAGTGAGACTCATATAGATACGGTGGCCGGAAGAGCAGTGTCAGGATATGCTGCTGCTACCAGTGTTGGCAGGTCGGTTGTTACCCCAGGGATTGTGGCCGCACCGTACAATTATATACCAAGTGGAGTGGGCAGTATCCCAGTATCCGGCCGCAGTGTGGTATCGGGTGTTGCAAGTGGCGCTTATAGCCCCGGATATGCAGGTGTCCCCGGTGGCGGCGGCGTAATTCAAACTCCTGCGGGAGTACCCAATTTTGCATATGGCTATAGCGGTCCAAATTAATATGTGTTCTTCATAGCGTGATGGTATATTGCGTGCTATATAGTTAGAAAACTCCCGAGTGACTTTATTAAGTCACAAAAGCAGCGTTCAGCTTTTAAGAGGGGCGCTGCTCCTGAAACAGGGGATGAGGTCTTGAAATATTGACAACGACTTCAGGGGAAATCGTTGATTATGTCGGTTATCCGTTCTTATATTTTAAGACCTGACCCTCCACGCTCCATCGTTTGTACCCACAATGAGCAGTGCTATCTCATTGAGTATTTTCTTCCCTATTATAAAACAATCTGTTATAATATTAATTATAAAATTCCGATATAGTCTATTATCAGGATCACAACACATTGAATATATGCCAAATAGAAAAATATGCTGCGTTTAGAAGATATTACCGATAATGTTTTAAAGTATATACCCAATCCTAACCTCGATATTATTCATCGAGCCTATGTATTTTCTGCAAAGGTCCATAAGGGTCAATTACGATGCTCCGGAGAGCCATACCTGACTCATCCTCTTGGTGTTTCTTATATTCTCTCCAATCTGAAAATGGATGAAGTAACCGTGGCTGTCGGACTTTTGCATGATACAGTTGAGGATACATTGGCCTCTCTTTCAGAGATTCAAAATCTATTTGGTCATGAGGTTATGTCATTGGTTGACGGCATAACAAAAATAAGCCAGATTAATTTCAGAACGCAGGAAGAAAAGCAAGCTGAAAATTACAGAAAATTAATTCTGGCTATGGCTGATGATCTCAGAGTTATTATTGTGAAATTAGCCGACAGATTACACAATATGAGGACTTTGGAGTTTCTCCCGCCCGACAAACAAAAAAGGATTTCCCAGGAAACAATGGATATATATGCTCCTTTTGCCAATAGGTTAGGAATGGCAAAAATAAAATCAGAATTAGAAGATTTAGCCTTCCAATATCTCGAACCCGAAATCTATGCAGAACTTAAGAAAAAAATGCAAGAAGGTCACAGACGACGTGCGGAAATTATTGACCAAGCCATTACCATAATAAAAAAAGAGTGCAAAAAAATGGGCATCCCTTGTGAGGTCTATGGGCGGGAAAAGCATTTTTATAGTATCCATCAAAAGATGCTCCGCAAGAATCTCTCATTTAGCCAAATTCTTGACCAGCATGGGGTACGGATTATCACCAAAACAGTCAAAAACTGTTATGAGGCAATTGGTGTAATTCATTCAATATGGAAACCCGTATCCGGGGGATTTGACGATTATATTGCAGTACCAAAACCGAATATGTATCAATCACTTCATACTGTCGTAATAGGACCAAAATCCCAATGTTTAGAGGTCCAAATCAGGACACAACAAATGCATACCATCGCTGAGCAAGGGATAGCCGCTCATTGGCTATATAAAGAAGATAAAAAATTAGATAAAAAATATAATCATAAATTGAGATGGCTGCGACAGAGCATGGACTGGCTTCGAGAGTTAAAAGACCCAAAAGAATTTCTGCGCATGTTTAAAATGGACCTATTTCATGACGAGGTCTTTGTTTTTACCCCTCACGGTGAAGTGAAAGCATTCCCTATTGATGCCACGGCAATTGATTTTGCTTACTCTATTCATACAGAGGTTGGGAATCGCTGTTGCGGGGTGAGGGTAAATGGAAGGATAGAGCCTCTAAAATATAAACTAAAAACAGGGGATATTGTTGAAATCATAACCTCGCCAAAACAAAAGCCAAATAGGGATTGGCTTAAATTTGTGAAAACAACAAAAGCTATTCAAAGAATAAAGCATTGGCTTAAAATTGAAGAGAAAGCACGAAGCCTTGCGCTGGGCAAGGAAATCTTGGACAAAGAGGCAAGAAAATATGGTTTAAGCTATAATAAAATTTTTCGACAAGGCGAACTTCTGCTCTCTGCCGCTAAAAAGCTCAACATTAAATCCACTGATGACCTCATTACGAGCATTGGCTATGGGAAGGTAACCGCTAAGCAAGTACTCTCTCTGATTTTGCCTTCAGATACCCCCTCATTAGTGCAAAAAGCCAAAAAGATCCCCCAGGAGAAAAAAGAGGGGATCAAAATCCACGGGCTTGATGATGTCATAGTAAGATTTGCCAAGTGCTGCAATCCTATACCCGGTGATGAAATCGTCGGTTTTATCAGCAGACAGAGGGGAATTTGTATTCATCGCCTCTCCTGCTCAAATGCACAGAGCCTCGCTCTGGGAACTGACAGACAAATTGATGTGGAATGGGATATTACAGACAAAAAACAATTCCCTGTAGATATATCCATTACTTCGGAGGATAAAATTGGACTTTTAGCCCAGATTACTACTACTATTTCCCAGCATGAGGCAAATATTTTATCTGCAGATGTAAAAACAACAAACTATCAAACGGCAATTATTCGCTTTACAATAATGACCAATGATGTCAATCATTTAAAAAAGTTGCTTAATTCAATTAGAAGACACCCCGGCGTCATAAGTGTAAGACGGGTGGACTAACTCAGCTCTGAGGAGCATTTGTTTTCTTAAAATATATCGGTTTTTCAATATTGCCTTTTTTTATGCATTTTGTACATACTTTTATTTTCTTTATGCTCCCATTCATTACGGTACGGATGGATTGGATATTAGGGAGCCATCTTCTTTTTGTTTTATTATGCGCATGACTCACATTATTGCCTGTTTTCGGCCCTTTGCCACATATATCACATCGTCTCGACATTGATTAATTACTTCGCCTCCTATTTTAGAATTTTTAATCAAAAGAGTTTTTTCTTTTCAAATTTTCTGCTATTATAAATCATCCATTATATTAGCATATATATTCTGTGTAATCAATTATTTTATTTACATCACGTAATTTTTATAAGTATGAGTGAAAAAAACAGTTTCTCCATAAAGGCGATAGTATCTCTATTTATTTATACCCTCGTCCTGTTTATATTTTTCTTCTACATTCTTTTCCCTTTCAAGCTGCTGGAAAACAAAATCAAGTCGCTCATTGTAGAGAAGATGAAGGGAAAGGCTGCCATCAGCAGTTTAAAAATTCAATTTCCATTACAATTAATAATTAAAGGATTTCACTATAGAGAGGGTAATAAGAAAGTCACAATAGATACTATCACAGGCAGACTCGCGGCGCTAAAAATTTTAACGGGAACTATAGAAGGTTTATTCTCTATAGATGCCTATGAAGGATTAATATCCGGTAAATTGAGCCAAAACCTTTTAAAAAAACGAAAACGAAATGTATCCTGTACTATTGAAAAACTTAACCTTGGGAAGGTAGCACTATTGAGTGAATTATTCGGCCTTACGCTCTCAGCGGAAATTGCCGGTAATCTCAAATCCGCATGGCAGGGTACCAATCTCAAATCATTAAACGGAGAATGGAATTTCTCCACCGGATCAGGGTCATGCAAACCACGAAACTTCCCCATTATTAATTTTGATCTATTGGAGGCAACAGGCCTGTTTCGTTCAGGAATCGTCCATATTAAAAATATAAAGGCAGAGAGTAAAGATATCCTAGTAACTGCCCGGGGAGAGGTATCCTTAAATGCTGATCTTCCGCAAAGTCAAGTGGATCTTAAAGTCACATTAAAAATTGGCCGCGAGTTTAAAAAATTGCTCGGTGTATTTGCGTCCTTTCTCCCCAAAGAAAGCAAAGATGGAAATATTTACTTATCTGTTACCGGTGCAGCAAATAATCTGCATTATTCTGCACGTTAAATAGTGAAAACAGGATATCATCTCATTTTAGACACAAACATGTATAAGTGTTAAAATGAATTGCCGCAATGAAAAATTGATTCTTGTTCTTAATAAAATATAATGCTATAATAAATAATTATTTTATATAGGCAGTTCAGCAATTCTCATTTTGGGCATATAACTTGATTTAAAGACCTGACCCCTGCGTGTGGGGGACACATCTTCCATGGGGAGAACTGCTGAATTGAATTGGTTATAATAAAAAATGAAAAGAATTATTATCATAGGGTGTATAGTAGTAACAAGTCTCACACTACTTGTTATCTATTGTTACATAATATTATTTAGACCTCTCTCTGCAACATCTCAGAAGAAAAATTTTAAAATAGCGCCCGGGTCCTCTGTGAAATCCATTGCAGAGAATCTCGAAAAAGAAGGAATTATCCGAAACAAGCTTTTTTTTTGGGTGACCTATAAATTAAAGGGAGAACCATATTTAAAAGCGGGAGAGTATGAAGTAGACCTTCAGATGTCACTCTTGGAGGTTTTTCACCTCCTTGAGAAAGGACATATTATTCAATATAAGGTGACAATCCCTGAAGGTTATAATATTAAAATGATCGCTCAATTATTGGAAGAATTGGAGCTGACCACGAAGGACAGTTTCCTGCAACAATGCTTGGATGTATCTTTTATTAAGGAATTGGGTATAGAAGGATCCACTGTTGAGGGTTTTCTCTTTCCTGAGACCTATTTTTTTGCAAAGGGTATTGGTAATAAAGAAATGATCAGGGTCATGATAAAGCGTTTTTGGAATGTATTTACGCCTGAAATGGTGGAACGCTCTAAAGAGATGGGATATTCCGTATTTGAGATAGTGACTATGGCATCATTAATCGAAAAAGAGACCGCAATAAAAGAGGAAATGCCAAAGATCGCGGCAGTATTTTATAATCGTTTAAAGGGAAACATCAGACTGCAATGTGATCCGTCAGTCATTTATGGATTGCCGAATTATCAAGGGAATTTAACAAAAAAGGATTTAAAAACGTACCATCCATACAATACCTATAGGATCTCCGGATTGCCACGGGGACCTATTGCTAATCCGGGTAAAGATGCGCTGATGGCAGCACTTTATCCTGCAAATGTCAAGTATAAATATTTTGTCTCTAAGAATAACGGCTCACATATTTTCTCGGAGACATTGCGGCAACATAATAGGGCTGTGTGGAAATATCAGAAAAGGAGAGTAAATTAATGAAGCTTAAAGTCGGCATTCCAAAAGGGAGCTTGCAGGAATCAACCGTGAGATTATTCCAAAAGGCTGGGTATCATATTGCCATTAGTAGAAGATCATATTATCCTACGATAGATGATCCTGAATTGGAATGTATGCTTATTCGTGCGCAAGAAATGGCAATTTATATTGACAATGGCGTCCTGGATATTGGTCTCACGGGTGAGGATTGGATAAAGGAGCAGGAAGCAGATATTGTGAAGATATGTAATCTGACCTATGCAAAAGAAAGCTTAACCCCGGTTCGCTGGGTGCTTGCGGTCCCTGAATCATCACCCATTCAAAAAGTCGAAGACCTGGAGGGCAAGAGAATTTCTACCGAGCTTGTCCGAGTAACGCAAGAATTCTTCAAATCAAAGGGTGTAAAAGCACGGATTTTCTTTTCCTGGGGAGCAACAGAGGTGAAACCTCCTGATTTGGCTGATGCGATAGTAGAGCTTACCGAGACAGGAAGTTCGTTAAAAGCAAATAAACTAAGAATTATAGAGACGATAATGACCTCTACAACGGTATTGATTGCGAATAAAGATTCCTGGAAAAATGAGTGGAAAAAAACAAAAATGGAAAATATAGGGTGCCTTCTTCAAGGGGCCCTTCGTGCTGAAGCAAAAGTTGGACTTAAAATGAATGCGAGAAGGTCTGATCTGGATAAAATAATAGCTCTTCTTCCGGCCATGCATACCCCCACAATAGCAGAAATGACAGATCCGAATTGGGTTGCCATCGAAGTAATCAGTGATGAAAAAGTAGTAAGAGAGCTTATTCCGCGACTGAGCCGTAGCGGGGCTTCAGGTATTGTTGAATATCCATTAACGAAAGTTATTCCTTAAAAAAGGGGGATAGGACAATGAAGGAAAGAATCGTTATTGCTGACGATAATATAAATATTTTGGAGCACTTCTCTGAAACCTTAAGAAAGCAGAATTACTTGCCTATTAAATCGAGAGGTACTCAGGACCTTAAGAAATATTTAAAAACCAATTCTCCTCCGGAGCTTATTATTTTAAACGATTCATTAACGACAAATGGAGGGGAAAATATCATTACTGATCTTCATAACAATCATAAGGACACCTTTATTATTTATCTTTTAGACCATCCGGATAATAACCGGATCAATAATCTCATTAAAGAAGAGACGGATGATTATCTCATTAAACCTATAAATGACACTGCCCTATTAATGAAGATAGCGTATGTATTAAAATATCGTCAGGCACGAAGACGAAATAAGCTAATATGCCATGAATTATTAGAGGCTAATCAAAAGCTCTCTTACAAAACAAAAGAATGTGAGGAGCTTATTAATTTCAACCACAATATTCTCCAAAGCCTTAATGTCGGATTACTTACAATTGATCACAGCTATTATATTACAAGCTGGAATAAGAAAATAGAAGAAATTATAGGTATTCCGAGTAAAGAAGCCAGAGGGAAGCATCTTTTTTCCATATTTCCTTATTTGAATGAGGTATCATTAGTTAATAAAATAGAACATGTCATTCAATCAGGCAACATTATAGAACTGGGACATATCAAAGGCACTGATTTCAATGGGAAGAGTTTTTGGGGAGAATTTAATATCTCACCCATAAAAAAGGAGGAAAGAATAATTGGTGCCGTGATCACAGTCGATGATATCACCTCAAAGATATCTCTTCAAAAAGAATTAGATAAAATGCGTCATTACTTAAGCAATCTCGTGGAACATTCAGCAGACGCTATTGTCAGTTATAGTCTGGATGGCACTATTGTGACATGGAATAATGGTGCTGAAAGCATATTCGGGTATAGTAAAGAGGAATCCGTGGGAAGGGCGTGGGATTTCATGATGATTGATGAAAATAAAAAGCAGATGAATAATCTGTTTGAATGGGTTAAAAAAACAGGATCTGTGAGCAATTTTGAAGCGCTGATGATTAATAAAGCAGGACAGGAAACACCGGTTATGTTAACACTCTCCTTAATCAAGGATTCAGAGGGAAATGTATTCGGGATATCCGGTATTTATAAAGATTTATCTGAAACAAAAAAATTAAGACAACAGATTATTCAATCGCAAAAGATGATCTCATTAGGATTGATGAGTGCAGGCATGGCGCATGATATTAATAATCCATTGGGTGCCATATCTGCGTATATACAATTATTGCAGACAAAGACAGAAAAAATCGGCCATACGGAACTTACCGATTACCTTGTGAAAGTGGAGGAAGATGCTGATCATATAGGATCTTTGGTGAAGAATTTGTTGTGGTATGCTCAAACAAAAAGGCAGATGGAATGGGTTGATATTCATGAACTCTTGGAGAAAACAATAGAGTTTTCAAACTATCAGAGGATAGTCATAAATAATATTACGATTAGAAAGGAATTCCGATGTGAAAAAGTAAAAATATTTGCAAATGGCAGGGAGCTCGCCCAGACATTTATTAATCTCTTAACCAATGCGATTGATGCCATGCCAAATGGCGGTACGATTATCATTCAAACAACGCTGATGGATCGGGAGGAATTCATGACCGATTATGATTGGATATGCATAAAATTCATTGATAACGGAATGGGTATTGCCCCTGAAAATCTTGATAAAATTTTCGAGCAATTCTTTACAACCCGGACAGACGGCGAAGGGAACGGACTGGGACTCTATGTTGCTCAAGCTATCATAGAAAACCATGGGGGGAAAATAGAGGTGGAAAGCCACTTAAATGAAGGATCATGTTTTTCAGTATACTTACCGCTTAAAGGAGAAAGTGATATTGCTATCCCTTTTATTGACTAGTGGATAATGTCTTTATTTCTATAGGATCAAATATAGGTGAGCGGATACCTACATGTGCCGTGGCACATGAAAAGATTGCTTCTCATAATAAAGTCACTGTAGAAAAAAAATCTTCGCTCTTTGAAACAGAACCCGTTGGATACAAAAATCAACCTCATTTTATAAATCAGGTTATTAAAATAAATACAAGCCTCTCCCCTTTTGACTTACTTAATTTTCTCCTGGGTATAGAGAGGCAATTAGGAAGGGTAAGAAGTATACACTGGGGGCCGCGAATTATTGACCTGGACGTGCTCTATTACGGGCACAGCGTCATCCATACGGCTGACCTTATTGTCCCACACCCTGAATTGCATAAGCGAAAATTTGTGTTAATTCCCCTAGCCCAAATTGCCCCAAATTTTTATCACCCTTTGTTAAAAAAAACAGTAAACGAATTATTACACAACCTGCACGATCAGAGCATGGTACAAGAATTGGATTGAACGTAATGGAATATATCAAAGAGTGCAGTGCACTGTCCGAGAAATCGAGACACCTTGTAAAGCAAGGATATAGAATAGGCCTCGTTCCGACAATGGGTTTTTTTCATGAAGGACATTTAAGCCTCATGGACCGGGCCCGGAAGGAGTGTGATATAGTCATAGTCACCCTTTTTATTAATCCGATCCAATTCGGGCCCAACGAAGATCTTGCGCTCTATCCGCGAGATATTGAGCGGGACAGGGACCTTGCCGAAAAAAGAGGAGTGGATATTCTATTCCATCCAGGAAGTGAACAGATATATCCGGAAGGTTTTAGGACCAATGTAATAGTGAATGATTTGAGCACTAAACTATGCGGTATCAGCCGTCCGACTCATTTTAGAGGTGTGACGACTGTAGTGTGTAAACTCTTTAATTTAACCTGCCCTACCATTGCATATTTTGGACAGAAAGATGCTCAACAAGCTATTATCATCAAACAAATGGTGAGGGACCTGAATTTTCAAATAAAAATTGAAATAATGCCGATTGTCCGTGAGGCCGACGGACTGGCGATGAGTTCTCGCAATTCATATCTGAATCCTGAGGAGAGATTAGCAGCAGTGTGTCTTTACACATCTCTTATTGAGGCAGAAAGTTTAATAAAAAAAGGGGAAAAAAAGAGCAGCAATATTATCCGGAAAATCAAAGAGGTCATCAACAACGAACCATTGGCCATTTTAGAGTATGGTGAGGTTGTCGATACGGTCACCCTGTCGCCTCTTGAGATTATTGATCAAGAATCTCTCATAGCCCTCGCTGTAAAAATTGGCAAAACCCGCTTAATTGATAATATTATTATTTCTCCCTGCAAGAAAAAAGGAGATGATTGTCATGCTTAGATGTTTTTTACGCTCAAAAATTCACCGGGCAGTAGTTACCCATACTGAGCTTCATTATGAAGGAAGCCTGGGAGTTGATGAAAGATTAATGGAATTGGCGGATCTTGGGTATGGGGAACAAATAGATGTGTATAATATTAGTAATGGTAATAGATTTACCACCTACGTTATTCCGGCTGAGTATGGTTCCGGGCATATTAGGGTATTAGGTGCTGCTGCTCATAAAGTAGAAAAAGGGGATCTGCTTATTATTGCAAGTTATGGATTCTTACATGATAATGAACGGTTATCTTTTAAACCAAAAATAATAGCAGTTGATGGGTCTAACCGTCCCCTATGAGGATCATCGACCCTTCTTCTGCAAGGTGAATAAACAGCTCCCCCCTTAAAAAATTACTTGTGCGCCTATCTATTAACTGCTTCTTTGAGCTTACTTCCTGGTTTGAATTTCGGCATTGTTACTGCTGGGATATCAATAGATTCACCTGTTTGTGGATTTCTCCCCTTTCTTGCCGCCCGGGCGGACACCATAAAGGTCCCAAATCCCACTAAGGTCAATTTTTCTTTTTTAGCCAGACAATCTGTCACCCCTGAAATAAAGGCCTCTAAGGCTTTACTCGCTGTGGCTTTGGTTATTTGAGCCTCTTCTGCCATTTTTGAAACCAGCTCTTCTCTATTCATTGCTACTGCTCCTTCCTTTATTTTGGTTAATGTTTATTACCCGACGAACTTCATAATAGTACCTCTCTTATATCTTGTCAAGGGGGCTTTAAAGATTAAATGCAAAATATTTATCTCATTTACCTAATATCTAAGATAACTTTTTGTTTTTTATATATTTATAAAAATTGAAAAATCAACGCATACATTGACTGACAACTCTCATTTTCTAGGCACATACTATGCGAAACACAAAAGTCAAAATGAGAATTGCCATACATTGACTAATTGCCCGTGAAGGTATATTATTCATCTATAAAATGTAGGATTACTTTATTTATGAATACAGACATCTATTATACCAAAAACATACACACTCTCCATCAACAGATGGTATCGTGCTATAGGTACCTCCATCTTCCGCCTGAATTATTTTTTTATCCTCATATCTTATGGTATGTTGTAGAAGCTTACTTCAAGGTAAAGTATGGCTCTTACAATAATGAAGAGTGGAAATGTTCAAGCCTCAAGGTCCTTAATGCTATTGAAGATTTTGGAGGGCGATTTCATATTTCAGGTCTTGATAATATTCGTAAAACACCGGGACCTGTAGTGTTTATTAGTAACCATATGAGCGTGCTTGAAACCTTTGTTCTCCCCTCTTTAATTCTGCCTGAGAAGAGCCTCACATATATTTTAAAGAAAAGCCTTCTTGCATACCCAATTTTTGGTTCTTTCCTGCGATATCTCAAGCCCATAGTCGTATCAAGGACAAATCCCAGAGAAGACTTAAAAATTGTTCTCACAGAAGGAGCCTCCGCCTTAAAGAGAGGAAAATCTTTAGTAATTTTCCCCCAGCACACCCGAACAAAAGGGATAAGAGTAAAGGATTTTAATTCACTTGGGGTAAAGCTTGCCTTAGAAGCCGGAGTACCGGCAATTCCCGTCGCCTTAAAAACAGATTTTTGGGGAAATGGCACATTAATAAAGGATATGGGCCCCATCGGCAGATCGTGTAAAGAAATTTTTATAAAATTCGGGGAGCCCCTCTCAATCAAAGGAAAAGGAAGGGAAGAGCACAAGCAAATTATAGGGTTTATTAAAAAAAATTATGACACATGGTCTGCTCGTAATAACCAATAACTAGCTATTGTCAAGTAAGGGAAAAAGATGGACATGATTTCTTACGAAGAAGCGCTCAGAATAGTCCTAGATTCATCCCCTGAGCTTCCTTCGGAAAAAGTCCCTTTGGCACGGGCCAGAGGGAGGGTGCTTCGAGAGGATATTACCTCAGATATGGATATCCCACCTTTTAATAAATCCGCGATGGATGGGTATGCATGCAGGTACGCTGATATAGATAAACCTCTCACCCTTATTGAGAATATCCCTGCAGGGCATATCCCACAAAAAAAGATAGGGCAGGGGGAATGTTCAAAGATCATGACGGGCGCCATGGTTCCTGAGGGTGCAGATTATATAGCACTCGTAGAAGATTCGATAATAGAAGAAAATAAAAAAATTCGCCTTGTTGCAAAACCGAAAAATAGTAATATCTGCTCACAAGGTGAGGATATAAAACAGGGAGAGAGAGTTCTTTGTTCAGGGACACTGATCGGTCCGGTGGAGATAGCTATTCTGGCTACTGTCGGGGCAGACCCGGTCTCTGTATCAACATTGCCGAAAGTGGGAGTCATTGCCACGGGAAGTGAATTGGTTGAGCCACATGAAACACCTGCCCTTTGCCAAATAAGAAATAGCAATAGCTATCAATTATGCGCTCAGATTGAAAAAGAGGGGTGCCTACCACATTATATGGGTATTGCTCAAGACTCACCCGAAATAATAAATAAAATGCTCAACGATGCCATGAAGTGCTGTCATGTTATTCTCTTGTCAGGGGGAGTATCCATGGGGGACTATGATTTTGTTCCACAGATCCTCAAAGAGAATACTATCCGCTTATTCTTCGAAAAAATAGCGGTAAAGCCCGGGAAGCCTACTGTTTTTGGAAGCAATGGGAAAAATTATTTTTTTGGGCTGCCGGGGAATCCCGTATCTACTCTTATTCAATTTGAAATGCTGGTTAAACCTTTTCTGGCAAAAATGAGGGGATATGAATCCCTGTCATTAAAAGTATTGGCTAAACTCAAAAAACGTATTACAAGAAAAAAAAGTGATAGACTCTCCTTTATTCCAGTGTTACTTGATGAAAACGGATGTGTCGAACCGGTGAAGTATCATGGCTCTGCCCATATCCACAGCTATTATAAAGCACATGGAGTGATCGCTATCCCTCCGGGGACATCCGAGGTATCAGAAGGAGATATGACAAAGGTTATTTTGTTAGGATAAAAATGCTTAAAAACCAAATTTTTCAGGGAACTGCCAACTTGCTGCTTCTCACTCTTATTTTTATTGCGGTCACAGTCATTATCATCGGACATGAACGAAAACATGAAAAAGATTATATTCACCCATGGTTTGGGCGCTATACGGTAAATATTCCTAATTTAATGTCCTATGTACGTTTCCCTTTAGGATTGTGGATGGTGTGCGTTTATTTTTTTTCCTTTTTGCATACCCATATATGGCATTTCACCTTCCACCTCTCATTTGCCCTCGTGTGTCTTTTTGATTTCTTGGATGGAAAATTTGCCCGTAAATGGAACGCCATTACAGAAGGTGGGAAATCTCTTGATCCGGCAGCGGATAAATGGGTCACATTCTGCCTTGCCATTATCGCTTATCTCTATGGGAAATTCCCCTGGTGGGCGGTGGTTATTATCTTTTTAAGGGAAATAGTCAGCATAATTCAACGCGCTCGTCTCAAGCGGCGTGGAGAAGATGTCAGTGCGCGATGGCTTGGCAAAATCAAAACCGGTGTTCAATTCACTGTTCTCTATATTTATCTCCTTCGCACAGACACGCTCCCTGGGACAATCCTTCTTGATAAAATAGCGCAGCTCTTTCCTCCTGCACTTATGTTATGGGGCACAATACTTCTCTGTTTTTGCACAGTTATTTCGATTTTTCCCTTTTTTAAGTCATTTTCTTACGTGAATGAATACGAAAAATTACCACAGAGGAAAAGGGGTCCTGCACAATACATATTGGGCATTCCCAATATTCTGACAGTTGGCAATTATCTTTGCGGCGTCACTGCTGTTTTTTGTGCCATGCCGGGAATTAAGATTAACTACCGCTCTTTTGTTATTCTTTTCTGGATATTTGCAGCCGGCGTGTGTGATGCCGCTGACGGGCCGCTTGCCAGAAAACTTAAATCTTATTCTGATTTTGGCGCCTGCATCGATTCTTCATCTGATTTGTCGACCTTTGGCCTCGCAGCAGCAGTCACTATATTCCTAAGATTTCAGAATATAAATCTCGCTGCATCCTTACTCGGCTTCATTGTAGCCTCATTTTATTTTATTTTTGTGCACTTGCGTTTAGCACGATTTACAATGTTACAAAAAGACAAGGATAAAACGAAAAAGGATGATTTTGTGGGGCTTCCCTCGCCTGCCGGAGCAGTTGTGAGCATGATGCTTTTTACCCTATTTGATAATATTTATATTATCGCCATTGGGATCATCATTATTTCTCTGTTAATGTACAGCAAATTCAATTTTGTCAGCCATTCCAATGCTTTTAAGCATCGGCTGTATAAATTCTTCCTTATACCCTTAATATCAGTGGGATTCTTTATGCTCCTCATTTTAATCTTTCAACAGCCTTTTGTGAGCACCCATTTTTCCCGCGAATTGATTGTGTACTTCAAAACCAGCTCCTGGCTGCTCTCAATCTCTTTTGTGATATATATCATCGATGGTATTTGGAGGACATGCTCGACCTAATCTTCCCTACTGATTTCTGGCCGCCTATTCTCTTTATACTCATTGCCGCCGCATACACATAGGCTGGCCAGTGGCTGATAACACATTTCTCCAAAGTTCGCCTTCTATATCCAACGACTTTTTCTCTTTGATCACAAGGGAAAGTGGCACATGGGTCAATATATTATGCCATTGTCCTATCATCATATCTGTTTTCCCCGCCATCGCGGCATGAACGGCATAACGGGCCAATTCATCAGTATAGATTGCATCATTGGCATTCGTCGGCACACTTCTAATCATGTAACTCGGTTCTATATATTTTAAATCAATAGGAATATTTTTCCGTGAGAAATACTCTTTAATTTTCTCTCTTAAGTATATGCCAATATCCTTCAAGCGAACATTTCCTGAAGGATCAGTCTCTCTATGTGCAGAGGAAAAATATTTCTGGCCAGCCCCTTCAGCAACCACCACTACTGCATGATGGCGTTTCTGCAAACGTAGCTCAAGAGAATTGAGAAAACCACCCTCCCCCTCAAGATCAAAATCTATCTCAGGAACCAGACAAAAATTCACATCATTATTGGCAATTGTTGAAAGGGCCGCGATATAGCCGGAATGACGCCCCATAACCTTCACAAGACCAATACCATTATAAGCGCTTTCAGCCTCAGAATGGGCGCTTGCTAATGCATGGGAGGCAATTGTTACGGCTGTATCGAGTCCGAATGTTTTATACACATAGGGGATATCATTGTCAATCGTCTTTGGTATCCCTATAATGCATATTTTGGCACCTCTCCTCTCAACAACTTTATATAATTCATGCAAGCCCCTCTGTGAACCGTCACCCCCAACACCGAATAAAATATTGAGTCCATAACGCTGTAAAGAATCAACCATCACTTCTTTATCAACTGTGCCTCGCGAGGTCCCCAGAAGGGATCCTCCGACTCCCGAAATTTTCCTGACAACATCAGGAGTTAATTTCTCAGGTTCATAGCCAAATGTGGGATCCAAACCCTTATGCCCATATCTTATTCCCACAATATTCTTGACACCATATCTATAAAAAAGCTCCAGGACAAGGCTTCTAATAACATTATTAATACCAGGGCAGAGGCCTCCACTAGTCATTATAGCGGCAGTCACCTGATCAGGCTTAAAATAAATGAGTTTACGCGGACCAGCTTTTTCAAAAGATAACTGTTTGACAGTTTCTTCAGCATCACACTCAATACAGTAATATATCCTCTGCTCGGAACGAACAAAATCTACAATTCCATCTCCTCTTACCGTGGACAATTTCAAAGGTGACTCGACTCTGCATTCCCCTAAAGTCTTCACCAAAAAATCTTCAGATACGAGCATTGTTTATTCCTTTCCAATAAAATGTATCTTGATCATATTCGTAGAACCGGGAATGAGCCTTGAACCAGCCACAACAATGATACAGTCCCCTTCATTAAGCACACCTTTTTTCACAAGAGCTTCATCACCAATCTTGATCATCTCGCCTGTATGGTTTCCCAATTCACACATCAGGGGAGTCACATTCCAATAGAGATTCATACGAGAATAAATCTTCTGAAAAGGGGTTATGGCAATAATTCGTTCATTAGGTCTTTGTTTTGAAATATATAGCGCTGTTTTCCCTGATGAGGTATAGACGACTATCGCCTTGGCTTTTACCCGCTCTGCCACATAGCACGCAGAATGGGCAAGAGCCCTCTCTGGGAGCATGTTGTCAGGAGCACCATCTTTTATATGTACTATGGAATAATTTTCCCTATTTTCCTCAGCAACAAATGCAACCTCAGACATCATTTTTATTGCACCAAGAGGATACTTGCCTATTGAGGTCTCACCGGAGAGCATTATCGCATCCGCACCATCAAAAATAGCATTGGCAACGTCAGAGACCTCGGCACGGGTGGGGCGCGGATTACGAATCATTGAATCCAGCATCTGGGTGGCAATAATAACGATCCGTGATTGTTCGCATGCCTTTTTTACAATCATCTTTTGAACAATGGGCACCATTTTAGGGTTCATTTCGACACCTAAATCACCCCGAGCCACCATTACACCTTCGGCTTTCTGCAATATCTCATCAATATTTTTTACTGCCTGTGGTGTCTCAATCTTCGCAATGACAGGCGGGACATCACCATATTTTCTCATATGTGCTTTAATGACTTCAATATCCATGGCTTCGCGCACAAAGGACAATGCTATATAATCGACACCGTGGGCAAGACCAAATTCAAGATCCTTTTTATCCTTTTCTGTCAAAGAGGGAAGTTTAATTTCCGAATCAGGAAAATTCATTCCTTTGTGTTCCCCCAACATTCCTCCCACAATTACGTCAGTATAAATCTGTCCTGATTCAACATCGATTTTTGTTACCCTTAATTCAATCGCACCATCATCGAGCAGGATCTGCGCTCCCGCTTTGAGATCACTTGCCAATCCCTTATAATCAGTAGAAATCTTTCCCGGCTCTCCGGCTTGATTCGTTGTCATTATTATTAAATGCTCTCCCTCTTTGAGACAGATGTGCTTTCCCTCTTTGAAGGCACCAGTTCTGATTTTGGGGCCCTGAAGATCTAAAAGGATAGATACAGGCAATGTATGCTTCTCAGCCAATTCCCTTATTAAACGTATGCTCTGCGCATGTGATTCGTAACTTCCATGAGAAAAATTTAATCGAATCACATCCGCGCCTTCTTGCAGGACACGCTCTGCTATAGGGGAAGAGGCAACTGCTGGTCCAAAGGTTGCGATAATTTTTGTATTTCTTAATAAGTCAGTCATATTGTCATAAAAGTTATGGCACATTTGACTCTTTTATAACATGAACCATTTTTTTTTTCAACGCAGAGCAATTTCCTATTTTTTCTTAACGAATATAATAAATGGCAAGGCAAATGGTCCGAAATAGAATCCCATTGCAGTCCAAAATACTCTATTGGCACTATTGCCTCCTCTTCTGTTTGCAATAAAGTGCAATAATATTCCACACAAAAGGTAAATCCCATCAATTATGTATTGTTCCATCGTCTACCCGTACTTTCTGATCTCACTCTCTTTTACCATTAAAATCATAGTATCTTAATCCTATGGGACTAGAGGACTGCAAAAAAAATACCATGCTACTTGTCCAAAATTAATTGCTGATATATAGTGAGGATCGTATAATTAGAGTATATTAAATATATGAGAAAATGGTATATTGGAACCTCTGGCTGGTTCTATGAGCATTGGCGGGGAAGATTTTATCCCACACAGTTAACACAAAGAGATTGGCTAAGCTATTATGCCCAATTCTTTTCTACAGTTGAGATAAATGTTACATTCTATAGACTTCCATATAAAGGCATAATAACCGGATGGATCAAAAAAACTCCTCCTGACTTCAGATTTGTGATTAAAGGAAGCCGAAAAATTACCCACTTTAATAAGCTCAAAAATATTACTCAGCCTCTTGAGGCTCTTATTTCAAGAGTCAATTTGATGAGAGAAAAGGTGTTATGTATTCTCTGGCAACTTCCCCCTGCCCTCACATGCGATCTTGTCTTGTTGAAAGAATTTATTTCCCAGCTTCCTTCCACATTCCGGCATACCTTTGAATTTCGCCATCCCTCATGGTTACAGGATAACACATTTAACTTGCTTGAGCATTATAAGATGGCTCATTGCAGTATGAGCGCTCCTAAACTTCCGTGTAATTTAACCACGACAACTGATTTCGCTTATATTCGCTTTCATGGAATACAAGGATGGTATAACTATAATTATACTGAGGAGGATCTTTTGTGGTGGAAAGACAGGCTCCATGTCATTGCGGATAAAGTAACAACAGTGCTCGTATATTTTAACAATGACCATGAGGCATATGCAGTAAAAAATGCTCTTAGACTTAAAGAAATAGTATAAATCTTATAATTATTATTTATATGTTTATCTGTAGAAAGAAATTAAATGAATTGAAAAATATCAAATTTTGAAGTAAAATAGAATATTGTATAGAACTTATGATATTTAACAAGGAGGTTTGAATAATGTGGAAAAATATGAGGAATAGCCTCTTGTATCTATTAATTTTAGCATTCTTTTTCTCAAAACTGAGCTTTGCAGGCGCTGGTGGTGGCGGCGGCGGCGGAACTTCTGCGAACAATAATTATCATATCTCGGTTGCTCAAAGTAGAGTATATCCGCCAAATATTGCGGCTGTTTCACTTAGTGCATCTTACAATTATCAGACAACTTCACCTTATTACGCGCAGGAAACACAACTCGTGCACACTCAGGCTCAGACTCTTGCTGCTCCCAATATGACACAAATAAGAAATATCCCTGTGATTACTCCAAATATTACTGCATCACCCGCATACTCGCAATCCATTGCTGCTGGTTCCGGAAACAGTACAAATGCTCGTATTTATTCACCCCCTACTATGAACCTTCCCTCTTACCTTCCCAGCTATCAGGATTCAGGTTCCTATAGGAATACTTCATATATGACAAATAACAACAATATAAGCAGATCTGGCATAGGCTCTTATGTGTATTCACTCCCTACTATGAACCTTCCTTCCACCCTTCCCTCCTATCAGAGTGCAGGTTCCTATAGGAATACCTCATATATGTCAAATAATAACAATATAAGCAGCTCTGGCATGGGCTCTTATGTGTATTCACTCCCTACTATGAACCTTTCCTCCACCCTTCCCTCCTATCAGAGTGCAGGTTCCCATGGAAATACCTCATATATGACAAATAATAACAATATGGGTAGCTCTGGCGTGAACTTTTCAACCTACAATGGCTCAATGCTCTCTCATAACAACTCCATAATGACTCATGGCAATAATCTAGCATCCTCATCATTGGTGTCGCAATTTACCTCCTCTTCCATGAAGGGCACTATGAATGCTTCTCAGAATACAAATATCATGTCCTATAAGAATTCTATTCCCTATTGGAACACCTCAAACAGTTCGGTCATGCATACTTCTTCCTCTGGAATTTATTCTCAATTTGGCAATGAACAGGTTAATCCGCTTATGAAAGGGCAAACTACTGCCAACATTAAAATATCAACTCCTGTGATCCATAAATATGCGAATCAATATCCACAACACTATACGAACGAATTACTTATTAAATTTGATCCTTCGGTTAATCAGGACCAGATAAACAGCATAAATAAACAACTTGGAGTATCCATAGTAGAGATGAGTCCCTATGGTGGCTTTTATAAAGTTCTCATACCACAGGGAATGACAGCTGAGGAGATGATTGATCGCTATGAACAAGAATCAGTAATCATGCGTGCTGAACCAAATTATCAAAGAGATGCTCATCTCATTCCTGATGATATATATTATGCTTATCAGTGGCATCTGCGCTCATTATCCGCGGATTTAGCGTGGGATATTGCGGACGGCTCCGGTGTCGTTATTGCTTTGCTTGATTCTGGTGCAGCTTATCGGAATGATGAGGAGGGAACATATGCCTATGCCCCGGATCTTAAAGACACACTCATTATTCCAGGACAAGATTTTGTGAATGATGACCCTTACCCAGATGACGATAATTCACATGGCACACACATAGCCGGATGTATAGCTCAGAGCACAAACAATGCGACGGGAGTATCAGGGCTTGCTTATGGAGCAACAATTATGCTGGTAAAAATTATGGATGCGAATGGCTTTATTTCAATAGCGGATGAAGTTGATGGGATCTACTATGCGGTCAATGAAGGAGCTGATATAATCAATTTAAGCTTCGGCGGTAGAGGGATCTCAATGACTGAGCAAGATGCAATAAACTATGCACATGAAAATGGCGTTGTGGTGATTAGCTCTGCTGGCAATAGAGCTTCAAGCATTTTAGAATATCCAGCCTCATATGACAATGTCATATCGGTAACCGCCCTTCAATATAATGATACTCTTGCACCTTATGCAAACTATGGGCAAGCCATTGATGTATGTGCGCCAGGAGGTAACGTAACCGAAGATCAAAACCTTGATGGATGGGCAGATGGTATATTGCAGCAAAGGCATAATGGTAGTGATTTTACCAAATTTCATTATTATTTTGAAGAGGGCACTTCTACTGCATGTGCTTTGGTGTCTGCAATAGCAGCCTTAATTATTGAGCAAAGTCCTGAAAAGTTGACCCCCTTGCAAATTAAGGAGATATTAGAAGAGAGCGCCATTGATTTGGGGACCGAGGGATTGGATCAATATTATGGGGCAGGTAAAGTGAATGCATATTATGCCCTCATGCATCTCACATCCCCCTCGGCTGATTGACCTTTTGTAATAAGCCACACACAATATATATAAGTCATGTTATGAGCCCGCCCCATGAAATATGTCAAAACATAATTGCTGAATTCATTATGGCGTATTATTTTTTTTTGTGATATAGTGATATATTAAATTTTTATATGATAAAGGGATTATTCTTATCAATGCCTTAGACTCGTAGCTCAAGAAGGAGAGCATATTTTTATTCTGTGAAAAAGTATAACGAAAAAGTACAACGAAGACTGATCCAGTGGATAACAATTCCTGTGCTCCCTGTCGTTATTATTGGAGGTTATTTCTGGCCCTATTTGGGATTTATCGTAGGAGGGCTCATAATTTTCTTTATACTTTTATCCATATTTAAAGGCCGACTCTATTGTGGGTGGTTCTGCCCAATGGGCTCATTTTATGAACGTATACTTTCCGCCATCAGTTTAAAAAAAGATATTCCCGCCCTCTTCAAGAAAACATGGTTTAGATGGATAATGTTCATGCTGCTGATATGTTTTTTTGTCTCACGATTAGTGTGGGCAGGAGTAGACCCACTAAAAACCGGTATTGTGTTAAGCAGGATGTGGATAATAGCAATGAGTGGTGCTATTATTATCGGGATTATTTTTAAGCCACGGTCCTGGTGTAGATTCTGCCCTATGGGGACCGTGCAAGGGATGATCGGTAAAAAAAGTTATTTGCTCAATATCATGGAAAAATGCACACAATGTGGAGTATGTCTAAAGGTTTGTCCTATTGAAACCTATCCCGGTCTTGCTAAGGAGAGGGGAACAGTCAATAGTGAAGATTGCATTAGATGCGCTAATTGCGTTGTTAATTGTCCACACAACGCCTTATATTTTAATAAAAAGAATAAGTAAATGCCATGGATAGCTCTTTTAATTTAACGAATCATCAAATAAAGAAACTATTAATAAAAACCGATTCATTAATAGAACATTATTCTATTTGTTATAATATACTCAATAGCCCAACTATTGACATTGATACACTCGCCTGGGTTTTTGTCTATCTAAGATTATTTTCAATTAAAGATATAAAACTGCACATGAGGCATAATTATCAGACAAAGGACATAGCCCACCTGCAGAATATACTATCTATGGCATCAGCAACAGCATATACGAATACCTATATAAATGAGGAAAGAGACCAGTCATTGAAGCGCATATGTATTAGAAATATATTGAACTTTGTTCCTCGGGGCGGTGGAAATGGAGATGAGCTTCGATTATTTATATTGGATGTAATGAGACGTCATGGTATCAGGGAGGGACATCGTCCTGGTATTGATGATCCCTTTTTGGAACAATGGCACCAAAAACTGCATAGCAACTGTACTCCTGAAGATATTACCATTTGTGAAGCATATATCTGTTATCAAGAAACAAATTCTCTTGACCTCTTTTATAAAACACTATGGGAACGAGGGGAAATATCCGTCGATTTCTTGCGGAATATGCCTCGGCCATTGACAGATCCACCTCGATATATGCCACAATTACTGCCTGATTTAAAACATTTACTCTGGATTCTGAAACAAATCCATGGGGGCTTGAACAATTTCCACTATTTGTTGGAAATGTCGCGATGGCAATTAGATCAAAATTTATTTTTTATGTTAGAAGAGATCAAGAATAATTTTGGTGCTTGGTGGGTGCCGGGGAAAATTATCGATTGTCGGCTGCAATTAAAGAATTATTTGAACGGCCATTGTCCGCGCGATCCGCTTATGATAGATGCAGCGCTTGATAATATGTTTAAAACGAGCATAGAAAAGATTAAGCTCTGCACATTGAGCGAAGATGACATTATTGCCTTGATTTTTTTAAGCTTACAAAATATTCAGCTCTCCTATGACGATAAAAAAATCGGCCTATGCGTTGATCTGTGGAAACGGATAAAAGATGTCCCTGCCTGGGATAAGTGGTCGCATGAATGGGCCTTGCAGGTTTTTGCTGCATTGACCAACATACAATCAATCATTAATTCCCATATGGATCATTTATTTAGGCTTATCCAACCGAGAGCACAGATACTGGGCGAGTCATGCACTATAGATAAGTCTTATCAAATAAATTTTGCAGAAGAGGTTATCCGGAGTCAGAATACATTTTCCCTCGCCAAACTTATCGATACACTATCCCCGATTATCCGCAAAATTGGCAATATTAGCCATTGGAAATTAATTAGTCATGGCAGTCGAAGCGCAACAGGGACTATTAAGCCTATTGATTCCCTGCTTTCAATGCAAGGTGAAAAGTTGGAAAAGCCTCATATAATGCTTGTTAATACAATACAGGGCATAGAGGATATTCCAGATAATGTTGCCGCACTCTTAACAAGGGATGATGTTGATATATTATCTCATATTTCAATTCGGTGCAGAAATTTAAATATTATCTTGGCTACATGTTATGACCCTGATCAATTTGAGAAAATTAAGTCATATGAAGGGAAAGTATTATGTATTTCTATCGATAATGATATTATTCATTATAATGAGAATATGTTCCTGCCGAATGACATAAAAGCCAAAAATATAAAAATACCATGCAGCATAAAATGTGGTTCTAAATCAAGTAATCTGCAGAATATAAAGAAAAAGATATCAGATTTTATTAAAATACCACCCTCTGTATCGATACCGCCTGAGGTTTTTCAACACACCCTGCATTCCAATATCGACTCCAGTATTCTCTATGAGAAATTGCTGTCAAAATTATCGTACGATTATATAAAAGACTCATCACTCCTTTTCGATATAAAAGAATTAATATATAAACTTATTATACCACCTGATAGTGCTCACTTTATTAAACAAAAAATATTACAGGAGGGCATTCTTGATAGGTGGTCACAATCAATTGAGGATTCTATTTTTCTTAATATTAAAAAGGTCTGGGGATCGGTGTGGAATGAAAGGTCATATTTAAGCCGCCTTTCGAGAAATATCAAGAGCGCTCGCATCCGTATGGGAGTTTTGATACAAAATGTAATACCTGCTGATTACTCCTTTATTATTCACACTCATAATCCTATTACAAATAATAATAATGAAATAATCACTGAGATCGTAGTCGGTTTAGGTGAAACATTAGCCAGTAATTCGCCGGGATCACCCCTCTGTGTTATCTCAACTAAAAAAGAACATACCCATACTATTGTCTCATATCCTTCTAAGAATATTGCCTATTTCAATCCTGACAAGGATACATCCCTTATTATCAGGTCTGATTCAAATGATGAAGATTTATCTGATTTCACCGGCGCGGGATTGTATGATAGCTATTTTTTACATAAGCCAATACATACATTTGTCGAATATGATCAAGAAAAACTCTTTTGGAACAAGGATTTTCAACATAGCATATTTACCGCAATAGTGAGAATAGCAGAAGAGATTGAAGATATTATGGAATCCCCCCAAGACATTGAAGGTATTTATTCCAATGATAGCTTTTATATTGTCCAGACCCGAAATCAAATAATTTAATCAGCAGGGAGATTATTTAAGGAGAAGGTAGGTCAGGACAAACTGGTCACTTTCATCCTTGGCTTACCATAAATAATCGGAAACCACGTGTCCTGTTGTGCCTACCTTCTATATTTTTTATATTAGCACTAAAAAGCGGAAATGTCAATCTATTCGGCATCCCGCTCCTTCTTTTTATTCTTCTTTTTTAGTATTCGGTTAACAGTATTGCGGTGAATGCCTAATTTTTCAGCTGTCTTGGTCTGGTTGCCGCCAAACCTCATACAACTTGCGTATATATACTCTTCTTTTATATTCTCTAAAAGAATCCCGAGAGGAAACGTTATTGAATTAGGATCATTACTCACAGTGCTTTCATGTTCTTCTTTTTTTGCTCTATTTTTATGAACGTTATTAAATATTTCCTCTGGTAAGTGCTCAGCCTGCAGACAACGCCCTGGTGCCATAATGACTGCGTGTTGTATTGTATTCTCAAGCTCTCTTATATTTCCCGGCCAATCATAATTCATCATTATTTGCTCAGCCGCAGGAGAGATATCGAATGTATTCTTTTTAAATAATTGGCTATATTTCACAAGAAAATGACGTATCAAATCCTTTATATCATCCTTTCTCTCTTTCAATGAGGGTAAGCGAATTGGCACAACCTTTAATCGATAAAACAAATCTCCCCGAAAATTTCCTTTAAGAACCTCTGTTTCTAAATCTTTATTTGTCGCGGCAATGATTCTTGTATTTGTTCTGATAAGCTCGTCTCCCCCAATTCGTGTAAATGTTTTATTTTGAAGCACTCTTAGAATCTTAGCCTGAAGATCAAGGTTCATATCTCCTATTTCATCCAAGAAAATGGTACCTTCACTTGCATGCTCAAACTTGCCCTTTTTTCGATCAGTAGCATCTGTGAAAGAGCCTTTTTCATGGCCAAACAGTTCGCTTTCAAGAAGAGTTGATGGTATGGCAGCGCAGTTTACCTCCACGAATGGTTTATCATGTCGTTTACTGCTATAATGAAGACGTCGGGCAATCAACTCCTTCCCTGTCCCTGTATCCCCATAAATCAGAACAACAGCATCCGTATCCATGACTCGCGCCATCACGAGAAATATTTTCATCAACTCTTTACTGTGACCAATAATAGGAATATCCGAAGGTGGTGGATAAAAAATATTGGTTCCATCATCCTCCTCATCTTTCAGAGGACGTATTTGCCTGTCATCAAGAGCATTTTCGATGACAGCTAATATTTCATTAAGATGAAATGGTTTTAATACAATCTGGAAACAATCATTCTCATATGCTATTTTGGCAATCTCGGGGGCTCTGGCATAGGCTGTCATAATAACTACCGGTAATTTGGGATCTATCTTTTTTATCTGTTTCAATGTCTCAAGACCATCGATACCGGGCATATATATATCAAGCAATACTATATCCGGCCTATTCTCCTTTGTCTCTTGGATAGCTTCTATGCCACGATAGACATCTATTAGCTCATATTTGTCAAAATCAAAAAACAGGTTCAAAGTCTCATGAATACTCTTATCATCATCAACTATTAAAATTTTTCTCTTAGACATAATTATTATTTTTCCCCAAAATGTTATATAATAAGTATCCTCAAACAGTTAACCCATGAAGTATAAATCATAAAATAGTCAGCATATAAAATCAAGGAATTATCTATTTTTATTTTCAAATTCTCTTTTCATGGCAATAGATGCCCATAAGTGGTTTAAAATGCTATTATTATAAAAGTCAACACACATAGCGCAATAATAATAAACCATATGCCATGACAACAGCTCATCATACCTGTTGATGGGGTTTTATTAAGAACTATACTCTCTTTTGGGAGTTTATTTTCTTTGATTCCAAAGCGTTTCATTTGTATATAGTCGAACATAGGGACACTTGGCGCGGTGCATAACTGCGGTATTCTCTCAGCGGGTTCTCCCTGCAAAATTCGAAGAGCTATCCGGGCAGCATGGGTGATATGGGAGGTATTACTCATAATCCACCCCCCTACATACCCATTCCAAAGATCAGTATCCCACATAGTGTAATGAGGCACATTAATTTCTTTAGTAAAGGCTTGACGCTCTATATGAGAATAGTATGAGCCTGCTCGGTCCAAATACAAGGCAAGTGTTATAATCACAGTATTTTTAGGAAGATGAGCGAGTTTTTCCTTCAGTTCGGGACCATCCCATTCTACTAATTCTATAAAATTTACCATACCCTCAAATCTCCTCGCTATTGAGCGAAAACGGTTTTGACGAAGCCTTCCTGTTTGGGATGAATCTATAATAAGGGCGATATGCATCGTTTTAGGGTGAAGCCTCAAAACCACGTCAATCGTTTCAGATATATCAGAGTCTTCTGTGATACCTATAATGAGTTCATGTGTCTCGATTAACGTATAATCGAAGTCTCTCATACCATAAAAAATAATCGGGACAGAGGGGCACAAATTTTCACGATGCTTTAATAAAGGTATGAGTAAATTTTTATCAGACAGAATAATAACATCAAACTGGGTGTTAGCGTACCTTTCCTTGTAGAGTCGTTCAAGTAAGCCTTTTACATTATTAAGCTTATGGTGCTTTGTGTCTATATGTTCTATATAGATATCAATATCCAGCTCGCGTGTGGTAAGTTCAGTCTTTATTATGTCTGTTGTATGCGCTGCCCTCATATCCCCCTTGCGGTAAGAATTTAATAAAAGGACTTTTTTCTTGAGTAAGGAAAGAGCTTCATTCGTCATGATGTAGTAACTACTGTTAAATTCTCCCATAATTATACACTTTTCTTATCGGACACAATTATGATGGAATCGAAAAAATTTTATCAGCAAAGAGCATTTTCAGCATTCCAACTTTTAGGCATATAAAAAAGAAATTCCTCAATCTACCCACATCCAGAAACAAGCGTCCGACAGCAATCAACCAACACTCATTTGTGGAGTCTTTAGCTTCTATAGTAACGCGAGAATTGTTGCAGCACTTCTGTTATTTGATTTATAATATTTATAATGTTAATCTATAAATAGTATTTTCATAAGGTAAAAACCATGACACAAAAAATATCTCTATTCTTAGTTGAATTATTATTGCTATTCAGCCTTTACCCTGTTCCCTATGCAAAGGGGATATTTCCAACCAATAATCACAAAGAGAAAGTGGTCATAACAAATAATGGCGTACATCTCTTATGCAGAAAAGAACTCATCGAACACACACCTGAGGATGAATTCTTCACCTATTATCGAAATGATAAGGACACACTGGATTACTCGAAAATTTGGAAACTTAATAACTATTTGAATTCATGGAAGAAATAATCACATATCAAATCTTTCTTCGTTTTTTTTCTCTGCCTCAATTAAAAAAAATTATTTAAAACATAATTTATTTTATTTTTTATAGTCTTTATATATACAGCATAGGGAATATCCATTCATAGTTGCTTAATTGAAAAAGTGACGAATGCTTACAATCAAAAGGATTTACTGAGGGAGGGAAAGGAGTATTGATGGCAAGATGCTGGAGAGTAATTTTGACCATAATCGATCAAGGTCAGCAACCAATGTAAATGAAGAGTATTCAGAGGGCGAGAAAGATAAGAGTATTAATAGTGTAAAAATTTATTTGCGAGAGATAGCGAATGTTCCGCTTCTTTCAAGGGAACAGGAGCGTGAATATGCACGGAGGATCGCCAAAGGTGATGAAAAGGCAAAATCTCAAATGGCGCAAGCGAATTTACGCCTTGTGGTTAATATTGCAAAAAAATACATCAATCGTGGGCTCCCATTGCTCGATTTAATTCAGGAAGGTAATATTGGTCTAATAAAGGCTATAGAAAAATTTGATATTAAATATGAATGCAAATTTAGTACCTATGCCATATGGTGGATCAGACAAACGATCACCAGGGCGCTGGTGCAAAAAACCCGGACTATTCGTGTGCCGGTTCATGCTATGGAGACAATCAATTCCCTCATCAGAATTCGCAATAAACTGCGTCAAGAAAATATCAAAGATCCTGATATTAAGGACTTAGCTCAATATATAGGCATGACAGAGGAGAGAGTAATAGACCTATTACGCCTTATCAAAGATCCCATTTCTGCTGAGCAACCTCTCTCAGATTTCGATAATAATTATACCATTATTGATTATTTAGAAGACAAACAGAGCACATCAGCCCTTGACAATATTATTAATGAAAATTTAAAGGAAAAGATCCAAAATATTTTACATACATTACCTCCTATGGAAAAGGCAGTGATTGAAATGAGGTTCGGTCTTGGATCACACAGAGAAAAAACCTTAGAGGAAGTCGGGAATATTTTTAATCTCTCCCGGGAAAGAATCAGGCAGATTCAAGAAATGGCGTTGACAAAAATAAAGAAATCTGAACGATTATCGCCGTTATTTGATTTTATTGAGAATTAAAAGTGACCATTCTCCTCCACATTAATGAGAAGAATGGTCACAAATTATAAAGGATGAGATTAGATTAAAGCACAGGGACGGTGAGGATTGCCTCAAAAGTTCCTGTTTCCTGTAAAGTTGTTAAATTTTTAATTAACGTATAATTTCCCTCCATATCAGTAGGAGTAAGTAATGTTCCGACAAGATCTATGGACATTGTCCCCCCTGTTGCCCCAACAGTAATACCACTGAGACTAATCTGATTACCGATTATCTCTCCAGTCACATCTACCAAACCAATAAGAAATGGATTATTGATCAATTGGACAAAACCAGTCACCACACCCGCTATTACAGGATCTTCAACAAGGCTTAATGACAGTGGCCCTTGCAGTAAGCCAGAGGACCATAGTCCTTCCCACGTGCCAAATTGCTCAGTAGTAATAACGCTCGATCCTAAGCCACTAAGAAGACCGGTGAGGGCTGACATACCGAGTAAGTTGCTGTATCCACCACCTCCATAGAGGCCTCCATATAAGCCATACATGCTCCCATAAAGACCGCCATATAAGCCTCCGTAAAGCCCACTATACAACCCTCCATAAAGCCCAGAGAGACCTCCATATAAGCCATACATACTCCCATAAAGGCCTCCATATAAGCCGTATAAGCTGCCATAAAGGCCTCCATACATACCATACATACTCCCATAGAGGCCTCCATATAAGCCATACATGCTGCCGTAAAGGCCGCCATACAAACCTCCATAGAGGCCTCCATATAAACCTCCATAGAGGCCACCATATAAACCTCCATAGAGCCCGCCATAGCCAAATTGGGCATGTGCCTTTGAGCCTGCAAGGAAGATATATAAGAAACTAAAAAAGATAATAAGAAGTTTACATTTTTTGGAAAGATTCATAATGATACACTCTCACTTTCTCTAAATTAACCATCCATAGCTATTCCCTTGGGGTTTATTTCCTCCAAGAGATACAAATTCTTAATTATTCTTCTCTACTTACCTCCTTTCCTTATCCCTTAGATTTAATAAATTTAAAAGCTTTTCTTCTCTTCAGGTTATTTTGGATATATGGGGATAGTTTTGGCTTTTTCAGAACTTACAGCAAATTATATGCCATAACTTATTTCGCTCATCCTCATTAGCCGGCATTTTACTTGCTATAAGGATAATAAGAAGCATTCTTGCATAGCAGGACCATTTTGGGAAAGCATATATTTTATGAGAGCGCATAAACTTTATTACTTTACTTATATTTTTATTTTCATTAAGATATAAAAAGAAGCATAGTATTAACACTATGTATATAAGGTCCATATTTGTCATAAACTTTATGAAACAGTCGTGACAGGTGCGGAGTAGTTATTATAATATAAAGTACGGCAGGAAAAGCCGAAAAGTATTATAGGAAACGTAAACGTTATAACAGAGAGAAAGGAATACAGGTATGAAAGAAAAATTCTTATCCTTAATTCTGTATCCAGCCTTAGCAGATGGTCTTACCAAGAAAGAACAAGAAGAGTTGAAAATGTTAATCAAAGGCATGGAGAATATTAACCATGATGAATTGATCGATGCCATAACGCAAAGGCTTTCGCTCCAAGAACTTCAAAAATTGGCATCCCTTGTACCAGAAAAAGAAAAGGAGCAGTGCTTTTCTTTAGCAAAGAAGATAGCGAGCATTGAAGGCTTAAGTAAACAAGAGGCTGAGGCTTTGGAAGAGTTACGCGAAGCCTTAAATATTCAAACAGAGCCCGATGATCTTGATATACCTGAAATTGATATTCAAAAAGAAGAAGTACATGAGGAGGTGACCTTTGAATATCTGGCAAAAAAATATTCCATGATAGCAGGGGTCATCGGATTTTTACCCACGCCGTTTATTTCAGACTTTACGATACTGGCTCCTCTGCAAATTTATATGGTAAAAAAGATCTCAGATTTTTATAATTATCCGGTTGAGGCACAAGAATTACTGAAGATGGTGATTGGCACAGTTGGATTGGGCTATACATGTGCTGTTACTGCACGGGGCATTCTTGCTTTTGTCCCGATTGGCGGATGGATTCTCTCCGGAGGAATTGCCTTTGCGGGCACTTATGCAATCGCCATTATTACCCAAAAATATATTAAACAAAAAGGTGTTTTGAATCAGGAAACAATCAAGAATATTTACAAAGAATCGTATGAAGAAGGGAAAAAACAATTTAAATTATTAAAGGATGAAATACTCACTAAAAAAGACGAGTTATTAGAAGAATTAGGAAAATTTTTATAATCAATTATTTCCCTTATTCTTTATCTTTATTCTTTGTGACTATCTTTGTGAGTTTCCGGGTATTTCTCCCTCTGGTGCATCATCTCGCCAATTCTGCATTCTGAATAATTATAGGAAATTATTTTTTATATTAATCTTCGTCGTGCAGGAATGAGCTTTAAGACAACAAGACAAAAAACCACCGCATTGTTCATTTTCTCTAAAAACCATGCTAATTTAATATTGTGATTGCCATAAGACAATAAATAATAGCCAGTCAACTTATTTATCAGTTTATCTTGTAAAAAGTCGCTTATCATAATATCACCCTCGATTCTTTATTAATATTGTCAGTATATCTTTATGAGCTAATCTTACTAATCTATATTTTTATACTAGACGATGAATTGAAGGTCTTATTATCAAAAAACAATTTATTTTTTTTAAATCCATCATTTTTTTAACACACCAATCCATACTAATATAATTTATATTATTTATAATTATTTATTAATTTTTTTTATAATTCATTGCCAAATTATTTAAATAAAAGCCAATAAAATCAAAAAAATAAGATTATTTTAAAGGAGGAGTGCAAGGGTCATGACTATTGGGCCTCCACAAATCAACATCAAAGAAGATGAAGTAAAAATAGTGCTCGTCATTAAACTCCTTGAAGAGGAAATAGTCTCTTTAGGGAAAGCAGCGAAGATAACTGGTTACTCTGAAAAGGCATTCGCAGAAATACTTATACATAAAGGAGTCTCCTTATATATTAAAGAATTACAGGGAAGAAAGATTATTATTTGAATTAAATCCCCCCTTGGGAGTATAAAATCTAACACATCTTGGGAGGTGGATGGAAAGACTAAATTTTATACTCCCATATTTTTAATATACAAGTCTATTTAAGCATTCTTACATATATTTTATTTTCATAATAAATCTTATTTAAACTGATAAATCTATTTAAATTTCATTTACTGTATAGTTACTTCACCTCACGATGTAAAACTGATCTACGTGAATTTTCTAAGGGAACAAATAATCTTTTCACATCAATTACCGCAGGTTCTCTCATTTATAATTTCGGTTTGGCTTTTCTATAAAGCATCCAATGCATTATAAACATCCCCCCAATTAAGAATAGAGGAGCGGGTATCAGAAGAGAAGCAATAAGTGGAGTCCTATTCCATTCCATTATTACATAGAACAATCCGAGTCCTATAAATAAGCATCCACCTGTAATCTCCCCTTTCCATGCAATTATAGCAACAATAGTTACCAGATAAGTAGGTATTAAATGTATTATTAAAGCTACTATTGTGTCCAGAAAGGAATAGCCAGCACCAAATACATCCAGTGCGAATATGCTGATAAATATAGCAAAGATGATTGACAACACTCTTGGAGTCCAGTAAAGCCATTTATTTTGCATCTTTTGCTTTAAATAATAACCAGTTTTTCTCCTTGAAATTCAGGAGAGTAAACCTTCCATTTAGCTTTTCTCCGTGAAGGATTGCGACAATCTTTTTTTCTTTAATAGATTCAGGCTCCCAATAACCTTTGTCCCATATCTCCACTGTTCCTGCACCATAGCCATCCTCAATCACTCCTTCAAAGTCCATGTAATCAATAGAATGATCTTCCACCTTAACAGCTAATCTCTTCACTCCCTGTTCAACAGGAGGTTCTTTTGGAACAGCCCATGATTTTGCCACTCCATCAAGCTCTAAACGAAAATCATAATGGAGATGGCTTGCATGATGTTTTTGTATAACGTATTTTAGGGTTTTCATGCTCTTAAATATTATCTAAAAAATTATACCACAAATCAGCTTATCTTTTGTATATCAAAATAACCATACATTAATAATCTATGACTAAACTGTTCAAATAAATTCTATATCTTGCTCCCATATAAATCAGCGAATGAGAGCATTCGTAACTGTAGGGACAATTCGAATAATTCCTCAGCGCGGGAAGATAAGTTTTTAATCTTTGACTCGTAAATGTGCCCTCGTATTATTAGATTATTAGAAATATGGAGCTTCAAAGGACATTATTTCCAACAATAAGTAAAATCGCAAATGCAATTTCGGAAAGATCCTATGTCAAATATATGATATAATATGAGCATGAGAAAAATTTATGTTTTTATCATATGTCTCTCTTTTGTTCTTGTGGCAGAAAATAAAGCCGCTCTTTTTGATTCAAGTATACTAAACCTTGAATTCGAAGATAGGGTCATAAAAACAGCGGATTTTTTTATAAATCGAGAGGTGTCGCTTGATCCCCTTGGTGAAGGCTTTGGCCTTGATCCGGACCCTTTAATTTCAACTACGAAATTTGATTGCACGACTTTTGTTGAAGTAGTGCTTGCAATTTCTCTCTCAAAAAAAGAAGAGTTAATCATTCAAAATTTGAATCAAATTCGATATAAAGACGGGAAGGTTTCGTATTATAATCGCAATCATTTTATGGTTTCTGACTGGATACCAGAAAATATTAAAACAGGATTAATATCATCTGATTTAATGGAAAAGGTGTTTCCGAAAGAAGCTTTAAAAAGGGGGAATAGGCGACTTAACAAAACCACATGGTTTTTTCATCGAGTTATCGATTTGTTGGATAATCAGGGAAGAAGTCCCAAAGAAATCATTTCAACACTTGGTGAAGTACCAGAATCTAATGGTAGAAAAGAAGAAATTGACTTCTTACTCGCAAAATACTTTAGAGATAATATTGGTAAAATGAATTCCATACTTCCAAAAGTTAGTGTTATAATGTTTATTAGAAACATGCCGAATATTCCGACTCTCGTAACTCATATAGGGCTTCTTGTAAAGGAAGGCTCTAAACTCTACCTTTATCATGCACCTAGAAGAAGGCCCTGGAGGGTTTTAAGAGAACTTCTGGAAGATTATTTTAAGGAAATGGACCAGCACAGGGCTCCCATTCAAGGCTTATTGCTATATAAAATCAACAGTCCCAAGTAGCCAGTAAAATACTGAATTTGCATATATAATCACTATTTAAGCGATTATATAATCGTCAGATACAGGTCTCGGGCTACACGGAAAAAGTGATACAAATCCTTGTAATGCTTGATATGATTGACGTATCTTTGGGAGCACCCTCTCGGTGTGCATTCCGCTCTGCGTTATATGAAACAGTGCCCATGCAAAAATCTTATTTCCCTCAATATCAGGTGTGTGATCTTCATAGTGACACACAGGTTTTACATCCCACGGTATTTGGACAGTCTTTTGCATATTTAATCTCCCCCGTATATACTGCATACAATTTATTTCAGATATATAGCTCTAGGAGGAACAACAAAAATGAGGAAATTGTATAGAAAGCTCAAAAAGAAGTATGATACAATAAATAAGAGCAATGAAATGTTTTATGTCTCTTTTAATACCATGCTAATTCCTATTTCCTATGCAGGGGCAATATTTCTCTCTAACCATGCTTATACATTTTTAAATCTTAATAATAATAATTTAATAAGAAAAAAAATACTCACTGTATACATGTTGATAAATATCTACTCTATAATTTTATCGGGTATTATTGGACAATCTTCGGCAAGATTAAATATTATGATAATTTAATTAATTATTTTAGAATAGTGACAAAGGAAGCCACTTTAAAAATATGGAAAATATTCCACTAATAGCTTTTTACCTTTTAACATCTTTTAGGAAAAAGCAGAGGCTTCCTTTACTTAGTTTTTAATTAGTATTTTAGGAAGAACTGTCTATAAGGTAGCGTTCTTAGATCAAATTTATTTTTTGATGCAAGTGGAACCGTTCCAGACACCTTAACCTGCCGTATAGATCAATATGGATTTAAAGAGAAACAATGGATTGAGGCTAAGACATTCTTTTCACAGTGAAACAAGCCTAATCCACCGAAGACTCAAAATTTAGGGAAAATAGCTAAGGAGAAAAGGATGACCAATAAAGAAATTTTAAAGAGTTTTGAAAAGCTACACACCTTAAATTACGGAGCCAGATTTTTTAAGGCAGATCTGCACTACCATACTCCCGCCTCAGAAGATGCTCGAGGAAAAAACAGATATAATTTTAATCCTTATAATGTGAAATACCCTCACTTTGAGGATACAGCAGAGTATCGGCACGAGATGAAAGCAATTCATGAGAAAATCTTAGCAGATGCCAGGAAGGTAGCAGAAAGCATTGTAAAACGCTTTATCGAGGTTAATATATCTTTGGTGGCTATCACTGATCATAATGGCATCGGGACAATTTGGACAGATCCGGAATCTGATAAGGGACTGATGGATCTTGCGGCTCCTACCTGGTATGAATTGATCGATGATGAGGCTAAAAGGATTAATAATCAAGCTAATAGGACTATTATTTCTATATTGCCAGGTGTAGAAATTAGTACAACAGGCATACATGTCCTGGCTATTTTTCCCCCACAGGAGCCGCGTCGGAAGATTCATTTTATAATTTGTGATCTTTTACATGAAGCAGGTTTTAAAATTGATGACTGGGGTAAGAATCCGAAAGTGGGGACAATCAGTGTCTTTCGAATTTTCGATCTGATCAGGCAGAAAGGTGGCCTTCCTCTGCCGGCTCATATTGATGGTAGCGACCAGGCTCTGCTGCGACTGTATTCCCTTAAGAGTGGGGCTATGAAAAATGTTTTAAAAAATCCCACGTTGGAGGCTATTGAAGTTGTTGATCCGGAAAAGTTTAAACGGTATGATAGAAAATTAAAAAAAAACTTAAAAAATTGGATTGGAGAGCTGCGCCATAAAGCGGATCTTAGCCTTCTGGCTTATTTTCAGGGTTCGGATGCTCATGATTTGTCAACCATAGGCAAACGATATACCTATGTTAAAATGACAGAGTCTTCCTATACCGGTCTTATAACCGCTATAAAGATGCCTTCATCTCGAATAAGAATTTCCGATATGTATATCCAAGTATTTGAAGGTTTTTATATTCATGGCGTTGAGATCAAAAATTCTTATTTCGGCACACGTAGCGTCCGGTTTAATCGCCATTTGAATTGTATTACCGGTAAGAAGGGAGCAGGCAAATCCTTTTTGTATAAATTGATTCAAGCGTGTATTAATCCCTCTCATTCTCTCACGGATGGGAGCGTCAAGGTTTTTATTGAACGTATTTCCGATACCGCTTCTCAACATTATGTATATACGAGAGAGAGGAATTCTCTAAAAGTATATGCAATCAAAGAGGATGGGGCGTTGAAGGAGGTGGATATCGAGCAGGCGGAGGCATTTAAGATTAAGCCTAAATTTTACAATGCTGAAAGGATTGAAGAGTTGATCTCTGGAAGGGATATGTTGGACTCCTTTCTCCGAAAATATTTTGGTCACCCTACAAAGGAAAATATCCGGAGGTTTAACGAATTATTTTCCGTTGCACATTTTCTGGAAGAGACCAAAGAGCCACTGCTTGAGATGAAAAAGGGAGATGAAGGCTACGATCTATTCTTAAATATCAACTGGCGCTCAGGAAGGGCTAAAATGAGGGATTTCTTCAACTTGAGTTTAAGTTTGAGACGAACGGTAATGATGGTTATAATCGTGATCTTGAGCGATTTTGGTCCTACTATTATCGATGCTCCGGAAGACAACTTTGATAATGAGGATATTACGAAATATCTGGTTCCGATTATCAAACAGTATAAAGTTCAGCAACAGGTGATTTTATTTACCAATAATCCCATTCTTGCGGTCAATACTGATCCCGATAATTATATTCTACTTGAGACCAAGGCGACTGAATTAAAAACAATTCATTCAGGTTTCGCCATTGATGATGAAAGACGACGTCCCTTGTTAGTGAACCTGTTTGAGGGGAGTTTAAAGGCTTTTTACAAACGGGCAGCGAAATACAATATTTAGGTTTACTTTCTATTGACTTTGGGGTGAAGGCAGCATGAGCAATCGAAGGCTGGCTGAAACGATTGTTCATTTATTCTTGAAGCAGAGTACAATAAAGTTGTGGTTAAAGGGAAAAATAAACGACGCTTAATGAGAATAAAAGCTAACACACCCCTGGCTCCTGATAGAGAAGCCAAATTCCAATAGCCCCACTCTTTATCATACCTGCCTTTTTGTCCGTGTCACGGCGGTGGCACAATAAGGCCTTCGCAAAGAAAACCTCTCCTGTTTCGCATACCCTTGGCTCCTATAGCGAAGCCCAGGTACCACATGCCAAGCCATAAATAATTTAGATATGCATAGATAAAGTTGTCCCCTTATGCATATCTACCCCTGGATTACTCCAACAAAACGTTGCAGCACATTACCGGTACCTTTTTGGTTTCTCAGAACACTTGCTTTTTTCAAAACATTCTGATTTAATAATTCCTGTCGGTGTCACGCAAGTGGCACCTTAACTAATTGTTATGAAAAAGAAAATAATTATCAAAAAAAAGAAAGATCGTCTTGTTTATCTCATTAGTTATTTCTTTATCGCTTTATCTATGGTTTTTTTCTTATTTTGCTTCTATGCATATTTCTTAACAAAGCATAACAAATTTATCGCTTTCTGTTGTCTTTGTCTTTTTGTTTTAATCATAAGCGGTCTTACCATACATAATATTGTAATAAAGGCAATTAATGAAAGGATCTCTGCAATTGCCGAAAAAGATAAAAATCCATAAAAGCATTAGACTTGACCTGAGCTACGCTCGCGCTTAGCTCACGCAAGTCAATTCATCATTAAATTGATGAAATAAAAAAATATTAAAGTGGCTCTATTAAAACACTATGTAAAGAATTTAGTTAAAATTGTTTTTAGCATAATATTTATATTTCACGGAACCTTTTTTATATACATTGAAAGGTCGACTGTAAATCGTACTCAGGCAGCAAGGGCATGGCCAAGAACATCTGGCGTAATTAAAGAATTAGAATATTTTGGTGATGATTCTTATAAAATAGAGTACTCATATGTTGTTGATGGGCAGAAATATTCAAATGATAAAATAATTCCCAGGTTTGCATGGTTCTCTGCCTTAAATTGGAGGGAAGGTGGGTTAGAAGGCACTTTAATTGATTCTGAAGGAAAAAGTCATTTCCCAAAATATGTTAAAGAAAATGAGACTACAGTTTTTTATAATCCAACTGACCCGGGTGATTCGCTGTTGCTTCCCTTCGCACCCAGTATGTTTCTTTATAGGTATTACGGCATTTTTTCTCCCTTATTTTTGTTTTTTGTGTCAATCATTGGTTTTAGAAAATTGAAAAACAATAAAAATATTTAACAACTTCATGCAGAGGGCCCTTCGACGTAGCCTCGCCGGCTCGGAGCTTGCTCAGGGCCTCTGATGGCAATGGGTTAGGAGGAAAATGGGTAAAAAATAAAATTGGTTTCATGGAAAAAAATAATTTATATGGTTCTTGCTGTCTGTCTCGGCCTTGTCTGGTATATTTATAAATACTATACTCAAAAAGGACAAGTTGATAGCGCATTAATAATTTCATCAATTTTTACTCTTTTTACTGCCCCTTGCCAAAATATCATCATTAAACAATATCAATAAGTTATCGATATGATAGTATTATTTGAAAATCTAGCCCTCAAGCAACAACCGAAAACTTAAAAGGCCCAAAAGTTAAAACCAAAATTAATGGAACGAGATCGCTTATTTTTGATTGAACTTAAAAAATCATGGTCTAAATGGATTGAAGCTTTGGTGATTGTAAAGCTAGTACAATGTATATTTTAAAGTTTCGGGTATAGCCTTTTCAGTTTGATCCGAGCATCATTCGTTCTAAACTGCCAGTCAACCTTAGTTTGACGATTATTTCGGTCATTATTCCACTTCAACACTTCAGTCCGCATCTTCTCGATAGAATCTATTCGCCTGTCAAGACATTGTCTCTTCAAGACACTCAGTTCAATCTCCGCTATATCCAACCAGCTTCCATGTTTTGGCGTGTAATGTATTTCAAGGCGATTCGCCATATGCTTAGCTTCTTCAGGAGGAAAAGCTGTATATAGTGAGGCTATGTTGTGTGTGTTGAGATTGTCCATAACTAAAACAACTTTTTCGGCATCTACATAACGCTCTTCAAGCATCTCTTTGATAAAATGGGCCCATTCTATCCGTGTCCGGCGATCAGTAATTTTGACATTGCGCTTTCCCTCAAGTGGTTCTACCTCAAGGAATATACTTGCTACCCCATTACGTACATATTCGTCATCCATCAAAACAGGATGGCCAGGAGCTATGGGAATGGGCTCATGAACTTCCCCTATCAGCTGCATACTCGATTCATCCATGCACACAACCGGATATTTGGGATTGTAAGGCCTCGCATAAACATCGAGAACATCTTCCATCGCCGCTACAAAACTGGCATCTTGGTCAGGAGGTATCTTCCAATATTTACTCAGGTGAGGCTTAAGTTCATTTTTTTTAAAGTGTTACATACCGTCATTGGAGAAACACTTGGCACTATATTCAACTCAACCATTTTTTCAGCTAATAGCCGTATTGTCCAGCGGGTTCTACCTTCTGGTGCCTCCGAACATGCCAAAGCTATAAGATGGGCTTCAAAATCACCTCCAAATTGAATTTCCCGGGGAGGCTTTACTCGCTTCTTACGTTCTATTGCGGCGAGAAGGCCCTTCTCTACAAACCGTTTTTTCAAATGCTCAAGACTTCGTGGGGTTGTCCCCAGTGCTTCTGCTACTTTTGCTACGATCCATTTGGGGCCGTGCTCTCCAGCATCAAGCAGGAGTAAGGCACGGGCGTATAATACAGTTCGTGCTGCCCTTTTCCCCTTTGTTGAAATAGTCTCCAGATCTTTGCGCTCTTCTTGTGTTAAAGTCACTCTGTAACGTGGTGCCATGTCGTCCTCCTTATCTATTTTAGGACGACTATAGCAAAAATTCCTTACAAATGCGAATATTTAAATTTTACATTGTACTAGAAACTGTTTTAGAGTGGCAAAGAAGGCTGTAGTTTGTCAAATGAAAATTTATATATCGGATATTTAAGGCTGATTATAGAAAAAGCATTACAGGTTATTATTAAGGCTTAAATTGATTAAATTTTAAGATGTTATGGAAAGTAATCAGGCAGAAATACCTTTATCTTTACATCTGGGAATGAATATAAAAGGGAAATTGATTCTTGTTACGATGAATTGAATTTCTTTCAATTTTTCATCAACCATCTGACATTTTTGTCGAATTATAACTACTATTTTCGGTAATATTGTCGAGAAATCATTTCAGCCAGACTAAGAAGATTGCCTATTATATTGATTATTAATGCATTGGATATTTGGCATAAAATATGATTATATATAATTAGAAGAAAGGGGGTGATAAGCTTAGAAGAAAATAATATTGGTGGAAGGATGATGGTTTTGCATTGCCCATCCTTCCACTGTTAATTTTAGTATCTACTTTCTATCCTGCATATAGGATTATTGAGTTTGGGTGATACCAATCGCTATCAAATCTATGCTTAAATAGATTATCTGTCTCAATCTACTAACCGTAATTCCCAGGGTTCGAATCCCTGCACCGCCATTAATTATATTATTGTTTTTTATAACCTTATTTTATAAAACCTTTTAAATAATTGAGGCCCCAGTCGTGCCCCAGAAGTCATTCAGCGCCTCAGTGATATGGTAAATCCAATCCGATTTTAATGTGTCCTTCCCGAATATTCGTAACCATTAATTTTTTCGCATAAGTCTAAAAGTTTTGATAAAGAGCGAAGATTACCTATGTAATTCACTCACCAGGCATTAGGTGTAAATAAGAAAGCATTATGCACATTCATCACTTGTATCCATTGTAAATTATATGTTTGTCCTTGAGCTAACATAAAAGGACTTTTATGAGCATTTTTAGCTCCAGATAAGAAAGGGACAAAATTTCTCGTATTGGCGAGAGCTTGAAATAAAATACGAGTGTATTCTTTATCTCTGAAACTCTCTACCATTCGTAATTTGCGCTTAACGCATTTTAGTAAATTATCAACAAGAGAGGTTGTTTTAGTGATACCATTTCTTCTTTTATGAGAAGTATACCGAACTGCATTGTCTTTTAATTCCGCTAATCGATCTTTGAGTAATGGATGTTTAAATGCTTCATCATCCAGGGATTGAATCTTTATTCTTAAAATTACCTCTGAATTAGAGCTATTTAATATTTTTTTAATTTTTTTATAGAGAGCTGTGATTTCTTTTTTGCTACATTGAGTCTCCTCTTGATATTTGTTCAGAGCCTCTCGAAATTTCTTGAGACAATGACGATGACAAAATCCAATCCAAATTCTATGAAATACGGTTTTCAGCGCGTTCGTTGAAGGCTCCCATTTGTCCTTGGTTACACCAAGAATCTTAAAAGTCAATCGTTGTAAAAACTTTTCAAATGAGGAACAAAGGCTTTCTTCATCCACATGGTCAATATAGTCTGCATGCCAGACCAATAAATTTTGTGAATCTACCATAAATACACTATAGGTACGCAGGTTC
>JBLIRR010000079.1:0-12525 GCA_049472395.1 bacterium | reverse complement strand
ATGGCATAAACATCACCTCCTTAATATTTAGTTATATTCCCCATATATAATCAACTATATGTTGTTTTAATATATTGTAAAATATATATAAGTTACTTATTTTACTCCCCATAATATTCCCCATATATTGTATATATTACAGGGTAAAATTGAGTAAGTCAAGTGATAATGATAAATTTATTTATGCTTTATTATTAATAAGTTAGTAAGGAGAGAGAAATTGAGGTAAGCTATGACCTTTGCTCTCATAACCCAAAGGTCGGTGGTTCGAATCCACCCCCCGCTACCAAATACAAATTTTTTTATTGCCTGAACAATCATTTTCCAACCTTTGGAATGCACTGACCAATTAAGGAAACATTTGAGTCTCTGTGCAGAGGCCCCTCAAGGTTCCCGCATAGAGACTCAAATAGGATTATTATTACAATCCTTTCCATAATTCACTAATGAGCATGTCCAACAATCCCCGGCATTCTGAGAACAATATTCCGGAACTTCACGCGCCTCCACCTCGTCCTCTGCGTTCCCTGGTACTCGATCCGTCATATCCTTGTAATCGCTATATCCAGCATCACGCACGTATACGTCTAGTACCTCCCCCTGCTCTAAGCCTCGTATGTGCCCATATTGAGGCCATTTGCATATATTGTATATTTCATCTTTCTCTCTCCCTTTAATATATTTTTATAATTCACCCTCCCTTAAAACATCTTTGGTTCTTTGAGAGTCCAGAAGCCCACCACATTACGCCCGCGCTGCAAGCTCATAATAACGCGCCGCTGATTGAATTTATAATGCTTCAATGCGTCAACTATTTTTAGCGAGTGTTCTTCAAATAATGGTATGATCTCCGCGGGGTCGCTGAGTTTATCACAATTAATTTCCAAGTGCAGTGTCATTTTTTCCCCTTTCATGCTACATTCGATATGAGCGTGCTTTTGTTTTTATTTTTTGTATCGGTTTCTAGATTGAACAAAAATTAAACTTTTGCGCGCTCATTTATGTTAAGCCGCTATATATATATTATGTTATCCTTTGTTCCTTCCCTATTTTAATAATTATGTTTTTCCCTGATATGATCTACTACTATTTGCCACACTTCTCAGTTTATATGTACTTTTTTTGGCCAATAATTGCAAAAAACAGATCATTTTTTGTCTATTTTCATCAAAAAATGCATATTTCTTAATAATCTTGAAAGACTTAGCCAATTTTTACCTGCCTGTATGGAAAGGTGCAGATTTGGCATGCGATTGCCCTGACCTGTGTGCTAATAGTATTGAAAAATATCATAACTCATGCTATAAATAAACTATTATAAAAAGATATCCATTCTAATACTATCATTTACCCATATGAGACAAGAAAAAAAGAAAAGCGAAGAGCTTGAAGTGCTTGAAATAGTCACTGGGCGGTTAAATAAGGAAGATATTCCTTATATTGTATCAGGATCTATAGCTTTAAATTACTATACTATACCACGCATGACGAGAGATATCGATATTGTTATAGAGTTGGATTATATGGCTATAAATAAATTTGTCAATCTGTTTCAGAGTGATTTCTATATAGATCCAGAGATGATTGAACGTGAAGTTTTTCGTCAAGGCATGTTTAATTTAATTCATAATCAATATGTCATTAAGATTGATTTTATTATTCGAAAGAAAACAAAGTTTCAGGATCTTATTTTTCTAAGAAAGAAGAATGTTACAATTGGGGATAGTAAAATATGGTTGATTTCAGCAGAGGATTTAATTTTAGCTAAATTATTATGGGCGAAGGATAGCCATTCTGACATTCAGTTAAAGGATATAAAAAATTTATTCACAACAGTCCCACAATTAGAGGAAGAATATATTGTACATTGGGTTTCACAATTAGGTTTAGAAGAAATCTATAAATTAGTAAATAATGGATAATCCCCAATAAGCAAGGATAATTATCATGAATGATACGCATCCAGGAATAAAAGCGGAGTTTCAAAGATTGATGAAAATGAAGTCAAATGAAGAACGATTGCTTATGGGATGTTCAATGTATGATACTGCCAAGATGATTGTTAAGAGCGCTATTCTTAATAAAGAACCGAAAATAGATGCTGAGAGTTTGAGAGAAAAAATTTTTTTACATTTTTATGGAATAGAATTCGATGAAAATGAAAAAAGAAATATATGTAAGGCGCTGAGACACTATAAACGATTGTAGATCTATAATTGACAAAATTGCTTTACCTGCGCTGGTTGATTTAAACTACTAACGATTTTGTCACACACCTTGAAGAGTTTATTTAGAATAACACTATTCTCTGTATAGTATTTGGAAAAAAACAACGCAAGGACAATATAACCGACCAGATCGAGAAAAAGTCCCCTCTCGTGATCCCATAAGTATATCTTTTATATATGTGTTTAGTAAAAAATTTAGAAAATAAAAAAATTAAGTAAGATTAATGGAAGAGAAACGTCAGATTCTTTAATATGGAAAGTAAGCGCGTTGTCTAATAATAACCCCCGTCCCCCCGTGATGGGAAAATTATGCGCGCTTACTCTTCATTTTTTTAGAGTAAGTTAAGAAGAAGAATAGTATTGAGACCCACAGTGGGTGTCGTAACAGTCCCGCCCCCAGGAGTTGGCACACCACCACCCAATGTTTGCAATGCTGTTAACACTCCAACTGTTGGGGTGACAGGTGCTGGCAGAGGGATTGTTACGGTAATCGTAGGGACAACTGCTGGTGCAGGAGCCGGAGTAAGTGTTGCCAATAAGAGAGCAAGTGTAGGATTAACGCTTGTTACGACTCGGGAAGTTCTCACAGGCGGAAATAACCATATAGGGGGATAATAATAGGGCAGAACCGGATAACCGGATGGATAATAGAATATTTCTTGACTATGAGTGAGAGGTAAGGAAATTAAAAGTACTAAAAACAATACACTACAACCTATAAGAAATTTCTTTTTCATATTATAACTCCTTTCTATTAATTAGATTAAATCAATAATAAAGACGTTCTGGATTTATCACTAATTATGGGGCATTCTATTCAATTAACTTTTATATTTGTCAGCAATTTTTGAAAGTGTGATCCCATTGTTTACAGGTTATTTACCCCAAAAAGAATTGCCGAATATTTGGGAGGCATGACGTTCGTTAATAATTACAGAACTCTATTATACATTAAGAAGGGCATATAATGAGAAAAAAAGGGTCAGACCTCGTCCGACCCTCATAATCTCGGTGTTAGCGCACAGTTATAAATTCAGTGGCTGAATGGCTGTTGAACTCAGGCGCATACATACATTGGATCGTGGCTATTCCCATCTGATACTCCCCTTTATGCTGAATCCTCAAAGGATATTCAAACACATACGTTCCCTTGGGAAGATAATCAATAAAGAAATGCGTGGCGGTATCCCTTGTGGATTCATAATAGTATAGTCCATCCTGGTATTTATAGTGAGAGAGAACATTGACCGGCTCAGTTCCCGATCCCCGGTAATCTTTCATATGGACATATTCCATATCCCTATCCACACGTAGCACTATTCTCACAATAATGAGATCTCCAACGGCAAGATCACCTTCAACGGGCTCTATTACAGGACCGGCTTTGCTCTGCCGTTCAACATAGAGGGACTTTTCAAGATAAAGCGGCGTATTATATGGCGTGACCTTACTCATATCTTCCAGGTACTGCCAGTGGAGGCTTCCCCAGGCAACCCCTTCGTCAACCTTCTCTACAGTCACCTGGCCGTACTCAGGTTCAACCTCTTCCCTGATAAATTTTTTCTCATAGAAGCCGGTACCGGCTTCAGTGGTCTCAGGGATTATCTCCATCTCTCCCAGCGTCACCTTCACCAGTTCATCAGAGGCGAGGAGATTTATCCCTCTTAACAGGAGAGCATAGACGGCATCGGCGGTAGATTTGGTAGTCTTCCAGTTCTGGGTTTGTTTCTGCTTGAGGAGCCAGACCTTCATATCCTCCCCAGCTTGTTGGTCATTCGCCACCTCGTCAAATGCTTCTATCATCACTGCCTGTGTTTCGATGGGGGCTTTGTACCACCACCAGGAAAATTCCAGATCTCTCCAGTACATGCCCATCTCTTCGTCATTCACAGAGCGTTCCTTAAGCGAGGCGATGATATTGTGTGCCGTCACCGGCTCATCTAATCTCATACAGGCAAGTGCCAGATGCCCTTGGGAGAGTCGTGAGTTCAAATAAAGCCAGTATTCGGCAGCCTGATTGAGATAAAAATTCACTGCTTCCTCGCATTCTATGGGGATAGGGTATGTATCCAGGAAGAAAGAGCGTCCGTAAAGATACATGGCAATGGTACTTGAGAGATTATTTTGTTCAAGGAGCTCATATTTCTTGATATTATTATATGTGTCATTCATCGAACTATCCACATATTGAATGCATTTCTGCGCCAGGTCCTGACCAATATCAATATTCATATGCCGCAGGCGGCCAAAACCCGCCATGATATACAAGGTAATATAGAAATTGGATTGTCCTCCCGGGAACCATGACCATGACCCATCTGAAAGCTGCATCTGGGCAAGTTTATTATAGGCTTGAGAAAGCGAGATCTCAACATGATCATCATCAAAAAGGAGCCCTATGCGTTGTTTGCTTTGTGATTCATCCTCTGCCGCCCTCACCCAGGGAGTCTCCTCCAAGAGCACAGACTTGAGTTCCTCATTCTTTTCAAGGTTAGACGTGAGCGCATCGGTTTCCCGCCATTGGGAAAAGATTTCATGGATCTTAGGATCTGAATTGGCAATCTCCCGCGCTAAGGCATTAGCGTAAAGTTGGTTAAAGACTTGTTCTGAACAATCATAGGGGAATTCCATCAAATAGGGAAGGCTTTGTACAGCATACCACGCAGGATTACTAACCATCTGCAATGTAAGGGCCAATGTCTCGGAGTGAGCTGATTCAAGAAGCTTATCAAAGCTGAAGCTCTTGATTTGGACCCCTCGAATAGGCAAGGGGAGTGATTCTGTGACCAGGATCCGGCGGGAGAGGACCGGTAAAACATTTTCTTCTCCATCCGAGCTTTGAGCTGAGGCAGCCACAACCTTGTGTGTCACCATACCCGCACAGTCCGGGACCTCAAGCTCCCAGTAAAAAGAACGGGAACTTTTGGGCGGCACGGAGAATGGTTGATCAGTGTGAACATTTAAGAATTCAGTATCCAGAGAGTCCCCGGTCAAGGTATCTGAGAGGGAGAGCCTAATGGTGCCATTTTGTTCTTCATCAGATATATTTGTTACCTTAGCGGAGAATACTATATAGTCCTCCTCCCTTAAAAAACGTGGGGGATTGGGCTGAACCATGATGTCTTTTTGCGTCACAATCTCTTCGGTAAGCATTCCCCAGAGTAAGTCTTTGGCATGGGCAAAGCCCATAAATTTCCATGCTGTCAGTGCCTCAGGCATGGTGAATGTAATAGAGACCTGACCCTCCCCATCTGTGAGCAAATGAGGGAAAAAGAAGGCTGTTTCATTCAGGTTCGTTCTCGTTGGAACATAAGAGAGGTCTATCTCCTCTGCGTGCTCTTCATAAGTCTCTCCCATTGGCGCTGCAGGTACATTTTCTTCTGTGTATTCAGCACCCTGCATAGAAGATGAGCCGTATAAAATGTCCGGTCCTCGTGCTGAAAAAGCCATAGAGCCGGCAGTCATCATTACTGTATCGGCAGGAGTTATCATTGCCATACCATATGAGGAGCTCCCCAAATCATACGCATAAAAGCCGCCATAGGCGACGCCACCATATTTTATATATCTGCCATAGTTTTGAACGACATCATCGGGAAACTGGGTATATGTCCAACTGGTATAGCCTGGGCCGTAATCATTCCATTCATCTATAAGGTTTTGTGGATAACTAATCCTGTTCACAAAATTGGTTCCAAGTACGCTGTAATCCTGTCTGAAAATATGTGCGAGTCCTGACCAGTTATGCAGGGAGAATGCATCAAGAGAGGAATCATACAAGGTAGCGACCAGTTCTGCAGCTACATTTTCCGCGTCAGGTCCCTTTACTTGAATTGTCCAGGTTTCTTCAGCCCCAGGTTCAAGTTTTGATCTGAAGGAGGAAAAGGAAACTTCGAGATCCTTATTTGTCCAGGGAACAGATATACGTTCTGTGGTGATGTATGCACGATTGTCATGCACATGAGTAATATGCAAGGAAAATCCACCGCGATATTCCTCTCCGACTGCCCACTCTATGAGCTGCTGGGTGTTCTGCCCGTCTGTCCAATATTTTTTAACGATTTCCCCTCTATGTTCAATCTCGATAAAGGCGTAACCCTCTTCGTAACCAGTTCCCCACACTGCTTTAAGTGTATCGCCGACCTTGACGGTAGTGGACTTCACCTGCACATAATTAGGGATACTCACATTAAACTTAGGGGCCTCAGGATCCATTACCATTATTGGCAGCAATGCCTTGACTTCCTTTCCATAGCGGTCATAGGCTGTTGCGATTACTCTGTATACACCAGGGCTCAGTGTAAATGAAGTCTGAGCTTCTCCTTCAAGGGTGGTAAACTCAGAGGAAACCACTGTTTCATCTTCAGACCACGTCTGCCAGTTCGATTCATCGGTTTCATCCTCATCTTCTTCACGATAGTAAGTCCCTAAGAGGGGTGCTCTTACAGGATTTTGAGGCTGCTTTAATGTAATTACTGTTATCTTCCCGCTCGTGTTGAGAGGTTGTCCATCGAGAGTCATAGCAGAGAGGCTGCATTGTATAGGCGCATCAGCGGTTAACCAGTCGGTGGTAGAAATCCCAAGGGCCATGGAGACATATCCTATACTTATACTCTTGCTTCCTGAGCGTGTTTCACCGGCGCTGTCCGTCACATCGACTGAAACCCTGAAGATAAATGTTGGGTCATCTGATTCCGGGATAGAACGGTCTGGCTTGGCTGTAAACCTGATGCGGAACTTCCCCTCTGCGTCGGTTGTAAGCCGGCCATGCGCTATTTCCCTGGTATTTGAAGGAGGATACCAGCCCCACCAGCGCCAAATAGGATAGCGTATCTCCCGAACTACCCGGTAAGAGACTTTCCCATCATCAATTGGTGCTCCCGTATAGGCAAGGGCAAGGCCTGTGAGTTCAACCTCCTCATCCAAAAGACTCTCTTTTTCGAGAGGATCAAGGATCACTCGAAACTTGGGTCTCTTATATTCCTCTACACGAATCCTTGCACTACCCTTCGGTTTTTCACAGCTTATGGTCATTTCTCCGGTAAGTTTTCCGGATGGAGCGGTAAATGTCCCGGAGGCAGAGCCAAAGGCATTGGTAATCAGATCCAGATGTTCCACCTCCTGATAATTGTAATCCCTCAGCAGAACAGTGAGCTTGGTATTTGGCAGGAAATCATAGGTATCCTTGGCTTGGTTGCTCTTTATGGCCAGTACCTTGAAGTGAATCGTCTGACCAGGCCTGTAAATAGACCGGTCAGTGAAAAAGACCGTCTGGTCAGTTTCACTCACCTCTAGGCTTATCCTCCCATAATAGCTCGACTGACTCAACAACGCATACTCTTTATATTGAGCATATAGGATGACATTATATTGATAATCATCAGGAATGGTAAAGGAACCATTTTCATCCGTATAGAGCACAGCTCCCTCTTTATAATATCCATCACGGTCTCGATAAAGAACTTTTACTTGAGCTCCTTTGAGAGGTTTCCCATTATGGGCGTGGACTATAAAACCTTCTGTGACGGCATTTATTGTCTTAGTTACCATAGCGATCTCTGTCATCCAGAAAGGAACAATGCTTATGGCGTTTTCTTTTTCAGTAAAATCCTCGCGCCATGAGGCGATTAATCTATAGTACCCAGGCTGTAAAGGAGGAAGCTCAATTGCCTGAGAGTGTGTTTTGTAATCTATGGTTGGCTCCAAGATAACTGACCATGATTTGATAGCCGGTTTTCCCAGCAGTTGCCGAATTTTACTATCACTCATATATTCCGGTGAACCATAGCGTTCATCCAAGAAATCATCCCATTGATCTTCTACTATACGAAGATAGACCCTGGTAATGTTTCTATAGCTTATTCTCACTTCACTCAATACGGGAGTCATTGAATACTCGCTTTCAAGGTTCATCTCCTTGGCTTCGATGGTAGCTAAGAGCGACTGGCACATTTTCCCCCCATTTGAATCAGCGTGCTCTGATGATACTCCCATCTGAGCAATCTTATGCGCTTCACTATAGTCACCCTGAATATAAAGTTCCTGAGCCCAGTAATAATAAGCCAGGCTTGAGAGGGGAAGAGAGGGGTAAGCTTCGGCAATCTCGGATAGCCGCGTCATATAACGCTCGGATATTTCTTCACCAAAAGAATAAGCCTTTACAAATATCAACCGGTTGATGTCCGTATCAACAAAGGCCTCTTTTGAGGTATCATTGATGTGGAAATTGAGTAACCTCTGATAGAGCTTTATGGCCTTAAGCAGAGGAGATGAGGTATCTGTTGTCTCAGGGGAGTATTGGATAAAAACCTCTGCCTGAGCAAAGGCATCTGAATCCGCAGATAGTTCAAAGGCATCCTCCGGACTCGTTCTCATCTGGTCACCATCCTGGTAAAAGGAAATGGCGGAGAAAGCAGCAAAATCAAAGAGCGTCGGCCTATAGGAGAGGGGGACATTTCCTAATTTAAAAAAATCAGTAAATTTGATTATAGGGGTAGATTTCAGCAGCGCTTCTTCTGAAAGCACCTCAGTGTATAACTCATCTATTTTATTAAAAAGCTTCGGCAGATCCCAAGTCGTAAAATCTTTGTCTTCTATGGCGGCGGTGGTGTCACGCTCAAAAAAGCGCCACCGATTATTCTGGTAATACTGCCAGTACCACTCAGCCAGAACAAGCTTCAACAGAGGTTTGAGTAACTCAGGGGCCTTCTCTATCTCTTCAGTAAGCCTTGTTATTTTTTCCTCAGGCTTATTGCCTTGAATAGTGGCCTCAAGCACAAGCTGTTTGCAAATCGCCTTCATAGCTATACCGTATCGTTCATGTTCAATGGTTATGGGTATAAGCTCCTTGAGATATTCTATAGCTGTCTTGGGGAGCCCCTTTCCAATTGCTTCATCAATATTCTGCCATAGTTGATCAAAATCATACTCCACAGATGTCGAGGTTGTTCCATATATGGTATCAAAATCCGGGGGCTTCTTCGTAGGAATCACATCCCTTAATATAGTACTCCAGGCAGGAGGAATATCCGGCCACTCCCATAAACTGGATAGAGAAGATGTGGAAGTAATCGGCCATATACTTCTACTGATTTCCAGACCCGGTTTACTCACCTGCACGCTCAATAGGCTTGTACTCCATGAAGGAGCAGTAGCAGGCCAGTCCCACACACTGGAAATAGAAGAAGTGGAAGCAGCAGGCCATATATTTTTATTAATCTCCAGGTTAAACGCACTGGCCGGTGCCTTTACCTGGCTGGTACGTGCAGGAGAGCTGCTCACCGTCCAATTATCCCAGCCTGTGAAAAGTGAATCTATTGAATTTGTGGATACAATGGATATGTCATTAAATGGCGCGGCTCTCAATGCATCTATTGATAAAAAGATGGATATACATAACAAAATGAGAAAAGGCTTAAATTTCAATCTTTTCATTTTTATTCTCCTTGTGCCTTTACTTCTTTTACTCTCCAATTTCCCTCTCTTTTAATGGTACCATATCTTTTTTATTAATTCATAATGGCTCACTTTCTTTGTGCTCAAAGTTTACGTAGTGATTACTATTGGGTGGATTATATATACTTCTAAGAGTGCGTAATAATTGGAATTGCTGTTTTAAAAGACCTTGGAATTAAATAATCGATCAGATGTCGGTGAAACAGAATTTGAGAGAGCTTGTTAATTCAAAGCAATTTATTCGTCAAGGGCCACCATGACATTTGATGCCTTAACCACTGCGAGCACCTCTTTGCCCTCTTTTAAATTCAATCTTTGTGCGGATGATTTCGTAATGATTGACACAAGTTCCATACCTCCGGGTAATTCAATAATCACTTCCGAATTAACAGCCCCGGTAGTAAGGTTTTTTATCTTACCCTTTAAGACATTTCTTGCACTTATTTTCATGATATTTCCTCCTCTATTATAGTAATACTATATAATAAAGTGATCCCAATTTCAAGAAAAATAAGTACTCTGAAACTAATGTATATGATCGAGAATTTCATCTGCCATGATCATGAATACGCCATTATTATTTTTTTCTTTCGCACGGGTAAGATACTTACTTATTGATCCGTTATATTCCTTATATGCACTGATAATAATGAGAAATCTCTTTCCGTAAATAAAAGAGGGTTGTTCTACTGCGGTCCCCACCAAGCTCCGAATCACCGGAATAGGCCTATTCTGTGAGCATCCAAGGCGTCCATTACACAAGTGCCTCCCCCAACGACCAGTGTTTGTGGATGGGGATTTTTCCCCCCGAATAGAGCCATCATCTGGGCTGCGACTCGCTGGACGGCCAATGCATCCAATTAATGAGAAGCAATGATAAGATTTGCCTCAGGCGAGAATTTATACGATTTATTGCCCCAGTATGCATGAGCGAATGGTCCTAAACGCCCACTTTGGACAAAGCCTGTCAATCTCTTTTGAACCTGCTCATAATGGCTAATCGAGCAATTATAAAGGTTTGTATGAATACTTCGTCCCAATTCTACCGCTTTAGAAGGATTTGCAGAGAGCGCACTCACAATATCAACCCAGTCTAATCCATGAAGATGGTAAAGCGGAATTCCACGCATTGGCGATAGAGTTATCTGAGTTTATTTCTACCTCAATATGCAGATGACCTTCAATCCTTGTAATAGGATCGATAACAATCCTTTTTGTCATAATTATTCCCCCTTCTGTGCCCCTTTACCGGTTATAATGCTTCCTATTGCATGAATACCGAGACCTGCTGCCACAGTCGCTGTTAATCCGATACTAACTTATCAGCAGTGGTTTCAATTCCTGCAAAAGGAACCCTGAGTGCCCCATCGGCGATCACCTTTTCCAAGGGAGCTATTGTATCCCAGAAATTCGGTTCTATGCATCCCATACAGCCATGACCTGCCATCACGGGCCAGGACATCCCCTGAGTGAACCTATTTTTAGGTCATAAGTCTTACATTTTATCCAGAAATTTTTTTCCACTATTTATGGTGGGTCCGTCGTGACTGAAGATAATACTTAAGGTATGTATTTGGAAGTTGCTGAAGAAAATATTATGCAGCGCAGGGGTTGTAATATTTCTTTGAACTAAGCTCTTTGAATATGCTCGGCTTTGGGCATTTAATTATGTCCAAACCCCAGTAAGCAAATACTTTTTTCCTTAACATTGGACAATAGGATATTTGAACACATCTACCTTCTTCTCTGGTACGATATGCAATTTCCATTTCCCATTTAAGGAATTTTAGTAGCTTACGGCAGATTTTTATTACAAAGCCCAAAGCCGAAACCCTGTTATTTATATGACTCTCAATCTATCTAAAAAATTACGGAGCTGCAAGTTAAAGAGTATTAAAATTTAAAAATTTTATTGCCGGAAAAAGAATATTATCCTTAATGTTATTGTGCCTGAGATTAGTATACAGAATTGCCATGCTGCTTAATTTCATATTGACAGGGCCATTATTCTTCCCATTATCAGATCTGGCAGTTCTTCGCGATTATCTAATGTCACCTCAATTAATTCAAGATCCTTCCTCTGTTTGACGGCCTTGATAAAATCATCGCCTCCAAGGGTAATGGTACCGATAACGATATTTTCGGCATTCAATGCTTCCACTGCTGCCTTAATAAATACCTTGCTAAAACACTCCATTTTGCCAATTTCATCAAGGATTATCACCGCATTTTCCCGTGGCTTTATTGAGGGAACAGCAATAGATTCTATATTTTCAATACTCACTCCATAGCGCCTGATCTTAAATGGTGATGAGATATTCTGATGGGCGAGATATCCCTGGCGACCATCAAGGGATTTCATGAGGAATCCGCAACGCCGGTCACCCATCTTCACCTCCTCTGTGTAAAATCCATTGATCGGCAGGCGAAGTTTTTTAATGACCCTTTTTATTACCGTTGTTTTGCCCGATGAAGGAGGCCCTGTTAAAAAGATATTTTTTTTTCTCTCTATCACCATAAGACCTCAAATGCTATATATTTTTCCTTCCTGCCTTTAAAGATACTATCAACAATTGTGAGAGCCTTTTCCTCTGTTCCGGCAACGGGAATTATCTTCTCAAAATCTATCTTCTCAAAGATATGCTCGAGAGGGCCGATGATTACCCTTCCAATTTTCCCTTTGATAATATCTCCTGTACTATATCCTCTGCTTAATTCAACATTTCTGCCCTTATACACGTTTTTTTCTGTCCATGCTCTTCCATATACCCTTAATTCAAAGCTCTTTTCTTTTTCCTTGAACCAGTAAAAGGGCTCATTTCTGAGGGGCACAAATAATCTT
>JBLIRR010000078.1:0-13586 GCA_049472395.1 bacterium | reverse complement strand
CCCTTATTTTGTAAAAAAAGAATCCTATATTTGCCAATTAGCCCTTCTTATGTTCGATCAATAGCTTTTTTAGTCGAACTTTTTCTGTTTGTTTGATGACAATCGGCGGTTATGCTGATTTTTTACTCCTTAATTGTAGGACAGCCTCCTAGTATGAGGAAAGAATGAATAGAAGTATTAATCCTGGTATAATTTTGTAAAAATAACAAATCGTATTGCCCGTAGAAGAAAGTATCTGCCGAGAACTCAAGGATAAAAAAAGGCGTATACTCTCCCTTTTGCAAACCTTTCTTTGTAATTATTTAAATTATAAATAAATTTTTTATTATTCATCTTAACGGGTTAAAAAGCGAATGCTTGCCCTTATCCTCCTCGCTTTTTAATTTCATTATCCGCCATTTTCTTTATTTCTGGCCGCTTTGCATAATACGCTACATGCATTAATGCGGTCTTAGATTTTTTTCATCTCCTCGTTTCCATTCTTTATTAACTGCATTATCTTCTCATCAAATTCATTAGAGAGGATATCCGTTAAAATCATCTCTTGGTCCAATTCATCCGCTTTAACTAGTTGAGTGATAAATTTTTCTAATTCATAGGGCTGAGTCTCTTCATCCCCTGAAAATCCTTTTAATTTCGCCTCAATCTGTCTCTTAAATTGTTTAAGTGGATTCCAATTACCATTCCCGGAACAACTTCTTCATTAATATCCACTTAATTTTCATGATTTTTGCTTTAGATTCTTCCTTAATAGCTAAGAGGAGTTTATCTATTGAAGGTACTGTGACAATAATGATTTCTTTGTCGGATCAAGTTCAATTGCTTTTCTTAAACATTCCCGTCCTTCATTGTCACGTAACTTGCCGAGGAGTGCAAATCCTTTTCCCACCCAGGCGTTTGAAAATCGAGGATCAATTTCAATAGCTTTATCATAACATTCCATCGCCTCATCAAACTTTTGAAGTTCTCCAAAGATATTTCCTTTATTTACCCATGCTTCCTTTATCGCGGGATCTAGCTCAAGAGCTTTGTCAAGAATCAGGATTGCCTCACTATCTCTTCCAAGATCTGAGAGCGCTGTTCCTTTATTGCACAGAACTATCGGAAGTTCCGGATTGATTCTAAGCGCCTCATCAAAACATTCGATGGCTTCTTCAAATCTCCTGAGTAATGCCAGAGCATCTCCCTTTCTCCCTAAAGCTTCCGTGCTTTTAGGATAAACTTCAAGGGCTTTGTCATAACATTCTATCGCCTCATTAAACCTCCTATTTTTTTCAAAATCCTTTCCTTTCATAAACCAATCTGTGAAACCCATGAAAGTCACCTCCAAATAATATTAAACAATTTCTCTTACCTGTATTTCCTGAACACTTAAAATTAAATTCACAATATACTGTTTCAAGTTTCTCTGCTGTGAGCAACTAATAGATCGGCAACCTCAGTGAAACCTCTTAACAAAGCGCGCATTAGAGCTGTCTCGTTACCTATATTTTTTACATTTAAATCTGCGCCTTTCTCAAGTAATAATCTCACAACCTCAATTCTGTTTTTATTCACGGCGTGCATCAGTGGTGTCACACCATCATTATTTTTCATATTTATATCCGCTTCATTTTCGAGCAATAATTGTACCACCTCTCGATGACCACTCTCTGATGCATAAATCAAAGCGGTTCCACCTCCCATATATTTATAGTCAACATCGGCACCATGTTCAAGCAATAATTTGACAACTTCATAAAAACCGTTATCAGACGCATCCAACAATGCTGTCCAGCCATCCCGGGTCTTTGCATTCACATCGGCACCATGTTCAAGCAATAATATAACCATTTCAGCATGACCTTTGTGTGCTGCAAACATCAAAGGCGTTCCTTTATCATGCTTTTTCGGATTAACCTCAGCATCATTGGCAAGCAATAATTTGGCTGTTTCAAGATGACCGAATTCCGCCGCAAGGCTCAACGCTGATTTATCATCTGCACTTTCACTATTTATTTGAGCGCCCTGATCAAGCAATGATTTGATTATTTCGATGTTCCCTTTTGTTGCCGCCAGCATCAAGGCTGTCCAATCGCCTTCATCATGCTTTACATTCGCATCGGCGCCGCGGGCAAGTAGTAATTTGACAACCTCCTGGTGACCATTTCTTGAGGCCATCATCAAAGCTGTAAAACCATCTTTATTTTTAGTATTTACATTAATATCGACCCCCTGGGCGAAAAATTGCTTAACCCTCTCAATGTGACCGTTTCCTGCTTCAGTAACCAGATCTGTAACTAGATCTTTTGTTTTTTTTATTAAATCAATTTCTTTTAGATTGCACATTTTCGTAAGAGAAGAGGATGTTGTAGGGTTGCAGATTTTATAGAGCAGGTCTGGAACGTAGTCCTTTTTTGGATTCAGGTGGGTGAGAAAGACTGCGTATGGCAGGGCAGTTCTCCACAATGTCAAATCGTCGTATGGAATATCAGAGTGACCAAGCCAGCAAACAGTTATGACCATATTGATCGATTCTTCGGAGGAAAGTTTGAGGCCAGATGACAATTGATAACATTCCAGGGCATTTATTGCTTTGGAATGGAGCTTTTTTCGATAAATTTTCTCGCCGATCTGGCATAGCGTACTGCTCATTTCATCAGTAAATTCATCGTTGTGTCCAAACCAATCAAGGTCAGAATTCCATTCTAGATCAAATAGGCGCCTTTGCATCAGGCATGCTGCACCACCCAGGACGTCGTTCTCTGTGGCAAAACGATTATAGTGATCATTCATAAGAGTCTCCACTTCTTCAATATCTATCGGCTTGTAGAATATGGAACCTCTCAATTTAAGCAACTTGCTTGCCACCTGAACCGCATTAACAACAATTGCCCGCTTGCTCTCTTCAACAGAAGGAACTCTTGGTTCCTTATTTTCCTTATAACCTTCAATCTTCTGATTATTTCCAAATCGATCCTCAAAATGCTCAAATGCTTGCTGAAACTGCCCCCCCGTATGTGCCACTTCCAGAACTATATCCTTCATTTTAGTTTCAGGGCTCTGGACTATGGCAGTTAGCAGAAGATTATTTTCCTCGCAAATCCAGCATCCTCTTTCATACACGCACGCCCACTCATAGCATTCATTGAAGCCAAAATCAAGCAAGAAATCTCCAACAACTTCAATATCCTTACGAGTGCTGCCCCTGTATATTTGAGTCCCTCTGCTCGTCATTTCACTCATGCTCAAACTCAGCCCTTCGGTAAGTTGGTCTATTAGTTGTGTTTTGCCCTTTCCCATTATGATATTAACCTCCTCTCCTTTGATAATTATCGGAAATATGTCCGCTTGCTCTATAATGAGCGTAATGTTGAGATTCTCTAAGAATTATCAGAATCGTCATCATAAGGCTCTTTTTGGAACATATTAATGATTCCATTTTCTGTATATTCGGTAACCATTTTTCCACAATTGATTTTTATTTTTATGATTTTAGTTGTTCCCGGTGGTAGTTTAAGCTTTACGGCATCCCTGGATGATATATCGGACATTAAATGTGTAATTGTAGAGGGAATATGCTGTCGTGCGTAGACCAATGTCTCCCGATTGTCACAGATTACTGTATTCTTTACGAGTTCATTGTTGCAATGGGGGCATACAATTTTCTGGGCACCAGCTTCCTTTTTATCTTCTTCTCGTGCCTTATTTTCACTTTCTGACGATATAGAAAAACGTATTCCACAATGATGGCAGCGAGCAGTCAGTTTTTCGTCCCAGTATCCTGATTCTGTATCCTCTCCGAAGTACCATAGACGTGTGGGGGTTACTACTGGAGCCCTGCAGGAAGCAAAATTTTCAATATAAAGAAAATCAATTCTGCCTGATGCAGTACCCACTACCAGGTAGGGTTCGTGTAGTGCGATTGTCTGTATGGGACCACTGCGGGATAGGTAGGATAAAGCAGTTTTTCCATCATTTAGATTCCAGATATGAAGAATAGTGTCTGATGCAAGCGAGATTGCATAAGATCCATCTTGTGTGAACTGTAAAATTCTAAGATCTGGTGGTTGGATAGTGAAACGTTTTAAATTATCGCCAGTTTTAAGGTTTCTTTGCCATAATGTATTATCCCGTTTTAGAACAAGAGCATGTTGTCCATCTGGGAGAAGGAAAATGTTGTTGTATTTCTCGGTGTCCTCAATGCAGGTTGTTGTCTTCAAATCCCACCGTGCCCATATATTGCCTTCTCCACGCGCAACTGCATAGCTGCCGTCAGAAGTAACAAAAAGATCTTCTACATTCGAAGTCTGGAATTGCCAGTAGAGCGGAAAGTTAGGGGATTGCGAGGCAAGGTCCCATATGAACAGATTTGCAGTTGGTTTATTTAAACTTAATTTTTTATACGATCCTGAGATAGCGCGTCGTCCATCAGGGGTAAGAACCAATGCTGTTATTCCGCCGGAGTGCTTGTAGAAAACTTGAAGTTCCTTGCCGTCCGACAGATCCCAAAACCGTAATGTTTCATCGTCGCTTGAAGATATTGTACGCTTGCCGTCAGCAGTGATACACACCTTGTTGACAGTGCCTGTGTGGCCATGTAGAGTCTTAAGACATTTTCCACTTTCAATGTCCCAGATTCGCAGCGTATTATCACTGCTTCCGGAAACCAGAATCTTTTCATCTGACGTGATATCAAAATCTGAAATTGCATCACTGTGCCCACAGAAAGTGCGTAAACATTTTGCAGTATGAAGGTCCCATAGTCGGATTGAGGTATCGGCACCAGAAGAGATAACTTTTGCTTCGCCTGGCACTATGGTGAGAGTATTAATCATTCCATGCATATCGGGTTCTTGCCTTTTTGTCTCACCACAAAGATCCCATAGGCGTATAGAGCCGTCACGACTTCCTGATAAAGCCCATTTGCCATCTGGAGTAATTGCAACAGTATCTATCTGTCCTGTAACTTGAGAAAGTGTTTTTAATGGGAGCTGTGTCTCAGGATGTCCTGGGTCGAGAATCCACAGGTGTATATTTCCATGTGTATCACCTGCAATCAATCGCTGACCATTTGGCGTAATTGCGACACTAGTTAAATCCCCTGACCCATTGTGAACCGTAGATAGATGACCGAGATATTGTCTATGCTTAATATCCCATACTCGTATAAGTTGTGCTTCAGCGGCAAATCCAAATCGACCATCCTCTGTCATTGCTATGGCTCTTATTAAATATGCATTTTTGGGGGAAAGGGAAACAGAGTCTGAATAAGTTTTTTCGTCAATATTCCATAAACGTAAACTCCTATCCTTGCTATTTGATAGTAATTGGCTTCCATTTAGAGATAACGCTACAGAAGTGACAGATCTCATATCCCCTCTAAGAATATGAGAGCAATTGCCTTTCTGGAAATCCCATACTCGTATGGTTTTGTCATCACCAGCAGATACAGCCCGGCGGCCATCTGGTGTGATAGTAAGGGCTAAAACAGCATATTTATGACCTTTCAGCATTTTTACACATTGACCTGTTTTCGTTTCCCAGAGCCGTATAGTTTTATCCCTGCTTCCGGAAATCACCAAGCATCCATCAGGTGTAAGTGAAAGACATTCCACTGATTCCGTATGACCTTCTAATATATTAAGACATTGGCCGGTTGTTATATCCCACACTCGTAAGGTCCGATCTAGACTGGCAGATACGCACAATTTTGCATCTGGAGTGATCGCTATTGAATTGACCCAATTCTTATGTCCTTCAAATATTCTTATACATGATGGTTGTGAAAGGAAGGCCGGACGATTTATCAGACGAAGCCAAAAGTTGTTGGAAAATTCACCTTGTTTAAAACGTTTTTCTATCGCCTCAGATACTGGACTGGAGTCGGCGCTATTATAGGCCAACTGAAAGGCGGGTATTTTCCCATAAATAAGAGCTGAGAGATGATTATTCACAAAAATTCGCCATCCTCGAATACACTCTTGGTCAGTCCATTCATCCCTTGTATATTTTGTTTCTTCGGCCTTTAAAAATTTGATCTTTACTAAAGAAGGGTATTCGATATTAGGGATCTCATTTGAACCTGGATAGGGAAGTTGGCTCGGATCGATATTATGACGATCACGGGCATTATTCCATGCCTTTGCATAGGCTGTGACTTCTTCTATATATGTTTTTATTCGTTTAATCCTGGATTCTTCCTCTTTGCGTTTTTCTTCCTGCCCTGGCCACATGAACTCCGCATGCGCATAGTCATCAATTAAATCGTATGCCATTCCAGCCTGGCACTTCGCATAGACAAAGTCCAGTTCCGTTAGGGTTTCCTTCAATCCCTTCCAAATACCTCCATCGGTTTGTTGCTTGGGCTGCTCGACTAGCTTGCGGATATTCGCAATCTTGTCTCCTTCGCCCTCCAAGGCGCGACTTCTTGGCCGGGCTTTATCACTACCTTCCTCAATATACAAAGGCTGCGTCTGGAAGTACTCCGCCAACTCTCGGTGCCACTCGGTGGCTTCGCCATTGCTCAGATAGTTCTTTCGGACTGCCTTGGATAGCACAGGGTGGAAGAAATCGATCAGCCCGCCGCGATCTTGCAGATAGTCGCGTATTTGCCTTAAGATTAGTTGGTGGGTGTCCCGTTCATAGATGCTGCCCATGAGCTCACGGAGTTCTCTTATGGTCAAGCCGTACCGTGAACACTCTAGCAGACAAAACACTCGACCGACAATACCACAAGTCCTTTGGTCTTCTCGCTCTTCCTCGAGATCCCTCTCCAGTCGGTCCAGCATGAAGACAAACATCTCTACGACGTCGGAGGGAAACGTGGCGATGTATTCTCGCAGCTTCTCACCTCTCTTGCCGAATCCCCCATACATCCGAAGTTCTTCAAGCGCCACCCTAAGGTACAGGGGATTGCGAGTTTCTTCTTTCTCGAGCAAGGCCTGGATATGTTCTTCAGCCAGAGTCTTGCAGAAAACGGAGGGCATCTCTTGAATGATTTCCCGACGTTCCCCATCCGTCAGCGGTGTCACTTCCAGCTCACTTTTCGTCTTGTTCTTCAGGGCTTCCTTTGCCTTTCCTTCAAGCGTGCTGGCAATAATCTTAACATTCCCTGGCAGTTGATTCGGCAGCCAGTTGAGTTCGTGTGCACTATTCGTCGCGTCCAACTGGTTAAAGCCATCCATCAGGATGATCGTCTTGCGCACGGTCTTTTCCAGAAAAGACTTGAATGTGTTTGAAAGTTTGTTGACATTAAACGGAATCTCGTACTCCTTTTCGATTGCTTCTCGTTGTTTATGTGCTTCTTCGCCCTGGCCACAGACTTCAGAAAGACAGGTCTCTTTGTGTTCTTTAAGACCTGCTTTAGAAAATATCTCCTCACACATTCTCCGCAGCAAACTGTGTAGAGCGCTCGAACCAGGACTTGCACCCACAAAGTAAGGGATCAGCAGGATTTTCGATTGTTCTTCAATCAAATCCCGGTAGAATTTGGCAAGCAGCGCGGATTTGCCGCAGCCTGGTGTGCCGTAGACAGCGAGGATTTCTCTGGAATCGCTATCAACATAATCTCGTAACTTTGCCAGCAGTTCTGTCCGGCCTATGAACAGCTGTGTGCGGTTCTCCACGAATGATTCATGGTAGTCCAGCTCTGTTTCCAGAGTGTCTTCCTCTCTTTTCTCGGAAAGTGTAGCGATGCGTTGTTGGAATTGCAGCGAGATCGTTTTTTTAAGGTCTTCCTTCACCCGCTCGCCCAGCTCCCGCAGGCTCTCACGCGTGAACCGGCCTTTCAGATTATCATCCTCGGGGTTGAGAAGATTAGGGTCAAACTTGGGCTTGTAGTTGAAAGTCCGTTCTTTGACTTCGTTTGGGTTATTCCTCTGTTTCCCCAGATTTTCGTAATGTTCTTGAATCTTGTCCTTCAGTTTCGCAAGGCGATCCGAATACGACGGGTCTTCATCGAAGAAGGCCTCTTGATACTCATTGCGCTCATCATCTGACCAACCTTCAATCGTTTCCGGTGCAGGTAGGCATACCTTATCCCTGAAATAGAAGAAGGCATGCGGTATATCTTCCAAATTATCCATTGATCTTAACGGCTCCAGCACCGCGTGGTGAATTTCCAGGTGAGTCATGGAGTAATCTTCCTTGCCCTGCAACCTGTCATATCGTTCCCGTGTTTCGTTGGGAACCTCGTCGGGCTTGGGCACCCAACCGTATCGATTCCCAAGGATACAGACAAAGAATGGCCGGCTTCTATCAATCTGCTCGAGACAGATGTCGATGACTTTGCCATTTTCCATCTCCTCCTCCGTCGCTCCCCACCGCAAATCAACGTCCACCAGATGCAGCTTCCAACGTTCGCACCACTCCCTGATATCAGGGAATACATACTTCACCAGATAATCCCGCTCCGCATGCATGTCACGGAATGTGGACGAGATAAAGACCTGAACAGTTTTCCATTTAGTAGCTATTACAAATTCCCTCCCGATTTATATCATCAAAACTTTTCTACCTATGCACTTAGAAAAATTTATTTAATTTCAAAGAGTTATAAAGGTATAAAATCTCTCTGCGTTACTTTTATAAATTCTTATCGGTGGATTTAGGGGATTTTTGAGAATCAGTTGGGATGCTTTACGATTTTGCAAAAAGTCTTTAATTTTAAAAGAGGATCTTTACTGATTCCTAAACCATCACTAGATGAGAGAAAAGAGTTGGAAGAAAGCGAACCTATTGATGATAATCCTGATAAGTCTGAGGAGGGGCGTTGCGAGGAAGAAAAGGATTCTAAAGAAGAAAGTTTGGATTCGACTACACGCCGTAAACCTGGCAAGCAAAAGGGGACACAGGGTCATGGACGCACCATAAATTTGTCTGTTACGGGATAAAAAATACAAAAGGCCGAAGAATGTTATGCTTGTGGTTTGCAACTGGTGTACGGAAGAATCAGAGAAAATGGTAGGAACTCGCTTCTTGAACCATTAGAATGAATTATTATAAATTTATTATAATTTTAAATAAAATAATGAAAAAAGAGAAATATGCACTAAGAAAATAATACAAGATAATACAAATTAGTGTATCATGGATTAAATAAATTAGAGAAAAATTGTGAAAATGATTGATAGTGCATTACAAAGGCAGATTTTTTAGTGAAATTGGGCTAAGAATAGGCGCACTTCCTCTTTTGCTGTAAAAGGTAGAATTTTACAGCCGTTTAATTTACACCAAATTAAATATCATCATAATTCTGGGAATCATCATATAACGGTTCGTATATAATTGGGGCATCTTCACGCGCGTGTGGCGGATCGCGTGAGGATTTAACACGCCATAGATCAAGATGTTCAAGTATCTTTTTTATAATTTTTATCTCAGTAATAAAGCTTATAATCTTTAATTGACGACAACATTTGGGACATACCAAAGGCTCTACCTCCCAAATCTTCTTAATGCACTCACGCCAAGTATTAGAGGGGATTCGAGGAGATATACATGGCTTAATCCTCGTAAATTGCATAATCTATTGAAAGATATAGCGCGATAGTTTTAGTTTTCGAAGGTGATAGGACTTCAGATATATTATTGTCCATTTGTTTAGTATAATATAAAAATGAACAGTAGGCAAGAAATCTAGAAAACAAATTTAGCTATTTTTACTTAAGGCAAGCCATTTACCTTCGTTTAAAAAATTTTTACAGAATTTGCAATTAAAAATATAATTGGAGTTGTGGCTGGTATCGATTTTTTAGAAGATGCTGATATATTTGCTATGAAGAATGGACTATATGGTGTTTTAAAATTTATGATCAAAATTCATAGTTTATGGATTTTCGCAACATTCATGTAGATGTTCATAGGCATCGATATATGTGGCGGGAGAAATCTTTTTTGGAATACTGTGTAGTTGAAATTTACGGAGTTTGACTCACTCCTATTCCGGTCATATAATATATTAATTTTAATACCTTAAACCACCAGCTATGCTGGCTATATAGGTAAAGCTGCTATATATAAATCAAAATTCCAAGTGATATATTACCATCTACAAAATAGAGATAATTTAGAAAATTTTTCTGTATTTTTCTGTATTTTGTGTTTTTTTAAGGGTAATTATGAATAGTTAGGGCGGTCATTATTTAACTTTTGCATGGATTGTTTTCCTAAGTTATCTAAAAGAGGTAAAATTTGACTGATTTTAGACGAGGGTATCCTGTGAACTTTTGAAAAAGTTTTTTTTAATTAAATTAATAGACATACTCCTCATCATGAAAATATACATCATCAGAGGGAATATAATCATCATACCATCCATCTGGTTCATTAGCTGATATAGTGGTTGGAGATAACGGTGGCGCTCTTTGAGTCTCTTCTCCGATATGCTTTAATATCTTTTTTGTTTCTTTAAAATCAGTAATGAAAGCAATTAGTTTCATTTCTTTTCCACATTTAGGACATGTGAGCGGTCCAATTTCGAAGATTTTTTGTATCAGGCGCGCCCATGTTGAACTAGCTTTACCCTTACCTTTTTTCTCTTCTACTATAACTTTTGCATCACCACTATTTTCCCTCTTCTCTTTACCTCTATACGAGCTACTATAGACGCCGTAATATAGAGTGATACATTCATATGGAGAAGGAATATGGCCTGCCAAAAGAGCAATAAACTCTAATAAAGTATATTTTGCCTGTTTACAGGATGGCGATCTGTCTTGTTTCTCATATACTGTAACAGTATTATCATCAGGATTAAATTCTACTCTCTCAACTGATATTGCTGCTCTGCTCATATACCTTGCAACTTTCTCTATTTGCTCTCCATTAACCCCATTTATTTTCCCTTTACTATGAACATTAAAACCGGAGTTATGATTCCAACACATCACGAGATCAATAAGTTCCTGTTTTATTATCCCTTGATCAAGTAATACCGCTAAAAGCCTTGCCCTAAATATTTCAGCAATTACATCGGTAGATATATTTATTTGTTCGTAAAATTTTCCCTCTTTGATAATGCCGGAAAGAATAAGGCCATGTACATGAGGATGATGATTCAAGAGGGATCCTTGAGATTGGATACAGAATACCCCTCCTGTGTATCCGCCTTCTATACCCAATGCCTCTCGAAAATATTTTAACTATATGATTTTAAATGTGGAAGGAGATATTTCTGCAAAAATAGATTGTGGATAGTGCCGCACCTGTGGATAAGTCCAGGATTTATAACAATAGAATAACAATTCAAATGCGGACTTACCCACAGGTGTCTTGGAAAACTCAGGAACCTGAATGGTAAATTGATAATGTATGGCGAGTTTTCCACACTCTCCGCAATCCCGACGGCTGTGATAGATATACATAAATATTGAAAAAACAATAAAAAATAGGGCATTTTTTCCTTAGATACATATAAGAAGGAGAAAGGATGAATGCCCCAAAAAAGACTTACAGCAGAAGAGCATGAATTTATCATGAAGTTAAAAAAAGTAAAGTATTCAAATTGTGAAATTGCCAGAAGTATTGGTGTCACTGAAGGAGCGATTCGTTATCGGATAAAGCGAGAGAAATCAGGGCTGCCTGACAGACGGAAAAACAAACCGTCAGTATTGAGTCAGTTTGAAAGTGTCATTGAAAAGTGGATTGAGGATTATAAAGATGATGTCAAAAGGCCGACCTTGAAACTTCTTTATCAGATACTGCGAGAGCGGCATGGGTATAAGCAGGGCTATGATGCTGTGCGCAGGTATGTACGTAAGCATTATCCTGAATTTTATAAAAAGGGAGTATACATCCGGATAGAGACTCCTCCTGGGAGTTTGATCCAAATAGACTGGAAGGAGGATCTGAAAGTACAGTGTGGGAAACCTGGTCAATGGGTCACCCTTCATGCCCTGATTTTCTCATTAGGATTTAGCCGGAAAAGGACTATTATCTACAGCGATGTAAAAGATCTTGATGCTTTTATCAGTTGCCATCAGAAGGCGTTTCAGGTTTTTGGAGGTCTTGCTGCTTTTATTCGCTCAGATTGCTTAAAGACTGCGATTGTTCGTTGGAGAGGGAGAGCGTTGATTTAAAGCGATATACGTATGATGAGAAGCAAGCCCAGTATACAGTGAGTATTACTACAGAGGACGTTACTGCTGAGGAGAAAAGAACAATAGAGGACAATCTCGACATTCCCCCCGAGATCAATAATGATTTTGAAGATATCCTTATCACTTCCATGAATGAATCTTATAAAATATTGATAGATGCCGTGGATGAAAATGGCGATGAGGTATATGTGCATGTAAAAAGCAGCCATCCTGGGCTCAATCCTGCTATTGATAATTCTTATATACTCACCATTACACCAGATGCCACACTCTCAGAAGCTGCGAGCAGGATTACGGTTATGGCTTCAGCGGGCACTGCCACGGTTGAGAAATCCTTCATAGTGCTGGCAGCGGATGAGCAGATCGATGGCCAATGGGCAGGTGATAGTTCTCATGATATCTGCGCCATTGCCAACATGCTCTCAATTGATCTTTCACACCTTTTTCCCAAAAATACAAGAGATGGTTCTGCATATTGTTCAATCCAGGATGCCATAGATAATGCTTTTGATGGGGATACGATTGTCGTGCCCGATGGAGCGTATAGCGAAAATATAAGTTTTACCGGCAAGGCACTCACGCTCCGCTCTGCGCATGGTCCGATCAGTACCGTGATTGACGGCAATTCCATTGACAGCGTGGTGAAATTTAATCAACATGAAGGAGGCCACACACTGCTCCAAGGATTTACCATAAGGAATGGACGTGCACAAAAGGGCGGGGGGATCGCATGTGACAATGCATCTTTCTCAATCATTAACTGTATTATACAGGATAACAAGGCAGAATTTTTAGGTGGGGGAATGTATTGCGACACTAAAGAGCCACGCATACTAAACTGCCTCTTTGAGAGGAACGAGGCACACGACTCCCCTAATCACATAACTATTGAAAAAGGGACAACTATATCCAAAGATATGGAAATAATGACTGCCCTCTATGACAGAACCGTGCAGTGGCATTTTTGCATGCACAGTTCAGGCATGTGGAGAGCGTATTATCGGTTCTTTGGAAAACCAGGCAGTGAGTATATTCCCTCGATGGGTGGCGATTTTGCTTTTATTTCAATTTTCTCTGAGGAATAAATGAAGCTCCACTTATCGCTTAAAAGTGGAGCTTCATTTATATTATATTTAAGACCATCTTGGCCTTAAATTAATTTTACCAGAACCGGGCTTTGGCTCCATACCATACTTTCGCTTTTTTCCATACGCCACTGCTGTTTTGGTGCCCCATATTAACCTTGAACCATCTGCTTGTGGTAAGTGTTATCCCTAACCATTTCTTTTTCCGATACGCATAGCCATATGCAAGACAGTAATGCGCTGAGGTGCACCCGATGCCGATGATGGCGGGGCGATGGTTATCCATAATGGAGTCGCGAGCTTTATTTCGGCATGAGCTGGTATAAATACAGGGAACACTATATTTTGTGGAAATACTATAACCAGCGCCGCGGTCACGGGCCCATTTATAGCCGTCAACCATTTCCCATGGATTTGTGGC
>JBLIRR010000077.1:0-13775 GCA_049472395.1 bacterium | reverse complement strand
TTTTCCCGGTGGAATATCGCTCAATAAAAATGTCCCTTCAGCAGTGCTTGTGGTGCGGTGAATTGGAGGAAGAGCAAAATTAATTGGTCTATTAGAACCATAAATAAGGAAATCGTTATAACGGTAAGGGTAATAGTCCGAGATCATGGTTTCTACTTCTTCCTCCGCGGCCCAGGGTGGAAATAACAATGGGAAGGGGTTGGACAGCCTTAGATTATCAGGTTGTTCAGCAGCCAGTACCTCAATATTGGCCAAAGGCTGACCATTGTAGTCGGTTATTTTTCCCTGAATAGAGCCCGTGCTGCCTGTGCCAGCCTTAATAATACCAGGATTAATTAAAAGAGAAAGAATAAAAAAGAGAGATAAAAGAGAGATTATTCGAGGAGCCATTATTTTTAGATTTAAATATGCAACCACTTTTTTTCTATAAGTATGCATGAAACTTAACTCCTTAACTTATTATAAAGATATATCAGTTTATAAGGCGCTCAAAAATTTTACACTTTAGATTTCTTATCAATAATCCCTCCTTTATAATATAAAGTTAATAAAAGTTCTACTCTCTAATTTATAAGTATTCAATACTATTTGATGCCTTATTTTTAATGGCGTGTGGATAGGTAATGCTTTATTCATAGTCTCTATTCCTCTTCATCTGTGCTATAAATATTTAAAGTGATTAAATTGCTTTGAATTTTAAACCTGTAGAAAAATAAAAGCTTATAAATATTAATTTAATAGGCAAAATTTATAGCACCGATTCTAAATTATGAATGCAACTATAAATAAGAGTTGTATTAATAAAATAGATCCTTATTAAAAAATAAATATTTTTTTATTTATATTTTAAATCTTTTTTTTAAAAAATGAAAGTATATTTTCTAAGATTTAATAACTTTTTCCCTCACAAAAGAGCCACTCCGAAAACATACGTCCGTACCATGCATCCTACTGTAACTGCTCTTCAATTTCGAGATGAGGGCAAAGGATCCTGCCCAGGATATTATTGAAGAGATCAAAAAGAATGGTGCTCACGCAGCTGCTTTCAAAGCTGATGTCTTCAATGAAGAGCAGGTGCACGACATGTTTGCGCATATGATCATAGAATTTGGCACCATAGATATTCTTATTTTTATTTGAAAAATTTAGCCTTGTCCATATGATCAATTGAGGCTGTATGATACTGAAATAACGTTTATCTTCTTATCTACGTTCTTTAATTGCATCTTCCCCTTTGGATTAAAACCTAGTTGTGGAATCGGCTCCTTGCCTGTATAGGATTTGATTGTATTTTCTAAATATTGCTGGGATTCGGGTATGGTCAGGATCTCTCCTCCTTCTGCAATATCACAAAGCTTCGATGCAATATTTACCCAATGTCCAAGCGCAGTATATTCCATCCGTTTTGGTGTGCCAACATTACCTATGAGCACTCTCCCACTCACAACCCCAATGCCTAAAGATTGGACTGGTTTTCCATCCTTTTTCCTTTTAATCATCCATTTTTTATGAGAGATTTGCATATTAATCGCTGTATTGAATGCACGCAAGACATGGTCCTTTTGGCTCAAAGGCGCGCCGAAGAGAGCCATAACTCTATCGCCAATGAATTTATCGATAGTGCCCTCATTTTCTTCGATGGCTATAACCATTCTCTTAAGAAATGAATTCACGATTTGTTGAATCTCATCCGGCTTAAGCATTTGACTGATATTTGTAAAACCACGCAGATCACAGAATAATATTGAAACTTCCTTATATTCCATCTTCATAAAGTTGGAATTATCAAGGCATTGCATTTTTTTAATAACAGATGGAGACACATAGCGAGAAAACGTATTTTCCAACCAGCGTCTATAGGTAATATCCTGTATAACTATATGAATATTATTATTCACAGGAGTTATTATAAATTTCAATATGGTTAATCCGATTGGTCGATTAATCTCCCGCCCTGGAAGAAGCTCTGGGGGGAAATCTAAACATTCTCGTTCAAATATTTGAGCTTCACCGGCAAAGCGAGTAATTTCGATAAAAGAGCTTATTATATTATTACCTATTAGACTGTTATCAAAATTTTTTATATATGAACCAATTGCTGTATTTATTTTTGTAATGTTAAACAATTTTGCCATGTTGCTATTCATATATTTTATTTTATTGTCTTGGTCAACCTCTAAGATCATTTCTTCACTTCCCTGTATGTAATCATTGACAGAAGACCGTTCCTTTAATGTACTAATCAGCCTCTTTTGTTCCTCAATTGTCTTAAGACTATCTAAAGAAAAATTAATTTGAATATGTCGTGCTTCATTTAATATTTCTATGTAACTCTTCGCGTGTTCCTCCTTAATTTCGTAAAGAGGGAAAAGCATCTGTGTCTGGTCATTGACATCTTGAGCAATATCCTTTGGATTAATCTTGTCCCCAAATCCGTATTTTTCAGTTAAAGACTCAAACACCCCGATTAAGGACTTTTTTACAGAGAGAGAAAAGAACTCAACAAGAAGAGATGTCAGATGAAGTATCCTGGTGAGCATCTCTATATTAGAGGCATCTATTTTAATGTGATCTGGATTATGATGATATGCGATTGGAATGAAAAACAATTCAGGAAGCCCCCATTTTTTTATTAGGTATAACCCTAAGTCCATATGATTGAGACCGATGATTTGGTCTTCTAGCTCATGATACTCCCTATGCGTCTTCTGCCTTTCTATCAGCACTTGGCTATATTTTTGAGGCATGCTTTGATTCAATGCCAGTATTCCGATATTATGAAGAAGACCGAGAAAAAATGCGTCATCGCACATGGTTGGGCAAACTCTCGCGCAAATCGACTTCGCGCAAATCCCACTCAACAGAGAGGTCCGCCAAAATAATGAGTAATCAAAAGATGATTTACCGGATTTCCTTTCCATCTTAATAAGGGAGAAACTCAGGGCTAAGTTCTTGACTGCGTTCATTCCAAGTAAGTTTATGGCCAGTTGGATAGAGGTAACCTTATTGCGTAAGCCATAAAAAGAGGAATTTATCATTGTTAATACCTTAGCACTGAGGGGTGGATCTGTGGATATGATATCAGCCAATTCTTTGAGGCTTGTATCTTCTTTTCTTACGACCTCCAATATCTTTATTGCTATACTAGGTAAGGTCGGCAGATCATTTAAATTTTTTATAGTTTTTTCAATCTCTTCTTCTCTCATATTTATAATAAAAATTGTTTTTTTTAATCATTAAAAAAATATTCATATTTAATTTTTCGGTATTTAATTGAAATTCTTTTATAAGAATATTAATCTTTATATTTAGGAATAAAAAAATATATTATACAATGGAAAGCGGTATGGGGCTGTGTAAGAATGTCCTTCCCGAAAATTGATTTTGCGAAAAATCGGTAAGATAAAGTTTCAGAAATTCGATCTCCAGGAACCTTTAGAAGGTAAAAGGACCATTGGAAGCTGATTTTTAATTTTTATACACCATATACCATTCGATAGCCAACGTCTCGGTTTCTTTCACAAAATTACTTTTGAAATTCGTATACCCATCAATGTTAAATCGATTTTTTTTTGCTGCCTCTTTTTTTATGACGCTATATTCTTCTCTTTTTTGCGGAAATGTCTTCAAATATTCACGAAAGGCGATGTACCGAATAATATTCTCCTCATCTGCGCTTGTATACATATGAATATGATGAGTTGGTTTTTCATCCCCACCTTTTCGGTAAAATCGTCTACCCTTAATACCAAATTCCCCTTTATCTTCATATCCGAACTGAATCATCTTTAGCGTGTAATTCTTTAGGATCTTAAAATCATCGACTACAATCAAGATGTCAATAAGCGGCTTTGCATCCAGCCCTTCAACTGCTGTGCTTCCAATATGCTGTATATCCAAAATATCTTTCCCAAAAATTTCACTTAATCTTTTTTTCTCTTCTGCAAACATCAGCTTCCATTCTTTTCTATACCCTATTACCTCTATTTTGCGAGCCATACTCCTTCCTTTCAACTTATTTTTAGATTTAAGCTTTCAGTGCCTCCTTTCCTATATCGGGATTATTCTAACTTGATATTCAGTTTAAACTCTTTTTTTATTTCCAACAAAGCTTCTGCATTTCCCAAAGCATCATCTATGGGCTTATGGGTATGTTCGGTTTTCCTCAGGTGTTTAAAGCTGGCAAATGTATTTTTTACAATTCCTTTATAGAGAGATCCAAGATTAGTTGAAGTATGACCAAAAGGATTTTGCCGAGTAAAATGAATATCGAATTATATTATGCTTTCATGTTATTCCAAAGCTTTAGACGCCCAATTCCAAAACGTTGTCACCTCCTCTGTTCGTTTATCCGTATATCGCTTGTCTGCATTTATATATTGTTTTGATAAAATCTCTGCTTTATTTTTTTGGTTTGCCTTCATAAGCAAATACATTCTAAGAAAGAAATATTGCTCTATCTTTTGCTTAGAGGCAAATTGTGATATTAAGCCGTAAAATTTTTCAGCTAGCAAATATTGTTTATTTAAAACCGCATAGGCAGCTAGATGTTTGCCGATTTCAAGATTTTGCAGTAATTGTCCCCTGTTTTTCCGGGAGATTAAAAATTTAGTATTTTTAATAAATAATAAAAACATTTCTTTGAAGGTAAGATCATCAGGAATAGAATCACTGATGATCTTATATGCCTGTAGATCACTGAATAAAGTCCACAACAGATAATTATTTAACAATGGGTTCTGAATACACTTATGAAGATATTTACATATCGGATATTGATGCAATAATATTTCGTCGATTATCTTGCTTGAATTAAAATATTTTTCAGTCTTTGCGGATATTTGCTTAGGCCATAACTGCCTGATTAATTTACTGTTCTTGAAGTCTTTGCCGGCAATCTCCGGATTTCTGAATGCCCAATATTTTGATAAGTCCGAATAGCCTGTTCTTGTCTGAAGTATTCTTTGCGGGTAATTATCAGGTAGCGGCAGGGAATCCTTTACCCATTGATTTAGCCGCTGGGGACCCGCTATAAACGTTGAACCAAATTGTTCGGGACTTATAAAACCTAAATTTTTCATCTCTTTTGATACCTCAGGGTCAGTCCATTGTCTAATGAAATTATCTGCGGTGGTAGTTTTAAAAGGAGGCTTTATTCCCATCAGTGTCCAGTGTTGTCCGGCAGCTGAAAAGAGGCATGCATTTTCAAAGACGTTGCAAAAGGACTTGATGATCGACTTGGCTTCATTTATTTCAAGTAAAGCTATCGGCAGCCAATAGGTAACAATTCCTCCTTCAGAAAGCCTTTTATAAATCAATTCAAAGTATTCCTGGGTGTAAAGGTTTACGATGCCTTCGTTTTTAGGCGGAGGAGGTTCTGCTGTTATGATATCAAATTTTTTATTAGAAGAAAGTAAAAAGAAGCGTCCGTCTTCAATGTGGATTTTTACACGCTGATCGTGGATCGGATTGTCGTTTTCTGATGGAAATATTTCCTCGCTTGATTTTATAACTTGCTGGGAGATATCAACTATTTCTATGCTCGCTAAGTTTTTAGAATCAGTCAGTGCCTTTGCCGTATTACCCAGCCCGTAACATATTAATAATGCGTTTTTTGGCTCAGGGTGTATGGCGATCGGAAGATAAACGAAAAATTTCATATATCTTTTACTACGTAACTTTGTATCAGCCATTGTATGATTATTTGTTACCAAACGATGGTAATAAGGTCTATCAAGCAGATCGAATTCCAAATATTGCAGTGTTTCATTAGTATCTTCATGAATTGATAATATTTTTTCTCCGATTTTAAGATAGTGTTTTATGGGAATATTAAAGTATGTTTTTTTTATGAGATTAAAAGGAAAAATTATTAATATTATTATAAAAATTAATGTAAATAACTTGAATTTTTGATTATAGTTTAAAAAATCAGGCGCAGTCCGTGGTTTTTTTAAGAAAAAAGAAACAACCCCATACATGCAGGTTAAAATAAAAAATGATTTTTCAATCCCGAATAAGGGGATAAGGCATAAACCGCCTATCAATGAGCCGAGTGCAGCTCCGAGGGTATTGCTGATCGTCAAAAAACCAGCGGCTTGTGTTTGTTCTCGGATGTGTTTATAGAGTATTTTCCCCAGGAAGGTAAAAATAATTCCAGAACAGATAGAAATAGGCAGCATAAGGAATATAGATGAGAAAACAACAGCAATATATTCACTACCGTATTTTATAGCCTGCCTGTATATGAATTCAAAATTATTGTAGCTTATGACAATGAGTAAGCTGTTAGCCAAACACAACAGATGAAGATTTATATGCAGATCTGTTTTTAGCTTTCCCCATTGGGAAGCAATAAATCCACCTAAGCTTATTCCTCCCAGAACTATGGCGAGCATGCAGGCGAAAAACCAACTATATGCATTAAAAAATAAAGACATAAACCGAAACCAAGTAACCTCCAAAGCCAGAAATATGAATCCGAACAGAAAACTGGCGCTTAGAAGCTTATAAGAAGGCCATATAATTCTTTGTGGCAGGATTTTTTTAATAGGATTAGGGAGCCTTTTGTTTTTAGTGTAAATTTTACTAAGCAAAAATCCTCCCAACGCTGCTAGAAAATTAAAGCTGGCGGCAATGACTGCTGTTGATTTTATCCCAAAAAATTTAATCAAAAAAAGCTCACAAATAATAACCCCAATAACAGATCCGAAGGTATTCCAGCCGTATAAAAGTCCGAGAATATTTGAAAAATCAGATTCTTTGCGGTAAGCAGCCTTTACTAAAATTGGTAGTGTTGCACCCATTGCCGTTGTCGGAATTAGGAGAAAAATAAATGGAGTAACAGCCCGCAATGTATTTATTAAAAAGTGGTTATAAGAAATTATATTAAAAAAAGGAATGAGAAGTTTAGTAAAATGAGGAAAAAAGAGGACAATAAATAATCCGGAAAAACCAATAATTAATTCAAGAAAGCTGTAGAGCTTGATTGGTGAAGATATTTTATGGGAGTATAAAATAGTAATTCCATTGCCTATTGCTAGTCCCCCCATAAATGCTGTTAAAACAAAGGAAACTGCCCAAATGCTGTTTCCAAAACTTAATCCGCATAGCTGGAACCATAGTGATTCAAAAATAAGAGCCGAGGCTCCTGAGAGAAAAAAAATGAGGCAAAGAATTGTATTCATTATTAGTCAGCTATTATTATGTTTATTTTTAGAGTGATATATTTATCTTTTATATTCTCCCTTTTTTATCGGCAAGGTATTCAATCTTTTTGGCTGATAATATGAAAATCTTTGTCTAACACTTAAGATTCCTAAATGGTTACCGATATCTAATTCATGATCGGGATTCGAAGTTTCGTGATTCATTTAGAGAAAGCATTAGGGCGTGTCTGAAAAATATTTGGTCAATTTCCTGAGCTCACGCATATTTTGGCCGATGGGGGCAAATATCCCCACGCTCCCGTGAATTATATATCAAAAAAATAAAGATTTAAAAATTAAAAAGTATATATATCTATAGAAAGTATATTATTCAGAGATATAGACTTTTAACAATTGACATAAAATAATAATTTTTATATATTAACGTAAATAATAATTTCGCTTTGGAATATTATTAAAATTTTCAAGATATCTGGAAAGACTTACAGACTGTTATAATGAAAGTGACAGAGCGGAGCTATGTAAACTTATCAATTTAGACGAATAATTCATCGATATCGGCTTTTTCATCTTCCGTATAATCCATTTCAAGCGTAGTCCTTCAGCATCTATCAAACTTGCCAGATTCTCATTGTAAGCGGTTAGCCCGGCAATCGGTCCAGCGGGCTTTGCAGTCGCTGTATGTCCTGGGACATAACATGTGTATAGATCTCTGTATGAAGGTTCCGGGGCAGAATAGTGGTCCGGTCCTTACCCCCCTTGCCGCCCCGAACAAAGATGAGGCCCTGGCCGAAATCCATATCCTTGATACGCAGGCGGATACACTCAAGCAGGCGCAGTCCACTACCATAGAGCAGCTTTGCCATTAGAGAAAAACTATCGCATTCAGAGCCTGCCGCTGTGTTGATGCCGATACTTGGCCATCGGATGCAAGATGGGAGAGAAAACGTTCCACATCACTTGGACCAAGTCTGTTCGGATGGGTCTTTCCGCCGAAATGACGAATATAGCGGAGTATTCACTTGCAATAACTCTGTTCTGTGCGGTAGGCATAGTGATGATAACGGAGTACCTCACATACCTGGTCCATAAGTTTGAGAGTGGGAGTCGGGCGGAATTTCGGTTTATTTTCTTTTTGATTTCTTTTTTGATTTTCCATATATCGTTTGATAATATCGCAATATATGAAAATAAACAAGATAAAATGTAATATGTGGAAAGTAACAGAGTAAATTTTCCATGTTTTTATGTTTAATATCAGAATAAGTGGAATTTTTTTCCATCTATAGGGACTAATATGATGGACAGCTTTCCACTTATCGCACTGTTCGGCAGGTAACTAAATAAGCTCATTCCAAGATTACAAATCAGAAAACTAAATTATGAAGCGAGAAGAAAAAAGTAGAGAAAATTTTTTGAAATATGGGTTGTCTGATGATTTGATAGCAAAACTAATTATCGAAGGTTATACTGTCTCTAAAGTTCGTTCAGCTTCGAAAAATGATTTGATGAAATTTTTAACAAGGGAAGAAGCGAAAAATGTAATAGAGAAAATAAAAAGACAACCAATACCAGATAATGTATTTGAAAGATTGGTAAATGAGACTGAATTATCTTGTTGTTTTTGCTGGAATATTTTGAAAGAGAAACCAATTATAATACATCATTATAGATGAATATAGTAAAACACAAGTCAACAGCTTCAATAATCTTATCGTATTGTACCTGAATCATCATGCAGAAGTACATACAAAAAGAGAAATTTCACAAGACAATTGACAGATGCGTTGAAAGATAAAATTATTTCATTATTGAATTCTTTGGGTGTTTCAGGGGTCACGATTCGTTATGAAAATAGCGCTGAGACAAGAGAATTCGTTAAAGTTATTACCCGATTTCTCGAAGATTATGAATTCAAAGTATATTCAAATGCAGTAATACAGTCCGAAATTCAAAGAAATGAATTTTCAATACAAAAACATCCATCTGACCCTACTTTTGCTAAAATTACCATAGGACCAATTATATGAGAATCAGTCACGAGCCGAACAATGCAATTCAGTGGATCGTGCGCCGATTTCAAGTATTCATTTTTTGATCACTATTTATATTGTCTTCTATATTTTGTGGTTTATCGTCCTCCGACCACTGATCGCAGTCGTTCGGCTACGAATGATGAACCTTTCTACTGAAAAAGACATAAATCCACAAGGCGATCTTGATGGAATAGCTGCAGCGAATAATTTTTCTTGAAAGACAGTGAATGATGCCTTGAATCTTCTTAAATAGAATAGAGAATAGTGCTTGTTACGGAGGTGACTATCTTTAGGATGGGATCAAATGCCTTTTATTACTTTATACCCGCATTAATCAAATTTTTGCTTGTTCTGAGTGAAACGAAGATATTAGTTTCGCTTATAGCATGTTAGAAATATTTCGCATGTGTTTGAAAAATAATAAGGATACAATTGCAGAAGTGATACCATTAATACATAAGTTATGGTAGAAAAATTTGACCGAATAATTTAATAGTGCCCAAATAATTTCGAGAACATAGATAATGGACTATAAGGAACTACTTGAAAAGTATAACAATTTATTAATCGAAGTTGACCGTTTATCAAAAGAAAACAAAAAGCTGAAAGATCAAATCGGAATAACGGAACATGATACTTCAAATATAGACCATTCTCTTAACGATTTATGTCAACATCAACAATTTGATGTTGAAGTTATTGATAAAACATTCAGCACATCAATCAATAATAAATCGGATTCAGCAGACAAGATAAAACTATTCATGTCACTCTTCAAAGGACGTGATGATGTATACGCCAAAAGATGGGAAAATGAAAAGAAAGGAACATTTGGATATTCACCTGTATGTCTAAATCTTTGGAAGGCCGGTCTATGTAATAAGCCAAAAGGGTCTTGTACAAAATGTGAAAATAAATTGTATGCAAATCTGGATATGAAGGTCATAGAAAACCACCTCAGAGGCAATATTGTCGTTGGTATTTATCCGATGCTACCTGATGAAACATGTTTTTTTTAGCAATTGATTTTGATGAAGGTGACTGGCAAAAGGATATTATAGTCCTAAGAGATACTTATAATAAGTTCAATATCCCCGCTGCCGTTGAACGTTCAAGATCTGGAGAAGGCGGCCATATCTGGTTTTTCTTCGAAAATTCAATACCAGCTTCATTAGCAAGAAAGTTCGGCACATCATTACTGACTTATTCAATGAATAAAAGACATGAAATTAATTTTAAATCCTATGACAGACTTTTTCCCAATCAGGATACCCTGCCAAAGGGCGGATTGGGGAATTTAATTGCTCTTCCATTCCAAAAAGCCGCAAGAAAGGATGGCAACAGCGAATTTGTGGATGAAAATTTTGAGTCTTATTCGGATCAATGGGCATTTTTATCCACAGTTCAAAGGATTTCTGTAGCAAAAGTAGAACAGCTGATTATGGAAATAAGCCATGGCAATGAACTTGGAGAATTGAAAATAGACCCGGAAGCAGAGCAGAAACCATGGGAAAGAACCATAGTTCAAGTTAAATTACATAAAAGTGACTTTCCAAAACAAATTGAAATTGTCAGAGCAAATATGCTATTTATTCCGAAGGCAGATATATCACAAAAGGCTTTGAATCGTTTGAAGCGATTCGCATCTTTTAAGAATCCGGTATTTTTTAAAAATCAGGCGATGCGTTTGCCAACCTTTGGTCATCCAAAGATAATCTCCTGTGCTGAAGTAACAAAGGATTATCTTTGTTTGCCCAGGGGATGCGATAGCGATCTAATAACAGAATTTCAAAATTTGGACATCGACTTTAAATTCATCGATCAAACCAATTGCGGGAGACCGATTAATGTTGAATTTAATGGTCAGTTAAGGGATGAACAATCCTTGGCCCTTAGGGAAATGTTACAACATGATACCGGAATATTATCCGGGACAACCGCGTTTGGCAAAACCGTTGTTGGGATCAAGCTCATTGCCGAAAGAAGGGTTAACACGCTTATTTTGGTTGATAAAATAAGCTTACTTTCGCAGTGGAAAGATAAACTATTGCAATTCTTGATTTTCAATGAAACTTTGCCTGATATTGGCAAGAAAAAAGGAAGAAAAAGAAGCATAATCGGCCAATTGGGATCTGGCAGAAACACATTGAATGGAATTGTTGATGTTGCCGTTATGCAATCTCTAAGCCGACAGGGGGAGGTTAAAGACTGTGTAAAAGATTATGGGATGATTATAGCAGATGAGTGTCACCATGCTTCTGCTTTCAACTACGAAAATATTCTAAAGACCACAAATGCAAAATATATATACGGCTTGTCTGCTACTCCAAATAGAAAGGATGGTCACCACCCTATTCTATTTATGCAATGCGGCCCTATTCGATATCGAGATGATGCTAAAAAACAGGCTGAAAAAAGGCCTTTTGATCATTACGTCATTCCAAGATTTACATCCCTAAGAACGCCAATAGATGAACAGGACATCACCATTCAGGATTTATACGCTGAAATTGTTGATCATGAAGCTCGCAATCAGCTGATCGTTGATGATGTTATAAACAGCTATAAAGATGGTAGAAATTGCATCGTTTTATCTTTAAGAACCGCTCATGTTGAATATTTTTCGAAAAAAATTAAAGAAAGATGCCCAGATGCGCTCACCCTTATGGGAAGAATGGGCAAGAAAGCAACCCGTGAGGTCTTTAAACAAATTGCCGATACACCGAAAGACAAAAACATTATCTTAGTAGCCACCGGTCACTTTGTAGGAGAGGGATTTGACGAACCGCGCCTTGATACACTTTTTCTAGCAATGCCAATATCCTGGAGAGGGACTTTGCAACAATATGCCGGCAGGCTGCATAGATTGTTCAAAAACAAAAATGAGGTGCAAATATACGATTATATTGACGTTCATGTTAGAATGCTCGAAAAAATGTATCAAAAAAGGCTGAAAGGTTATGCAGGTATGGGATATAAAGTAAAGGCTGAAAACATTCCTTTTGCGTTACCGGATATCATATTTGATAATAACAACTTTTTACCGGTTTTTAGCAACGATATTCTAAATGCAGTTAAAGAAATTTTAATTGTAAGTCCATTTGTAAAAAAAAGGCGAACCTCGTGCATGCTCAATTACTTAAAGAAGGTTATCGAAAAAAACATCAAAATAACAGTTGTGACCAAGCCAATAAATGATTTCAAGGAAAAAGACAGGCCAACGATCCAAAATACCTTCGATTTATTAAATAACAACGGTATTCATTTGGTTTTTAAAAACAAAATACACCAAAAATTTTCGATTATGGATCAACGAATTGTATGGTATGGGAGCATCAACTTTTTAAGTTACGGTAGTTCTCAGGAAAGCATAATGCGTATTGAAAGTTCCAACATTGCCAATGAATTGGTCAAACGAATTGAAGCATAAATTTACGATTAATTCACTATGATTGAACACAAAAATTTGGGATTGTCGGTGGAGGATGTAACTAAAGAGCTATAATCATCAGCTTGAATTAAGATAACTTGTGCGACTTTTCGATTTGAATACGATTCCTTAAAACATCAAGCATAAATGAAAAACCGAACCAGCCAGTGCACCTGTCGCTAACTGAATCGGGCTTTTAGGCTATTTTTAGTATTCCAAACTGCAGTACTCTCCTTGGTATGCAGTGCTTGTTTGGCGCAGGTGACCGCGCGAAACATACATTAGAAAGAAAATGAAAAAAAGATATTTATATATCATTTTGGCATTTATATTGATATTCCCCTCTTGTTTTTCCATGAAACAAAAAAAGAAAGTTTCTATCAACGAAGAAGATAAAGATATTATTGTTGCATGCAAACCTTCTTTTATCATTGAATCTGTTGATGATTTTATTGTTATGAATTCGGAAGGTAGTCGGAGAGACGTTGATGCTACATATTTAGTTTTATCTAATGGGAAAAATCGATATAAGATACTTTGGGATTTAGATTTAAATAAAAACGAATCGAAAATAAACCTAAGTGAAACTGAAGAATATATTTTTGTCCTTAGCCCTTATCAATCAGGATCAAAAATCTATCATTTCATCAAGAGTATATTTAAAAATGAAGAACAAATTTATAAAAGAAAATAAACTTTTTAACCAATCATTTCACATCGATCCTCAGGCCTTTGGGCATGTGAATTCATCGTTAGAATAAAATGATATTTATAATAATTTTTACATTGATAGTCCTTTTGTCTCTCAGTTTTACTGCCTTATGGATTTTTTTGGTTATAGAAATTATAAAAGAGGAAGGCTAAAGTCTTTCTTCGCTAAATCTAGTTTAGGATTATTAATAATATTTTTATATTTTATTGTATGTATAAAGGTATATGATTTGTATAATGAAAGGCATTATTATAAACAATTTAGACGAATAATTTAATAAGTCATGCGGCTAAGTCCCTTACAGGCGGGGGAAAATTAGCTTTATTAGTAATTTATGAAAAAATCAAAAAAAGGCAAAGAGAAAATAGAGGAGAAAGGCGTAAAACAGCACTTAAAGGACGTACTTCACCCTTCCTGATTCATTACGG
>JBLIRR010000076.1:0-13976 GCA_049472395.1 bacterium | reverse complement strand
TAGCACACTTGCTGAAAGAGACAGAGGGATAGTTAAACATACCAACAAAATTCTATCAAATAACCTTGTTCTGAAAAGATAGGCATAAGCAATTCCAAATACCAAGAAAGATATAAGATAACGTATCCCACTACAGCTTAAATCTACTACTAAAGATACATTTGGCAAATGAATTACCAGATTTTCCTTGAGAAAGGGTATATTTGTTAATGATAGAGCCCAGGCAGATGTTCCTAAAGTAATATATCTTACATTTTCTGCCATGGCAAAATAAATCTCTTTTGGTATAGGTATCATACAAATCAAGAACAGTACTGGAAATGCTACCTCTTTAAAAAATTTTTTGCCCATAAAGAAGAAGACCAGGCCTGAGGTAAGGATAAAAAATGAAAAGGCTTGAAGGTAAAAGCGTTGATCGCCAATTTTAAGAAAATATAAGAGAAGGCCTATGGCTACAAGTATAAGGCCCTGCAAGCTAATGCGCATTTCTATCTCTTTTAACCTCGACCTTTTAAGCCAGATGAAATAAAAGGATAAAAGCGGGATAAATAATCCATGAGAACTTCCCTCTCGATGGATGACTACCTTTAAAATCTTTAGAAGAGTTGGCCCATACATTGAAACAGCAATTAAAACTGTCACTAAAAAAAATAATATAATATTTCGTTTTTTCATTGATATTAACTCATTCACTCTAGCTCTTTAGGGGATGAATGCCCTTGTACGTAACTATGAAATATATAAAATTTTGTTAGTCGAATACCTTTTCTTTTAAAATAGAAAAAGCCTTCATTTTCTGCACCCAGAAAATTAAAGAGTGCTTTCGACACAATTAAAAGCCGTACTGTGGGCGCACAAAACTTTTTTTGTAATATCCGTTGTGCTATATCCTTGTAAGAGGTTAATCAAACTTACTTCACCTCCATAAGATTCAACGATCTCCCGTCCTACAACCTCATTGAGACTATAATCTGTACCTTTAACCAAAATATCTGGTTTTAAGGCTTTGATTAGTTTTAAAGGAGTGTCATCTTCAAAAATTATTATTAGATCTACAAAACTTAAGGAACTTAAAATTGAAGCACGATCATTTTCATTCAAAATTGGTCTTTTTGATCCTTTAAGCCGTTTAATTGAATCATCGGAGTTTAAACCAACAATTAAACGATCCCCTAAGTCTTTCGCTTGTTTCAATAAATGAATATGTCCGGGATGGAGCAAATCAAAGCAGCCATTTGTAAAAACTATCTTATCTTCAGCTGCCCTCCATGCGTGCAATTGAATTTCAGCAGCTGATAAGGAGGTAACCTTATTTATCAAATTTCCAGATTCATTGGCTTCATTAATTGCTATTGAGGCTTCAAGCTCCAATATATTTATTGGATGAGTACCAATCCTTCCTACTACTATTCCTGCTGCCATATTAGCCAAATATGCTGCCTCTGGGAAACTATACCCTGCTGCTACACCAAGCGATAAAGTAGCAATTACAGTATCCCCAGCTCCTGACACATCATAAACTTCTTTTGCTACAGTAGGTATAAAAATAGGTTCATTATCTTTATTCATAAGACACATGCCAAGCGGTCCTCTTGTGACCAGAAGCCATGATAAATTATTATCTCTTAAAATTTTACGCATTGCTACGATAAGTTTGTTCTCATCAGAGATAGAATCACCCCAAACTGTTTCTAACTCTAAAGTATTTGGAGTAACACACGTGGCTCCCCTATATCGTATCCAATCATTTCCTTTAGGGTCAACCATAACAGGAATATTATGACATCTACCCAAGCTAATTATCGATTGTGATAATCCGGGAGTTTGCAGGACACCTTTACCATAATCTGATAATATAATAGCATTACACTGGATCAATTCATCTTTAACCAAATCCAAAAGCCTTTTTTGTAAATTAGAATTTAATGGTAGAATATCTTCTTCATCAATACGAAGTAATTGTTGCCCATTTGCCACTATACGACTTTTAGTTACTGTTGGTCGTTTTGAATCTTTCATAATAAGGTTTTTGATTTTGTCATTGTTTAAAAGATAAGATAGATGTCTGCCTGTCTCATCATCTCCACATACTCCTATCACAGTCACGAGACATCCAAGACCGATTAAATTCGATATAACATTTCCTGCGCCACCACACATTTCAGATTCTTTTTTTAGATGAAACACAGGAACTGGCGCCTCCGGGGAAATTCTATTCACATTTCCCCATATATACCGATCTAGCATTATATCTCCAACAACTAATATACGTACTTCTTCAAATTCCTTCTTATTTAAATCGATTACCATTTGAAACACCCCTAATTTTTTCAATTAGAAACAAATAACTTCTGTTCAATATAAGCAGCCCAAAAATGAATAATAAAAATATGAGCTTCTTGAATGCGTGCTGTGACAAAATGAGGGACAATAACGGCTTTATCGACTTTAGAAGCCAATTTCCCTCCAGCACGTCCCAATAATCCAATAGATTTAACTTCATTAATCTTAGCCTTTTCAATAGCAGAAATTACATTACCCGAATTTCCGGATGTAGATATTCCAACCAATATATCTCCTGGTACACTTAATGCTTCCAACTGCCTTGAAAAAATAGTATCATAGCCGTAATCATTACCAAGAGCAGTAAGAATTGATGAGTCAGTTGTCAGAGCAACCGCAGGTAACGCTTTTCTTTCTTTTTCAAATCTGCCAACTATCTCAGCAGCAAAGTGTTGCGCATCCGATGCACTTCCACCATTCCCGCATATTAAAATTTTTTTCTTATTTTTCAATGTATTAACAATTAATTCTGCTGCTTCTATAATATTAGGAGCGATTTCATCTAGTTTGCAAAAAAGCGCTTTATGTTCATTAAGAAAATCAGAAAATCCTTTTTCTATATGCATGGACTATTCTCCTTATTTTTAATTGTTCCCGTCAACGTCAAAAGAGATGTTACAGGGTAACAATCCATAATAACTAACACACAAAGGTTCAAATGAGAAATCACGTAGATTCTGTAAATATGGGTACTTAAATTAGAAATAAACGGAGTAAACCTTGAGATACTCTCTAAGACGCTGCTCTTTCACATTGCATAAATACTTTTTCAACACCAATTCCTGATAGCGTAGTATTATATTTAATTGTTCTATTTTTATTGGTTATTACTTTTCTGACCGCTCCCACAATGGCATTAGCAGTCAATCCATAATAGTCCAAAAGCTCTTCTGCCTTACCGGAAATTCCAAAACAATCATTAATACCGATTCTTTTCAGTGGAACAGGATAATGCTCAGACAAAACTTCAGCTGTAGCACTTCCTAATCCCCCGATAATTGAGTGTTCTTCAGCGGTCACAATGGCTCCCGTCTCTTGGGCTGCAGCAATAATAGTATTTTGATCAATGGGTTTCACAGTGGGCATGTTGAGCACACGAACAGATAGCCCTTCTCTTTTTAAAATTCGCCGCGCCTGAAGTGCTTTAGAAACCATAATCCCAATGGCTATAACTGTTGCATCAACACCATCTTCAAGCACAACAGCTTTGCCTTTTTCAAAGATATAATGAGAATCATAGATTAGAGGGAATTTATGTCTACTCAGCCGGACATAAGTATAACATTTATCTTCTGCAATTGATTCCAGTGCTTTTTCCGTTTCTATAGCGTCTGCAGGCACAATAATATTCATATTAGGTAAACTACGCATTAATGAAATATCCTCATTCGCCTGATGGGTAGCACCGTCTTCTCCCACAGTAATGCCTGCATGCGTTGCAACAATTTTAACATTTTGACAGGAATAACAAATAGATTGCCGGATCTGACTCCAGGCTTGTCCAGTTGCAAAAACAGCGAATGTGCTCACAAAAGGAATCTTCCCGCATGAAGCTAAACCTGCTGCTGTTGAGAGCATATTTTGCTCTGCAATGCCCATATTAAAAAATCGTTCAGGAAATGCTTTGGCGAATTTAGCAGTTCGAGTCGAACATGAAAGATCCGCATCCAGTAGCACAATATTGGAATTTTGTTTTCCCAATTTAACCAACACTTCCCCGTAAACATCTCTAATACTTATAGTTTTAGTCATAACGTAACTCCAACAAAGCCCTTTTCAATTCATCGGCCGTAGGCGCAACGCCATGGTATGCCACCTTTCCCTGCATAAAAGAAACTCCTTTTCCTTTGATGGTGTGTGCGATTATCATAGACGGTGCACCCTTGACTCTTGCGCATTGGTCAAAGGCAAATGATAAACTTTGAAAATCATGGCCATCAGCCTCAAAAACGCGCCAACCAAAAGACTCCCCTTTTTTCTTTAAAGGTTCGACATTCATTATATCAGATACTGGTCCATCGATTTGTAGCTTATTGGCATCAATAAGACAACAAAGGTTGTCAAGTTTATAATGAGCTGCAGCCATGCACGCTTCCCAAATTTGACCCTCTTGAATCTCCCCATCTCCCATGAGAACATATACACGCCATTTAGCATTATCCAGCCTTGAAGCTAACGCCATTCCGCAGGCTACAGACAATCCCTGCCCCAATGAACCTGTGGAAATCTCGATGCCGGGAGTAGTAATATTTGAAGGGTGCCCCTGGAGAATTCCATTAAGCGTCCGAAGTTTTTGTAATTCTTCGCCGTCGAAATATCCAATACGGGCTAATATAGCATATAAAGCTGGCGCACCATGTCCCTTAGACAACACAAATCGATCACGAGCTGGCCATGTTGGATTTTGAGGATTGTGACGAAGTTTCGCAAAATAGAGAAATACTAAAATCTCAATGATAGAGAGAGACCCGCCTGTATGTCCAGAGCCTGCGCGCGTTAAAATCTTTAGTACTTCGATTCGTATCTGACGGGCAATTTCTTCCAATTCAACAATTCTGGCTTTAGACAAAGAGATATTCTTTTTACTTTTCATAAATTCTCTATTTATCTTATTAAGCCTTTATGCGGAAGACAGCTGTCTAAGTATAGCATTTTTTACCTTTTCTACCGATATGGAGTCCATGCAATTTGGTTTACGACTACATTGCAATTTGTAACAACACAAACAGTCCAGATTGGGAATTATTTTTTCGCCCATTCCAAAAAGTTCGATTTCTGTATTGCTCGTTGGACCGAACAGGACTACAGAACGACAACCCATAGAAAGCGCAATATGCATTGCAAGAGAGTCACTGGATAATACGACATCACAATAACTGATAAGTGAAGCAAAATGACGGACTTCATTATCGCAGCCTGCATTGAAAATCTTCACTTCTACATTGCTCATAATTCTTTTATTCTGTTCCTTTTCCGCAGGACCTCCAAAAAGTACAATCTGAGTATTAGGTGCTGTTTCTTGAACAAGAATAGGTATTAACTCAATAAATTTTTCTTCACCCCATTGCTTTAGCTGCCATCTACCTCCTGCGCCAGTATGTATTCCAACAATCTTTTTATTCAGGTCAACACCCAATTCTAAAAGATGACGTAGACCTTGGTCCTTTTCACTATTACCTAATTCCAGAACGTATTTAATACCTTCTTTCGGAAGATTAATTATAGAACACATGATTTCTTGATAACTTCTTTTATTTTGCTTCTTTAAATTATCAAAAACTCCCATTCGCAACCATACCTCCGCTGCAGCGTTTGTAGCGATAACGTATCCCTTTTTTTCCATAACATATCCAATTTTCTCTCGCGCACTAGCTAAAGAAGCTAAGGCGGCAGAGGTTTTACCGGCATCAAGATTTATTATATAATCGAAATATCGTGTTGAAAGTTGTGTAAGCGCCTCAGTACCATATGGAATAATATCTGTTATGAAAGGATTATTCTCAAGCAAAGGGACAGACTCTTTACGTGTTATCCAGGTAATTCTTATATCAGGCCACTTCTTTATAATGACTGGTAACAGACAAGTCGTCCTAAGGACATCACCCATGGCATCAAGCTTTATCACCAATAAGCTTTCTTTTAATGGCACATAATGTTCACATTCACATAAAACACCATTTTGCTTATGCCATTTGCATGGCTTGTCACACAAAAAATATTTGCAATCGTAGGCAATTTTTAGATTCATGTTTTTCAAATCCAGTTCTTATTTGTAAAAAAATTTACTCATAAATTGTTTTATCTCTTAACTTCTGCACTTTTTTTATTCACCGTGCTTCCGACATAATTTCAGTTTCTACTTTACACTCAATATTATGTCGAATTTATCTGCTCAAAAATAGCATCCATTATCTTCGATGTTAAAATAATTTCTCTATAAGATATAGGTAAAGGCATGTCATTTACAATTGATCGATAAAATGCCTCGATTAAAAATTTCATACTTGCTTCCATATGAAAATCTCTTTTTAGAAATTGGGTAATATTATACTTGGCATTTGCCAAATATTGCTTTGCATAGATAAGAGGTGGTATGAAATAGTTTAAATGGATTTTATATTTACTTCCGCTAATCTTAATAAGTGTTTGATGATCATCATCAACGATTAAAGAATTTTTCGGCCCATATACTCTAAATTGATGCAGTGCAGGGCTCATTTGTGATGAAAAAGTAAAATAGGCTGTGGTGCGATTATTGTCAGAAATAATAACCCTTAATTCGTCAATGATATCGGTTTCATCAATTCTTTTTAATAAAGGACTGCTAACACCATAAGCTATGACGTTAGGAGAATCGCATATTAAAAACTCTGCAATTTTACTAATGCCATGGCTAATTATATTATGCAATAATTTGCCTGGTAATGCTCTCACCCAGTGGCTTTTATCGCCTAAAAATGCTTTTGCATAACCCTGATCACCAAGATTATAACAATGATAGCTTTCCATATGAACAGGAGCACCACCAAGAAAACCCTTTCTTATTAATTTTCGCATACGTATTGTTGCATGAGTGAATTGACGATTATGACCCACCGTTAATTTCAATTTTTTTTCCATTGCAAGTTTAATAAGCTTTTCAGCCTCTATTGTATTTAATGTAAAAGGTTTTTCAATATATACATTACAACCGTTCTCTAAACATAACTCGCCTAACTCAAAATGGCTCTGAGGAGGAGTAGTAATATGAATAACATCAGGATGAGCTTTATCTAGCAACTTATACACATCACTAAAATAATGCTTCACATTAAATCTTTCATACAATTGTTTCGCCATCAATTCTTCTCTATCGCAAACACCTATAATTTCACAGCCCGAAATTCTTTGAATTTGTTCAGCGTGTTGATCTGCTATTTTACCGCAACCAATAATTCCAATTTTTAACATTTATAGCCTCCATTTCTCATTGAGGATTCAAAATAGCGTTTTAGTGCTTCATCAAAAGAGATTTTAGGTGTCCATCCTAATAATTTTTTTAGTTTCTTATTGGAGTATTGATTTCCTTTCCAGTTTGCAGCACACTTTCTACGATTAAATACTGGTGGCAGCTGTCCCCCTGACCATATTGAGTATTTTTCCCATAAATAGCAACAAAAATAAAAAATTCTATAAGGGATATATATTGATTTAAAGTCTTTCACATTTTTTTTATACATCTTGAGGAAATCCTTGCTCCTGGGGGACGAATCGTCTACAATATTAAAGACTTCACCATCAACACCCTTTTTAATACCCGCTAATACAATTGCCTCGGCGCAATTATCAACATACGTCAGAGGTATCCTATTAGAACCACCTAAATGTATGAAAACACCAAAAGTGCCAATTCCAACTCTCGATGGTATATTGCCTTTTCCAGGACCATACACAGTACCTGGACGCACAATTACGTATGGAATATTATGTTTCTTCCCGTATTCTAAAAGCAATTCATCTTGTTTAAGCTTTCCAAACAAATAGGAGTCATGCCTATGTAAAACCTGGCTTTCTATCTCACATGTTTCATCAAATAAACCATGACGTTTTATATTCATATTTGAATATACGGCAAAAGAACTTACATTTAAAAAACGCTTAAGACATTTACCCTGTAAAGTTGAGTCAAGTAAATTTCTTGTCGTGACCACTGAATTCAAAAAACAACCAGGAAATGATTTTTCAATCCCTGCTGCCAGATGAAATATTACTGAAACATTTTCGGTGGCTCTCTTACAATCATTACGAGAGAGCAAATTCCCTTTAAACAATTCAATTCCGGTTTTATCAAAGGAACTGATAATTTTGTTAAGAGAAGTCAAATTGCTTGAAGGTCTGACAAAGCAGCGCACATTCCTGAATCCATAACCAAGGAGCGCCTCAACTACTCTTGAACCAATAAAACCATTCGCCCCTGTTACGAGTATTAAATCATCAAAGTTAAGTATTAAATCATCTTCCATCATATAAATTGCCTCTTTTTTTGGTTCATCCGGTTAATGAGTACCTCATATGAAATAGACTATAGTCAGATATCTACTTGTATTTGCCTTTATTTTTCCAACAATCTGTGAAACTGAATATTTGGGGGGGAATCACTACTATTAAATGCACATGATCCTCTTGTATATTATATTTCTCAACCACTACCTCCGGGTGATACTCTTGTATATCAAATAACTTTTCTGCAATATACCCCTTTAATTAATACCTTAAACCACCAGCTATGCTGGTTCCATGGTGAATAGATATAATACCTCCTTAAAGCTGAAAGGTGACTCTGAAGCTAAAAGGAGGTATTAAAAAACAATGAGTAATTTTAAGAGATTATCACATGCAGTATGGGATTGTAAATATCATTTAGTATGGTACCCAAAGTATCGATTCAGAATTCTGGAAGGAGAAGTGGGCGAATCGATAAATGAAATAATCAGCCAATTATGCGAATGGAAGAAAATAGAAATATTGGAGGGAAATATACAAATAGACCATGTACATATGGTTTTATCAATACCCCCAAAATATTCTGTTTCTGAAGTTGTAGGTTTTTTGAAAGGTAAAAGTGCCATAAAGATATTCGATAGGAACGTAAAGTTAAGAATAGATAATGGGGAAGGCATTTTGGGGCGAAAGGGTATTGTGTAAGTACAGTAGGATTGGATGAAGAAAAGCTCAGAAAATATGTGTGATAGCAACTGAAAAATGATAATAACTTAGGATAACGAGAACTTATAGAATAAAGTAACCTTTTTAGGGGTACCTTTCAAGCCACCCCTTTTAGGGGTGGTAGTTGACTCTCCCTTTAATATACTCTTTCTATATTTTGGTATCCACATTATATGATATTAGTGATGATATGCGCCATGAGCACTTAATCGTATTTCCATTACATAATCTTATCACATCTCCTCCTTGCTTGACTCATCCGCTAGGACGCTTTCACCCACGGGCCTACGTCCGTGGTCCTCAGCGTCTTCTTGATAGATAAAAGAATGGGGATTCTATAGGGAAGAATCGGAGGCAATTAGGACTATTCATGGTGAAAAAAACGTTGCTGAATCCATTACTGCAAAAATCGACGTAGATATGTTTCATTCTCCCTCAGATGCTCATATATCTTCATGGGCAGGAGTATGCTCTGGCAACAATGAGAGCGAAGGGAAACGCTGCAGTGTAAGAATAACACCAGGAAATAAATTCAGTAAAAGATAACCTAATTCCATTAAATTCTTAAACAGAGATACCTCTACTTTATGGGCTTCTTTACTGCTATCTTCCAGAATCTCAGATACAAATCTGCTTGAATTTTTTCCCGCATCTCTCTATACTTTCTTTCATCTCCAATTGACATAGTCTTTGATTTACTAAATCTCTTACGATACACTTTAACATACTTTGTTTCCCTCCTCTGGTATTTCTTACGGTTTTTAATTCCATATTATAAGAGGGGGTATTCATTGTCAAGTCAGAGTAAATTTCTGTTTTTAAGACATTTTCTAAAAATCTGTTCAATATTCTAATATATTTATTGTTTTGTTTTAGTTACACTCAGAACAATTTGTCATTCTCAAATTTAATGGAGGATCAGGAGACCCTGTCGAAAAATAGACTTCGTAGGCGCCTATATCCCAGGAATTACCATGTGGTCTGGCAATTCCATTAATACTATTGCTGTAAAGGGAATCTAATAGCATACCAGAATCTTTTCCTGGTGAGCCTACTGAAATATTCAAACCATCAGCATCAGGCTTCATATCGATCCCATAGGTGCCAGTAAATCCACTAGGCTGGTTCAAAATATTTTTAAATAAAGGATCATTACTCAATGCATTTTCTTCGTATGTAGTCAAGTTCGACGAAGTGTATGGCCCCCCAGGGGCTAAGACAAGGTTTCCAGCACTTGCCCTATAATAGATATTGTTATTGTGAGTTGTAATGTCACCATCCTCATCAATAAGTGGACTACCATTCGCAGCGTAGAAAATATTGTTTATGACTTCTAGGGTTGTGATTTTGGCTTCGTTGCTCTGTACAGTTAAGGGAGTTCCAGAATCTTCGTAAAATGTGTTATTATAAATTTTCATTTCCAGATCATCGCCCAAACGTTCCATCCCGACATTTACTCCAGACCCCCCAGCATTTATTATAATATTTCCATAAAAGTCTATACTTTTATCCCCAAGAGACTTGATTTTCACTCCCTGATTATTGCAATTCTCTAAGATATTATACCGCCATATGTGATTCGTGGCAGACTCCGCATAGCCCACACCTATTTCTGAGTTAGCTACAAAACCACTTCCATAAGTATTTTTGACAGAGTTGAATTCTACTATTACATTATCACTGTGATTCTTCATCATAAAGCCACTACCAGCAGGATACCCCCCACCATCCTTTCTGTTTGAGCCACACGGCTCAGAGGTACAATTTATAAAACTTATATCATTTCCACGGATTGTTACGTTTGATATAAAATTGTCAATGTGATCTGAGTCATTTGCAGGATATAGACATATTGCATCCCGGGCAGTGTCAGTAATAATATTGTTTAAAATTTCAATGTTGCTTGAGTTCCAGCCTGTTAGGTTATACGGCCCAGTTTGAACAATGATTGGGTAATTCCAATTATTAGTATTGTAATGATTGTGTATATAACAATTTTCAATTCGCTTAATTGCCCCTGTTAGATCTCCTTGTGCTCTGGGATCCCATGCAGAACCAGAGGCAAAATTCATGCCGATTCCGGTGGCACATTCCTCTTGGAAATCTAGTTCAAATCCTTGAAATACTGTCTCATAATTAGCATCATCTTCAAACCACGCTATAATCATGTGATTATTACCCGCAGGAGGGCAAGAAAACGAGGTATCCATTGTAAATTTAGCTCTCGTACCATCACCCCATTCATCACCTATATACTGAACACCCCCATCAATCCAAAAAAAATGATCGCTATTCGTATTATTATGATTCCAAGTCCCATCACTTTCAAAATACACTATGTCACCTGGATTCAGGATTGCTGAACCAGACCAATCTTCCATCCCTGGACAATTGCACCAAGGCGCGCTTGCAGTACCACTATTGCTATCATTACAAGATTCACCTATTCCATCCACCACATAATAAGTTGCAGCGTTTGCTCTTAAAAGGCAACCAAAGATTATAATGATTACGAGAAAAAGCCTAAATCTAAGTATATTTTCTCTCCTTAGTATGAAACACTTAATAGATATGAACTCTCTTTGACTCATAATAATGTACCTCCCCACTTGAAAGTATCTACCATTTACACTTATCATTTAATGTATTCATCCATTCTTGATACAATTATTATACCAGCAGACCAAAAAGAAAAAAGTGTTAGTTTAAAACCCCTCGCACGACTGACAAGATATTGGCCTTTTTACAATTTTGTAATTAAGAAGACATTTTCGTAATCTCCCTTATTGCGACATGGCTGTAACAGAATCTGGTAGGAAGTGGTCATAATGGCCACCCCTCCCAACAGAACGACTCATACCGGCCAGGTAAACTGCTCCTCGATCAGCGGCCAAACTAAATTACAGTTTAGAGAATCGTCATAGTGAAATCATGAAGGAATAGTAATCCTAGTTTCCTAAACCACTCAAGGTTCAATACAAAGCATACCTCTTTCTTATTGACCGATTACCATTTATTCATCTTTACCCATATTCTCCGTGCGTCTTGCGGTTTAAAATCCGTTTTTATCATGATCCGTTAAAATTTCTTCGGCTTCTTCCATTTCTTCAGCTGCATTGACCTTAGTCGACTCCATATCCATCCATCGAAATCCTTGAATAATTTCTTAAACTCTTGAATCCGAAAGTATAATACCCATCCGCTGAGATATTCATTAAGTTCTTGAATCACTTGGTACATTGATAGTGGATTATTCCTATGAGTCAGTTCTCGGGCTCTTTTTTTGAATTTGTCACGGACCTTGGTGCTCACCCGGATTTTGCCTCTAAGGATTTGAAAGCCAAGAAATGTACATCTTTTACCTTGCCTGCCTGACTCTTTTCCTTATTGACTGCAAGTCCGAGTTCCTCTTCTAAATAGCTAATAATCCTTTCCATTACCCGCTTGGCAGCTCTTTCTGATTTAAGCAAGATCAGAAAGTCGTCCGCCCATCTGCAATATCTCAGTCCCCTTCGTTCCAGCTCGTAGTCCAGTTCGTTCAATACTATATGCGATATTAGGGGTGAAAGAGGTAATCCTTGGGGACATCCTTTGGTCGTCTTCTCAAATTTCCCATCAATATCACTCCCGCTTTAAGCGCTCTCTCTATCACTCTGATGAGAGCCTCATCAGCTATCTTTCTTCGAATAAGTTTGAAAATAAGGTCATATGGAATTTCACATCACAACGGGAATTTCTAACTTTCTTTTCTTCTTCGAGCCTTCCTTTGGAATAAGTACTCTTCGCGCTGGTTTCGACATATAGATAACCAATTTCAGCTTTTCAAATAGCTACTTACTCAATCTTAAAGATTATATTTCTATTGTTCCAATAAAACCTTGTATCTATGCTATTGATATAGAAATTCAATAGCAGGATTATTCACCACAAAGGATCTGATTTATTATTAGGTATATCGATAATATCTTCAGTAACTATTCTCTTATCTGTAACAAGTTTAACAAATTCATATATAAGCTTTTGTTCATCATTAAAAACTCGCTTAAATATTTGTTGAACCTGCTCATCATAATGATGCTCATGCACTCATTTCCGCAATTGAATCGGTGGAAAAACGAATTCTTAGATCCCAAGAACTTTAAGCAGATTCTCTTTAAAAAGTGATGAGAACCGTGAGCAAGCAAAAGAGCACTCGGTAAAACTAATTGCCCCTCTCATGGAACACCCGCCCTAAAAAAGAGGGGATCAATCTTTCGGATTTTAAGATATCAGAACAAGGTCATATCAATTCCCGTAATTTGGGACGCAGTCCTTTAAAAATTAGGAAAAATTTAACCACACAACGGTTTCATTCGATTCAAGTCAGTATCAGAGATGTTTTCACCAGGCAATGTGTCCTGTCAAAAAGGGGAAGAAATTTTACCACCTACGGTATACAGATAAAGAAATAAGAATAGCTCACTGCAGGACTTTAAAGCACACACCAATATTTATGGAACGTTTCCAGCTATCTTAAAAGTATATCAGATTGATTTTAATAATCTTTAAAATCCCTACCTCTTTTATGATCCTTGCAGCACTCACAATACCTATACCTTTGATCGAAAGTAACTGCTTACTATAACTCGATGTTCAAGTTTTTGATATAAAAGGTGTATGTGAGAATAGAGGTGATTGAGTCAATTAATAGAACTCTGGGTATCACCGCTGTTCAACCCTTCATCGTTCAACTAACTGGCCAACCACCTCAATAATAGTATAGATTAATACTAAGGAAAAGTCACAAAAAAATTCACTATATAATCTAACCCCTATGGACAAAAGGAATCAGCTTCGTTAAGATATGTATGGTTTTGTCAATTGGTCTAACCATACATCATCAAAGGGGGGACGAAGCCTATGTTTATTACGAAACCATTACCATTTGT
>JBLIRR010000075.1:0-14017 GCA_049472395.1 bacterium | reverse complement strand
CCATCTATCTCTTGATAGAAACACACCAAAAGGTCGTGAAGTACAGCACAAGCCATCAGCCTCGGCTAAGGTGATACTTATTCCCAGACTGGGTGGTCTGCAACATAAATACGAATGGCAAAAAGCTGCTTAAGTCAATTATAAAAGAGTAAATTCCCTTAATAAGCTTCGTTCTTGGCTGATAGTCCTGCTCTCTTTTATGTTTTGTGCGATTATTCTTGTCATATAGGTGTGTTTTATTCTTTAAATTTTTTCGTTTCGATAATAAATTTTCTGAAATTCTCTCAATTAAAGTTCATTTTTTTAGCTGGATGTAATTTTGACAATAGACAACATAGAAGAATTATTTCCTAGAAAAAATAGTGAGAATCAAATTTAAAAGCTTTATCTTTTAAAAAGAGTTATAATATTTATACTTAGGATTATATTTTTATTAAAAAAAGAGTATGATTACTAGAGTATAATGATTGAGAATATAAATAAAGAAAGGGAATCAAAAAATAGGAATAAGGTATTGTTCACATATACTAAAAAAGAAGGGAGGGGGCACTTATAAATTTAGGAAGGATTTTAATTCTGAGGAGTATCATTATTTAATTATTTAACGCTTAAATAAAAAATCCAGTGTTAGTTAGGAGAGTAGAATGAAAAATTTTTATGTGCTATTAACCTGCTTTATTTTTGCTATTGTGGTAATATTTTCAGGACATTTCGCACAATGTCAGTATTATTATTCTGTGGATAGCTCTATGGAGATGGCCCCGCTTACGCCTGAATTATATATAGATGATCAGAATCAGGGGGAAGTAATAACCCATTTTGGCGGAGTAACAGCGGTTGGAAATATCCTTTATATACCAGTGACAAAGACTATGATGCCACCTGCTTTTACAACACCTTCATCTGACAGCTCTTCTCAATCTCCGGATTCGCAAAATATGCTCAGAGCCATAGATTTCTCTAATCCGATGGAGCCAATGTTAATAGGTGATATGGACATGGGTCCGGATTTGGATTTATGGGGTGGTCCACAATATTATATGATTATCTCTGGTGAATACGTATACGTGCTTAAAAATGAAGTGGATGCTAATTTTGATACTTCCGAGCACTTTTCCATTACCTCGGAAGAGGTAAATTTTTCCATCTATAAAATACAAGACAATAAAAATCTTGTAATCACAAAAAGCATGCCCCTTATCGATATTTTTAATTCTGTAAAAGTAGATGAAAGCGAGACATTTTTCCCACAGTTGCTAAAAGTAACAGATAACCGCGCCTATATTATTTTCTATGGAGCTTCTTATCCTGAACCGCCTGCAAATGAATATCCATCTGAGGCTGATGCTTATTTACCCCTTTCCCAGCCTGAAAATAATACAGTTGAGAATAATGATACAGGGATTGAAGCATATGCCCCTTCTCAGACCGATGTTACTTCTTATTCTTCCTCTCCCCCTGACAATAGTGCGGTTATTGTTACAATTGATATAGCAAATCCTCATGATGCTAAGGTCATTGGCGTAGCTAGATTGCAACTTGCATGCGTTCCCGCTAATGTGGATCTTCTCGTCTCTGATAATATTGCCTATCTTCTTGTTTCTTCTATGGCTAGTAGTGATTCAATCATCTATGAATCAAAAATCTATGTCCTTGATATTTCATCTCCTACTGATATTTTGGAAATTAATTCACTCACTGCATATGGAAATGGAGGCCAACTAGTAAAAGAAGGGGATAATTTATATACGGCCTCAAAAGGTTTTGGACTCCAGATATTTGATATCAGCACTCCAACCGCTCCGGAATTTGTAAGCCTGCTTGAAACCCCATATCCATTAACTGATTCTTATTATGGTGGTTTGCAGCTAGAGAATAATATAATAATTGTTAAGGATGGTTATGTGTATCTGCGTGATAAAGAAAATGGGCTGCTTGTAATTGATGTTTCCGACTCGAGCAATCCCGCTATTGTATCAAGCTATCTTTCTGAATATATTTTCTCAAACAGTTCGTGGTATTCATATTATGCTTCTGGTTTTGTAGCCATCTGTGGTGATTACCTTTTATTGTCTGAAGTTGGCAAAGTAGATGATGGAAATTCTATAAATATTGTTTCGATAGCAGACCCACTAAACCCTGTCTCAATTGGAATAATTGGAGAAAGGTCACCTGAAATGCTTACGTTAGTCCTGAAGCTTGATGTGGCCGAGCTGTTTAATATCCATACTGAGCAAAGCGCTGAGGGGGATATTGCCCTGTTTGGCATCCCTTCTTTGGATGCTTTAAACCGTAAATATGGTGTATATAAGATTGAGTACCCTAATACGAGAAATTTATCATACTATGTACCATACGGTGCATCCGCTCCACCATTGTCCACAGAAGATTACGACTATCCCGTGGAAGATATTAAGAAAGATCGTGGTTTGCGAACTTTTTATTTAACATTCCCAGGATCAGCAGGTCTTGATGAAATAGTGTCAGATTATCAGGAAAATCCTTATGTAATAACCGCAGAAATTAGTATGCCGGTAATTTATGGAGGTCCCGGACCCTATGGATACCCATACTACCCTATACAGGAACCTGGACCTGGCATTTATGGTGGAATTTATGGCAGCAGCCTTTATGGCGGGATGTATGGAATGTATGGCAGTAGTTATGGCGGGATATATGGCGGCAGCCTTTACGGTGGGATATATGGTGGCGGACTTTATGGGGGCATATATGGCGCACCATATAGTGGCCAGCTTTATGGCGGCGGGCTTTATGGTGGAATGTATGGAATGTATGGCAGTAGTTATGGCGGCGTGTATGGCGGGATCTATGGCAGCAGCCTATACGGTAGTGGCCTTTATGGGAGTTATTCAAGTATTCCACAACCTTCTGGATATCCCAGTTATTATGGTGTTGGTGGCCTTGGCATAACCTCTGGTTTAGCTACTTCGTATCCGGTATTAGCCGGTCTTGGAATACCTCCCGGTTTAGCTCCTTCGTACCCGATATCCACTATTTCTTCCGGCACATATCCTTCTGCAATCACCTATCCTTATGGGGGATATGGCGGATATGGAAGTTATATGCATACAGCAGTATCTCCAGCAGGTATACCCGAACCTACCATCCGGATAGGTGCAATTAATATCGAGGGTGGAGTCCATATAGGCACACTTACTATTAACAGTGAACCGTCCAGCACTATACCCAGACTTTCCATAATGTTCATTTCTGATATGGAGCCTTTAAGGGAGAGCGTAACATATCCCCCCCAAGGTACAACATCCTCTAATAATGAGGCATTGCCTGAAAACACCGGTTCAACCAATGATTCAGGAAAAAACCAATTAAATACCGGCGTGAACAATACGACATCATGGATTGGCACACAGAATAAAGCATCCTCTTCTTTGTGGGATAATTGGCCGTTATCATCTTCCACTCCGAATTCTTGGATATGGTAATAATCTTAAAAATTTTGTAGTATCTGAGGCGCCTTCATATTTTTCTGAAAGCGCCTCAGAATTTACTAGAAATGTTAAGAAAAGGCAAACACATGTTATTGTTATAATATTGTATTATGTTTTATTATGGATAATCTGAATCCATGGCGCCATTATTGCAATAAATATATAAATTTTAATAATTTATTCCAAAATTATGGTGGAGATCAATTATGAAAATTATGAATAAATATAAAAATTTTTTCATGGTTTTTCTTTTTATTTTTTCTTTACTATTCCTCACCTCTAAAGGGTATTCATATTATGCACCCATTCAATATCCGCCAATGTACCCAACATATACATCTCAATATCAACCAGTGCTTCCCGGAAGTTATCCGGTAGTGCCTATCTATTCGCCATCTTTTATAGGAACGGGAGGATGGAGTTCCAAATCGACCTGTTCGGATTTAGCTGTAGATAAAGACTATGTATATTCGCTTATTCAATTTCAGTCAAATCCTCTTAGAGGCCTATCATACACCTGTGATTTAGTAATTTTTCAAACTTCCGTTGAGGATGATTATGAATATATTTCCGATATCAGGCTATTTGAAGGAGGCCCGCTAATAAATGACTATTTGCCGCATACAATTTTTGTTCGGGATAATCTTGCTATAATCGGCACTATGGGTTTTGATGATGAGATGGTACGGGTATATATCGTAGATGTCTTTGATAAAGAGAATCCTCAACTGGTAAGCATGCTGGACTTGTCCAATCCTATCACTGAAGAGGGGATACCTATGTTTTTTGTTAGTGGTATGGCTGTTGAAAGCAATGTGCTTTACCTGAGCGTGACTTATCGCTACGACGGCAAAACAGCACTCTATTCCTTAGATATAACGAATCCTGAAGGGATGGATGAAAATGAAAATGTACTGAATTTGTTGACAATCAATTATCAAATTTACGATATGGTCTCTGTGCCAAATTATCTTTATCTTGCTGGCATAAACGCAGATACGGAGAACCAGGAAATTCTTATTGTGAATACATCAAATCCCTCGAATATCTTTTTGAGCGGTACCTGTAATTTGGGCGGTATAAAAGAAGGAAAAACGAATATTGTTGTAGATGGAGCCACTCTTTTTGCAGTAGTCCAGGCATCCGGCGAAACAGACCTTGATGTTTTTGAGTCTAATGAAGAGTCATCTTCTGTCTTAGAGATTATTGATGTCAGTAATCCTGAGCACCCCCAAATAGTATCTTCTTCTGTTGAGATGAAAGGGAGACCGGGTACTCCAAATTGGGGGCATGAATTGATAGTCATAAAAGATCATTATGCGTATATTCTTACCCGCGATGGGGAGGGGAGCAAAATCACTATTTTTAAAATATCGAATCTGGAAAATCCTTATTTAGTAAAAACTGAAAAAGTGACTGAAGACGTATACACCACCCCCCGGGATGAAGATGGTGGTGGAATGGGTCTTTATTTAGTTAATGAAAAGCTCTATCACAATATCGGTGAAAAAATAAATATCTTTGATATATCAAATCCTATAGATATATCCATGACTGCGAACATAGATCTTCTTATTCGAATGTATGCGGGAGGATATGATATGCCTGTCTTAGAAGAATATGGCGTTCCTTCTTTATATGGGTATGGTGGGTATATTGGGTATAGCCCTTACACTTCTTTATATGGATATGGCGGGTATAGCCCTTATCCTTCCTATGGATATGGATTTTATGGAGGTTATGGTAGAAGCTACCCACCCCCGATACAATCTCCTATGCTTATGTCTGGGCCTGTAGTCCATATTAGTGAAATTAATATAGAGGGTGGATTGTATGTAGGTGAAATTAATTTAGGGAGTGCTCAGAGTTCCTCGCCTTATGTCACTGCATCATTCATCTCTCCGTCGAGAGGAAGCGCATTTGTGGGTTTTTCTGCTCCTCCCCCACTGAAAATGTATGATACTTCTTCTGTTCCTTATAAACGTGAAGGCCTTTAAATACAAGTAAATTTACTGCTTATAATCAATGAGGCAGAGTCGATAGATAAGGACTCTGCCTTCTTTATTATATATTCTTTAATTTATGCTATAATTTATTGATTTTATTAATACTATTTCAATGAATTAGAATGACTTACCCAATATAATTGGGAGTATAGAAATGAATAAGAATAAATCATTAGTTCTATCAGTGTCAATGCTATTTTTTTCTTTTGTCCCTAATCCTAATGCAAGTTGGAATAATTGGCAGGACTGGATGATTTGGGATAGCCCAACACAGGCTCATAGCCCAGGCGGGAATACTTATAGATTTGTAAATTGGGCACCGGGACATCTACAGGATTCGCCATATTTCAAGCAGAGTCAGCCAGCTACCCTTAATAATCCCCAGACTAATGATATACAAACTGATTATCTTCCACATTTAATGAAAGGCTATGAATTATATAGTTGGCCGATAGGTGACGAATGGTATTTTTCTTTACTTCCCGGCACTAATCGACTTAAAAGTAGTGAAGAAATACTTTCAATAGGAAGTGATATAGATTCCATCAAATCAAAACTTGGGCAGCTTCCGGAAGGAGAATATATTTTTTGGATTGATGAAAGCTGGTTAAAGCAGGTACAGGGTGCAACAGGGAATTTTATTCTTCCGGATAAAGCAATAATAGACGAAATCAAATATTTATGTGAGGAATTAAAACTGGAATTAAACGTAAGTGATCATATTTCCGAACTCTCTCCCCAAATTCCATATTTTGATGGGATTACCGCCATTCCTAGAAATAAATGATCTTCCGGAGCCGGTTTGAAAAATATTTGTCAAAAAGAATTTTTACACAAACGAAATACCTGGATACCTGTTTCTATAATAATGCCCTTTATATCTGCGTAATAAATAATCTAAAAAATATTTGCAGTTGCTTTTATCAATATAGAATACAGATGCAATGGATTCATCAACATATTTTTGTACTATCTTTTTTATAACCTTAGGGCTAATTTTATCTGAAAAAATAAATCCTTGAATAGCTTCAACCTCATCTTCATCCAGATTAATTCCTTTTTTCTTGAGTCCGTTAATAAAGCTGTTGAATTCTACCATAATCTCCAGACCCTCATCAGGATTTAAGTATACGCCAACTCCATTCTCACTCTCTATAAGATCTTTGGGAAATGTGATATTAGGCCATGGGTGAGACAGATTATGCTTCTTCATGATATCTAAGACAACTTCTTTAGGTTGAGATTCATATCGCAGCCGATATATTTTCTGTAAATCAGCAGTCATAGAAAGTCCATCCGGATAGCTGACAAGATCGTCTCCATGATATTTAACAAATTCATTATAATATTTTTCCATGCTTTCTCTGGCTCTTTGAGCAAGTTGTTTGCAATAACGATATGCTATTTTAGGCTTTTGAAGAAAGTGATTTTTCAATTCCTGAATCACCTTCTCATTTGTATCTTTATAAACAGATTGATTTCCTGACCAGTACCATTCATTATTCCATGGAACTAAGCTTCCTACAACCAATTGTTGAGCCCTGAATTGTCTGCTATGTTCGCCAGCTCTAATGATATATGGTTTCTCATTGACTATATTCATTGCTTCCATGATGGGGCCTTTAATGGCTAAGATCTTATATGCTGCAAGATGCCTTTCATACCAGCTCCGTAAATCGGCTCGCTGTTGTTCAGAGATATTAAGAGTGGCTGCCAAGATATCAATTACCCCTAACCCTGACCAGCAGGTGTTTTGCTGACAAATAAAATCGTCAATTATTGGAATATCTATTTTGCCATTATACTGTGTATCTACATAATAGTTATTGAAATTATACCTGAATAGATAAGAATGCCGCCCCAGCCAGACAAGTTTTCTTTTCACATCCCAGCCATATTGATTCGGCTGAGAAAGAAATTTTTTTATTGTAGAATATTTTGGTATTTTAGAAAATTGTCTTTGAAGAAAATCAGAAATCAGCTCTACTAATATCAGTAAATCCTTATGTGTTGGCTTCAGAATAATATCAGGATTGAATTCTGTACATAAAACCCACATAAGATGCCACACACGGTATTTAAGCAATTCCTTATCTTCTTTACTCTCATTTGGCTTGAGAATAACAGGCAGCGTAGTATTAAAATATTCAAGATTATATTGCTCATAACTTTTCCAGATACCTATATCATTATGAATATCTTCTGCAAACTCAACCAGGACAGCTGCTAAATTTTCAAATTCTTTGTCTGAAAGGCGTAAGGTATTATAAGTAAGGCTCCTTCTAGCTTTTATAAGAGTATATTTAAGTGCTCTGATTGCATCTTTAAGGTGTTTATCTGCTTTTCCCCTATATCCATGGGGTCTGTGTAATTGAAAATCCATTTTGTTCTCCGCGTTTATTATTGGTGTTAATAGAATTAGAACCGAATTTAATTATTTTTGCAAGATTAGAAAAAAGGTTTTTGTAGGTATTCATCAGGAATTCCGCCAGAACAATTATTCAACACGATGAATGATTATTACACTGTAGCAGAGGATGTGATTTCAGCGTGTGAAGGTGAAATGGTAAAAGGAATAGGAGACTGTATCTTAGCTGTATTCAAAATATCTGAAGCGCCAGATTTTATAAAAACAGCTCAATATATTAAAACTTCACTTGAGAGATGGTGGAATGAAAAGATTGAAAATCTGATATCCGATCAATCTGTAATTTTTTAAAAAAGCGTCCAAATCGCTCAATGTGTTAAGTTAAATCCAAATCTTTAGGATTAGACGATTGTTCTATGAAATTAGATAATTATACCCAGTGGGTGATTCAGATTTTAAATTCGGGAAAATCTCACCTGCCCAAAGTGTAGTCGACAGGGCAGTAGTGAAATCTACGAACAAATCCAATAATGGGAGTGCGGCGCTAGATGGAGCAAGAATGTAAGCCGCGCTATTGAGCCCCGAAATATGTATAGTTGTGGTCATAAGGATAATCCCTTCATAATTGGTGGGAGAAAGCCGATGTTATTGAGCGAACAGTAGGCAGCAGTCCTGGGTAGGTAATGACGATGAATTCAGGACACCACCGGGATCTGCGAACGGAGCATGTATTTAAGGTGGTGGAGTAGCTTGGGAACTTGGGAGAGCCTATTGTTTCTTGGATAGAAATAGCCGGATGCTTAAAGGGGCACCGGGATGGCCTCAATGCCCTGGCATTGTAAAGGCGGCTTCTCCTGATCAGTGAGCCATAAAATGGAACACAAATGTAAAGAAGCGGTCCAGGTATCGGGGGACGAAAGCGAGAAGAGAAGGAGCCCGAGAAGAGCTTTTGGCAGTCGTAGCGGAACATAGTACCAATGGTGAAGAATATTCTGACCGGATAGGTGAAGAACAGAGACCCAAGGGACTCACTGAAGGGAAGGTGAAGCCGGGTGTAACGAACTATTGAAGGGAAATATGTGAAGAACACCGGGACCACAAATCATATCAACGCAACTTCACAGAATGCGTAATAGGCTATCAGTGAGATAGCCGTTAGGGTAGCTTGTGCGCTGACGGTTTTCGGGCAATTAGTCATAGTAACTGTAAGTAAGCTAGGCCGAAAGCGGACTGTATACCGAGGAACCGTAAGGAGTAGTTCTGCAAGTATGGATCTTTAAGGGAGACATCGGGTAACCGACGCTTCTAGCTGGCATCGGATAGAACCGCAGCCCGATTTTGCTTACATGCTTTATTGTGCTATAATACATTGATGGATATAAATAATTATCTGTTTTTTTAGCGATTTCTGCCATCTAGCTTCACGCTAAGTGACCAAAGGAATTCGACGGATGAAGACTGAGTTGGCAAAAGACAAGATGTTTACACTGGTGGGGAAGGGAGTCTCACCAGGGCTTGCTAAAGGGAAGGCATTTGTTTACAGAGACGTGCTTCAGCGAGATTCCCAACTTTATGTAATAGACCGCGCGCAAATCGGTGAAGAGAAGTCCAGAATTGAGAAGGCAATCGACGATGTACGACAGAGCTTGACTATCGATGCGAAGCAGATTGAGAGTAAGTTAGGCGAGCAGTCGGCAGATATCTTTCTCGCTCAAGAAGCTATTCTGCTTGATTCCACTGTTGTTGAGGAACTGAAAAAGATTATAGAAGCAGAGCTTATAAATGCCGAGCAGGGAGTCAGAATTGTATTCAGACTGCTAGCCCGCAGATTCAGAGACATGAATAATGAAGTGCTCTGTGAGCGTGGAGATGACATCGACGATTTATCTCGTAGGTTATTACTTTCGTTAGCAGGAATTCACGCACACAGCCTCGAGAATCTGCCTGCAAACACTGTCCTCGTCGCGCGTCGGTTACTCCCTTCGGACACAGTGTTTCTCTCACGTTCGTCAACCGCCGCTGTACTTGCAGAGTTCGCTGGCCCCGCAGCGCATGCAGCTCTTCTTGCTCGCGAGCTAGGCATTCCCTGTGTGGGTGGGATTCCTGGGCTACTTGAAACTATTCACACGGGAAGTGTTGTGCTGGTGAATGGGACCGAGGGAACGGCGGTGATCAACCCTAACTCTCAAGCCCTGCAAAGGTACGAAAGATCTCTTGACGATGTGCGAAAGCGCAAGGAAACGATGGTACAAGTTAGCGCCATCGAGCATGCGGTTACTTTGGATGGAATTGAGGTCTCTGTCATGGCCAACGTCCGCAGTCGCGAGGATGTAAAGCTTGCGATGGAACGGGGCGCTGATGGGATCGGGTTGTTTCGAACAGAACCATTCTTTCTGTCAGCTAAGCATTTTCCATCAGACGAAGAATTTGCGGGGTTTCTTCTTGGCAGCCTTTACCTTGCACGAGGAAGGCATATCGACGTTCGTCTTCTCGACATTGGTGCCGACAAGAATCCGATCTATCTCCATCTGCCACCTGAACCCGATCCTTTTCTGGGACGGCGTGGCGTGCGAGTGCTGCACGCATATCCTGACCTTTTAAAGGCGCAGATAAGGGCTTTGTTGAAAGTGTCTCAGCAATTCCGCATTGGGGTTCTGATACCTATGGTGACGAAGGAGAGCGATGTTGCCCAAGTCACAGACCTTTTCTATAGATTGGCCGCTGAGATGGGTATTCGCGAGTTGCCACGTATCGGTGCGATGATCGAGACACCGGCAGCGGCATTGTCAATCCCTTCTCTGAAGAAGCATGTGGACTTTTTCAGCATCGGCTCTAATGACCTCACTCAATACACAATGGCCGCTGGGCGAGAGAATCCTCTGGTTACTGAGTACTTCATTGATGAGCATCCGACTATCTTACGGCTCATCGAATTGGTGGTCAGGGAATCCGGTGACACTCCAGTGTCTCTTTGTGGGGAGCTTGCGGGCCGGATCGATGTTATCCCCAGATTGCTGAGAACCGGGATTAGGTCTCTCAGTGTGTCAGCCGCATTAGTTCCGGACGTGAAGAATGCCATAAGAAATTTAGGCTGTTGACGACCTTCCTTCCCAGGTCATCACGGACAAAGAACCTAACGCATATTTACTATTTCCTTTTTATTTTTATAATTGTTGCTCTTTTTCTAAAAAAAAGCCATAATGACGACTATCAATGCGCTTCACTGTGCAGAAACCGCAGGCCGATTTTTTTCCATAATCGGTTGTGGTCAGATTACTTGTTTATTTGAGATAACTTACTGTTTTATACTCGGTTTTGGCCGGTGATCTTGTCGAGCCGCCCGATACATACATTATAAGGAGGAAAACATAATGATTAAACAAAAATAGAGAATATAATAGATAAGCTATTTTATAATTATTTCTCATTTTTTAAAGAATATTTTATAAAATAATTAAAATCATTGATTTTAAGTAATGAAGAAAGGAGTGTTTAAAATGATGGCAATAAATAATAGGCGGAGATTTATAATTGTTTTATTTTTATTCATAGGCTTAGCCTTTACTTTAAATCCTGTTTGGGCATATGATGCAAAATTTGCTGAAAATGTGACTGTTCATAATGTATTTGAAATGCTGAATTTTAGTGTCATTGCTGAATCGGAATATGAGAATGTAAAAATTTTCTTAATTGATGTCAGAACCCAACAAGAGTTTCAATTTATGGGCTATATTCCACGGGCCTATAACATTCCATATTGTTTTTTGAGTAAAAATTTTATACTCATGGATCAAGAGTTTGAGTATGCCCCCGGTGCAATGCATAAGTCTCACATTAATCATTACCCACTTGTAAAAAATCCCGATTTTCTAAAATATGTAAAACAATTGGTTACATCCACCAATGACAGAATTATTGTCTACGGAAGAGATTCCAGACTGAGTGCGAAGGCTGCAGATGATGTAGTCAAGGCAGGTTATAATCATGTAATCAACATGATAGGCGGCCTTGAGAGTACGGAGATCGGATGGAAATCGGCAGATTTGCCTCTAAATTATATGTTTTTTGTCAAGGACCTTGATCCTCGATACATCTATCCACCGGACGTATCCAATATTCCAGAAAAAGCGAAATATAAAATCAGATGAGTATAAAAATGATAGGGTGATAGAGGACGTAAAAGCAAACATGCAAGTTTTGAGGAATTACGATAATCCATGCATAAAAAAACAGCAGTGAGCAAAAGCAGGAGAGAAGGAACTCCGCAGCCATGAGTGACTATATGCTATGCGACTATATCTGATCAATTCCTGTAACCCGCTTGTCAGCATCGTTAAAGTCAGGGAGAGCCGCTGGAACCGCTACCGAAGGGGCTTCGGGAACACAACAAGAAGTTCAATTTGCTGAAGGATGTGGGTAAATAGAAGAATGTGTGATGCAAGATCACTCTTTTTTCGTAGGTAAATTCACTGCAACAGTTGTTCCTTTCCCTTTTTCACTCTTGATGTCTATTGTCCCACCGTGAATGGAGGCTAACTGCCTGCAAATAGCAAGGCCTAATCCTGTGCCCTTTGATTTTAGAGTAAAAAAAGGTTCAAATACTTTTTCCAGATATTCATTGTCTATCCCACCACCATTGTCTGTGCAGCTTATCCTGATACTTTTGTTATCAACGAGGTGAGCCTTTATTTCAATCATACCTTTTTTATTAGCGGCGAAAGATTGGCATGCGTTATCTAAAATATTATTAATAATCTCCTTGAGCTGATAAGGGTCCGCCTCGATAACTATATTTTTTATGGCAGTATATTCCTTAACAATAGCAATCTGTCTCCCAGAGCAGAGGTTGTTTTTATTCCTGATACACTCATCCAGAATGTCTTTGATATTTATTGTTTGGTAATGTGGCATTGTGATACGCGAATAACCCAAAAGATTATTTATAATCTGATCGCTTTCTGATATTTTCTGCTCTATATTATCAAGATGTTTATCTAATAATGGATTATGTATTTTCTTTCGTATGTTATACGAGGCTATTTTGATAACTCCTAAAGGATTGCGAAGCTCATGGGCAACGGTTGCAGCAAGAAGGCCTATGTCAGAGAGCCGCTTTGCCTTTTCTAATTCGACCTGAGTTTTTACTAGTTCTTTGGTCCGTTCATCAACCATTTTTTCAATTCTTTCTTCAGATTCCTTTCGGTCCGTAACATCAATAAGTAGTACCCGAAATTGGTCCATAGCGCCTTGATCATCATTTATGGGGCGGCTCTCTAAGTGTGCATAGAATTGAAGACCCTTTTTCTTTAACATCCTCAGTTCGCAATTCTGCTGGATTTGTTCTTTTGTAAGATTCTTTATGTGTAAATAAAAGATATCCTGGTCCTTGCTGATAATATACTTTGATAGAGGCTGCTTCAGCAACCGGCCCCTTTTCACTCCCAGCATGGTGGCAGCGGTTAGATTGGCCTCTTGAATAATTGCGTATCTATTACATATTAAATACCCTAAAGGGGCAAGGTCAAATAAATCAAAATATTTTTGGCGTGACTTTTCCAGTTCTAGCTGTATACGCTGAAGCTCTTCATTCTGCATCTGGAGCTCTATTTGATGAACCTGCAACTCCTGGATCAATCGTTGGGTATCTGCTTCATAGGCTCTGCTCTGCGCGCCCTTGTGTAACCGAAGTCTCTCTTCAGCCCTTTGACGAAGAATACCAGGTTTTTGTTTGTTTTCAGAATCCTTCCCCCCCATTTCTCACCCCCTCCTTCTCCCTTTCAATGGGAAAATTAATCATTGCTTTTGAACCTCTGCAGCTGCTTCTTTAAATGTGCAATAGTATTGTCAAATTCCTTCTGTGCCTCCTTGCGACCGGTTATATCTTTAGTAAATAACATGGCGGAGACAACCTTTTCATTATCCTTGATAGGAACGATACCGGTCTCATACCAGGTAATGATCCCGTCCGGTCCGGTGACGGGCACTTCGATTGTTTGCATCTTTCCGCCCTGAAAGACCTGTGCAAGCAGAGCCTTGTATTTATCACGTGACTCAGGCGGTTGAAAGTTATACAGAGGCTTTCCAATCATTTCTTCTATGGTAAGGTCCGCCAAAATGCGATTAATATAGTGAATGGTACCGCTCTGATCCACAACCATGATGAAATCAGGGGA
>JBLIRR010000074.1:0-15012 GCA_049472395.1 bacterium | reverse complement strand
CCTTGAATTAACGGCCGGGGATAAGCGCGACCAAGAGACCGCCGAACAGGTGAGATCATTCATCATGAACAATTTTAAGACAGTGCACCCATGATTACACTACCCGATCTCCGGACATCGCTGCTCGATCTGCTCCTTGAGATAGAGGGTACGGACATCAAACTCATCATTGGCGGGGGCTTTGGTATTTATCTTAAGACCGCCCACGTGCAGCGGTTGAGTATACGCACACTTTTGAACGAATGGCCAGAACCACGTTCCACTAACGACCTCGACTTGTTTCTTCGTCCTGAGCTGCTCATCGAATCAGCGAAATTGAAACCCTTGGCAGAAGCCCTTATCAGGTTGGGCTATCAGGCCGTTCCCGGTGCTGAAAAATACCAGTTTGTAAAACCAGGGTCAGAAGGCATTGATGTGGGGAACATAAAGATAGACATTCTTACCGGTCCCCAAACCTGTTTTCAAGGCACACAGGTGAAAGCAGACGTTCGCCGTGCACGGCCAAATCCTTCTGTTGGGGTTCACGCTCATCCTGTGGACGAAGCTATTACCTTGGAGGAAGGCCTGCTACCGATAACGCTGGTGGGGACGCTCAGTTCAGGCAATCCCGGAAAGGCAGAGATATTTTTACCTCATCCATTCACGTTTTTGATGATGAAGCTCTTCGCGTTCAGGGACAGGCTCGATGATGCCAATAAAGAATTTGGCTCCTACCATGCTTTGGACTTATATACCATCCTTGCAACCACGGGAGAGGCGGAGTGGAGATATGCGCTTGAATTGAGAAATCAACATGGGGACCATCCTTATGTTTTGGAAGCAGGATGCCTGGTCTCGGAACATTTTTCCTCCCTTGACCGTCTGGGTATGATCCGATTGAGAGAGAGCCCGTACTATCGGCCTGAATTACAGCTTAATGAATTTATGTCGGCCCTTCAGGAACTATTTCCTGTGATAGCCGCGCCAAGTTCAGGGGTAACCTAATCGTAGGAAAAGACGGAGATAAATATCTGGGTAATGCCTATAGATATATTGAAAGCTATGCTTCAAAAGCACATGTATCGGCATTAACGGGGTGTTTGCTGGTAATAGCGGACGTTGAAAAGGTTTTGGGAACAATTTTAATGAGTGCAGCAAAGGAAGAAGGGCAGGAAATTTGCCAGCTGGTTTGTTAAGGAGATCCCATGGGTCAAGAGCTTTAAATTGATGTAATTGATGACGGATGAAATATTTGCGTGATTTTTATTATGAGAACTGTCACTATGAGAACTTGATAATTAAGCATTTATACTGTTTTGAATATTTTGACCACACAGGGAGCTGCCTTTATGGCGAAGCCTACCAGATTCTTTACCCTACAACCGCTTTTTGAAGCAGCATTTGGCTATTACTATAAAGTGGGATATCCGTTTTCTCTAAAATATTTGCTGGAAGAGTCGTCATCTCATTCAGGTTTTCTATGGGCACCAGCACAGTCTTTGCGCCATTATCAGATAACAAGGATAGTTTTTCCGGAAAATGGTAAGCTCTTTCGATAGCCCCTCCAATTGATATATTTCCGAGTACTCCTAAACCAGGTTTCATATTTTTGTTATAGATGGCCGAAATAATCGCAACAAACACCGCAGCGCCAATTCCTTCAATGACGTATGCACCGAGGAGATTGGTGATTTGAATATTTATATCAATGCTTTTTAGAGTGTGCTGTTCGCTGAGGATACTCTTCTCATTGGCTCTCAAGTAATTGTAGGTATTTTTTACGTTTTCTTTGACTGCTTGATTGTTTGTTCCAGTTATAGTTAATTTCCCTGTACCCTTTAATGAGACCGCTTCGATTTTTACCAGTGATCCGTTATCACCATCACTGGTTGCTGTATAACAAATGCCCGGTGGCAAAGGGTTCTTTTCAATAAGATCATTTCCCCGTTCTTCTGGTAATCCCACAAATATCTCTTCTTGTGTTCCTTTGTCGATATATGAAAAATTTGTATCCCAAAATTCCATGCCCCCAATTCTTTTAAGTTGTTCTTTAACCCGCCTTCGCATTTCGAATGCAGCAACCATATATTCTCTGATATCATCTTTGGTTACATTGCCGTCAGGATGCAACAGCTTGATAAAGCCGGAGACGATTTTACGTACAGATTTAGAATCTCTTTGTTTTAGATGGTGTCCCAAAGAGAAAAATTTATCCAAAACATCATAGTGCGTTGTTTTACGCTGGTATTTTAGGATCTCCGAGAAGAAATCTGTGCTAAAGCCGAAATGACTCGTAAAATTCTTTGGACTGAATTTGGTGATTTCCCATCCCGGTAGAAATAAGTTGATACGATCCAGAAACGCCGTGTCATGATTTACTTCGTCTGAAAGAGGGCTAAAAAGATGCGATGTCTGAAGCACCGTCTCGATAGGCTGGTTAATATTGCCGTTGTAAATAATTGATGCATTTCCGGTCAATTCACCACCTTTGCCCGCTCTGGAGAAAGACCCTGATTCCATATAATCTTTCATCAATGGTATAGCGTCTCTGTCTTTAAACAATTTATCTGTGCTTTCATCAAAACATATTGCATCCCATTCGCCAACGGAGCCTACCCGGCCGGTTGTATTATTTACAAATAGTCTTGGCACTGTACCCTGTCCACCTGATATCAGCAGAGCATAAGGTGTAATTTCTTTATAGATATATGATTTACCGGAAGAACGGGGGCCGAGCTCCACCATATTAAAATTTGCCTCTACAAGCGGCAATAGGCGCATGAGAAGAAGCATTTGCTTTCTTGCGTCTATGCCTTCGCTACTCGGCTCATAACCAGCACTGCGCAATATAAGGGTCGTCCATTCTTCTTTCGTGAATTCATTACGTTTACTGGTTACTTTTTGCCCATCAAAGCTTGATAGTTGTATGGGATTGATCTCGCGGACCACAAACGGATATACTGTTTTCCCTATTGTTATCATCGGGTCGTATTCCATTTGAATAATGGCCCATATCCCGCCTAAGAGCAATTTTTCATGTCTTCTTACCAATTCATCGCTGATATTTGCTTTTTTTATATTGCTGTTACTGATAGTAGCCCAATAACGGTCTTTCTGTGCATCAAGATCGACAAATATTTTATCAATAATTTTATAGCGGCCTTTTTCCCGCAATTTTGATTGAATAAGATTGCATTCTTCTGGATTAACATAGTGGTCATGCAGAATCTGTTTTACATTTGCTATTCCCTCATTGATTTTGTTTTCGTCATCGGTGCTGCACGTATTTGCCAGCAGGTATTCCAGCACGAAAGCCGGTACATTTGCCCCGCCCTTAATCATGGGGGCAAGGTCTTTGCGTACCACATACCCGCGAAAATGTTCCAGAGCTTTTTTATCAATATTATCTAGTACCATAGGTTACCTCTTTTATAGCAAGCCGCCTGTATCGCGGACATTGGATTTTTCAATTGAAACACTTTCTATGTGCTCCTGTGACTCAGCATCAAGAAGGACTGCTTTAACGGGGGAATGGCCGCTTAATGAAAATTCGAGCGCCATCGTCTCTCCCGCTTCCATAGTAAGAATATTGCTGTAACTTATAGTCTTATTGCCGGCAAATAACATAATTTTCACTCTTCGCTTTAAGGGAAAAAGTGTTTGTGCCGATGATGCGGCTTGTAGTTTAATGCTGAAATTATCCCCGGTGACGGTTCCTAAATCGCTTTTGTTGATAATTGACACGTGCAGGGCTGGGATTGACCTTTTCATTTTACGAAAGATGAAAGCAGGCAAGATTACTTCCTGTGGAGTAAATCCACCGTGTGCATAGCCGTATACGCCCTTTGACTTAAATGGCCTGTGGTTCCTTGCCACATATACATAATTGAAACCGTCATACTTTTCCTTAAATTCTATCAAGTCTTTATTGTTTTGTTTATCTTCGCACCGAATGAAGCGTTCATGCACTTCCTTTTTCCCCTTCACAGAAGGCTCTATTTTATCGGATTCATCCAATAAGCCGGTAAGTACAAAGCCATGGTCTGTAACCAAATGGACTTCCTTATAACCCATTTTAATCAGGAGCAAGATTTTGTCTTTTAGAACCTGCTCGAATTCTTCAAAAAGCTTCAAAGCCCCCTGTTGTAATTTCTCACTCGTATCATCTATATCTTTGTAAGTGAGCACCAAAAGATCTCGTTTGACACTGTAATTCAAGGCTTCCAGATCCAGAAATTTGATTGACTTGTCCGTTGCTCCTTTAAGTTTCTTCTCCCGGTCCTTGTGCAATGGTATACTCTCACTATTTTCAGTATAAAGAGCGCTCATGTTATGCTCTGTTTCCGATGGTATTCCGGCACGCATTATCTGTTTCTCAGTACTTACGTGCTTTGGAAGGGCTGTGGCAACAGCGTCGGCTATTTCGTAGCGTATGCCGTCACCAACAATAACAGCAATGCCGGGCTTTGCCTTTTTAAAAAGCTTTACCAAATAACCCTGTTGGTCTTGTTTGTATTCTGTTTCATAAGCGAACCATCGCTGTAGCAATTCATTATTAAGGCTCTCATAATGTTCCTGCAATGGCCGGATTATCTCTTCTTCCTGTATGAAGGCCGTATATAAATGCCGAATTGCCCTGTCTACTTTTGAAAAAGAACCAGTATAAAACTCGATTACTTTATTGAAACTGTCACACGTTGTCAATGACGAATTATCAAACTCGTAGAGGGTATAGAGATCCTGCCACCATGAAGGAATAAACCTTTTTACTTTTGTACTGTTCGCTCTTTTCTTCATTTTATTCAGCTTATCAGTGACAAAAGTTTTATTGTGATAATGCGCGGTGAGTTCCCGTAATGCCTTACTATCGATTGCCTGAAAGCAATGATCGGAGTGCGCTTTCCATGGATCACATGATTCGTCAACTTTATATGAGGCAATGTAGTGCGTGAGGGAATGTTTGTAATTTTCGCTATCTGCCCAGCGGTAATAGACCTTAAGCAGTAGCGCAGGCACCTCATTTGACACCAGCCCATCAAATAACCGCTTAACAACCTCTTCGGCAAGCGTTTGAGGAGGTTTGGCAATATATGGCTCTCCTAAAATCTCAAAAATCTTTTCTTCAAACAGTCTGCGGATGTCCGCATCTTTTGTTTTGAGATAGGATTCCGGTGAATCAAGAAATGGTAATAATTCCTCTTCGATATTGAAAAGTTCTTCAAGATTTTGGAGTATCTTTTTCCACCATGAAAGATTTTTTCCAATTCCAAGCTTGGCAGCAGTCAACAGCAACGGATTTTCCATGTGCACTTGAAGGCCTGTATGAGCGAATAATTTCTGTTTCAGCCATTCGGCAGGCTTGCTTAAATCCAAAAATCCATGGGTAAAACAATAATCGAATAAAAAACTGAGTTTACTTTTTTCTCTTGTGACATAAATAACAACGGCATCTTCTTTGTACGCAGTTTCTATCTCGTGACGCAGATAAAGTTCTTCTTTTACTGTTTGCCACTGTTCGGTAAGGAAGCTGTCTGTCTTAAGGATCTTATACTCCGGCGCGGTAAGCAAGGGCAATAAAAACCCGCATTGGCCAGTCGGGTCAAGAAAAATAATTCGATTACCATAGGTAAGCTGAAATCTTATATCTTGGGTAAACCATTGGTCAATCATTTATTTCTCCACAATGCCTTACAGTCATTTGTCGCTCACTTATGAGCATCAAACTACATTGTCGCTCACATATTCATTAAAAGTGAGCATCTATTTAACTATTTCTCCCACCATTTTTAGAAGACATCTCGTCCCTCTGCGACGTTTAACAGTTTCGAAAATACCAAGATTGGTGCCTTTTGTCCAGAACCTTCTTCAAGCTTACCAACAATACCCTCTTTTCGCAAAATCGATAAAATCCTGCGGGCTGTCGCAGGAGGTATATGCGCATGGCTCCCAAAATCGGTTGATTTAAATATCGGTGTCGAAAAAATCCAATCAAGGGCGTGCACCGCATAGGGAGAGCGAGTCATCGCGGCTATCCTCTTTTGCATATCACTATAGAGGTCTAATATGAGGGTTGTTTTTGCCAGATTATCTTCTGCCTGGGTTTTGATAGCTTGCAAAAAAAATCGGCACCACCCGGTCCAGTTTCCATCGCGGGAGACTGCCAGTAGGCGCTCGTAATATTCCTCCCTGTTGGCTTCAAGGAAGGAACTTATGTAAAACATGGGACATCTGATGAGTCCGGTCTGCCATATGAACAGGGGTACAATCATTCTGCCAAGGCGGCCATTGCCATCAAGAAATGGATGCAGGGCTTCAAACTCAGCATGAAGCACTGCTAATTGCACCAGACGGTCGGGTGCATCTTCATGGAGATAGCGCTCCCAAACACTAAGTGCATTCGTCAACGTGCCCGCATCAATCGGGACATAGGTTGCCTCATCTATCGTACATCCTGCCGGGCCTATCCAATTTGGAATTGTGCGAAATTCCCCTGGAGATTTACCCTCACCTCTTACATTATCAAGAAGAATTGCATGTGCTTCCCGAATAATCCGTAAACAAAGAGGAAGAGTTTTAAGCATTTCCTCTGCATGGCGAAGCGCTTTTCGATAATTAAGGATTTCATTGATATCCCCCTTTTTTTGCTCAGAATATTCTGTTTTACCACTTTTCGCCTCAAACTCCAGCACCTCAGCCATAGTTGCTTGGGTGCCCTCTATCCGTGAAGAGAGCACCGCTTCTTGAGTGGTCAATGGGCTCATCATTACTGCAGGATTTACCACTGCCGCAAGCGTGCCGTCATAACGGGCAACCGCCGCGTTAGCAGGGCCTAAAAGTGGAATCAGTTGTTCCCACTCAATTTCTTTCGGAGGAAAATTCCCCAGATGATAGTGTATCGGTTTCGCCATTATTAATCCTTAATTACATTATTCAGGTTGGTCGTTATATTTGTGATTTCATTGTCCATAATCCTTTTACCAGTCCGCATGTAAATATTTCTCCAATTGTTTTTCATTAAGCACTTCGCAGCGCAGCAGCCCCTTTTTTTGTAAAGGCGCGATATTCTTCCCTACGCCATCATCCAATTCAGGATTATAGCCCTCCGCTATCAGTTCATCTATTTTTCCGGTAAATTCAGCTATCTCCTGCAGTTGCAGACGAATAGTTTCCTTCTCATTTTGGGCTTGCGCGGTGTTGCTCTCTGCAAGCTGTATATGACGATAGTTAAGACTTTCCACTCGTTTGCTCAAGTAGTGCGTTTTAAGCTTGAAAAGGCTATCACGATTCCACTTGTAAATTATGATATAGGCCTCAAAGCCCTGCTGCTCGCCACTTGATAGATGCCAGATAAAGGGTGTTTTTGGCAGATACATAAAGAGATTAAGGTGATCGCTGAAATTTTTGAAAAAGTGATGTTCGAGATACTCATTGATCGGTTTTCCGAGCAGGCCGTCAAGTTGCATAAACTGCGCAAAGGTGAAACCCTGGTTAAGGCAGTGTTGCTCTAATCTGTCTAATAGCCGTGGTTCTCCGGGAAGACCGGTTAAAGGAATAATGCCATCCTCATCCTCCATAAGAACCGTGCGGCAGGCATCAGCAATAAATTCCATGGCGATTTCTTTGGCATGGGCTGGAGGAAGGACTTTACTTTCCCGGAACCAGTACCAGACATTTATCGGATTGACCTGGTGGCGTATACAGAATTCTTCGAGGTCGTTATTTGATTGATAGAGGGTGGGGAATCCATCTTTTATTTTCCTGATGTTATCCTCTTCAAATTTTTCAGTAGATAAATTATCGACAAACGCTTCCTGCTCTTTTGTGATTCCTAATTCTGTCTTAATTTCTTCCCATTTGTTATTTGTTATTCGTAATTCAGCACTTATCGGCAGTTCACCAACCGGTTTTCCCATTTTGGCTTCAACTTGCTGGCGGTCTTCGGGGCTAAGAGAGTAAACTTCGAAGATGAGATTGTTAATGATAGCTTCGTTGAGGAGAATGAGGGTGAGTTGGGCGTTTTCGTAATTGAAGTATGCTAAAAGCTTTTCTTTCAAAATATATTTTAATAAGGCAGTAAGGGGTACCTTGTTAAAGGTTGTTTCAACAATCTGGTAAGAGCAAAGATGTTTTTTAATGTCGACATTTTGTAATGATAAAGCAGATATTAATGTTTCAAGACTTTTTGATGGCTTGACTATTGGAATTCTTTGCAAATCACCAACTTGCATATTCACAGTAGGGTTTAAGCAGCCAATGACATAACTTGATAATTGCGAGTTTAAAAAAGCGATAAGATAATAGAGGTTCTTGTATTCCTTCTTCAAAAAAATACAAGATCCACCAGTATCAAAAATGCAGTTGGCAGGCAAATATCTAAAAGAACCGCCTTTTGAACCGCTCGCAGAATATGTTATACCTTCTTGAAAATAAAAATTACTATTTCTTAAAACAGCTCCGGCTTTTTTAAGCTCCTGTCCACTTTGCCCCCAATCTAAAACAACCCATAAATTACCATACCATTTATTAAAGGGGCCTCCTTTTGCATAATAAATCCATCTACGATTATCTGTTTTATAATCGTTGGAAATAATATTATTGTCAACTTCCCACCAAAATCTTAAAAATCTATTATTGTCTGTTGTTGCTACACCTTGTGCGGGATTAAATAATTCATTTAAAGTTTTCTCTCTAAACTTCTCCCGAAACCCATCACTAATCCAATAAATAAACGGCCAACCTTCAATAATTTTGAGTTTGGATTGATTTAGTACAAAAACGTGTTTATCCTTATTAGAATTCAAATAGTTTTTGTAAATTTTGTTAAAAATCAAACCCTTCTTTGTATAATTGTGGTAAAACTTCAGGTCAAAATATGTGCCCTCTGAAATTGATTTTCCTTTATCAAAGATATACATTACGGCATCAACAGCTACATTTGAAATTTCGAATACTCCTCCACATCCTAGCTCTGCAAGTACATTTATGTGCATTTCCCCCAGAATAAATTTTCGCACATCTTCGAATGTTTTTATATACATAAATGTTCGTGGGTGGATCATTGCTATTTTTCCATTAACCCCTGTCAATTCCCAACACCTCTTAATAAACGTCGCATATAAATTGGTATTAAACTTGTGTGGCTTCTTATAATTCAGTTCTATAAACTTTTTCAACTCCAGTCCGTAATCCGCACTATCCGTATACGGCGGATTGGCCACCGCCACATCATATTTCTGTGTCATCAATCGCAAAAATATTATCGCATCACCGGTCTTTGTATTCAAGAAAGAGCGCCCCTGCCTTTCCGCATTATGGGCAACGGCTTTTTGCAGATTATCAAAAAAGGTGTTTCTGAATTCTTCATAATCAGCTAATATTCCAGGTCCGAAGAGAGTTTCCGGCCCGCTATGCTTTTGCACCAATTCATTTAGCCGGCTGCTAAATTTTTCCCCTAGTCGTAGCAGCGACCCAAATTTATATGCCTGCTGTAAATCCCCCCATAGCTCAACAATAATCTTCTCCAATTCAGGTTCAATCTTTCCGCCGTTATCGAAGAGATGTTTTACCTTTTCATATTCCGGCAAGAAGAAATCGGAACTAACAACATTAAAATGGTCAATTTTGGCCGAACGCTTCCTACGTTTCACCTTTATGTACAACCCGAGCTGTGCCAACTGCACAGCTCGGTCATCAAGGTCTATACCATGCAGGTTGTGATGGATAATCAGCTCCGGTATTTCATTCTCATTATAATCTACACCGTAATTTTCAATCTGGTCTATGTATAAATCATAAAACAGATCAAATCCATACAGCAGAAAATTTCCAGAGCCATTCGCAAGGTCAATTAACCGGATCTCGGTCAGTGGTTTTCGGTGCCGTATCTGTGTTTTTGGAGCATTGGCAATTTTGTATTTGTGTATAATCTCCGAATCCGGATACATTTCCAGGTAAAGCTTGCCAAGGCTATTATCCACTAAGAATTTAACCACCCAACGTGGGGTATAAACCTGGCTCTGGATACTGACCTTATTGTATTCTGTTTTCTCCTTACTCTCCTTATGGGTAGCTTTCTTATAATTGTTGTAGCTCTCATACAACCAGCCCAGCACATCATCACTTTTCCAAATATCAGGATCTATCTGTGTGTCGTTCTCTATCTGGTTAAAGGCGTTGATAATGCCATTAAGCTCAATGGCGGTAGGAAGAAGATGGAACAGATAGTGAGGGCTAAAAAGAGGTATATCATCGGAAAGGGCAGAGAGCTGACTTTCGAGGAATTGGACAAGCCCCTCCTGCTCTAAATCTCGACCTTGAGGATTTTGTTCAAGCCAGAGGAAATGGGTAAAGGAGCGATCGCCGTGCTGGGTCCGCCGGGTTATTATTTCTGGGTGCAGCGTATGTGCCTCCATCACCTTGAGCGCAGCAAGACGGTTAAAGAGGGTGAAGGTACATTCCTCAATCAGTTTTTCATAAGCCCCCTCTAAGGATCCGGTTTCTTCTATGAATATCTCATGGATATATTCCATTCGTTTTCTATCTTCCCTGTATTCTGCAGGTATGTTGTCAATAGGCTGAGGATTGGCGGCAGCAATGCCCATGCGTCCCATACGGTTGCGAAAGGCTTTATCAATGAGTTGCCGGATTTTCTCGGTATGCTCTGCTAATTTCATTCTTATTCTTTAATCCTTATTTAGCTTAATAGTATCATCGTCATTGGCTTCTGCCAGTTTTTGTAATTCCTGATGCAACCATTGTTTATATTCACCTACTTTTAAGATTGAGCCGGGAATTTTAGAAGAAAATGTTTTGACCGATCGTGCGGGCAGGGGAGTTCCAGGTTCCGGAGCAGGCGGTCTTTCTCTTTGGAGGCTTGCTTTGGCTATTTCTAACTCGACATTTTTTTTGTTATATAACTCGATAAACGAAAGCATTTCCGAATAGGTGAAGTGGGAATGTTTCTCTTTGACATCAAAATCTATTTCTACCTCTTTTTGTATTCGCTGCTCTGCATAGTGCACAATTGAGTTTACTTCTTGTGCTATAGAAGTGTTCAATCCCGCAGGTAATGAATTTATTTCTTCAAGCACCGCTTCGGCATTCTTTTTCAATTGAATATATTTTGTAGCCATATCAGAAGCGGCATTTTTCATTAACGTATAATATTCATCTTTGACTTTTTGAACGGTCTGCTGTAATGATGCAAAGTTCTTCACCACATCGCTTCGGTAACCGGCATGAAAGTCCCTGCACAATGGAGTAATAGTGGCATTCGTGGAAGCAGCTTTGGTAAATTCATCATTAACATCGGTACAGAAATCATGCCACTGCTGCACCTTAGGTAAATTATTGCCGATGAACTTTTCCACTTTTTCAATAGCATTAACTGCTGTGGTGAATTTGGGTTTTCCCGCCAGAAATGCCTCTGCCTTTTCGATATAGTTGCGTTCACTCACAGTACCGGTGTAATCTGCAAGTATGTCCTTTTGCTTCTCTATTGCAGGGAAAAGAGTATCGAAGCCCTTGAAGGATTTTCGCAAGGTGTCTACTTTATCGCAGTAACATTTCGCCAAATCCCGCACAGCATTCCCGAGGTCAAAGTCATTACTGTTCCAATCAATTTTTCTCTTGATAGTATCTTTACAATTTAACTCCTGCAATGCAGTAACAATATCGTTTTTCTGTTGGGCGGTAAGTGATTTGGCTATAGCCTTAAAAGATGCTTTGCGAAACTCCCGTGCAGCGGCAAATAGAGAGGGCACTCCCTCATCACGCCATGAATATTTTTCCGAGCCGCTGTATTTTGCCATTATTTTTCCTGCACGCATTAATGCGGCAACAGTTGAGATGACTGTGCCGAAGGGAAAGCCTGTAGGAGGTATTTCGAGTTCCTTTTCAAGTGTAGCGCCATCCACAAAGGTATTTTTGATTTTAAAGAGGATTTCTTCGACAACTCTGAGATTTCCACCGATAAAATTACCCTGTGTATCGAAGAATTGAAAATCCTTGCCATGGAAATATGTCTGCAATCTCTCATTATTCGCCTCCTTAATAACAGCAGCAGCAATCTTATCCGATAATTGTGATTCGAGGCGTTTATGGTAAACATTTTGTATAACCTGTCGCTGCTGTTCCTGCATGGTACTGTTCCAGTTATCCTTCGTCAGTTGGTAGGTATTGAAAAGGTAGACCACGGTTGAGCCCTTGAGGGAGAGCTCTATAAGCTCTTTCACCCTGTTTTCTTTTTCAGTACGGGCTGTTATGAAATTACGTATAATTGGGGCTTCTTCAGATTGCGGATTATTATAGTTCTGCTCTAAATAGGAAATACGTTCTATTTCATCGATAAGTTTATCAATCTCTTTAAAGAAACTGTTATCCGGAACGATCCATATAAGATCTTTATCATTCTGGTGCTGTGTCTTGAGCGCTTCGATATCTGAAGCGCGGTCATCGCTTATACTGTAAAGGCTTTTAATCTTCAATTTAAGTTGTTTGAGGTTTGGCTTGGTGAGTTCATCATCGTTATCGGTTGTGATATAGAATTCATACTGCAGGCTGTTTTCTGTAATGCGCGCTGAGGTTTTGATCATTGTTGAGCTTTTATAGACGCTCATCACCTGTTTTTTCTTGACAAAGCCTTGTACCAGAAAACCGACCATTTCATCCAATAACCGTTGTTCTATGTCGGTTGTAATACGATAGGTATTGTTCACTGGCAGAATGATTTTTGCCTCAACCAAATCATTGAGCGCTTTGGATAGATCTGCCTGGATTTTGTGAATATCTTCAGGCTCAGCCACATACATTTTTGCAATATTTTGCAATGTTGTGGGCACAACCTCGGCTTCTGTGAGGAAATGAAGGGTTTCAAGCAGTTTTCGGCCGGAGATTGTCGATCCTGTTTCTCTAAGAATCTTATCTGCATTGTCGTATCTGCTCACAAGCCTGACAGGGGGTTGTGGCTGTGCCTGATGCGCGATTTGCCATCCAGTGGCGACATAAAAAACATTTTCATCCTGTAATTCACGCTTCAGTATATCATACGTAGTAATAATCATGCCTCGTGCAGCTACTTTGGTTGAGGCATATCCTTTGGTTCCAAAGAGGAAGTTTTGCATCAGGTCAAACTGGTACTTGTAAAAAGGATAGTAGGTAAGATATGACTCACTCGAATCTGTCTTATTGATTCCTGTGGCGGACAACGCTGCGTGGTCGGATATTTTCCCTGAGTTCTTCTTATAATGTTCATGTATTTTGTCCAAGGCATCTTGATGTTTTTTGAGCAAACGGCTACGGATAATCACATCAACTTCAGTGGCCTCAAGATGAATCTTTGTTTTAAAGCGGTCTGTTACCTTCGTGAGTTGCGCGCGGCTTATATTTGAATTTCTTATAATATCATCCAGTCTTTCCTGAGCTATTGCTATTGTCCATACAGTACCACCCAGAGATGAGAGCGCCTCGCTTATCCCTTCAAGATCCAGTAAACTAAATTTGCCCTTGTTAATAGCTTCGCTAGCCTCATCAAAAAGGAAAACGATTTTTTCATCGTTTTTAATCTGCCCATAATTCGTCAGCTCCTCGCGCAGCCGTGAGGCGCTGAACTGGTCTATATCACGGCGTATGGTAGTAAGCACATTCTCGTAATCGCTGTCATTATTATCCTGCATAAGATAAATAGTTTTTGATGCCTTGACATACTCAATTAATCTACTTTTTATGTATGACCAATTTTTATTGATTTTCTGGTATATATATTCATGGATATTCCACTGGTTTTCATTAATCATGAGTTGGTAGAGCAGAAAGCCATGTTCATTTTCAGGCAATTCAAGTGATTTCATAAAATTCCTAAAGAGTGTGAATGCGAGTCCTTTTGAAGTGTCCTGTTTGGCCACATCGAGAAAAACGATGCGACAATTTTGTGTATGTAATTTAGCGACTGAGTTCTTTATTAATGCCTCATCGGATATACCGGTAAATCTTTGCAATATTCTATCCCGTGCTGGGGTCCCCACAATAATTCGATCGCTGAGTAAATAACCGAGCAGCTTGGCGAAATAGGATTTTCCGGAACCATAGAAACCGGAAATCCAAACACCCGTCTCTACGATATTAGAGGTAAAAGTGCCCGCGAAGTTTGCATATTCCCTCGCAAGACCGTCAGTGACGATATAGTTTTCTATTTCCGCTTGTATCTCGGTTTCGGAGAAGTCTTCAAGGTCTATCACATTTTTAATGTCTTCTGAAAGGTCTATTGTCAGAGCATCTTTTATCTTCACTTCAAAACCCTCCCTTTATTATTCAATAATCACACAGCGATAGTTGGAGGCTGGCCTGCTTCCCAGAAACATGAGTTTATCCTTGTCCCTGACAGCAGGATAGAGTATTATCAGAGGCAAGGACGCCTTCATTATTATCTCGTTTTCCATAATGTGAATATTGTCAATACCACTGCCGTACAGTGTACCTGTACGTAGTAGTACTGGTATTTTATCTGTGTTTAAACTTCTTTCTATTGCCTGTAAAATCAAACCGAAAAAATCCGCTCCCTGCTCACCGGCAGGTAACATGAAAATTTGCGGTATAGAACCTTTTAATAATTCAAAGCTCTCATCAAGGTTATGCCTATTTGTGGTAACGAAATCGCATAATATCGCATTCAAATCAATCAGTTCATATTTATCCGGGTCCATTAATGTTTTGATGATATGGATGTATTCCTGCTCACGGTGTGGTTCACACACAAGAAGAATTGAATTTCCTCCATTAGCGTTTAAGCGGATATTGGAGCTTTCATTGGCTTCTACAAGACAGATCGCCGAATGAACTTTGCTCTCTGGGGTATTTAAGTTTGTCATATAATTCCTTGTAATATACGACGGGCTCGATTTTCAAATTCTCCCCGGAATAGTGAAACGTAATGTATTCCCGGAATTTTTTTTGAGTTATACGTTCAATAAACACAGTGTGTTCCATAAGGCTGTATTGGAGCCATTGGCTCTTTAAAATATTGGCCTTTGTTTCTAT
>JBLIRR010000073.1:0-15079 GCA_049472395.1 bacterium | reverse complement strand
TGAGGCGAGATGGCAAGAAAGTATTAAAGCAAGTGGAAGAGATGCTCGGGAGCCTGAAATTGAAATTACATCCTGAGAAAACGAGAGTGGTAAATGCTAAGAAGGGCTTTGATTTTCTTGGAGTGCATTTTCGTCAGTGTTCAACACGTAGAAAGAAGGCGAAGCTAAAGAAATACTGTGCCAAATGGCCTTCAGACCGATCAATAAAAGGGATAAAGCAGCGGATAAGAGAGGTAATAAGGCGTGAGTATAGCCAATCGTTGGAGGAGTTGATAGCAAAGTTGAATCCTGTAATACGAGGATGGAACAACTATCACAAAGCAACAAGGCCTATACTTAAACGGCTACGCCGACTCAACTGGTTTGTTCTTAATCGGATACGAATATTCCTGAAGCGGAAGTACAGTGATGACACGATGGGCACAAGGAGAGTCCACGACAATTTACCAGTACGACTGGGGTTAATCCAGTTCGGATAGTTGCTGTACATCAACGACAACGGTTGCTGATAAGCCCATGGGGAAGGTCGTCGGTGAGCCGTAACGAGGAGAACTCGACTTACGGTTCGATGAGGGGGCTAAGGGAAAGATAGCCATGGTAAAGTCTGAGGCACCGGCAGATGGCGAAAGCCGCCGGCAACAGTTAATCCCTATACCTAAAGCATCTGCACCAAGGTTCTACTCTACGGTTTTGACCGGTGATCTCAAGCGAAACATACATTATACTGTTCAAATGTACTCCATCAAAAGAGAAAAATAAAAGAAAACCATTATGTAAAAAGAAGCAGACCTCTTGTTAGATAAAGATAAGGGGAAGAAAAGAAACCAACAGGCAAAAAAAAGGTAAGGCCAATGACTTATTCCCTTAAAAAAGTTTTAGCCCTTGAAAAAGAGATTAATGCAAATCTCCCTCTCTTTGCTTACCCATCTCCAAGATTAATTAAACAATGTAAAGATTCTGGTGTCCGTATCAAGAAAGATAGATTATTACAGATTGATAAAGTTACATATATTAAAGAAGAACAGGATATCTTCTGTATGTTCTATGTAGATGAAGCAAGTAAATCAGTTCTTACTTCTATTGTTAATCTTGTCTTTAATGGTGAAGGCTCATTAATTGAAAAAATAAAAAAATTTCAAATTTAGAATTACCAGATCATTTGATTCAAATGATAATGATAAGGTATATTACAACATTATTTTGTGGGAGGCATAGTATATCAAGACACTCAACCGGACAAAAACCGCTAGCCGATTTTGCTAACAAGCTTAATCCTGCTATAATAAATATATAGCTATAGATAATTATTTGTTTATTCAGCGGTTTCTGCCGGTTAGTTTGTGTGCGACGTGGTACGGTCTGCATGAATTATCTCCATAAGAGATCTGAGGAAGTTGCCTGATTACTCAGAGCCCATCCGACTTACCTTTAAGGGAAACCGGCGGGGAACAATAGCATGTCGGAAAAGCGCAGTGAGGAGAAATGAGCTATCCAACAGGACGTGCAAGGGCTGGCCGCTATGGTGAAAGCTGAATTACAATAATGAATGTTAGCGAAATGTAACTGCCGCGGAGCGGCTTACTTGAACCAAGCAATACAGCGGACCGGAAGAGCTTGCCCGTTTTTCGGATGCATAGTCTTCTTCCGTGTTTATTCCGCTTGTAATACTTTTTTGTGTATTGTCTTCCGGCCTCTGATTGCATTAGCTGAAATAATACATAAGAATATTGGAGCTAAAAATGAAGTATAGATGTATTTGTTTTAGCATTTATTTTTTCTTTTTATCAAATGTATTTTGCTATTCGCATAATATTAAGTCAAAGAAAATAATTTTTATAAAGAATGGCACTAATTGGGTTCAAACAAATGGTCCTGGTGGAGGCTTTATCAATGATATTGTTATTAGTCTGGACAATCCTTTGATTATATATGCAATTGGCTCTTCGGCAGGTTTTTACAAATCAATTAACGGCGGTGAAAACTGGGAGTTAATTGAATTCCCGGATCAGGGACATGCCAGCGATCTAGAGATCAGTAATGGAAATCCTTTAACGCTCTTTTGTAATTACCACAATTTATCAAAAAGTATTGATGGCGGACAAACATGGCAAAATTGCGCAGAAAATTTCGAAGAGATTGTTTCTGCTAAAATTATTAAAATAGACCCATTAAATCCAAATAATATTTATATTGCAGGAAAGCGCTATGACGGAGAAGGTGTTGAGATTTATAAATCTAAAGATAATGGTGATAGTTGGGCCAATATTACTGGAAATATATCAGCTCCACGAAATAGTGATATATCGTCTCTTGCGTTAGCCGGAGATGGTAAAGTTTTTATCGGCGTAAACGATTGTGAATTAATGACATGGCATAAAGGAAAAGTCTTTTATACTTCTGAAGATGGGATTGATTGGCAGGAAATAAATTTTGGACAGACCGGCGATCGATTTATATGGAGTATTTTGGTAAATCAACAGAAACTTGACCAAATTTGGATTAGTGAAGGCCCGTTATATAATGAAGGGATCCCAATGCCCTGGTTATATTGTAGTGAGAATGGCGGTATTAACTGGAAATCTATATATCCGGATGTTGGATTAGATGCAACTCAAATTCGTGTTTTAGGAAATTCTAATGATGGTAACAAGATTTACCTCGCTGGCGGGGGGGACCTAAGCTATACGGATAATGTCGGAAAGTCTTTCTATCAAATAAATCTTCCAGAAGAAATAATGCGATTCGATTTATGGAATATCGCACCTCATCCTGATAATTCTAATGTAATATTTTTGCCAACCGGCTCAGGTGGCGTTGCTTTTACTAATGATAACGGATCATCCTGGCTTCAAAAAAATGAAGGTATCCTTGCTACAAGTATAAATTTGCTGTCATCAGATCCACACGATCCTAGTCGAATTTATTGTGCATCCTGGATTGGTGAAGGTATTTTTCGAAGCGATGATTATGGGAAGAATTGGAAGTTTTTAAATAAAGGTGGAATTGTGCATCCCTGGGATGATGAGCTTTTAGTTGATCCGATTGACCCCAGGAATGTTTGGTACATTGCCGATGTTCCATATATTCATAAAAGCAGTGACTATGGTGAAACATGGCATGTTCTTAATCATCCCTATCAGAAAAATACATTTAACTTCGGTTCAATTTACGCAATGGGGCAATCAACCAACAATAAATCTTTCTATGCTCTTAATAATGGTTTCGGTATATTTAAAGGGGCTCGAACAGGGAATGATGAATCATTTGACTGGAGATTTCTCAATCAATCTGAAATTGATTATACTTATTCATTAGCCGTTTCTGAGAATAATTCCAATATTATTTTTTCCGGATATAGTCGTAAACCCTTTGAGACAAAAGCTAAAATACGTGGTTCAGTTGATGGTGGCGATACCTGGTTTACATCTCTTGAAATTAATAGCGCAGAAGCGGTAACCTCAATCGTCATTGATAACAATGATCCAGATCACCTGTATGCAGCTTCCGTTGGGGAAAACGGTGGTATTCTCTGGGAAAGTCATGATCAGGGACGTAATTGGAATATTTTAAATGATTTTTTCAATTTTACAACAATCCACTCATTTGCTATCGGTAACACAGATTCTGCGATCGCATATGCTGGCGTTTGGGGTGGGGGAACATATCGGACAGACAATGCGGGCTTAACATGGCAAAAACTTGAAGGAGATGAATCATTTTCAGCAGCAGCAATTGCTGTAAATCCCCATGACGCAAATATTGTTTATTTGGCGGATCGAACGCAACCGATCGTCTATAAAAGCATCGATGGTGGTCATAGCTGGAGCGAATTTTTCCATGCAGATTCAGAATACCGTCGTATTATGTTTGTAACGGTCGATCCAGGTAATACAAATTGCATTTACGTTTCAGCAATGAAAAGGGAAGGCCCAGGAAAACTTGGCGGATTGTTCCAAATTGATGCAGGTGTCGTAACAGATATTATTGGATCAATCCCGAAAGTCCCCATCACGATAACAATAGATCCAAAAAATTCTGATATTCTTTATCTTGTACTTCACGAAAATGGCGTTTATAAATCAATTGATAGTGGCAATTCATGGACAGATATTTCAATCGCAAGTAGCAACCTACCCGAGTCAGGTTTTAATAATTTACTAATAGATCCAAAAAATTCTGATATTCTTTATTTGATTGGTGGGTGTGATGTTCGATTCTCTACTTTTCAGTCAGCCGGATTGGATAACAATATTGTAAATGGTGTTTATCGGAGCAGTGATGCCGGTATAACCTGGGAAAATATTAATCGAGGTGTATTAGGCGCTCAAAGTGGAGGAATCAAAAGCCTTGTTTTTTATAATAATAATTCCGATATCATGTACCTCGGCACGGAAAATGGTGTATATTTTACGACCAATGGAGGTAATAGTTGGGAGAAAAGCTCAGGCATCCCATATAACACACTTGGTGGAATTGCTATTTCGCAAGAGCGAGTGTATGGGTTTACCAATGGCGCCGGCTTATTTATGGGAATAATTCAATCCGACAAATCCATAAAGTGGGATACAGATACCAAAATCAAAGCACCGGTGTATTTTGCTCAGATTCTCAAAGATCGGGCAGATGATTCGGTTATTTATGCCAGCGGGTATCCTGGTGGCATATTTAAATCGATAGACAATGGCGCCACCTGGCATGAAAAGAATTTCGGTATGGTAAGTTTTAAAGTGGATGATCCATTACGGCAAGGTTATTACGCATTTGCACAAAGCCGATCGAATTCACAAATATTGTATCTTGGCCTGTTTGAAAAAGGTGTCTATCGTTCTGAAAACTCAGGTGATACCTGGTATCCTGTCAATGGTCAAGCAGGGGAACTCTTTAATAAAAAAATAACCGGACTCGCTATTGATAATCAGGATGAAAACATCGTTTATATTGCAACAGATGAAGGGGTGTTCATTACCAACGATGGTGGACAAAACTGGAATTCCATTAACAATGGCCTGGCATCTCTTGATGTTAAAACAATTTACATGAGTCCGACTAATCAGCTATTCGCAGGAACACGTGGGTACGGTCTATATCAATATGTGAATAATTCGTGGATGGGACATAATGGATTTGGTAATTGGGGGGTTATCTGGCCAATATGGAATGATCGGCCTATGTATCAGTATTCATCTTTACTTATCCATCCTTTTGATAACTCTCGAATGATACTTGGAACTTTCCCACAAGGAATCTACCGCAGCAATGATCAAGGTCAAACCTGGATAGAAAGCAATATCGGATGGACTAATGATGGTGTATTTTCATTGATATGCCATCCTGAGAATCCAGAAATTGTATTTGCCGGCACTTATAATGGTATGAATCGCTCTACCGATTTTGGGGAACACTGGGAAATGTGGGACCATGGTTGGCCTCCTGAACAATGGGTATTTTCTATTGATTTTGATCCAACCGATCCCAATGTTATGTATGCCTGTTCTAAGAATGGAGAAAATGAGGGGACAGGCAGTGAATTATTTAATGGAACTGTAATGAAGAGCATAAACGGAGGAACGAATTGGGTTGCTATAACATCAGGTCTTAACATCAATCAAGAATTCTATAAAATTATTGTTGATAAGCACAATCCGGATATATTATATTTAGCGACTCAGCATGAAGGAATTTTTATAAGTTATGATTGTGGTAACCACTGGCAGACTTGGAATGATGGACTGACTAATCTAGTGTCTGGGACTAACGGTAATAATGTCACTAATACACTGATTTTATCAGCTGATGGGCTTTATCTATATTTTGGTTCAGCTGGATCAGGCGTTTTTAGACGGCCAACAGAAACTAATACAAACTGCAAAATTTCAGTTACTCCTCTATCTTATGACTTTGGCAGTATAAATATTGGTAGTTCATCAGATATCCAAACTTTTACAGTCTCAAATACTGGCACATTAGATCTTATGTTAAGTTCTTTTTCTATTGAAGGTATAAACGCCTCCGAATTTTACATACAGAATGACAATTGCTCTGGGCAGACAGTATCGCCATTAGAGAGTTATACGGCAGGTGTGATATTTTCACCTACATCAACAGGCTCAAAGAGCGCGATTCTTACAATCGAATCTAATGATCCTACTATACCACAATTGGAAATTCCGGTCAGTGCAAATGGACTTCTTAGAGCAGTTGCACCAATTGTAACTGCAACTTTTGCCACTTCGGTAACCTCAAACTCAGCCATTTTGAAAGGAACCATCAATCCTAATGACTCGATCATAAATTACTATTTTGAGTATGGTACAACTATAAATTACAGTATAAAAATTGGTGAAGCGAATATGGAAGCAGAAAACGTTGAAGTGTTGGCCAGCTATAATCTCACAGGATTGAGTGAAAATACAATTTATCATTTCAGATTAGTAGCGACAAATAATAGTGGTACGAGTTATAGTGATGATGTAATATTTACTACCTTAGATGATTCAAATATAAGTGCAAAGAGTAAGAGCAATGACAGTAATTGTTTTATTTCCATTATAGACTAAAAACCATGGTAAAATAGTTATTCTGGAGAATTAATGAAATAATATTTTTTTATTTTGATAATTTTACAAGCAAAAAGTATAATTAAAAAAAGATAGAAGATGTAATTGAAGAAATGATCAGAGAATTGGCTAACATAGTAAGCGTTGAATGAGAGCAGGTGAATAGAAAATGCTACTGAAAGTATCAAAAAGTGAGCTTCGCCGGCAATGTCTGATTTAAAACGTGAAATTCAGCTGTTATAAGCAGATATAATTGGCCTAGCGAGTATTTACTTGCTACGATGATATACCAAACATTATTGGCTTAAGCTAGCTCCCAATACACCATCATTATTCGATAAATAATTGATCCAGGAGGAGTATCATATCAGCTAACCATGAAATTCAGTGGATCGGAGGAGCTTGCCCGCTTTTCAAATATCTATTTTTTAATAAATGATTATTTTGCCTTATATAGTTTTTGCTTTATCGTCCTCCGACCACTGATTTCAAATGCGCTCTTCTGCACCATCACAATGTAAGCGGTATGTGCTGAGAAGGCGTGACGAACATCAATGAACATACTCACTTATACAATTCAGATATGTACCGGAAGTTAGTGCACATGACACGTAGACGCGATAATATTCACGACGAGAGATGCATGTATGTCACATAGGCCTATACAAGACATTCTGTTTATTCGCACGTATCCAAGATCCCTTGGAAGAAAGTCACAGTTAAAAAAATGGATACAGTCTCTCATAAGCAGCAGAGGGGCGACTACTCACTATGCCGGACATGATATTACGTTCTTGTTTCTTGGGTATGGGAAAAAGCTCAGGCGACCGCATCCAACGATCATTGAACAACTCAATTCAGGAACGATCACCGATATTGTGGATATTGGGGGAGGAGGAGCGTTAGACCCAACATTACGAAGAGGCGATCTCATAGTAAGCACTGAAGATATTCCTCTCGATACGTTACAATCAGTACAACTGAGAAAAAGAGAAGAAATACCGGACATTGTTCAACGACTTGCCACCAAGACACAGCGGCGCTTTTTTGCACGAAAAATATTGACGAGTGCGAAAATCATTGCTTCGAAACAAGAACGGCTCGCGTTGTATCACCAGACACACTGTTCCATCGTCCAGATGGAGCATTGTTGGTTTCTACGCGCACTTCAAACTCTGATGAAGCCTCAATCGTTCCGTGAGGTGTATGTGACTCATATAGAAATTGTGGCAGATGTTGTGCAACAACGTGATACATTTCTGGATAATGTTGTTGAATTATTTCACGGCATTCATTATTGTCTGTTATGGAATCACTATTATATTGGTGAAGTGAAACATGAGTTCTTAAAACTGTGGCTGGCCAGTCGATAACATTGCGGCGAAACGGTCGGAGTTCACGCGCATTGTAGTCACCGTGCCGTCTTGGACACCACGTCTTGGTGATGAATGGTACATGAGCATTCGGTCACATGCACACGGTGGTATGGAAGTCCGCTTTGCTCACGCTCTTCCACATGTGGTGAGAGGGTCAGCGTTCGTCCTTGTCGCGTCGGCAAGCGGGGTGAGGTGCGGTGCTTACACAAACATGTGGGCCTCGCGCTATCGCGAAGTGCTGTGCTCGTATTCAGCGTCATTCTAAGCGATGACACCCGGTACGGTGGTACTCCTGGCAACCAACGTCGCGCAGTAAGCACACACCGTCTGAATATGGGGATGTTTCATACTACACGTCAACAGAAGAGGAACATTGTGACAAGTTCGGGGCTTCTCCAGGATGATGCATTCACACAGTGAGCGTATGAGCAACGAAAGGCCATGCAAAGGCAAAGTAAATACGATAAATAAAACCACAAAAGGCGCTAACAAATAAAGGATTAGTTCTGAGTCGAGGAACGAGTGCTCAGAACTAATCCATTGTTCAAGAAGCCGTGGAGCGATAGGGGAAAAGGTTGAGAAGCCCTGGTTTGGTTGAGGGAAGTTTTTGGAGTTAAAACTTATATTTGATTCGTTTCAAGGATTTCTCTCGTAAAAACCACTCACTTTTGTTGCTGAAAATCACTATAAAATCCTTTAAAAATCTGTAGTTGGATAGACCTGTCCTCTCATCGCAGAGCGATATAATGTATTTATAGTTTTTTAAAAATACAATAAATTATTTTTTTATATATTATTTTTCATTCATCCTGAATTTCTCCATATCAGGGGAGGTTTGAGAAAGGTCAGAAATTTTAACTCATGTCCGCACTGCGAGCACCGAAATCTCTTTTTTCTCGGGGGTGGACCTTTAGGCAAAAGATCACGGATTACATCATAGAGAAGGGTAATGAGCTGGGATATTGTTTCAATGGATAGTCCACTATTTGGATTGAAGAAGCCATAGTGCCGCACTTTCATAAATCCGGGTGGCAGGACATGCTGAAGAAATCTTCTAATAAATTCAATGTCATCAAGGGACATGATTTTCCATTTTTTCTTGATACGATCCTTATAGAGAAATCGGACTAAAAGAGGCCGTCAAAACTGCATTTGAAGAGGCCCGTTATTATCCAGAATATGTAACAAAGTACGCCGCTCAGATTGAGGAGGCGGATTTCAAGGTTGTTTTGGCCAACAACAGAACCCCTGTGGAATTCGTACTTCCCTTTTCCCCTCAGCTCACTGTTGAGCATCTAGTGGAGGTTGGCCAAGTACTCTTCGATCTCAGTCTGGATGCAACTGATTTCCGCGATCTGGGTACTTCAGCGCGTCTGAGTCTTTCTGTTATTGTCGATGGAGTTACTCAAGTGATTCTCGAAGCTTTTGGTCGATGTCCCGGTTCCCTCAGGCGGCGAGGCGCAAATTTGGATCAAGATCATATGGCAAGAGAAGTCATTTGATAAAGCCATACCAGTGGATGATCTGCCAGACAGCAAAAAGCTACTCTCCGCTATGAGTTGTGCGTTCATATGTAATTTTTTCCTCGATTCCACTTTGGACTTCACTAAAGATGTTATTCTAGGTCGCACCGCTGCCATTGATCGAGGGCCTATCGAGCGTGGGAGCAAGAACGAAAAGACATTGGCGCGTAAAGCAGCACTAATCAGCCTTCGTATTTGGCAGAAGGCAAAATATCTGCTCCCCGAGAAGCAGATGACTTCACAGCCTTCAGTCTCTGGAAATAGAATTCCAGTTCGCCTTGGAGCTTCGGCCCCAAAGATCGCCAATCCTGGTGCGAGCTTCCTCGCGCGCTTCGTTGCTTATCACCCAGTTCTAGAAGCTGAATTGGACAAGCAACTCAACCAGTTAGATCCCGAAGTGGCACATAGACGTACAAATTGGGAACTCGGTACTAGAGTGAAGGTAAAAGTATACGGAGAGAAGTTGGTCGTCGATCCCGAAGAGGATGAATTCCAATGGGGAGGAGAAAAACATATTCTTGATTTTCGTGTTAACGTTGATAAAAACACGATAGGACTCCGTGACCTAAAATTTGACGTTTATGTGGAGAGTTATAGGCTCTGTCGCATCTGGATGCCGTTGGAAGTCTCTAACCAGCCCACTGACAAGGTGCAGAGCAAAACAGTGAGTTCACCACGGACTGCTTTCGCGTCCTATGCCTTGGAAGATCGACTCCGGGTTCTTGACCGCGTTGCAACCTTGAAGATCCATTGCGGCCTTCGAGTATTCCTGGACTGCATATCGATGCGCCCAAACGCGAAGTGGCGTGAGCTTCTGCCAGACATGGTACTAGAGTCAGACCAGCTTCTTCTTTTTTGGTTTCAGGCTGCACGGGATTCGAGATGGGTGGACAAGGAGTGACGAATTGCTTTCAAACAAAAAGGGATTGATGGTATCGAGATTCACCTACTATCCACCGTACGATGAGGCCAGATTGCCTCAGGAACTCGCAGATTTAGTACACGGTGCCGACCCTATTATGGTGATTCGTATACACGAGGAACGAAAGCGATCTGCTACCAACACATAATGCGGTTAACAAAGAAAAGGTATAGTCTATTTTTCGAAGGCACAGAAAACTGTGGAAAGGCCTCAAGACAGTCCACTTTAGCCTTCTGCTGCAACACGGCCGGCATCGCTGACCGCTTTTGCATACATGCTTATGATATAATAAATTAATTAGCAAAGAATATTATCTGTATTGCAGCTATCCCGGCAGGTGAGTAAGATATTGGACGCTTTTATAGAAAGGAAAAACATAATATGGATAGTTACTTGGAAGAATCTTTTGGTAATTGTAATATTCAGCTGTTTGTAGGTTCTGGTTTGTCAAATGGCTTATACCCAAATTCCCAAGAACTGCTGGCAAAACTGCTCGATGATGCAATATATATTGAAGGCAAGCTAACTACTCTCAGAGAAGTATTGGGCAATTCTGCTGATGTTTCATTAGAGGACGCTGCGGAGTTCTATGAACTCTATCAGGGATCAAATGCCCTTATACATTTGATAAAAGGTCTATATGGCATACCTAAACGACCTATAGATATACACGAGAAGCTCTGGAAGCTACCAAATGTTTGTTGGATATACACCACAAATTTTGATAGTCTGATAGAGGATGCACTCTGTCGCCCAAAACAACCTCCAGAAGTCATTACCCGAGGGGCAGATATACGAGAAATAAAAACGACTAAGCGTGTTGTTTTTAAACCACACGGATGTGCCCGAAAGAGCACATTACGCAATGAATTTGTCATAACTCGTAATGACTTCCTCAATTATAGTCATAGCAGAATGCTGGAGATGCTAAAAACTTTGTACGATATTTCCACAAAAGTGTTTCTATTCATTGGCTACAGCCTTAAAGACTTGAACATGCGCCACATTCTCTCTGAGGCGAGTCGAACAGGCATTGTCCGTTCCTATGCAGTTTTTCAAGACGCTAGCGGTCCTGAAGCAAGGTATTTGAAAGAACTAGGTGTAACTTTAATTGAACAAAGCGTCGAGGAATTTGTCGAAGAGGTACTAACTTCTTTCCCTGCTTATGAGTTCGAGTGGGACGAAAAAATAGATGAACGTGTTGATGAGAAAGAGGAAATAGCGAACAAAGCTCTTCTCAAGATTAAGAATACTATTCAAAAAAATGATTCGCTAAATATTATAATTGATGCAGGATCAAGTACGCTTCATTTAGCTAAATCTCTAACCCGTGAGGCCCTTCAAGGAACGATATCCCTAAAGAACGTTAGGATAGTGACCAATTCACCCCTCGTCATGGACGAGTTAATGCCTGCTATTGGGCGGTCAAAAGGAGAAGCAAAAACAACTATTATCGGTGGTCCACTTCGGTTTAGCACAAGGGCTTATACTCCAGATGAAGCAAGTGCCCATAATCAACTTCGGTCTCTAAGTGATTCCAAGGTATATACAATTGCATTCATGGGGGCTACAGCATTAGATGAAAACGGCTTAAAGACAAAGACGAAGGCTGAATTGTCTATCAAGCATGCATTTATAGGTGTCGCAGACGAAGTTTACATTCTTGCAGACCATTCGAAGATCCGCAGCCTTTCCAAAGGATACGTTTTCTCTGTATGGGATAAGAACAAAATGACTATAATTACCGATCGAGTGAAAGCGATGAGAGAAATGGCCCAGTTTTGCAAAGCCATTCTGTGATCGAGAAGAGGGGGCTAGTAAATTTGATGAATCAGGATTAATCACCCAATAATGCAATTCAGTGGATCGAAGGAGCTTACTCGATTTTCAAGTATTCATTTTTGATCACAATTTATATTCCCTTATATACTTTGTGGTTCATCGTCCTCCGACCACTCTGATTGCGAAACATACATTAGCCCTTAATTAATAATGAAAAAAGGTAGATATTTACTTTATAGTATAGCATCGATTTGGATGTTGCTTTCCATCTTTTACTATCTATTTCCTCATTTAGTAGACACAACAGGTTGTTGGTTTCCTGACAATAAATGGTATCCTCTTCATCTTGCAGGTGGTTCAATCTTTTGGATAGAAAACATATTTATTTCTTTGATTAACGTGATAGCTATATTCATGAAAAAGGCTCGTAGGCTCATTATTACTCTTTGCTATTTACTTACCATCCACTGGCTTTTCATTTTTATCTTATATAGTTATAGCTTATTCCCAAAAAATGTAGAACTACAAGCCGCATCATTTACGATATTACTTTTTATCTTTTCTACTATTTGGACACTAACACGTAAAAGTGTTAAAATAATTTTCCAGAAAAAGGAGAATCCTAAATAACTTCAATCTCAATCTATTGATAGATATGGGCTAACAAATCGATGCACTCGGATCAAAACCGCAGGCTAATTTTTTGCCATATCCGGCTGTGGTTAGAAAACTAGTTTATTAAAGATAAATTATTGTTTTATCAGCTGTTTTGACCGGTGATCTTTACATTATACTGCTCATTTGTACCGTATTGAGAAAGAAAACTAATAGAAAATCAATAGGTTATAAAGAAGCAGGCCTCTTCATCGGAAATGGCATGAACAAAAATAGTAATGATCGGAAAGTACCTGTCGTTCATATTTTCACCTTCCATCTCCTGATTTCGATTATCCGATGTTATTTTTTTATTCTCCGATATTATTAACATAATTATTTTCTTCTATGTCGAAAATATAGATTATTATCTTATTATAGACAAAATATTGTGTAAATTGCGAAGCAAATTTATTATAGACAATTTTTTATCGTTTTTTGGATTTATTATCGGATTATTGTTCCAATGATTATCTCTAAAGAGTATTATATAACATTATTTTTACCTTAATGAATTGTTAGGAGGAAAATCATGAAGAAAAACAAAAATTTATTAAAATTATTATTACTTATTGTCTTGATGATCACTGCTAAATCAAGTTATTCAATGAATGATACCGATGGCGTTGTTGCTAAAGGTATTTTTCCTTTAAATGAAGGTAGTAGATTTTTAAAAATTGACTCTGAAAAAATAGAGATAACAATAACTGATAAAGGAACTGTGATAAAAAAATTATATAAGATTCAAAATAATGGCAAACGTAATACATTTAAATTTGGTATGATTTACTGTTACAATTGTCTTTCTGAAGCAAATGATAGTGATACTAAAATTCAAGTAGATGGTACTATAGTTGAACATAAGAAAAAATTTGGATATTTAAAAGATGTTGGTACACATGTAGACGTTAAAGAGATGACTAAAAAGGAGATATCAGAAGGCCTAGAATATGTCGACGGTACTATTGTAGGCCATTTATGGGGAGTTTTTGAATTAGAATTTAATTCAAAGCAAATAAGACAAATTGAATTAAAATATTTTGAAGCTATTCCCCATGAGGGTTTTCCAGGGAGAATTCTCAACAATTTCTCTATTTATACAGAAAAATTTTGGTCTGAACCAATTATCCCATTAATTGAATTCAATTTAAAAATTAAAAACAATATTATTCCATTGAAATATTTTATACCTAATGGAGACTATGATTCAAAATCACCAGATATTATTAAAGATAAAGAATTAATTTGGCAATTCAAAAATTATAAAATTAGTAAGCAAATGTACACATATACCTATCAATTTATTCATCCTTTTGCAATTGAACGAAAAAAAATTTGTGAAGAATTTAAGAAAATTACAGGTTCCCAAATAAGCTGTTTTAGGTGCTATTAGTATTAGAACAGCTCCTAACAATCGATGCACGCGGACCAAAACTGCAGGCCGATTTTTGCATTACTCGGCTGCGTTTAGATTACTTATTTATTTAAGATAACTCATTGTTTTATCAGCGGTTTTGTCCGGTGATCTCATACATTAGAAAAAAATTTATATGTATAGCAAAATATGATATAATTAAGAATAAATAACAAGAGAACATAATGATTACTAAACAACTAGAAAAAAAAGCATTAAATTTAAAACCCATCGAAAAAATCCATTTAATTGAAAAAATGCTTGAAAGCTTAGATAAGCCAAATCCAGAAATAGAAAAAGAATGGATAGCCGAATCCGAGGCTAGATATAATGCTTATAATGAAGGTAAAATCAAAGCTATTCCTTTAGAAAAAATTAAAAAGAAATATTCAGAATGAAGGAAATTCTTTTTCTTCCTCCATCAGATAAAGAGTTAGATGATGCGATAGAATATTATAATGATCAACTCCCAGGTCTCGGATTTCAGTTTCTTAAAGAATTAATGGAAGCTGTCATATTAATTCAGAAGTTTCCTACAGCTTGGAAAAAAGTTGGAAAACACACTCATAAATTTCTATTAAAAAGATTTCCTTACTTAGTTCTATATATTCCTGAAGAAGATAAGATATTGATCACTGCAATTGCTCATCAACATCGTAAACCAGACTATTATGTTAATAGAATTAAGTAATTTTTCTTGCTCATCGCTGCACTCAAAAAAATATGCCACTTCATTGTAAAGATGAAAAGCATTTTCTAACGTAGAACCGTTCCAGTGGACCGAATCCGCAGGCCGGTTTTGCTCTCATGCTTTTTCGTGCTACAATACGATAATTGCCAAAGATAATATC
>JBLIRR010000072.1:0-16867 GCA_049472395.1 bacterium | reverse complement strand
TAGCCTTAAATGTCGAAGAGGCTCTGACGATGATCGTTGATCTTTATAAGGAGGAAGCCAGCCAAAAGGGGATTGAATTGAAGCTCACATCAACCACATGTGACTACCAGCCCTTGCGGATAGTAGCTGACAAGTTTCTATTTGAAAGGATCATAATAAATCTCATAACCAATGCCATCGAGGCCATGCCAAAGGGCGGTCTTTTATCTATCACCCTGACCATGGACAGTCCCGGAGGATCCGCTCGCATAGCAATAGAAGACGCGGGCATAGGCATACCGAGGGAACGAGTCGAGACTATTTTTACTGATTATATTACCACAAAAAGAAAGGGAATTGGTTTGGGGTTGGCCATCACCAAAAAGAATGTTTCGGAACTTAAAGGGAGTATCACTGTGGAGAGTGAAACAGGTAAAGGAAGTATCTTTACCGTGACGTTTCCTCTGGCACCATGTCAATGATTCTAATATAAAGCTGGCAAGGCCATATTTGAATCCTTTGACCTTTTAGTTATCGTGTAAATAATTAAACAATAAAAGGTAACTATTGTCCCCTGAATCTAACAAAGAGAGAATCATTAGTTGATCTGCTACGTTGACTTGCCCATTTACAACAGCTCCCTAAATTCTTCCGTTGTTCGAGAAAGTGAAAAAAATAGGAAATGGTGCTGTGGTTGGTGCTTAATTCTGTCGTTGTATCCAACGTTCCACCTCATATGTTGGTTATGAGAAATTCTGCAAAAATAATCCGGAAAATTGGTGAGAGATAAAATCTCATCCGGAGAAAAAGGATATTATTATTTAATTATGTTTTAATAATTTTCTTGCATATTGTTCATTTGTATATTATACAGTCCAAATGGACAGTAATAAGCCAGGCATTTACCATCCACAGAAGCCGGAAGGCGCTCCTTTGTGGACCATACTCACCAATCATTATGAAGACTTTGAAAAAAATTATGAAAAGAAATTTGAGAAAAAATATGGTTTCTTTCGCCCAGTAATCAAGGAAGTAGTCGAAGACTATCTTAAATGCGGAGATCTTGCGGAGGGGGTTGCCAGGGTACGTTGTTCGGACTGTGCAATATGCACATCTTGCTCTAAGCTGCAAAGGAAGATGGTTTTGCCCCTCATGCCACATGAAAAAAGTGTTACAATTTGGAGAATTCTTGAATGACAGCATCCTCTATCCCGTTCCTCATTGGTAATATGTGTTTACCATGCCAATTCGTCTCCGAATTTATTTTCGTTATGACCGGGCGCTGCTTACCCACCTCTGTCGTTGCGCGTATGAGAGTCTTCTTGAGTTTTTTCGAACCACAATAGGGCTGAAGGATGCGGTACCAGGGGTGGTGCTCACAATACACACCTTCGGAGATTTTCCTCACAAAATTTCATCCCCATATTCATATGATTGCCAAGTGATGGGCTTTTTACAATGGATGGCGCTTTCTATTATGAACCATTGTATGATGATTTGATGCCCTATAATGATCCCTATAATGATGATCCTTATATTTCAGTAAATTAAAGGTCTGTAAATTGCACTTTTTACAGCCAGAGGGGTAGTACGCTCATTTTTCTATAACTCCTATAACTTAACTCGTTCCAGGGTCAGAAAAGCAAATTCCTATAACTTCCTGCCTGACCTCTATCAATAATTGTAGCGGCAACAATTTCCGGATTTTCCGGATCAATACTTTGAATGGTAATGGCTTTCCCAAGATAATTAATATTCTCTTCATATGTTCCCGGCTCAACGATAATAACATCCGTATCTTCTGCAGCATCTATAGCCTCCTGAATGCTTTCTCCTGATTCGACATACAAGTGCGGAGCATAGGGATTTACTTCAGACAGTTGCGGAATAAAACCCGCGACACATTGAATACTCGTACTCTGGGATAATCCAAACGGTGTGCAGGGCCCCACTTCGCCAATAAGCTTTAAATTCTCCGAAGAGCCTTGTTCTCCACCACTGTTTATGATCTGAGCAGGGCTTCAAAATGAGGTGCTTGACATTTCAGCGAAAGATAGCCCTTGCCCCATAAATGATAGTAGGCATAGACTGATTAAGGTGCAAATGGATGCGATTCTCATTATTCAACTTTTTCTATTTGTTTTCTAATATCTCTATGCGTGTCGCTAACTTCTCAATCAGAACTCCTAATTTTTTATTTTGCATTTTTAAGATTTCATTTTCCATTCTCAACACTTCATCTTCCATCTGTAACTTTTCAATATGCCCCTGTTGTTCTTTAATAGCTTCGACTAAAATTGCAGTTAATTTCTCATATGATACTGATTTATACCCGTCATCGTTGGTTTGAACACATTCAGGAACAATATCCTCAACATCCTGGGCAATGAGACCAATCTGCATTCCTTCTGGAAAGTTTTGTGCGGGAAACGCCTCTCTCCTCCATTCATATGTTACTCCTTGAAGTTGATTAACTTTATCAAGAGATTTTTCTAAAGGCTTAATATTTTTTTTCCACCTCTCATCAGAACCACTCCAGCTCCCGGATGTACAATAGGCTGTACCGGCAACATTAAGTTTATAGCTCCCCGGATCCGTCGTACCGATACCCACGTTGCCGAGATGTGCATAAAATACCTCTTTATATTCATTAATTGCCCAATTTTGTATTCTAAAATGGTATTGACCAGAACTTAAAATTGTTTGAGATCCTTCACCAAAATCTATTCTACCTTGATCGGTGCTTGTGCTTACTTCAATTCTTCCTTCGACATCTAGTTTCGCATCAGGACTCATCGTGCCAATGCCGACGTTGCCGGTATTGTCTATTAAAAATCTTGTTTGGGCATTTTCTGCATCATACACATAGAAATTATGTGCTCCCATATTTCCAAAACAATGTCCCACTGTAAAACCATTTCCTCCCCCGCTATCTGCATCATCACAGAATCGAATGTATGACGTCCTGTCTTTTCCTGCACTAACTTTCAACTGAATAGCGTCTCCCGGATTATCATGAAGCAGACACATTCCTCGAACATGCAATTTTTGAGTCGGATTCGTCGTACCAATGCCGACGTTACCCGAACTCGTGATTCTCATCTTTTCTGAACCACCATTATGAGTTCTTGTTGTAAATGTCATACATGAATTTTCAAATATCCCGTCCCCTGGAACCTCCTCATAAATAGCATTGATACTACCTATTCCTCCATCATTGTAACCTCTAAAATCCATACGAACACCTTGACCCTCAGCAGCACTATTTGTATTTTCTAGTATTAACGCAGTTTGTATACCTGTGCCTTCTTTGTGTACCTCTAATGGAGCATCTGGAACTGTCGTACCGATGCCAACATTGCCCTCATCGTCCACATATAGTGCATCGGTTGGGTCATTATCCGCCGCGTCCAAAGAATGGCCTTCCCCTGTCCCTAATTCACTTGCATGTTTGCCATCTACCGTATCAGCATCGTGTGCCTTGATTGCAAATGCAGTTGAAACAAGGCGATAGCGAGGGGAAAGAATTTCAAATGGCTCGGTTACGGACTTTTTGATTGTGACCTCCAAATAGAGCTCATTATTATTAAAGGCTTCTGCAGGAAAGGATTGCGCAGCGCCAAGGCGCACATTAAAGATTCCATCTCCAATCGTTACGCTCTGTTGCTCACTCCAGAGGGCAGTGCCGCCAGTCTCCATATCATAGAGATAAAAGATCATCTCATAGGTCCCATTCAAGGGGGAACCTGCTAAATCAGTCAATTTGCCTTCATAATTGATAAAAGGAGGGACAGCCCTCACAGAAAAACTAATCATACACACTATTGCGACAATTAAAGTCATGGTTCCTATATATCTTTTCCCCATTTTTTCATCCTTTTCTAGTTTGCCATTCTTTAAAGTTTGAGTCTTCTTATAATTATTAGTTGTGAAAATCGGTTGCAGTGACAACACAGTTTCTATGGCAGATTAAACCGCTCATAATCTGTGCCGGAATATGCGCCTCACGGCATAGGGTCATAAAAAGTGAGACACATTCAATGCAGCCATCCTGCATTTTCTTAAGAGCGTAAAGAGCACCTTTATCTTCAATTTGAAACCCAGTCATTGTATATTCTTCGCTAACCACTCATAGAGTGCGTAAACAGTGTTATATGGATTGTATTTTTTGTATGCATGGTTCCTCATCTCGTAAAAAAGGAATTCTATTTAAAGTCATTTTAAGTTTATTTCATATTAAAGAAATAATGTTATTATACAATTAATTAAATATTAATACAAAATAAATATGATTAATTAATAAAATGAATTTTCATTTTCACATATCATTTTTTACCAGCTGGTCAAATTAAAATTATTTAAACAAATTTTTCTAATATGATTGGTTACTAATTGCTCGTGCACACGCAAAATATAAAAGTTTTAATTTCTAAACCTTGACAATGCTACTTATTGGTAGTATAATTCAATACATCTTAGATTATATTGCCAAAGGGTATGAAATGAAATTAGTAAAAAAATCAATTACTATACCTGAAGAATTAATACTTCTTTCAAATCAGGTATCGGATAATTTCAGTGCTTTAGTTACAAAAGCACTTGAAGAATATCTTAAAAAAGAAAAAATTAAAAAAGCTATATCAGCGTTTGGAAGTTGGGAAGAGAGCAGAAACAATAGTATTGAGATAGTAAATGATCTGAGAAAAGATAGAAAGATATGAGCACCATTTTACTTGATACAGATATAGCTATTGATTTTCTCCGAGGCCATGAATATGCAAAGGATCTTATCCTCCCCTTGTGGCAGACAAATTCCGCTTTTTTTAGTATTTTATCCACTTACGAACTCTATGCCGGCATGAAAGAAAAAGAAGCCGAATCTACTGATAACTTTATTAATGCGTGTAATATAGAACCTCTTACTCTTGCTATTACCAAAAAAGGAGGTGAGATATATCGCAATCATCGAAGAAAAGGAACGGCGTTTACCGCCATTGATTGTATGATCTTAGCAAGCGCGATTATAAATAATCGTAAGATTGCAACCCGAAATATTAAGCATTATCCGCTCAAGCAATATCTCTTGAAATTATCTATTTAACCTGAACTGCAATTTCAGATGCTCTTCCACTAATACTTTGATAATGGAAGTGAATAAAATCCATCTTTTGGAAGCATCTGACAAATTGGATATATCTCTTTAACTGTTTCGAAATGAGACAACGAGCGTCAGATTCTTATTTGCTTTATTGCTTAGATAACCTACTGAATTATAAATGTTAAAAAAGAAAAATTTATAATCAACGTATTAGCGGAAGAGCACCAATTTCTATAGTTTATCCTAAAAAATATACTCCTTTAATTCCCCCTTTAATATCCTCTTCCGATAGTTTGGTATCCATACTATATGGTATTGGTGATGATATGCTCCATGATCACTTAATCTTATTTCCATTTCCATTACATAATCTTATCACATTTCCTCTTTGCTTGTATCATCCGCTGGGACGCTTTCACCCACGGGCTTACGCCCGTGGTCCTCAGCGTCTTTTTGATAGAGGAAAATAAAAAGAAGTGCCTTCATCAAATGATGAAGACACCTCAGAGAAAAAATATCTATAAGAATTTTACCATGGCCAAGATGATAGGTTATTCCCCAAAATTCCATTCTGGGTTGTGAAATTCCACATATTACCCCTTAAGCTGATCATGTCCCAGAAATTCATATTAGAATAATTCCACAACAAGGGTAATGGGGGCTGGGCCCCAATAGGTGCTTGAGGAATTGCCGTCACAATTGCTCCTGCACTTTCATTTTCAAGGTCATCGCGGGTAGTAATTTTAAATGTGTAACTCTTTTCATTTTCCAAATTAGTCACTGTATAGGTGGTGACAGCTTTCCCAAGTCCTGTCCCTTCCCCATATCCTGCGCCATCATCAATGTAGAGAATCTGTTCTGTTAAATCTCCTGCCCTATTTTGAGAAGGAGTCCACAAGAGCGTAATCTGCCGGTTCCCTTTCTGAGCGGTAAGGTTTTGAATATCTTCAGGCGGTATGAGATCTTCAACAACCTCTAAGCGGAAGGATTGAAACGCAGATTGTAATAGTATAAGATCACTGCCGGCGGAAATGTGCACTTGAACTATACTACTCCCGATATCTTCATGAGTTGGTTGCCATTGGATCAGACCAGATTCAGGATCAATAGTCATTCCTGCGGGATTTCTTTTTAAAGCATACGCCAGGGAAATCTCCGTATCCACGTCTGCCACTTGAACCTGGTAGATAAAACTACGGCCAACAGCGAGCTGGTCGATCGGATCAGAGATGATTTCCACAGAGACATCCTCACTTACAGGGCCTCCCGGGTAAGCAGGGAAACCTGGACTCCCATAAGAAGCTGCACTCCCTCCACTCCCTCCTGAACCTTGCCAAGAAAATGATCCGGAACTTGAACCGATATACCCAAAACTAGGCTGATAATCCCGCAGAAGAATATATGGATATTCATCCTTTTCAGAGTAAGTTTCCCCTATATGAAGCTTCATATCGATTCCTTCGTGTGATTCCGAGCGCTTAATGTGAATGATAGTTGCCTGCTCCCACTGATCAAAAGAAAAATCCTTATAATACTCTCCTTCATAAATATAGGCGGGATCTAAGGCTAGAATACGGCAATCTCCTTCCTCTAAATTTTTTATGGTATATGTGCCATCCTCATCTGTCAGAGCAAATTTCAGTTGGAAAGAAGCACCATAAGGGCTATAAGGCCCGCCACCACCAATACCCATAGGCGGACTACCTGACATATCAAAAGCATAAGGTTCGGCACTCATAATATCCGGAGTCTCTGGCAGGGGATAAGATCCGAGATAAGGAGAAGGCGCGACATAAGATGATGTGGCACGGGGATCATATTCTGCCGGAATGGCTATAACAACTAAATTGCCAAGTGGCGTAAGATCATGCTCATCCACTATTTTCCCACTGAGCGATGCCTTTGGAAATAAGGAAATATCAATTTTTTCCCTTGATATTGATTGAGAAATAATTATAGGATTGAGTCTTTCAGTAACGCTCCCCTCCGCACGATATCCGCCTTGATAGTATTCTCCCCGATAATCCATGACTTGTACATAGTAGGTCCCCGGAGGAAGACCAATAAATTTATACTTTCCTAAAGAATCTGAGCCGGTGTTTTTAATTTCCTTCATCTGCGTATCCAGCAACGTAACATTGCATCCCTTTGCTATGACATCCCCGGTTAAAGAATCCCGCACACTGCCTTCAATACTCATTCCTTGAATCAGATTAAAATCGATGTTATCTACGGTCTGTGCACTACTAACTGCCACCATCTGTGCTCCCTCTTGAGTGCTCGCCCCAGAGTAGTATTGTGGTTGATAGCTATTTCCCGATAAAACACTAACAAAATAGGAACCCTCCGGAAGACCTTGGAGTATGAAGCGTCCTTGATTATCGCTGGGGGATGAATAATAGGTCCTTCCTGCCGGTGGATACGGAACGACTGCCGATTGGTACGGCCCGGGGTAGTAAGTGGTTCCATATACTGAATTCTCTCCCATAGGGGCGTACCCAAAAGCAGGCTGCGCATTATAATTTACCTCTATCTTTTCTTCTGCCAGAACAACTATGCCGGATACAGGACTGCCTGTGGCTTGATCCCGGATGATGCCCCTGATGGTTCCTCCCATCACAAGGCTAACGTCAATGTGAGAAGTCTCCTCTCCCTCAACAACGGATACCGATCCCAGGGGATAATCGCCTTGCAGATATATCCCTTCCCGATCATATGCACTGATCTTATAAGTCCCATCCCGAAGACCTTTTATTCGATAGGTGCCGTCTTTTGCAGTGTAAACAGGATTTGTAGTGAAATAAGGATCGTAAATAAGCGAACAAAAAGACATCTCAGAATCGCCAGTTTCATTATCCTCCGGAAACATCGACATACTATCATAAGCTATTTGGACCGTGATCCCTGACAGGGGTTTCCCATCTGTGCTTGTTATTTTTCCGGTAATAATTCCACCTATAGACAAGACTATGTCAGCAACATTATCATCCGAGGAAGATATGGTTATGTCGGAGTAACAATTTGACACGTATTTTGATTCGAAAACTCTGGCCATAAGCTCGTATTCACCATCAAAGAGCCCGGTAAGGGTATAAGCGCCATCCTCGTCAGTATAAGTGCTTGCGGATGAGGAAGGGAAAATACCGGAAATCATTCCTTCCTCTATGTGCTCGGAAAAAAAGGTTGCTGGCTCCTTTAGCTGTAGTTCAACCGGAATGTTAGCCAGATGATTTCCAGCTGTATCTACTACCGTGCCACTCAGAGTAGCGCCGATTTCCATAGCAATGGTTATACCGGTGATTGTACTGGCGGGTGAAAGAGAAAGTACCTGGGGCTTACCATCTTTTTTATTTTGATTAGAATAAAAAGTAATTTTATAGCCACGGCCTAGCGCATCCTCTGCCCATACAACATACTCCCCTTCTTCCAATCCACATAGACAGAAGGCTCCCTCTGTGTCAGTCAAGCCCCTATTTCGGAATGAGCTATACACGAATGAGCTATACATAAGGTGGTAAGGAGCAGGGATAGTAGGATAGGGGAAGTTAGCTTTCGCTATTTTGGTAACCCTAACCGATACGCCGGCCAGAGGCACAGATCCATCCATAACGCGCCCTTCCAGGCATCCTCCTCTTTGCAAAGGTATTGTAATATCGTCTATGTCTTTGTTTTCTGATAATTCAATATAATAATTGAGGTATCGAAAAGCAGGCCATTCATCTCCTATCGTCGGAAAGTAAGATGGAAGATACTTTCCTGTCGGATCGGAAATGTCCAATGAAAACTTCCCGCTTAAAAGGCCTGCGAATTCAAACTTTCCTTCTGAATCTGTCAGAGATGAAGGCAAATATATGGTGAGCGGGGGTAACATCATCCTCGGACTTGGTATTGGTGGAAAATCCTCAAAAGAAACTTGCCCGATATACCCTCCCATATAATCATCTTGCCCTTCAACATAAATAGTATTTATATTAACCTTAATTCCGGATAAAGGAATTTGCGTGTCTGCATCCACAATCTGTCCCTTGATACTTCCAGGTGGTGTTATCGGATGAAGCTGAAAATTTATGGGACCAACCGACTCCCTTGTCTTTACCAAAATTTCCTGGGCATGATCCATATCTCGTGTATCGGGGTAATATATGCCTTTAAATCCGGGAGTATCCGGAATGAGAGGAACATAGGCTCCAGCCTTTAAACCAGCAATATGGTAAGTGCCGTCACTCTCGCTCCTTGCTTTTATAATATCGTAATAGGAAATGACATCGGATTCACTGCTTATACACATGAACTGAACTTCAACATCAGCAATCGGCTCTCCATTAGCCTGATTGGTGATAGTGCCAAAAACCTCCGCTCCCCGGTGAAGCGTCAAATTGCACCCGGAAATTACCTGCCCTGGCAAAACAGTGTAAATATCTCCCAAAGCGGTCTCCACTTCTTCTTCAAGGGGGGCCTCATACCATTGATAGTGGTATCCTTCTTCAACCATGTATTCTTCAGCATCCCTGACTTCCAGTCTGTATTTACCTTCGGGCAGACCGGAGAGGATAAAATTTCCTTCGGCGTCGGAAGCAACAATACGGTATTCTGTGGAGGAAGGACCGGATTGATAGGTATGTCGCTCTACAATATGAGTGGCCCCAATTTTAGCCCCAGCTATTGGAGTGCCGTCATCAGCATCTGTTATCCGGCCGGATAATGTTCCTCCCATTTCCATGACCAGGTCAAAGGGGCCAACAATTGCTCTTGCTCCCACACTGACAGGAATATTTTTATCATATGCAGAGATGTTGGATGTTTCTTGCTCTCTATTTCCCATCCGCGTCAGACCGGGTCCGATCCACTCATCGATACCAAAAATTGCCGGTATAAATCCGCGATTTTTTGGATCATACGCCCAAAGGCTGTATTTTCCTCTCGGAATATTGCTCAATAAAAAGGTGCCATCGGTTTTGCTTAGGGTCCGATGAATTGATGGAAGAGGAAAATCAATTGAGCTATAACGGTATGGGTAATAATCAGCGCTCATAGTATCTACTTCTTCTTCAAGTGCAAAGGGTGGTAATAAAAATGCGAGAGGTGTATAAAGCCTCATACTCTCAGGCACTTCGGCAACCAATACCTCAATATTGGCCAAAGGCAGACCATTCTGGTCGGTTATCCTGCCCTGAATAGAGCCCATGATGCCGTTTTCAGCCTTAATAATGCCTGGATTAATAAAAAGAGAAAGAATAAAAAAGAAAGATATGAGGTAGATTATTCGATGAGCCATTACTTTTATATTACGATATGCTCTCACTTTTTTTACATACGTATTCATGAAACTTATCTCCTTAACTCACTCTCAAGATATAAAATTATTATGTAAGCCTTTAATGATATTCTGATGAAAATTAAAAATAATTAATATTCATACGTATCCTTCCCTCCTCAATCTCACTCAACCTTTATGAGCAAGCTAAAGGTGTCCAAGATCTCATCTGGGTTACTCCGGCTGAAATACTCAAGAACTAACTCGTATTCCCCCTGTGCTTTCGCTTCATATGTCTTTACTGGAATTTCCTTTTGTTCTGTATAAAAATTCTTCTGAACGAAGGATACGTCACTTATTTTGGTGATTTCCATTATGTCCGGACTCATATCCGGAGGCGTATAAACTCCGCTTATCACACTCGAGTCCCGCGCATATCCGTATCCTTTTTCTCTCCATTCGCCATCATTTATCACCGGCAAAACAATTTCTATTTTGTCTCCTACTTGAAGAGTAATGGTTTTTCCATCATCATCTTTAGTGATAATTTTTGATCCATTATCAGAATAAGCATCATACCAGCTCAGGGGGGGAGGGATAGAAAAATCAAAAAATGCGCTTCCTCTCGAAGGAGAGATGAACGATGTTGTTGCATAAGGTGAAGAACTCAGGGCGCTGCCTAAATGAAGTTCACCTATATACAATCCACCCTCTATATTTACTGTACCTATATGAATAACAGGCTCAGGCATAATTGTAGGAGATGGAATCGGGGGCAGATAGCTTCCATATCCATAAGAAGAAGGGTAAGGTCTGTACCCACCATATCCATAAAGAGAAGCCCCATAGCCACCATATCCATAAAACTGGACTCCAGGAGGAGGGATTGGATAAGAGGGTTGATATCCTTCTAAGATAGGCATTTCATATCCACCCGCTAACATACGAATAAGAAGATCGACGTTCGCAACCATCGATAAATCCGAAGGACTTGATATATCAAAGATATTTATTTTTTCACCGATATGGTGATAGAGCTTTTCATCAACTATATAAAGACCCATTCCACTATCATGGTCATACCGCGGGGCAGTGTACGCATCTTCAGCCACTTTTTCAGTTTTTATTAAATGAGGATTATTCAAATTAGATATATTAAAAATATGAATTTTACTGCCCTCCCCATCGCGGCTTAGAATATACGCATAATTATCTTTCATGACTATCAATCCGTGCCCCCAATGTGGAGTACCGGGCCTGCCTTTCACCTCAACAGAAGAAGATACTATTCGGGGTTGCTCAGGGTTTTTGACATCGATAATCTTTAAGACAGAAGATGAGTCTTCATTTGGCTCAAAAATATCAAGGCTTGTTTCGCCGGATGCCTGGACTACTGCAAAAAGAGTGGCTCCATCGACGACTATATTTGTTTTTCCTTCTTTTATACCACCCACATTACAGGTGCCACTCAAAAGGATATTCGATGGATTTGAAGTATTAACAATAAGAACTTCCTGGTTCTCCGTGCCTGCTTCTATGCCCGCACAATAAAGATAATTCGGTGCAGAGACCATATCGTAAATTTCATACTCGATCGCCATTACATCCAGTATATTATTTTTATCTATCCCGTCAGGATCAGTAATATCTATGGAATAGAGTGCCGTTGTGCCGTCGTAGCGGTAAGAGATACACAGGTAAAGCACATTGTTTTCAACTGCCATGCCACTGACATTAAACATAAATGTCCCCTTATCGGAAAAATGATGGGGCAGGTCCAGGCTGTTTACCATTTTAGGATTCTCTTTGTCAGAGACATCGACTATGAATACCCTCACCATCTTATCATCAAAACCCATAGTGCCGATTATGGCAAGATCATCTTGAACAATAATTTGATGTGGCAAATATCCATCTGCTGGGGGTCCTCCCTCAAATAGCCTGATATCGGAAATATATTCATAATCATCCTCAACGAAAGACTGAAAAATTACTAAACCAGTGCTGTATGATTGACCTCTAAGTGGATTTGGCTCAAATTGAATAAGTGAATAAATATAGTCTTTGTCTACAGCTAAATCCGAACAGGTCGATTTAGAACTCCATTCTCCTGGTCCCATAAAAGATGGCGGATAGATGGACACTACCGGATAACTTCCAGGAAGCACTGAGCTTGGATAACTTAAAGGAAGCACTGGTGGATATTGATATGGGTATGATGGATACACCGGTTGATATAAAGGTGTATAATACGAATACCCTTTAAAGGTAAGGAATAGTAAAGAAAAAATAAAAAAACAACTCAAGATAAAAATCTTATAAAAACTATTCATTGCCTAATCCTCTCTTATTAAAGAATTCCAAATTTAAAAATATTTTATTATAGGCTATTATAATTAAAAATATTATATTCAAAAAATTAGAGCAAAAATTATGCCAAACTATTTCACAATGCAATTGATCACCAAAATGGAGCTACAAGCTGCAGGGCGGTTAACAAAAATGCATTTGCGCCATATTGATCAATGTAATATTCATTTGCTATAGGAACATACTCAGAAAGGAAAGTAGTAGATACAGGCGGGAAAGCAGAATAACCGGATGGAAGTGGAAGCGGAAGTGGTTCAAATGTTAGCCAATTAACTAAATAAGGGGGAGGCCACATAAATATAGCCTCTTGTATTACATCATAAAATGCTAAGCCGAATGGTGTATTGTAAAGCATCCACGGATATGGCATATAGGGGTCCCAAGTTAAAGCTGGTTGATAAGGTAAAAAGGTGAAACGATTTAAGCTGCTCACAATAGGTGTTGGAAGCTGTGTGGTAGCATCAACAGGTGATAAAATGGGTGACCACAAGGGCCATAAGGTATTGTACGGAGGCATGGATTCCCAATTCTGGGATTGAGCTGAGGGCATTAAAACCAAGAAAATAACAAGAATAATAAAATATAGAAAAATTGTTCTTTTATTTGACATAAAATCCTCCTTTTTTTCAATGATTGCTCTAACCATTTCTCTTCTTACTATCCTCAGTAATTCCAAGGTGTCTCCAAAAAAAGATGAAGACACCTCAGATATTACAAAATGTTAAAAATCATTACCGGATCCAGAAATTTGGAGTGGAAGATGATAACGGCCAATCATTCCATAGAAGAGAAGATGTTTTATTCTGGGTGCCAATCCATGATGTCGTAGTATTCACGCTGGTATTCAATTGGTATCCCCCTGAATCATTTGTTAAACTGGTGTTGTTAGGCAATCCCTCATTATCAGATGATGATGTATCTTGGGGTGAATATGTTGCGCTCTGCCTTAAAGGCTCAACATCTGGAATTAACAGTATGGAAAGTCCGGGTATAGTGCTGGACGGTTCACTGTTAATAGTTAGTGCACCTATATGAACTCCACCCTGGATATTAATTGCACCTATCTGGATGGTGGATTCAGGCATTATTGTTGGAGATATTGGTGAAGGCATATAACTTCCATAGTCTCCATAAACCCCATATCCACCATAAGGATAAGTAATGGCATAAGGATAGGTGCCGGGAGAAATAGTGGATACCGGATACGAAGGAGCTGAACCAGGGGGTATTGCAAGACTAGCGGATACCGGATACGAAGGAGCTAAGCCAGGAGGTATTCCAAGACCATAGGAGCTGGGATATCCTGAAGGTTGTGGAATACTTGAATAACTCCCATAAAGTCCGCCTTCGCCATAATAAAGACTTCCGCCATATAAACTGCTTCCATAAAAGCCACCACCGTATAAGCCGCCGCCATATATCCCCCCATAAAGGCCTCCACCATATATACCACCATAAAGACTACTGCCATAAATTCCACCATACATGCCACCATAAAGACCACCCCCATAAACGCTTCCATACATCCCACCATAAATGCCAGGTCCAGATCCTTGTACAGGGTAATATTGGTATCCATAAGGTCCGGAACCCTCATAAATTCCCGGAATACTGATTTTAGCCGTTATTACATAAGGATTTTTTTGGTAATCTGCCACTATTTCATCAAGGCCCGCTGAGCCTGGGAATGTTAAATAAAATGTTCGCAAATCACGATCTTTCTTAATATCTTCTACGGGATAATCATATTCTTCCACGGACAATGGTGGAGCGGATCCGTATGGTCCATAGTATGATAAATCTCTCATATTAGGGTACTCAATCTTATATACACCATATTTACGATTTAGAGCATCCAAGGAAGGGATGCCAAATAGGGCAATATCCCCTTCAACGCTTTGCTCAGTATGGATATTAAGCAGCTCGGCCACATCAAGCTTCAGGACTAACGTAAGCACTTCAGGTGACCTTTCTCCAATTATTCCAATTGAGACAGGGTTTAGTGGGTCTGCTATTGAAACAATATTTATAGAATTTCCACCATCTCCTTTGCCAACTTCAGACAATAAAAGGTAATCACCACAGATGGCTATAAAACCAGCAGGAGAATATGAATACCACGAAGTGTCTGAGGAAATATATTCAGAGAGATAGCTTGATACAATAGCGGGATTGCTTGAGTCGGAAACATCAATGACAAGCAGCCCATTTTTTTTATCAAGCAGATACACATAACCATCCTTAACAGTTATTATATTATTCTCTAACTGCAAACCACCCGAATAAGAATCAGTTAATGGATATGGAGTTTCAATCAAGCTTATAAATTCTGGAGCAGTTGGAGTGCTGATATCAAATATCTGGAGTCCAAAACCTTTTGAGGCCATATATAAATTATCCCCTTCTTTTACTAGTTGGCCTCCATTTCCATATGCATTGAGTGAATTAATTTCCAAAATATCAGTAGGAGATGAAATATCAAGGACATAGATTTTTGAATCATAGATGATTGAATCACTACTAGCCATAGAAGAAACAAGAAGATAGGCAATATTATCAGAGACGAGAAGATCCGCATTAGCGGGAACGGATGCAAGTTGCAATCTAGCCACGCCAATGACCTTAGCATCCTTAGGGTTCGCTATATCAATTGTAACAATAACCGCACTATTGCCAGGAGGAGAGGAAGAATAAGAAGTAGAATCTGTATTATCTTCAGGCTGGGAAAGGGGTAAATAAGCATCAGATTCAGATGGATATTCATTTGCAGGCGGTTCAGGATAAGAAACTCCATAGAAAATAATATAGGCGCGGTTATCTGTTACGTTTAGCACCTGTGGGAAAAATGTCTCGTTTTCATCTACTTTCACAGAATCAAAAATATCGGTAAGGGATATGCTTTTTGTAATTATAAGCTCTTTATTGTTGTGTATTTTATAGATAGAAAAATTTACCTCTTCCGAGGTAATGGAAAAGTGCTCGGAAGTATCAAAATTGGCATCCACTACATTTTTAAGCACGTATACGTATTCACCAGAGATAATCATATAATAGTGTGGACCACCCCAAAAATCCAAATCCGGATCCATGTCCATATCATTTATTATCACTGGTTCCTTCGGATTAGAAAAATCAATGGCTCTGAGCACATTTTGCGAATCCATCGGTTGATAAGAGCTGTCAGATGAAGGTGTTGTAAAAGCAGGTGGCATCAAAGTCTTTGTCACTGGTATATAAAGGATATTGCCAACCGCTGTTACTCCGCCAAAATGGGCTAGTACTTCCCCTGTATTCTGATCATTTGTATATAATTCAGGTCTAGGCTGATCGTCTATATATAATTCAGACGCAGGGGGGAGGCCCTCCATAGAGCTACTCATCGGATAATACTGACATTGTCCGAAATGTCCTGAAAATATGACCAAAAAAGAAAAAATAAAACAGGTTAAAAACACATACACATTTTTCATTCTACTCTCCTCCACTTATGCTCGATTTTTTTTTCAAAGATTTAATAATGATACTGACAAGAATTAAAAATTTTTTACATGTCTATAAGAAATTCTCCCTTCTTTATTAAATTTTATTTTATTTATTATATTTCTATAATTATATTATATGTATTCAATGTAATAATATAACTCTTTTTTAAAAATAATGCTTTCTAAAATTTAAATTTTTTTGTTCTTTACCTAAAAATTGTTTGATACTTCCTAATAAGAGGTTTTATTCTTGCATAACTTAATACTGTTTTATCTTTTTCAGAGCTCAATTTTCAGTTATGAAATAAAAATCCAATGAATACATACTACTCAAATTTAATGCCAAAAATGGCGCGGAGAGATTAGTGGTCTAAAATTATAAATTTTTCAAGATATTGGGATCTATGATCCTGGGGATTACGAAATAGATATAGGCCACTTTTTGTCATCATTTAGGACCATAACCTATTTTACTTGATCTAATATATTGATTATAAATATATTATGATCGGAGGACAAAATATTGACCTATAAGACAACTTTTTGACCTCTACCCACAAGGAAAGTACGAATCTTTACAAAAGAGAAGGCATAGAATTTTAGGATTTTATGTAGTATGATATCTCTATGGTTTAAAAAGCAAATACTTGGATCTTATAACTCAGGGTCAGAAAAGCAAATTCC
>JBLIRR010000071.1:0-17127 GCA_049472395.1 bacterium | reverse complement strand
TACAAAGGGCAACTTCACGCGCTCGTCGTTAAAGATAGAAAGGCTAAAAAACTAAGAAAAACCTATCAACCTATCCATGTGTATTTAACCACTGTGTCATGGAAAAATGCATACGCCCTTTATCAATTATATAGAGAGAGGTGGGTAGTCGAGAATAATGCTATCAAAGAACTTTGCCAATATTGGATATTAGATCAGGTGCACTGTACTAAATTTAATGCAATTCGTGCACATATCTTTTTTTCAATCGCTTTGTTTAATCTCCATATTCTCTTTAAATCTAAATATGGAAGACGTTTTAGGGAAAAGAGTATAGCAGCTAAACGAACTCCAGGATTCCAAAAATCATATGTGATCGTTTACTGGCAAGATTACTTTGGCATATTTAAAATTGAAGAATATACCCAATTACTGATGGGGAAACAGCTTTCTCAACCCCCATAAATGTTTTCTTTTGCCCCTCAGAGTAAAATACACGGCTTCCTTAATAATGGAATAAAGTTTTAGTCACACCCGTAATATATGAAAATATGAATCCCTTGCTATACTAATTCATCTAATGGGCCTATTTGTGCGCTTAAGGCATAATTCTTTCTGGTCATCTTCTGAATTTCAATTCTTTAATGCTTCCTCATTATATATGAATAATAAATATTACTGAATTATAGGTGAAATCAAAATAATCCTTTCCTTTAAACAATATTGAAATTATATTTTTCTTGCTTATTAAGATATCACTGCTCATTGAGTTTCAAAATTTCTGTTTATAATATTTAACCTTAATATTAGAGGTTTGCTTTGGTCCGTAATGCATACAAATATTTTTCAGATATGCTCATAGAAAAAAGCTATCAAGAAGGCCAAGAGTTGCAAAGAAAAAAGGAATTACTATCCAACACCCTAGTAGTTGGGAAATCTTTGGTTCTTTATTTCGAGATTATTAAAAGAAGAATTTCCGCAGGATCTCTTAAATAGATAGAAAACCTTATCGCAAGCTTGTCGTTTTAAGGAAGAGCTTTCGAAGTGTCCAGGATTAAATTTTTTGCTGTTGCACTATTTCCCTCGTATCTTTAATCCTTAATCCTTATGTCGGAAATCATTACAGTTATCGAAAATGGTATTTACTCCATTAACTGATTGTTTCTTTTATATTATTCTCTTTTATTTTTGATAATATCATAATGCGCTAATGAATATTTGTCGAAATTTCTTACGACCACCCTTCATACAGCGAGTATCCAAATTTTAAAAGGCAAATCCTGCATTATACAAATCAATAGGTTATAGACACAGAAATGGAATTGATGCGATGATGCATGGTTGGCATGGCTTTTGCTTTAGTGTTTTAGTAATTACTAAAATGAAATATTTATTTTAAAATCTGTTTATAATAGAATATAATAATATAAAAAATGGAAAGGAAAATATGATGAAAAAATTATTTATAATAGCTGCTTTAATGATTTTTATATTATACCCCTTATACGCACGAGCAGTTCCCCAAATTGTAGTAGCCCCGGCTTTGGATCAATATGGAGAGCCTACTGGAATCTATTATGGAGATATGGAAGAGGCTTGGGATTATATTGACTTTTTTACAGCTGAATATGTTCCTACTCCCATCAATGAGGATGATGCAGGGTGGGCAGTGAATGGTACCCTTTCAATATTATATGGTGATAATAGTGGACAGCCAGATCTTGATCTGGAAATTAGACTTGTCTCTGATTTCGATGGCTTTAATTCTTTTGATAATATTGCGTCTCAAAGAAGTCTTTTGAGTCAAAAAGATGGATTGTCTCCGTTCTCTAAAGAAAAAATTGGTAATACAAATTACTACGAATTTAATACCGTGAGTCTTGGTACAATTAATGAGACAATTAATCTTACAGGAATCGGATGGGAAGAATTTGATCCTGGTGAAGCATACGCAAATGCTTTCCCAGGCGAGTGGTTTATATGGACAGGAGTAGTTCAATTTGACGCTCCTGATCTTGAGGATACGGCAAAATGGATTGTTGCGAGTTTTGGTACCGAAAAGGTAATAGAGGACGTAACGGTATTTGACGTCGATCTGCTTTCTCCAAAAACCTCTGGCTCTGCATTTATCCCGGAACCAGCGTCTGCCGGAATGATCTTCCTTGGTTTTGCTCTAATCGTATTTGCAGTATTTTTAAATCAGACAAAAGGGAAGATAGAAGATAATTGAGGACAGTAGCAGTAGAGCAGTGTATTATTTTGAGCTGCTCTTCGCAAGATTCAGACGTTCCCAATGTTTATAATTTTTTTTGATAACTCGCTTTAATTTGCTCTTTAAAAAAGAAATCGCGGAACCACCCGTTCAACGGACGGTTTAATATTAGCCCTATAAGGGCATATTACTTGCGATACGAAGGCGTGATTCCGCAAGCAAATAATATTTACAAACCTTTAAAGGGTATCACTACTCTTTTGTTGTTGTCTATCATATCCACTTCACTCTGCTTTTTAATTTATTTTTTGATTTTTTCTTCATTATACGACCCAGTGTATTTATAGAATATCCCGTCGCCCAAAAATGCCGATTACCTTTCCGTTTGAATTCAGGATGCTTATATAAATACCATCAATACACTTTTCCCTTTTAAATATCCCATAAACTCTGAAACACTTACATTTGGTGGTATGTTTAGACACACATGCACATGATCTACACATATACTCCCTGCCAATATTTCAACTTTCTTATACTCACATAACTTTCTAGTTATTCAAGTATGTGACACTTTTATTGCATCAGTCGCTGCAATAGAGGGAAAGAATGTTTGTATTTAATTTTTGTATTATCTTGTTCATAAGAATTGATAAATGAGAGTATTATTCTTTGCTTAATTCTCGCAGCGCAATTTCTACTTCTTTAGATTCGGGAAAATCCTTTTGAATAGTAAGAGCTTTTTCCAATTCTTCTATGGCCAATTGTTTTTCCCCTTTTTGAAAAAAAGCCATGCCTAAATGATAGTGAATACTGGGATGCTGGGGCAATTTCTTTAATGCCTCCTGGAAAAGGGGGATGGCGCTATCAAAAAATCCCATCTTATAATAAATCCAGCCTAACGTATCTGAGATATAGGGATCATCAGGGTCCTGCTGCTTTGCAATTTGAGCCAATGTTAAGGCTTGATTCATATCACCTCCCTCTCCCTCAGCATAGAGCCAGGCAAGGTTATTAGCTGCTGGCGCAAATTTTGGATCAATCAATAGAATCTTCTTATAATGATTTATGGCCTCGGTATAATCTTCTGTGACATGATAGAGTACTCCTAGCTGCATATGTGCCGGAATATAACGGTCATTTTTTTCAATGATTTTCTTATATTCAGACATGGTCTTGTCAAGGTCTTTATTTCGCAGGTGTAGATTTCCCATGGCCATATACGCTGAGAGAAGATCCGGCTTTAACTGGATGGCTTTCTTATAATGTTCTTCTGCCTTTACATCTTCCCCCTGGATGGTATAGATTTGACCCATAAGTTTATGGATATAAGGATTATCAGGTGATTTTTTCAATTGTTCCTCACAGCGAGCGATGGCCGCATCAGGTCTTTTTTCTCTCATATGAATAACCACCATATTTGCCAGGGCATCTGTAAGGTGAGGATTTAAGGAAAGCGACTTCTCAAATTCAGACAAGGCCTCTTTATATTGCTTCCGCAATAAATGCATCAATCCCATCCGGTAGTACCCTGTAGGACTCTTAGGCCTTATTGTAATAATTCTCTGAAAAGCGTCTTTTGCCTTACCCCAATTTCTCTTAAAAAGATGAGCATTGCCGGCTAAAAGATGGGCCTGTATATCATCCGGTCTAATCTTTAATACCTTATTTGCCTCTTCTAAGGCCATATTAAAAGAGCGGGATTTTATATAAATATCACCTAAGAAGAGATGTGCTTCGTATAATGCCGAATCATATTTTAATGCCTCTATTAATGCGAGCTGCCCCTGATGGGTATTTCCCAGGGCCAAATGTCCTATTCCCAAATAATAATGGGGCTCGGCTAACTTAGGCTCTTCCTTGGCCAAGGCCTGGAAAATAGCAATAGCCTTATCTGCCTCCCCTTTTTTTATAAATAATCGCCCCTTTGCGAGCCTACTAGTAAAATTTTCCGGCTCTTCTTCCAGTATCTCATCAACAATCTTACATGCTTCATCCAGCTTATTCTGTCTCATATACACTTCACTTATCTTTAACTTTGCATCAGTGAGGCTTGGTTTCAGGCTTAATGCTTTTTGATATTGAGATATTGCCTTCTCCATCTCTCCTTTACCCGCATAGAAATCTCCCAATATCACAAATGGGCCACTATCTTGAGTATCAACATTTGTGGCGGTAACAAATTGTGCCTCAGCCAAAGCCATTTTTTTTTGAAGAATATACAAGTTCCCAAGATCAATCAGTAGATCTATATTTTTGGGCTTGCTGGACAGGGCAGTTTTATAGAGCTCCTCCACCTTATCCGGATGATTTAAGCTCACATAAAATCTCCCCAATGTCCGATAGGCATTTATATTCTTGGGATTAAGCTTAATAGCCTTTCTTAGATAATCTTCAGCCTTAGTATAATCTTTCTTAGCTGTATATAGTCCGCCTAAGGCAATAAAGGCTCCCTCCCTATTAGGATCTAAACAAAGGACCTTTTGAAAAGTCTCGATAGCCTCATCGACCTTTTCCTCCTCGATTAAGACACTTCCAAGAAGGTTCAAGGCCTCCAGGTTTTCAGGCTCCTTAGCAAGCGCCAGTTCTGCTTTATCCCTGGCTTTCTCAGTCGATTTAGCAAGCAAGTATATAGTCCCCAACTTAAGCTGGGCATCCAGGTTTTCAGGATTCAGAGAGACAGCTTCAGACAATGCCTTATATGCTCCGCTTTTTTTGTCGGTTTTTAAATAACAAAGGCCTAATTTATAATAAGCCTCTCCATGTTGGGGATCGATTTTAAGCACATTTATATACTCGATGATGGCTTCCCCATATTTTTCCTCCTTGAAATAGTTATTTCCTCTCTCCAAGTGTTTTGCTTTCTTAACCTCCGGGGTACTGCAGCTAAAAATAAAGGCCACAATGAGAAGCCATAAAATTATTCTCTTTTTCTCTATGTGCATAAGAACCTCCTTAAAATATTCTTAGGCTTTATAATGTATCCTGTCATCGGTTTCTATCTGTTGCTTTTTCGTGCAACACAAGTATCGTTCTTAAAATCGAATTGACCAATATCCGCCCAGTCGGGGCCAGTATCTGAAGGTTTCCAATTATCCGCGTCAAAATAATTTAACGTTCCGTTATATTCCCGTCGAAAATTCGTATCGGTTATCACTATGACTTTAAAGTTGACGGGTGTGCCTTCCCCGGATCTTTGTGTATTTCTGTCTCCAAAATAATAATCAAAGTAATGATGTACTCGTATCGTATAATCCCCCTCGAGAATCGTGTCATCCTCTGAGGAATTAATGTAGTAATTCTCGGGCCCATACCCCTCAATATTTTCAATATCAATAGAGGCGCCACTCTGGGTAGTTGATGTTCCGTCAGAGTAAATGGGCAGATCATTATTTGCATGATAAAAATAAGCTGCTTCACCACTGGGCTCGATTATATATAAATCAAGGTCTGTATAATTTTTATCCCACGTGAGCGTTATCGTCACATCATCCGCGGAAGGCGAAGCGGCATTAGTAAGCATGATCTCGTCTAAGCCTACTATAGCTCCATACTCATTCCGCACCCCGACCCATATCAGATTAAGATCGCTTTCAAGTACCAGTGGGTTAGAAAAACTGCCTGAGTCAGCATTAATGAGTGTTTCAATCCCATTATGGCTAATGATTACATTTTCACTATTAGGGTCGCTTACACTCCCTTCCAATTGGATAATCCTGGTAGACATTGACATTTCGGGAGTAGGACTTGTAATCTCAATTTGAAGAGTTTCTTCGACACCAAGCTCTATAATCTCAAGAGCAAAAGGAAATTCTGAGCCAATGCCATACGGGGCCCCTCCCGTATAAAAATTAACCTGATAGTTCTTATAAGGATCAAGACCTTCAAAATCAAAAATTTTAGCAAACGCACTGCACACTGTTTCATTAAGCGCCGTCTCTCCAGTAACTTGCGCGCCTTCTTCTTGGCCCCCTTTTATTACTATGGAATACATTATATGAATCCTTGATATTCTGTCAAATTTTTTTACCCTGGTTATTTTAGCGAAAATCCCATGATTGAGAGCAGAAGGTAATGTATATATATCACACAGATGATCTAGTGTCCCCACCATTGTTGTCCTGCACACTTGGCCTTCACTATACCCTACAGCATAAGATCGCTCCCACTCGCTAAAATCCGGAGGATTCTCACCTTGTCGTACCAGTGCTTTTCCAGCTTCTAGGCCTGTATAAGAATCTGAAACCTCTATAATCACTTTCACTATTTCGTCATTAATTGTGCCCGCAGTAGCTAAAAGGGCACGTTCTTCATAGAGTGATCTATTAAGCTGGCCATTACTAAAATCTGTTTTTTTTATTCTGGTAAAATCAGGAAGATACTCATCAGAGTGGGGACGAACCATAAAGATAATTTCACCATCAGACGCCATCATTATTATTTCCGCGTCGCCAACCGGGTTACCATCAGCATCTTTCAATTCAACCTCTACCTCTTGAATGCTTTCATCAAAATGAGTGCATGGAAAAGTAATCTTTCCGTCTGAAGTCGTTGTGTCATAATGCATATCCGCAGCTTTAGTCACCCGGGCAAATTCATATGTTTCCTCCCCATTGACAAACCTGGGATCCTGACTTTCTTCGAATATTACATTATCCTCTTTGTCGGGGATGGAACTTTCGCCGCTGCCAGTGCCGCCGCCGCCACCACCGCTACCGCTGCCTCCACATCCTCCCATGTGGATTAAGACAAGCCCCAGGCTTAAAAAAAGGAATAAACACCACAATAAATAAGGTAGGTTTTTAATCTTTACTCTCATTATTTCCTTTAGATCCATAATTAGATGATACTAGTGTTGTAGATTTGATTATGAAATCCTTATTCCCTAACTTCCCTTATGGATATCTTATGAATCAATATAGCCACAAGGTCAGCTCTTTTTGTAAGTATAATTTGAATTAATTTTATCATTTTTATATATTTTATTCTAGTAGTAACAAAAAAATGTTATCCGTTAATGTATCTCATAATAAAATATTTCATTAACATTTTAAAATCATGCCCCCATTGCCTATCGCTCCTGATGACCAACTCACTTTCATCTTGGAGCTTCTTTGAATAAAAGTCATAAGATTTTACTGCTACATGCTCCTCATCAAAAACGAAGCCGGTAACTTCCGCGCATTTCTTTAAATAGTGATACAAAGATCCATTCTTATTGTCAGGATTGTGAATCGGTATTTTTGAATTTGGATAGAGTAAATATTTAGTGGCATGATAGTCTAACACCACAGGATCTTTGCAGGCAAGCACAGCACGTGTATGTGCCACTGGCAATTCAGTGCGGGATACAAGACCGGTCCATTCTGCTGTGGTAATATTCAGGTCTGCCTTTCTGATAGTATTCATGAATACTCCAATCTCGGCGCCAAGCATTCCGGGCACAGGTCCCGGAGACCATTTGTTAAATGGAAAGGAATGGAAATTACAATAATTCCCAATAAGCCGTCCTCCATTACAAGGATCAGGCCCCCCGCTCATATCACTTATTCCCAGATAATTTTTAACCGCGCTCGTGGCACCGCAGTAGCTGCTGTGAGGATTAAGGGCGGGAAAATTAATAAAACGAAAGGGCTGCTCAGTATAGGAGCCTTTATTCCATATTCCCTTCCTAAAATCTATAATAGTTCCAATATCAGTCTTAAAAATTGGGTAACTCATGATAACAGCCCGATAACCATCCCCCTTTTTACCATTATCAAAGGAGATCAGAGGAACGCCCCCTGAACCGTCACAGTATACATATCCGGCTCCCTCTACCGGACTGAAAACGCGCTTGCCTCCTGCCATAACATCAATCCAATGACATGTTGAATATCGTTTGCCGTACCTATTTTTCAGGTCTGCTGTGAGATCATTCATATTGGCTATATTGGGCAGATCCGAATTTCTTTCAAATCGAGGAGCCCATCCTGACTGAAGTGAAACCCAGGGAGTTAATCCACGGTGGCAGTTCTCACCAATGACCACTTCCCCCTTGAATCCGCCCGGACGGTTCATAATCAAATCAACAAATGCTTGCAAGGTAGCAAGATTCGGGGCGCCTTGATTCCACCATTGAAGATTTGGCTTAATAACGACTATATCATCAACGCCAATGATTCTTTCAATCCCTCCCATAAGTTCGATAACCCGGCAAAGGTTCATGGCTGGCGTGCCATTGATAGCCCTGTAAAGATTACAAAAAGGGGTTTTTGTGTATTTTCGGGGCAATTCCTGCTCTGCAAAAGTCATAGATCCAAAGGCCATGAAGCTTCCTGCTATGATAATTTTTTTTAAAAATTCCCTACGGGTATCCATTGCCCTCTCAATGCTATATTAAAGCTTTTATTTCCCTTTCAAGGGCAGTTAAAGGGTCTTATCCTCGTAAAAATATTGCTTGGAAAATATAAAAAGTCTATACATTAAAACACCAATCAAGGTACCGATAGTATTAAGTATCAGATCGAGAAGACTTGAACTGCGCGAGGGTATCATCGATTGTGAACATTCAATAAAGAGACTGAGCAAAAAGCCGAAAGATACAACGAGAAATAATCCATAAGTTTTGTGAGAATTTGAAAATCTCATAAAAGCTATCATGAGGAAAAAACCAAGAGGAACAAATCCGAATAAATTCAGGATACTATCTTCAATAAAATTTCCATTAACAGTCAGGTAGTGAAAGGGTGAAGTGAGTATTTGGCATTTAAATACTTTCGTGCTTTTCGGTATATGAAGGTGATTTTTGCCATATCCGTAATCAATAAATCTTGTGCTGTTGGTCTTCTCAAATAGATAAAGAGTATATGGATTTTCCATTTGAGCAAAGGAGAAATTCCGTTCGTCAGACCATTGTGTGTAATGCCCTATAATTTGATCTTTAGTCAATATGTAATCATACAAAGCTAATCCATAGATATCGCCCCTCCAAGATTGCCTGCCATATATCGAATTTCCAATAATAAGTCTTGCTTTTCTAGTCCCATCAGGCATTTTTAGGGAAAAACTTTTTTTTTCACTCATTAACTGGCCCTCCATATAAAACTTTGTACTATCTTTGTCTGATATGAGTGTTATAAAGAGTATTTTTGAACACAATGAGGCGGTATTCACGGATATTCTCTTTGTTTTTCTTTTATGGGCATAATCATCCCCATTCATCACAATGATCCATTCACGCCATTGTCCTATTATGAACTGGGTCTTATCATCCCCATTATGAAGTGAGAGGATAATACTAAAGTCTGTATCGTGACAATGAGCAGACTTTAAAGCCATTTCAATAGAAAACCCGGCATTTTTTGAATTATTGGAAATATCTGAAGGGAACAGTTCAATAGATGGATCAGTATAGGCCATTCCGTATTTTCCAAAACTTATACCGTTAGGCTGGAGGATCCAGCGAGTATTATTGGCATTCGAGAAATCTTTGGGATGTAATCCCAGAATAAGGATTCCGATCACAATAACTATACACACGGTCACTAAAAACCAAGATGAACATCGAACATTGCACATCGAACCTTCAACCTCGAATCAAAAAACAAGAACCCACTACCGACCACGCGAACAGCCTTTCTTCCAGATTATAAGATAGATTACTTTCAACTAGTGTTGCCACTACCTATCCCGTATTTTTTCATCAAATCATACAAGGTTGGACGGCTTACGCCAATGTCAGTAGCCGCTTTGGTTATATTTCCATTATTTTTATCAAGGGCTCGCTTTATAATGCCAATCTCTGCTCTCTCCCTTGCCTCTTTTAAGGAGAGTTCTTCTAATGGCGTTGTGGGCCTCTTCAGATCAAGGTCATACGGTGTAATCCATGAGCCTTCGCCCATGATCACCGCACGCTTTATTTTATTTTCCAATTCACGTATATTACCCGGCCATTTATGGGCTAAAATCGCCGAGAAAGCATCCTGGTTAAATCCCTTATATTTTCTCCTTAACTCATTATTGAATCGATGAAAAAAATATTTTGACAGTAAAAGGATATCATCTCCCCGCTCCCGCAGGGGAGGAATATTAATAGACACAACACTTAATCTATAATACAAATCTTCCCTGAAGCTCCCATCCTGCGTAGCCTCTATAAGGTCCTTTTGCGTTGCGGCAATGATGCGGGCATCTATCCTAATGCTTTCCCTGCCACCGACTCTCTCAATTGTATGTTCCTGTAAAAAACGAAGCAGTTTTACTTGCAAAGAAGGGGATAACTCCCCAATTTCATCGAGAAAAAGTGTTCCCTTATGGGCATACTCAATCTTGCCCTTTTGTTGTGTATAAGCTCCGGTAAACGAGCCCTTTTCATGCCCAAAGAGCTCGCTCTCCAGCAGGTTTTCCGGGATAGCCCCACAATTAATAGCCACAAAGGGCTTTTCTTTCCTCTGGCTTTGCTTATGAATTGACTGAGAAACCATCTCCTTACCCGTTCCACTTTCCCCCATAATAAGGACAGGGATATTGGATGTAGCAACCTTTCTGATTGTACTGAATACCTTGAGTATTTGGGGACTTTGGCCTATCAAATTCTCGAATCGTATTTCTTTATCCAACTTTTTTTGCAGCTCAATATTCTCTCTTTCAAGGCTCTGGATATGAAAAGCCCTCTTTAATATGACCTTTATCTCATCTATATCGATTGGCTTATAATAAAAATCATAGGCCCCCATATGGACTGCTTTAAGGGCATTTTCCTTGTCAGTATTACCGCTGATTATGATGACCTTTGACATAGGGTTACGCTTAAGAATTGTTCCTAATAATTGAAGGCCGATTTCTCCATCATCTGGTCTGGGAGGAAGCCCAAGGTCCAGGGTAACCACAGGGGGCAGTTCTTTTTCAAGAACTGTGAGGGCTGTTTCAGGATCAGATGCAATAAAAACCTTATAATCCTTGCACAATCCCCACTTAAGCTGATTAGAAATGCCAGGATCATCATCAACAATGAGTAACCGGGGCCTATCAGTGTGGAAATCTGTGTCCATTTTCATTATTTTTTCTCACTTGGGTGAGGGGCATTAAAATTCTGAAGGTACTTCCAACCCCCTCTTTGCTTTCAACTTCAATTTTTCCCTGATGGGCTTCGACGATGCTTTTGCATTGAAAAAGCCCAATGCCGAGGCCCTTTTTTTTGGTGGATTTAAAGGGTGTAAACAGGGACTTTTCCATAAACTGAGTGGACATGCCACTGCCATTATCCGAAACTGACAGGATTATTTTCTTATCCTGAGCCTCAGATCTTATCTTAACAAAGCCATTATTGTCAATAGCCTCCAGCGCATTGATGAGAAGATTCATAATTACTTTTTCGATCTGTTCCCTGTCACACAAGATTTTGGGGACCTGCCTAAGATCTGTTTTTATGGTTTTACTCTTTAGGCCATTGTGGCCCATTCGTCTGACCACCTCTAAGACCACATCGTTGAGTGCAATCTCCTGAAAATTGAATTTTTCAGCAACAGTATTACCAGAGAGTCTGGCAATAAGGGAATCCATTTTTTTCACGCTCCTTTTTATAATATCAAGGGTGTCTTTCTGAAACTGGGGATTGCTCATATGTTCATCTGCGTTTTGAAGCACCATGGACAAACTCGAAACCAGGTTTTTTAGGTCGTGCACCAAAAATGAGGAAAAACGGTGAAACACTTCCATCTCTTTGGCCTTAATCAATTCCTGCGAGAGTTTTGCATTCATGATCGCGCCAGCAATCTGCGCAGCAGATGATTTGAGAAGATCTATGTCATCCCCCAGGTACTTTTCACCAGTTTTTTTCCTTCCAAGGAAAATCAAACCCACCATCTTCTTGCCCGACACCAAGGGAACAAGCATGACCGGTTGAAGTTTATCCAAAATTTGGCTGTTTTCGAGAATAGATGCTCTGAAGTGGGGGATATCTATTACATAAGGTTCATTTTTTACTATCAGATTTTGAAGTAACTTCTGATCAATACGCATGCAGGCCTCATCAATTAAAAAAGATGGACTCATTGGCTTAAAATAATGGACGTTTTCCTCATACAGCCATATGGAAATTCCGCCAATGCCCACTGCATCCCTCAGCATGTCAACGGTCGTGGTTATAAGATCGTTAATATTGAGTTTCAGGCTCAATCCCTCGGCGAATCTGAGCCACTCATCCCTGTAGTCATAACGGCTCCTGTAAAAGTGCCTATTGATAAAGCTTCTGATCCTCCATCGGACACGATCCGTGAGGATAAGACCGAAAAGGAGCAAAATCGTCACAAAAAGAAAGATAATCTCAGCAGGAAATCCGGGAATAATCTTAAAGGACCGGATCGCCTGGCCCACGAGGCCGATAAAAATGAGATAACCCCCGACTATAAAAAGGGTGAGGGAGTTGTATACGACAAATCTCGACATATAAAGATTCACGTCCATAAGCTGGTGCCGGGCAACCGAAAAAGCAATAACACCCAGACAGATGATAAAAAATGAGGAGCTCACTGGTATCATTTTTAAATTCAGCTTAGAAAAAAGAAGGGCTTGGGAGGTTAAAAATACAAGGTAGGCACACAACCCGCCAAGTCCAAGAACAAGCGCCCTGATTTTTGGCCTCTGGTCCCCTTTTGCTTGGCGGATCGTATGCTCAAGCAAAGCAAGGACCATCACAGCGCTCAAAAGAAAAAAGATATAAAAAGCCTTTCCAATCCCGCCCAGGCGCATGATAGAAGGATATTCCGTAGAGATCAAAAATAAGCCGGAGGGAATCGAGGCGGCGAAAAAGAGCGAAAGGCCCAACAGGCATATAATAATCCATTTCCATCCCTTTAATTCATACCAGGGCTTTTTCCCGGCAAAACTCATACTGAACATCAGCCACGCCCCGGGCACCAGACATTCACCGGTAATGGCTATCCGCTTCCAGAAAATCGCACCCAGTGACCCTATATAAAAGAGGCTCATCAAATTCCCGAACTCCATAAGTGCAAAAGCGCCCATGCCAAAGCAAAAAAGGCGATTGATCCATTGGCCTCTGTTTCTTGCATACACATAGGTCCCCAGAATAATAAAAGCCGGAAAACTTATAAGTGTTGGTAACCAGAAAATATTCATAGGACCTTTATTCTAATTTTTCAAGAGCAGTTTTTGCCTCAACAGCACCGGAAAAATCCTCCTTGATAGCGAGTGCCTTTTTCAATTCCTCTTTGGCTAATCCTTTTTCACCCTTTTTAAGATAAGCCATGCCTAGGTGATAGTGAATGACAGGCTCCTGGGGAACTTTCGCCAAGGCCTCCTTAAAAAGTGATATGGCCTCATCCCACTCTCCCCTCTTATAATAAACCCAGCCTAAGGTGTCTGCGATATTAGGCTCCTCCGGAGCTTGCTGTTTCGCAATCTGGGCAAGCTCAAATGCCTTATCCAAATCGCCCCCATACCCTTCGGAATAGAGATACGCAAGGTTATTTGCCGCTGGTGCAAATTTCGGATCAATCTCGATAATCTTCTCATAGTGCTCAACGGCCTGTGTATAGTCCTCCTTAATTTGACAGAGCATACTCAACTTCATATGAGCGGGAATATAATTCTCATTCTTTTCAATAACCTCCTTGTATCCATCCATTATTTTATCAAATTCCTTATCCTCTAATTGCAGCTTTCCCATGGCTACATAGGCTGAGAGAAGATCGAGCTTTACCATGATGGCTTTTTGATAATGTTCTTCTGCCTTTACGGTATCACCCTGCTGGGTATAAATTTCCCCCATGAGTTTATGGATGTAAGGATTATCAGGTGATTTTTTCAATTGCTCCATGCAGCGGGAGAGGGCCGCATCCGGCTTTTCCTGCTCAAGATAAATTCCCGCTATATTGGCCAAGGGATCTATGAGGTGAGGATCTAAGGAAAGCGCCTTTTCAAATAAAGAGTGTGCATCCTTAAATTGTTTCTTTGCCCTATGAACCAATCCCAGCCGAATGTATCCTACAGGGCTATCAGGACTTAGTGAAATAATTTTCTGAAAAGCATCCCTTGCCTTATCCAATTTACCCTGAAAAAGATACGCATTGCCAACTAAAAGGTTCGCCTCTACATTATCCGGAATCTTGTTTAATACTTTCTCGCCTTCTTCTTCGGCCATCTCAAAAGAGCGGGTTTTTAAATAGCTCTCGCCTAAGAGCAGATTCGCCTTGTATAACTCCGGCTTATATTTTAAGGCCTCTGATAATTCTATTTGAGCCAGCCGGTTATTTCCCACGGCCAACTGGGCTACTCCCAGATAATAATGCGTCTCGGCTAACCTGGGCTCTTCTTTAACCAGAGCCTCGAAAATCTCTATGGCTTTATTTGCCTCCTTTTGTTTTATAAGCAACCGTCCCTTGGCAAGCCTGCTGTTAAAATTTTGCGGATCTTCCGCCAGTATCTCATCTAAAATTTTTAACGCATCATCCAGCTTATTTTGTTGTACATAAATTTCACTGATCTTTAACTTTGCCGCGTTTAGTTGAGGTTTCAGGCTCAATGCCTTTTGATATTGTGATAGTGCACTCTCTATTTCCCCCTTATCCACATAGAAATCCCCTAATGCCATCAATGGAGGGGTATTGTTGGGATCAATCTTTATAGCGGCCATAAATTGCTCCTCAGCCTCGGCCATTTTTTTCTGCAAATGATAGGATATGCCAAGATTAATCTGAAGATCTGTATTATTAGGATTGCCGGATATGGCCTTCTTATAAACCTTCTCTGCCTCAGCCGGACGATTTAAGCTAATATAAAACCTCCCTAAACTCTCATAGGCATTTACACTCTTGGGATTTTTCTCAATAGCCTTTTTAAGATGATCTTCAGCTTGCTTCACCTCTCTTTTCGCTAAATAAAGCCTGGATAGGACAAGGTAGGTTTCCTCCCTGTTAGGATCTACATTGAGGGCCTTTTGGTAAGCCGCAATGGCCTCATCCGCCTTTTTCTCCTGTATAAATCCACCTCCGAGAAGAAGCAAGGCATGCAGGTTCTCAGGCTCTTTGGAAAGTATGAGTTCCGCCGCTTCCCTGGCCTTATCAGGAGATTCCGTGAGCAGGTATATGGTCCCCAATTTTAACTGAGCGTCCAGATTATCAGGATTCAGAAAAACAGCCTCATACAGCGCTTTATATGCCTCATTGCCTTTGCCTGTCTTTAAATAACAAAGCCCCAGCTTATAGAAAGCCTCACCATCTTTAGGGTCGATTTGGACAACATTCCTATATTCAATGATAGCCTCTTTATATTTTTGCTCACTGAAATAGGTATTTCCCCTTTCAAGGTGTTTAACCTTCTTAACCTCCGGACTACTGCACCCCCATATAAAAGTCAAAATCAAGAACCAATAGATCATTCTCTTTCTATTCATAATATTCCCTTCATGATCTCTTAAAACATTTAAATCCCTTATTGCCAACAATATAAATTATATAGCTTTTTATCTTAAAATAAGGGAACCTGCCATGAATATCTTGCTCATACCGTTTTATTTGTTCTACAACCTCCTTGTAAGTTTCATTCAGCTGCAATATCTTCCGTTTGACACCCTCCGCATTGCTATAATATTTAAATTCTACTAAATATTTTAAATGCTTATATTTTGAGTGAAATTTACCCAACATCTCCCAATCACTACGACCACTTGGATGATTAACCTCAATCGCAAAAGTAAAATCATAGGATAAATATCTGGTACATAATTCATAAAAGGTTGTGCGAAAAAATTCTCATTGACTTTATCAAATATCTGGGCTGGAAGCTGCTTCACATACACATCCCAATAGCCCTTAAATAAGTTCTCGATATCCAAATCCCGGTAAAATTTCTCAAATATGCTTACATATCCCTTAGAGATTTCTATATTTTCTATAATATTAAAATACTCAGCACATATCTGCCTCATTGTTAAATTGGGCAATTGCATTTTAAATTTATCCTTAAAAGACAACATCCCTAAATAAAATAAACTCATGGGATAAAAATCCTTCTCAAAAAACTGATCCATATTAAATTTGGAACGGATTATTTTATTATCATATGCGAGTTCATTATCTAAAATTAATGTTTCAAGCATATCTTTGGCGTTTTCTTCCCTTTGTGTAAGCCGTTTTATCCAGTTTAAATCCGTTCTGAGATTCTCATCGATTACTTCCCGGGGCATCTCACCTTCGGCTATCACCAGACTCTTTAAAAAATAGGTCAGAATCGTGGAATTGTATAACTTCTCTTTCGCATCAGGCAAAAATTTATAGCCATTATAGTTCTCCATTAAAATGAGTCTTATCTCTTCCATATTATGCTTATCAAATCCATAAGAATCATATATATCTTCTAAATATCCATCCACCTCATCCTGGGTGAATCCGAGCATATTTAAGGTGTCATTCTTCAATGTAATAATCTCAGCTACATTGAATCCACTGGTTAAATCATCCATGGTAATTGGTAATACCCCTGTAATGAAGACTCTTTCTATAGCACGTTCACCAATGCCCGCCTTGATTACTTTAAACAATGCCCTAAAAAATGATTCACTTGTAGTTAAATCATAATATAAGCCATCTTGATGAGAGGTAATAAGCTGGTTTGCAAAATTATCATATTCATCGATAATTAAATATACAGGAGGCAGGTTATTCTCCTTAATTTTGACAGAACTTTTGATAATATAGTAGATGCTCCGGCAACTGGATCGTAAGAAAAATCACTAAAATACTCCTCGTAGTGTGCTTTAAATACATTTATTGAGTCAATAAAAATACTTAAGAACGATCGCTCAATATAATTAATATCCGCCTTTACTTCCACTTTTGAAAAATCAAAACGCATTACTATAGTTCGTTGCAGATGAATTGATACCAAAAAGCTGCCTATTGTGCATCCATCTTTATATCTGCTAACCAGAATTC
>JBLIRR010000070.1:0-18682 GCA_049472395.1 bacterium | reverse complement strand
AATATGCCTATACGGCCGGTCGTTAATTTCAATTCACAGAAAAACGCATCATGGTTTCCCGCAAATATATCTTCAAGTTTGGAATATGGGTGAAAATCAATAAATTTTTCATTTTCAATCGGATACTTGCTCAATATCGCATTTCCGAAGCAGAAGCGGTAAAAAGGGAATGAGACATCCATATTCTTCTGCTCCAGTATATATGCGTATCCGCAGTTTTTACCAATATATTTTGCCTGATTAATATTGAAACTCCAAGCAGACGAAAAATCAATTTCATTTAATACTATAATATCAGGATGTTCGTTTTTAATCTGTTCGACAATTTTATCAAGATGTTTAAGCAGTTCTTTTTCGGTATTATGATTCCAGTTTTTTGCACCGTACTTTCCACCGCGAGCATGTGCAATATTGTAGGAGGCAACTTTTAATCTATCGGTTTCAAAAGTATTTTTTTCTGTCATATTTTCTTCGAACGAATAGACTGATAGAGGATTACTTATGCTTCTGATTCTTGAAACTGAATACCAACTCAAAATAATCGCTGTTATTCCACCAGTTAATAAAACGAATATTTTTAAAAATTTCATGTGATTAAAAAATGCTTTTTCATCATGCTATAAAGAGGTTGTCTAATTAATATGATGTCATTAAAAGCTATTCCTATTATTATACTTGCCTTTATCTCACAGATAACCAGCTTCTTTTTAATGTATTGGTTTTCTTTTGTGGTTTCTTTAGCTAGCATCTTTCAAGAGGCCCTATTCTATTAAGCGACAGGTGCTTTAAAACCATTACTTTTTTGTTCTTGCCATTTTCTGTGAAGAAGTCAGCATGTATTTAACGTATTGATTTTCTTTTAGTTTTCATTTTTTCTACACGGTACATTTGGATTAGCTCTGATGCGTATTTATTTCTTTACCACCTTCAAGCACGAAGTTAAAATGTATTTTGAAATATATTGTCCCAGCATCTTTTCGCTTTAAATCAACTACAGAGTTCCATGGTGCCTGAAAATAGGCACTTGCACTCTGAGTAGTAGCTTTTATTGGATATTTTGATTTATGGATTTCTTTATGAAAAGGGAAGACGGTGTTTTCTCGTCCATTTTCAGATGAAAGCTCAAGAATAGTAAATGCCAGCTGTTGAAATAGCGCAACACCATCAAGTACATCAATGGCATAGTTTTCTTCGATTTCTATATTCTTTGTGAGAAGCACACGACCAGCTACCAATATCGCTTCCCCTTGAGAAATACCTTTAGTCAAACGTGAATCCTTGAGAATGAGTTTCATATCGTTATTTGCATATATTTTTGTGTCTTATGAAGCTGATACTCCAATGTCTCTTGAAGATACTTTCAGAAGAATATTTTGTGTGTTTATCCAGGCTGATCCTCTTGCACATAAATGCCCGTCATGTACACGTGACTCAAAATTAGAAGATAGCCTATTTACGGCACAGGAAATTTGCATTGTGAAAGTACAAGAATAATGGCGGGTAAAAAAATTTTTCTATTCATACTATGTCCTTTTAAGGCGATAACGCTTGCCATCACTGGTTTTGTGGAGCGGCAGCGGAACAAAATCCGGTGGATGGCATTGTTATCAGCGCTTATTTTTCGAGCTCAATAACAGGCAGGCCATTTACTTTGTTTAAACGGTACCTTTTTCTCGCCTCTACGTTAATTATAAAGTTTTCTATAGGATCATTTATATTTTTTGAATACATGTCTTTTTCTTGTAGTGTTAATGTATGCCTGCCAGCAGAGACTTTTACAAGAGGCACAACAGTAATGATTACACCATGTTTTGCTCTTTCTGCTGGTTTTCCGTCTACAGAAACAACTTCATAAGGACATCCAACAATATAATCGCTAATAAAAGCTTTATTACTTAATAGACTATACGGGGCAACAAGAATAACTGCTATAACGAATACAGAAGCTATAAGAATTTGTTTGAATTTATTTCTTTTTTTTTTATTTTTCATTTTCTCTTTTTTGTTTCTGATAACGACGAGCGATCACTCGCCTTGTTAACTGATCTTTACCAACCACTAATCCCCAATGAATTATGAATGAAACTTGGTTTAAAAATCTTACAAGAATAATTAATTAAAAAAAATTTTACAAAAGTTAATAGGATACCCTTGCCTAAAATCAGCCAAATTGACCGCTTTTAGAGAACTTTGGAAAACAATCCGCGCAAAAGTTAAAATGGTCAGCTAAATATTATTTTTCTTTGGCTACATCAAATAATGGAATGATATCTCCCTCGCTGCCTCACCGGCAATTCGTTGAACCTGTGCATGATCGAGCTTCATCTCATCGATCCGCTGGCGATCAAGAAAGATATGCGGATCTTCGAGAGCAAGGACCCATTTTTCTTCGCCAAAGCGCTTTTTCAGTGCGCCTTCGATCGTCTCTTTTAGCTCTCTCTTCTTGATGCGAAATGCATCGAACCCCATGGCGGCCATCTGCTCGGGAATGGGACTAACACCATGATCCCCTGCCACGACAACAAGGACATTGCCTGTCCCTATCGTGTTTTCGATCCAATCCACAAAATCGCCGATCTGTTGGTCGGTGCGGACAACGAGGTCTTGCACCTCCTGGCTATACGGGCCATAGTCGTGACCCGTTAGGTCAAGAGCTGAAAGTGAGACAGCGAGCAAGTCGGTTACTCCTCGGCCGCCAAGCTTTTCACCTGCAATGGCTGCTTTTGCAAAATCAATCTCCAAATCGTTGGCAAAGGGCGTTCGCATGAAGGCTTCATAGAAATCAGGGCCAGGCTTGGCGAGCTTGCCGTTTACAGCGTGGGGAAAGGTTTTTCCCAATCCTTTGACATCGCCTTCATACGGTGCGTCGTCGGGTGCAGCATAAGCTGAAACCGGTAAACTTCTATCCCAAGTCTTATTAAAAAATGAGTCCGCTATTTTTTTCTTATTCCACGATTTGACCCATGACGGAAGCCCTTTATCTTTTGTGTAATAGGTGGAGCTTGTCATCTCACCGCTGGACCCGTTCAACCAATAGGTTTGCCCCAAATGCCCGCCGAGGAGAATAGCTCCTCGACCTTTGGTAGCCAAGGAAATGACCTTGGCTTTGCCCTGAGAGGATATGATCAGCTCATCCACGACCGAGGAGACCAGAAAATTTCGAGGTGAAACATCTTCCCCAGGTTCGGTTTTCTCAATCCCAAGAATTTGGGCTTTGGCATCAAAGACAATGCCTTCGCGACGGCCTGTCTCGGTGATTTTTCTCCTTAATGTTATTAACCCTCATTGTATGAATATGGTATATCGATACTATCTGATGTGAGCAGTTAACGATGAGTTTATCGGCAGAAAACGCCGATAAAACAGCAAGTTATCTTAAACAAATAAAGCATCTAACCATAGCCGAGCATGGCAAAAAATCGGCCTGCGTTTTCTGTCCGCGTGCATCGGCTTGTTATGTTTTTTTCTCTTTTTTATACTTGTTGTAAATATTAAAAAAACGAACATATTCTTTTACATGAGAGTATTTAATAAAAGCTTTATTAATCTGCTCATCCTGACCGAAAAATGAATTACTTACATATGACTTTATAAATACATCAAGAGTTTTATCTTGAAGTAATAGGGTTGCTTCTATAAAGCATTTTGTTTTAGATAAAATTAGGTTTTCACAAAATTCATGAAAGCCTTCTTCTACTTCGGCATTACCGCCAATATAGGAAGACACTTCAAGGAAATCTGCGGTCATATTTAAATTATCGCATGTCTCTGCCTTTTTCTTATATACATTATAAGTATCCCAAAATAAATCATAATTACTTTGATAAATTTGACTAAAATTTTGTTTGAAGCATATTAAAGATGGTGGCGACTCTGAACAAATATTATTAGTCTGTGTTTCCGATGCAAAACAATAATAAGACCAGGCTAACAACATAATAATTAATGTGATATTTAGTATTTTTTTCATAATATCTCCATAAACATAACAAGTTATTAACCGGAAAAATCTTTCCTTTTTCCAATATAAGCTGATATTACGGAAAAATTCCGCTTAAGCAGTTTGATTTTTACAATATTATTATATTTCGCAAAATAAAAATTGTAACAAAAAATTTATATTGAATGTATTATGTATAAAGCGTATTATAGTCACATAGCAGTTGATCAAATTTTTAAAGCGCCACAAATTTATAATTTGCATTGCTCCGCTCTGTAAAATACATAACAAAAGCTATATGCTTCATAAACAGCCTTAAAAAATCTAATAATATCTTGAGGCCAAATTATACACTAGAGCTAAAATATATAAATTATATTTTTATGTCAATATTCAAAAATTATTTTTTCAGGAATTATTTTCTTTTGCGTCTTTCAACAGGCCTTATTCTTTTGGAATACATACTATCATGGAACAATTCTATTATGAGACTTGCCTTTATATTTAAAGAGGCTAATATCCTTATTTACTTTCTGTTTTTCTTACTTCTGTCCAAAAAGAAGCCCTATTCAATTTAGTGATATGTGTATTCTAGGTCATTCCCTTTATAGCTCGTGCCCATGTGTTATCAAAAATGTAAGCCTCTTTAATATTTTTGCTTTTTTCTACTCTTTCTTTGATGTACATTTGAGCAGTATAACGCCAAAGCTAACTTGCAGAAACAAAAAGAAGATGTGAACTCTGGCTGTTTAAATATTCTAGCATAGTATAATATAAATAGCCAAAATAGTGTGCGGTTTCTGTCAAGTTCAGCTTTTTGTTATACTTTCCTCATTTGCGTTCACGGTATTCTAGTTTGGATATTCCTTCAGATAATAATCCTCCAGGATACCAAATTTCGACATCTGTTGTTTTCCTTCGATAGATACGCGTCAACCAACTATGCCAAAATGGAGTAATTGTGTGTTGGTGTCCCCTGACCCTTGGAAAGAACTTGGCATACTTCTTATAGATATCATGATCCCTGAGCCATCCTTCCTCATACAGGAATTGGTCATTGCTAAATATACCTTCCAGCTTCATCAAATCGCTGATAGCTGCGAGGTTCGCAGTGAGGAACTTTTCTGCAAACTCTCCTGCATGCAAACTCCCTGCGTATTCATTTTTTGTCACTATTTCTAGGTAACTGGACTGTGCCCACAATCGAACTGATAGAATAATGATAAACAAGACTCCGAGGAGCACGGTCTTTTTCCCGAGGAAAGCAAGGAGAAGAAAAAAACAGATACCGAATATGACAGCCTGTAAATCGGCACTTCCACCCGGCCCACACAGGACCGTGACATGTGTTCCCAGGATGATCACGAACGCTAAGGCAAAACTAAAAACTACTCGACCTCTAGAAGGCTTAGTTCCATATTTCCAGGAAAGTACTATCATTCCAAGTGGAAGGAGCAGGAGTATTACAAAGAGAATGTTGATCGTGGCCAATTTGAATCAAGACCTTTCAAAGTAATTCAAGCGCACTATAACGATAAGTTAAGGTGCTACATTTAAACCCTTATGATTGCTGTTTCAACAACGCCAATTCGAAAGCCAAGCACAAATGTATTTTACACTTTGTAGGACAAACGCTTAATCAATTAAACAAACGCCTATTTGAACTGGAAACGCTAAAATATTAGTTTTATGTGTAAAATTTTTTAAATAAAGTTGAAAGTTTAAATTTTTTTGTATGTATCTTTAGATTTAAAAATGAATTTCTTATTATCTCATCCCAATTGTCCACAAGCTCATAATTTTTATCACCCTGATCAGCTTTATCGCCGATTGAATTGCGGTAATGTTCCCTTACTCATGAGGCACCATTTTTGCAAATTGCAATCAGTGAAAATTATTTTTTTTTAATCATAATATAATGTTTTTAATGCTTCGCAATTGATTTTTTAAAATGTGTAGTCTAAGAAAGATAAGGATTCTAAAGATGAAACAAGTGGATAAGAATTTACTAAAAATAGGCATGCTTCTTTTTTTAACTTTTTTCTTTATAGCTAACCCAGACCAAGCCCATGCTTATTATGGCTTTCCTTATGGAGGATACACCGTTCCGAACCTCTTCAATGCGTATCCTTATGGAGGATATGGCCTCCCCTATAATATTTTCAATGGCAATCCTTATGGTTTTGGCTGGAACCCCTATGGTTATTCAAATCCATTTTTTCCGGCAACTTTTCTTTCCGGATATTCCCCCTATTTCTTTAACCAGCTTTTAAACGCATTCAATATTCCCCTTTTAGGCATACCGTGGAACCCATCGATCCCTGTCGAAGATTTATATGCCAATAACCCCACGCCAACAGATCCCGAGATCAATCCATATTATAGTCCACCACCTCCTTCTGAATACAAATGGTTTCCGGGAATTGGCTGGACAACTATAGATGGAGTTTTTTATAATCCGATAACCGGAGGTTATGGGGGATTCACTTCGTAAGGTAACAGTTTAGACCCCTTAGGCTATATTGCTCTACCATAAATTTATTAAGTTTGGGGTTGACCAATCGAGTAAGGGCGAAAAAAAAGCAATGATTGAGATGATTACTGGAAATTTTTTATAAAACAAACTCAAAAAATTATATATCCTCTAATGGCTTTAATCCCATGAAAACCCAGTTAAAAGCAGCTGCTTAATTTTAATCACACTCAAATTATAAAAAGCGGAATAAATATGGAAGAAAACTATGTATCCAAAAAACGGGCAAGCTCTTCGGGTCCGACTGCATTGCTTTGCGGTTTTGGTCCGCGTGCATCGATTGTTAGGGCATCAAAATATATCATTCTTCACTTATGTTCTTTATTATTGGAAGATGATCGGGATCAATATTAGTACTTGGTGTAACGTCAGTAATAATCGATCCACTTTCACTAAGTACTGGCCAGCTAGAACCTTTATATTGAGTGATTTCAATAGAAGCTGAATTTACTATACTAGTTGAGGTTGCCACTAATGAATCCGGAGTAATACTTTCAATTTGTCTATCACTAAACGCTTTTAAAACTGATTTTAATTCAGAGACATTCGCTTCATTTTTTTGGACAGATAGGACAAGTGAATCGATTTTTTCAATAATTGGATTTAATGTAGCCAATGGTTTGAACATAGAAGCAGCTTGTTCATACCACCAATCTCTCATTTGTCGTAATTCTTTTCTTTTATTTGGATTGTCGCCGAAATCAGCGTGACATTTAGGACACAGTGGTGCTGCATTATCAATATCGCTCGGGCCATTTTCATATTCTGGGATTATATGATGTATTTCCACGCCGATATTTTGGCAACGACAACAGCGAAATGCAGATTTTCTTTTTACCTCTAACTTTATTGTTTCGGAAAATGGCATAATACTAACCTCTTATTTTTTTTGCCCTAAACTCACTGGCCTCACGCCCACTTCAAAACCGCCCGCACGAATTCACGGCGGCGGGAAGTGAGGTCCAGTGCAGTGCCTCGTTAAATTAAGTAAAAATAAAAGATTTTATGCAGGAATAGTATGACCTATCTGAATCCATTTCTCGCCATCAAACACTATCACATAAGCACAACAGCCAGCACGGATAAGAAAAATATCAGCAAGCCCATCTTGATTTATATCACCTATTACTTCACATATTATATCTCCACTTGAATCGGCACCTTTTGGCAGAAAATCAATCCGCCTCATTATTATTTTTCTCTCTGCAACCTCTATGATGAGGAAAAAAGTATCTAATAAAGTATAAAATGTTTTAAAAGCCAATCTAGTACCTACCTTACATACTACAGCATATTGATTAATTGTTTCTTTCCCACCAATTAGTTCTATTTTAACTTCTGTTTTTAGAAACCTTAGATTTATATTCTTATGAAGATTATTATCTTTAATATACTGGGATATAGCTTGATGTGAAAACTCAGTAATCAATATCCTATCATCATTATTAATAGTTGAATTTATTAATGAGTTTACAGAGGAATTAATTGAAGGATACATAAATAAAACCTTTGAATACTTAGGTAGGTTTTTCAATCTATTAAAGCTATCTTCTGAAAGTTGACCTTCAACATTATAGGTTTCCTCTCCATAAGGGCCAAATTTCCCACTTTTCTGGGCTTTAATTTTAACATTGCATACAAAACCATACTTACTAAACAAACTTACTTCGAATGAATTTGGCATATTAGCTATTGCTGAAGAAGATAACCAGTGTTTTTCATTAAAATCACCAAAATATTCTTCACCTTCTCTAAAGACAGAGCCATAATATAAAAGAAGAATTACTTTATCACCATTTATTCTAGCAAAACCGAACTTTTTTTCATTCAAAAATGGAGTTTTCGATTGGGGTATTTGTGAAAGTGTTCCACAAATACCATTTCCGAATGCTGAACAAGTTGTTAAGGCAAATAATAATTGTAATATAAAAAATGTTTTAATCTTCATAGAAACTCCTTTTTTTACAATATATTGCGTTCTAAATGATTTATTCTTAATATTTAAAATGAAATTAATTTTTAAAGTCTATTAGAAATTGTTTGTCATATGTATTCAGCAATTTTTCTAATCCCTTTCTGAACTCTTTTTCTGTACCATCCATATGCCGTCTTAACCAGAATGCCATTGCATAAGCTAATGTATAAAGGTTAAAATTATACTTTTTATAATCAGTTTTTGCCTTAACTGCTTGAATCATAAAATCATTATATCCATGAAAAGAAAAATAAATTCCCTTCTGAATACATTCTTTATATGTCTGGAGAGTGTTTGTTTTAAACCCCTGATTATTATCTAATGTGATTAATGCAACATAATAAGTTCTTGCCATTCCGGAAATATGTATATTATATATACCTTGTGTAAATAATCTAAATTCTTCGTCATTTGCAGCAGGGATTAAATTTTCGCACATCCAAATTATTGCCTCCTTATTATAGTGTCCAAAATTATTATACGATTTCAGAATTAGTTTATCGTTTTTATGAGGTCCTGATAAGAATATTGGCTGACCAATCATCTTAACAAGAGTTGGATAATCAATAAGCTGTTTTACAGCTTTATAAAAGGTACAAATACCTTCATCACCATAATGGCCAATTTTATCGAGATCAACCCAAATATCATAAATTGTTTCTTTTATATCAGATGGCTCATCTGTACAATTTGCTTTTGGTTCGGTATTTTCCGGCCTAATACATTCTGCTGTGAATAAATATCCGAACAAAAAACTTAAACCTAATAAAATTATAATTGGTAGCTTTTTCATTCTTGCCCTCCACTAAGTATAAATAAATAAAAATAATTATGACAAATGAAATACAAAATTTTTAAAGGATAGCGTATGGAAAAGTACCTTATCGACTCTTCTATACTAATCCCATTATAGTTGCCATTTATCTATTATTATTTCAATTTAACAAAGTTCAGTGGCCAAAGACGCCTAAATACAAAGTATTATCCTCTGCAATTTATGTATTGTAGCACGAGCATGATAGCAAAATCGGCCGGCGGCTTCGGTCCACTGGAACGCGTTCGTTAAATGATATTTATTTAATCTTAATTTCGTGAAAAGTCATTTTTAAAAGCTGATTATGTGCTTCATTTAAATTTTCTGAATTAACTAGTAAATAGACATCTTCAATTTGTTCCTTCATCTTTTTATCAAATGATTCATGTTCATCTCCGAGAAGTACACACATTTCAATATACTGACGAGTGCTTTTTTCTAGGCCTTTATATGCTTGGAAACGACCACAAAAATGATGTGTGCTCATAAACCATCTATTGCTACTATCAAGAGCTATTGCACAAGATGGAAATCCTGGCATGTGGATATCTGAATAACGAATTGCTATCCATGAATTATCTGTAAGTTCAATAAAAATACCTAATGATCCAACAGCTTTCTTTAATTTTTCTTTTGAATCAGCATTTTTTAATATTTTTATCGATTTTTTTTTCATTATATTTATTTCTCGCCGAAGTAAGATTTCAGAGCCTATGAATAACATAGATGCTATTGCTATTATAGCCACTAATAATAGAAGTGCATATTTAATTATTTTTTTCATTTAACGACAGAACTAAGGCGCCTCACGCCCATTTACCTAGAGGTAGCCGTTTCACGGCCAGCTAAGTAAGGTCGCCTTCAGTGATTTGATAATGTCAGATCGTTGTAAACTCATCCCAATTATCATCAGCAAATTTGGCAAACCGTAAAAGTAAAGCAATTGAGGTATATGCTTCATTATCACTTATTCCAGATACTTTCCCATGAGCAGATTCATCACGCCAATATTTAAGGAGACTGGAATATCTTTGATATTCTCTCTTTAAATAATTGGAGGCTTGTCCAATAATCATATTTTCTACTCTCGACCTACCATTTGATGAACTATATGCTTTTAGAACCTCTTTTTCGCTTTTCTTAGCAATCGCTAACGAGAGTATAATTGATTCTGAAGCCCCTCCACACATAGCACAACAAGCAAGGTATGCATGGGCGCCATAACAGCGTATAGCTTCTTGAGCCCTTTCATAGAATCCCGGCCCAAACCTATCTCGATATACTTCGAGCATTTTTGCAAAGCGACCCGGCTCAGTAGGGACATAATCATCACGATCAGACTCACTAAGCCATTTTCCCCCAAAAGGCGTAATGCTATATCCATTTCCAGCATTACCGTCGTCTGTAGCTTGTGCCATATAACTACGTACACCAGGTCGCAATATTCCCCGACGACATAAATCCCAGGCAGCGGCATAGAAATGTGGGATCATTTCAGGTAGACGTTGCTCTTGCTCTTGATGTCGAATACCTTGAGATTCCAAATATACTCTGATCATTGAAGGAAGGTAAATTCCATAGCCATATGAGGCCCATTGCCCGTGGCTAGGACTTCGCATCCATTGAACTAATAAATTGGTGGCATCTTCTTGATTCATGGTCTTTACATTTAACGCAAAGTTAACCGGCAGAAAACGCCGAATAATCAATGTCTTGTCTCTGGAGATTTATGTATTGTAGCACAATTAAACATATAAGCAAAATCGGCCAGCGGTTTCTGTCCGGTTGAGCGCCTGGTTCAAGTAAGCCGCTCCGCGGCAGCATTTAAACGAACGATCCATACTAATTGTCAAATAAGGTGAAATCGTATATAATCTATATATGCTTTTGCTAAATTTATTATCCAAATCTGCCATCTATTTTAACATTAATTTACCTGTCTAAGAGCAGTAGGAAGCAATCCCCCTATTACATAATTCATGCCAACCTTTTTTTCGGGCTCCGCGGCTTCTTGAACCATGGATTAGCTCTGAGCACTCGTTCCTCGACTCAGAGCTAATCCTTTATTTGTTGTCTGCTGCCCTTATTTGGTTAATAGGGAGTGTCTCCTTAGGCCCACCAGCGATATCATATAGGTATGAACCTATCGCTGAGACAGGGCATAAACGAAGAGAAATTGTCACGAAACCTCATGGATTTTGACGAGTAATTTTGAACCGAGGAGCATGTAAGTCAAACAAGGGACTATCATGTGGCTGGAAGTTTTCGATACTCCCGATGCAGGTGTGACATAGCGTGGTGGCGCAGACGACGGGTGATGTTATATGAGAGTTGCCGTTAAGAGATTTAAGCCAAGCACATATAGTGACATTCTCGGAGGCAAGTGGGCCTAAGTGGATACCCACTATCCCCATTGCACGCTCTCTTTTACCTGAGAAATGGGCAGGAAGGCCATTTCTTCGTTGCACCATCTTCATTAGAAATAGAGGCTCATCGAATTGACATACCTACGGCAGTGCTGCTTAACCAGATTTCCCGGCTTTGTCGAGGCGCGAATGTAAAACGCAGCGAAATCCAACTTCTAAATGACATTTTTCTCTATTGAACTTGGTGCGGTAGCATGCTCGGCAGAGAGATTCATTTCCTCCAAACCAACCACCCCGGACTACTTGGCCCTTCCCCTCTACGTTTTCCACCCCCTTATCTTTGGAACTACCTATACTCCATCTGTCTCTAGTCCATTCCCATGTATTACCAGCCATGCCAAAACAACCAAAGGGGCTCTTCCCTTGTGGATATTTATCAACCTTACAAGTTCCAAAGATAAAAGGTAAAGAAGAGTCACAATTGCGTGCTTTATGCCTATCCCAGCGGTTTCCCCAAGGATAAATATTGCCTATTGTTCCTCTTGCTGCTTTCTCCCATTCAACTTCTGAGGGTAGCTCCTTGCCTGCCCATTTGCAGTAAGACATTGCACCGGCCAATGATACGCCGACAATAGGATGTTTACGATATCTCTCCCGATAATGGAAATTTCCATGCTTAGATTTTACTTTGCTCCAAAATCCAATCCATCTCTTAAACTTAATCGGATCAGGTTTCACATGATTAAGAAACATGCAATACTTTTCATTAGTCACTGGATAGATATCTATGTAGAAATCCTCAACGCTTACTATCTGCTGGTGACTCACATTTTTCTCGTCGAAATATGGCCACGGCCACTCCTCACCGTAAAGAAAAGTCCCCGCAGGTATCAGTACCATCTCAGAACCGTCTTTTTGATGAATAATTCTCTTAAAATGAGGAGCAGGTATTCCGATAGCTGCATCCAGTGATTTGAGGCTTTCATATGCAATAGTTGCCAAAGATTGGTCCCCAACTTTCGCTAATCTACGAAGAACAGCAATGGCATCTCCCCCCATCTTTCCAAGAATGCGTATAGTGTTTTCTCGATTCACTTGGGGAAGACAGGATTCGTTCAATGCATCAACAAGTGGTTTCACAGGTCTTTTCTTAACAATTCGAACGATTTCGTGATCCAGTATCAGCTGTCCAAAGTATTCGCTCCTTATCAGCTGTCTCATAAATTGATCCCAAAAGGCATCCCCACTTTGTCCTAAGGAAAAAAGCAACACTTCATGCCAATACGGTTGATTATAATTCTTAACCAGAATATCAGCCGTACCTCTCTTAAGGATTCTTTCGGCAGCCATGTATTCTTGGAATTGATGTAGAGAGAACCCGTATTCAGTGGGTGTATGACCCACAAAGAGACCACTGCGATCGCGCAGATTATCCAATAGTTGCGAGGGAAGGAATCTCCCATTTTGAATACTTGACAAGGGCTCCTTCATTTGTTCTTCAACTTCCACTTTTGGAGCGGAATCCCGCCCTTCTTTATGTAGCCAAAAACCAACGGGTTCTAATATGCTCCGTTGTTCATTGCCTGTAAGTAAATTGTCCAGACCTTTTGCAATGTTCCACTTCTCTAAAAGGACATCTACGCACCTACTCATAAATGTTCCCTTGTTGGGGGCACTCCCAATTTCATCAAGAATGTCTCTTTCGGGATCGGAGCATACAATTGCTAGTATCTGGAGCATCAGCGGATTCACCGCCATCTTCCGTATACTTGATTGAAGTATTCTTCTTGCCAGATTAACACCCCTTCTATAACCACGCCACTTACGAAAAAATGACCTCATTCCATAGAATCGGCTTGACTCCAATACTCCAAACCAGTTTTTTAGGAAGCTCTTGACATCTTGCTCAAGAAAATCCTCAATATCCAGCCGCATAACGGGGTGGTCTTGATCCAGCACGGCTTCACCACAATAAACACATGGCCGTGTTGTGATAATGAACGGAATACACAGGGGCGATAGGCGCACCGCATCTATCCATTCAAACACATTTTTCCTCAGGATTTCATCTGATATTTCATCTAGGCCGTCCAGCAATACAATAGCCCTTCTTCTGTGAAAGAGGTTCTTTAGTAAGCTCTCACTAATGCCAAAAGCTTTTAGATGGACAACCTCTGCAAGAAACCTCAGGAATGCATTTTCATCCCTTTGAACCAAATACAGCCTAAAGTTCTCTCTGGCAATCTCACGAATTGTCACATAAAATGGAATCATATTCCTTTCTAGGCCCAGTTTGTGCGGACCTTTCCCTGATATCAAGGTTAAGAGAATATACTTCTGCAGGACCGTTTTTCCCGACCCTGGTCTGCCCGTAATTACAATGGTATTGGTTTTGCTTTTATGTGCCTTTTTAATAGCAGCCTTTATCCCTAAGGAAGGATACTGTTTTTCTTCCTTTAACCTTTTCAGTATGTGTCGCGTATGTAAGGTATCATCGTCCAATTTAGGTTGAACCCAGGCTCGCATCTTAACGTACACCTGTTCTATTCTTACATCAACATTCTCCAAATCTGTATTGATCCCGCGAATTGGCAGCTTTTCATGCATCTTATAGGCCCACGCTTTGTAATTGGAAAGCGATTGTTCTAACTCCGATGGCCTATCAGTTGAAGATACTTCATTATTCCCAAAATGCTGTTCCTGTTTTTCCTTACTAACTGAGCCGTGCCCTCCCTCGTACCCTTCTGCAATTTCACTCGCAACTAAGTCCAACTGCTGGTTGACTTGAAGAATCAAATCCTCAGTGGATGTGTAGCTGCAATATATTTGTTCGTGTTTCTGAATTCTCTGCTTGAGCTCTTTTATTTCTAATACCTCCTCGTCGATTGGTCCAGAACTAAAATAGACAAACAAGTAATGCGGTTTATGCCCTGCGTACAGGTTCGCATGGGCAATCTCAAACTCCTCAAGCGTAAACTGTCCAACCCTCTTGAAAAAGAGAGCAATGACGATCTCGCATTTTAGCATTTCCTTATTGAAATAGTCTTGGACCCTTTTTCTTCGAAAAGAGTGGAGAAGCTGCTCCCAAATTACTAATTCAAACTGCACTTGTTTTTCTACCAGTTTGTTGTTTTTTCTAGAAATGCATAGTTCTATTTGGGTTCTTTCTTGATTTAGAATCCCGGCTGAAGCGAGGAATACCTTTATTGTTTTCATCATAACTTGGGCCCTATCACTAATGCATATCAGAATGCGGTTCTTCTTCACTGAAATGGGCAGATTGTTGATGTTCTACTACCATGTTTTCTCTCAGAGATATCGGCCAAGGACGGCCGAGTTACCAGAGTGTGCATGGCATTACCTTTCTCATTGTGTAAATTGACGCCAACGCGCCGCGGCAAAACCGAAGTTGCGAAGCAATTTAGGTTTGCCGCTGTTGATGGATTTAAGTTGGCAACCTAACATTTGCATTCATCTGATTTTCTTCGCCGACTTCCAAATTCTTTTATTAAAACTTCTATTCTTCCTGTTTTAGATTTTATTTCTCGAAAGGCTTTAAACTTAACACCCTTCGGTCGGACTTTTACAATTCCTCTACACACTCCTTCGTATAATTATTACATCCAGGAATCCAACCATAGACATATCCAATCCTAATTTACCTGTTGGTAATGCACCTACCCAGATTTTTTGCAGCGGGCTATGGGTATCATATTGGGAATATAATAAGGAAATCACAAGCCTTACCTAATAAATGTTAGCCAATACCCATATTCCATTAATTTATATATTTTTTTCCAGACAACGCAGAACTCACCTGCAGAAATCGCCTTTAAAAACAAGAATTTATCTTAAACAAATAAACTATCTGACCACAGTAAATATAGCATAAAAATAGTCAGCGATTTCTGTCAGGTGAAGTGACTTGTTGTCCTATACCATTGTTTCCATTATTGGTTTTACTTTGTAAAGCGCCTGAGCTTCACTTACTTTTACATGGCCTACTTGATCATTAATCATTTTTTCAAATATTAATTTAGTATTTATGAAAAGATTATTACACTCCGCTTTTAAATATCGGGCGGCCATTCGGCAATATTCAGGATCAATTTCGATTCCTATGCTATTTCTGCCGCATCTAAAAGAGGCTATCATTGTTGTTCCAGTCCCACAAAAAGGATCTAGGATTGTATCACCATGAAAAGAAAACATTCTAATTAGACGAGTAGCTAGTTCAAGAGGAAATGGAGCTGGGTGATTTCTTGTAGATGCGCCGGGAATAGTCCAAATTTGTCTAAACCAATTATCAAAATCTTTTTTTTCTAGTTTACTAAACTTTCTTTGTTCTTCAGTAGGTTTTCTGTATCCTCCCGGCTTTCTTTGCATTAAAATGAATTCTATATCATTCTTTATAATAGCATTTGGTTCATATGGTTTTCCTAGAAACTTTGAGCCATTTGAAACCTCGAAATTGGCATTCGCAATTTTATGCCAAATAATAGGATTTAAGTTATCAAAACCAATTCTTCTGCATAAGACGCAAATATCTGCATGTAATGGAAAAACGAGATGACGGCCATATTTCCGTCTCGATACGCAGACGTCTCCTACAACACATATTAATCTACCACCAGGAACAAGAACACGAAAAACTTCATCCCAGACTTTTTTAAGTTCAATTAAAAAAGATTCATAATCATTGATATGCCCCAACTGAGAAGGATTTTCATTATAGCGTTTGAGATTCCAATATGGAGGTGAAGTTACGATCAGATGAATAGACTCATCATCAAGAAATGATAAATTCCTTGCATCTCCATTAATTAGCCTTTGACATGTTTGATTAATTATTTCATTCATATGAATGCTCCAATGTGCGAGATAAGAGATTTGGCGAAAACTGTAAACGAAAGGTCATTGGCAGGTTCATTATAATTCCCTTTAATGCCGGATTCACTATTCGATGTTATGAACGCGGAAGAAGTATAGTGCCGTTCAAGGACAAGTTTACGACAAAATATTTCATATCTTCTCATATAAGAAGCTCCTATAAATTCAGGGAAAACTTTAAAATGAGGTTCTTTTACCTTAACTGGCCGGTTTGAAGCCAGACAGTCTTCAAGCATAAAAAAATAGCCGAGAAATGGTGGAATTCCTCCATTAAAAGCTTTCTCTCTAAATGCTGTCCAAAGGTCTAAGGCACTACCCATTGCTTCCTCTGTTCTATTGTTGAAGTTGTTGCCAAAAGAAGGACCAACTTGGGACTTCGCTTCAATAGCTGCAAGTAAATGTCCATCCTTTAATACTATTAAATCCCATTCTTTCGTAGGACGAAAAAATCCAGGTAATTCAAGTAATCTCTTTTTGAAAACAAATCAATCCTCGATTCCAGTAGAAGTGATTAGCTGCGTGAATAACTTAATGAATCCATCCATTTGTGCGCCACCAGTCACTGCACTTCTTAGTCCCGCATCAGAAAGCCCCTTTTTATATTGTTTTTCCCTCTGTGCTTGACGAGTTAGCCAGTAATGTGCAACTGCTTCACTAATAAGTTGTCCCAAATTATCAATAATTATTGACATGATCTGACCTACATATATCTTCTTAACAAATTGAAAAATTCATTTAACAATAATTTATACTTTACAGAAATTACGACTATTCAAAGCATTCATAAGAATTCTTTCAAACTCTTCCATCAAATTCATCATAGAGGATGCATACTTTTCAAAGATATCATAGGTCAACTTGCCTCCCATTATAAAAAACATATGATATGAAACTTCAAACACTCTTAATTATTATAGACATTTTATATCTTATTGCAATTATTATCTTAAGATCGAATGCACTTATATCCTTAGATCTGTAATATTGATTTTTATTACCTTTCTCAGATTTAATCAGGACAACGGTAGGGTAGAAACCCAGCGAGTTGCCTGCAAAGCAGGTACTTTTCCAAGAACCCCCCTCCAAACCGTGCCTGCAAGTTTCCCTGCACACAGCTTTCCAGTAAGCTTTCCACAAGATTTTCACCTTGCTATTTCTATACATTTTTGAGCAAAGAGCATCACGCTTGACCTCTTGAATGTATAAAATCACCTACCTGCCTCCTATCGCCCTGTAATCGGCTCTCCCGTCTCCCTGGTGGGGCGTTACTCCCACGACTACACGGAGGCTCCCTTACCATAGGGGTCTCCCCCCTTAGGCAATTCCATGTTCCGTATCTGCTGAACGATATAGCCACCTTAGGTGTCCCGTTCGTGACCTTACCATTACTCATTGTAATGTGGTCTTGGATGTTGCCTTTCAACTTCTCTCTCAACGTAAGAAGTTTACATCCAAGAAAAGGGTATTTTCAATGAGCTTTCCCCTTGCCCCACTGTAAGAACCCTGGTCACTGGGCTATAGGCAATTCAGCTTTCACCATAGCGGCCAGCCCTTGCACGTCCTGTTGGATAGCTCATTTCTCCTCACCGCGCTTTTCCGACATGCTATTGTCCCCCGCCGGTTTCCCTTAAAGGTAAGTCGGATGGGCTCTGAGTAATCAGGCAACTTCCTCAGATCTCCTATGGAGACAATTCATACAGACCGTACCACGGCGTACCGTGAGATCACCGGCCAAAACCGCTGATAAAACAGACAATGAGTTATCTTCAATAAATAAGTAATCTGACCACAGCCGGATATTGCAAAAATCGGCCTGCGGTTTTGGTCCACCAGATCGATTATGTGTTTTTGTTTCCATTGTTTCGGCTAAAAAGCGTTGCTGTTCCACTAGGCAGCTAAGCCATTGTTATAGCAAGTTATTCTTGAAATTTATAGCGTATCTCCTGTTTTAAATCTACATTTTCTCCATAAAAAACAGATTCTTCTTGAACGACTTTTTCCAAATTTTTGTTATATATCCATTCCGAGTTAAAAAACGCCCAATTCAAATCAAAGTAATTCCCTTTCTTAAAAGCTATAACACCAACGCATTTATTTAACCTTCTTTTATATTTGTATATTTCACTAAAGTTCAACAAAGCATTTTCCCAATATTTGCATTTAT
>JBLIRR010000007.1:0-91392 GCA_049472395.1 bacterium | reverse complement strand
AAAGTGCGCCCAAGAGGATTCGAACCTCTGACCTACGGATTCGTAGTCCGTCGCTCTATCCAGCTGAGCCATGGGCGCATATAGCATTAATCATACTTTATTTTTCACTGAGTCGCTAGATCAATAGGCTAGCATCTTCCATATTTTTTGTCAAATATAAAGCTTCATAAGCAACACTTCCCTTAGTGCACATATATTAAATACATCCTTACAAATTTGTAACAGTAAATTACAAAATTGTTATTAAATTACAAAATTGTTATTAAATTAAAGTAAATTTTTTTATTCAATGAACATGAAAAGTTCAATTTTTTGTTTATTAAAGCTATAATAATCAATATTTTATGCTTTTAAGCATTATTTTTTTATCAATTTAGGCATAAAATATGCCATTGATTCCTGAAACTTAAAACAAGCAAAGAAAGAGTTAGACAGATAGATAAATAGATAATTCGAATTAATATAGATGATATTAAGGTATATTTCGAGTAAGAATGAATAAAGTAATATTCATGGTAATAAAGTAAAACTAAAATAATACCGATAGAAAAGAATATTAAAAAATGATCCTGTCTGGGGGGGGGGGACTTTTCATAAGAGATTCTCAGGCATATTATTAATCCTTTATTTTTAGGAGGAGTACAGTCGGAAAAAAAATTAAAGACTAACTTTAAGATAAAGGCCAGAAAGTACGTAGTGGGGGTAAAGGTGGTTTTAAATAATTATTATAAACCATAACAATGGAGGGAAATTAATGAGAAATTGGCTTAAGATTAAAAAAAATATACTACCCATTATATGTGTTTTACTCTTATGCAGTTTTTCTTTAGTACTTTCTGGCTGCGGTGCAAGTAGTGATAGTATTTCAGATATCATTGATACAGGAGGGGATACTGATGGGGGATCGGTGGACTATTCGGGCATTGCAACAATTCTTGGTAAGATTAATCTCTCCTCATTAGTTCAAACTGACCTCACAGAAATTAGCAATTCCTATGAAAGTTCTCTCCTGCGGAGTAAGATCAGAGGGAGAAGTGTACGTGCCCGAGAAATAGATCCGAATACTGAGGCTGTGAGGCTTTATGTGATTGGGGCTGATGGTGAGTTGGAATATACAGGTATAGATTGTGAATGTGAAGATTATGATCCTAATACAAACAAGATTGAATATACCTGTCCTAATGTACAGGATGGGATTAACTTTATTGTAAAATACGTCAAACTGCTGGGTGATAACAGAGCTGTTGAACTGAAGGCTGAGGTTTCGGTGCCCGAGGGGCAAACGGAAGTTGAAGCAGAGGTCTCAGCGCAAACAACAGCTGTAGTTGAGTGCTTGAGAAATGCAATTTTGGATGCGACAGTAGGACTCGACATTAGCCAAGAGATCGTGGAGAGTATTATAGATGCGGTAAAAATAGCTGTTGTGACTCTTGTTCAATCAGGAGTGATTCAGATTCCCTCCATGATCGTTGAGACAGAGGGCAATACTCTTTCAGAGGTCTTAGAGGAAGAGACGGAGAATGAGACGCTGGCTGATAAAACCGGTACAATTATCTCTGATGACTCTGTGAGTAGTAATTTAGATGTGGTAATAACTGAGGTACAATCCTCACAATTTACTGATTCAGGGATTTTGACGAATGAGGAAAAAGCAGCGCTGATTGCGCGTGTATTTGTTCAGCTGACAGGCGAGAAAGATGGCGGTGGTATCCCAAATTTTATGATAGAATTTTTTACTGATAAATATATAGAGGGTGCGACTTTAACCCTGGCTGAGATGTTTAGTGCTATTACGGCTGGCCTTGAGCTTCGCGTAGCTTTACCCTCTGGGGTATCTCCCAGTAAGTCTGGTGCTATTGCTGAGTTTTCGGCAGTACTGGGGGAAATGTATACCCTGATGGAAAAGAAACAACTAGATTCAACGAGCTTGACTGATGCTGAAAGGGAAGCACTTGCTGATATCCCCCCTGTGCTTATGGGTCTTTTTCCCCTCGCACAAAAAACAAGTTGGCTGGCTGTCGGTGATACGACAATTTTCAATATACCGCAGGGCATTGCCTTTACTCTTTTCGTAATTGACGAATATATTGCGGGAATGTATGAGGAGGTGGAGGATGCATTCGGTGCAGCGACTACAAGTGATGACGGAAGCATTCAATATGATCGGGAAGATCCCTATGAGTTTAATCCGATGAGACCCGGTTCTCTTATGGAAATTCTCGGCTTTTTCGAGGTGGCAGATCAATATAATGCCATCGATATTTTTGACCTTTGGCTGCATCCCGGCGTCTGTTGGATACAAGGAGCGGATGGAATGGGCCAGGAGGTCGATATGCTCCATGCAGGCGCGTGCTTCGGAGATCTTATGGCGATGTTGGCACAATACGAAGGTGGTGAGGCACCCACATATCAAAATGTATCTGTCACACTTACCTATCCGACACGAAGCGGTGGTACAGGAACTGTCGCGCTTGTCAGTGAAGCTGAGCTTTATAACTGGGATTATAATGATCCATTCAGTAACTGTTATATACTTGATCCATGGATGGAGGCAAATCAGGATCAGGCAATACAAGAGTATCAAGAAGAAGTAGGTCTTGATGAGCCTATTCTTTACTTAGATCCAAACTGTGGTGATTATGAAGCCAATGTTGCTAAGGTACGAGACCCGAACTGCTTTGCAAACCGAAGCTGTTTTGAGAGCATTGGCAAGGACTGTTTTCTGCAGGTTGATCCGAACTGTGATCCTGCAACAGCAATAACGCCGGATCCGAATACCTGTCTCCTAGAATTATGTGATGAATGGGGCTGTGTCCAAGTTGTTGATCCAAGTTGTGTTGTCGCAGCTTCATGTTTAATGGAACCTCCACCTGAACCGATTGTTTATATTTATCCGGACTGTCAGACCACAACTATGGATCCATACAACCTCACCATAGAGTGTCTGGAAGATCCTGCATGCTATTTCGATATGGCGTGCGTAGAATTTATTAATCCGGAATGCGTTGTCGATCCAAATAATATAGATATTGCATCTCTTGATCCGAATTGTTTTCTCGGTGGTACTCAAGAAGGGACTCAAGATACTAATATGTGGGTTGAGCCTGATCCTAACCGTATCATATCTGATTTTGGATCAGGGACCTATACTGTGACCGTGACAATAGATGGTGAACCGACAACCAGAGCGTTCACGCGGAAGGTGATCACCGGAATGAGCAATATGTATCCAAAATTAGTTTCCCCGAAACCATGGCCGGAATGGCCCGGTGACCACGCATCTGAAGAAGAGATGCAAGCATTCAATGAAGCAATGGATAGTTATCAGATGACCAATTATACTGCAAACGCTTATTTGAATGCTGATCAAACGGCCGATGGTTATGATGCAGCTACTGTCACTATTTCATGGAAGGCCCCGCTAATAGATTCCAACAGCCTCCCCGAAGGAGTACTGATGGGCTATGAGCTCGATGTGGGAGCAGGCGGCTGTGATATTGACGGATATTGCTACTGGGATCAGATATACTCAACATGGGAAGAAGACAGAATCTTATTCGGTACCTCATTGAAACTTCCTACTCCTGTACCAAAACAAGATTTGACTGCCCAGCCCTATAGCGTCAATATACACATTGTTTTTATTGACAGTGCGACTGGGTGCCATATTGGACAGGGAGGCAATGCTCATGCAGAGTTCAGGGTTGCTGATCCTATTGATCCGACCGCGACATTTACTATTACAGCGCCGGTTACTCTTTCCATGGATGATTGGTATAGTGGGCCTGATGTGACATTGAGTGCAGAAACGGTCACTAAGCTCAAAGTGGCGGTAATGCGTGAGACCTATAATTCGGATGCTCTTTTAGATATGTATCAATGGACGCGAGAGGTCCTGGTGATAGCTGATGTGACAAGTGGAGTAGATGGTGCTCTCTCATATACCATTACGCCTACAATCGGTGATTTCCTCAGCACCAGTGATGGAGGATGGACAAATCTCGTTGTCTTCCATGATTTGAATGGCAATGACGATATTGATGATCAGATTAATTCAGAACCAGGGCATGAACCCTGGTGGGATCAAGATTGGGAGAGCCAAACACGAGTCCACATCGACGGCTGGGGTGGTATGGTTCGCGTCCATACAGAAACCTGTATTGATGGATTCTGTCAGTACGATGAGCAAATTATTACGGGTGCAGAAGAAGAACCAGTGACCGGTCCGACACTCAAGACGAGATTTTGGTATGACCCAGTCCTAGCAGAAGCGCAAGCTGATCAGACCTTATAGGAGTGCTGATTCGTATCTCCTATAAGCGCCCTTTAATAAGGCCGCCTCACATTGTGAGGCGGCCTTTTCTATTATATTGTGGGTAGTATCGAAAAGTAATGACAACAATCTCCTCCATGTTATACAGGCTCTTTACAGCCTTTTAAAAATTGGACATTCAGTTTCTTTATTTAGTAAGCATCTTCGATTAATATGAATGTCCAATTTTTAGATCAATAAAATTAATGTCTTATGACAACATTGTCTAAAGTGTGTAGAGAGCCTGTTATAATAACTCTTTTCAGGAATCCTGAATTTAGAAAGAATATGATGAACCCATATATGCCATTAAGGATGAGATAGTCACATCATGAATACCAGATTGTGTTTGTGTTTCTCCCTTACCATATTTGTATTGTATTCCTATGGTGATGGATGAGTATCTTGTGAAATGACTTAAACTAAACCCCCCACCGTAAATGTTAACATGTTCCGGTTGATTTGATTTATCACTTTCTATCTTATAGGTGTTCGCTAAATTGCTAAAAAATCCCATTCTAAGCGCTAAAGTTTTATTAAAATAGTATTCAGTTCCTATCGCTCCATTCACAAAAGACCTTCTTTTACCAGCGATTTCATCATCTGTCCCAGTGTAGTATGTAATATCACCTGAGACAAGCAGTGAATTAGAGGGGAAAAATGCCGTTCCAAGAGTAATAATATAGGGATATTCCCTTTTTTTATCGCTTGTGACAACCATCGGGTCTGGGCGTATGATATCATCACTTGCATCTTCAGTCAGAATTTCTAGTGTGTTTTGGCTTTCTCTATCAGAATTGAAAATAATGGTCCGAGAAAGGGTTAATCCAAGAGAAAATTTACCTTTTGGTGGAGAGAGCATAAATCCAAAGATTGGCCTTATGCCTAGTTCCTCTTTTTCTGTATAGAGATTATCCCATTGGTCTATATAATAGCCGCTTCCCTCTGAATTCCAGAGATTACTGAGTTGGTTCAATATGGACTGATTTTTTCTATAATGGAGATAAAGAGTTGTCCCAACTGCAAAAGAATCAGAGACTTTTTTAGCATAAGAGGGGCCAAAATTGTAAGTATGATCTTCGTTATTAAAATTAATTGTGCATTTATCATCTGTCATAAGTTTCCCATTTACTGTTACTGGCGTAATTACATTGTGAAATGTTTGATCCTGATTTTCTATCATGGCATCAGTGACGGCATAGGAAAATCCTACCGTGCCATTTGAAAATGGTTGGGTGACACCAAAGAAATTTGGGAGCAATGTCGAGGATTCTCTTTCCCAATCATAGTTACCCAAGACTTTTTCGTATTGTTTTTTTTCTTTATAATAGGCGTTCATGCTTGCGGAAAGTTTTGATCCTGCTGAATAAACAATACCCGCGGGATTATAATATAATCCTGAGGGATCATCTGATATTGCCATATATGCTCCCCCTAATCCTGTTGCTCTTTCGCCGATAAGCATATTATTGTAATGCATATCATCCGCATGTGCCATACGAGGGGTGAGCAGAACACAAAGAATGAGTATAACAAAGAAAATAATGTTATTCATCGTTCTTTCTATATGCAATTAATCTCTCCTTTTTCGTTATATACTCTCCTTTTGCGAGGCCCTCTTCATCTATTGTATCTTTTATATGTTTTATTCTTTCATCAAATGGAGGATAGAGGCTTTTATAGTTTGAAGTGTCTTGGTCTTTAAGCTGTTTAATTTTTTCGATAAAGGTTACGAGAGCGGTGGGATTATACCCCGTGCTTGAGGCGAGCATAACGCCCATCGTGTCGGCTTCTATTTCGTCATTTTTCTTATAGCCTCGTTCAAAAAGTATAGTGACCGTTTCATCAATCGCTTTACTAAAGGCAATTCTAGTTGTCTCGGATGTACCGCTCAAGAGGCGGCTTAAGCCGGAGGTTGAGGATGATTCACTTGCGCGTATATTTAATTCTTTCACAATGTGCCGTTGAGCAATGTGTATGATTTCATGAGCGATAACAGCCGCCAGTTGAGCTTCATTATCAACAGTATCTATAACCCCTTTTGTAATAAATATGTAACCCCCTGGGGCAGCAAATGCATTGATTGTTGTTGTGTCAAGAATACCCACAACAAAGTTAAGTTCAGGCCTGTTCGCCCCAGAGGCCAAGGACCGTCCAAGTAAATTGAGATATTTTGTGAGCTCATCATCCTTGTAAATACCATATTTCCCAATAATACGAGCAGCCACATCCCGGCCAAATTTAATCTCTGCAATAATATCATCAGTTGATATTTCTTCCTCCAATTGATGTTCACGTACTCTTGGGCTATGAGCATACACAGGAATACTAAGAAGGAGAGAAATGAGCAGTATAAGTAAATAATTTTTTTTCATTTTATTTCTCCCTCCATTGAGAGCATAAATTTCTCAATATCTTGGTCTGTTATTGTTTTGGCAAATTCTTCAAGTTCCTTGAGAAGAATATAATCTGCCTCCTTTTTATCACTCAGCCTGTGTCTGTCCTCATCCGTAAGCCCTCGTGCCGCAGCGGCAGAGGTAACGGTTGAAGCCCTCCTTCTCGCATTGTTTTCTAAATCTATTGGATTATCTTGTATCACCGTTATCTTATCAATAGGCTTATTTTTCGAAACACAGAGGCTATTAATCCACCCTCGCAGTTCTCCATTTTTTACTCTATACCACCTGTCTTTGGTCATTATTACCTCAAGTGTATCGCCCTTTTTTACCTCTCCGACAAGTCGTGAGTTAAATTGTGGCGAACCATATATTTTTGCTTTTGCACTCTGCACGTATAGCACATCAGAGGCATAAAGGACACTTGAAAAAAGACTGATTATAAAGGTAAACACTAGGATCTTTTTCATTTTAATCCTCCTTGTTAATGATAACTACGTTATCGGATTTTATTTTTATCATCCTCATAGAGAAAATTATATTTTCAATTTTTCCCTACATCGTGCTATGAAGGTATCTTTTAATATCCCATCCTCGATTTTAGAATATAAATCCAAGGCTTTCTTATATTCTTTTTTTTGATAAAGTTCAAAGGCTTGATTTGTAATCTCACATAATTTCGATGCACTTTCATAATCTTCTAATTCTCTAAAGCTTAAGGGCTCGTAAAGTTTTGTCAATTGGCATTTTCCCCTGACCTTTACTTCATCAATCACTCTGCAGGGTATGTTATCTTTTAATCTGTTATAGGTATATTCTGAGATTATGACGGGACAGCCATAGGTCTTTGTGAGTCCTTCCAGTCGCGAGGCAAGATTGACAGTATCGCCAACTATTGTGTAGTTAAGCTTATTTTGGGAGCCAATATTGCCTAATATTGCATCTCCACTATTTATTCCAACCCCTATTTTTAGATCCAAATCAAAACCTTGCTCCTTGAGCTTACTGTTCAATATAAATGCTTCCTTTATCATATTAATTCCTGTAATTACGGCTCTATCAGGATGATCATCGAGAATGAGGGGGGCTCCCCAGAAGGCCATAATCGCATCACCTATAAATTTATCTATGGTTCCTTTGGCGCAAAAAATTACGTTTGTCATATTTGAGAAGAAAATATTTAGCATCTCTACCACATCTTCCGGGGGGGTTCTGTCTGAGAAAGAGGTGAATCCCCTGATATCGCTAAACATTACGCTTAGGTCAACTTTTTTTCCTTTATTATTGGATGTAAAATCACTGTTTTTCATAATCTCTGAAACGACTTCCGGCGAGACATACTGGGAAAACATTTTTTTTACCTTGAGCTTTTCCCGGCCTTCTGTAATTGCAAGCATACCAAAACAACTTGTACTCGAGAGAATAATTGCGGCAATAGGCGGCACCATTTCACAGAGGATATTATGCCTAAACAGAAAGAGGGAAAGTGCTATCCATAAAAAGAGCGCTGCCAGGGGCGGAAGGCTTTTCAACCAATATTTTTCACTATAGATTATTCCGAGTGTACATAGTATGCTAAAAATAAATAGTGTAAGAAGTGTCATTTTAGGTGAGGGGGGGAACAAGAAGTCATTAAGCAAAAAGTTACTTGCAAGGGTGGCGTGGAGAAAGACCCCAGGTGTTCTCGGAGCTAGTGGGGTAAATTTTAAGTCCTCAACACCAACAGCACTCGCGCCTAGAAATACTATTTTATCCTTAAATTCCATGGGGTCAATCATAATATGTTCAATATCTCCCTGCCTTATTTTTTGCAGCGAGGCAAAGATACCGCTCACAGAATATGTCGTATATTCTCCATAGAAATTTAAAATATACTGCCCCTTTTTATTCACAGGAATTTTTCTGTTGCCAACACTGACGTATTTTTTGGTGATTTTTATGCTGTCTTTCCCAACAAAAGGGGCAATACCCAAAACAGGATAAAATTCCCCTCCATATTCTCTGATAGGTCGTGTCCTGCGAAATCCCCCATCATCGTCAGATAAAAATTCTACGATTCCTATTTTATGAGAGGCATCATACAGCTCTTTGAATGGAATATAGTAATTATTATACGCGTGTTGATATCCAGGATAGGAGTGTATATTGTGTAGAGAAAATTTTTTAACAAAGTCTGTGGGTAATGGACGGTTGAGAATCGACTTGTTTATTTCATCCTCATTCTCTATAAGGAACTGCATCGCATGATAGATATCCCCTGCCTCCTGTGTTGCCCTGACAAGTTGCGCGTCATTTATACCAATATCTGCAGTATTTATATCTTTCTGATTCTCTGTGAATAGGATATCAAACAGCACTGCCGACGGCTGTCCCATTGACAGGAAATCAAGGAGATCAGAATAGAGGGCCCTCGGCCAAGGCCACCGTCCCACCAATGGATTGAGGGTTTCAAGTGAGGCTTCATCGATTAATATTATTGCTATTTTATTGGATATTTTTTTATCAAGGCGCACGAGGCGGGCGACGCTATCATATGCCATATAATCAAGTCTCTTGAAGAAATGTAATAAGTATAATAAAGATATTATTACAAATGTTCCTATTGATAAGATACAAATAGCAATTATTTTTTTCTTATTCATGGGGTACTATCTAAAACCCGTGTGCACTAAAGATTTTTTCCAAACCTCGATTTTTTTAAGCTCATTTTCAAGTTCTATAAATACTTCATGCGCACTATCCAAATTTTTCTCTTTCCCCATCATTTCAAGTTTGAAGGCAAGTTCATGGGCCTTTTTAGCGCTTAAGGTGCTTACTGTTCCCTTTAATTTATGGGCATAATGGTCTACTCGCTCAAAATTGCCGGTATCAATTCCTTTTGATAATTCTAGTAATTGTTGAGGGTATTCAATCATAAGGGCATCGAGGAGCTCATTGATCAATCTGCGGTTGCCGTCAACCCTTAATAAAAGCTCTGATATGTCTAAAGGCGATTTTTCAGGCGATTTAATCCATTTTTTTGTCATGGCCAACAGGTTCTCTTTATTGAGCGGTTTGACAATGTAATCATCCATTCCGACTTCAAGACACTTATCCTTATCAGCTTCCCTTGTATTGGCAGTCAGGGCTATAATGGGAGTATGGGTTGTTTCTTTTTCCTGTTGGCGAATTTCTTTAGCTGCCTCAAAACCATCCATTTCAGGCATTTGGCAATCCATAAATATCATGTCGTATGTTTTTTTTGATAACGCGTTTAATGCTTCGATGCCATTGTCTGCGGTATCGCACAAGTAGCCGGCCCTCTCCAATATATTCACTGTTACTTTTTGATTGATAATGTTGTCTTCCGTCACCAATATCCTACGGGGAGGCTGAATGGATTGTATCGGTTGCTGACCCTCTTGGGCATGGATTATGGAATCTAGTAATTGTACTTTCTTGATAGGTGTGCCTTGCTTTTCCAAAGGAATGGTAAACCAGAGAAAAGACTCTTTACCACCTGGGCTCTCAATGCCGATTTCACCACCCATTAATTTAATAAGCTTTTCTGCGACAGCTAATCCCAGACTATTTCCAGTGCTTCCTTCATCCTCTTTTTTTGAAATACTACTTCCGGTATCAGACAATTTAATATGCAGTGTCACATGGGTATCTGTTTCATTATCGAACTGGGCCGTGAGTACCACCTTACCCTGCTCAGTATGGCGTATCGCATTATCTAATAAATTGCTTATCACAAGGGTTACTTTGCCGGGATCACCTTGAACCTTTAAAGGGAGATCGGAATTAACCAATGTTGCAATCTCAAGGCCTTTCTCATCGGCCTTTATACTCCATCTTTGTACTATCTCTTCAATAATAGCGTCTATATCAAAGTTTACTGCTTCACTCTCAAGTTTATTACATGTGAATTTGGAAAGATAAAGAGTATTATCTATGAAAAGGCTCAATGTATGAGCTGAGTTAAGTATTCTCATTACATAATCGTACTGATTTTTCGTAAGATGAGTCTCAAGCAATATCTTGCTCAAACCTATAATTTCATTCATGGGTATCCTGAATTCGTGAGACAGGTTCGGAAGAGATTGACGATTTGTAATGTCGTTTCTAGAGCCAATAATCTCATAAGGTTCATCATTGCCGCTGAATCGTTTAGTAAGATTCCATTGGTTTTTAAATAAAATTATGCCGGTATAGAGAAAAATGAGGATGAGAAACACAAGCGCCAAAAAAATTGTATTTTTATTGGCTGTAAATGGTTCTTTTATTTTTTTTTTATTTATATCTGTAGTGATAATAGAAGATGTAGTTCTACTTGAAGTTGTAATATCGCTGATAAATGTTTCTTGAGCAGTGCTTTGCGTTTTTTCAAATTTTCTAATATCTAATTGGGCGAGGAAAATTAATACACCTATTGCCAGAGAAACAAAAGTAATCAAAATAATTTGTATCCATCTTTTCTCTAAATTCATTTTTTCGTTTTTATTAAAAGCATTATTTTGGTCGTAAATATAAATGTTCTTATATCTATTTCGGAAAAACGGAGAAAAATATTTGCAGAAGAGAGGATTTGTTTTATTTATGAGAAGAAGATGCAATTCGATTTTTTCATTACTCTTGCATGTTAATATATTGTGCTCAAGAAAAATTTTAGATTTGGATGACACCAAAGACAAAAATTTTTCACACCTGCTTTCTCAGATATTTTAAGGTCTTTATCGGTTCTTAAATAACAATAATTTTTATTTGCCGGATGAGGATCATGACAAGAAAGACAAGTAAACACATGCCCCCTTTCATTACGCCCTCTTACAGCCTCAGGAGGAAGTTTTACTATTTTTGGATTTCCCCCGAAGTAATGTTTTCGTGTCAAATCCAACGCACGTATTCCTTCTCCCTCCGGTTTTGGCGCATGACATGACATACATAAGGCATCACGTTTTCCCAATGATTCACCAGTATATGGATTTATGGTTTGCGTATTCAATTGCCGGGGAAACAGAAGGCTCCCTTGGGCATTATGAACACTATGACAGGGGGAGCACTCCTCATGCCCATTTCCTGCTTCAGCGCTCGGAGGGTATGTGGACGCAATAAATATAAAAATAAAAAAAACTATAAATTTCAATTCCCTCATAGAGAGCACTATTATTGAGTTACCTTTATGAATAAAACCAGATCGTCTCTATTATGGCTTATTTGAGTATATTTATCAATAGATAAGTCAGCAATTGTAATTTTTGGCATAAACTTCATTCCCCCGTACTTGAGGGGAATGAAGTTTATGTAAGTAATGGTATATGGATCTAAATGACAGGGGTGGTTAACGTCACTTGGAACTGTCCGGTTTCTATCACTGTGCCGGTTCCAGAGGTTAAAATATACTCTCCTTCCATGTCGGTAGGAGAAATCAGGATTCCACTGACATCAATGACCACAAAAGCTCCCCCGTTTAATCCATTGTCCCCGGTAAGGATTATCTGATCATTGAGAATTTCGCCCGTCAAACTAATCAAAGAGGGAAGAGTAGTATTCCCAATTAGTTGGACATATCCGGTAAGGACGCCAGGGATCGCCGGATCTTCAACAAGATTAAGGGTCATAGACCCGGAAGCAGTCCCGATGCTCCAAATACCTTGCCAGAGGCCTGTTTGCTCGGCCAATCCGTATCTTAAACCACTAAGTCCGTAAAGATTTCCATAAAGACCACCATAGAGGCCACTGCCATAGTAGCCGCCATAATATCCGCCGTAAAGGCTGCTTCCATAAAGTCCTCCATAGTATCCACCATAGAGCCTACTTCCGTATAGTCCCCCATAGGAACCGCCATAAAGACCACCATAGAGGCCACTGCCATAGTAGCCGCCATAATATCCACCGTAAAGGCTGCTTCCATAAAGTCCTCCGTAGTATCCACCATAGAGCCTACTTCCGTATAGTCCCCCATAGGAACTGCCATAAAGGCTACTGCCGTAATAACCGCCATAAAGGGAACTACCATAAAGCCCCCCATAGAGACCACCGTAGAGGCTGCTGCCATAGTAGCCGCCATAATATCCACCGTAAAGGCTGCTTCCATAAAGTCCTCCGTAGTATCCACCATAGAGTCCACCATATGATCCATAAAGACCATAGCTGCCATAGTATTGTGCGTTGCTAGGAGAAACGAGAGCAGAGAAAAACAAAAGAAAGCTTAAAATGATAAATAATGTTGATTGAGCTGTAAATTTCATCATATCATCCTTACTTGTTAACCTGACTTCACGTTGTTAAAAGAATTATTAATTTACAAATAAATTCCATGAGTATTTTTTTATTTCATATCTTATATTGCGCCTCCCTTTCATTAGTGCATTGGAGAGATTTTTATGAAACTTGTACCATGGCATACTACTATTCAATATTAATGCCATGATAAAAATGTGGTATATAAATAGGAATGTGCTGGTCAATTACAATAAATAAGAGATGAATTGAATTGATTTTAAAAATGGTTGCGCACTCTATTCACAGAACGTAGAATAATTGTGTCATAAAAATAGAGGATCAGAGTATAAATTTTATTTATCGCTTTTTTGATAAAACCAATATGCCATTTTATAATTTTTGTGTTAGCAGCGTGAATTCATTTTTACCATGAGATAAATTCCTAATGCCCCGAAGATTATATTACCCGCCCATGCACCTAATAATGGCGGCAATTTTCCGGTATGAGCACAAGAAATAGATATATGCATAATAAGCCAGTAAATAAAGGATAATCCAAAACTTAGCCCGATCCCCATAAAGGTTACTGCGCGCTCCAGTCTCACTGCAAAGGGAATCCCCAGAAGAGCAAAGATAAGGATGCTTAAGGAAGAGGAAAATTTAAACTGATAGTCTGTTTCATGGACCTTTGTATCACATCCGTAGCTTTTTAATCGTTTGATATGATTTCTTAATTCCGAATAGCCCATCTGCTCGGGAGATTTTTGCCTTTCAGCAAGATCATTAAGCGTCACTTCCCAGTATGCGGTATATTCTGAAAAAGATGAGGATGTCACTATATTGTCCTGTGTAAACTCTTTCACTACTCCATCATAAAGATGCCATACGCCATTTTCATACACAGCCTTTTGAGCATCGATTCTCATTTTGGGTATAAATTCATCATCCATCTGAAACATCGTGACGCCATAAATACTATTTTCTCGTGGATTAATAAGATTGAGATAATAGAGTCTCCTCTCTTTCCCAAGTAACCAAATATTTTGCTCTTTGGCCTTGCGAGCCTTTCTTTGCCCCTTAATAATAGAAAGATACCATTGTGACTGGCTGGAGAGAAAAGGAAGAAATTTTTCCTGGGCTAAAATAGAAACCGCGCAAATTAATACACAGCACAAAACAATGGGGAGCACTATTTGATATAAACTTAGCCCACTGGCCATGAGTGAGAGAATTTCCCCATTTTTTGTCATTAATCCAAGGCTTAGCAAAATAGCCATTAATATAGCCACAGGAAGCATCTGGACAATGATTTCAGGAAGACGGAAAGCTAAAAATTTTATCATAAAATGAAAGGGGAGGTTATTCTTCATAAGCTTATCAATTCTCTCTATAAATTCTATTATCAGATAAATAGAGCTTAGCCCTGAAATTGACAAAAGAAAAAAACGAAAGAATTCTTTAATAATATAGCTCGAAATAATCCTTTTAATGGTCATTATTCTTATATAGTGCTGTGAAGAAAAGAAAATCCATAACCGATATAAAAGTATTACGCATATTTATTACTATAGCAGAAAAATTAATTGAAGAAAATAAAAGCATCATGGTAAATTCAGGTCAAGATAAAATATTTGAATTAATCAGCCATCATTTTGCAAATGAAGTTGTTATTCCATTCTCAATATGGGGCTTTGATCTTTCTATCACAAAATATGTACTGTTTATGTGGTTTATCTCGGGCCTGCTCATTATTGTCCTTTGTATCGCAGCGAAAGAGTTTAAAGAAAAAACACTCCAACGACCAACACGACTGATGGTATTAGTAGAATCATACATCCAATTTATACGTAATGATATCGTGCACCCTTTTTTGGGGAGTAATGATCGGATATATTTACATTTTTTCTGTACGCAATTTCTATTTATTCTGGGGTGCAATCTTATAGGTCTTTTCCCAAAGTCTGTCACAGTAACGTCAAATCTTTCTGTGACCATGGCCCTTGCAGTGGTGACCTTTTTTTTCACCCAAATATATGGCATGCATAAAAGGGGCGTTGTAGCCTATTGGAAACATCTATTGCCTGACGGAGCACCGATATTTCTTGCTCCACTTATTGTAACAAATGAATTTATCGGATTATTTAGCAAACCGTTTGCTCTTATGGTACGGTTATTTGCTAATATGCTCGCGGGGCATATGATTATTTTTGTTTTATTATATTTATCCATTATGTTTCAAAGCCTTATTGTAGGTGTTATCACGGTGCCGGTTGCGGTGGCTGTGAATATATTGGAAATCCTGATTGCTTTTATTCAGGCATATATCTTTACTTTTTTGTCGGCGATTTTTATAGGAATGGCCGCAAGTGAACATTAATTAATAGTATATTAAAGGGAAAGGAGCTAACAATGGGAGGAAATTTTGCTGCATTAGGGGCTGCTATAGGAGCTGGTCTCGCTGCTATCGGCGGCGGAATAGGAATTGGTTTAATTGGGTGGGCATCTCAAGAGGGTATCGCGAGACAGCCTGAGACGTTAAATCCACTAAGGGCCACTATGCTGATAGCTGCTGCGCTTGTGGAGGGCATAGCCCTTTTTGCTCTTGTTATCTGTATTATAGTTGCCACAAAATAGCGTAAGGTGAACCATGCTTGATTTTCTAAAAGAAGGCCTATTAGAAATACAACCAGGTATGCTTGTGTGGACATTGATTACTTTTGGTCTTGTGGTTTTTGTCTTATGGAAGTATGTCTGGAACACTATCCTTGGTGCCATTGATACCCGCGCTGATAAAATTATTCATGAACTGCAGCGTGCTGAAGAGGAGAGGGAAGTTGCCGACGGTCTTTTAGAGGAGAATAAGAGAATTTTGCTCAAAGCGAAAGAAGAAGCTATGGAAATCGTTAGTAAGGCGAAAAGCAGGACCGTTGAGATCAAAGATAATACGCTTAATCAAACGAAAAAGGAAGCAGAGCAATTGGTAAAAAAGGCATACCGGGACATCGAGCAGATACGGCGCAAGGAGCTCTATAATTTTAAAAAGGAGCTTGTGGAAATTACATTCCGCATAACCAATAAATTTGTGCAGAAACAGATCGATATTAGCGAAGGAGCACGACTTGTAGATCAATATTTGGAAGAGTATAAAGAAAATGTCATCAGAAAGCAGTAAGAGCTCAGAAAAGACACAGACTCAACACAAAAGAGAACGTACCTTAAGCACTATCCGGACGAGGGATTACCGGATAGCCATTGCCTGGGCTCGCGCTCTATTTCAGGTCGCCAAGGCTAATAAGGTGATGAATGAGATTGTAGAAGATTTTGAGAGTTTTATAGATATTTGGGATAAGCTCCCTATCATTAGGGATTTTTTAGGATGTTATGCCATTGACAGGAGCTTGAAACGGGAAAAAATAAATGAGTTTTTTTCTGAAAAATTTTCTCCTCCTTTTTTGGCATTCCTTCAGATGAGTGTTTCACGGGGAAAAACTGATCTTTTAGGCCCGATATATGATGCCTTCATCCAAATGTATGATGAGCTTGAGGGAAGAGAGAAGGTTACGATACAATGCGCGGCTCCTTTTACAAAAGCACAAAAAAATCGTTTGCAAGATGTCCTTCAGCAGATATTAGAAAAACGCTCAGTGATTTTAAACCAGGAGATTCATACCGATCTTTTGGGAGGATTCATTGTTGATGCGAACAAAATTAGAATTGATACCTCTTTAAAAAATGATTTGGAATGTTTAAAGAGGAATATTCTTTCTATGGAGATAAAGCAAGATGAGCATTAATGTTGCGGAATTGACGACAATTATCGAAAAAGAATTGCAAAATTACCAAACTTCTTTAAAGGTTGAAGAAGTGGGAACAGTCCTGGAGGTGGGTGATGGTATTGTAAAGATAAGCGGTTTGATGAATGCAATGTCAATGGAGATGCTTGAATTTGAGAATGGTATGCAGGGTATGGTATTCAATCTGGAGGAGGATACGGTAGGTGCCGTGATTCTTGGCGACTATTTACATATTCGAGAAGGCTCAAGAGTAAAGAGATTGAAAAGACTGCTTTCGATACCAGCAAGCAAGGAATTGATCGGCCGGGTCATTACTCCTTTGGGAGATCCGGTTGATGAGATGGGGCCTATAAAAGCACATCATAGACGCCCAATAGAATTTGCAGCCCCCGGGATTGCATTTCGAAAGCCAGTAAAAGAACCGCTTCAAACAGGCATCAAGGCGATTGATTCCATGGTTCCCATTGGAAGGGGGCAAAGGGAATTAATTATTGGGGACCGAAAAACTGGGAAGACAGCCATTGCTATTGATACGATTATCAATCAGAAAGAGAGTGGGGTAATATGCATTTATGTCGCGATTGGACAGAAAACATCCTCTATTGCAGGGGTTGTCCGAAGGCTGCAAGATGCCGGTGCCATGGACTATACTATTATTATTGCAGCAGGGGCAAGTACATGTTTTCCCCTTCAGTATATTGCACCCTATGCAGGAGCTGCCATAGCCGAATATTTTATGTATGAGGAGCGTCAAGATACGCTCGTCGTGTATGATGATTTGAGCAAGCAGGCTGATGCATACAGACAACTTTCTTTGCTTCTCAATCGCCCACCCGGAAGGGAGGCATATCCCGGGGATGTATTTTATCTGCATTCGAGGCTTCTTGAGAGAGCGGCAAAATTATCAGATGAATTGGGTGGAGGATCAATGACCGCCCTTCCAATTATAGAGACACAGGAAGGAGAAGTGTCGGCGTATATTCCGACAAATGTTATTTCGATTACCGACGGGCAAATATATTTGCTCCCAAACCTTTTTGCCGCTGGGGTGAGGCCGGCTGTAGATGTTGGAATATCTGTGTCGCGTGTTGGGGGCAATGCACAGATACCTGCTATGAAGAAAGTAGCCGGTACATTACGTTTAGATATGGCCCAATATCGTGAATTGGAGGCCTTTGCCCAAATGGGAACGGACCTTGATAAGGCAACCCAGCAACAACTTGAGCGTGGGATGAGATTGGTAGAGGTTTTGAAACAGCGTCAATATCAACCAATACCCGTAGAGGAGCAGGTAGCTATGCTTTATATAGCCACCAATGGACATTTAGATCGAATTCCACCATACTTAGTTCCTCAATTTGAGGTACAATTCATCGAATATGTTCGGGGTGTATATCCCCATGTTTTGGAGGCAATTCATTCCACAGGCCATATCGAAAATGAGCGGGAATTAAATGAGATTGGCAGGGAATATAGTGAAAAATTTCTGCAAGAACATACACCTCATGAAACGTAATAGAGCACAATGAAGGGGTATTAATGGCCAATTTAAGAGATATTAGAAAAAGAATCGAAGCCTCAATAAATATTAAGAAGATTACAAAAACAATGGAGAAAATCTCCAGTGTAAGAATGATCCAGGCAATGAAGCGTTTAGACAACTATAGAGGATATGGAAATGCTCTTTTCCAGTATTGTAGCGATCTTTATATTACTGCAGTAAATACAGAGAAAGATTTTCACGGCATCTGCATGCTGAAGGGGAGAGAAAAGGTGAGAAGTGTCTCTTTGATAGTTATTACAGCAAATCAGGGGATGTGCGGTGGATTTAATAATGCTGTCACACAGTTGGCTGAGAAAGAATTCAAGAAGCACAAAGAGGCACAAAGATCGGTAATGATTTATGCATTGGGGAAAAAGGGGTATCAATATTTTAAAAGAAAAGATTTCCCAGTAGAAAAGATGGAATCTAATTATTCGGATAAAGTGACTATTAATGATGTAACTTCTATTACCATGCAGATTCAAAAAGACTTTAAGAACGAAAAAGTAGATGAGGCATATCTTTTGTATACAAAGTATTTTTCCACTTCCAATAGGGCCCCTGTATCTGAAATACTGTTGCCGTGCAAGAAATATTTAAAGAATTTGAATATTGATACGAGAAAAGTATGCTTGTGCAGTCCCACTATTCAAGAACTTTCAGAATTAGCAGGCCCAGAGCTTTTAAGTAACCGTATATTGAGGGGATTATTGGAGAGCATCCTTTGTGAACATATCAGCAGACGTTTTGCCATGCAGCAGGCAAGCACAACTGCCAAGGATATGATTGATGAGTTAAGAGGGATATATAATACCGTGCGAAAAAGCAAAATCACAAGCGAGCTAAATGAGATTATGGGCACAGTAATGGCGTTAGGAAGACGTTAAAAAAGGAGAAATTGATATGAATTCAGGGAAAGTAATACAAGTCATTGGCTCTATTGTAGACGCTGAATTTCCTTCGGGTCATTTGCCTACTTTATTTAATGCGTTAAAGATAGAGGTGCCTTCAGATAATGGAGAGGATTCACACACTGTAATGGCTGAAGTACAGCAACATATCGGAGGAGGACGGGTCAGGGCTGTTGCTCTTTCCTCTACAGACGGGATTGCTCGAGGAATTCCAGTGATTGATATGGAGCAACCAATTGTTGTCCCTGTGGGAGAAGAGACATTGGGACGTGTTTTTAATCTACTGGGTGAGGTGATGGATCAAAAAGGCCCGGTTAATGCAAAAGAATATAGGCCGATTCATCATGAACCGCCAAAATTTGTTGATGTTGAACCGAAGGTTGAAATCTTTGAGACAGGCATAAAAGTGGTGGATCTGCTTGAGCCATATATAAAAGGCGGTAAAACAGGCCTTTTTGGAGGCGCTGGCGTGGGCAAAACAGTGTTGATTATGGAGTTGATTAATAATATCGCTAAGGTGCATGGAGGATATTCTGTATTTGCCGGGGTTGGAGAAAGAACCCGTGAAGGCACTGATTTATGGATCGAGATGAAAGAAGCCGGGGTTTTGGATAAGACAGTGCTTGTGTATGGCCAGATGAATGAGCCCCCAGGGGCAAGATTGCGCGTAGGACTATCCGGAGTGACAATAGCAGAGTATTTCAGGGACCATCATCATGTTGATATACTGCTTTTTATAGATAATATTTACCGGTTCTCCCAGGCAGGCTCCGAGGTATCAGCCCTGCTTAGTCATATGCCCTCTGCCGCAGGATATCAACCAACCTTGGCTACTGAAATGGGAGAGCTTCAGGAGAGAATTACCACTACTCATAATGGTTCTATAACAAGTATACAGGCAGTATATCTTCCAGCCGATGATATTACCGATCCTGCTCCAGCTACCACTTTTTCGCATTTGGATGCGAATACGGTATTATCAAGGAAGATCGCGGAAAGAGGCATTTATCCTGCCGTAGATCCTCTTGAATCCTTTTCTCGTGCGTTGGATCCGGATATTGTGGGACAAGAGCATTATAATATTGCGAGGGAAGTACAAAAGACGCTTCAACGATATAAAGACCTGCAAGATATTATTGCGATTCTAGGAATGGATGAATTGGCAGAAGAGGATAAGGCGATAGTGCATCGCGCACGAAAGATAGAAAAATTTTTTTCTCAACCATTTTTTGTGGCCCAATCATTTAGTGGTAAACCAGGCAGATATGTTAAATTAGAAGATACTATTCGAAGTTTCCAGGAACTTCTCTCGGGTAAATATGATGATTTACCTGATCAAGCATTTTATATGGTTGGAGATATTGATGAGGTCGTAGAGAAGGCCAAGAAGTTAAAAGATGAAAGTGAGATACGATAATGATAGGCAAGGAACCCATTATTTTAAGGATTGTGACTCCAGAGCGCACAGTATATGACGAGGAGGTAAACCATGTTATTCTTCCTACAATTTATGCGGAAGAGGGAATTTATCACAAACATATCCCTTTTTTAACCTCTCTTAAAAAAGGGATCATAAAGATTCATCTTCAAGATAATGAGATTGTTCGGGCCTATATAGAACCAGGGATAGCGCAATTCAGGGATAATGTATTGACGGTTCTTCTCCATGATAAGCCTGAAATTTCAATCTAGCCTCCTTAGAATCTCGATAACCGTATATACGTTTGATTTGTAACTGTGCAATTGAGATTGTATAAGTTCAATAAAAGAACAAAAAAAATGGGTATCAACTGTAATACTTTGTTTTATAAGATTATTGATATGTGGTAAGACTTGGCATCTATTTTGCTCATTTTTTGTATATTATTATATACTTTTTTTGCTAACCTTTTAATAAAAAGAGGAGAAAAAACAATGAAGAGAAAACATGTATGGATTTTTTTATTAGTCTTTGCAGCCATCATAGTATTAACGAATCAGTTTTCACCTCGCAATATAATAGTGCAAGCTGAGGAAGGCCTATCAGAACAGGCTCGGTCAGGTAAGGAACTTTTTGATGAAGTCAATTGCCTGTTATGCCATCTCTTAGATGGTGAAGGAGGTGGATTAAATGATGCACCAGATTTAAAAGGAGTGTCCACCAGGAAAACTGGGGATGAAATACCTAAATGGCTGAAAACCCACCTTTTTGAGGAGCCTCGCTTATCTATGTTTGAGGATGAACCACCAACAGATGAGGATATTGCTGATCTCACAGCATATCTTGTAACATTATAGTCTCTTGAGTAAAACTTATAATGAATTATTTATTGACAAAAAAGAGTGTCGTTGATAAAATAATTTATATAAAAAATCATTAATCACATGAAATTAGCGGGAATAGCTCAGTGGTAGAGCATCGCCTTGCCAAGGCGAGGGTCGCGGGTTCAAATCCCGTTTCCCGCTCTCGATTGTTTCGGCGGCATAGCCAAGTGGTAAGGCAGAGGTCTGCAAAACCTTTATTCCCCGGTTCGAATCCGGGTGCCGCCTTAAAATTTTCACCTTAATAGTGCACTTCTTATTTCTAAACTGCCCTTTTTGGGTGCATAATATATTGATATAATCAGATATTGCCGATAATAATAGTGTATTCTTGAAGAAATATAATCCATAAAGTTGGTATATTTTATGCTTAATTCAAAAATTTATAGACAACAGAGTGACTATTTCATAGTATAAGAGAAGATAATTATTTACTAATGCGTACATTAAAAAACACCATAGAAAAGATGAGAGACAATACCAGTTTATTTATTGAAGATACTATTATCAATAAACTAAATGGTTATTATCTCCGTGTCTATGCAAATGGGCATCCGCGATATGCGTATGGTATTATATTTCTTAGCGCATGTTTTGTGAATATGATGGTTTTTCTTCATTTAATCCCGGAACGAATTAACTATAAAAATTATTCATCATAAGTCGCAATGCGAGGTATGAGAAGATTAAATACCAGAGAATCTGATCTTCGAGAATCGTGTAAGTTTTTCCGTTTCATTATAATACTGCTTATCATATATTTTGCCTTCCTTGCCTATTCCAATTCCTTTATGGCCTCTTTTCAATGTGATGATTTTTATATGATAGTGAGAAATAAATCGGTTAAAAATTTTGATTTGGCAACTATGTGGAAACAATATGCCGGAAGGATAATTCCTTTTCTTACATTCAGTATAAATTATTATTGGGGAGGCCTAAATGTAATCGGTTACCATATTTTTAATTTTATTGTTCACGTTTTAGTTGCTATTAATGTGTTTTGGCTCGTTCTCTTATTATATAAAACACCGGCATTGCAAGAAGATCCGATTTGTGCTTTTGATAAAAAGGCAGTGTTGATATCGGCAGCATTGGTATCCATTATTTTTGTAACACATCCCATACAAACACAGGCAGTGACTTATATTTGGCAGCGTTGTACCTCCTTATCAGCCCTGTTCTATCTTTTATCAATGAACTTATTTTTGAAAGGAGAGCTTTATTTTATCGAAAAAAGAAGAAGCTGGCTATTTTTCAGCTCATTGTCTCTTTGTTCCGGCATATTAGCATGTTTTACAAAACCAAACGCATTTACTTTGCCTTTCATGATTTTTATCCTCTGGGCACTATTTTTAAAAGTCAAAGATCACACGCTCAATCAAGCGATGAAAAGACTTGTGTGGTGGGTGCCGGTTCTTCTGATAGTACCTATGACTATGCTTTTACATAGAAGTCAAGAATTAATAGACATACAAAGTGGAGCGGGAGGGGGCATAAAATTATCTATTTTGGAATATTTTTATACGCAATTAAATGTGGTGTGGACATATGTGGGGCTGCTCATTTTACCTATTTTTCAAAAAGTTGATTACAATTTCCCCATCTCTCTTTCTCTTTTCGAACTTCGCACACTGTTCTCTTTACTTTTTCATTGTTCATTGGGGTATATCGCGCTGCATTTTAGAAAAAAGAGGCCACTTTTAAGCTTTTGTATAATTTTCTTTTATCTCACACTTGCTGTTGAATCCTCATTCGTCCCCTTAATGGATGTTATCTTTGAACATCGTCTCTATTTGCCGAGCGTGGGTGCTTCAATCGCCTTCTCCTGGATCGTAGTCAATCAAGTCTTAAAGCACACGAGTAAAGCTTTTTTTGAACATCTCAAAGGAGAAAAGTTGCTCGTTATTATAATTCTTTTGGGATTTATATGTTATCCGCTTATCTATTTAACTAATAGGAGAAATGAAGTGTGGTCAACACAGATTTCTCTGTGGGAAGATAATGTTTTAAAAACTCCACACAAAGCACGGCCATATTATATGCTAGGATATGCATATGACGGGATAGGTGATATAGATAATGCGCTTTATAATTTCAAAAAAGCTGAGGAACTGGGATTTCGAGGGTACCAACTACAATTGAAAATGGGGAACATATATGAAAAATTAAGGCTTTTTGATAAAGCTCTCCTTAAATTCAGGGAGGCCGAGGAGCGTGGGTATGAGGGCTATAAGGCAAAGTTGAAAATAGGTGCGATATATGAAAAGATGAAATTATGGGATAATGCGCTTCTCTGTTTCAAGAAGGCTATAGAATTTGGGTATCAGGGACATGATGCACAATTAAAAATAGGCATTATATATGGTAAATTGGGTAAATTCAGAGAATCAATAGAAATAATGGAAGGATTGAAAGAGGAATTACCGGAGGACTACTCCCTGTTTTTATGCCTTGGCTCATCGTATGCAAATGAAGGAGAAATCTCAAAGGCAATTCACTATTATAATAAAGCCATGAGCCTCTCTGAAAATAATTTTGAAGCGCACCTGCTTTGTGCCAAAGCTTATTGTAATAATAATCAGATGAATAAGGGGATGAAACTTTACAGTGAGCTTCTTAATAATGAAAAATTAAAAGTAAGAGACAGAATTATTATCGCTGATGAGTTACACAATCTGTGGGAAAAAACAGAATTCGCAGAAGAAGTCTTAATAAAAACCTTAAAAAATATAAATTGTAGAAACAAAGATAAGAAAAATTTAATGGAAATTTATTTTCGACTCACACAAATTTATATAAAGAAGGGTGAGCTCAAGAAAGCCAAAGATCATTGGGAAAAGGCAAAACGCACAGGTCAGGACATACCTAGAAACTATTTTGCAAGTATTGAAAAATATTTATATAATAATTAATTCTAATGTCTTTGAGAGATAAGAGGAAGTATGATAATATACTCCCTGAGAATCAAAAAATTATAATAAAATTAAGATAATTAAAGGGGATTAATATGGGGAAACACCATATTTTAATTGTAGATGATGAGAGAAGAATACGATCATCTTTAGCGAGTATTCTGATTGATGAAGGATATTTTGTGAGCACGGCAGAAGATGGCTACCAGGCTATAGAAATGATAAAACGAGATCCCCCTGATTTAGTCATGTTGGATATTTGGATGCCTGATAGAGACGGACTTGATATACTAAAATGGATTAAAGCGACATACCCTGAATTGGGAGTGGTCATGATTTCTGGGCATGGGAATATTGAAACAGCGGTTAAGTCTATTAAATTAGGGGCTTATGATTTTATTGAAAAGCCACTGTCCCTTGAAAAAAGTGTGTTTGTTGTCCATCAAGCTCTTGAGAAACAAGAAAACAGGAATTTTCGGAGGAAGATGGAGCCTTGTAATGTAATTATTGGGAAAAGTCAGGCTATTGAAGAGTTGAAGCAACAAATAGCCTTGGCTGCTCCGAGTAGTGGGTGGGTGTTAATCACAGGAGAAAATGGTACAGGGAAAGAACTGGTGGCAAGAGAGATACATTTTCGCAGTCCGAGGAAAGATAAACCGTTTGTTGGGGTTAATTGCGCTGCAATACCTGAAGATTTGATTGAGAGTGAATTATTTGGACATGAGAAAGGTGCGTTTACAGGGGCTACCAAACGTCATGAAGGAAAATTCGAGATTGCTGATGGTGGAACAATCTTTCTTGATGAGGTGGGGGACATGAGCCTTAAGACTCAGGCAAAGCTTTTAAGAGCTCTTCAGGAACATAATTTCCAAAGGGTGGGCGGTAGTGAAACAATTGATGTGGATGTAAGGGTTATAGCTGCGTCAAATAAGAATTTGAAAATGGCATTAAGGAATGGGGAATTCAGGGAAGACTTTTTTTACCGTCTTAATGTAATTCCAATAGATATTAAGCCATTAAGAGAGCGCAGGGAGGATATACTCCTTCTCATAGATTATTTCTTGAGGGAATTTTCCATTAAAAACGGAGTAGAGAGCAAAACAATGACGCCGGAAGCATTAGAAATATTTTTTAATTATGAATGGCCTGGTAATGTGAGAGAGCTAAAAAATTTAATCGAGCGTTTGGTAATCATGACAGCAGGGCCAACTCTTACAGCTTCAGACATACCGGATTCTTATAAGGAACAGCATGGACTGCTCTCATTTAAAGAGGCTAAGCAAGATTTTGAGAAATATTACATTCGTGACGCATTAGGAAAAAGTAAGGGAAATATTTCGGATGCGGCGAGGAATTTAAAGATTGAACGATCTTTGCTTTATCAAAAGATTAAAAAATTGGGTATTTCCATGGCTGATTTTGGGCATGACTGAGAGAAGCACCATGGGCACAAACAATTTTTGTTTTGCAACATCCAATTTTTGTCATGGTGTCCTGTCCACCAAAAAAGGGCATTGTGTTAAAAAAAACAGTATGATAAAGAGAGCATCCATGAGCTCTTATAGAGAGGAGTGACACAATTTGTCTATTATTAAGTGATTAAATTTCAATAAATGTAATGATATGCCTTGAATTTCTTATGAGACGTTGGTGTATAATTTGTTGGCATTTAATTTGCTTATAATAAAACACAATATAGAATTTCGCAAATCTGGGGAAAAGAATGATGAAAGGAGGTGACAGAATTCCCTAACCAACAATTTTGACAAAGTAGATGGGGCATGTAGAACTAAGAAATAATATGGTAAATTAAGAAAAATTGGAAAAAGACTGCTACTATTTTTTAACAACAAACCATTATTTAATGGGGGGTGGAAAAATGAAAAGATTTTTTAATTTTAAGAACAAAAAAGGTTTTACTTTGATTGAGTTAATGATTGTTGTAGCAATCATTGGTATTCTTGCAGCAATTGCTATTCCTAACTTTCTGAATTTCCGTAACAAAGCAAAGAGCGCAGAAGCAAAATCCAATCTCGGCGCTATTCGAAGCTGCCAGGAAACCTATAATACTGAATTTGAAACATACTTAGCCTGCTCCGACAATCCTGGGTCTGGTGGCTGTGGTAGAAACAAACAAACCTGGGTTGCCACTAATACTGATTTCTCAGCAATAGGATTTGATCCGCAAGGGGGTGTATATTATTCATATGTAGTAGATGGTGCAGCTCAGGATACCTACGAGATTCATGCCTGGGGCGATGTGGATGGTGATGGTAATTTCATGGAGTTTACTGTGAATCAAGATGGCGGTGATGTAAGGGCTTCAACAACGACTACCTATTAATTCTTATTTTATCAGTTAAAACCACCCGCACCTTCTCGGGCGGGTGGTTTTAATTCATACCGGTTACTTAGAGTGACACATAAAAAATGGCAAGAAGATCTCATAATAACAAAGGATTTACCCTGATCGAGCTTATGATGGTTGTCTCTTTTATCGGTATTCTTTCAGCTATCGCCATCCCCAATTATCTAAAATTCAGAATAATAACAAAAGCAACAGAAGCCAAATTCAATCTCGGAGCTATTCGAACATTAGAAGAATCATATAACTCTGAACATAATGTCTATTTAAGATGTAATCCATGTCCTACTCTTATCCCGAGAAAGTCAAAGGTTCCCTTTGAAGGAGAAAATAAACCTGATTTTGATAATCTCGGCTTTGAACCCGAAGGGAATGTGTGGTTCCAATATTCGGTTATATTAGAAGATATTGGTCCTCTTCTTTATTTATGCCTTGCTGAAGGGGATCTTGATGGAGATTACATAAATGGAAAGTTTACTGTAGATAATGTATCTAGCAAGATTATCCATGTGACAGAGAATATTTATTAGGTCATATGTCTCATTTTTTATTCTTTTCTTTCTTTTCATTTTCTTTCTTTTTATTTGAACCAATGTATGCTTAAATAGTATAAACACAGTTTTTCCGATAAAAAAACTATGGAGAGTAAAAATGTTCGTCCTCATATACTAATCTGTCTGATTCTCGTTATAGCCGTGCTCACTGTCTATTGGCAGGTGAGAAATTATGAATTTATAAACCTTGATGATAATACCTACGTTACAGAGAATCAACACGTTACTAGAGGATTGACTCTTAAAAACATTGTCTGGGCCTTTCGAACTACTCACGCCGCAAATTGGCATCCAACAACTTGGTTATCACACATGGCGGACTGCCAGCTTTATGGATTAGACTCAGGCAGGCACCATCTTACCAACGTGCTTATTCATATCTTTAATTCTTTATTATTATTTTCTATCTTTCTTAAAATAACAAAAGATTTTTGGCAATGCAGTGTTATTGCAGCCTTGTTTGCATTGCACCCCCTTCATGTTGAATCTGTGGCATGGGTGGCAGAACGTAAAGATGTCCTCAGCACATTCTTTCTCATGCTGACCATATGGATGTATGTAATGTATATTGAAAATAAGCGTATAACACCATATCTCTTCATGATTTTATGTTTTATTCTTGGCCTTATGGCAAAACCTATGCTGGTTACATTGCCATTTGTGTTGCTTCTCCTTGATTATTGGCCTCTTAAACGCACTTCTATTTATCCCCTCGTGAGTGAGAAAATACCTTTGCTTATGTTGGCGGGTGCATCAAGTATTCTCACATTGTGGGTTCAGCAGAGTGGGGGAGCGGTTCGCTCTTTGGGTATATATCCGGTTACAATGAGGATCGCTAATGCCTTTGTGTCCTATATAACTTATATGGGGAAAATGGTTTTCCCTTATCATTTGGCGGTATTATACCCGTATCCCCTTATGTTTCCGGCATGGAAGGTCGCAGGGGCATGCATTGTGCTTCTCTCTATTACCCTCTGTGCACTTCTCACCATGCGTAAATATCCTTATTTTTTAATAGGATGGTTGTGGTACATTGGAACGTGTGTTCCTGTTATTGGACTCGTGCAAGTTGGATCACAAGCAATGGCTGATCGCTATACCTATATACCGCTTATTGGCTTATTTATTATTATTGCCTGGGGAGTGCCTGCGCTTTTTTCCTCATGGCATTATAAGAAGAAAGCACTAGCCGCAGTTACATCAATCCTTTTCATCGCTCTTATGATAATTACCTATCAGCAAGTGGGATATTGGTCAACCAGCATTACCCTTTTTCAACATGCCATTGAGAGCACCACTCACAATTACTTGGCGCACCATAACCTTGGTGTTGCATTGGCAGATCAGGGAAATTTAGAAAAAGCCATAGAGCATTATTCCGAGGCACTTCGCATACACCCTGATTTTGCCTTGGCGCACAGTAATTTGGGAAGTGCGTTGAGAATGCAAGGGCAGATTTCAGAGGCAATAAAACACTATAATAAGGCCCTTGAGATTGAGCCCGATCATGTTTTCTCTCACTATAATTTAGGGATAGCATTGAAGGAACAAGGAAGGATAGCTGAAGCGACAGAACATTATTTCGAGGCGCTTCGTCTTCGCCCTGATTTTGTCCTGGCGCATAATAATCTTGGTAATGCCCTGCTGCTGCAAGGAAAGACCTCAGAGGCGATAGAACATTATTCTGAGGCACTGCGTATTGATCCGTGCAACGCCCTTTCACATTTTAATATGGGCACTGTACTGGCGAGGCAAGGGAACACTAAAAAGGCCATAGCCCATTTCCAAAAGGCCCTGCAAATAAAGCCGGACTATAAGGAAGCGTATCATAATTTAAAAATGATCCTTACGAAGAATCTTTTATAATTATTTTGAATATGTTAAAAAATAACGATGCACATATCAGAGCTGATATTTTAATTTGTTTATTTCTTGTTGTGGTGCTTCTCATCCTCTATTGGCAGGTAAGAAACCATAATTTTATTCACTATGATGATAATGCATATATTACGCAGAATTATTATGTTCAAAATGGGCTTGCCTGGGAGGGGATTGTGTGGGCCTTTACCGCTTTCCATGCGAGTAATTGGCATCCATTGACCTGGATATCTCATATGATGGACTGCCAGTTTTATGGTTTGAATTCGGGAAGGCATCATCTTACCAATGTACTCTTTCATCTCATGAATACATTATTATTATTTTCTATTTTCTTAAAGATGACAGGGTATATATGGCGAAGTGGATTTATTGCTGCCCTGTTCGGGCTTCATCCGCTTCATGTGGAATCCGTGGCATGGGTCTCAGAGCGTAAAGACGTGCTCAGTGCTTTTTTCTTCATGCTGACCATATGCGCATACATCTGGTATAGTAAACATCCGGGGTGGAGGAGATATCTGCTGGTTCTTCTGTTTTTTGTTATGGGGCTTATGTCCAAACCAATGCTTGTGACTTTACCATGTGTATTACTCTTGCTTGATTATTGGCCTCTTGGACGCTTTACATCTTCAGGGCTTGCGCAGGAAGAAAAGGGTACACAGCAGTGGGCTTTGCATAAAGGTCTACTATGGCTGCTATGGGAGAAAATTCCCCTCTTTATTTGTGCAATAGCAGCATGTATAGTGACCTTTTTCGCTCAGCAAAGTGGTGAATCTGTGGCCTCTTTGGAATTGTTGCCGCTTCCGAGCAGAATTGCCAATGCTCTCATTTCCTATGTCCGCTATATCCTAAAAATGGTTTTTCCCTCTCATCTGGCCATCATATACCCTTATTCCCGTTACATCAGCGCATGGCAGTGTGTCTTGGCGGGTGTATTTCTTTTTACTTTCTCTTTGCTTATAATCGTAAATATGAGGAAACATCCTTATTGTGTAATGGGATGGCTGTGGTATATGGGAACACTTGTCCCTGTAATTGGCTTTGTCCAGGTTGGCATGCAAAGTATGGCTGATAGATATACCTACATCCCTTTAATCGGCCTATTTATAATGATTGCATGGGGGGTACCAGAGTTATTTGCAAGATGGCGTTTAAAAAACAGGGTATTAATTATAATAGCGACGCTTTGTATTTCAATTCTCATGGTGACTTCATATGTGCAGGTGGGATACTGGATCAATGATGTAACTCTCTTTAAACATGCTATTGATGTTACCTCTCACAATTACCTTGCGCACCATTTTCTGGGATTTGCCTTGTTAAGCCAAGGAAATATAAAAGAAGCCACTCATCATTATTTCAAAGCCCTGAGCATCAAACCCGACTATGCTGAAGCACATAATAACTTAGGTATTGCTCTTGAGCGTCAAGGACAGGTTACGGAAGCCACGAGCCATTATTTTGAGGCATTGCGCATTGATCCTGATTATGCGAATCCCCATGGTAATTTGGGAGTGATTTTTGCGCGTCAAAAAAATTACCAGAAAGCCATTTTTCATTTTCGTGAGGCTCTCCGGATTAAACCAGATTATATAAATGTGCATTATAATTTGGGACTTGCCCTGGTACAACAGGGAAGTCTCAAAGAGGCGGTGATTCATCTTGAAGAAGCATTAAGACTGAAGCCACATATTGCGTGTGCTAATCATATTAAAGCAAGGCTTATTGCGGTTTATGAAGAGATAGGAAGGTGCCCTGATTAATCTGAGAAGCTCTTTATCCGTATTTATCGCATAATTATACGGTAGCCAATTTCGTTCGAATGGGCTATTAAATAAGATCTCATAGAACTTTATGATCAAATTAAAGTTGAGTATTACCGATAATAAAATGAGTTATAAAATATATGGAAAATATTAAAGGATTTATATATTTATATATTGCGAGTTTATTGGCAAGAGATAAAAACTATGCATGTTAAAAATACTTTTTTAATCTGTTTATTTCTCATTATAGCCAATTTTGCCTTGTATGGGCAAGTGAGAAATCATGAATTTATTAATTATGATGATTCGGAGTATATCACTGAAAATCAATATGTGCAGAAAGGGCTGACCTTAGAAAGCATCGTTTGGGCTTTTACCACGTCACACGCATCTAATTGGCATCCGTTAACATGGTTATCGCACATGTTAGATTGTCATATTTATGGGACTGACGCTGGCAAACATCACCTTACAAATGTGTTTTTTCATATCATGAATTCTTTATTATTGTTTATTATTTTTTTTATAATGACAAAAGATTTATGGCAGAGTGGATTTGTTGCTGCTCTATTTGCATTTCATCCTTTGCATGTGGAGTCTGTTGCATGGGTAGCAGAGCGTAAGGACGTATTAAGCACTTTTTTCTGGATGCTTACAATATTGAGTTATATTTTATATATTAAAGAACCAAGAATTAAAAGATATCTGTTAGTTTTTACAGTGTTCTTGCTGGGTCTTATGGCCAAACCTATGTTGGTAACTTTGCCCCTTGTATTACTTTTGCTAGATTATTGGCCTCTTGGCCGTTTCCAATTTGGGGAGGGAAGTAAAAAAAACACTCACTTAATTTTAGAAAAAATACCTTTTTTGCTTGTTTGTATTTTGTCAAGTATCGTGACATTTCTTGTTCAGCAAAGCGGAGGAACTGTTGGCTCACTAAATAAGTATTCACTTATTCCCAAAGTTGCCAATGCTATAGTTTCCTATGAACGTTATATTGAGAAAATGATTTGGCCCCGCAATTTAGCTGTTTTATATCCGCATCCAGGTATGTTGCCCCTATGGCGTGTTGCAGGGGCAAGTTTATTGCTTGTAGTTATATTTTCACTTGGAATCAGTACAATAAAATCACACCCCTACTTTGCAGTAGGCTGGCTGTGGTATATTGTGACATTGGTTCCAGTAATTGGGCTTGTACAAGTTGGGATACAAGGAATGGCCGACCGGTATACATATATACCCCTTATAGGAATATTTATCATTATTGCCTGGGGAGTTCCTAATCTTTTTTCAATATGGCGCTATAGAAATGTGGGATTTATTGTAATAATACCAGTACTTCTTTCCGTTCTGATGGCATTTACTTGGATTCAGATCAGATATTGGAGAAATAGCGTTACTCTTTTTAAACATACATTAGATATTACGTCTAATAACTTCGTGGCGCATAATAATTTGGGGAGTGCTCTTGCAGAGAAGGGGGAGATAGAAGAGGCCATGAAAGAATATTCTAAAGCAACTAAGATAGAACCTAATTTTATACATGCACATATGAATTTGGGGCATGCTTTAAGAAAACAGGGGAGAACACACGAGGCCATAGAAAAGTATTTAGAGATTTTGCGCAAATATCCTAAGCATGCAATAGTGCACTATTATTTAGGGGAAGCATTTAAAGAAGAAGGTGAGGTAAATAGGGCAATAAAGTGCTATTTTAAGGCGATAAGGCTAGATTCTGGTCTTGTGGACGCGCATGTTAGTCTTGCTGTTGCGCTAAGAGAGCAGGGAAAGATATCAGAATCTATAAATAAGTATTTGGAGATTTTGAGAAAATATCCCAATCATGCATTATCACATTTTAATTTAGGTTGTGCGTTAATGGATCAGGGGAATTTCAAAGAGGCGATTGATCATTATTTGGAAGCATTGCGCAGCACACCTGATTATGCAGAAGCACATAATAATATAGGTATCGCCTATATGAGGCTGGGGAAGCTAAAGAAGGCGAGGTATCATTATCAAGAGGCATTGCGGATTAAACCCGACTATGCGAATGCGCATGGTAATTTGGGTGTCACTTGTGCAGGCACGGGAAGCTTCAAAGAAGCCATTACACATTTTAAAAAAGCCTTAAGCATTAAATCTGATTATGTAGAAGTCCACTATAATTTAGGTATGGCCCTGGCACACCAAGAAAAACATACAGAGGCTGCATTCCATTTTCAAGAAGCACTGAGATTAAAGCCTCAGATTGCCAGTACATTAAAAATGGCACTTAATAAATTAAAAGGTATACACGGCTTGCCGCCTTATAATGAACTTATAAAAAATTTGCAATTATAGATAATATAGAGAGAATGAATAAAGTATATACTATGAAGCATAGTGATAATAGTATTTTAATCTCATTATTTCTTATTATCGCAATAGTTATTCCCTAAATTTTTTTAATGGTAATCTATTAATCAGAATCAGTGAGCTATGTTAAGAAAAGATGAACAGAGAAAGGCCTTTTTTAATATACGTTGTGAAATATTGGTTTGTGTGTTTCTTGTTATTGCCACACTTGCTATATATTGGCAAGTGAGGAATCATGAATTTATAAACTATGATGATCCGAAATATATCACTAATAATAAATATGTACAGCGTGGTCTGACATCAGAGAGCATTATTTGGGCTTTCACCGCCACGGATGCAGCCAACTGGCATCCCTTAACATGGCTGTCTCACATGTTGGATTATACGCTCTATGGCATAAATCCAGGCCGGCATCATCTATCCAATGTACTCTTTCATATTGTGAACTCGTTATTATTATTTCTTCTTTTTTGGAAGATGACTAAGGATTTATGGCAAAGCAGTTTTGTTGCTGCCCTATTTGCGCTGCATCCGCTTAATGTGGAGTCGGTTGCTTGGGTGGCAGAAAGAAAAAATGTATTAAGTACCTTTTTTTGGATATTAGTAATATTAATTTACCTTTTTTATATTAAGAATCCAAAATTTAATAGATACTTATTGTCTATAGTATTTTTTATTTTAGGCCTTATGGCCAAACCAATGTTGGTGACTTTGCCTTTTGTTCTACTTTTGTTGGATTATTGGCCGCTTGATCGATTTCAATATAGACATTCAATTGACGATAATAACTTACCACAAAGGCTACCTATTTTTCATCTGGTATATGAAAAAATACCTTTTTTTGTTTTAGCGGCGGCAGCGAGTATTGTAACCTTCCTCATTCAGAAAAAGGGGGGAGCGGTTGGTTCTTTAGATTTATATCCACTAAGTAGCAGGATTGCAAATGCTCTTGTTTCCTATATAAAGTATATGGTAAAGATGATTTGCCCTCACGATTTAGCAATTATATACCCTTATTCCAGTATATTACCATGGTGGCAGGTTATAGGGGCATGTTTATTGCTCATATCTATATCTTCACTTATGATTATCGCTATGAAGAGACACCCCTATCTTGCTGTTGGATGGCTATGGTACATTGGGACTCTTGTACCCGTCATTGGACTTGTCCAGGTAGGTAACCAGGCTATGGCTGACCGTTATAGCTATGTACCACTTATCGGCCTTTTTATTATTATTGCGTGGGGTATCCCTGAGCTTCTGCCAAAATGGCGCCACAGAAAGAAGGCATTTGCCGCTATAGCCGGGGTGTTTCTTTCAATTCTCATGGCCATTACGTGTGTACAAGTCCGATACTGGGCTAATAGCATTACTCTTTTTGAACATACCATTGATGTAACTGTCAATAACTATAAGGCATATAACAACTTGGGAGAGGCGTTTGTTCATTTGGGAAATTATGAAAAGGGTATTATCTATTATTCTGAGGCGGTTCGAATCAATCCCAACTATTATGGGGCATACAACAATCTAGGTGTCGCTTACGCCCATTTGGGAAATTACAAAAAGGCTATTAGCCATTATTCGGAGGCGATACGGATCAATCCTAATTATGCGGTTGCACATTGCAATATGGGAGTTACTCTCACTCGCCAAGGAAATCTCAAGGAAGCTATTGCCCATTATTTCAATGCGTTACGAATATACCCGAATTACGCCCTCGCCCACAATAATCTTGGAAGTGCTCTGGAAAAGCAAGGGAAAATAGTAGAGGCTATAAAGCATTATTCTGAATCCTTACGTCTGAATCCTGAACATGCATTATCTCATTATAATCTGGGGAATGCTCTGGCAAGCCTTGGGCGTTTCAAACTGGCTATCGTCCATCTTCAAGAGGCATTACGAATAAAACCTGATTATATCAAAGCGCTCAATAAACTCCGCTCCCTTACTATGCTGTTAAATGAAAATAGTAATAGTATAGAATATTTGAATTTAAAAAATTAGTTTTTTCAAGTTATTTCTTAAATATTTTTATGGGTTACACTAAATTTTTGTTCACTGTAAGATATCTTCATATTATCAAATTCTTATATTCCCTTTACGTAGATTCTTTTTCGGAAAAGGGGATATATAATATTCTTTTAATTTTTAATAACTGTATGAATAATAATTTCGATTTCCTAAGTTCATCATCTGATATTACACCGAGAATTTGAATTTTACCTGTGGGAAGCAATTGAAGATCAAAGCTGTTGTTTTTTGATGTATCCATAAGCCGGGAAAAAACACTATCCCTTAATAAATTAAAAAGAAGTTCACTTTCAATCATAACCTGCTGGATACCCTGGTTCTTTTCTATTCTTAATGAAACGACATCACCACCTGGAGTTTTAAAAGTCCTATCAGATTGCTTATACAGAGTAAGGGATTGATTAAAAGCAATTAATTGTATTAATTCATCCTTAAACATAGGGGGTTGAAAATACCAGCTTGTACTATTAACAATGGTATTATTGGCAAAAATCAAACAGGTATTTTTATTTTTATATAAAACATCCTTATATTTTCCTATATTAGGTATTCTAATAAGATTTTCAGGAGAATACCCATAAAGAATAATGACATGATGCATGGCAAAATGAAACAGATGATGATATCTATCCCCTACTAAAGGGCTGGTATAGGGTCCGGGAAAACTTAACATAGATCTGTTTCCAATTATAATTTGATCCTTTTTTTTATCAATACTTTCTAACGGCTGAAGAAACTCTCTGGTTACGCTTCTTGTATAGAAGGGATTGATAATCCTTGTTATTTCCGGATAAAAATTCTTAAAATCAAGCAGTAAAATAATAACAATACAAATAAGGGCAATACGATTTTTTATTAAAGATTGAATAACCGGTACAATCAAGAAAGCTGACATAGGCGCCAACGGATATAAATACCTTACTTCCCTCATGGACAAAAGATGCATAATAATAAAAAAAATCATCCAGGAAAGGGCAATACCTTTCTGTAATCTTGATTTTCGAAACGCCATAACAATCCCCGGTATAATAAGAAGAACATTCAGGGTACCATAAGCCCAGAAATTTCTAATATAGACCCACCATGGGAAAAGATTGGGAGAAGCTCCTTCATACTGGTTTAAAATAAATAACATTTGATAATAGGGGCGAAATAATACAGACTTGTTTGGATAGGTGCCGCTTAAAGTAAACATTAAAACAATCCAGGTAATCAGACCACTGACCAGTGCTCCAGCTCCTAAAAAAGAAAGAACAGATAAGTATTTTTTTTTATCCCTATCTTTTTGAAAAAAGAATAGAAGAATCTGTGATCCTAATATCGCTACCCAGAAAATCCCATATGTCTGTTTAATTAAAGCGGCACAGGCTCCCAAAATAGTTAACAACAGCCATGTCTTTATTTGGGGTGATTTATAAAATTTATCAGCTAATACTAACATAACTAAAAATATGATACCGGGGAAAATATCATGACTGATGAAAGGGCCATAGGAGAAAAAAATAAAGGTTGGGATAGCAGCAAGGAAAGCCAGTAAAACAGCTCCTTTACGCTTAAAATATTTTACTAACAAAGAATAAACGCCAATAATATATGCTATATGAAATAAAGCCATTATGAAATGATACGGACGAACTTCCAGTGGATGAAGATGTAATATCTTTTTTATCCACTCAGCTGGTATAAGTATCAGGGAAAAAAAAGGAGCTCTGTTGGAAATATAGCGTGTACTTTCACCAATAAAAAAACGGGTATTACAAATGGTATCAAATCCATCATAATATTCAATATCAACAATAAATGCGGAAAAGAGCAACCATACAGCAAGAGCGCATAATACAGCTATATCAAATACAGATAATGATAAGAATGAATTTAATTTTAATTTCGTATTATTATTCATAAATTGAAGCTTTGATTTGATATAAGCAATAACTCCAACTTACAAGTTATAACAATAAATTATACTCTATAAAAAATTTTACTAATTATACTATCGGTTTGCAGATGTCATTTCATTAAAAAATCCTTTTTTAAAAGAGAGGGAAAGTAATTCATAGAGTATTTTCTATGATCATATCAGCATAACATTTTTCTTTGCGAATAATATCATATTCATCTTTTTTTCTTTTTTTGTATAAGTTATTTATTTCTGATTCACTGAGCCCTTTCCATGTATAGAAAGAAAATATACGATTCTTCATTGCCTGCTCCTCTATATCACAATAAATAGAGAGAGCAGAAAATCGTCGCAGTGTCTGGGAAGATAGGGCAACAACTCCTTCAACGATCACTACTGATTTGTTATGTAAGGAATATATAATTTCTTCAGTGCTTGTGATGCGATGCACGCAATTATAGGAGGGCAGGGCAATCTCTTGCGATGCAAATAAATGAGCACAATCTTTTTCTATTTTTTCTAATTGAAACCGCTCATACACTGTATCGTATTTAATCCTTTTCTCCTTAGGGAGAAGCCAATTATCAAGTGCAATTTCCACTACGTTCTCTCCTCTGTCGCGCAATTCCAAGGCAAGATAATGAGCCAATGTTGATTTTCCCGAGCGGGTATTCCCTCCAATTAGAATAACGAATGGGCGGATAGGTGAAACTTTTATTTTTTGCATGATATTTTGAATATGAGGTTTCAGGGGATCATGAATAATAAATGATACTGCCTCATATAAATCTTCAAACATCCAGTCAGGTTTCACATCGCCATCTTTACACCCATGGCCGGTATATACTCCTATGGTATATAAATGGGCATTTTTTCCACAAAGAATATCTCTTGTGGTATCACCAATAAAATACGAGTGCTTTAAATCGATGTTAAAATCCTTTGCAGCGTGTGTGATCATGCCGATTTTTGGCTTTCTACAGTCACAATTGATGGTATATAATGGATTTTCTCCGGGCATACCCTTTTCAGGATGATGAGGGCAATAATATATGGCATCAATGTGTGCACCATTATCGCCAAGGAGCATCTCCATCTTTTTATGTATATGTTCAATATCGTCAATAGTGCATAATCCCCTGGCAACAGCTGATTGGTTAGTAATGACAATTGCCAGGTAGTCTGATTGATTGATACATTTAATGGCCTGGGAAACATTGTCCATAAGATGAAAATCATCAACATGACATATATGTCCAACTTCTTGATTGAGCACCCCATCTCGATCTAAAAAAATGGCCTTTTGTTGATAATTACATTGAAGTCTCATCGAGTAGAACTACTGCTCCCAATAGAAATTATTACCGTTTATTTAACCGCTTGAACATGCTCTTTATAGCCATTTTACTTCTCATCTCCTTAATCCACAAGTGAGACTCTTGGATTTTCTATAAAAAGTCATTCTCTTGTAATCTCTTCCCCGTTATTCTCTCATAACCTCGGATAATCAATTTCGTATCTTCCTCAGAAAGCCTATTGTGATTTGTGTTATTCAATTGTGGGGGGCCTGTATATGTGGGATCAATTTCACATGCCTGGCTCGCAAGCTTATTTACAATATAATTATAAATCCCCGTTGGATTTGAGCAAAACTCTTCATAATTAATGGCCAATGACCTATTTTTCTCTATCTGGGAAATCTCATTCTCTATGGAGCAATTTGTATAATATACCTGGCCGGCTACTTGTTCAAAACAGTTCATATTTTTAAGTTTATCATATTCTCTTGGTTTAACAGAATACCATGCATCGCGATTTCCATAATATTTGATCCGTGCCTCTAACAAAGACTGCATATTATAGAATGGCTCTCGTTTAATATACAAAAAAAATGCTTTTTTAAAAAAAGAAGAAAGCGTGGAAATATTATATTGCATAATTATCCCTTTTAATGCCAGCGGCTTATTAAATACAGATTCTATTGAGGCCAATTCCCTGGCGAAGGCGTTGCCATTAATTGAATTTATTTCTTCCATATTCAAATACCTCGGTTCCGTATTAGGAATAAACCGGCGCCAAAAATACCAAAATTCATTAGGCGAAAGTGCACCGTGAGTTTTTCCGAGATTTGACTCAAATGAAATATCATGGTTAAAATCCATTATTTCATTATAAAAATTGTATTCCGGATCCGTTAAAAGCAATTGAATCTTAGCGCCTATATAAGGAGAAGCATAAAATCGGGATAAAATATTTGTTGGATATGAAAATTGGCCTGTTTTAGCCAGCCATTGTAATAAAATAGTAGTGCCCGACCTTGGTGCGCCAACAATAAAAACAATGGGATATTTTGGTGATGAATATCCGGTATTAATATTTTTTTGAATAGGACCTAAAAGGTTGTTGATCTCTTTTAAAAGCTCTTCAAGACGTATATTTCTCTGTAACATTGGCTGAAATTTTACATCCATTAAAAACTCTATTTTTTCGTGGTACAGTTACTGGCTGTTAGATATACAAAAATACAAAAATGACAAAAATAATATTACATATATATTATTCCAATATTATTTTAAAATCAACTTAAATTCAAACACCAATTCGGCTTATTTTATATTGTGATAAGTGTATACTATTTGTTTAGCTAGATAGATTTCCCAGCAAAAATATGATAAATTATTCAAAAAAGAAAAAATTAACTAAAGAGAGAACAAGATTCACACAGGACCCTGATACATGCTGATGAATAGTCGATACACTCAGGGAGAAAAAAATAATGAAACTTGCTTTAATGCAGCCTTACTTTTTCCCATACATAGGTTATTATCAATTTATCAACTGCGTGGATGAATTTATTCTCTATGACGATGTACAGTATATGAAGGGTGGATGGATCAATAGAAACAGAATCTTGCTGGATGGCATGCCTCACTACATCACATTACCAATTGAAAAGAAAGGAAATCTATCTGACATGATAAATGAAAAACGGATTTCTTCGAGCCGAGAAATAGAGAAAGCGAAGACAAAAATTTTGGGGCAGCTCTATGCTGCATACAGAAAAGCCCCATTTTATAAAGATGTAATTGAGCTTGTTAATAATATCTTAAACTTTCCCGAAAAAAATTTAGCATGCTTTTTGACACATTCCATTCAAGAAGTTTGTCATTACTTAAAAATAGGAACTCGTATTATGATATCGTCTGATATTAAGAAAGATGATAAGGGACTCTCTGGTCAAGAAAGAGTAATTGCAATATGTAAAGCAAGAAATGCTACCCATTACATCAACACAATTGGAGGACAGAAGCTCTATTCTAAAAAAATTTTTACTAAAGCTGGAATCAGGCTTAGTTTTATTAAGACCAGAAACATTGAATATCTTCAATTCAGAAACACTTTTGTACCTTTTTTATCTATAGTGGATGTAATGATGTTTAACTCCGTCAATTCCATTACTCAATATCTCACAGAATATGATCTAATCTAAAATTCGATAATTGTATCATCTAGCACCTCAGAGAAGCATAGGGAGTATAGGGACCAAACTTTCACTTCCTCATTTCCTTGGTTACCACCGCAGCCATATGCTGCATACCTTCTATATCGTAACGCTGATCGCAGGGTAAAGTCATGAGGTGGGAGGCAAGTCTATGGCTGTCTCTAAAATGCTCCGGAACGTGGCGGTTCAGTGGCCAGTGGACGGGTGGATAGATCTTATGATTAAACAATGCTTGCTGAATTCGATCACGATTTGGAACACGAACAGGAAATCCCAGTGGAATAATTCCTGTCGATAAGTTTGGAAATAACGCTATATCGGCCAGTCTTTCTAATAAGGCTAAATAATTGTTCTGACGTTGTCGAGCGATCCGTTCATAGTTGAATCCTTGTCGCAGTAAGGTTTGGGAAAGTTCACTCATGGCATATAACCCGATTGGGCAATGAGCCTCACTTGTTTTAAAAAGGTTAAACCAGTTGTGAGCAACGCCTTTGAGATCAAATTCTCGGCGTAGAAAAGAACTGCAAAAGGCAGTAAACCACCATTCTTGGGGAGCTGGCTCCAATAGAAGGTTGCTAATGCTGCTTACCTGGCCCTTTGCTGTTTGGATCCAAAGGATGCCACCGTCCGGAATTCCCAGAAACTTTCGCGGGCTGAAAATGACAAAGTCTATAATCGAACGGGGTACTTCAGTTAACAATGCCTGGCAAGCATCTTCGAGCACCCATGCGCCCTTCTTTCGCGCTTTGAAAGCAATTTCTGGATCAGCGGGAAATCCGAAATAATCAACGATAACGACTATGTCGCCCCGTGAAATTTCTGCTATCCATTTCAGTGAGGGAGAGCGCAGGTCATAATCAACTTCGTATAATCTTATGGAGGTATTTGTTCCTCTAATAGCGTCCAACATTGAAGAACAGAGATAAGAAGGCATCCAGATGTGTTTGGGAGTCAATCGTTGCACCAAACAATAGAGTGCAGAGCGTGCATTTACGAAAAGGATGTCGCCTTTTCGCAGGAATTGTGGGTCCTGAGCCCCTTCTAAATCAACTTCAAGACCAAATACTCCTCCAATTATGCGATGTCTTATTGTGTTTTCCATAGCCTACATTCATTTTGTCATATAATTTTAATCCATTTAACTCTTATGTGACATCTGTCAGTCGTTATTCTTTGTATGGATCTCACGGATAATATATGCAGGCTTGCCTTGTAATAAGATAAAGTTACGAATTATAAATTCTCCGATAGCGGCCAGCACGGAAAGCAATACCACCAAGCTGATTATAATGACATTCAGAATGAGCCCGCTCGTAACCTTCGGTAGGATCGAAAAGGGTAGGACATATCCTAGGGCGACTCGAATAGCGAAAAGAAAGGCTAATGCAAGACATAGCATCCCGAGTATTTGAAAAGGTCTTTCGGAAAGATTGACAATATTTTCCATGTTATAAGCAAAAAGTTTTTTGAATGTCCAACCTGATTGCCCAAAACGCCTGGGATGGTGGCTCACAGATACTTCAGCAATTTGCCTTGCTATGGATATAACTGGAACGGGCCGCCAGGGCTTGAAAGGACTAAAATTAAATGCCCTAACGAGTCGTCCGTCGTATATTTTAAATGTGCATCCAAAATCACGAAGATTGCTATTGGAGCTTTTTCGCATGATAGCATTGGCAATTATGGAGGGAAGTTTTCGAAAAAGGGAATCTTGTCTGTTCTTTCTGTATCCGCTTACCACATCGAAACCTTCATCATACTTATCCACCAGCAGAGGAAGTTCTTCCGGATCTAATTGTAAATCACTATCGATGAGTATGATCGCCTTACCCCTTGCGAGTAATACTCCAGGAGTCTTTGCGTTTGCCTGGCCGGCATTTTTGAATAAATCAACAACCGCTGTTACATTTGGATCAGCGTCAAATATGGCTTTAAGTTTCTCGAAAGTCTTATCGGTGCTTCCGTCGTTGATAAAAATAATCTCATAACTTCTTCCCATGCACTGGAGAACATCTGACAAACGTGAGTAAAACTCATCAATGCTCTTTTCCTCAAAATAGCAACTTATTAGGACAGAAAAATCAACCTCGGCCTTAAATGGCACCAACGATTTATCCACTGCATACCTCTCACTCGTTGCATTGAACTTATTTTCGCCATATACTAACACTGGCCTAAATCAAAGTCAACCTGCTAATGAGAATAAAACTCATTGCCGTGATTGGCACTTATTCCCCTTATATAATTTAGCAGGGATTATAAATAAAAATGTATTTATTTGAAATTATACCAAATAAGATCAGAAAACCTTAATTTTTCTCGAAACAGACAAAATATTCCAAGTACGGTAATGGGCACTAAATGTAATATATGAATAACAATCGCGACAGCCTTTGCCTTGTCAGGTCCTATGGAGGGATTTATGAAGATTAGACAGGCAATGATAGGAATATGATATTGGCCCACTGTCCCTGGGGTTACAGGCACACTTATACTTGCTGCTATCATTGCCAACATTAAAAAAGGCATAAACCAGGGATAATTAATATTAAATGCTTTAATCATTGCAGCTATTGATAAAACACCAAGCATCCATGTAAAAATAGAAAAAATAGTTGATTTTGCTATCTCCTTCCCAGAACGAAATATATGCATACCAGCGGCAAAATCCAGAAATAGATTTTGAAGGAGCTTTGCAAAATATTTTGATAGGCGACCAAGGCTCATATCTACAATACGGAGTATAAGAGACTGTTTGACATAGAGAAGCACGAGGATTATTACAATTATAGACAATAAGAGGCTTATGCTGATTGCCAGGGCGCGGATAAAATCACTAGATATAACAATCTTATTAATATTATTAAAGGTGTGCGGCAGAATTTCAATATCTTTTCCTACCGGAAAAGAAAAAACAGCGATAATAACTATAAAAAGTAATGCAATAATATCGTTCACTCGGTCTAATCCTACCATTGCAAAGCTTTTAGAAAATGAGATTTTTGTAAGCCGCGAGAGAACATAAGCACGCGTTACTTCACCAATACGCATAGGTATTATAAAATTCATAAGAAAACCAATTTGAGTTGCGCTCAACATACTACGAAAAGAAGCTGTATCAGAAGCTCGCACTACATAGGTCCATCGTTGGATTCGCGTAAAATAGCCGGCCCACGCACATATTTGACCGAGAATCAACCAGCCTATACTGGCGCTATAAATTGAATAATATACTATATGCCAATCAGTTTTTCTAAATAAAATCCATAGTAAAAAGGCCCCAATGGCAATGCCAATTATTATTCGTATAATCTTTTTTATCATCAGTCTTTCTATCTATTACATATTTATTTTCAAAATCTTTGATCGCTTTTTTATATTATTGGCACTACCTAACTTTAAATATAACTCTTTATCATACTATTAAAGGTAATAGGAAAGAGATTACAAATCGGAGCTATTTTCAATAGCTACTCTTAAAATAGTACATATCCTTTTGATATGATCCTGATCGATAGTCGGGCCGGTCGGCAAAATCAACACTTTGTGAACGAATTTTTCTGTATTGGGCAGCATCATTCCGGCGTGGGGGGAATAAGATCTATAAGGTTCCATTTTATGACAGCCGGGATAAAAATAACGCCGGGCTATTATATTTTCCGCGTGCAAGATCTCAACTAAACGGTCCCGACTTATCCCTGTTACTTCTTCATCAATTATTAACACGATGTATTGATAATTAAAGCGCTCTCTATCATCGTAAGAAACCAACCGGATACCGGGTATGCGCTCAAGTTCTTGGTAATAATATTTATAATTGCGATAATTAGCCATGATAAATTCCTCGATGCACTCCAATGAAGACAAGCCCATGGCAGCAGAAATCTCACTCATTTTCCCATTGACACCGATATGGATTACGTTATCCTTGCCCTGAAACCCGAAATTCTTCATTAATCGGATTTTTTCCGCCAATTCATCATTATTCGTCATAACTGCACCCCCTTCGAATGTATTGAGAAATTTAGTAGCATGAAAACTAAAGATTTCTGCATCTCCAAAGCCTCCTATCAAATGTCCTTTGTGTGAACAAGCAAATGCGTGAGCAGCATCAAATATAAGGCTGATATTATGCTTTTTGGCAATATGTGTTAAGGCCTCAATATCGCATGATCTTCCCCATAAGTGAACACCTATAATGCCGCTGGTTCGTGGGGTGACCATCTTTTCCACCATGCAAGGATCTATCGTATAATTATGGAGAGATATATCGCAAAAAATCGGTGTAATTCCCTGCCATTGGAGGGCATGGGCTGTAGCAATAAAAGTAAAGGATGGGACAATAACCTCTCCAGTAAGTCCCAGCGCTCTGATAGCGATTTCTAAAGCCACCGTGCCATTGCACATGGCAATGCAATGCTTAACACCTATCGTCTTTATCAGTTCCTTTTCGAATTCTTGCACTAAAGGCCCGTTATTTGTAAACCAGCGTGTATCAAGAATTTTATTAATTCTTTTCATTAAGCTCTCACGGTTTCCAAGATTTGGCAGTCCTACATGTAGTTTTTCTTTAAATTCAGGTATGCCACTATGAATGGCTAAATCATGTATTGTCTTTTTCACTTAATCTCTCCATTTGTTTATTACAAAAGTTCCTGCCAATACTATCATGAGGATCCATCCAAAGGTTGAGGTGACTATACCGGCAATTAATATTTTAGGGCGAAAAAAAAGGACGATCCTATGACTCCCTTTTTTTATCGGTATAGCTTGCATTATATAATTAGCACGAAAAATTTTTGTTTCCATATTATCTACTTTTGCTTTCCATCCGGGATTATAACTATTGCTTATTACGAGGAATCCATTTTGATGGGTGGAAGTCTGCACCTCAATTCTGTCAGATTTATAAGAAATGATTTTGATTTCTGCATCCTGTAAGGATGAACAAAGATCTTTCTGCGAGAGAAAATCCTTCGATGGATATTCTTCCAACAGTACCGTATGCCTAAAATCTGAATTTTTAAGTGAGGGTAAAATTTTTAGCATCTCATTAGGATTATTGCAAAATTTATATAGTGTGACAAAAAATGCCCTTGGAAAAACCTCTTTATTTTCATAAATTTTAATTTCTTTATTATAAATAAGTTTAAGCTTGGGTATTTTAAACGAATTAGATGGGGGCAGCAATATATATTTTGTATTAATAAGATCTAGAAGAGGGGATCCAAATGTTCGATAATAGAGCCATCTGCTAAAATTATCAGGCATAGGAACAGTAAGTCCATATTGACTTAAATGGAGAAATTCACCATAGCGTTTTGGATAAAAGGAGGAATACCCTCCGATATCTTCAACCCCAAAAGGAGAAAATGAATTCTGCAAGAAATTATCGAAGGTCATTATTCTGAATACTGATTTGTCTTTTAGTAAAAATTTGATAGCCTCTGTTTGTGGATAGGCTAAGTATTTTGCTGAAGTTGTATTGTAATGAAGCCCAAAGGAAATCAAATCATATGATAAAATCAGAATACAAGAAAAAAGAAGAACAGCTCTAAGCCCATCTTTTTTTGAAAATACAATAAGAACTAAAAACAAAAAAGTCATAAAAATAATTATAAGTGGTTTTGCTATGACTACTGATCCAACCATAGCAAAATGAGCGTGCATCGTCCTGTAGACGTGAGACCAATTTCCCCACCTTTGATAATTGGTGGCCCATTTGATTCCTGCGTCGGTTTGAACGAGAAATGAAATTCCCATTGCAATCGCTGGAATAATGCTCAAAAGAGAAAAAGAGAGCCATTTTCTATTATCATGGCACGCGAGGATATCAGCACCTATAGCAGCCAATACGCAGAAAGAGAAAGCATAGAGATAGAGAATTCGTGTGGGAGTTGAAAAATTTAGGCCTGGAATAAATTTCATCAAGGGATAATAAAGTATACTGCCCATAGCCATTGTTAATATAATAATAGAAGATGAAAAGAAAAATAGGGCATATTCTTTTTTAAAAAGATAAGGCAGGCTTATTAGTGCAAGAAAGAGCGGTAAAATTCCCATATATATACACAATTCATTATAATTATTATAGGGTTGTGAATCCGGGCGCGGAGTAAAGGTGATTTTTCTCGCCGGATTTCCAAAGAAATCCGGGAATATAGAAGTTATTAGGTATTTAGTAGGAAGTTTTCCGGTTTTTTTGTATATTTCTCCAAAAGAGTAATGGGGACGCTGCGGTTCGTTGAGTAAGGCCAGATGATTAATAAAAAATGTTGCGGTTATACAAACTCCCAAAAGTATTGGTAGTACAAGATTAGTCATTTCCTTCTTGGTTATCCTTCTTGAGCGCTTTTTTATTGATAAAAAATAACGGTACAGCACATAACAAGCTATGAAGATTAATTGATACATGATGACATGCGCAAAACCACTACAAAAAGCAATAGCAATAGAACCAATAAAACAGAAAACATTGAATTGTGATTTTTCTCTTATCCAGCGTTCAAAACAATAAAGAGAAAGAGGCAAAGAACTTGCCAGAATGGGAATGATTTCAAATTCAAACCACACCATAACATAACCATTGAACATCCATGACACTGATCCAATTAAAGATGGACAGGTTCCCAGTCCAATTTTTTTCAGAAACAGATACATGAAAAGACCGGCTCCTAAAAGATGGATCCAAAGGAGTAAATCATGGGCTATCAATACAGGGAATAAGGTATATAACAAAAAAGCAATGGGGCTGGTATATCGTGTAACGGCACCTGCGGGTAAGGGCATTCCACAAAAATTATCCCTATTCCAAAATGGGAATGATTTTTTTCTAATACAGTTTTGAAAAAAAACCGTATATGGAACTATCTGATTAACCGGATCTGTAATCAAGGTATTATGCGCTCGAAAATTTTGTATATAAGATGACCATGGTAAATATTGCAGCAGTGTATCAAACGCATAAAAGGTTTTTCCCTGAAAAAAAACGGGGAAGAAAAAGATTATAGAAAGAATAAACAGAAATGCGACCGGTATAATCTTTTGGTGACGTATCCTATCGAAAAAATGGGTTTCTTTTTTCATATCTTTATAAGAATATTAGCATGAAAAGGATTGCTGATAAAGTGGCGCATACTATCGATACAATTGCCGGTCCGATTATAGATTATTCTTTATCGTTTTTCTATATATAAATACTTTCTTTTTCTGTATCGGAAAGAGCATAAAATTCTTCAGATAACGGAAAGAGGTTTTATGAGTCATGATTGATTACCCCAAAGATGTACTCGGAATTGACTATTATCCTGATTAAGCGTAAAATAATCCGATTAATTATCGGATATTAAAAAATTGAACCATCGGATATGCGGAATCCAGAAATGATAGGAAAAGAGTAAGGTGAAGCTATGTCTTTCGTGTGAGCAGCTTTTTGAATCCGAGGATTGGGAATGTCCTCATTGTGCTCATTCTCCTTTACGCATCAAGGGACACCTTGCGTTTGCACCTCAACTGGCAACGAGTGATGACGGGTTCGATGCCGGTCTTTTTAACAAAATACTGGATGTCGAAAATAAAAACTTCTGGCGAAAGGCCCGCATACGTCTTTTTTCCTGGGCAATGACACAGTATTTTCCCCAAGCGATCAATTTTCTTGAAATTGGCAGTGGCAATGGTGTTATTCTAAGGGAATTTAGAAATGTTTTTCCTCAGATCGATATTTGGGGAATGGATATATACATAGCAGGTGTTGATGCAATCAAGAAGAAAATCCCCAATGTGAATCTCTTTCAGGCAGATGCACGCAGCCTTCCCTTTCGGAAAGAATTCGATGTCATTGGCGCATTCGATGTGTTAGAACATGTTGATGATGATACAAGCGTTTTCCAGGAAATGTACAAAGCCATAAAACCAGGAGGCGGGATACTAGTGAGTGTCCCTCAACATCCTTTCCTATGGAGTCAACGTGATGAGTGCCTTCATCACAAGCGACGATATACAAGACATGAACTGCTTAAAAAATTGAATCTGTCAGGTTTTGAGGTTGTGCGAGTAACTTCTTTTATTACATTTCCATTTCCATTAATGGTGCTGTCTGCCTTGAAAAATAGAGTACCTCGGGAAAACTATGATGCTTACGCAGAGTGTAGAATCTCCTCAGCGGCAAATAAGATTCTTGATTTTGGGCTCTTTTGGGAGTGGCAGACCATAAAGTCTGGTGTTTCCTTCCCGTTTGGCGGGACCCTCTTTGTTGTGGGGAGGCGCAATAATCTCTGACCAAAAGGCTTTCTGATTAAAATCAGACCTCATGCGATGGCTATTTCTATTATAGACGCATTTTAATAGATCAAAATTTATCTTCCGCTTCCACATAGTCAGGTTTTATTCGCAATGCCTCCACTGGCAGATATGGGAGAAAAGAATTTCACGTCAGTCCGTAGAGAGCACCTAATTTTTTAATCCTTTATGATGATTCTTATCCTTTGTATCTGCTACAGAGAGTTCTTCTTTAGGCATATATGCAGGAGGCACTCCTGTAACTGCATAATCAGACAAAATATTTGACATACAGAGACCTACTGACTATAGTATACTTTATTCTATTTAAAATTTGAGCACTTGATGAAGTAAGCCGGATATTTTGTATGAGCAAAAAACTATGCAAAATTATATTCCGCAGATTGATAGGTATCGTGAGGGGACCATTTGGCAAATTACCTAATTTTGTGGTCATTGGGGCTCAAAAGTGTGGCACATCGACCTTAATTAAAAATATTGCCCTTCATCCTGATATATATATAACGGACTGGTCCAATCCAGGAAATGGATATGGTGAAGTTTATTTCTTCGATCTAAACTGGCATTATGGTAGAGGATGGTACAGGAGCTTATTCAGAAAGGGTAAAATCTGTGGAGAGAAAACTCCCGATTATATGTTTTCCAAGCTCGCCATGAAACGTCTCTATTCAATCATACCAAATGCAAAGCTTTTTATTTGTCTTAGAGATCCGATCCGTCGTCTTATTTCTCAAGTAAATATGCGCCGCAGAGGAGATAATGCGAATTTGAAAGTATCGGATGTCATGGATATACCGGAATATATTGAAAGGGGAATGTATTACTCGCAAATTCAAGAAAATGTTTTGCCTTATTTTGACCCTCAGCAGATTTGCATTATAATAAGTGATGAGATGGATCATACTATCGACAGAAAGAGCGCACAAAAAGGGGAAACTCATGGATTAATGGTGAGGGATCTGTCAAATCATATCAATACTATAATGGAGAGAGTATTCAAATTTCTTCATATTCCCATGATTAATGCTGAATTTAAGTACCACTACGTGGGTGATTATAATAAAGGTCTTGTGGTGAGTGATCAAGAGGTAGAAAGGTTACAAGAGATATATACACAATCAAACGAACAACTATTTCAATTCCTGGGCAGGAGAATTGGCTCTTGGCTTTGAGGTTATTTTTTCTTTTCGCCTGCATCCATCCATATGCACAGGGGGGATGCAGCAAATTAAATTGCCCTATTGTTGCATGTTTTATGTGGTCACATATATTAATAATTGTGTACCTTCGTGTTCTTTAAAATCCATTCTGCAATAATCTTTGAAACCTGTGCACCAGATTCTTTATGGAGATGATTTCCATCCGTATAGGTAAAATTTGAATTCATATAGGTCATATCATAATATTTAATTGAAGATTTTACTACTATATTTTGCATTTTGTTATTAAAATCCGGCATCAGGATTCTTTCAATATCCATCATTTTTGGATGAATTGGCAATCTTACCATGAAGACTCTTCCATGTTGCTTTAAGAATTCTATTGTTTTGAATAGGTATTCATACCGCACATTAGAAAATTTATACCTTGGCAGGACTTTATTCTTATATTCTTGTATTTTCTTGTTTATTCTTCGTTGTACAATTTCTGGATCCATTTTCACAGTTACCTCGAGCCACCCATTAGTATGTAAAAACTTTCTTGAGTCCTTGATTAAAATATTGGCAAAATTTTTATCAAAATTATTAATCAGGTAATCAAAATTTGGTTTTTTATTCACTATTTTCATTTTGGAAATAAAAGATTTGAGTTCCCTGAATTGGAATTTGTCGTTTGGATTCTTGCAGGTACTCGATATACCCCAGGGATCTACTGTTACTATATGGATTCCATTTTGAGAGTCCGGGGATAACTTCTTTTTGATACTATCTAAATATGCAGGCCCGTAAGGGCTATGAGCTAATGTAAAAGAATAATTAAAAAAATCATCTCTTCCCAGTACATCATTGAGAACTCCGGGTTGTAAACCTTGGGCAGCTCTAGATGTACCTATTATTAAAGATTTTTGTCGATGAGTAGTAAATCGAATATAAAAAGCATCTGTATAACCATCTGCTTGGGATAGAATCATATAAAATGTAAATAGGACTAAAATTACTGTAATAAAAAATGATAGTATAAATTTTTTCATACTTTAAAATTGGAAATAAATAAACTCTTGCTGTTGACCGGCGAAGAGAAAAATAATAAGTGCAATTAAATAGAGACAAGACCACTTCAAAGGTTCAGGGACATTATTTTTGAAAATCCCCTCAATTGCATACTTATTTTCCCTTCCTTGCCATTCAACTAAAATAAAAAGGGCTGTAATAATCATTAATCTGATTTCCATCATTTCAGGAAATGAAAATAGGCTGATGTCAATAATACCGGCAATGTAATCCATCGCATGTTTTATACTTGTAGCTCTGAAGAAGATCCAGGAAAAAGTGGTTAAAGAAAATGTAAGGAGAATACTAAAGAATTCCCTGATTGAAGGGAGGTATTTATCCTTGGCAACAATATCAATATGTTTACGATTTCGGTTATATAATAATAATGGTAGGAAAAAAAGTGCATTAAGAAATCCCCATATAATAAAAGTCCAGTTTGCACCATGCCAAAATCCGCTTACAATAAAAATTATCATTGTATTTCTAATTTTCATCCATTTATTCACTTGACTCCCCCCTAGTGGAATATAAACGTAATCTCTAAACCAGGTAGAGAGTGATATATGCCAACGCCTCCAGAATTCAGCAATATCACGTGAAAAATAGGGAAAGGCAAAATTTCGCATTAGCTTAAAACCAAATAATTTAGCGGTGCCGATTGAGATGTCAGAATAACCGGAGAAGTCTCCATAGATTTGAAAGGCAAAAAAGAATGCCCCCAGCAATAGTGTGCTACTTGAATAAGAGGGAAAGTTATTGAAAATTGTGTTTGCATATAAAGCACAATTATCAGCTATTACCATTTTCTTCAATAGGCCCCAAAGTATCTGACCGAGCCCGTCAATTGCTTTATTATAATCAAAATTTCTTCTATTATAGAACTGAGGAAGAAGATTAGTAGCTCTCTCGATAGGACCTGCAACAAGTTGTGGGAAAAAACTTACAAAAGCGAAAAATGCAATAATATCCTTAGTAGGTTCGAGTTTCCTCTTGTAGACGTCAATTGAATAACTAAGAGTCTGAAAAGTATAGAAGCTGATGCCCACAGGAAGTATTATATTTAATCTGAACGGATCAATTTCCTTACCGAGAAGAGTGAATGAATCTGCAAAGCTTTGAGTAAAGAAATTAAAGTATTTAAAAAAACCTAGTAAGCCGATATTTACTAAAATGCTTGTCAGAAGAAGAAGTTTTCTCCTTTTTTGATTATTTGTTTTTGCTAAATAGATGCCTACAATATAATCGACAGAAGAACTGAAGATAATCAAGGAAAGAAAGCGCCAGTTCCACCAGCCATAAAAGATATAACTGGCAATGCAAATTAGTAAGTTTTGCGCTTTTATTTTTTTTTTTGTTACAAACCAATACAGAACAAAGAATATTGGTAAAAATAGCGCAAAATCAAAAGAATTAAAAAGCATTTATTTATTCCATTTATCGAGATTCTTATTAATAAGTAGTCCCAGTTTTTGATTATGCGGTTTAAAAAAGTTTTTTAGTTCTTCACGTATTTCCAATGACATCTTAGTATAACCGGGTTTTTTATGATAAAAGTTGATTATTTTTAATAGCCTTCTAAAGATAGTAAAATTATATAATCCCCATTTTCTTGAATAGAATAATAAAGAAGGGAATCTTGGTAAGATGGTTTTATTTCGAAACTCTTTTACAAATGTAAATTCTTCTTCAGATATTCCCAAGAATCCAAACAATTCATTTAATACATGATCTGAAGAATATAATTTAATCAAATCATCAAAAAGTAAAAAAAACATTTGTTCTTTTGGGAAAAACTTCAAGAATCTTTCTACTTGTAAGTGATAAATACTTCTGGTTTTATAACCATACCATATATTTGATTTTATTCTTTTTTCTTCCATTTTTATCGCATCCTCAAAACACAAAAGGTCCTTTCCCTGTTTAAAGGAATGTAAATAATTGGAATATGTTCTCTCTACGGGATTTCTAAAAATCCATATGATCTTTGAATCGGGACAATTTTGATATATTCTCTCCGCTACATTCTTCTGATATGAATAGCTCGGAGTTTTTTCTCCGAATATTTCAGCCTCTGGATTCTTTTTTTCCAGAATTTTTTTTATATACCAATTCAAGCCTTTTCGATAGTTATTATCATTGTTAAAAAAATGGAGTTCTTTAGAGGGTGTATGGATTTTTTTATGATTTCGTAAATGGTGCATCAATGAAGAGGAACCGGATTTCATTGCGCCTACTATTATAAAGTGAGGTATTTGATCTGTTTGTTTTTTCATATTTTTTTATATAAAGATAATGAAAACTCTAACATCACTTGAATCGCCTGTCAAATTTGGAATTTCTTTATTATATGTTCATAATATGGTTATTGATAAATACAAATATGATTTTGTTATGAGCAAGGCAGAACATTAAAGAGGAGGTGCATAGGAGTATTTCTCAATGAGAAATTTGTCTCTTTGAGCAACTAATCCAATAGTTTCCTTATCATAATAATACTTCGGATCAAGATGTTCAGATTGATTAATTTTCTTATTAATATTATTATATATTTGGAGAATAATTTTTTTATCTATAGTATGCCCAGCATCGTGAAGCACACGGATAAGATCATCTTTAATGGACTCATTTCTAATTGTTCCTTTTAATATATTGCTTTTCTTATCTAAATTTTTTAATTCATCTAATGTATGAATATTAGTGGAATATCTTTTAGAAAGAAAATTTTTTAAATAAAATTTACAATAACGATATGTCATTAAACCGCCAAACTCACATATAGAACTCTTATAATAATTTTCACCAATATCCATCTTCCTTCGAGTATCGTGTATTAATCTTAACCAGCTCTGAAAACAGTTCGGCGATGTATAATCCTTATATGCATCTTTCCATAAATGAATGGGTTTAGCGAGTTCATGAAATGGATGATGACTTATTATTTTTCGATTGGTGAGCCGGTTATATAATTCCCCCTTTTTACCACACCCAAATGCCCATAAGGACACATACCAATCCCATGGATTTCTAATGGAACCTACAATAAACTTATTCGTTTCATAGTCTTTTAAAAGATTATGCCTTCCAATACGAGTCCCCTCAACACATTTGGACATCAAAGATGCAATATAAGTGGAGCCTGTTTTTTGCAGCTCCAAATATATTAATTTATCTGTAATAAACATGAAAACGATTAAGCCTTGATCCGTCTCAATCTTTCTAGGAGTGGCAGTTCGCTTTGATAGATCTGTTTTTCTCCACTACCCAGAGCTTTTTCAATTATTCTGATATCTCTTACCAGACGCATTAAACCGGGTGGCTCTATCGAGGCTGCCTGATCACTTCCCCATAGTGCTCTATCAAGCGTGATGTGACGTTCAATAAAACAGGCTCCGAGGAGTATGGCAGCGCATGTTGTCTGTAAGCCTGTTTCATGGCCAGAGTAGCCTATCGGGCAAGAGAATTCTTTCTGCAGAGTCCGAATCATGCTCAGGTTGAGTTCTTCGGGTTTGCATGGATAACTGCTGGTACAATGCGCTATAAGCAGTTTCTCATTGTCTATTAACGATGTTGCATGGCGTATTTGTTCTATCGTGGACATACCTGTTGAAATAATCATAATACGCCTTTTACTATTACAATGCTGAAGCAGTTGATCATCGGTGAGGCACGCAGACGCAATTTTATAGCATACTGGATTAAACTGTTCCATAAAGTCTACAGAGGGTTTATCCCAGCATGAAGCAAACCATGTAATTCCTCTTTCCTTGCAATATCGGTCTATTTCGGCATATTCATCCCTGCCAAATTCAAGTCTGTGCCGATACTCCAAATAAGTCATATTCCCCCAAGGTGTTTCACGCACCAAATTCTTTTGTTCAGGAGGAACACAGAGCTCTGGTGTCCTTTTTTGAAATTTTACCGCATCACAGCCCGCGAGCACAGCTGAATCGATTAATTTTTTAGCAATGTTTAGATCTCCATTATGGTTAATTCCTATTTCAGCTATGATATACGCTGAACACTTTTCGCCAACCGGTCTTCCGCCAATTTCAATAATATTGGACATATTTTTATTCCTCCAATTTTTGATTTATGAGTTCACATATCTCGCGGATAGCTCCATTCCCGCCATACGCTGATAAGATAATTCTTGCGGCAGCCCGAACTTGTCGATGAGCATCGCGTGGTACGACGGGGCATCCTACTTCCTGCAAACATTGAAGATCATTGAGATCATTCCCTACATATATTACATCATCAGCGTGAATGCTTCGCTCGGTGAACAAGGTTTTTAAAACAGAGAGCTTATCATCAACTCCGTGTATACATTCAATCCCGAGTTTTTCACAACGTACTTTTACAACGGGATTTTTTTCAGTGGATAAAACCAACAGAGGAATACGTTTTTTTTTCAATTGGCTAATTCCCCATCCGTCACCTCGATCGCACACCACAGCTTCTTTTCCATCTTCACACACGATAACCTTGTTATTTGTAAAAATTCCATCAAAGTCGAGTACAAGCATGGCGATTCGATCTGGGAGAGCCTGTATTTTTTGTTTTTTTTGAAATTCACGCATCAGGACTTCTGCAATGTGAAAATCTTCAGGATTATCTATTTCCACACATCGTTCATTTGGCAGAACATATAAGGACGTTTTTCCGAAAAAACGATGTTGAGCCTTTTTAAAACCTTTTGTCCGCATAATATATACTCCGCCGGTTTCCCGGAAGAGTGGCTCCCTTTCTTGACGCAAAAGGCGTACTTTTTTGTCATGACCCACTCCTACTGCGCTCCCATCTTTATGTTTTTGCCAAAGAAAATAATGGAAAGGTGCTACTGCCAAAGCGGTGTCTGCATCGTTATCGAGAAGAATGCGCATAGTGCCGTCAATATCCTCCGGAATTGTAAGTGGAGAAGTGCATTGGAGGAAAACGATTATCTCTGGTTCATAGTGCTCAGAAGAGAGAAGATGATTAAGAACGTGAAGCAAAGCGGATTCAGAGGAAGCGCTGTCACCGCTTATTTCGGGAGGGCGCATGATCACTTCACTCTTATAGTGTTGTGCAACTTCAGCAATATCTCTGTCATCAGTAGAAACAATGACTCGGTTAATGCTTTTTGAATTACGGGCACACTCAATGGTATGAGCAAGCAATGGTTTACCTGCTAGTAAAGTGAGATTTTTACGCGGGATACCTTTTGATCCCCCACGGGCTGGTATAATAGCAAGTGCATTCACTGCGACACATTCTTTTTTTAGGTTTTTCTTCATAAGCTTTCAAGCTCCATTCATATGATGAACTGTGAACGTGATCTGAGTTGAACCCCATAATCAGGGTCCTGTAAATCGTATTCAACGTATTAAGATTTACTATAATTATTTAACCCTGTAAAGTCAATGGGACCTTCAGAGTATTCAGGGCAACCATATGAAGGATTTCGATCTTTTAAATGAGAATTCTAGACATTTTTTATAATCAAGTAAAGTTCTTAAATTTTCTGTAGTACAATATTTCACTGCTTTAAAAAGCAATTCCTCTATGATTTATCAAGGAGGATGTCGGAAGGCGTAGCTGGAGGGAGAGAGAGGTATTGTCAAGGGATTATCGTATCCTGTAATGTATTTTATAAGGGCTGAGCACATAAGAGTGTAAGGAGAAACTCATATGGGATTTATGGAAGGTCATGTAAAATATTTTATAGAAGCATGCACAGCGAATAACATTTCTTGAAGCTTATTGTCTTTAGGAAGGCAGGATGTGTGGTTAACGGAAGATCAATTCTACAGGTGCAAATATATTTTTTGACCTCAATAAGGATGATATTACAAAGGCTTTGGAAATTCGATATGACCTCGTTTTGGACACGGGCACGCTTAAACATATTTTTGAAACGAGGAAAGTATTTAAACATCTTAATATGGCATTAAAAGAAGAAGGCTACATCATTCAGATGGTCCCGAGTAATAATTATGTTGATCATGGATTTTACCAATTCTCTCCCACATTACTTGCTGATTATTACGCCTGCAATAATTATGAGATTATCATAAGAGAGCATGGAATGGTTAAGACAAGTGTTAAATATGAGTGTAAATGGATATGCAATGTTTAGACTTGAAGATTATAGTTCCATTCAATATGTGCCCGGTATGCTGGATACAGTTTGTTTTGGCGGAATGGACAATGCATTATATAGCATTAATGTGTGTGTCAAAAAATGCTGATACACAGTGGGAAAGAATACCGTTACAGCCCCGATATGAACGGCTCTGGATGAAAAATAAAAAAGCAACAGATTAAAATAATTGTATGTGATATACTTTCGATATTGATTCCCCCTTGTGAAATTCGGGTGGAATCTCATACTCACGATTCCGTTCTTTTATTGATAAGAGATTGATTCGGATAAAATTAATTTTTATTTTTTTCCGATAATAAAATGAAAGAATTACCCAAACTTCATATGCTTATGCGCGATATATATAAAAGCAATTAATATTATAATATCTGATAAATATAATAATATTTATTTTTGTTATAAGTCTCATTTTTATTAAAATGTAACTGAAAGGGCGGAGCTAGAAATAAATATATTGTTTACAATGATTCTGAAGTATGAATATACTGTTCCTGATTCAATCATTCATTCCAAAAGAAAAATATCAAGAGTACATGGGGGTATTGCAAGGGACAATTACATCAATCAGAAGACAGCAGTGCAATCAAGATTTTAAGATTCACATTACCCTCTCGGACGATGGTTCTGAATATTTAGAAAATCTTGCAGAAAGTCAAATAAAAATAATATCGGGTAATTATTTAAAACACGTGAGGAATATTCATTCCTTAGACATTGACAGCTTGGTATTAGTTGGGAAATCTAATCACTATAATAAAGGAGAATTATTTAATTATTACTTAAGGCAAGAAGGCAATAATTATGATTTGATTATTTTCTTGGATGATGATAATCCTTTTGTATATACTCATTCATTGAAAAAATTTATTTTTCATTTCAAAAACGGCTATAATTTTATCTTAGGACGCTTAAGCAGTGCACAGGGAACATTGAGGAGTTTCTATGATAATAAAGTGCAAGGAACTACCTTTGCACTCACCTATAATGCATTAAAAGATATTGATTTTTTTGGTGACAGGATTAAACTCTGGGGTTGTGGTGAAGACTCTGATATTTTTTGGAGGATTTATTCTGGTTATAAAAATGGGATTATCAAAGCAGTGTATGATGGTACTATCATTACAATAGATAGAATTTCAGGACGATGGAAATATTGTCGCGAAAAGACCGGAGGAATTGAGTTTTTTAAAAAAGATTTTTATGAAACGTATGGTATTGATCCCCATAGAAATCCCTCTCGAAAAAAAACAGAGTGGATTACTCTTGAAAAAAATTTCAGAAATATTGATGAGAGCTTATTTCCTTTTATTTATTTAGATGAATATATGGCATGTAAAAAAAGATTTCTTTATTATAAGATTATTTGGAATCTGAGAAAATTGCGTCACAAGATATCATGCGTAAAATGCAAAATAAAAGGATTGTCCCCATTATTTGAACATGTATGAGAATATAAGATGTCTGATACTATGATACCCGCACACGCTTTATCAGAGCGTGTTATCCAACCACGGCATGGAATAGCAGGAGTGAATCTTAAAGAGCTATGGAGTTACCGTGAACTCTTTGGATTTCTTGTCTGGCGTAATGTTATCATTCGTTACAAACAAACGCTTATAGGCATTGTTTGGGCGGTGCTCCAGCCTGTGCTTACCATGATCATATTTACAGCGATTTTCGGACATATTGCCAAACTTCCCAGTGGTGGGGCACCATATACCGTGATGACCTTTGTAGCGCTTTTACCCTGGCAGTTTTTTGCAAACTCCATGAGCCAAAGCAGCAATTCCCTTATAAACTCGAGCAACCTAATCACTAAGGTGTATTTTCCCAGGCTTATTATTCCTGCAAGTGCCACAATAAGCGGTGTCATTGATTTTCTTATAGCTTTTATTATTCTACTTGGGCTCATGGTATGGTATCATTTATCTTTTAGTGTTTTGCTATTGCTCTTGCCAGCCTTTTTCTTCATCGCATTTATTGCGTCTTTTGGCATCGGTCTGTGGCTCAGTGCTTTGAATGTCAAGTACAGGGATGTGAAATATGTTGTGCCCTTTTTAATACGCATGGGTCTTTATATTAGCCCGGTGGGATTCATATCCAGCGTTGTTCCTGGGAAATGGAGATTTGTGTATAGCCTCAATCCTATGGTTGGTGTTATTGATGGTTTCCGTTGGTGTATACTTGGTGAGCAGTATATCCCTTATTGGCCCGGATTTTGGGCAAGTGTTGTAGTCGTCTTTATACTGCTCTGTTCCGGAGTTATTTTTTTCAAGACCACGGAAAAGACCTTTTCGGATATTATATAACAAGTCTATTATATTTATACTGAGAGTTTATGAGAGCTGAGAGATGCCAACACCTATAATTCGGGTCATGAACATTGGTAAGAAGTATGTGTTAGGCGCTACCCTAAGACATGATACCCTGCGTGAACAACTCATGGGTAGCATTAAATTTTTTTTACACCCTTTCCAGGGTAATAATAATCCATACAAGGCAAAAAGTATATCCAAAACATCTTCATTATCAAACAATGAATTCTGGGCACTTAAGGATGTTTCTTTTAACGTCAATCAAGGAGAAGTTTTAGGTATCATTGGTCGAAACGGCGCAGGTAAATCGACGCTTCTTAAAATATTAAGTCAGATAACTGATCCAACTGAAGGTATGATTCGTATACGGGGGAGGGTATCAAGCTTATTGGAGGTAGGGACCGGTTTTCACCCCGAATTAACTGGCAGAGAGAATATTTATCTAAATGGAGCTATCCTCGGAATGACCAGAGTTGAGATTAAAAAAAAATTTGATGAGATCGTTGCCTTTTCCGGCGTAGAGAAGTTTATTGATACTCCCATAAAGAGATATTCGAGTGGGATGAATGTGAGATTAGCCTTTGCTGTTGCGGCTCACCTGGAACCTGAACTACTCCTTGTTGATGAGGTTTTGGCTGTGGGTGATTTTCAATTTCAAAAAAAATGTTTGGGGAAAATGAAGGATATTTCCGGTGAAGGAAGGACTGTGCTATTTGTCAGTCACAATCTTGCATCAATATCAAATTTATGCTCACAGGCAATGTGGTTGGAAGAAGGAAAATTGAAAAAGAGAGGGCCAGTGAAAGATGTTATTGAAGGATATACTGAACAGAAAAAGGGAAATTATGGTGAACAATTGTGGAAAGATGCATCTATAGCTCCCGGGAATGATAAAATAAGGTTGCGAAGTGTACGTATCATTTCAGATGGGGCAGTAAGATCGGATGTGGATATTCAGAAAGATATTTATATTGAAATAGAATTCTGGAATTTCAAACCTGGTTCTCGAATAACCACATTTATCCATATACTTGATAAATGGAATGTGTGCGTTTTAGCATCAGCTAATATGCGTTCTATTAATCTGGGACATGATGAATGGTCTAATCAGCCACATCCTGCCGGTATATTTCAGACGACCTGCATTCTGCCGGGTAATCTTTTAAATGTAGGTTTTTACACACTTAATATTTACATTCAAACAGATATTAAACGCCCTCAAGTTATTGCACAAGGGGTAATTTCTTTCATGGTAAATGATAATGAAGGGTGTTGTAAAGAATACAGTGGTATTATGGCTGGAGTGATCAGACCAAAACTGAAATGGAGTACAAAAAATATTTGTTTTCTTGACGAACAATAGAGAATTGGGCTGTCGGGAAAAAGTGGGGAAATAAGAGGGTTATGGATATGATAAAATTAGACCGTAAGGCACATCAAATGCGCTATAAAATACTAAAGATGTGTATATGTACGGGGGGACATATTGTTTCTTCACTATCCTGTGTCGATATTCTCGTAGCCCTTTATTATGGGGGCATTCTTAATGTCGATGCCGGTAATGCAGAATGGGGTGAGAGGGACCGCTTTTTATTAAGTAAGGGCCATGGGGAGACTGCCCTTTATGCGGTATTAGCTGATAGGGGCTTTTTTCCTGCAGAATGGATTACAAGTCGTTACCGACAAGGAAATTGTGTGTTAGGGGGCCACCCGGATAAAAAAATACCAGGTGTCGAAGTGACTACTGGTTCTTTAGGGCATGGCCTGGGATTGGCAGCGGGGATCTCGCTGGCTGCTAAAATGGATAAAAAAAATCATTTCCAATTTGTACTTATGGGAGATGCTGAATGCACCGAAGGTTCAGTGTGGGAAGCCGGATTATTCGCAAGTAAAAATAAATTGAACAATCTCATTGCTATTGTTGATAGAAATAATATCGGATCTATAGATTTTACAGAAGATTTTACATCCCTCGAGCCCTTTTCTGATAAATGGGAAGCATTTGGCTGGGAAGTTGCGGTGTGCAATGGTCATAGTTTTGACGAACTTATCAAGGTTTTTCGATATGCACGTTCCCGAGATACCACGAAACCATTCATTATTATCGCTCAAACTGTCAAGGGGAAAGGCATATCTTTCATGGAAAATGATCCTATGTGGCATGCTCGTTCTCTTACAAGCGAGAAAGAAATTACACATGCAAAAGAGGAATTGCAATGGGATGAATACGAATCTATCTAACATTGAGTTCAGAGACGCTTTTATTGACGAGCTTTTTTCCCTTGCCCAATCTGATAGGAATATAATTTTTATATCGAATGAATATGGGGCTCCTAGTTTGGATAGATTCAGAGAGGATTTAAAAGATCAATTTATAAATGCAGGAATATCAGAACAAAATCTAATCTCTGTTGCAGCTGGCTTGGCTTTAAGTGGTAAAAGAGTATATGTATATAGTATTGCTTCTTTTATTACACTGCGTTGCTATGAACAAATAAAAATTGATATATGTTCAATGTGTCTTCCTGTGACGATTATAGGTGTTGGTACAGGTTATGCCTATAGTGTCGATGGTCCCACGCATCATGCCACAGAAGATATTTCTATTATGAGGGCTCTGGCACACATGCACATATATAGTCCTGCAGATTCCAATAGTGCAGCAAGATTAGTTGATATTTCTTTACAATCCTCCATGCCTCTTTATTTTCGATTTGATAAAGGGAAATATCCCCTTTTATATGAAAAGAATAAAGATTTAAGCGCTGGATTTAGCGTTCTTCACAAGGGAAAAGACCTCAGTATTATTGCCACTGGCTCTATGGTGCATAACGCAGTCGAGATTGCATCAGAGTTAGAAAAATATTCAATTAAGACTCAAGTAATTGATATATTTAGATTAAAGCCGGTCAATGCACACGAGCTTATTGAATGTGTAAGACCTACAAAAAGAATCATCACAATTGAGGAACATACAATCCATGGCGGCCTTGGAAGCATTATGGCTGAAATACTGGCCGATGCTCATATATGCATCCCTTTACAACGCTTTGCCATAAAAGATGAGGGATTATATGCTTATGGAATAAGGGAAAATCTTCTGAGAGAATGCGGACTTGATAAAGAAAGTATTATTCAAGAACTATTAGCATGGAATGAAGAACGGGCATATATATAAGGGGATACTATTATGAAGATATTAGTAACAGGAGGTGCGGGATATTTGGGATCTATTATGGTTCCTGAATTGTTGAATAAGGGACATTTTGTTACAGTTATTGATAATTTCATGTATAATCAAACATCGCTTCTCGATTGTTGCTATAGAAAAGAACTCACGGTTATCCGGGGTGATGTAAGGGATAGATCTTTGCTCAAAAAATGTCTAAAAGAAGTGAATGCGATTATTCCCTTGGCATGTCTTGTAGGCGCCCCGTTATGCGATAGAGTGCCCCTTGAAGCACAATCAATTAATTATGATGCCATACAATTGATTCTTGAATTGCGCAATAAAGAACAGATAATTATTTTTCCCACAACTAATAGTGGATATGGCATTGGTCAAGAAAATATTTATTGTACGGAAGAAACACCACTCAATCCAATTTCCTTATATGGAAAGTTGAAAGTTGCCATAGAAAGAGATTTGTTGTCCGATGGGAATGTTGTCACGTTAAGACTGGCAACTGTTTTTGGGATAAGCCCAAGAATGCGTCTGGATCTTTTAGTAAATGATTTCACATATCGGGCTTTTTATAATGGATATCATGTGCTTTACCAGGCTCATTTTAAACGTAACTATATTTATGTTCGTGATGTGGCAAGGGCATTTCTGCATTGTCTGAATAACTTCGAAACAATGAAAGATCAGCCATATAATGTAGGACTGAGTGATGCCAATTTGAGCAAATGGCAGTTATGTGAAGAGATCAAAAAACAAATTCCCAGTTTTTATTTTATAGAAGCCAAAGTAGGAGAAGATCCAGATAAGCGAAATTATATGGTAAGTAACGAAAAAATAGAGGCAACAGGCTTTAAACCACTCTATACACTTCAAGAGGGAATAGCTGAACTGATAAAAGGGTATCAGATAATAAAAATAAATCAGTACGCGAATGTTTAGAACACCATGATGAGTAAAAATAAATTTAAAGCCGCAAGGAATTATTTGGCTTTACTTGAGGAGAATCCCAGATCTTTAGAATTATACAACTCCTTCTTTAATGAACTAGCAGAGCACAAGAGCAGTATTCAGCCTGGATTATATGAAAGCATTATGGCTATACTCACATATTATGATAAGGATTATACGGTGAGTTATTTTGATCTGCTTGAAATATGCCGGGATCTTGTGTGTACATCAAGGACTAACACCATAATGAAACGTTTCATTCCAGCCATATCTTTGTGCACGAGTGCATTAAAGAAATCACGCCACTATTTTATATTTACAAGTCGCGGAAGGACTGCCACCTACTGGCTGGCTCATAGTCTGAATATGCACCCGGAGATAATATGCTCTCATGGATTATATTTACCCCCTGTCACAGATTTTAAAGAAATGATACCTTTAGGGCAAGATCTGCGAGCATGGACAAAAAAAAAATACAATTTCAGTGTAGATGAATATTTTTATGAAATGACCAGATGTGGAAATGCAAAGGTGTATGGTAATGTCCACGGCTATACACTGGACGGTCTTTTAACTCATGCCTACAAAAGAAAAATTCGTAATAATTATACCATTTTTAATATAATTCGTCATCCTGTATCTCGCATTGAATCCTTTTGTAAACGGTGGCTATTTGAGTCCTCATATAATTTAATTTTGAAAAATCAATCACGGAAAAATTTCTTAGAGAATGCTTATAAAAAAGAATTGGTCAAAAAAGTCAATAGGCATTTTTATGTTGATTTCTCAATTCCAGCTCACTGGTTCTTTATAAATGCATTATTTGTTATTTCTTTGGAGATAAAAGAGATTGGGAGAAAGGAAAGTATATTACATTTTACTCATATCCCAATGGAAGAGTTTACCTCGGATACACAGGTTTTCATCAAGTTATTCTCCACAATAACCGGCGGGAAACTTGATTTGCCTAATGACTATGTGGATCAGGTTTTTAACAATGCAAAAATAAACAGCATAGGGAAAAATCTTCTTACCCCGGCAGAAATATATAACAGATGGGAAGAATGGAAACAGTATATCTTTACATATGTTGCGAGCTCGTTAAATTTTATTCAGGTCTATGGACAATTTGGCTATAATTTTTCTTTTGTAAGAGAATCTGTAATTGAATCTATTGGCGAATCATAGAATAGTTGTTTTATAAATGACGAGGAAGATCTTTAATTGAATTGGAAAGAGCCATGATTTATAACACAATTTTGGTTACAGGCTCCTCGGCAGTGCTTGGCACTGCGGTGAGAGCTATCAGCACGAATTATCCACAATACAATTTCATTTTTTTAACCTCAAAGGATTGTGATTTAACGGATTCTAAGGAGACACTTACTGCCATTCGTCACTATAATCCCGATGCAATTTTGCACTTGGCCGCCGTGAGTGGCGGTATTGGTTTAAGTATGAAGTATCCAGCTACGATGCTCAGAGATAATGTGCTCCTGACATTTAATATTCTTGAGGCGGCTCGGCAGTGCTCTGTAAAGAAGACCATAATGACTTTAACAACAGGAATGTATCCGGCAAAGGCACCTTTACCCTTGAGAGAAGAATATATTCATGATGGCTATCCCCACGAGTCTAACTATGGTTCATCATTCGCCAAAAGATTAATCGATCCCGCTATCCGAGCCTATAGAGAAGAGTTCTCTATGAATGTTATTGGGCTTGTGCCAAGTGGCATCTTTGGCGAGAATGATAACTTTAACTATGAAGATGCACCCATGGTTCCATCTTTAATCAGGAGGTTTTATGAAAATAGACAGGGTAATTCAGAAATAGTGATTTGGGGTGATGGTACACCGCTTCGTGAGTATACTTATTCAAAAGATTTGGCAAAGATTTATATATGGGCTCTTGAAAATTATAATGATGCACACATACTGAATATTGGCACCACTGAAGAGAATTCAGTAAAAGAAATAGCATATATGATCGCCGATATATTATATATTGACCGTAATAGAATCGTGTTTGATACTACAAAACCAGCTGGAATTTTTCGTAAGAATACCGATAATTCACGTTTTAGAATACGTTCAGATTTCACCTATACTCCCTTTAGGGTAGGACTGGAAAAAACAATCCAGTGGTTTTGTGATGCGTATAAAAATAATCCAGGATCTATTCGATTATATGGCAAATCAAAATCGCGATAATGTAGAGAGGGTATTATGAGATACAGAAAGCTGGGACAGACGGGCTTTGAAGTCGCTGAAATTGGATATGGCACATGGGGAATTGGTGGAAATTCTTATGGAATAATTGATGATAATGAGTCAAAACGAGCCCTTAACCTGGCATTTGACAGAGGAGTGAATTTTTATGATACATCAGATCTTTATGGCAATGGCCACAGTGAAGAACTATTAGCGGATGTATTTAAAAATGTCCGTGATAAAGTCATTATTGCCACTAAAGGAGGAATGCTCCCCCATTATGGATTCAAAATGCCACAGGATTTTTCCCCTCAATACCTTAAGAACGCATTGGAGGGGAGTCTAAAGCGCTTAAAAACAGAGTATATAGATTTATATCAACTTCACAGTCCGAAAATTGAAGAGATCAAAGATAATGAAAATATTATTCATACGCTTCAACAATTTCAAGAAGAAGGTAAAATTAGAACGTATGGTATTTCAGTGCGTTCTCCTGATGAGGGTAAAATTGCCATAGAAAAATATAATTTCCCTGTGATTCAGGTTAATTTTAATATGATTGATCAAAGGATTCTTGAAAATGGTTTACTCGATGCGGCACAAAAGAATAAGACAGGGATAATTGTGCGTACGCCTCTAGTTTTTGGGTATCTTACGGGAAAGCTTGATGGAAATGAACAATTTCAAGGAATTGACCATCGGTCAAATTGGCCTCACAAGCAATTAAAACGATGGGCAGATGCCTCTCATCTTTTTTCTTTTCTTTGTGAAGGTAAAGAGCGAACATTAACGCAAGCGGCCCTTCGTTTCTGTCTCGCGTTTGATTGTATATCGACTGTCATTCCTGGGATGATGAATATTAATGAAGTAAGTGAGAATATCGCGGCAAGTGACATGCTGCCTTTGACTCGTGAAGAAATAGAACATGTGAAACAAATTTATAAGAGCCATACCTTCTATGATACATCGGCTAAACAAAAAGGGAATAAGCCATGAGTAATGAAGATTCTTCAAGATTTAAGAAAATTTATTTGCAGATATGAAATTTTTAAAAAAAATTTGCATATTCATGGATCAATCATTGAATGTGGTGTGCTATATGGAGGAGGATACTCTTTCAAAGTACGAGGAAGAAAATCCTCATCTTGTGGTGAGTCATTATGGTTAGATTTTGATATTTATGAACCAACCCTTATTGCGCTCAAGCAACTTTTCCCGAGAATACCGCAAGGTGGAGTCATTGCGTTTGATGAACTCAATCATGAGGTCTGTCCAGGTGAAACCATATCGGTAATGGAGGAAATTGGTTTAACTAATTTAAAAATAGAACGATTTCCCTTTGGGGGAACTATTTCCTATGCTGTAAAAGCATAGTAGGTCAGCAATTCTAATTTTGGGAACATACCATGAGGAATTTTACAGTCAAAATTAGAATTGCTGATAATAGGTGTGGGAAATAATAGAGCAGTATAGTTGTAAGTTATAATGAGAGTCCTTCTTATCAATCCATCCATTCTAGATATCCTGCCAAATAAGGAGTATATCCCACCTTCTTCATTATTATATTTAGGGGCTGTGCTTGTGCGCCATGGTGTTGAAGTGGAAATATTAGATTTAAATATTTATAAACCATGGCAGAAAAATTTAGGTTCGGAACAATTCAATGAAGAAGACGTGGTGTTACAACATATTTCGACGTTCAAACCTCTTCTCATCGGTTTCGGTTGCCTTTTTTCCGGGCAATTTTCAGCAATATTAAAATACTCGGAACGTATACGACGTGAATTTGAGAAAATTCCCATTGTTATTGGAGGTATGCATCCAACACTCTTTGCTAAGGAAATTATACAACATTGTCCCTCCATAGATTATGTTGTCATTGGTGAAGGGGAAGAGCAAATTGTTAACTTAATTGAAGTGATCACACAAGGAAACATGGATTATCTGTCTCATTGTAATGGCATTGCATATCGCAAGGATGGACAGGTCATTGTGCAGCCTAAGACCCATTATATAAAAAACCTGGATGAGTTACCATTTCCTGCCTATGAGTTGATTGATTTTAAGAATTACTCCCATTCAACATCTCATTGGCACAATCCAAAAAATTTAGTGTTTAATATGTCGGTTCCTCTTATTTCAAGCCGTAGCTGTCCAAATAGATGTAATTTTTGTTCAATGTTTTTAGTGATGGGGCCAAAAATTAGAATAAGATCCCCTCAAAACGTCGTTGATGAAATCCAATTACTCCATGATCGTTTTGGTCATACCCATTTCAGCTTTATGGATGATAATATTAATCTGATACAAGGCCATATAATTTCCATCTGCAATGAAATTATCCGTAGAAAACTTGATATTCAATTTGAAACGCCTAATGGATTAAGCATAAACCCCCTTAACCGGGAAGTGACAGATGCAATGGTAAACGCTGGGTGGGTAAGGGGGGCCATTGCCATTGAAAGCGGTTCGGATTTTATTCGAAATAAGGTAATGGGTAAGCACCTGCAGCGAGAAAAGATTATGGAAGTAGTGCAGTTGTTAAAAGGGTATGAAGAGCTTTACGTGAAAGCATACTTTATAATAGGAATGCCTGAAGAGACTCCCCATACATTAACGGAAACATATGAAATGATAAAAGAAATTGATCTTGATGAAATATATGTGACCAATTTAATGCCTTTCCCCGGCACACCTGTTTTTGAACAGGCAAAAAGGGATCATCTGTTTGTCGATGAAATAGATATACCTAATATATGGAAAATGACAGGATTTCATTATCATAATAATAAAAGATTTTATATTAAACCATATGAAATGGGAATAGAAGAATTGAATATGTTTCGAGAAAAATTTGATCATTTACTTATGGACTTGAAAAAAGAGAAAAAGATAAGATAAACATGGAAAGAAATAAGGGTCTTTTGTCTTTAAAAGCAAGTGATTTTGCAAATCTTTTTGGGGCTTCGGAAAAAGAAATATTGACGCACTGCGGGGAGATGATTTCTGGTATGGATTTTGTCTATCGGACGCTGGGACGTCAAGAACGAGATACACTTATTTTAAAGGTTCTAAGATATATTTACTCCAAAGAGCTTACACCAGCAGGGCAAGAAAGACTTTCTGAGTGGGAAAAAGGGTGGGATGAGAATTTCCAGCAGTTTGTTGCATCAGGATACGATGTTGATACACTAGTTCCCAAATATTATAAAAAAGATGTGCCGGTTCGACTGTGCAGGGACTTTGTTCAGCCTATTAACGACGATTTTGTTCTTCATGTAACAAAAGTGTTCCGTTGTTGGATTTTTAAAAAATACTTGCAAAACGTGGCATCTATTTATGAGTTTGGTTGTGGCCCCGCCCATCACCTCGCTTTTTTAACAACAATTTTTCCTGAAAAAAAGTTAATTGGTCTTGATTGGACAAATGCCTCACAGAAGATCATCAATTTATTAGCTCAACATAATGGATGGCCCATACGCTATGAATACTTTAATTTTTTCCATCCAGATACAAATTTACATATGGAACCGAATAGTGCGGTTTTCACCTTTGGAGCTTTAGAGCAGATAGGAGGAAACCATGGGCCTTTTTTAGAATTTCTTTTAGAAAAGGTACCCGAATTGTGTGTTCATATTGAAGGTATCCATGAACTTTATAATGAAGATTATCTATTAGATTATTTGGCGCTCAAATATCATACACGAAGAAATTATCTGAATGGTTTTCTTACTCGTTTAAGGCAATTAGAAAAAGAGGAAAGGATTGAAATTATTAAAGTACATCATCAGCAATTTGGCAATTTATTTGATGACCCTCATTCATATGTTATTTGGAAAGTAAAAAAGTAAAATGAGGAGAGTATTATGCTTAAAGTTGAGGAAACAACACTCGCAGGGGTTTTACTCATCCATTTTAATTATTTTGAAGATCATCGGGGTGAATATGTAGAGACGTATAATGAAAAAGAATATAGAGAAGCCGGGATTGAGGTCAAATTTGTACAAGATGACTACTCAATGTCAACAAAAGGTGTTCTTAGAGGTATACATGGGGATAATGAAACGTGGAAGTTGATATCCTGCCCATTCGGGAAATTCTATCTCGTTGTTGTGAATTGTGATGAATCATCCCAATCCTTTGGCAAATGGGAAGCATTTGTTCTCTCAGACAGGAATAAAAAACAGGTGCTGGTCCCGGCAAAATATGGTAATGGTCATCTTATTCTCAGTGATATAGCAATTTTTAGTTATAAACAATCAAGGTATTATGATCCGGGGATACAGTTCAGTTACAGATGGAATGAGCCTCGATTTAATATATGGTGGCCAACGAATAATCCTATTTTATCTCGGAGAGATGAAGTGGGGCATTATGTATAATATTTCCTAAGAATTTCCTTATATGATTATAACGAGAACACCATTTCGAATTTCATTTTTTGGAGGGGGCACTGATCATCCCTGTTGGTATAACAAATATGGCGGAAGTGTCTTAACAACAACTATCGATAAATATTGTTATATTAGTTGTCGTTACTGGCCTCCATTTTTTGAAAAAAAATATAGACTTGTCTATTCAAAGATTGAACTTATCAATAAAGTGAGTGAAATACAACACCCTTCAATTCGGGCCTGTTTAAAATTTTTAAAAATAGATAAGGGAATTGAAATAACACATAATGCAGATCTTCCCGCCAGAACCGGTCTTGGTTCAAGTTCATCTTTTACGGTCGGTCTTCTGAATGCTCTATATGGCCTCAAAGGGATAATGCCCTCTAAATATCAATTGGCTTTAGACGCCATCCATGTGGAGCAAAAGCTTATCAAAGAAAATGTTGGATCTCAGGATCAAACAGAAGCCTCCTTTGGAGGATTCAACCTAATTACCTTCATAGATAAAGAAACAATAAAAGTAACCCCTGTGACACTCCCACGACAAAGGCTCAACGAACTTCAGAAACATCTCATGCTTTTTTATACAGGTATTTCTCGGTGTGCCTCTGATATTGAAAAAGAAAAAATAAAGGGTATATCACAACATAAAAATGAACTGAATACAATGCATCAATTTGTATATGAAGCAATAAAAATACTTACGCACAATAATTCTCTATCTGATTTTGGAGAACTGCTTCACACTAACTGGAACATTAAACGAAGCTTGACAAAAAAAATCTCTAACAGTCATATTGATGATATCTATTTTGCCGCCCGCAAAGCAGGAGCTATAGGGGGAAAACTTCTTGGGGCGGGCGGCGGAGGCTTTTTCCTGATATTCGCGAAACCGGAAAATCAGAACAAAATCAAAAAGGCACTGGGACACTATCTCCATGTACCCTTTTCTTTTGAATCCTTTGGCAGTCAAGTAATATTTTACAGTCCAAATGATTCATTTCAGATCAATGATGAAAAAAGAATTTGAAAATATTGAAGTGCTTATCTTGTGTGGGGGAAAAGGGACACGGCTTCGAACCATCATAAATGACCGACCGAAGCCTATGGCGGAAATACATGGCGTTCCTTTTCTGGATATACTATTAGATATGCTTGCCTCCCATGGATTAGTGAATTATATATTATGCATTGGACATATGGGAGAGTATATTGAGAGATATTATCGTGAAACAAAGCCAGATTTAAATATCCGATTTTCCCGTGAATCTAAGCCCTTAGGGACAGGAGGTGCTATAAAAAATGCGCAGGAGTTGATTGGGGGGAATCATTTTATTATATTAAATGGTGATTCGTACTGTAATTTAGATTTTGAAAAATTTATAGACTTTCATATCCAGAAAGAGGCAGCGCTCACTATTGCAGTGTCAGACGTCATGGATTCTCATGATTACGGGACAATTTCCATAGATAAGGAAAAACGCTTAATTTCATTCAATGAGAAAACTAATACGAGGGGAAGGTCCTGTGTAAATGCTGGGATTTACTGTATGAATAAAGATATATTTTCACTTATGCATGCAAAGGATACCTTTTCATTAGAATACGATTTTTTCCCTACTATCCTCACTAATCGATGCTTTGCGTATATCACGCAACAACCTTTTTTTGATATTGGTACGCCAGAAAGATATAATGTGCTCTCTTTGGAATTCAACAATACATTGAAATAATTGATCTTATCTGTAATTAAATTTATTTCGCTATATCGAAATTATGAGATACTCGGAAGTGAAGGGCAATAACCTATTGATATGTTAAACAATAGACCAAAAATTTCTGTTTTTTCAACATGTAAAAATGGAGCTCGATTTTTACAGGAAACCATAGAGTCAGTCTTAAATCAAAGCTATACTGATTATGAGCACGTTTTGGTCGACGGCGGCTCGACTGATGGGACTATAGATATTCTAAGAAAATATAAACATTTACGTTGGATATCAGAACCTGATGAGAATCCAAATGAGGGTTTCCATAAAGCTCTCGCAATGACTCGGGGTGAGTATCTGATGGTGAGTTGTATATCTGATGGTTTTTTAAGTCGTAACTGGTTTCAGCAATGCGTTGATGTATTGGATAATGATCCAGAGGTATCATTAGTGTATGGATTAGCCCAATATATGACTGAAGACGGTTCACTGGGAAAGATTGCTCAATCTCATTTATTAGAACACAAACCTCCCCAAAAGATGGATTATTTACCTTTTTGGCTTGCAACCTTTATGGTGTATTCTGAACTGACTTATTGTGTCCGAGCAGATGTATATAAACAATGTTTTCCAAAATCTGATTCTATTGAGTATTTCGATAGAACCAATCCTTTTTTAAAATTTATTTATAACTTCAATACAATGGGATATTTGCCATTTTTTTTACCTGTTGTGGCCAGTTTCGGAAGAATTCATTCTGGAAGTCAAAATAATACACTAGATGAAATAATAATTAAAACTAGAGATATGTATAATAATAATATTATAATGTATAGGAATAAGATACTTCGAGGTAAAAAAACGCATATTTTTCGGGATGGAGCATCTAATGTTATTAAAGTCATTGAGCCAGCTGATCTGAGATTCTATCGGCGAAAGGTATTAAAATATAGGTTATTTCAGAAAAATCGTGGTAACTATCCTGATGTGCTTAATTTACAGTTTTGGAAAATGGTGATGAAGAAAAAAATTAATAAATATAAAAAAAATTTACTTAATTTTAAAGAAAAAAATTAATAAATAGTAATATTATTGAATTCTTATTGATGAAGGAAGATGGAAAAGCACGTTATTAGACATTTTATTAAATATATAATAAAACAGTTACCTTTTGTAGATTGTACTCATAAAAAAATTAAAAAATATAAAAATTTTATAAAAGAATTTCACGCTTTTAAATCCGGAAATAAAACAAATAGATTTGAAATTAGATGGGAAGACCGCTATCCTTGTTTAAACGATAAAACATCTAATATTTTATTTGATACACATTATATTTTTCATACCGCGTGGGCAGCCCGTATTCTTGTAAATACGAAACCTAGAGAGCATATCGATATTTCATCATCTCTTTTTTTCGTCGCTTTAGTATCAGCCTTTATTCCGATAAAGTACTTTAATTATCGCTCAGTCAATCTTAAGATAAGTGGATTGCGATGTGTGACTGCTGATATTTTGGCTTTGCCATTTCCTGATGCATCAATATCCTCGCTTTCTTGCATGCACACTGTAGAGCATATCGGTCTGGGACGTTATGGCGATCCTATCGATTCTGATGGCGATTTGAAGGCAATCTCTGAGATCAAGCGTGTATTGGCAATAGGTGGAACTCTGCTTTTTGTTGTACCGATAGGCCAGCCACGGATTGAATTTAATGCTCATCGAATTTATCACTACGATCAAATTATAAGTTATTTCGAGGGATTTGAATTAAAAAATTTTTCATTAATCCCTGACCATCCAAAGAATAGGTGTCTTATAGAGAATGCCTCACGGGAAATGGCTACTGCCCAAGAGTATGGCTGTGGTTGTTTTTGGTTAAATAAAATAAAATAGTGAGAAAATTTTTTGTACAAATATAAAAAATTTAAAAATATATTAAAATTTATTATAAATGAAAATATAAAAAATAAAATTAGCTATTCTCAATGCGGGGAAGATCTAATCGTTGATTTTATATGTAACATATTGAAAATAAATAAACCCTATTACTTGGATATCGGAACTTATCATCCTATTAATATTAATAATACTTATCTTTTTTACAGCAGAGGATCTTGTGGTGTGTGTGTAGAACCTGATCCAACTCTCTTTGTAAAAATAAAAAAAATAAGAAAACGTGATATTTGTTTAAATATGGGAGTTGGTCTTGGACAGAAAGAGTGGGGTAATTTTTATGTAATGACTTCTAAAACATTAAATACTTTTTCCAAGAAAGAAGCGCAACATTATCAAGAATCTGTTGATAACAAAATAGAATCTATTCTTAGAATATCTTTATTATCTATTAACCAGATTATTGAACAATATTGTAATAAAATTCCGAATTTTATCTCCTTGGATATAGAAGGTTTAGAGTTAAAAGTCTTGCAGAGTTTCAATTTTAATAAATATCGCCCAGAAATTTTTTGTATTGAGACACTTACTTATGAAGAGGATAAATCAGAAAAAAAAATTGAAGCGATAATTAATCTTATGGAGACAAATAATTATTTTGTTTATGCTGATACTTACATTAACACGATTTTTGTGGATAAAATAGCGTGGAGTAAGAGGAAATGAATAAAGTTTATCTTAAGGCACTGGCAAAGTGAAGAATATTTCACCGAGAATTTATTGTAAAAATAAGATAATGAGCACGAGGCGAGATAAATAATGCCGGCAGGAGTAAATAATGAATATAATCGTGTTAAATGGCTAAAAAAAACCCTATCCCAGATTCCACAAGGGTTAAGGATCTTAGATGCGGGTGCAGGAGAACAACAGTTTAAAAAATTATGCTCACATCTAGATTATGTAGCCCAGGATTTTGCCCAGTATGAGGGTAAGGGTGATGGAAAGGGATTACAAACAGGCAATTGGGATCAGAGCGCACTTGATATTATTTGTGATATAACAAATATTCATGAACCCGATGAATCGTTTGATGCAATTATGTGCATTGAAGTATTGGAACATTTGCCAGAGCCTATCAAAGCAATAAAGGAGTTCTCAAGATTATTAAAGCCTGATGGCCTATTGATCATTACATCACCATTTTGTAGTTTAAGCCATTTTTCGCCTTACCATTTTTATAGTGGATTTAACCGTTATTTTTATGAAACTCATCTTACTACGTATGGTTTTCAAATTTTGGAGCTCGAGGCAAATGGGAATTTTTTCGAATATATGGGTCAAGAACTACGTCGTATTAAAAGTGTGAGTGAGAAGAATGCACAGGATACACCACACCTTATTGAACGTTGTGCAATAAGGATTGTGCTCAAGATGTTAGAACGTTTTAGTAACAAAGACATTGGTTCGGATGAACTTCTTTGTTTTGGTTATCATGTATTAGCGAGAAAGGGAGTGTGAGGATGATAATCTGATGATCATTGTAAAACTGATCGGTGGGCTCGGCAACCAGATGTTCCAGTATGCAGCCGGAAGGCGATTATCTCATGTACTAGGCCACGACCTCAAATTAGATATTTCAGGATTTGAGAAGTATTCATTACGAACATATCATCTTAATGTCTTTAATACTGAAGAAAATTTTGCTACAGCTGATGAAATAGCGGATTTAAAGGGTCAGCGGCAGAGAAAAGTGAAATGTGTGCTTAAATTTATGAAACGAAGGCAGCGTAAGTCTGCTCCAACATATGTTAAAGAAAAGCATTTTCACTTTGACCCGGGAGTTTTAAATTTACAAAAAGGGGTATACCTAGAGGGATACTGGCAAAGTGAAAAATATTTCATTGATATTAAAACACTCATTCAACGAGAATTTACTATAAAAGTACCTCAAACTATTAAGAATAGAGAATTATCGAAGATAATTGATTCCTGTGAGTCGATAAGCCTTCATGTCCGCCGAGGAGATTTGATCAATAATCCTCATACACGCCTCTTTCACGGTACCTGTGATTTAGATTATTATAGTCGGAGTACAGATTATATAAGCCAGATAGTAAAACACCCTCATTTTTTTATTTTCAGTGACAGCCCTGAGTGGGTGCGGAATAACTTACATTTAACATATCCTGCTATCCTCATTGAGCACAATACTCCCAATAAATGTTATGAAGACCTGCGTTTAATGAGTCAATGCAAACACCACATCGTTGCTAATAGCAGCTTTTCCTGGTGGGGAGCGTGGCTTGGAAAGAATAAAAATAAAATAGTAATAGCACCAGAGAAATGGTTTAACACTCAAGAGTGTGACACAAAGGATCTCCTGCCGACTGGGTGGGTAAGACTTTAAATCTAATAAAATCCAGTGAGTTTAGAAAAACCCGAAGTAACTGTATTAATGCCCGTATATAATGGAGCAAGATTTCTTTATGAAGCAATTGAAAGTATTCTTAACCAGTCATTTGAGGATTTTGATTTTTTAATAATTAATGATGCATCTACTGATAGAAGCGCTGATATTATTAATTCATATAGGGATCCCCGTATTCGAGTGATTCACAACCACACAAATCTCAAAATAGCTGCAACGTTAAATAAAGGTATTAAGCTTGCTTTTGGTGAATATATTGCACGAATGGACTGTGATGATATCAGCCTGCCTCAACGTTTAGAGAAGCAATTCAATTTTATGGAAAATAATCCTGAGATAGATATTCTTGGGACAAATCTTATAAGGATTGATGAAGATGGCCATGTTTTTGATAAGCAGCCTCAATTGTATCCAACGAGTCCAGGTATAATCAGATGGATGATATTTTTTCGCTGCTGTATTCAACATCCAACTGTAATGATGAGAAAAAGAATTTTTCAAGAACTTGGCGGATATAATCCAGATATTTTTCATGTGGAAGATTATGATTTATGGCTTAGGGCCTCATTCACCTGTAAAATGGCTAATTTGCCTGATAAGCTCATTATGTATAGGATACATAATGAAAATATTAGTGTTAAATACAAAGAATTACAAAAAAAGCACCTCATAAAAGCTGTAGCAAGCAGTATCACATCCCTGCTCGGAGAGGAGATTAATTTTGAGTTAATACAAAAATTAAAAAATTACAGAAATATTGATACCATCACTGAGAGATGGCAGATTGCAAAGCTCTTACTAAAAATGTATCTCATAATTATAAGAGAGGCTGATTTGAACATTGAGGAAAAAAATTTTATAAAAAAAAATGCCTTTAAAAGAATATGTGCTCTCTGCTTATAATATACATGCTTTAATCAGATACCCACCGATTAGATTAGACAGATATCTTACTGGTGAAAGGTTTTTGATTTATATTCTTTAGCAAATTTATCATACGAAGCTATACCTTATTTATTATCCACTACCTTCGCTTATGGAGAAGCAAAATGAATGAGAACCAGATAATCAATCTACTCAGCGATCTGAAGCACCGCATCTTCCCCAGACCATTTGAGCGTCTGGCTGTTTCAGGAAAGAGTCTTATCGGCGTAGAAATTGGGATCTACAAGGCTGAACATGCAGCAAGTCTTCTTACTCATCTTGACATCAAACGACTATATCTAGTTGACCCTTACGAGTTATATGATGACTATGAAGAAGGCAAAGCTCATTACGGTGTTGACCAAGATCCACTGCAACTTGCCAGAAAGGAAGCCTGTGAGCGACTAGCTCAATATGGTGACAAGGTGAGGTGGATTCTCAAGAAATCATCGGATATTACAGCAGATGATATTCCGGATGAGCTTGATTTCGTTTACATTGATGGCAACCATGATGAAGCATTCGTACGTTCGGATATCCTTAAGTTCTACTCACAATTACGGCAAGGTGGTGTTATCGGGGGACACGATTTCTATAACGGCTTTTGCCGAGAACATGACGGAGTAGTTCGGGCCGTCACTCAGTTTTCAATACAAAACAACCTGACTCTTCAGGTTGAATTGCCTGATTGGTGGATAAAGAAATAGATCTGTCCAGCAAGGCGTTTTTATGTTGCGAGTAAAATTATGTGATGAGTGTCTAATATAAGCTTATATGTGATTTTATACAATTCTTATTTTTAAAACAAATAGATAATAAATAATTCTCTTAGTTGCTATAATTCTTCTAATTTTATATAATGAGAAGATTTAATAAGTCGCGCGTCTAATCATGCGCTGGCGAGATAGATTTGCAGTATTATAAGCAATTTATTTAAAAGTAGGAAAGAGGGAAGAAAAAATAGAAGAAAAAGGCGTAAAATAGGCATTAAAGGGCGTATTTGTCCTGGAGAAGTGATCTAAGAGTTTTTCGAAAAGGAAGAAAATGCGCCATAGATTAAGATTCATTCTCGTTGAATGAGAGTGGAAATAAATTTGGGGACAGAGGGTAAATGAAGTTTCTTTAATGAGGCAGGATCATCAGATTCTTCGAGCCTCCACATTAATAATGTAACTCTCTCAATAAAGGAAAATGCTCTTTTAAGCAAGAGGACAATAGCAGCGATCTGGGAGAGGATATCAGCCCTTACGCCATCAAGGATTCGTGGTTTATCTAATATGTGAAGATCGTTTTTAAGAGTACTATTAATACGTTCAGAAGCGGATCGGAGATTTTTAAGAATGGAGTACCGTAAAAGGTCAAACGTTCTCTTTGCTCATCAAAGCCATTAGGGCGACAAAGTAAGCCGCAGGGAGCAAAAGGTTGGCCTTTTTGATCATATCCCCTTGTAGTGAGGTCATCCTTAGTAAGGTGTTCGTTTCTCACATTATATTCAATAATAGGGATTGAGCCGTGATTTCTCACATAGGTATAGTTTTTAAGAACATCATATTTGGAGTCTGCGATATCAATCATTACATGAGCATCATGATGATCTGAGATTTGCTTTCTATTTTTTACGAGAAGATCTGCTTCTTCTGCATTGCCTGCACAATTACTGGAGGCCACAGGAAGTTCAATTCCCAAAGCCAGTTCTACTGAGGTTGAGAATACTGCATTATAGCCGAACACTTTTTCTGTTTTATCAGGATTTTGGGGATTTTTTCTGACACCGATTTTTCCATAGATATCTTTCGGGAATTTAGGACAGCGTATAGTGATGGAACCATCAATAGGATCAATAGAGGTAAGGTTGGATCGTATGGTATGTATGCACAAATGGTGAGAGGCTAATTCTTGTTTCACACGGAAAAGATGAGCGGTATTTTTCTCATTCTTTGTAAGGTGGCCGTCACAGAAGTCGAGACGAAAGGCAAAGAGTTCTACGCGAGGCTTTTTGATTTCCTCTGGAAATTGGGTACTTGGGCACTCAGTATAGATCCTGCACTCAGATCTGAGGTTGTTCTTAGAGAGAGTATCAAGACGATGAAGGATAGCATTTCTTCCCTTACTGAGTACATTGTTTACTTTGATAGAGGCGCATTGATCACAGAAATACGCACAGCCATGATACCGGGCAAAGGAGGGATAGAGAGTCCCATCGTGAGAAAGGAGAGTAAAGGTAATCATCTTAAGTTGATGAAAGATTTCAACAAGGACATGGAAGAGCTCATTATAAAGGGTTTCGCCAATACGGATTCTGAAATTTGAATAGGTAGCCTCACAGGGAATACCTTGTATATCACCATTTTGAAGGATATGAACATAACGTTTTTTAAATTGATAATGAGACAGTAAGGTGATATGAGGGAAAGGGACAGTATGAGAAAGTGTGATGTGGCTATTGATTTTATTTAATTTTTTGCTAATATTATTGATGGTGAATTTATTAAGGTTCATCATCATACATTCATCGATGTGGGCAAAAGGATGGTATCTTCATGCTCACATCATCATCTTAAGGTATTAAAATTTCTCCTCAAAAAATAAAATATAGTGATCTTAGCAATGTACTCCTATTTCTGGAGAAGTAATATGCTTCTGTCTTTACGTAGATGGTAATCCTTTCATAATAGGATCTATGGCATAATGAATGAATTTCTTTTAAAATCTAAAATTTTAACATATCAGATATAGAGGAGAATATTCTGTCTGATATGAAAGGATGACAGGAAGTGTGAGGGAATTTATCCAAGAGAATACAAGAAAATGAGCGAAATTCATAGAATAGCTCCTGATTACTTTAAATATAACGAAATGGTCCCCCACTGTTACAGAGAAATATTTGCTTTGATATAAATATTATTTATATAATTTTACTACTTAATTAATTATTTAAATTTAATTAATTTTAATTGATAAAGATTAATATTTAATTCAATAATAATTTTATATTTAAAATATTTTTAAAGGCTTAATAAAGATAAATAATTTTAAGTGCTTATCTAATTTTTTGATGGGTTGAAATTGAAAATGGCGGGTTTGAAATGATCCCATTTTGTGAGTGTTTGAGTTATTAAATTACCTCATATGCTAAGAGCAGATGAGGTACCAAATGTTTTAAGCATATTTTCGGCCTATAAATAAGCAAGTTCGAGTCCAATGAAATGAAGTGTTAGGTGATGTCTGGAGAAAAATAGGTGTCTGTCTGTCCCCATTTATTCCACAACATTGGATCATAAGTACTGCATCGGTATTTTCTGTCTATCTATTATCTTAATGAGAGAGGCATTAAGAACTTTTGACTCGCACTCAAGATAAGATTTAATAGATTCTGGCAATTCATATCGTTGCGGCTTGATGAAGTGATTACGCAGTTTACTGTACATTGAAATAACTCTGATTAATTGTTTGTCAAACGTAGAGTAGATGGTACGTGATACATGTTGTTGACTCTCCATTCTGCTTAGGAAATCCTTTATACTGGTGGCATCGAATATATACCTTGCTTGATTAGCTTGTTTCATAAGATCTTGCATATGTTGGCTATTAAAACCACTATTAGAGTGAAATGCCAATTTGTGATGTGCAATGTTTAGAAGCATGCTCATTTTTGTCGAATCATAAGAAACGTTAATATTTGGAATGTTGGGAAGAAAAGAATTCAACTTTTCTCTAGCAACATGAAAACCAGCATATTCCAGTATTTTTCTCCCGATCTCTATGATACTTTTTGAATAATTTTCAAAAAAAAGAACATGAAAGTGTTCTCCGTAGCAGTGTCTAAAATACTTGATGATTTTTTTATAGTCCCATTCTTTTACATTTATTTGCATAGTTGCTTTCCAGTGTTCTGTTTCGGGAAATACATGCTCTGCAAATGGAACAAATACTTCCTCAGGCTTGAGAAAAAAGTTTTGAAACACATGCTGTTGATAAAGACTTCTAAGAAGCATTGGTTGGTATCTTAAGACTAAGATAACTGTTGCATTCGGAAATATGGACTTAAGAAACCGCCCTCTTTCCACGAAATCAAACTTCATGAGTCGCTGAGATAGTGATTCAAGAGAAATCAAAATGTGGTTTTGCGGTATTTTATTGCTCTGCCACTTAACAACATCATGAAGAAGTTCCATATCCTCCTTCTTCAGTACCCCAAAATCGAGCAGTTTTAGAGCTTGAACCAATGGGCCAATTATGGAAGAAGGGTTATAACATATAGACGGCTCTTGAAGTTTGGAGAAATAGTATCTTTGGAGAGCCGTAGTGCCTGTTTTAGGGAGACCAATGTGGAGGGTATAGTTTTTCATGTTGACTTTTAATCTTAAATTATCTCGTTATATCTGTAAACACCTAACGGAACGGAGTTGAGCAGAACCCCGACTTGGCGGTGCTATACTTTCTAACTTAATTTCTATATTCTAATTATTATATCATAAGGATTGAATTTCGCGCTAATTATAGCAAAATTCGAGTCCAACAACTAGTTAGTAATGCTTCAAGAAAAATAGGTGTCTGTCCCTATTTAAACGCTGCTAAGGCTTAACTATAGTATGCTATGTTAACAAAATTAGATAAATATTTAAAGTGATCTTCAGCCCCGGTAATATGTTTATTAATTTGAGTAAAAAACATCTTTCTGACTTAATACCACATTCCCCTGTAATTTTTACTGCGAAACTTCAGTAAATTAAATACCCACCGAATAACCATACCATCGCAGCTCTTATTGGACATATCCAAGCGTTTTTAGATGGTTAAGCCTTTCATCATCATCGTAAGGCTGTTGTTTTGCTTGAGTAGGTGTAAAGCTGATATTCGAAGGCGAAGGCTACCCTCAGGAGATGGTCCAATGGGGGTCCGAAATGTTTCATCTGTGATTCTGATGTCACCAAACTTTATCCTATCTTTTACGATAGAGCGTCAGCATCGTGCTTACCAAATCAGGTCCTGAATCAAAGAGATTGAGGTGTTCATCCAGATCGGTCACTAAATCGAAAAGTTCACCATGCAGCGATGTTGGATCTGGAGCAGGATGACCTAACAACAGTTCATTGCTTTCCCTGAATAGACATTTGTATGTATCCGTTCGGATTCCCTGGGATTTCAAAATATTGTCCTTGGGAGGCCTTTTTTTCGAAGGATTTGGACGAGGTTGATTCCGTCGAATTCTTTGTCTTCAGGCAACATCACTCTTGGACCCTCAAGGAGATTTTCTCCGTGACCTCATAAGCCCGGGTATAGCCGTATTTTGGTTCTTTGATCATTGACATCAAGTTATGCGTTTCGAGAAACTCGTTGGCAAATGGTGTATCTTCTCCTGTTCAGGTGTGTGCAGAGATAGAAGCGGTCTTGAAACCATCTAATTCAAAGGCTGCCGGCAATGAAATCCGGGCGTGATCGGGAAATCTGAAAAGATTTATAGGTGTTAAGTAAGGTATATGATCGATGTTGGGAAAAATGGGATTACAGAAGTACCTTTAGTAAAGCATTGAAGGCACGCTAAGATGTGTGCTTGTTGCCTGAGTATAATGACGCCGAAAGAAGATACCCTGTAGAAATTTAAGAATAAAATGAGCGAAAATTTTAGGGACAGATTGGATTAAAAACTATATATACCAGTGTCAAAGCCCACAAATTTGTTAGTTTCAGAATTCACTAAGTTTCTTAAATCGAGGTAATGAGATAGTAAGGTGATATAAGGTAAAAAATTAAATTCTTAATTGATTTCTTGGTAGGTTGAAATTGAAAAGAGTGATTCGAAAATGAGCTGATTTTAAAAGCATTCGAGTTATTAAATTACCTCACCCATTAGTAAATATGACTTCTAATGACCTTACTCATTCTTGCGGCCAGATGCTCTGCTGTGTATAAATTATAATATCTGTTTCGTAAGGCATGATTAATCAGTTTCTCGGGTGATTTTCCAAGACACTTGAGAATTTTATATGCAGCTTCATCTGTATCAAATGGTTTTATTAATATCCCTAAACCACCAAGCGCTTCAGGAGTCCCTCCCACATCAAAGGCAGCAATTGTTCGGCCCAGGCACATAGCCTCTTGAACAGAAAGTGGAAAAGGATCATCCCTGCTTGATAAAAAGAAAATACTTGAATGGCTCAATAATTGGTATGGAGATGCTATGAATCCGGGAAACAAGATTCTCTGTTGTAATCCTGCCATTTCAATTTCATCCTTCCATGTGCCAAATTTTTCTCCATCTCCGATCCATATAAACTTTACGGTTGGGTGTTTATTGCAGACCTTGATCGCAGTCTTAACAAAAAGATCTGTTCCCTTTCGTTCCTGGATACTTGCAATATTAACGACAATCGGGGGGCACGAGGGTGTGAGGGGCTTATCGAATATTTTAGGGATGAATGTTGCATTATAAATTTTAATGAGTTTTGAATCGGGGTAATGCTTCCTGATACAGAGGCTACAGGCGTGGGAAACCGTGAGGTGAATCACCCTATCATCTGAAGCAATACGATCTACTTTTGCAGCATACCTGGGGTGTTCTTTTCCCATCCTTTTAAATGCCCATGCCGTCTCGTGCCAATAAATAAAGAGGGGGATTCTCAGTGTGAGAATAAACCGGGCAAGTGGATATCCGAAGGGCCCAAAATGATTTAACGAGGAGAGGCTATTAAAAATAACAAAATCGAATTGAAAATGTTTTTCTTTGAGAAAAATTTTCAGTACGCTCAATGAAAAACGATATAATGAGGAGACAGCCATAAAATGAAGATGAATTCCCCGCATACGTAAATATGGCTCGGTAATTACTATACTGCGGTTCATACCGAGTAAGGGTGTTTTCAAGTGGTTTACAACAACAAGACCATGGAGTATTTTTTCTCTTTTATTATTTTTCTCTGTTTCATGATTCATGATCTTGTTCCATAGATTGAAAAAATAGCATAATTTTTGCTTTCCGTTTCATATTTTATGGTATATGGCAGTAAGTAAAGCATTAAGACAATGTACCCAATGGCTGATATTTTGGAAGTTGCTTAATTCTTTTAGCGCGAGTGACCTGGCCCTTTGTATCGCGATATTGGTCTGATTCATCACGAAGATTATACACACACGTGATACGATTTATATGAACACAATGTGAGCCAGCCATTTCAAACAGAGGATAATAGAGAGCTTGATCATCGGCATTTTCCCAATATTTCCCATTTAAAGGATCGAGCATACAGGTAAGGTCCAATTTTTGAAATAATTTTTGACGAAATGTATGCAGATGTCCTGAGAACCATTGTGGATGATTGCGGAAATTATTTGTTTCTATTGTTTTCTTATCAAAAGATTTATATTTAGTATCAATTGTACCGTCAACACAGATAGGTGTGTTGTAGGTAATCCATATGTTTTCATCATTATACACATGGTTAAAAAAACTCAACACCTCATTATCAGGGAGCCAGTCGTCTCCATTGAGTTCTATGATAATAGAGCCTTCAGGAGCATTTTTCATACATTCAATATTGTTGAATGTGCCTCCCATTCTCTGTGCCCGGTTTATATATTCAACACAATTGTCCGGATTTTCTTTCATCCATTGCCGTATCATGGTATCCGTATCATCAGTTGAATTGTCATCTACAAGGATATGTTTTATTAAATATTTCGGATAATTTTGCTGATATACTGAATGTAAACACTTTAACACGATCTCGCCACCATTCCATACGGATGATACGATATAGAAATGACAGTCTGACGTAATTTCTTGCGTATAATACTTCTTTTCTTCCGCCCGGATCGCATAACTCCGCTTTATTTCGCAGTAGAGCTTTCGCCACGCTGCAAAAGGATTTTTCAACAATCTCCAGGCATTCTTTCCATTTAACTCTATTCTCAACATTTTCATCGTGAGTTAGGAGCCCTTATAACGTCTTCACACCAATGAATGGCTTTGTTTGCCTTTTCAATAGATTGGAATAGGTGGTTGCCCTCCTCAAATAATAGGTGTGTATCTTTCTCTGCGGTTTTGATAATTGTTTCTCTAATCATTTCCGGAGAAGAGGCATAGTCCATTATCCCCTTTTCAATGAGATTACTAAACAACCGCCTTCCTGTTTCGTTTATAATAACCGATCCAACTCCGAACGCCAATGCTTCCAAGGCACAGGTGGAAAACCATGTGACGTGAACAGTACTGATTGTATAGAGAAAATAAAGAGGCGCATCCGTCGCACTATCTATGTTGTAATTTTGAAATTGAGTGTGTTTTTTAAAGTACTTTTTAATCTCCGGGCGCTTGTCTAACATCTGCCGATGGAGACGAATAAACCAATACCAGTCACTGGGACTATTATTCATAGCGTGAATAATACTTTCGTTGTCGTTTATATTATATTGGAGAGTGACGAGTATTATTTTATCGTAATTCTTTCTCATATCTTGTAGTGAGCTATATTCAGGATAATTGTCGGCAAAATATCCCCCTCTCCATTTATTGATCCAAAGGTTTCCTCCTACTATGATGTTTTTTCGGGATAAAATGGGATTATTTTCAAGTAAATTGTGGGCGCTATAATCACCCCATACCCAAAAATAATCAGGCATAAAATCTTTACAACCATTTTCTTTTAACCATCCGCAATATCCAAAATGCCCAGGACCCTGAGCACCATGTTGAAAATCTATTGTTGCTATACCAAGGGTTTTTGCTGCCTGTATAATCGCCAAATTTGGAGGAATATACCAACAATCAATGAGCACCATGCGGCATTTCATCTCCCTGAGCAACTTTTTAATATAATTTCTAAATAAAATGATTTGTTTAAGTTTATAAGATAAATAATGCCATTTCATATCATAGTGTAAATGTTTATGAAGCCAACAGCTCAAATCAGCAAACCATGGTGGTTGAGGTTCTTTTCTGTTTAGATATGCTATGCTTGTCCTTTTATCAATAAGGTTTTTAAGTCTTTTTCCTATAGGGAAGACCATCTTTTCTCGAGAAGGCAGAATTTTTCCATGCTCCCAAATCATCGATTGTAGCCCAACGCTTTTCGCGAGTTCACAAAATGGATCTATAATGTAATTATAATCCCGGCCGTGAACTCTTATTTTCCTGTTTGCATCAGTGACACATACTATATCCGTTCCTTGAAAAAGTTTTTCTTGAGAGAGGCTCTTTGAGAGCCCCAGCAATCTTTTTGCGCTAGAGATTACGCGACGTTTACTCATCAGAGAGGGATTTTTAAATGTACTCCATGGTTTTTTATCATAAGAAAAAAATAGATCAAAAGCAACACGAAGCTTTATTACCGGCCAAATCTTTAAGTCCTCCAGGATGTAATGCTCTACATCATATTCGCTTTCATAATTTGTAAGGTGCTGAGTGATTTTTTCTCGAGAAAACACAGTTGCTTTTTCTATTTACTGGGGTTATGGTTATAGTTACGAAAATTCATTACATTTGTGCAAATGCACTTGAATATTTTATCCGTAATTATTCTATTTTCGAATCGGAATTTCAAATGGCACAGTTCGAATGCGTGTATTGCTATCGAACAATCTGAATTCTTTCCGATAAGAAAAAGAGAGGATATGCAATAGTATGTGAGATGTTAAAAGAAAAGGTATTTGAGCCATTTAGAAAATTTATACTTTATCATTACATGAGAAGGATAATAAAAGATCCTCTCTGGTGGTGGGCCAAGTATATCGAGAATAAAAAGCTAAGGTCCATGAAGGATATTCATAAAGAGAAAAAAAGATGTTTTATAATAGGCAATGGCTCTTCTATTAATCACCACGATTTAACTAAACTGAAAAATGAGATTACATTTGTGACAAACGGATTTATTCTTCATAAGCAGTATAAACTTATCTCTCCTAATTATTATTGTATTACGGATTGCAGTCTTTTTTCAGATTCTGATTTTTCAAAGCTTTTTAGAGCCTTAGCACAAAGTGATTTAGATACAAAATTTTTTTTCCCCCTAAGTTCTCGTGCGCAAATTAAACGGAATACCATCTTAAAAGAGAATGCTATTTTATTTTTAGATTTTATACACCGCCCAATTTGGGAGATTAAGAGAATAAGTCTTGATATAACAAAAGGAGTTTATTCAGGAGACACAATTATTATTCATTTTTGTTTGCCGCTTGCCTATTATATGGGTTTTCAAACAATCTATCTTTTGGGTTGTGATTGTAATCTCGGTCAGTGTGCGACAGATGAGAAAAAAGAGAGACATTTTTATAACGATTCCGAGCATATTGGAACTCAACAGACCGATGAATATCATAAAAGCTATTGGTTTAATAGAGTGGTCGCCTCTTACAGAATAGCTAAAGAAGCCTTTGAGGCTGACGGGAGGGAAATATATAATGCCGGGTATAAGGGCGAATTGGAAGTGTTTGAACGAGTTAATTACGAGGAGTTGGTGCAGTAGCGTATAAGAAGGAAGCTAAATATGTCTAAGGTAGTTATCGCTAATTCAATTGGGATAGATTCAGAAGGCAATTATCTTATTCCCTATCCCAGTCGCTGGACTGCAAGTGTCAAAAGGAGCCCTTTTATTTTTTACCCTTGGGAATTGGCATATCTTTCCTCACTTCTTAAAGAAAATACAGATCATGAGGTAAAATTTTTGGATGGGTGTCTTTATCGATGGGACTATAGTACTTATCGCGAGAAAATAATCAAGGAAAATCCCCAGTGGCTTATTATTGAAAGTTCTTCCCGAACTATAGAAGAAGATAGGAAACTTGCTGCTGAGGTAAAAAAGGAATGTAATACAAAGCTGATTTTTTGCGGCCAACATCCCTCTGTGTATCCTGAGGAAGTTTTACAAGATGCTGATTATGTGTGCCAAGGTGAATATGAATTCACCGTGCTTGAATTATTAAAGGGAAAAGGTCCCCGTATGATAGATGGATTATATCCCAATAAGAGGAGAGAATTATTGGATGTGACTATGCTTCCATGGCCTGAAGATTCCGATGTGAAGAGGATTGATTATGGTCTTACACCGCTGCCGGGGTGCAGGTATCTTCAGATTCAAATGTATGCCACCAGAGGGTGCCCCTTGGGGTGCAATTACTGTGTATGTGCTCATGTCTATTATCAGAAACCCAATTGGAGGTGCAGGGAGATATCCGATATTATTGCCGAGGTTAAGTATCTGAAAGATAAATATCCTCAGATGGAAGGGATATTTTTTGATGAAGAGTTTCATAACGCACACAAGAAATTTATTTTGGCTCTGTGTAATGCCTTGATAAAAAATGGTTTTCATAATTTTAAGAATACCTCAATGGGAGCATACTATACCTTAGATAGGGAAATAATGGAAGCGATGAAAGAAGCTGGGTATTACCAGCTCAGGTTTGGAATTGAAACTGCTTCTGAGGCAGTAGCCAAAAAGATAGGATTGGGCCCTAAATATAATCTAAAGAAACTTTTAGAGATATTAAAGATTGGCAACGAAATAGGGCTTGAAATGTATGGGACATTTACCATGGGAAGCTTGGGGGCTACCAGGGAAGATGATTTAAAGACCATACAACTTATAAAAGAATTATTGAAAGATGGATTGCTTAAGGAAATGCAAGTATCGGTATGCACACCCCAGCCGGGGACACCCTTCTTTAAAGAAGCTGAACAAAAAGGATACCTGGTCACCAATGATTGGCGTGCATTTGATGGCTCAATCGGGGCTGTTTTGAGTATGCCTTGGTATTCCAAGCAAGATATAGATAAAATGCACCAACTTGCCGTGGATACGGGACATTATTACAGGGGTCTTTATCAATTAAAATCTCAAGGCTTTTTTTCAATAGCCACGCGTGCAGTAAAGAGAGTTGGCATTATAGGGATTATAAAGCATTTTATAAGAAGATTAACAAATAGGCATATCCTCAATAAGATTTGATTCTGTTATGAAAAAAGTCTCTGTGAATATATTGTCCACTAATGAAAAAAAACATCTGCCTCGTTGTATCGATGCTGTCTTACATCAAACCTATACTAATATAGAGCTTCTTGTCATTGATAATGGTTCAACAGATGGCACTGCTGATTTTATCCGGAGCGCCTATAAAGATAAAGTTACAATAATTAAAAGTGGCATTAATTTAGGATGTGCTGGTGGGAATAATCTGGGTATCAAAAAATCAAAGGGAACATATATTATGCCTTGTGATGCAAACCTTTTTATGACTCCTACCTATATAGAGGAGATGGTGAATGCTATAGAAAAAGCACCCAATATAGGCATGGTACAAGGCAAACTCTTAAGGATTGATCTGATCGATGAGGATTATATTGAAACAAAAATAATCGATTCAGTAGGTACGTATCTGACAAAGGACCGAAGGAATTTTGACAGAGGTCAGGGGGAAAAGGACCATGGTCAATACGATCAAGAACGATATATTTTTGGAGCTGGTGGTGCTTGTCCCCTTTATAAACGAGAAATGCTTCAAGATATTGTAGTTGATGGAGAATATTTTGATGAGGAATTTTTCATTTACAGAGAGGAGATTGATTTTAATTGGAGATTGCAACTTTTGGGGTGGAAATGTCTTTATAATCCTAAGGCAGTGGCCTATCATTTAAGGACTTATACGAGAGAAAAAAGAAAAAAACTCCCTTTATTTTTTCGAAAGCTGCAATATCGGAACCGCTATCTCATGGTATATAAAAATGATGATTGGATTAATCTTTTAATGGATTTTCCCTATATTGTCTGGTTTGATGTGAGAGCTTTTATCTACATTGTGCTCTTTGAGACTGAATTATTGTCTTCCTATTATCAATTATTTAAATTGTATCCACATATGAAGAAAAAAAGGCAGTATATTCATAAGAAGAGAAAGATAAATAGTAAAGATATGAAAAAATGGTTTGAGCGAAGCCCCACCTCATGAAGCCAATTAATCGTCACTTACATGTTGAGGTCAAGCTTCGCTCGTTTTTATAAGTGATGTATTATTTTTTATCTTTTTTTGTTTTAGGATATTTTTTCTTATGATCTTTTGTATGAGAATCTTTTTTCTTTGATTTTCGGCCGATCGTTAGTTCTTCTGCCGGTATACAGTCTCCCAGCTCTCCCTCAAGATTATAATCCTGCCCCTTCAAGACTCTCGTAATGGTAAAGCACTGATCTTTTCCCTTACCCTTATCTTTCACGTATGTCTTGAAAGTGGCTTTGCCCGTTTTATCAGTCTTTTTTATTACGGAACCCTTTTTAGAATCACTCCAGGTTCCCTCTATCAGAGCACTTCCCAAGGGATTACTAGCCTCATCCTTAATCGTAATCTTCGTCTCAATAATCCAGTATTTCCCTTTTTTTAATTTTTTAGTCATCTTCGTAGTAACAAAGGCTGCCAGAGAATTTGAATTCACTATAATAGACACTGTGGCACTGTTGCTTGCTAATTCACCATCATCTGCAATAAAAGAGAAGCTATCCGTTCCGACAAAATCGGATGGAGGAGTGTAGGTAAGATTTGGTGCCATACTGGCCAGAGATCCTTGGAGTTGCGCACTATCAACCGTATAATTCAATGAATCCCCATCAGGATCAGTGGCTGTGAGAATAATATCTATTTCTTGGTTTTTGTCGGTTTCAACTGTTTGGGCATCTGCTGAAGGTGCATCATTAACCTTTATCACACTAAGATCAAATGGCGGTAATGCATCCTCCAACTCACCATCACTTACTGCAATTATAATTCCTCTTGTTATTCCTATATATTCACTGGTTGGTATGCCTGTGAGAGCCCCTGTTTCTGTATCAAAAATCGCCCAGCCAGGTATATTTATTATACGAAATACAAGGGAGGAGCCTTCTGCATCGAACGATTCCGGAGTAAACTCGTAAGAGACATTTTCAAGAACACTGGTCAGTGGTATGCCTGTTATGGATGGGGCGTCGTTGACGGGTGTAACGGAAATGGTAAATTCTTGGCTATCGG
>JBLIRR010000069.1:0-19394 GCA_049472395.1 bacterium | reverse complement strand
AGCAGTAACGTCCTCTGTAGTAATACTCACTGTATACTGGGCTTGCTTCTCATCATACGTATATCGCTTTAAATCAAAGATAAGGGACACTTTAAGAGTATACAGGTCAGCAGCCAGATTACAGGAGAAGGGTGTATCATCAATGATGAGAAAATTATTATGAGAATCATAGAGGGAGAGATAAAAACCCTGATTTGAGTAAGGGTATCGTGTCCCACGAACACTTGTTGGCCCTTTCAAATAGATCCTATACTCATCCGTATCATACTGGGAATGGAATTTGCCGTATATGGGCGGATACTTTATACTGTCTCCGGCTTCAAGGCACCTATAGCAATCATTAGTCTGACAGGGCCGGATATTATAGTATAATTTTATAGTATGAGGTGAATATACATGATTTGTAGTCACGATATTCTGATCGAGAAAATAATAGCCATTATCATCCTGTGGCCATCCGAAGTTAATATGGATTTCTCTTCCCGAGAGGTGCGGACTGTAACCATCCGCCACGGCTATATGTCCTGAAAACTGGAGCAACACAGGTCGCTCGGCATCTATCTCCGCTTTTATTGTGGAGAAAAACAGCTCTTCATCTGTTGTATCCATAACCCTGATCTTTGAGGAGTACCCAAAATGCTTGATAAAAGACGCAATATCGACAATTCCCGTGGAACGTTCAGCGCCAAAGTTGGTGCTCTGTGCAAGCGCAACATCTCTCAATAGTCTGGCAATTTCATCTATTTTATACTCGGCTGTCCCGCTATCAATGTGATCGGGCATATTCTCCCAATGATAATTCCTATATAAAACAGCCTTGATAGTACGGTCATTCCATCTATAAGAGACAACGCCTTTACCTGATAAAGGGTAGTGATAATAGCGCATTATCTGAGCGAGTGCGACACTCACACACCCAGCCGGCGCTGGTTTTCCTTCGATGTGCGGCATAAATTTATTATAAGGGGCTTTTTGGTGCCATTGTGTGGTTAATAGCGATGTGCCGGGAACATATATATTCTGTGCTTCTCCATGCCCTGGGATAGCGCACAAAAAGAGCATAATACATATGACACAGGGAAGAAAAACATAGTTGGCCATTGTGTATTCATTCCTTATTACCATAATCCTCTCACATAATTATATGCATATACTGAACCTACAGAGCGCACGATGTTTTTTATACCTATACCATTTGGAATCTTTAAAAGACATATGTGACGTGAAGTCGCGGTTGTGCTCCATCCCTAAAACATTTAAGATAATGTAATCAAAAATAATGAGGAAGATCTTTGATGCTTTACTTATTTATTTTATTATCTCTGAATTCTCTTTGAGGGATTATGGTTATTTTGCCTTTATTTGTATCCAATTTTGCAGCGCAGGCAGGTGATGAGCAGGCCATTCCGAAGAAATCCGTATTTTCATAAATTGAGAAAATAAATCGTCAATTGCCTCCACTACCTTTTGCAGAAGAAGGGTTTTCTCAAAAAAAAGCCCCTCAGGATCTTTATTTTTATCCAGCATTATCTTGGGTGTTTTACAGCCTCGAAAATTAAGCCACTTATCATCAAGAGTCACATGGAATTCATCGTCATTGATACATAACTTAAAGCAGGCCTGACTGACCTTTTTCCCTTGACTGAGTGCGTGCCGTGCTTCAAACATTTCTGAATTCTCACCGTGGCAGATCACTTTTTCTTGATTCTCTCCCTCATCTGATTCTAAAATAATCTTATTATCAATCCATAATTCAATGGATTGGGCATCTGCCAGCGTCATTACACCTTCGTTACACTCACTTTGGAACCATAACCATGTAAGAAATTCCCTGCCTAAAAATTTTTTATCTTTTACTAAATTTATCACGTCCATAATGCACTATCTCCTTTATTTCTCTGGGGTAAAAAGTGTAAAAATCTCCGAGGAAATTTCCTCAAGCATATTTTTTTGCTCCTCATTGAAAATGTTCTCTGCAATAGAATAGGGAAACAGGGGAAGCGCATTAAGGTCAAAGGTTTTCTTAAATAATTCCTGGAACTCACCACTGATAGAGTCGTTAAACGATGAAAAGAAAATCTCTCCTTTTTTGATATTCCAAATCATATCAAATGTACGTATATTAGGGATAATTCTCTTTAACAACTGTACTTTTATCATATCTTTAATCTCTTCACGATCGCTCTTAGAGAGAAAATCTTTCCCTATAGCGGCCTTCTTTTCTTTTTCTGCTTCATTGCATCGTTGTTTTAAAACATATGAGGGAATACGCCGTGTATCAATTCGTAAGCTCAGGGCAATAAACTCATCTTTAAAACATTCTTCTCCCTGAAATTCATTATCGAAAATATTCATGATGTTTACCCACCCCACAGAACGATCTACATCAGAATTCTCCTCAATATGCCGAAAAGCGTGACTTCGAATCCTTTCTAAATATTGCCCCCGGTAATCTTGAGGGACATGATCCTTTACCTGATAACGGCTAATATTTGATGAATGTGCAATTAATCCCATAGTAATCTCCTATCACTTGAGTATTTAAAAACATTAAAAAAATTTTATCATTGTTTATGTTCTGGTTCAAGCATCAAAGTTCAGCAGCAGATGAATTGCATGGTTCGCGTATATTGCATCATGAGGTGATCTTTGTGCACAAATATTTACCTAATACTCCATCCTGAAATATTTTCTCCTCAATACTAAAACCTGCTCTGACGAGTAAACCTTCCATAATCCAAGTGAATGTCGAATATTCTTGCCTTACATGTCTGCTGACATCTTCCCTCATATCTGATCCTGCCTTTTTGGTAAGAATGTCAATCCATGCAGGAATATTATTGTTATAATTTTTTTCAGAGAACACAACATCTTGCAGGAACAACCGTCCTCCATCTTTCAACATCCCGTGAAGTCTGCGAAGGGCCTCCTGTTTCCAAAAATCAGGTAAATGGTGAAGTGCCATACTCGTTGAAATTGCATCCAAGGGAGCATCTTTATGGTTATATGTGAGAAATCCACCATGGGAGAATACAATATTATTAATACCCTGCTTTTGGGCTTTCCATTTTGTGTAATCCAGCATGACAAGTGAGATGTCGATGGCAAAAACCTTTGCACATTGTTGTGATGCGTGTATGGCAAATGCTCCCGTTCCACTGCCAAAATCAGCAACTGTATGGTTCTTCTGAAGGCCGAGTTTTTTGATAATTTCTTCATTCTCCTTAACAATGTCACGAAATTTATTATTATGATCTTATCGCCTTCGATTTTGTAAATATTTATCCCGCACACAGAGATTTGTTTTCCCGTTGGGAGTATACCATGAAATACACCTTGGTGCGTAGCTGCGCCAATCCATCGGGCTACAACAGTGTTACCATCGGATATGATATCTTCGATCTGGAAGTGCCAGTCTGGAAACGCTCCATGAACGGCCTTCAGGAATTGTTGCATAGCGGTTTTGTCACAAGGCGGCTGACCACTGAGATGATACGTATACATCTCACTTGTGAGCTCATCGAAAGCTACCGAATCAGCTTTATTCCATACTTTTTCCATATATTCCAGGATAAAACTTTTCTGATCCTCTAAAACCATACAGCCTCCTTTTGTCATAATCAAATAATGGGCGGCCAAACAACACTCACTTTTTCGCACGTGTTGATAAAGGCGCATTCTATACATCACACAAATGTCTTATACACACAAGGTATCTAACCACAGCCGAACATAACATAAAATCGGCCTGCGGTTTCTATCCAGTGAAGCGCTAGTTATTGCCGATCTTGTTTCACGCCTTTGATTACAACAAAAGCACCCCTCCCAAAATCATCCATTATTATTTCTGGCAATTCTCCTGGAATAAGGGTTTGCACGATTTTTATTATCCCAAAGCCCGCTTCTTTTAGATATTTTATCACTTCTTGGGTAGAAAAAAATGTGGCATCTTTATAGAACTTGCTTTTTTCTCTTCTCTCAGCATACTGTTTGCCAAGTGTACTTTCTTTGTCCACAAATCCTACAATAATGCACCCACTGATCTTCAATACTCTCAATGCCTCTCTGAAAGACTTGAGGATATCATCAACAAAGCAGATGGTAGTCACCATAAGTATAAAATCAAACCTGCAGTCGGGAAAAGGTAACTTTTCTGCCACTCCTGGATAAACGTCAATGCCTTGCATTCTCGCTTTGACTGCCATCTTTTCTGAAGGCTCAACACCGATTTTTATGCCAAATGGCGCAGCAAATTTCCCTGAGCCGACTCCCACCTCCATACCTTCCGCACCGGGAGGAGGGAGAAGCTGGCGGATTGCTTCCAATTCAGCTTCATATAGATCGATGTTTTTCTTAAACCATTCATCGTACTCATCGCTATATTTTTCAAATGGTCCTGTTTTTGGCATACGAAACTCCTCTTAGGCTCACAATAACGCCTTCTGTTTCTCGTAAACTGTTCCATCCTATCCATAGTAAATATGGATGTTATGTGTTTGTCCTGGTAATTTAGAGAGATGAGTGTACTATTAACCATGCACACAACTGCCGATACAGCAGAAATACAACCTATCAAGACAATAAGTAGCAAATATGCGCAAACAAATCGGTTTTTTGCGTGCAAGGATACGCCAATAATTGGGACAGCAAACACCGCACAAATCGTAAAGTATCTGCCGCGCCATGGATCATACGGCCCAGCGTAGGCCTGAGAGAGAAGAAAAAAGATTGATGCGAGTGCAAGAACTTTGATGTCAGTGGATTTAATTACTCCAACTAATAAGAAGTACCACAATCCACACAAGACCAAAGCCCAAGATACCCCAATACGAGGCATCTTCTTGAGCTGCAGGCATCTAAGTTCTTTGTACCATTTCGAGCGATGTAGTCAATAGATTCTCCTTCAAAAGAGTGAGCTTTTCTTACGTCTTGAGGTCCGATAGGATGCCCAAAGTGACGATAGTTTTCTAAATACCCGACTGGAAGACCAAATATACAAACTGCAAGCAGAATACAACCCACCAAAATGGAAAAGTCACGAATTGGATTATTCATACTAATCTAAGCCCCTTGCTTTGATACAGCCGGAATGAGGGTACAATATATTTTCTAGGGCATAGCACTAGAAATCTCTTGTGCTACAATTAGACCCTCAATAGATGTTTGGTACAGACACGTATTTTAGAGACTCCGAATTATTGAGAGTATAAAGTAATAACATATGTGCTGATAACCGATTTTAGAAATGAAGTCAGAACTTAAATAGTTGATTAAGTATTAAAAAAAAATAAGGTTAAAAAATTAACAAGTATTGACATGAGACCTACAGCTATACTTCCTAAAACACCAAAAATGCCTCCAAATATCATGCCCCCTTCGCCACCTCCAATGTCAGCAAAAGTGAATTTAAACAGTTTAAAATAAATAAAACAGGATAAGAGCCCGAATAATAATGCAAGAGGCATAGTATATATCTTCCATTTTATAATACTCTTTATTGCTAACATCAAAGAAGCTGAAATCAAAATTGTGGTCATAGAGAATAATATCACATCAATTAAAGTTAATATTTCAAGGTCATAATTATGTGTTAATTCGGATAAGATAACAGATATTATTATAGCTATAAAAGTGATTAAATAGAATCTATTCATTCCTTGGTGCTTGGCTAATTCTTTCTGCTCAGATTTGCCGAGATATGATTCCTTCATTTTGCCAGTTGGAAAATCTTTTGGTTTTTTTGATCAGTATCTTTCAAAAGGCCCTACTTATTTAACGATAAATGCTCTAAGACCATTACCTTTTTTGTCCTTGCCTTGTGTAATGATACCGATTCTTCCCCTTAGAGCCGAAAGGAAAAACCGACGTAAGAACCATTAAGAGACTCATTTTCGCTTTCAACCCAACGATAGCCTATTCGAAGGGAAACATAAAGCCAATTGAATAATAAGCCCATATCATAATCGCTAAGAGAATTATCGTTGATTGACGACCAGCATGGCCTAAACTCAAATCCCACGATTTTTAATGGATAAAAAAGGAGGGCGGAAGAAAATGAAATCCCGCTATTTGTATTATCACCATTAATAATTGATGCACCGATCCCCATATCTATTTCCAACACCTCTTCCTTTCCACCGCCAAATAATATGCGGCTAAGGGCATGGATGTGAGTTATGCTCAGTTCATCCGAAGGAGTATCTTCCATATAAACTGTTTTCCTGAATTGAGCTCCAATAAGACCATAGCCGCCTTCTATCCTCGAATCAGTAGCATAGATATCTGATTCCACATTTTGATATCCTATATCAATCCTAAAAAATGGACTTAAGGGATATCCAAGTTCACGAGGCTCTCGTTCCTTAATTGGAGCTTTCCGAACCGCTAATGAATCCTCAATCCGCTGATTTTTTTCTCTCACCCCCTTCTCTTTTCGTTTTTTAGATTCCTCTTTCATATATGCATCATATGCTGGATCGGACCATTCTATGTGGGAATTCGTCGGCCCATTACCACAAAGTATGGAAAATAAAATATCTCCAATGACATCCCCGAGGCATCCAGCACAGGAATCGCCCGATTTTCGACATTTTTGCGTATCTTCTTTCCCTCTATTCTCCCTTTCAAAATCTTTTTCGAAATTATCTAGCTTGCCGGCATGTGCAGAACAATCTATAAATATAATAACTATTATTATACATATTGATAAGTAAAAAATTTTACCTGTTCTCTCTGAAACTTGCATCATTCTACTTATAGATATTTTCACTATGTTAGCCCTTTCTTATCTATCGTTAATCAATCTGCAATTTCCGCCACTTTTTCCCCAAAAAAGCGAATTTTTTTGCTCTTGCCATTTTCTATGAATAAGCCGGCTTTTTTTAACGTATTGATTTTATAAAAGTTTACTTTTTTATGGTACATTTGAGCAGTATAATGTTTGCGATCACTCGCCGGAACCGCTGCAATACAAAGGGTGTTCATTGTCAAATAGCTTATTATAATATGATTTATTCCTGATAGCAAAATCAGCCAGCGGTTCCGGGCGAGTGCATTGCATGGTTGGATGCCTTTTGCTTCACTGCGATGGCCTCATGTTGCTTCACATAGGCGTCTTTACCATCGCAGTACTTCTCAATGTCATTATTGCATGTCTTCGCAACACTCTTCTTCAACTCGCCATACTCTACTGCAACAGCCGGATTCGATCGTAAATAGTCTCTGAACGCAATATGTCTGGTCACGTTGAAATCGCCAGATACAAACGCGTGTATTTGATGCGTGCGCTTATCATCACCCTTCTGGAAGTATCTTCTGCCGGGAATCCCGAATTCCCCTTTGGGATTGTAGCCAATGGCTTCCATATCGCCATTGCGCGCATCGAGCGTGGCCAAGTCTGTGACTTCGACAAGAATATCGATGATTGGCTTTGCGGCTAAACCTGGCACAGCCGTACTTCCAATATGGTGGATCTCGATAACTATGCCGCCAAGCGTCTGACGCAGGAGAATGTTTTCGGTTTCAAACAGGCGCGGCCACGATGGATCATAGTCAACGACTTGGATCTTTGTCATATCTTCCTTCTGTTCGCACCCAACGCTTGGCATCACCGGCGTGGAGGGAGCGTAGTGGAATCCACATCCGACTTCATGCCATTTGTTATATGTATTTTATTTTCATCTCGGTTTTTTATTTGTCATCCATTCTTTTAGTCTAGGACTAAAGACGCCAATAAGAACACCTATGCAGAACCAAACAATTAAAATGATTTTTATTAATTCTTTTTGTTCTAATGTTTGATACAAGATAAGTAATATAATAATGATTCCTATAAATGGAAGGTGCCACCATCTCTGAACAAAATTATCAAATTGTATAATTTTTTTTAGTTTTTCTTTCTTTATTTTTTTCATATAATGTAAAGTTCAGTGGCCGAAGCCGCCTAAATACAAAGTATTACCTTTAACAATTTATGTATTGTAGCACGAAAAAGCATGATAGCAAAATAGGCCTGCGGCTTCGGTCCACTGGAACGGTTCGTTAGCTGGTGAAGTGTGTCTGGATAGATTATTTAACAAATACTGAAGGAGAGTATAGTGAGCAAACTTATAGCCAATAATGTTTTGTATATCACCATAGCTGATTAATACCCGCTGGATTAATCATATCAGTTAATAAAATTGGGGTATAGTGAACGAGCTATTAGCTAATAACGCATGGTATATCACCAACAATCCATTTCAGTGTTGCAGTAATCCACAGTGGTCTTACTGGGCAAGCATCACAAAACGTGCCAGATCCACTCCACTGTCTTGTTAGCTGTTTTCTTGTATTTCAATGTTTTCTAGTTCTAAAATTACTGAATGTGACATCCAACAATCTGAACGTTCAGTACCAATTTCGTGCCCATTTTTACATATTGTATTGATTCCATCTAAGCCATCTAAACCACAACAACCATTCAGCCTGCTGGAGTCAGGATGTCTTTCAGAATTTATTAAATCTTTTATATTTACTATGATTTTGTTTTCTGACCCTGTATAGTATTCTCCATCACTTTTGAAGAAAACCCCTTCTGGAAGAAAATCCTTCCCATCTTCCTCACATAATACACTATAATCTTTTAGTTCTGTAAGATCCTTGGTAATTGGTAACTTACATTTTCTACAAAGAAATCTCATAATTTTACAGTTAACGATGAAGTAACGAGCCAGCAGCCAAAACTGCCTTGCCTACAATAATAATCTTCCTACAGGAAGCAAAAAATACTTACCTTTAGGCCCAGACCAAGCTGGTCTCGTTAACTGCTTGGTTATAAGCCATATTCATTTTACAAATACGCCATCTATATTAAATGTACCTTTTTTATAATTTTCAGGACACATAAAATAACTTTGTACGCCCGTAATACTTTTTATTTTGCTCAATACACTAAAAAGCTTATTCAATTGGTTTTCATCCTTAACTTCTTCCGGTGAAATGTCGCACTCTAGTTCATCCTTTGTATAGAATCGTAAAAACAAGGTAATACCCTCAATTGACAATGAGGTAAAACAATAAAAGCCTTCTTCACTGATTAGCATATTTATGTTTTCTGGGAAATTTTCATAGTTTTTATCCTTTAATGGATCATAACAATTCACCGAACTTAAATTTTTATTATTTTTCAACCAACTAAATAGCCTTATCCAGGCATCTTCATTCATACCATTAAAGTAGATATCGATTAATGCGCCGTCGTCATATTCGAAATGATGCTTAACTTTATCCCATTTCATATTTATTTAGGCTTATCGTTGGAAGTAACCCGCCTCACGGCGGTTTAGGTGGCTCTTCACTATTCACGGCCAGCTTAGTGAGGGCGGGTTCAGTGACTCGTTAGGCATCTCCTATATTTACCATCCCTTTGTCCCAATCTTCCTGATCTTCATCATCATAGAAATTGATGAAAGGCTTTATCTCTATAAGATATTCAATAACAACTTTTCTTTCCTTTTCTGGCCATGATTTAAAATTATGATAAAGAAGCGTTTCAAATAAATGACCAGTATACATATCCTCAACTTTGAATTGAGGCCCCATAATTTCCAGCATTCTCGGCAGAAAATGTTTGTATGCTTCTTCACTGTTCCAGTGGTCTCCCGTTTCATATAATAAAGAAGTTGCCTTGTCGACAGTTATAGCATGAAGTGGAGTTTCGCTATAATAATCAATTTCTGTAGGCGAATAGCAGTATGTGCATCCCATAACTCCATCAGCATTATAAACCGAAAATATTTTGTAGAGACGTTTAATCAGCTTTTGAATCTTATGACGTTTAATCAGTTTTTGAATCTTATTCGGTTCCATTGTTTTAGCCTAATGTCACGCTGAGCCGCCTGGTGACTCCACAGCTTATTCCCGATTTACAAAGGAGGTCGCAACGGGTCACCAGTCTGGTGCATTAACTTGTTAAGCGTTTACTTATGGAACCATTGAATAGCTCTGGTTTCTATTATATCCTTACTTTTAAAAAAATCTTTTAATTTACTAATGTCATAGTTCTTCTCTTTCAATAAGGCCATATACTCTTTTAAAAGAGCAGCTACTTTCGTTTTGGGATATGTTTGAATAATATAGGCATATGCCTTTTCTACTTCTGACTCTAAACCTATCGGCTTCGATTCTGAATAGTCATATTCTATTGTTGGCTCATTATTAAAACCAATCAAGAAGGTACTTAGATATATTTTGTGATATCTATCTGCTTCATCCTTTATTTTATCTTCTTTATATTTATTTAAAAAGTCTTCCCAAGTTACTATTCTTTCTCCTAGTTCTTTAAAAGAAATGACTAATGTAGCATCTTCAAAGAACTGCTTATGCATTTCCTTTTCTCTTATTTTTAAAAACTCACTTATTGACGGTGATACTTTGTTTGCAAAGATATTTCTTAAAGCATCATTTTTTTCACATATGAAATATCCACCTTCTGTGCTGCAAAGTGTGCAATAGTTTTCGTCAAGCAATTTAATAAAATTTTTAACCCGCTTTTCTTTTACTTCTTTTACATCAATGTCAATTAAACTATCAGGGTATTCCCACAGTTGTCCTTCTACTTTGGCGATTATATTTTCATAGGTTTTACTCAATATCGTGTAATAGAAATCAACAAACTGAAAATATATCTCATCAAAACCGTTAGTTGAGAATTCTTGTTCATCTAAGATTTTTACAGCAACTGATATAGAATATATGTTGTCCTTATCTAGATTGTTTATAAAATTAATGTAGTCTTTGGGTTTTGTTATTTTTTTAGCTATTTTTAAATCATATTTTGGAAGATCCTGAATAAAAATTGGATTATCTTTCTCTGGGGTTATTTGGGCAAAAATTTTGCTGGGCACAAAGTAGAAAATTATTATAAAATAAATTAATATAAAAATTTTATTTAATTTCAAAAAAGAGCTTCCTTGTTAAAATTGTTTCTAGACGCTTAACATTAGCAATCACCTGCCAACACGACACAACGGATATAAGCTTTATCTAAAAATCTTGTGTAATAATGAAAATAGCCTTCTAATAAAAGGGCGTTGAGTGTTGTCAGCGTGTATTGCTTGGTTCAGCTACTTTATTTTTCTGATTTTTTATTATTTGAATTATTGACCTAAGAGCTTGATTAACTGAATCATGATCTGGAAAAAATTTTGCTACATCCTGATCAATTACTATTACATTAGTGCCTTCTTCATATCTTTTTACATATTTTCCTTTTATAGCATTACTGAAATCATATTCTTCTAACATATCAGGATCATTAATTATTTTCTTCATAATATTTTCTCTCTTTTTTAGTGGCTTTTCTTGCACTAATTATTCTAATATTATCTGCTCTTTCAGTATGTACAACAATTAATAGTCTATTATTAAATGAGTTCCCAATTAGAACAAATCTATCTTCATCTTCTGAATGTAATGGATCATAAATAGTCAAAGAAATGGGATCTTTAAATGCAGTACTAGTTTCATCAAAGGGAACACCATGAATTTCTAAATTTCTTTTTGCCTTAGTGGGGTCCCATTCAAAAAAGAGCATGTTATTTTTATTTATTTAAATGATCACTTATTAAAGTATATTTCATAATATAAAGATTATCAATGGCACACCTATTTGTTGAGTTCCGTCAAGATGCGTTCTCTGCTCCACAACGGGTCCACATAGGGACAGAAGTATGAGGGCCCAAGATTCTCGCGTAACGGGCGTCTTCAAAGAATGCATACGCTGCACTATGGAGCACTTCAGGAATCAGAAGGAATTCCACTTCCTCTGGCCGGAAACTCAACCTCCCTACGTGACGCCACTCCCTTTCCCAGTCAAATCGATACTCGGTGCGCCCATATTCACCGGGAGCGTCAATCAGTGGTGTAAGATTCCATATGTGGGCTCCAGGATCATCTGCTGCCGATCTCATCATATCCTGAAGCGTTTGCCAGTGCAGTGTGTCCTTCCAGGCATACCAGATCGGCCCGCCGCCTTTGGAAAGGATAAACTTTTTCGTGAAAGCAAGCCTGTACTTCGTTTGCCTTTACATAACAGAATTGCTGGATTATAAAATGCTTTCTTAACAAATCCGTTACCTTCTATATAATTATTGTGGAGTATTATAAACAATATATAATTCACATAATATAGGGGAGAAGGCGTTTTGGATTGGCAAACATTATTGATTAATCGGTGTAATCAGTAAAATCTATAGTTTCATTTCATTAATCAATTTGCTACAGCTATGATCTTAATTATTAAGCTAACGTATGTTTCGCACATCTGGCCGAAACTACCTATATAGCCAAAAATTATCTTTGACGATTAGATTAATGCATAGTTAACCGACCGAAAACAGCAAACAAGACCTGTCTATGGTTTCGGATAAGTGTAGCGCATGATTCGGTGACCTCTTTATTTGTTACAGCTATAGTAAATGTTGTTGTAAGGTCTAGTACCTAATAATTATTCAATAGTTGTCAATCTATTACCACATTCAAGACATTTCCCTTCTAAACTATGTTCTCTTATTTTATTACATCTTGTACAATAATTATTAGATTTATTAATCTTTTTATTCTCATTCAGTTTCTTTCTTCTCCGTAATAGTAAGGGCTTGTTGTGGGACATATAAAGGCACGCTATTAGAAATCCTGTAATCATAAATCCGAAGATAATAAACGGTGCAAAGACTGGGAAAACAAGACTAGATTCTCCACTAGCAGATTTAAAGGAATAATCAGTAAATCCTAATCCAAAAATAAAACTAAGTCCTAATCCAAAAATAAAACTCGCTAGAAAACCTTTCTGAGATGGCTTTGATATATTGGTTCGGCTTCTTTCCCAGTAATAAATTTCGAAGAAAAGAAACATTGGAATTACGTTAACAACCATTCCGCAAACTATCATTGCAGCAATTCCAATAGTATCCATAATAAGCTCTCCTTTGGTTTATGATTCAATACTTTCTTTTTTTTCTAATGCACAGACCCGTACGTGAAGGTTTTCCTCATACGGTTCCTCGGCCCCAACTTCTTGGGTACCAAAAAGGAACCACCCCTTTTGGTGCATAACTTTGCTGTCCAAGAGGCATAGATGCCTTCTTCACAATTCTTTGAAGTTCTGTTTATACAGTTTGCGGTCCCGATGTACCTCTCGTATTTCCCTCCAACAGAACACTGTGCCCGGCTTCACCTTCCCTACAATGGTTCCCTTGGACATCGGTTCCCCACCTTCCCGGTCTTAGTTATTATACCCTGACCTTCGGTACTATGATCCGCTAAGACTGCCAAAAGCTCATCTCGGGCTCCTTCGCTCTTCGCTTTCGTCCCCCGATACCTAGGTTGCTTCATTTCATTTGTTTCCCATCTTACGGCTCGCTGATCAGGCTTAAGCTGCCTTATCAGCGCCGGGGCATTGCGACCATCCCGGTGCCCTTCAAACCATCCGGCTATTTTCTCCTAGGAAACAGTTGGCTCTCCCAAGTTCCCAAGCTACCCCTATGAGTATATGCCCTGCTCTCAGACCCCGGTGGTGTCCTGAATACATCGCCATATCCTATCCAGGACTGCTGCCTTCCGCTCAATGCACAGCGTCGGCTTTCTCCCTCTAAGATCCTAATGGATTATCCAATGTCCACGACTATACATATTTCGGGGCTCGATCACACAGCCTGTATCCTTGATCCACTCAGCTTCGCACTCCTATTACTAGGTTTACACGTGAGATTCACTACTGTCCTGTCGGCTACACTTTAAACAGGTGGGGCTTTCCCGATTCATAGCTCGGGAATCACCCACTGGGTAACATTATCTAATTTCATAAGCTTATCGCCTAATCCCAAAGATTTGGATTTATCTTGGCACAAGCATTGCGTTGTCTATGTTTTTTCAATTTTATCTTTATATTATTTTCTCTCTAATATATTATAAAATTAAGAATATTCGATAAATTATCCATGCAATTATTGCCAAGACTTCCAAGATGTTTAATACATTGCCAAAAGTAATTTTTGGACTCATTGGATAAATAGTTTGAACAATAAACTTATTGATAGGTAGGCCGGATATTTTTTCAATATGTCTTTTTGTGCGATTATTTAGCGGAATTCTATCTACTTTACCTTCATGGGTAATATAAATGAATATATTTTTATAAAAGCGTTCACGTTCTGCTACTAATTCTATTTTATCAATGAGTTGTTTCTTAATCGACCATAATTGTTTTTTAAAGATTCCATAACAGTGAATGTATTTGTCGGTAAAATCATAGAAAATAAATGATGCCAATAACAAAACAATACCAAGTACCATAAAAAGAAAAAAACAACCTATTAATTCCCATCCATTTAATGATTTTATTGATAAAGGAATATCTTTAATCCAGATCTCGGTAATACAGTTTATTCCTACAATTATAAAAAGAAACGAAAGCATTCTAAGAATTATATCATCATTTTTATTTATATATTTCCCTCTTAGCTCTAAAACTACTTTGCTGATAATCTGTGAAGGATAGTATCCTGAATTTTCCCATCTAGTTAATTCATTATTTTCTTTATAAGGCATTTGGATAGAATCTCTAGGCGCTCTCATATTGAATACTTTTACAGATAGGGCTCAGCCGCCGAGAGCGAAGCTAGCGGTCGGCTGGAGCCCAAAGTTATGCAATATCGGCCATTCCACTAGAATTATTTTTGTCGCTCTTCTTTTTGAGTTACCACTATCAGGTAGGTCATTCCACCAGTAACTACCCCATCTACACGCTGCTCGACGTCGATTCTGTAAGTCTGACCCGGCCTTAGTGCTTTGCTCGGGATAAACATCAAACAAAAACGGCCGCCTTCTGCAAATGCTACAGGAGCTGACTTAAGTATCATCCCTCTATCTGATATGCGGTGCATCTTAAAATGACGGAAACCATCTTCAAATCCTAATTCTAGAGCTACAGGTTTTGGAGGGATTATTTGCAATAGCCGAAATGGTATCCGAAGTATTTCCAGAAGAAACAAGAGGAATGCCTGAAAAATAGTCGGCCGAGGTCGGATCGCTGAAGGCAGCCAATGTCCTCTCTTGGCATGTTCTTTGAAATCAGGACTAAAGTCCTTCAGGTCTAGCGCTAACGTATCAAGTTCTTTCGGCTCGACCTGCTGCATCTCCAAGCGCACTTCGATCGGCTTTTTAATTGGATACGGATTCAAAGCCGTGAAAGGAAGCGGAATTGGTTTAGGGCTTGGGGAAGGTGGCAGTGTAACAACTGAAATATTTTTCTGAACTACATTGTTGTCACGCGCAATATCGTATGGCCACACAATAGGGTCCAATGTGGCCGATGCACAGGGGTCGTCTCCGGTATCGGCAATAGCCAATAAACAAGCGTGATTAGGTACGCTTGCTCCAGGGATCCAAGAGACCGGTCCGGCTATAGCAGCGAGACCCGGGGAGACACTTACAGTAGCGGTTCCGATGTCGTGCCATTGGGAATGTGGTATCCCCCCATTAGGGTCTGCCCAGTAGAAACGCACTGTCTCATTACTTATAGGCAAGGTATCAGCATTGTGGAGCCGTGCATATAATTGGTTGGGCTGACCTCGCACGGGGTCTTGGTGAAGTGTCCCGCCACTGTTATTGCACCACAGGTCAGGGCTTAACCATTTAATACCTGGCGGATAGGGCAAACGGTCGTCAGCTGTGTTGTCTTTGTGCCAAGCATCACCTTTCCCCGTCAAAGGCGTGACTCGCCAATAGGTTACGTTGGTACCGTAGCTCGCGGGGACGGTAAGTGGCGGGTGTAGGTACTCTCCCCAACCACCCCACTTACTCTGAATAAGAACAGGCTGACCAGCTGCATCGACAGACCAGACCCTCCCCGTGTGAGTAATGACATTACTGCTATTACGATAACAGATGACGTCACCTATGCGGATATTAGGCGAAAACACCTGCGTACCATTGTCATTCAGGATGTTCTGCACATCAGTCCCAGAACTAATCCAGCATTGACGGGGATTGAAGGTGAAGCCCCAGCAGTTGTAACGTTGAGTCGGAAGAAGTTCCTCTGAGCTATGATCCAAATGAATATAGTGTAGCACTTGGATACCGGGATAGTTGGCCAGAGCGTACGCCTGAGTAGAGGCTTTTTCCGAAGGTGTTGGTTCCCATGTTTGATCCGGGTGGCTGTGATTTACTACTGTGCTGGCTGCAGTTGTAAGAGTCCGATGGCTCATTTTTGTCCCTCCTCTTTTTTAAGTGCTTCGACTACACTTTGTAACTCATCTGTTGTGAGGAAAGTACCAGGGGTAAGATGTTTCTTGGTTTCTACTTGATTGAAGCCGATCACTCCGGCAAGCTGACCAATGAGTGGATCGTCTCTAAATTTATCTTTTTCTAAAACATGCAAAACTGCAGCGCGGATCTTGGGTTTGTCTCTCGTAAGTTCAAGGGCGTAGAGGCAAGCTCCAAGAAATACTGGATTACTTGGCTTCTCTATTAATTGCTCAATTCTTGCCAAGATAGCGGGGGCAAGGTCTTTCCGCCCTTCGAAAGATTGTAGCTTCTCAGTCGCCTCGAATATCGTCCGCATAACATATGCAGAACTGGCTGCATTTGCTTCTATCAGGGCGTTTTGGTCCTCAAGGAACTCCAAAAGCTTGTTAGTATCCATTTTTCCCTCCTATGTTTTTATTTTTAAATGCGATAACGGTTATAATAAGCAGCATGAACTCTCAGTAAATACCGCACCACAAAAAGCAACCTTGAGTTCATGTCTGCTTTATTTGGTTGGACGTCACGCTAATCAAAGTCATCGACCCATATCATTGACTTCTCATTTTCAGAAAACCTCTTAAGAAGCTGTCCCGACTTAATTAGAAACAGCTGCCCACACTTAAGCTCTATATGCTTGGGAAACCAGGTACTCCAGATTGCTTCCCCAAAGAGGACATACGGTCCGTTTTCCTCAAAGTCAACGTGACCCTTGCATTGGGGGCTAATTTTAGCCAACTCCGTGTATCCATTCCCCTCTTTTTTGGATACAGTAACGGATTCGTAAAAGCCATCACCAAACCCATTGTACTTACCACAATATCCATATCGACCATCAAACCGCGATGGGAAAAAAACCACCGCTGTAAAATAAGGATCGCGATCGTTCAATTCTTCCAAAATAACATAGGGTTCCCTTTCCCCTGTCCTGAACCTTCGCCGGGAGCTCAATCTCTCACTCATCGATACGCCCTGCTCCAATTTCCTCAATACTCTATATCCCAACGTATCGCACGCAAAGTCTGACGTAGGTATTGTATTCACTAAGTCCCACTTTGAATCACGATCCAACTCCCATATAGCCACCAGGCTCGGTTGGCCCAAAATAGGCTGGCCGGCCGAGTCTATTTCCCTCCCTTGAAATTTGTAGAACCGTCCTTTCCTCTCTTTCCCGTCCCCAGTGTACACAACATCCTTTTCATCAAGGATATGATAACTTGCTACCCTCAAACGATGAGTATCTGCGGCAAGCCATAGACGAAAGAAACTGCTCGCAATGAATTCAGGCAATGAGCCCATTTCCTGGGGAACAGAGTTAAGCTTCCATTCTACGGAATAGATATTGCAAGCCATGATGTAGTAGGCCTTGGAGAATTCACGATCCCAGTACACCTCTTCGGGTTGTTTCGGTAACTTTAGGAAGGTCCTATCTTCACTCTTTTTGACATCGTAGACTCTCCATTCACAATGATCACGTACCTTCTTAAAGTAAGAAACAAGATATGAATTGGAGGGAACCGCAGCACTCTGGGTCGAGAGAAAGAATACTTGAGCGACCAAAAGAAAAACCGAACACTTCATTGCTGATCTCCTTCTACACTTAATAAATGTCCAACAATTCATTAAGAATCAAATAATGTTTAATAATTCTCTTTAGAGATAATCATTTGTACAATAATGCTATAATAAATCCAAAAAAAGATAAGAAATTGTCTATAATAAATTTAATAAGCAATTTACACAATTTTTTGTCTTTTTCAACTTCTCTTATTTTTTCTTTGCTGTACATTTGAGCAATACCGGGAACCTTGGTGGCCTCGCGCCCCCCGCGCCCCCTAGGACGTGACGTGAAGATTTCCCTCATCCGGTTCCTCAGTTCTGATTTCTCAGAAATCAAACAGGCGACAACCCAGTTTGACGCATGACATTTGCTACCCTATCAAAGTTTTGCAATCCGTGCAAGTTTTGTTGATACAGTTTGTGAGTTCAAAGTCTCTCCTGTAGTTCCCTTATCACGTGTGTCATGCCCGGCTTCGCCTTCCCTTCAGTGGGTCCCTTGGGCCTCAGTTCCCCACCTTCCCGTCACCGCACATTTACAGCAACATCGGTACTATGCTCCGCTAAGACTACCTCTGCCCTTCCCGGTCGGTTCACTCGTCGCTCCCTTCCGGTAGCTTTCGAACATGCCTCTTGTTTGTTTCCCTCGCTCATCTCAGCTAAGGATCGCTGTTAGGTGGGCATGGTGCCTATCAGCGCCAGGGCTCTTGATCTGCCGGTACCCCTTATCTTCCGGCCATCTCCACGAAAGGAGACAGGAGGTGGCTTTATTCTTAATCCCAACAGTGATGCCCCTCATACCTCTGTCAGGTCGGGTTTTGATCAGCGGGATACCGCAAACCCGAAACTTTCCCTTACTACCTAATACATCCACGTTTCCGTAAGCCCCCGTTTTCATCCCGGACGGTCGGTTTTCCCGAGCCCGGTTGGCGACCATAGCTTTCCCCATGGGCCAGACCAAATGTCTCCCTTTGTCTGCTGTTGTCCCTATTACAAAGGATCTTTACAGGTTGTTGTCAGTCCCTGCTGACAGATGGCCCTTCCCGACGTTATCTCCTTAATCTGTGTATAGGTGCCTGGACCCCTACCCCGCCACTCTTCACTGGTGCTTTTATCCGTTTCTTCCCAGTAAATATCAGCCTCACCTTCGCTCAAACAAGTTCGGCACGCGAGACTACCGCCATTATAGCAATTTCAATGACGAACATATTACGAGGCTGCAGTCATTCCTTTATGTTCAAGCTCCCATACTTGCTAGCCCCCCCAATTGCTCCTACCGCTGATATTCTTTCATGTATCAGGGCAGTCGGGACGTTTACACCACGCAATGAACGTGTGATTACTCTACACGAACTGTGGTATCGCTACGTATCTGAATCGGGCAATTAATACGACAGGACTTTCACCTGCGAGATTAAGGCCTTGTCGGCCGCTCCCTGGATCGATTTGTTATCTTTTTTTAAGGTTACCTTTTTCATCAAACTTATATTCTCTGAGCTTTTGGTCAGTGAGGAATTTAATAATCCTTCCGCTCTCATCTAATAATACAAATC
>JBLIRR010000068.1:0-20550 GCA_049472395.1 bacterium | reverse complement strand
CTGTTTATGAAAATATAAATTATTAACCTCTGAAAATGAAAATAATCCTAGCTAATTTTTCAAAATGAGAATTGCTGCACCTGCACCAGGACTATTGACATTTGCCCCAACATTTCTTCCATATAAAGGATCGGCAACCGATGCTGTCTGGGGACTCACCGTAACCGTAACTCCATTCGAATAAGAATCAGCTTTATAGATGAACTCAGCAATAAGGCAATAAGGATTATCCATATATGCATCCCATATTTTATACATATCTACTGATTGCGAAAATTCTATGGAGTAAATTCTTTCCCTATAATTTTTAAATTTTGAGACTGTTGAAAAGGGTAATAATAGTGGATATGACTATCATAATGAAATACCTTTAGGTGAACCACAACTGTTTAAAATAGAAACCTTAATGGAATTAGTGGATTTCTGGTCTAAACATAATAGCAAAAGGTTTCCTCCTACCAATGTCCCTGACATAGATTTTGAGAAAGAGATCGTTGTAGCTGTGATTGATTCTGAGTCTACAGGGGGGTATTCAATAGAAATAGAGGGCTTAGAGGAGTCAGAGAAAAATGTCATAGTGAAAGTAATAAAAATCTCCCCTGGCCCACATTGTGCTGTAACGGAAGCTGAAACACAACCCAATCACATCATAAAAACAGCAAGAAATTCAAGACCATTCCTTCTTTCACTAACCAATATTGTAGATGATGAGTGTATAATATATTGAGTGCATAATATCGCTAAATATAAAAGCAAAGGCTCTTTCTTATTTTAGGTTGGTAAATATTTTATATAATTTCATAAATATTGCTGAAAATAAAAAATCTATTGGGCTATTATATCATGGACAATTTTAATAACTTATTTAGGAGAGTTTTTTTATAAGATATAATCCAATCTATATCGATCTTTATTCTAATATTGGCATATTTGTAACGTTTTAACTATCTAATCTTTACTATTTTTTGCAACATTGTTTATAATTTTTTTAAATAACTCGGAAAATTAATCTTTTTGGAGGGAAAAACAGAATCTATTACGTCTATTGAGGTAAGGTAGTAATAAATTTTTAAAGGAAGTTTAATTCTCCACTGAGTGAATTGGCAAGTGATGAATTTCTGTAAATACTGTATAATATTACTATATTGATAAATAATAATTAATTAAGAGGGGGTAACAAGATGAATAAAAATAAATCGTTAATTGTATCAACATTAATAATCTTTCTATTTTCTTTATTTTCTATTTCTTATCTCGATGCATCAATGTATCAATATGAACTCAAGGAACTCGTAAATGAATCCAATATAATTGTAATAGGAGATGTTATAGAGACCGAACTGATAACTAATCCCTATGACATTCATACAAAGATAACCTTAGAGGTTGAAGAAAATATCTTTTCTAAAGGCGAACAGATTTCGGTTGGTGATAATTTAGTGTTCCTTACACCAGATAAGATAGATACTCCTGGAGTGTGGACATCAAAAGTATTTGCAAAATTCTCAATAGGAGAAACTGTTCTCGTTTTTTTAACAAGAGATTCTTTTCAACTTAAACTCCTGGGAAGCGTTCAGGGAAAATATACTATTGAAGAAGGTGATCAAAGTGAAGAATTTTATGCAATTGATTATAGTGGCAACGCGCAAGAACTCTCTGAATTAAAAAACAGAATTCAGGAGATAGCAGATAATCAGGGGGGATATGATTATTTTATCCAAAAAACCATCACGAATGATCCCCTTATTTCTTCAGATACCATAGATTCTATTCCAGATAGGTTTACTGTATCTTTATCTGATCTAATTTCCTCATGGGATGCTTCCAACCGTACTTCTTCTTATTCTTATTTTCCCACATCCGATGCATTTTTTACTGCAACTAAAATCTGGCCCAATAGTTTGAATACAAATCTTTTTACCCCCTCTTCTTCATTTTCCTTTCCAAATTTCTTCAACTACTCCCAGACAACTCAACAAACAACTTCCCCTATAAAGGATTGGTATATAAATCAGCAACAGACTTATATGAAACATACGCAAGATAATCAAGAGAGTCAACCACAAACATTTCTTCCTTCTTCACCATTAGATAATAGTCCTTTTCTAATTTGGACTGATCCAACAACGGCTTACGATCCGACTACTAATAGTCATATATATGTACATCCCAGAGCAGACTTTTGGGGAAATTGGTATTTCTAAGAGTACAATGAAGAGATTTTTAAATAACGCTCTGCACCAAATACAATAAGTAAGGATTAGAGCAATAAGTATTGGTATTCATCAGAAAACAGCTTATCTGCTAAAGCGGGTAAAGGAAATTGTTAAAAAGCACCTTATAAAAATTTGTAGATCCCATTACCGCATATGATATATATGTTATTGATAAATATTATGAACTAATTTGGGAGGAAAATAAAATGAATTACAAAAGTTGTATGAGGCTAGTGACAATTCTAATATGCAGTTTTACATTTTGTATTATTTGTATAGTGCATAAAACAACAGCTCAGGTGTTAGAAGACTATGCTGTGATGAATGGGGAGGAATCCCAAATCAATCTTGATAATGATACAGAAGATGTGTCTCAATCCGATGAAGATCCAAGACCTTCACGCAGTGTTGGAGAAATCTGGAACATGCCTTCTCCCTATTTGACAACTATCCCGGATGCTGGTTCAAATGCCAATATTCCTGTTGAAAATTATTCTATGAGCCAATTACACCAGGACGTAACAGGAATAGTCTACGATATATCTTCATTATCTAATCCACTGGCAAGTATAAGGTCGTCTTACACAACTACCAATAGTGGTCGCAGCTATATAAATGATTATAGCAGCTATCCTTTTGGTGCTCCCATCGGCTATGAGGGCTATAAAGTTGGTCCTAACAGTTATGTTACTGACTATGCTGATTATGCGAAGATTATGCTTGGCTATAAGAGCTATCCTGCTAACTATTCAATAGGCTACAATAGCAATAGCTACAATACTGGGTATGTCGGGTATAACGGTAATTACCTTGGAAGTCCCCTCAGCAATTTTAGTGGACCTGGAGGTTATAGTTATGCAGTCAGTACATTAGCTACATTCGGTACGCCTGGTTGGTTAGGTCAAAGTCTCTATAATAGTATTGATCCGCTTGGTAGCTATCGCTATGAACATCCTGCCAGTAGTCCCGGTACGGTTGTAAGATCTACCCCAGGCCCATGGTGATCCTTTTAGTTTTCTTTTTACACTTTGCTCATTACCGGATGTTGTGATAAAAGCGGCAACAGCAGCAGGAGAGGGATTAGGGGTGGGGGGTACTTCCCTTCATCATCTCTATAACAGACAGGAAATGAATAATGGTATAATAAATAAGTGTTAGTAAAATTAGAAAATTTATTAAAAAATGTTATTTTAACATTACATGATATTGATATAATAGATTATATTCTATATTTTTATTAGAAAAAGGGAAATTCAATTATGATTTATAGTGTTATATACAACAAAATACAAAGATATAATTTATTGATTATTCTGGTTTTATTGATTATATTTTTATTATTCCATACAACTCAAGTAGAGGCCTGGATTGATTTTCCTTCTAATTCAAATCCTTTTGTAAACCATATTAATTTATTTCAACCGGATTCTTTTGATAAAGACTGGCGTGGTTTTTTGCAGCCATTTGATAATTATTATGGTAATATTACACTATATCAGCAAGTGTTGCCAATTACTGCAAAATCCAATCAGTGGGTAAACTTAGATAATTCTGTGCAGTTTGGACAATTACAGCAGCAATCCGAATTATCCATATCTTGGGAAGATGCTATTGACATTATCAGAAATGACGAAATCAATATCCCGACGGCTAATGCTACTTCTGATAATATAGATTCTATTATTAATTATAATTACATCGAATTTACAACTATCTACAGTTCAGTCCTGGGAGGGTTTAGTGATAGAACTACGAAGAGACTTGAAGTAATAAATAACCAGACCGATTATGAAGAAGCATATTTTGGCACTAATGAAAATGCAAAATGTTCTGTACATCTTGATACTTATGTATCGATCGACCGATGTCAATCATATTCTTTAGATTTAGATAATGATGGTGAAGCAGATTTTATATTTTCATATTCATACCCTGGTACAGGTAATACTCCACAAACAAACAAAGCTATTAAACTTGATGTGTATACTTTGCACGAGCATAGTTTTCTTCCAGACGAAGCAGGGTTGCCAGTATTCAGTGAAATGGATATAATCGATGATTCCATTCAATGGTCAAACTACTCTGGATATTTAGCAATTATCGGGTGGTCAATCACTGATGGATGGGAGGAAAAATGGAGGGGAACTTGGGCAGGAGTAGAAAAAAAATATTTACCACTTAAAATAGTAAAAAATAATCTAGATTATTATGGGTGGGCTCAACTTACAGTTAGCAATGTTACCGGTGAAATGATTTTACATGACTTTGCTATCGAAACCACTCCATTTCTGGGAATCTTAGCTGGTAACAAACACAAGGAGGGCAATTACCTTTTGTTGATTTTGAAAAATATTTGGTTATTGCAATCGCTATGGGTGAACAGTGCGGTGGTGGATACAGTATTGGTGTAACCAGTGTGATTGAAACAAAAAACTATGTACAAGTTAATATTGAATCTTCGCTTCCTGGAGTGGAATGCCCAATTGATGCTGTACATACATATCCATACTGCTTAGTGACTATACCAAAAATAAGCAAAGAGATTATTTTCTCCGAGACAGTTTCTATATCTTCTATATAGGAAATCCAATGACTACCAGCTAAAGTCGGTAGATTATTTTAGTCCTAAGGCCCTGTTAAGACCGATGTTATCTAAACTATTGGGATAAATCATTCGACTTATGTTCAAAAATATCACTCGTTAGCAATGCTTCTTTATCCCACAACACTTTAAATTCTTCAGGAGTATCTGTTTGATTCTCTATATATTCCTTAATCTCCTGTTCTGTAATTGCCCCTACTATTGCACAAAAATATCACTCGGCCCCACACAAAAACCCTTCCCTTTAATTACTTACTGCTTTTTCATGCATATCTCCTTTTATCCATTGCAAAATCTTTCCTTTGTTTCCTTCCTCTCTTCTTTTGCCATATCTTTATGCTTACCTAGAAACGTATATTGTGGGGGTAGCTGAAATATATATTCAGAGGATACGGAGAGGGGGGGATAGATTACAATGGTCAATAACTTGGGGAATGGGGATCAATTTGGGGATAGCATAATACATGAGGGCAATAATGAAAATTATTTACAAGAGATAAATGGTTTCTTAGAGGCATATATAGATAAGATGCTGATCTCAGACATATAAAAATTAAAGAAAAAGGATATAAAGGCTTCGTATCCATATCTTGCTCTGTCTTTCATGGGCATAGACCTTTTCGGGTTGTTGCATAAGGGTAATGGAGGCAGAGATATTGTGGGGAAAAGATTCCGGTGGTTTATAAAAGAATGGATAGGGAAGGTTAATAAGGCATACAAAAATGAAGAACTCGGATATTTAATATACGATTGCTGCCGGTGTGGTATCGTTCATAATGCTATTTTAAAGAATCACTTTCATGTTTCATCGTATCTTTATCGGGGTAAGCATTTACATCTTTCGAAGGGAAAGGAATTCATATACTTCGATTCAAAAAAGTTTGCCGATGACTTCATTGAGGCTCAAAGAAGGTTTAGAGAAAATCTTCAAGATCAAGAGAACGAATATATACAAAAGATAAATAAAAATTTAGATGAAATGATAAACAATAACAAGGAATCCAGTAAGGACAATTTTAATGAGATTATCAATAATGGTTCACTAGAAATCTGTGAGTATTACCTTTCCGAAGTTGAGACCACTATTACTAGACCACCGGAGACATTGGGAATAAAGGAATGAAATGGGGGCTTTATCAATACGGCTGTTACTGAAATTTTCTATTTCCTTGGAAAACTAAAGTGTCCGACTTTGAAATGATGTTTCCAATGAATAACATGAGGCAGAGGGAATCGTTGTATAGAGCTGTATCAATCTTTATTTTTTCCAGGATAACACAAATAACTAACCAAGATAAAAATCGAGCTTATATGCAAAATTTTAGGAATTTTGAGGACAATTTAATAACAGGACTAAAGATCATTCCCTCTTCGGCTTCTTCCCACCCTCATATCTTTGCGCAAAACCGGCTGTCAATAATTCAATCACCCTAAATTCTGTCCTTCAACTATATATCTCTATGACATCATTCTATAAGAATCAATCCGTATTAGTGATCCTCTAGTTGATTATTTATCGATAGCCTCGATATTACATCTACATGTATCATGTCATATATGCGGAGGATACTCCTACTCCCTATAAGACAATTCATCCTATTGAATTACTTAAGCTGAGGTATAAAAATTTGATACCCAAAAAAAAATAATTTGAAAGAACTGTAAAATTTTTACGGAGTTATGAAAATACTTATTAAGGCATATTAATTACATTTAGCTTTTAAATAAGTAAAGTTCGAGAGACCGTATCAGAAAATAACCTGATTTTATTTATGGAGAGGAATATAGCATGGAAGACGGTTATAAAAAATACATTTCTTTAAAAGGTGATTCATTATTTTTTGATGAAGATCGTCTGGATGACCGTGATTGGGATATTTATACGCTGTTCAAATCTTTAGAAGAGCTTACGAAAATATCGTTCAAAGATAGAAAAAGCAACAATACCTATATCGAGATTTCTGAGAATCTATTTGATTATCTAATTTTGGGTCTCACAATTAGTGAAGGATATTTTAAACTTTTGACTCATCTTCATAAAATTCCCAAAAAAAACATAATAGTCCTGTGCCTGACATATGATCAGTTTTTTACCAAGGTGAAGAGATATAAAAAAGATCTTATTTCTTTGAAGGACAATCTGATGAGGGATTTAAAAGGAATTTCAGGCGAGATTGAATACATATCGTCTTTCGATGATGCGGTAAAAATATTTGTGGAGGAGGATGAAGAGGGAGGATCTAATAAGAAGAATAATGAGGAATAAACTGATCTCATGAGCACAAATGCAATTAAAATAGAATGGTCTTTAAATAAGGAAGGTATAAAATGGCATGAATAGCTCACAAACCTCACCGGTCAAAGCTATATTTTATGCACGGATCAGTACTGATTCTCAGCGAGACAATACTTCAATTGACACTCAGGTTGAGCGGGGTAAAGCGTATGCAATTTCACAGGGCTGGAGTTTGGAGTGCATATTTATAGATAATGGAGAATCAGGAAAATCCATAAATCGGACTGCCTTCAAAGAGATGGTTTCCTATATTCACACACATCCTATAAATTTGGTTCTGACTTTCAAATTAGACCGTGTCTTCAGAAACCTCAAGGATCTGCTTATTTTTATCGATGATGAGCTTGATCCAAGGGGGATAGCCCTGCAATCCGTTACAGAAAATTTCAACACTCAGTCGGCTGAGGGGAGACTGTTCCTTCAAATGCTGGGATCATTCGCTGAGTTTGAGAGAAAAAGAATCAATGAGAGGATGAAAACGGGTAAAATAGTCACCGCACAAAAAGGTGGTTGGAATGGGGGGCATATTATATATGGATATATTAGAAAAGAGGGCTCATTGTATGCTTTTGATATCCATCCTGAAGAATCTAAGATTGTGAAGAGAATATTTCAACTGTATGCAAAAGGGTATGGATATCTCAGAATAAAGAAACTTACCGGCTGCCCTTTGAGTATTAAAGGGATAGCAAACATGCTCTCTAATCCTTTTTATATTGGAAAGATGAGATATGGTGGTATTCTCAGTGATAATAATCATCCACAAATCATATCTCAAAGGCTCTTTAATAAATGCCAGAAGATTAGAGATAACAAAAAGTTATCTAAGAAAACCATATAGTTCGTTTCAACGAGCTACATACCTAATCATCAAATTCTTAGGTTAAGAAGAAATACGATTGGTTTGTAGAGGTTATAATGGATGTGAGAGAAATATGAATATAATATTATGTTCTATAAATTTCATTAATTCTTTTAGTAATGAATCAGTAAAGCTATCCACAATCTTTTTATCAAGACTAATATACTCTTATAAAGAAACCGCATCAGTAGATATGCGATGCGGTTGAAATGCAATCTTCAAATAATCGTGATGCTTGGCTGATAAATATATTCTGTCACCCAGCCATAGCAGAATGGTAAGGTGTCGGGAAGATGGTGGGAGGCAGCGTGGATAGCATCACATTCGGTTATCCCGGCTAAAACTCGACCATAAACTCCAGAATCAGTGGTCGATATACTTCTGGAATCACTGGTCGAAATAGGCCGGAATACGTCGTTTAATAATGTGCTGTTTTCTGGAGTTGACATCTGTTATTCTTTATATTATAATATTTTTAATATAAATAATATTTTGATAGTACTTATTCAATAAAAGATTTAAGATATATATAATGTTTATTGATTAATATAGTCTTGATAAAAAATATCAGGTCAACTATACTTGATAACAGGTGAAAGAGTTTTATTATCAAGTCAAATCGACCTGATAATCAGAGTTAAGGTGTGCAAAGCCCCAGTAACCTAAAGTTGGTTGCTTTCTCTGGCTCCCGTCGCGCCACTCTATTATCCGATGAAAGAAAATTATGAAAGATATCGCAGAACTCGTGCGTGAAAGGATTGCGATCGAACGTGCTCGTGCTCAAAATACACTTCTCGATTACGGTCGCAATGCATCTGGTACCGTTCAAAAGGTGTTTGGCGATATGCCCGCGACCCTTACGAACCTACCGCCGGGTATACAATTGCCTCACTTCTTGCTCTTCGGAGGCGCAAGCCTCATACCGCTTGAGCCTATATCAGAACGAGAATTCCTTAACCGGCATGGCCTAGACGTTCGCACGTTTTTAGAATTGACGGAATGCGGCTTAATTGTTCCAAGCATTTACGATCGAGAAGCAGATAACTGGAACGGGGAGGAACATCTGCGTGATTTAGTCAAGCGATCCATTGTGAACGGAGAACGTATCGACGCGTTTATGGGCGAAGATTACAGCGATACCGTCAACAGTTATGAGGCGATTTTCCAACAAAAATTCGAGGCCCTATCGAAAGCTGAGCGGCTGCTGTGGTCTAAAGAAGCCTGCGTCGTTCCGTCAAAAACCCTCCCGTTGGCCCTTGCGCATAGGGTCGCCCGTCTGAAGAGGTTCGATGCCGAAGCGGTCCAACAGGCTTTCAACTTTTACGAAAGCGGGGACTTACTGACTTTCCTATGGATTATTGAGGCCGCAAAGTTGCGGACAGCCCACCTAACCGCAGGTGGAGGAAAGACATACATTGCCGGACCGTTCGACTTAGCCCTCTTTCAGCAACCTCTAGCGCCAGCGACGAAGCGGATTGCACTCTTCGATGTCTACTCTTCATATGAAGGCAGTTTCTTAACTCAGGCGATGGAGTACGTAACAAGTGAGGTTCTTGCGAAAACGCAACCATTCAGTCCATTGGAGTGGTGTATTGAAGGAAAGAAACTTCTGACATTCCTCACTCGGCCTGACAACAGAGAGGTGCGTGACCGCCTTTGGCAAATCCTCGACGAACTAAAGCAACTCGCATGGGCAAACGGTAACGTCGATCCAGCCGTTGAGGACTATAGGAAGCTTATTGCAGATTACCGGAAACGGTTGAAAGAATTTGAAGTTGTAATCGGAGCAGCAGGTGTGGCGACTGGCGCCATGCTTGGCTTCTTTGTGCCATGTGCGCTGATCGGCAGGGTTCTCGGAGTATTCGCTGGTGTACTATTGAAGTCCTGCGTTACGAAGGACGGAAGCCCAGCCCTGAATGCTGCAATTGGACAGTTATACGATCGTAGAGCATACCGCGTTGTGGCAGGGCTGGAATATGTCTCGGCAGGGCCGAAGTAATCCTTCTGGGACCGATTCTTTAGATAGAAATAAATGGGACTACGATATGTTTCTAAAATCTTTAAGTTAATTCGCCAAACAAGCTAATGAACCAGATGCTTCACAAAAAGTCGCTCAGCGATGGTGATCATGTCGTTTGTGCAGTTATGAAAGGATAATCGATGATTTGGTCTTCTATTCCTAAAGGCAAATTAGCTTTATGCATTATAGGTGCTGGTTTCCCAATAGCAGTTTTGAAAAATAGCCCACCTTCTACAAAAAATATATTACAAAAAGCCGCGAAGGAGACCCCAGATTCATATCCAATAATTACTGAAATAATTCGAAATAATCCTCACCTAACGCTAAATAAACTGTGGTCAGATATCTATAAGTTTTCAGTTTCGGTGTCATATGCGTACCCGACAATCTATAAGCATTATATGAGTACAGAGTCTAATATGAAGAAGTTTTTTAAGGAGTTATCAAGAGATGGGCGATCTTTTATAGATATTTTATGGCTTGGTCTTGGATTAGAATTGAAAAAAGCTGTTTCTCAGTTTTATAACATGACAAACAAGGATAATTTTGAGTATTCTAAAATTAATAATTTTAGAAATATATTTGAAAAATTTGATAAACGCTTTTGGGTTTCTCTAAATTATGACTTAGTGTTAGAGGAAGCTATAATGAAGATTCTCTCGCTAGATCTATTTAATGATACTACAGAGCAAGTTCGCTACCTTAATGAAGAATTCCTGAACAATTTGATCTTTACTCCAAAGTGTACTTCAAAAGATGTGATCATTAAACCTCACGGGAGCATTAATCTTAGTTTTGAAACAGATTGGAGTATATCATCACATGTTTTAAGATTTATTGATCAAAAAGACTATTTGAAGGCATTCGATCATAACAAAATTGGTTATGAGATCAGGTCTGGCTCAAGGCATGAGTCTAGGCCAAGTATTATTGGGTATGTTCCGGATGATTTTAAGGATGAGCTAAACTCAAAATCTTATTTCTCTGATATTGCACATGATTTTTGCAAACTACAGATGTCATCCATGATTTTTCCAATGAACCAGGCTGATTGTATTTTTATATTTGGATATAGTATGCCAAAGGAAGATGCATGGATTTGGAAAAGAATTAAAGATATCCAAAATAAAACAAAGCAAATAATAATTTGTAGTCACGCTGATAGTAACAGAATAGAAGAAGAAATTAACCTTTTTGGATTCGATAAAACAAATGTACTCAACGATGGAAATATATAAAATCTTTTTTAACGTAAAAAAATCTAATGGACACAAAAAGCGCGCCGCTGATTTTGATATTACAGTGCGATACAATGTCACACAGTTGAGTATACTCAGGTAAAGGCCTGGAGTACCCTGCATGTTCCTGCCGGTCCCTACGCAGGCGTCCTACCGTTACGCTGATTATGGGATGTTAAACTCTCTTTGAAAGGTATCAAAATTTTATTAAAGTCAAGGTGGGGTGCAGTGTCACGGTGCTTGCAATGATAGCCTTCTGCAAAATCCAGCATCCCCCTGAACAAGCCCCGCGCCACTTATGGCACAATAGGGCCGCAAATGACGCCTTTCTTTTAATCCCATCCCCTTAGCTCCCACCGCAACATCCTCTACCTTGATACCCGCCTTTTTATCGTGGCCCTCCCAATATTCCCTTCCTGCATTCTGCCTCCAAAGATCATCCTCTCATTGTGCTCATAAAGAGCGGCAATCCTGTTATGCTCAATACCTTTATAGATCAGGGATACGTGCATATGGTGCGCGCAGATCAGGCGTGTGGCTGGTTGAAAATTCTTTCCAACCTTGAAATAAATGTAATTTTATGTAAAATAGATATTTGTTTTCATTATATATTTTATTATGAGCACAACAACAAAATCCAAAAAGAAATATTCCGGAGACATCGTGGCAGGATCTCTTCTTGTAAGGGAGAGCCAGATCATTGCCCGGTTATTGCTTGAGGATGTTGATACTGAAGCATGGCACAGGGCGATAGTTATCGATAATATATTGCAGAAACGAAGCCCTGAATCATCGAAACGGCAGGCAAGACTCATTAAAGATCGCTTGATCCTGATGGAACCTGAATTATGGACAATTGTTGCACAAGGCATGACCGATGTGGTTATTCAAGCCCTCTTGGCAGCAGCCATTAAACACAGCCATTTACTGGGTGATTTCATGGACCAAATCCTTCGCAGTCACTGGCAAACCTTTAGAAATACAATATCGGTAGCCGATTGGCAAAATTTTTTGGAAACATGTGCACAGATTGATTCACATGTCGAGACCTGGCAAGAGAACACACGTAATAAGTTGCGACACGTTATCTTCAGAATTCTTGTGGAAGCAAAATATATAAACAATACCAAATCCCTTGAGCTCTTACCCGTGACTATAGTACCTGAAGTTAAAAAGTACCTCCTGGATCATTCCGAGGAGTATGTGATACAGTGCATGGAGATTAGATGATAACCTTTAAGAATAGATTGGATAGAATTCTTGACCGCATCACGTCAGAGGACCTGCTTACAAATAAGGGATTGGGCAATGAAATCGGCTTTTATATCTTCGATTATCCGCCTGAGTTTGAGCTTGAAATGCGGGAGCATATCCAATTCATTATCAGGCAGCTTCCGAAAAAGAAACCCGATATGAGATTTAAGCATATCAATCTATTTGACTTGGTTATCAATTATCTAAAGAAAAGAAACCTTTTAGATCGGGCCATTCAAATCCAATCGAATAAAGGGGATCAGGAGCTTCTTAAAGCCTTAAAGGGGGCTCTCGGGCCGGATAAAATCGCCAGGGAATTTATCGCGGAAGCTGATCCGGATAACAATGATCTGGTGTTATTATCAGGTGTCGGTTCGGTCTATCCATTGATGAGAAGCCATAATCTATTGAACAACCTTCACTCGCTTATGCAGGATACACCTCTGGTGATGTTTTATCCTGGCACGTATACAGGACAAGGCTTGAGGCTCTTTGGGAAACTGAAGGAAGCTAATTATTATAGGGCGTTTCAACTGGTTATTTAAAAAAATCAACAAGGAATGTGAGTATGCAGATCAAAGAGATTTTTAATAAGAACATCGCTCGTCCCATAAACGGCGTGGTAAAAGCCGATCAGTTAAACGAATCCATTGTATGGCAGGAGCTTGAGGAATATGTGGTGACCCGCGAGCTTGATCAGCATTTCAGGAGGTTTTTATCATCCTATCTTGCTGCACTTGATCATGCGTTTGATCCCACTCTATCAGCGAGAATGGGAATCTGGGTGTCAGGTTTTTTCGGATCAGGAAAATCTCACTTTATTAAAATCTTATCCTATCTGATCGCCAATCGGAAGGCCATCAATCCTTCCACAAAGGATGAAAAAAAGGCTGTGGACTTCTTTACCGATAAAATCAAGGATGCTATGCTCCTTGGAGACATCAAAAGGATTGCAAGTACAGATACCGATATCATCCTCTTTAATATTGACAGCAAAGCGGATGCCAGCGAGGGCAGATCAACCATTCTTTCTGTGTTCTGGCGTGTATTTAACGAAAAGCAGGGCTTTTGCGGTGAATCCCTGCACCTTGCTGAAATAGAACGTTATTTATTTAAGAAGGGTAAATTTGAAGAATTCAAATTAAAATTCAAGGAAATCTTCGGCTCAGACTGGGAAGCTGAGCGGGATGCCTATACCCTGATTCAGGATGAAATCGTGCAAGCCTTATCCATTGTCCTTGATAAAAGCACACAGGCTGCCAATGACTGGTTTGAAAAGTCGGAGAAGAATTTTAACCTTTCTGTTGAAAATTTTGCCACACGGGTAAAGGAATATCTTGATTCAAGGTCAAAGAAACACCGCATCGTGTTTCTCGTTGACGAGATCGGCCAATTTATAGGCGCTGATACCCATTTAATGTTAAACCTTCAGACCATTGTGGAGGATTTAGGGAGGCTGTGTGAGGGTCGTGCGTGGATTATCGTCACCTCACAGGAGGATATTGATGCGGTTATCGGCGAGGTCAAGGGATCGAAGGCAAATGATTTTTCCAAAATCCAAGGCAGGTTTACTACCAGGCTCTCTTTATCAAGCTCCAATACCGATGAGGTCATTCAGGTGCGATTATTGGAAAAAGATGACGCAGCCAAAGGGGAACTTGAACGGTTGTTTGCTGAAAAGGGTGACATACTCACAAATCAATTAAGCTTTTCCTATGAGAGCGCCACCTTAAAAAATTACCGCTCCTCCTCAGAATTTATCCTTAATTATCCTTTTGTTCCCTATCATTTCCAACTGATTCAAAAGATTTTCGAATCCATTAGAAAAGGAGGGGCAACCGGGCTTCATTTGAGCCGTGGTGAGCGGTCAATGCTCGATGCATTCCAGTCAGCTGCTATGAATATCTCATCCAGGGAAATAGGCGCGTTAGTGCCATTGTATGAATTTTTCCCCTGCATTGAAAGTTTTTTAGACACAGCCGTGAAGCGCAGCATTGACCAAGCCAGGGATAACCCCAACCTTGAAACTCCTTTTGATGTGATGATCCTGCAAACCCTTTTTCTGATCCGCTATGTGGATATCCTAAAACCGAACATCGACAATCTGGTTACCCTGTGTATCAATGAAGTAGATACAGACAGGATCGAGCTTAAACGAAGTATTGAGGCATCTCTCGAAAGACTTGAAAAACAAAATCTAATAAACCGTAATGGTGATCTGTACTTTTTCCTGACAAATGAAGAAAGAGAGGTTGCAAGAGAAATTAAAACCGTGGAGATTATATCATCAGCTGAAACCGAATTATTATGTGAGATAATCTTCGATGAAGTGCTCAAGAAAAAAAACAAGCACCGCTATCCCGAATATAAAAGAGACTATCCCTTCAATCGAATCTGTGATGGCAGATATTGGGGAAAGGAATTCAAGGATGATCTGGGCTTGGAAATTATCAGCCCGCTTCATGATGATTATTCCCTCTATATCCCTGCCAAATGCATTATGTATAGCGCCAATCAAGACGGTTCCATTATTATTAAACTGCCTGATGATCCCACTCTTGTCGTTGAAATCCGCACCTATCTGCAAACCCAGAAATACATTAAAAATAAGAGCGATGCATCCGCCTCAACCAGTCTCAAGACCATACTGAGGGACAGGGCTGAACAAAACAGGGAACGTCGCACACGATTGGTTATACTGATTGAAAAACTCCTGATAGAAGCCGGTTATTATACCCTGGGTAAGTCCCTTGAAATTAAGGCCCTAACGTCTCCCAAAGCGATTGAAGATGCCTTTGATTACCTGATCCGGAATATTTTTAACAAATTCGGGTATCTCACCACCATCTACGATGATCCCATTGAAGAAATAAGACAGACCTTGAAGGCGAATGATATTATGCAGCAACAGATGATGTGTGAATTCGAGAATAATGAACCTGCGGACATAAAGGAGGTGAAAGGGTACATTGATCTGCGACTGTTGCGTGATCCACCTGTCATACTGAGTGAGCTGGTACAGTATTTTGCCAAAAGACCGTATGGTTGGGGTGAATTTCAGACCATTGTACTGGTTGCGAAATTATTTATAACAGGCAACATCAGCCTTGTGATGGAGTCAGCGAAACTTCCGCCCAAGGATGCAGCGCCAACCCTATCCAAAACACATCAATGGAAAAGTATTAAGATACTAAAAAGGAAGATGCCGTCAGAAGCTGATATTAAAAAAGCCCAAGCCCTTGGCAAGGAATTATTTGGGAGCCTTGCTCCTGATGGACAGGACAAATTGAGCGACTATATCCAGAAGGGATTGGGAGAATGGGAAAAAACCCTTGAGAGCTTTAAACCTTTGGCAGATACGGGCTCCTATCCCGGCAAAAAAGAGATTGATGACTGTTTGCTCACTATCGGCAAGCTGCGTGCAATCCATGACTCGTATGAGCTTATCAAAGCCTTTAATGACAATAAAACCACTCTTGAAGACGTTTCAGAGGATCTTCATGAGGTAAAGGATTTCTATACCAATCAGCGTAAGACTTGGGATAAACTCCGAGAAGCCATGAACATGTTTGAATCAAACAGAATTGAGCTTGAAAAAAATCCCGATGCAAAAGGCGCATTGCAACGCATGTCCCACATCCTCAGCGCTCCTCATCCCTATGAACTGTTGAAAGAGGCTAATGACTTAATAGCGAGCGTTCAGGATGCAAATGACGCCTTAATTAAAAAAGAATCCGAATTAGCCATTAAAGAGGTTGATGAAAAGATTGGTGGAATATCGCACCTGCTGGCCGAGAATACCACTCAAGATGACGTGAAACAAAGCATATTAAAGCCTTTTCAGGAGATCAAAGAGAAAATTCAGGCTGAATGTCGCATCCCCCATATCGCGTATATCGTGAAAGAGGTTAAGGAAATGTATGAAAACACGTTGGAAGAGATTGCGGAGAGCTCCAAACCTCCCACCACACCGGATCAACCCAAAAAGCAGGTGAAAACAATCAAGCCTGCCAGCCTCACACAGAAGACCTATTTTGATACGGAGGATGATGTGGAAACCTATATCCGGAAACTGAGAAATGAGTTGATGGAGGCGATTAAACACAGCATGAGGATCAGGATCGAATAATATAACGAAATTTTTTCACAAAGGATATGTATGAATACCTCTAAAATAAAAGCATATGCTCCCCAGGCCAGACGGGATTTCATTCAGGCAGTTGTGGAGCGAGCAAACCTGTATGGGATATTTGACGACAAAAAGATCCTACCCCTTGATGCAAAGGGAGATGTGGCATTGATCGGTGAGCGGGCCTTTTCTATCAAAGAGGGGCAGCTTCGGGAGGCGCTTCTCAGCCGGGTCAAAAAAGAGGGTTCCAGCACGTCATGGAGGCCTGTGCCTATACATGGTTTAACCGTTTTGTTGCGTTGCGGTATATGGAGCTGCATGATTATCTGGAGCATGGGTATCGCGTCTTAAGCAGTCGGGGCAATGCACATATCCCTGAAATTCTGGGAAACGCTGTTGAAGTGGAACTTGAGGGCCTAAACAAGGAGCAGGTGATTGAGCTTCGCCTGGCAGGTGACAAGGATAATGAGCTATACCGACTATTGATCATTGCCCAATGCAATGCCTTGCACAAAGCCATGCCCTTTCTCTTTGATAAAATCGACAGTGAAACTGAGCTGCTTCTTCCTGATAACCTGCTTCATTCCAACTCACCCATTTGGAAACTGGTTCATGATATTGATGAAGACAGTTGGAAGGATGTTGAAATCATCGGCTGGATTTATCAGTTTTACATTTCAGAGAAAAAGGATCAGGTGATCGACAAAGTGGTCAAGAGCGAGGACATACCCGCCGCTACCCAGCTTTTTACACCCGATTGGATTGTGAAATACATGGTTCAAAATACCTTGGGAAGGATGTGGCTTGCGACCTATCCTGATTCTGCGTTGCGGGATAAAATGGATTATTACATCGAACCTGCTACGCAGGAGCGGGAGGTTCAGGCGGAGCTGGATCGCATCACACCGAAGGAATTGAATCCTGAAGAAATTACCTTTTTAGACCCTGCCTGTGGATCAGGGCATATCCTAATTGAGGCCTATACCCTATTTAAAGAGATTTATCTTGAGCGGGGATATCGGACAAGGGATATTCCACGGTTAATCCTGGAAAAGAATATCTATGGCCTTGATATCTGTGATCGTGCTGCACAACTTGCGTGCTTTGCAGTGTTAATGAAGGCCAGAGAGGACGATCGGAGGATATTGGGGCGGGATGACCTGAAGCTGAATATAATGGCGATTGAGGAGAGTGATGCATCGGATATCAATGATATCGAAATATTTTTTAAGGATGATACACGCATTAGAGATGGACTAATCGAGATTGTAAGATTATTTGAGAATGCAAAAACCTTTGGTTCTTTGATCACAGTACCTGAAAACCTTGCAGGGAAGAAAGCGCTCTTTGAAACTGCCATCCAAGAAAATATTAAAGGGATTTCTAGACTTGAGTTCGTTGACAGGATACAGGGATTGCTCAAGCAAGCGGAGATTTTAGAAAAGAAGTATGATTGTGTGGTGACCAATCCGCCGTATATGGGTGGGAAGGGGATGAATCTGAAGCTGAAGGCTTTCGCCAAGACTAGATTCCCTGACAGTAAATCAGATTTATTTGCCATATTTATTGAACGTATTATGAATATGGTACCAAATGATAGGTACATTGGGATAATGACGCCATTTACATGGATGTTTCTCAGTTCTTATGAAAAACTAAGAGGGAAAATCCTAACGGACCATACTTTGACTTCTCTTATTCGTCCTGAATACCATGCTTTTTTTGAATCAGCGTATGTCCCAATTTGTACGCTTACAATTCTTTCTGCACAATTAGCGAAATTTAAAGGCATATTTATCGACCTAACTAAATTTTATGGGGCAGAACAACAAGCACCTAAAGCTCTTGAAGCCATTCAAAATCCATCTTGCGGGTGGCGTTACATTGCCTCTGCCTCCGCCTTCAAGAAAATTCCTGGAAGTCCGATTGCTTATTGGGTGAGCAAATCTATTCAAAAAGCATTCGAAAAGGAACTGTCTCTATCAAAAAAATATTTAGTCAAATCCGGCATTATGACAGGGAATGATCCTTTATTTTTAAAATTTTGGTATGAAGTTTCCACTAAGAAAATAAGTTTTAGTTTGAAATCAGCAGACCAAATGAATGGGTATTGGTATCCTATCAGCAAAGGAGGTGATTTTAGAAAATGGTTTGGCAATATTGAACACATTATCAATTTACGAGATGATGGCTACGATATAAAGAATGGTGGCAGTAATTATCGACTCCGTGATAAGAGTCTATATTTTAAACCATATGTGACTTGGTCAAGAATTAGTTCATCATCTATAGCATTTAGAATGCTGGAGCGTGGTGTTTTATTTGCTGATGCTGCACCTGGCATCTTTGCAGAAAACAAATGTAATGAGATAATTTCAATATTAAATTCAAAGTTAGGCAATTACTTTCTTGCAGCAATCAATCCTACTCTCAATTATCAAACGAGTGATATTGAGCGTATACCATCTGTATCATTGGGTAATTTAGGCACAACAGATATAGCAATTGAGATAGCCCAATTAGATTGGAACTCTTTTGAAACTTCCTGGGGTTTCAGCAAAAATCCCATAATTAACTCTGGCCAAAACCGAACCATCATTCAAGAAAGTTATAATGAGCTAAGAAAAAATTGGAAAGGATTGACACTAGAATTGCAAAACCTCGAAGAAGAAAATAACCGCATCTTCATCGAAGCCTATGGACTCCAAGACGAACTCACCCCCGACGTCCCCCTTTCTGAAATTACTCTAACCTGCAACCCATATTACCGCTATGGCGGGGATAAAACTGAAGAAGAACTCGAGACCCTGCTCAAAACCGATACCATCAAGGAACTCATTTCCTATTCCATCGGCTGCATGATGGGACGATACAGTCTCGACCATCCAGGCTTAATCTATGCCCATAGTGGTAACATCGGCTTTGATCCATCTAAATACAAAACCTTTCCTGCCGATGATGACGGCATCATTCCCATCATGGATCAGGAATGGTTTCCCGATGATGCCACAAACAGGTTTGTTGAATTTTTGAAAGTGGCATGGTCGCCTGAAACACTGAATGAAAACCTGAAGTTTGTGGCCGACACCTTAAAACCCAAAACCAATGAATCCACTGTGGAGACCATCAGGCGTTACATGAGCACAAGCTTTTTCAAGGATCACCTCAAGACCTATAAGAAACGTCCCATCTACTGGCTATTTTCAAGCGGTAAACTAAAGGCATTTGAATGTCTGGTTTATCTGCATCGCTATAATGAATCCACCCTGTCCAGGATGCGAAGTTCCTATGTAACGCCCCTTCAAGGGCATTTCAGCGCCAGGATTGAGTTCCTGCAGAACGAAAGGGATGCCTCCACAACCCCATCCGCCCAGCACAAGATGCAAAAGGAAATTGAGGTGATAAAGAAAAAACTGGAGGAACTGCGGAGATTTGATGATGAGCTGCGGCATTATGCGGATATGAAAATATCGCTTGATCTGGATGACGGCGTGAAAGTGAACTATGGAAAGTTCGGTAACCTGCTTGCCGAGACAAAGGCTATTACAGGTTTAAAAGAGTGAGTTATCATCCGAGAAGAATATATGATACATGATAAAAATAGTAAAAAATCCTGAACCGGCGTGGATTATCAGGAGGGAATTTGGAATAAATGGGATTGTTATCTGTATATCAAGAATTCTATAAACTTGTAAAGGACAAAAATTTAGATTAAAATTAATTTAAGTATAGGAAAAATAAAAAAGACTTACATAAAGGGTATATATGAATTATGAAAGCCATTGAATTTAAAGCGAAAGCAAATAAAGGGATTATTGAAATCCCCAAAGAATTTAAAAATAAACTTAATAAAGAAGTAAGGGTTATTATTTTATTAGAAGAAAAAGAAAAAAGATATCCCGATAAGCATCATTTTACCGCCGCACGCATTAG
>JBLIRR010000067.1:0-22387 GCA_049472395.1 bacterium | reverse complement strand
TGAAGGGCTTAGATATATGTTGAGAACTTCCCACCTCTTTACCTTTTATTTATTTTCAGTAACTTATGATGTTATATCATAGAAAGGTGAGTAAGTCCAGAGCTATAAAGTACTTTTTTTAAAATTTTATTCGATTCTTAATCTATCTCTTTATCCTCTTTGTCGCTCCAGGAGAGTCAAAAATATCTGCCCAAATCCATAATTAGAATTGCTGTAGATAGAAAAAAAAGTTGACAAAATCTTTAAAATGATTTATCCTAGATTCAGAAAAAGGTTAATATAACTATGAATAAGAAGACTATTTCAATAACTTTATCTTTAATTTTTATTGTCTTAATAATAGGGTGTTCTGGTGGAGGTGGGAAGTCTAGTGTAGAAGGGGAGAAAGAATCAGACATAGTTAATACAGAAGACAGCTTGATTAATATAGATGAAGATATAGAGCCTGTAGGAATGCCAGAACCAGAAGATACTCTTTCTTATGCGGCTGATGCAATAGAAAAAGGCAATATAAAAGATGCTTTAGAAATGTTTGACGAAGGAGCCCATGAGAAGATTCAAAATTCATTAAAATTATTTGATGATTCAGATTTAAAAGATTTAGCCGAAAGCCTTTCAAAATCTACAATTGTTCAAACATCTGAAAAAAGGATAAAATATCAAAAATCGATAATTGTACAAACAAGAATAAGAGGAAAAGTTGAAGAAAGGATAGTCCATTTTTATATGGTAAAACTACCTAATGGAAATTGGGTAATTGAGGATCTATAAAAATAAAATTTAGGAGTTAGTCATTCTTAAAAAGATAATTGTATTAATTAATTTGAGTTGTTTTTTTATTTTTTTCAGTAGTGTAAATAGTTACCTTTACGGATATGAATCATGTAATGTAGAAAAAAATTCTCTTAGAGAAGTTTTTCACAATCAAAATTACTGGTTACAACATCCTCATTTAACCAAAAGTGCTTTAAAGCTATTTGAAAAAATATATGGAAACCTTCTTTCAATTGAACAAAAAAATTTAATATTAAGAGGAAGTATGGAGGAAGATTTTGATGTTTCCCCGTCTCTTGAAATGAATGATAATCCTTCTTCCTCCCATTTTGAAGACACCTCTTTTGATAAGCATAATTTATGGATGTTAGATTCAGAAAGATGTTTAAATCATTTTTACCCCGCGATATCTTCAGGCACGTCTGCAATATCCTGGTCAATTTCTGACTCAAGAAATAGTTTTAGATGGGAGATAGCTATTGAAGAATCCAGTAATCTTAAATGGCTTATGCTAGGACATAGCATACACTTATTAGAAGATATGGGGTGTCCCCCACATGTTAGAAAAGATATGCACCCTAAATTTAATAAATCACCATATGAAAAACTATTAGCTAAAAATATACAAGAGTTTGGAGCAGATTCAAATAATATAATCTCTCAGATAGATGACTGCTATGAATTTGACAACATAAATGCATATTTTGTGCAACTTTCCAGATATACCAGAAAGAATTTTTTTTCGAGAAATACTATGTTTAAATCTCAAATAGAGGATTTTTCTAATACAATTCCACCTAATATTCGAGAAGGCATAGATTATTTTTACAATAACTCTAATGAAGAGTATAGATTAGCCTTTAAAGGATTTCTTTATGAATGGTATATGAATCAAGAGATTGCCAAATATTTTTTAAATCATGCTTTTGTAAATGAGATCCCAGAAGATGTTTTAGAGTCGATAAAAGAAAAAGCAAGAGAATTTACTATTATAGAGGAAAAAGTAACAGAAGATTATTTTAAGCAACTTGAACCAGAAATTATAAAGTATGCTGCTGGTTTAATAAAACTTTTTGTAGATACAATAGAGTCTAATGAAGATCACCCAAATTCTCCACCAGTTGTCTCAAATATAACTATTAGTGGGATTGGTATAGGCGATGGAGGAACAGGGGATATCACAATAACTTACGACCTTGAAGATGCTGATAATGAGACATGTAGCATAATAGTAGAATATCAAGGTGGTTCTGTCGGAACAACTTGGACAGAAGCAGGAATTACAGGTGAAATTTCTGGAATTACTCCTGGGGCAAATAAAAGCTTTATTTGGCGTTCTGCTGCATATGAAACAGGATATAATGCGGACAATTATAAAATAAAGATAATCCCCAATGACGGCACTGTTACAGGAACAGTAGGTATTTCATCAGCATTTGCCATAAATAATAAAGTCAGCACCACAGGAATCTCTTATGAAATGGGTAGCTGGAGTGATACGGGTGTACTTTTGCCGAATGCCTTTAATTTCTTAAAACAAATAGCCGTAATAGGTAATTATGTGTATTCTTTTGGAGTATCTAAAGCTGGAGTTGGGTATTCAAAGTCCATTTATCGAGCACCAGTATCAAATCCAACAAATTGGGAAGATACAGGATCAGTTTTGCCGGGTGTCATAGGTGATACGCAATTGGCAGTGATTGGTGACTATGTATATCTTTTTGGAGGGCATACAAGCATTTCCTTTGATGTGATTTATCGAGCACCTATATCTGATCCTACAAACTGGGAAGACACGGGGGCGGTTTTGCCAGGAAAAATAGGCTGTTCGCATTTAGCAGTGGTCGATAATTATATATATTTATTTGGAGGAATAGATGATTCTTTTAAGCGTTCCCTCACATTAGATGTAATTTACCGGGCGTCAGTATCCGATCCTACAAGTTGGGTAAATACAGGCTCGGTCTTGCCGGACAGTTTAGCATTTTCACAATTAGCGATAATTGGCGATTATATATATCTTTTTGGAGGTACTAATAATAATTATTCGAGTATTTTTACAAATGCGATTTATCGAGCATCAGTATCCGATCCTACAAGTTGGGTAAATACGGGATCTGTTTTACCGCCGATGAGTATTCGCAGTTCGCAGTTAGCAGTGATAGGAAATTACGTGTATCTCTTTGGCGGAGTTTTTGAAAAGGATTATACAAATATTATCTATCGCGCATCGGTGTCTGATCCGACAAGTTGGGAAGATTCAAGTTCTGTTTTACCGATATATGTAGGTGATTCGCGAATAGCTATAATTGATAATTATGTATATCTCTTTGGAGGTGCTAATGTAACTGGTGGTAGCTATGCCATTTTTCGTGCTCCTATCCGTCAAACTATTGGTTTTAGCTACAATTATCCGTCTCTTGAATACATGGAGCCCTGGAAAATAAAAGCTAATATTCCTTGAGAAGGAGGCTTAGTGACAATTGAACAAAAACGTTCACTAAGTAAGTAATTGGGATTGTTTGGGACGCTATCAAACATAAATCTCCCACCTGCCTATATAGTTGTATCGATTCGACACAAGATGTTCGAATAGAACATATAAATACAACACAGAACTATCTTATAGGTTCATAACAGTTGATTATCGCGAGTATTGCATTTGTGAGCTCGCTATGGTATATAGGATTTCTTCACGCCTAAAGCTTTAAAAGGGGTTTTCTAAAAATCTGGCTCAAAAATCTCCATTTAAATCTTTCCCCCTATGTGGTCGGCTAAAATCTATTGATTATAGAAAACACTTATTGAATGACCACTCAGTGTCAAGTTTTCCGTTTAGTAGACCCAATTTTCTGTTTTTTTGAATTGCCTATGATTTCTTTCTTTTTAATATATGAAAAGAAAGAAATATCACGGCTAGATGAGGTTTCGCGAGGTGAAAAAATGAGATAGGAAATAAAACAGATAGGAAAAGCACAGGTTGAGAACACAGCAAGGGAAGGCAGGTTCAAGGTTAGCCTGCTCAAGATGCAGATGGTAAAATCAGTGCCAGAGAATGACTACATACCTGAAGTGACTTTTGATAGAAATAAGGCAGTAATACAATATGGAGTTAAGAGCAAGACAACAGGTAAGTGGCAGAATCAGCATATATACTGTCAACCTGGGGAGCTGGTAAAGCTTCGGGATGCAATCAACACTATCATTGACGAGGCTCCTGAGGAGGGAGTTTCTGATTCTTTTTTCAGAGGTAAGTGAAGATGCCAGAGACGATTAATCGCTTTTTATGCAACAGGATAGTTCGGCATATTAAAAACTGTGGTGTGATTACATTTGATACAGCAGATTTGTGAGAGTTTGGTGTAGAAAAAGTGATAAGCACCTATAACTGGTATCCAATACTTAACAAAGCAGAGAAGAAAATCATATTCAAGGATTTGTTTGACTTGGCATTAAGACATGAGACAGCTGAGGTAGCAAGGTTAACATGCAATGATATCTTATCAAGGCAGGATATGGCTGTAATGTTGGGCATGGTATTATTATTTTTCTGGCAAACAAGCTTACGGGAAATTTATCTGGTTGAGTAAGCCCAAAGGAGACATCCGGTTTATAATAATATGAAGACAGAAATAGATACCTAATGGTTTAAGCCATCGATATAATTGAGAAAGCTCAATGGGATAAAGATCAGGGATTAGAAGACAGTGAGTGGAGTGTTGATTTATAATTCCAAGGGAGCCATTGAGAGGGATCTTTAAATAATGCAGAGGAATGTTTATGAAGTACCGTTAAATAATCAAATGAATTGACACCAGCCATCCTACAGGTTTGGATCAAGCTCATGAATAAATCACCGATGTATGCGCCATGCTCAGTTTTATAAAATAATGAATTTTTCCGATGGAGAATCGACCTTTTTAAAATCTGCTCACAAAGATTATTGTCTAAGGGCGCGCTCTGCACTTCTAAAAATCGAGTCAATGCCTCCCAATGCTTGAGCATATAGGTGAAGCAATCTCCTATACTCGAATTAGGTTCAACTTTTTTTTCTCAAATTGTTCATTAAGCCAGGTTTTAAGCTCAGCCATTAATGGGCCACTCTCCGTCTGATGGAATTGGAGCCGGGCATCGGGCGACATCATATGATCTTTTGTTATTTCATCATTTTTGTAGACCTTCGCTAAAATTTCCAGCACATACCCACACTTTTGTGGGAAATCTTCTATAATATCTATAAATTTGGGTCTGGCATGAGCGAGACAATTACAGAGAATAGTCTCAAATTGTTTGGGTAAATTTCTCGAAAGCGCATCGCACATTTGCAAAGGTGGGCTTAAACCTGATCCCCTTTGCGCAAGCAGATCTGCCATATTTTCACCGGCATGATTTCGTCCGGTAAAATAAAGCGCTATTTTCCTTTCTCCCACTATAGATAAAATGCCCGTGGTAAAAATGCCCTTACGCTCAGCACTTTTTTCATCATTTTGCTCTCTCGCGTTATTCTCGATCACTAACGCAAGAATTTTGTGTGTGGTATCATCATTGTAAATAAGTGTACCTTGTGCTCCAAGCCAGCAAAGATAAGTAAATACAGGATGTATCTTATCTGCCTTCCTTTCCACAATATCCCATTGTGTTGATGCAGACAAAGGAATACCAATACTTGATTGAAGCTGTTGGAGTCGATAAAAAGGTACACCACTTCCATACTTTAAAAGAGCGATGAGAGAACCTACAGTTTCATCATATTTGTCATCTCTGCACTCTTGGGGCAGTTCTGCGGTAAAGACTGCATTGCACAGGTTGCACCGCATCCTATCCCTTTCGATAATGGTTGCATGGATAGGCGCTTTTGCTGTAAATCGAATGTTCACTTTTGGCTCTTTCATACCATATACTTTCCCCTTGAGACACACGGGGCATGGATCACCTGCTTTCAACTTCACATAAGGAATATGAATTGTATCTGCTCCAGGAAACTTATTCACACCATTTCGCCCATGACCTTTTGGCTTCTCGGTTTTATCATCATTATCCGATTCTTTGGAAGGGGGCTTTGATGGAGCAGAATCTGGTTTCCCTTTGACGGATTCCTCTTTATCTTTTTTTGATGGATTACCCACATTTTTTAATGACTCGGTACTGGGGCCAAACAGCATCCGCAGAAGACGTTTGATCGAGGAGGCTTTATCATCTATCGACTGACTTAAAAGCTCTATCGCCTCCACCATTGCTTTGATAATTTCGTAATCACCCTCCTTGATTGTGCCAGATTTGATCCGCTCGCACAGTGCGAGCATATCTTCAATTTTTATTTCTATGTGTTTTGGATTCTTCATCGGCGCCCCGCGCATACGTGAGTATAACGATCCTTTATAAGTGGATACACCCTCTTAATAGGTACAATCTGAAAAAGGCGATAAAAATCCTGTGCTCTTTTTGCATCAATAGGTTTATCCTCAGGGAGGATGCTTAGTTTTTGTGATCTTTTCACAATTATTCTCAGATTCATGAGTATGATTATACATTTTTATTTCTATTTTGTTCTGTGTTCTGTCAATTTTTTTTAAAAAATATTTTATTTTTTCTATTGACCTTGATTTTTCAATTGGTTATTCTTCTCAAGAAGAGATGATTATCACATGTGTAAAAGTGCCTCTCACCTCAGGATTGTAAGAATATGCGTGTATCCTCCTTTTCATAACTATTGAACGGATGATTTAGGGCAGAGGGATTTTCCTCCATGCAGGTGCAACATATGCCCCACATGGATTACCATTCCATAGCAATAATTGTAACTCGTGGACAGCCAAAATATTTGAATGTAAGTGCTCTTGTTTTGGCCACCACTGAAATCGCCCACTCGACAATCGCTTCTGACATAGCCAGAACCCTTGACCATCATAGAGTAATATTTTGATAGACGTGCTCCTCCTATTTCGAAATACAAACACATATCCTGAAAAAGGATCAGCTTCCATCAACGTATGACATATCCTACATAAACCATCAATCCCTTTTCTGAAATCTATTGGTTTTATGGCGACTAAAATTTTCATCTGCGGTGTAATCTGAATCATGACTCGTTACTCTAAAAATAATTTCCCAATTTCTATGAGGTTAATACCAATTCCATTTTTGAAAGACATTTTCATTTTAGCCCCATCACTCTTCTCTATTTCTACAAAAAATTCCGAAGTGGAAATGCTTTTGGAGAAATCTATCTCAATAAACGAGGAACTCGGGCCTTGTACTGGCAGTAATTTATCTTGTCCTGTGGATTGAATACGCTTTTTTAATGCCAAATAATTTAAATGAAGTGCTTTAGAAATTTGATGAGGAGTGTAATCTGATGAAAGTCCAACTGCTGCTTCCCATAATTTTTCTGGTATTGGTTTACGCTTTCTTCTCGTCGCACGCCATCTTTCAAACTCCCGCAGAACATCTCCTAAAGTAGGCTTTGGGGGTAATTTTATTGTACTGTTCATCTGTTATCCTCCTAAGTTTGGTTTTTTTAAAAGATGATACCCAGTCCTCCAATTTATTTCATGCATGCTTGCCGAAAGAACACGTTTTTGATCTTTGATTTCAGCAAATTTACTCATATTCTCGCCCCCCTTTAGATTATCAAAAAATGGATGCGAGAATAACATATCAAATATTTAATCAAATGTCCCGTGGTAAATATCGATTCTATTAAAATTGTTAGAAATATTGTCAATTAATCCAAAATATCAAGTGATTATTTTGGAAAGATGTCTAGAGTATATCTTTTACGCCGCAAGCAGCAGGGAATTAAACCCAAAGGGATTAAAGAAAAAGAACTTTTAAGAACGTGTCAAATCTAAGAATATCAATGTTTTCTACTGTTTTCTCCCTTTTCAACTCCTTTACTACCTGAATTCCTTTTAAATTATATTTCTTACAAAAATATCTTAGATTTTCTGATATATTTCGGTCACGGTGTTTAACCTCAATCGCTTCAATTATTTTATTATTATTTGTAAGACAAAAATCCACTTCTTTTCCCTCTTTTGTGCGAAGATATTTAAGATCAAAATTTTCGCCTTGATAGTCGATTTTACCAAGTACATGTTTTAATAGACTTAACGCTATTAAGTTTTCACACCTTACACCATCGTCTCCAACAACAAGACCATTGTCAAAAAAATATACTTTAGGCTCTTTCAATATCGATCGTGCAATATTTTTAGAATAAGGGGATACTCTAAAAATAATATAAAGAGCTTCAAGTATATTAATATATTTTATAATTGTTGTTGGGGAAGCATTTACATCCCGGGCGATAGATGCATATGAGATAGGCGATCCCACTCTTCTTCTGAGAAGTTCAAAGACGGTCTGAATTGTTTTTAAATCATGAACTTTTTCAAAATCAAGTATATCTGTACGAATAAGACCATCTGTATACTGATTTCTCCATCGTTTTGCATCGATTTCATCTTCCGCAAGAAAGGGTTCGGGAAATCCTCCTCTTTGAATAAAGCGATCAATATCATTACTTATTGAATCTTTTTGAAGCTCAGAAATAGAAAAAGGGAGTAATCTATGGGCAAAAAATCTTCCAGCAAGTGAATCTCCTCCCTGTCTGAATGTATCTAGTCTCGCACTCCCGGTGACACATATCTTAAGGATATCAGATTTCGTGTCGAATACTCCCTTAAGATAATTTTTCCATCCTGGCATTTTATGTAATTCATCAAGAATTAAAAGCTCAGTAATGTGTGGCCATGATTCCTCTTTTATGATTTGACGATCTTCAAAGCTATCGTAGTTTAAATATGTTACATTCTTGAAACGCTTTCCAATTTCTATGGCGAGCCACGTCTTTCCTACTTGTCGAGGGCCCACTATAAAAACTATTTTCTTCTTTAGATCTTTAATAATTGGTTCAATTTGTTTACGGTACATATTGACTATTATACATTATAATGGATATTAGTCAAGACTTTTTTCCATAGCTATGGAAGATAGTCTCATTCTATCTTCCTGCTCTACCATATTTTGCTCTTTACACTTTGATCATTGAAAGAAAACAGCTAGAACTTTAGAGGAAGCTCAGGTGAGTCTGGTAGTTGCAGAAAATTTATATGGAGAAAAACCGAATGAATGGAAAGTAGAAGCAAGCGCCCCTTATTATTTCTAGCCGTTTTATAATAGGGAGAAAAATCACATGTATAGTATCGAACCTAATATTATTATATATATTTAAGAAATTTAATTAATTATGCGGGGTGTAGGTGCCCATTAAAGAGAATGAGGAAGGGATTTTTTGTGTGCGAGAAGTGTCCTCACCGAGGCCAGGGTAGTTGCCTTGAAAATATCATCGGCTGCCCTCTCCAACTCACCAAGCGTATATTCGCTTAGTGCATCCCCCACTTTATTGATCATATGAGGATTCATACTGAGGTATCGAAAACCAAATCCCACGAGTATCTTTGCCACCTCAGGATCTCCTGCTATCTCACCGCATACGGAGATTTCCTTACCAGTATCCCGTGTCTCGTCAATGATATCCTTTAACACTCTCAGAATTGCAGGCTGATACGGCTCATACAATTCGTCAAGATAAATATTGCTCCGGTCGACTCCCATTATATATTGAATCAAATCATTTGTTCCAATGCTTAAAAAATCCGCCTCGTCAGCAAAATCTCTTATCATATGCACTACTGCAGGGATTTCAACCATGCAGCCGATCATCAAATTATCAATAGTTATGTGATACTGGTCCCTCTTCAGTATCTTTGCTGTCTGCAGAATATTATTTCTGGTAGCACGAAATTCCTCAAGAGTTGAGATCATCGGGATCAGTATTCTGAGAGGATGTTCTCCCTTGGCTATTAACAGCGCTTTTATCTGATTGGCAATAATATGGGGATATTTACTATAAATCCGGGCTCCCCGTAATCCCAACTTTGGATTATCCTGTTTGGGGAGAATGAGATAGGCAAGGAGCTTATCTCCCCCTATATCAAGCAACCTAAAGGTAATAATGCCATCGGTGCGCTCAATTATTTTCTTATAGAACGCCACTTGCTCATCAATGGAAGGTTCATCTTCCCGCCTGAGAAACGTAAATTCTGTCCTGAAAAGTCCAATATGAGCAATACCATAGTCTTGCGCACTTTCAATATCATGAATACTTCCGGCATTCGCATACAAATATATTTTCACATTATCCCTGGTAGTGGCATATCCGAGGCTATATTTTTTATCTGCAGAGATTTTTGTCTGTAAAATATTCCCATAAAGAGAAATAGTCTCCTCATCCGGATCCGGAAATATATCCCCCTTATACGCATCAACAAGGACCGGTGAGCAGCATTTTACCTTGTCAATAAGCCCCTTCACTCTTATTATGACAGGGATCCCAAGGGCTTTGGCAAGAACAGCCCCATGTGAAACCTTTGACCCTTTTTCCGTCACTATCCCTACAACGCGTTTATTGTCTAATCCTACTACAAGAGAAGGACTCAGGTCCGGCGCAACAATAATAGCTTCCTCTCCTGCGGGGAAAGAACATAAGGAGCCTGTATGCCTCACCCCAAGCTCCCTAAGCAATCGCCGTGCAATATCCTTGATATCTTCTATTCTCTCCGCAAAATACTCATTCGCGAACATCTTAAATTTTCTCTCATAGGCGAAGGTATTCTTTACCACAGCTGCTTCCGCATTCAGCAATTCCTCCACAATGTAATGTTCCATCTGGCTGATATACGAGCTGTCTTCAAGAATCATTATATGCGCATTAAATACCTGTGCCTCAGCCATACCGAGAGAGTTGGCAATTTTATTATATGTTTTGTCCAGATTGTGCTTTACGTGTTCTATGGAATCTATAAGCCTTCTTTTCTCCGAATTAACATCATTTTTATCGATTGTTCGCCTCGGCGCCGCGTTTATAAGATCCTCCGTATAGAGGCATGCTTTGCCATACCCTACTCCTTCACTGATAGTCTCCCCTTTTAATATTTTCTTTGATTTCATAGTGTTTTTCATCTATAAGTAATAATGCTTCTTTTTCATTGAATACTGTTCATAAATCTATGACGTGCTTCGCGGAAAAAGGATATCCCTTAATAACCCATTCTTTTCAGAGGATGAAAAGGAGTCCGGCATAATATATACGCTATCAGGTATAACCTCGCTTATCACGTCCTTACCTTAATAGTATACGCTCCCACACCATACGCAATATTATAATGGTGGATTTTCACATAGTATGTGCCGGGTGTGAGGTCAATAACAATTTTGGGGTTCTTCCCCGCGCCGCTATCATCATCCCGTGTGATAGGTTTCCCCGGATCATCCGGGCCGTAAAGCGTCATCATTAAATCTGTCATGCCTTCTGTTTCGATAATGTATTTCCCTGCTTTTTTTATGACAAACCGATAATTATGCTTCTCTCCCGCATGTTTAATCTCTGCCTCCATGGGCTTAATATCAATGACGGGAAGCTCAATGAAACTTTCAACTGCAGAGATTACCGGCACTGCAAAGGCCCTCCCATTTCGGAAGGCATCGGTTACGGGGCCATATTCACCATACTGGGGCCTTTGGTCTGAGCGTATTAATTCACAGATCTTGGCATGGAGGTCTTTGAGGGACCCATCAAATGCGCCGTTTTGCCATGCTTCACAAAGTGCCATGGTGAATGCCCCACCTCCCATGTATCCCCCGGAGGTGAACCCATCACGACACCCCCCAAGATGAATGAGCTGGGCCTTAATGCTCATTTCCTCCGCCGATCTTCGTGCGACAGGCCTAAATATATTCTCCTCCTGAGCATTGACATCCATTCTGCCTCGATAATTCGTGCCGGAATTGCAACTGTCACTTATCATGACGCAACACACCCCCTCTCTAAATCGCACGAGGGCCTCATGTATTTTATCATCAATCACTTCTCTGTCGTAGGCAACAAGTGTTTCATCTTTTCCATCAAGGTCATCCCCATTCAGGTCCGGTTGCTGTCCCCCATGCCCTGAATAGTAGAAAACGAACATATCATTCGCTGTGAGATTATCAGCAGCCCGGTATAATGAGGAGAGGATATTGTTGCGTGTTGCCTCAGCCGTCTTTAACATCTTTATCTGATAACCGAAGGGCTTAAGAATCCTCTCCATATTGTCCACATCAAGCTCACACCCCCAACATCCATCCATGCCAGTCCATCCATTATAAGCGTTCGGATCAACACTCTTTAATCCGACTAATAAAGCATGTGCATTACCCATTTCATTACTCCTGTTTTTATGATATCGGTAAATGTTTCTTATGTTACTTGATTTCTAAATAACACTCTAATTCGTGAATGCGCTTTTCCAGTTCTCGAATTTTTTCCTGGTATATGAGCGCAAGGGCCAGACCGGCGGGCTTCAGATCAAAGGTTTTTTTAAGCCTTAATGCCCTGCGGGCCAATGTCATGCAATGGGAGGTAAAGAGCCATGAATCAGGCTCATTGCCTATGGGTCTTAAAATACCGAACTCCACTAATTCTTGAATTTCTTCACTTGTAAGCATCGAGACTTCTTTTAATTCCCTGAGCGTGATGTGTATATGTTCCCTATGGAAAAATAGGGCATCACATATGTCTTTTTCTGTTTTCATTGCTATCCCCTCCCAATATTACCGCGTGGATCAAAAGAAGACACTCTGGAGAGCTCTTCAAAGAGGGATTGTTCCTTTTCACTCAAAGACGTTGGCACAACGATTTGCGCAATTGCATATAAATCCCCATACCCCCCCTCTGGTTTGGGTAAGCCCTTTCCTTTCAGACGAAGCTTCTGGCCTGATTTTGTGCCAGGTTTAACTTTTAACCTCACAGCTCCCCCAAGCGTCGGTACTTGTATAGGTGCACCGAGCGCAGCCTCCCATGGGGAAAGAGGAAGGGTTAAATAAAGGTCATGGCCATGGGCATTAAATAAATGGTGCGGCCGAATTACAATATCAAGATAAAGATTCCCATCTCTTCCCCCATTTATGCCCTTTCCCCCTTTTCCCGGAACCCTTAGTTTTTGTCCGTTCACAGGACCTTTTGGTATACGCACGGTGATTGTCTTAGGAACACGCCTCACATGCCCTTCAGGAGTGTGCTCAAGAGCCTCCATCTGTAAAGTGCGCATGGTGCCGTGATATGCTTCTTCTAAGGTTATCTCAATAGTCGTCTCATAATCTTGACCATCCATGGGAACCTTACTATCATACCTGCGCGCCCTCCCCCTGGATCCCATGCCCCCAAATAACGAGAAGAAAAAATCGCTAAAATCTCCCAAATCCTCATTTGAAAACTCATAATAGTGCGTCTTCGGGCTAAATTTTTCATCCCACTCAGGGGGCGGACGAAATTCCTGCCCAGGCTGATATCTGCCGAGCTGATCATAGGCTTTGCGCTTTTCCGGATCTTTGAGCACCTCATATGCTTCCCCGATCTCCTTGAACTGTGCCTCCGAACCTGAGTTCTTTGCGACATCAGGATGATATTTACGGGCAAGCTTCCGATACGCCTTTTTGATTTCGTCCTGAGAAGCTGTCTTGCTTACTCCTAAAATAGCATAATAATCTTTATAGTGCATGGTAATAAAATAACTTTAAGGATTGATTATGAATGTATTGTATCTGTTCGATAATCAAACGTCAACTAGATGTCAACTATGGGAAAATGAATTCAGTTATTATCAAAATCAGGATCATAGAGGGTCAAATGGGGTAAGCCACTCAAGACAGCGACGTCTTCTATGTTGTTGTTATTGAGGTTTAGCCATTTAAGGTGTCGAAGATCAGCCAAGGGAGTGATGTCATCTATATTATTGTATTCAAGATCAAGCCATGTCAGGTTCTTAAGATATGCAATGGGTGTCAGGTCCACGATACTATTAGAACTGAGGTCCAGCCATTTAAGATAAATAAGATCGGATAAGGTATCAATACTATCAATATTGTTACTACTCAGATCCAGCCATATAAGGTGAGGAAGATGAGCTAGCGGGGTGATGTTATCAATCTTATTGGCGCTCAGGTTCAATTCCGTCAGATAATAAAGTTCAGCTAAGGGTGTTATATCGTGTACCCTATTGGAATTAAGGTCCAACCATGTAAGGTGCCGAAGATGGGCTACTACGTCAATATTATCTATGTTGTTGAATTCACAATCGAGCCATCTAAGGTGTGTAAGATCGGCTAATGGAGTGATATCCTCGATGTTGTTAGACTCAAGTCCAAGCGTGACAAGAGAGGTAAGGCGATGTAAAGGCGTGATGTCTCGGATATCGTTAGAATTAAGATCAAGTTCTGTCAGATATACAAGATCTGCCAATGGCGCGATATCATCTATACTGTTGAATCCAAGGTCCAGCTTTGTCAGATAGGAGAGTTCAGCCAATGGAGCAATGGTATCTATTTTATTAGAATTTAGATTTAGTTCCGAGAGATAATAAAGCGCCCTCAGCGGCGAAATATCATAAATGCTGTTTGAATTAAGATCAAGCCTTTTCAGATTCATAAGTCCGGATAGTGGAGCACAATTCTCTATTATATTGTTATTAAGATTCAGGTTTGTCAGATTATAAAGTTTACTTAATGGGGTAATATCATGTATAGCGTTAAAACTGAGCGACAACTCTGTCAGATACACAAGGCCTGCCAATGGAGTGAGGTCTTTTATGTTATTGGACCCAAGGTTCAGCCATGTCAGATGGGTAAGGCCGCTTAATGACGTGAGAGTATCTATGTGATTGGATTCAAGGTCAAGGGAGGTGAGTTTACGAAGCTTAACTAATGTGCTTATGTTATCTATATAGTTCGTATTAAGCCCTAGTGTCGACAGATTGGTAAGAGCAGCCAGCGGTGCGATATTTTCTATATTGTTGTCATTAAGGCTCAGCTCCGTGAGATCAGAAAGCTTTGTTAATGGCGTAATGTCATGCACATGGTTGGATTCAAGGGAGAGCCCCGCAAGATGGGTAAGATAAGCCAGTGGCGTGATGTTTTCTATATTGTTTGCTGCAAGGCCCAGCTTTTCCAAATTTGTAAGGGAAGCTAATGGAGTGATATCCTCTATATTATTGGTATTCAGGTTAAGCTCTGTGAGCTTATACAGTTTATTTAATGGGGTAATAATACTTATGCAATTGGATTCAAGGTGAAGGGAAGTCAGATGAATAAGAGAAGCGAGTGGTGCGACGCTTTTTATATTGTTGAAATTGAGATTCAGATAGGTAAGATTAGTAAGATGCTGAATTCCCTCGAGGTTTGTAATTCTTTGTTCCGAGCCATCTAATGATTTTATCCTCAGTGCATTTATTTTTGTTATGGGTTCTGTACTCTTTAACTCAAGAGCCTTACGGACTATTGACTCTAATTGAGGATCGGCAAAGGTAATTTTCGTGACGAAACTCACAGGAGTTGTAGGAATAATTGGGGACGTTGCCCAGGAATAGGTGCTGAGAGGAGAAGAAAAAGAATTCCAGGGGGTGGTATTTACAGATGAGGAATTAAACGAGGAAAAAGAGCCCCAGGAATAGGCACTCACGGCTGATCCCCAATAATTAGGTATCTGGCCTTGAGTAGTGTGTATCCTCACCGCACATACTAATAATCCGATTAAAAGACTATTGAATATAAATTTCTTACTCATAGTACCTCTCTTTTTATGGCAAAATTGTTTTACACTCTCAAAGAATATATCTCTATAATTATACCACCGTCTAATGAAAATTGCTTTAAAATGGTTATGTTCAGTATCTAATCAGAAACGCTCTTATCAGGAAGAGGGGCTAACACATATATATCCACTATCTGTGAATCACTATACCCGTTTTTATTAATGAGCGTCACTAAAACTTGATGCCACCCTATGTCTTTATCTGTTGTTCGCCTTGTATTAGTGCTCATCCACCCAGAATAGATAATATATGGCATATCACCCTCTGAGGGTGACACCTGTGATTCAATCACTATTGTCTCTCCTGCTATAACATAAATATCAGGAATATCCAAAAACAGGGGAGGAGGAGTTATAAACGGTCTTAAGCTGTGAGAATCCGGATCTCTTTCCATTTTAATGCGAAGATAGGAGGGTATACTACTTGTAATATATCCTTCACCATCCTCAGGATAGTAATAATTTTTATATCCTTCTTTTGCAAAGGTCAACCTATAAGGGCCTTGTAGTAAAAGAATAAAATAAAGCCCGCCACTGCCTCTTTTAGGATCAATACGTTGATCATAAAAATATACTTGCACCCCTTGAGTGATCGGCTCTTCGTCATACTCCTCTGTTTCTGTAATGGAAACAATAAACCCACCCGGCACTGGTGTACGAATACGTGGCATCATATCAGTATTAAATAAATCCAGACCTAAATTAAAGGTATCGATAAAATAGTCCGGGCCCGGGTATGGATAAGAATCCATTGGCGAGTATTGTACAGCACCTGGAACATAATACAAATTAGGCACTAAAGGTATATGGGCCTGGCCTTGATCAATAATCGGGGGTCTATGCGCAGCCCTTAATATATAACTATCAGACAGGGATGTATCGTACGCAGGATTAGGAGAAATAGCGCTTTGAGGGAGAGTCGGATAAGAGTTGAGAAATGGAATAACAAGAGCATAGGGTTGAATAGAGGCAAAGACCGCCTGCTCTAGAATAGCTGCAGAATCCGCCATCACAGCATAAAGCATATCCATGGGCGCAGAACCCCCCGAAAGGGCCTGACTTTGCATAGGATTCTTTTGAGCTTGAGAGAAATTGGCCCTGAGGATAACATAACTACATAGGAGTATACATAAGGCACAAATCATTCTGCTTCTTATCTTCGCTTTCATAAATCAATTATCCCATCTTTGTATACACCACATTATTCATGCCCCGTTTATATGATTCGTACATATAGATTTTTATTTTTACCATACGTAGTAATGATATGTAAATAGGGTAATTCACCTTTCTATTGATTTTTTTCTACCTATCAATGATAAAAGGGCGTTTCATTCATCCTGAACATATGCCTCACGCACACATTGACGATTCCCTGAACCATCGTGCAAGTTACGTCTTCCACTTTTTATATATATCTAATCCCCTGGCAGCCGAATCCATGATGAGTGTCTGTGATCTTCGTTCTCCTTTTAATATCTCCACGGCAATTTCTTCAATAGATTTATTCGTCACGTCAATGATTGGCCACATGGGTTGCTTATTGAAAAAGTCGAGAGCATAATCCAATTCCTGTCTGACAAAATCAGGCTCAGCATAATTGCCCAATGCTCCCTTAAAATGTTCCTGCCGGACTTTGCGCAACTTTGCAAGGCTTTCATGATTCGTGGTGAGACAAAAGACCCTCTCTGCAGGTAAATCGAACAACACAGAAGGGGGCTCCATCTTATACACAATCGGAACATTGCCCACGAACCAGCCCTTGAAAGCCAAATATATACTAAGTGGGGTCTTAAATGTGCGTGAGACACCTATAAGTACTATCTCAGCGCGTGATAATTCTGAATAACGCTGGCCATCATCATGATGGAAAGCAAATTCTATTGTTTCCAGACGACGAAAATATTCTTCATTTATTTGATGAAAAAGCCCGGGTTTCTCGGAAGGAGAAAATGTAAGCTGCTCTGATAACCTTATCAATAAAGGGCCAAGCAGATCAATGTTCTCTATATTATTATAAAGACGGCACTTCTTTTCCATAAAATGACGCAGCTCATTTGAGACAAGTGTATAGACAATCAATCCTCCCCCTCGGCTCACCTCCTCGATCACCTCCGATATCTTTTCTTGAGTGCGCACATGTGGTCTGAGAGTGATATTCACTTTTGCCGTCTCAAACTGACAGAGAGCTGCCTTTAAAATTTGTGACGCGGTTTCTCCGGTCCCATCAGATATCACATATATCTGATACATTGCGTTTCCTCTCTGGTGTTATCCACATTGCTGTATATTGTAACTCTTTTTGTTATTCTTTGCTACCTGTGTGCACGGGAATTGTCAATTAGAAGCTTAAAGCCGAGCATTGGGCGAAACGAATAGCGCAGAATCCCTTATACTTCTGGGAGTGCGCCATATTGAGAATTGCTGGTCGAAAGAATTATTAGGTGTAGTTTACTCAATTTTTATGTATAATAAAACGAAAGTAGGGAATAGAAAATAAAGCGCGTATAAAATTCGATGAATTTTTTTGATTGGATACTTATTTTTTATGTCATTGGTTTTTGTTCACTCTACTGTATCATCTTTATTCAATCTCTACCACCTATTTTTTCCATCCCCCTTTTTGAAAACTTGAAGCCAGCCACGCCTCACAGATGGCCGCGACTATCTATTGTTATTGCCGCCTGTAATGAAGCCGGTACCATACAACGGGCTATAGAGAGCTTACTTCACCAGAATTATCCTGAGATGGAAATTATTGTGGTGAATGATCGATCAACCGACACGACTGGTGAGATTATCGATGCGCTGGCCCATCAGTATGACTTTGTGCACGCTCTCCATATACAGCATCTCCCGAAAGGATGGATCGGGAAAGTATATGCCCTCCATGTGGGGACTCAAAAAGCCCAGGGAGAATGGCTGTTATATACAGATGCTGATGTCCATTTTCAGCAAGGAACATTACAAAAAGCCATAGCCTTTGCTCTTGCTGAAGAATGTGACCATTTTGCCCTCATGCCTCAATCAATATCCTATTCATTATTCTCAGAACTCGCAATTCAGTCCTTTGGAGCACTTCTCCTTCATAGACTAAAGCCATCAAGAATCACCAAAAAAAAATCAAAATCGTTCGTCGGCATAGGAGCATTTAATCTCGTAAAAAAATCTGTATTGGATACAACTGATGGCTTTCATTGGCTTCGCATGGAGGTCGTTGATGATATAGGATTGGGATTATTGCTCAGCAATGCAGGCGCGAAAAGCAGGTTTGCCCTCTCAATCAATGATGTACGTCTTGTATGGTATCCGAATTTAAAGGCAATGTTTAGGGGACTTGAAAAAAATCTTTTCGGAGGATTTGCACATTATAGCATTTGGAGAATGATCAGTATAGTGCTCTTCATTTGGCTAATAACATGTGCTCCCCTCGTGTCGTTTTTTTCATCAAGGGTTCCGTATTTGTGGATAGCCGGTGCACTTGTCTATGTGTTACTCTTTGTTTCTTCCTTGATTGCACATTACAGGTTTAAGCAAAAATTTTACATATCAATGCTTTCACAAGTAGGGATGATCCTTTTCTCCCTATTGCTCCTTCATTCGGGAATAATGTGTAGTGTCAAAAAAGGAATTGTATGGCGCAGCACAAGATATACACTTGATGATCTTCGTATGGGCCAACGAGTTAAATTATAAACCTGAGTAATACCCTTTATAATCATACTCTTAATCGTAATCATATTCTATCGGGCTAATGTGATGTCCTGCCTGAAATATAAGCTATAAGGTTCCTGTACTGGTTTGGGATTTGACAAATTCCGGTTGCGGATAGTTGCGGATAACCCATCGCATCAGTCAAAGTACAGAACTCCTGATCCGTATATTTATTTTCAGTAGGTTACAAGGCTATGTCTGGATAATTGAGTGATACTATATGTAGATTATGATTACGATTAAGATTAGGAGTATGATAAACATTTCAAATAAATATCCTCTTAATCTTAATCGTAATCTTAATCTTACTCATTTATAAATTGGTACCAACTTAAACTCCAGTGATTCAGGAGTTCTGAAGTAGCGGATACTCTTTTTATTTTTACTTTCAACGTGGTAGCGGATTTTCACTGAACAGGTAGCGGATGGTTGCGGATTCATGCTTCCTCCTGGGAGAGAGTCAGAGAATATATTGTTTCCCTGGCCTTTCCCCGTTACATTACCAAGCCCTTGTCTCTCAAAATGCCAATGGCTTTCCGAATCGTAGGCAATGCAAGACCTAACTGTTTTGACAAAGTAGGCACTTTGGTTTCATTCTCTTCCATGAGAATCTTTATAATTTTCTTTTGTGTTCCGCTCAGTCCTTTCAGAACATCCTTCTCTACCTCGAAAACTGGTCTCGCTCCTTGGCTTTTGAGCTTTAGCATATCCGCCGGAGCGAAGAAAGTAACCTGGAAGTGTCCGTCCAGATCATAATCCCGATGGGTCACTGCATTGACCACGGCTTCGCGCAGCGCCTCGTAAGGGTATTCGTGAATCTCCACATTGGAAAATCCTTCAATGCGTATGGTATGCCGCATATTTCGTTTCAAGAATTGAAAAGTCCGTTCTACAGATATTGGCAAAGCTTCCCGAATATCATCACGGTCAATGGGGTCGCCGCGTTCTTTACCACCGAAGGCATTGGCTGCAATACGAACCTGAGAAAAAAGGATTCAGGATTTTTGCCTCATTCAAATCTCACTCATATCAGCCTGTTCCATTAAACGGGTATCAAAATCTGAGGCCTGGGCTATAGTGAGAACTTTCGCCGTTGTTAAAAAAGAACGTCGGGATCTTGAAGCGACGGGCTTCTTGATATTCGCGATGGGTTGCGGAGAGCCCATCCTGACCTTTACGGCCATAATCAAAGCCGATAATTCCAAAATATATCTGACAGGAGCGTAATGCATCCAGATAGACCTTCTCCGCGGGCGCAGCAGATGCGGGAAGCATTTCAAAAAGTATCGATTCCATATGACGATTTAGGAAGGGATCGAGCGCAATAAGCTCTGAGATAGCCAACCGTTCATTCTCCAGTTCCTTTTGAACTGAACTGACAAATATTCTTGTTTTATTGGTTCCCATTACTGCAATTCCTTTAATCCAGCGTGTAACGCTTGTATCTTTGCATTGAGTTCAACTTTTCGGTTAAAAGGATTTACGCCCATCCTGTGTTTCCTGATTGAATGAACGATAGAGCGATTGTATCGTTTCCATGTGGTTTTTACAAATAAGGCGAAGCAGGTCGAGTATTTTTTCACTTCGAAATGATTGATAAGGATGTTACCATCATTATCAATATAGGATGAGGAAAAGTGCTAATATCGAGTTTTATTAACTCGTCAATCCTCACCCTGTTTCAATTCCTCACAGGTACTGTCAATCCGAACTGTCAAGTATATCTTGACAATTAAAAAGGAGAAGTTTCAATTCCTCATAGGTACTGTCAATCCTCCGCTACTTCACGTAATTCACAGAATTGACTCATGTTTCAATTCCTCATAGGTACTGTCAATCCGGAATGCTATTTTAGGCGCATCATTATCCGATATCGAGTTTCAATTCCTCATAGGTACTGTCAATCCAGTTTGAAATGGTATACAGGGGATTAGAACATCTTTGTTTCAATTCCTCATAGGTACTGTCAATCCCCAAAAATCAAACAGAGACTCGCTAATTTTTTCTCAAGTTTCAATTCCTCATAGGTACTGTCAATCCTCATGCGTCATGATTTTTGCTATACCGGCATCGATCTTGTTTCAATTCCTCATAGGTACTGTCAATCCTGGACCTGCTTTGCGCGATCTTCAACGGATTTTGCGGTTTCAATTCCTCATAGGTACTGTCAATCCTGAATAGCCAGGGCTATTTCCCAGGATATAGTGTTAGGTTTCAATTCCTCATAGGTACTGTCAATCCTTGTTCTTAGAGAGCGACCCTTGCGCGTATGATCCGGGTTTCAATTCCTCATAGGTACTGTCAATCCGCTCATATCTGCAGGGCTTTTAATGTCTACATCTTCAGTTTCAATTCCTCATAGGTACTGTCAATCCAGAAGCAAATAATGATAACAATAGAAATAATAATATGTTTCAATTCCTCATAGGTACTGTCAATCCAATAATTCTCTAATATTCATTTTGTGCATCTCTTAAGTTTCAATTCCTCATAGGTACTGTCAATCCGAGGAGATATGGGGAGGGGCTCTTCACTTGCACAGCGGTTTCAATTCCTCATAGGTACTGTCAATCCTTACTGCCGATTCTGCAAAAAAATTTATTATTGCCTAGTTTCAATTCCTCATAGGTACTGTCAATCCTTTAAGAATTACTTGATACTCTTTATTATTTATATTGTTTCAATTCCTCATAGGTACTGTCAATCCTAAAACCTACAAGAATTCCATGTAAAATCAGTTATATGTTTCAATTCCTCATAGGTACTGTCAATCCTTTGTTTTCTATTAGCATCATTTAATCTTTATTTCGGTTTCAATTCCTCATAGGTACTGTCAATCCAAGAATGTGCGATTGAATTCATGATTAAACATTCAAGTTTCAATTCCTCATAGGTACTGTCAATCCTGCCATCAACAGTAGCATCCCCAACAATCCAAACTAGTTTCAATTCCTCATAGGTACTGTCAATCCAATCCCCAATGGCTTCTTTCCCATGTATTTTCATGAGTTTCAATTCCTCATAGGTACTGTCAATCCTACCCGAAATCTGATGATTGATCCACCCATGCCATGTTTCAATTCCTCATAGGTACTGTCAATCCATGTACACAGAATAGGGGAAGAGAAAAGAATGGATGAGTTTCAATTCCTCATAGGTACTGTCAATCCTTATTCGACCGTACAGAGATTTGTTGCGGCGATGCGTATG
>JBLIRR010000066.1:0-22642 GCA_049472395.1 bacterium | reverse complement strand
AATAAGCATTATAAAATAATAAAAGAACTTGAAATAAAAAGTTTTCGACCATAATAAGAATCATAATACGGTGAGAGATCAATTCAAGGGTATGTGGTGAGTACTCAAAAAGTGCATGGTTGAAAAAGACATGCTTTAATCAATATCGCTGTTCTGTTGATCTCTTACCAATTAACGTTAAATTATCTTATTCTCCCACGGGGAAATGCATATTATACGGTCAGAAAACAGGCTGGTCTATCCATCGGCAAAACCCTTGGCGAGGCACCAGGGCCTTTTTACGCAGTAAAACCAACCCATAATATCCTTTTCTACACCAACCGCAATATTCAGGAAATCGACATAGAGTTAGCAAAATCCTTGACCCGATCTGCCTCATTGATTATCAACGAATCGGATATCAGTAAGTTGTCCACAGCCTGATCCGAACCATACCATATCATTGCCGAAGCAGAAGGGAAGAGGAAATGTCGATATTTTATTTTAGCTTTTTCCCTAATTGAAGGAAAAAGAGAAAAAAAAGTGGAAAACATATAATGATAATCCTCTTATAACTCAGATTATCAATTGATTTACTGTTAAAAATTTTAATATACTTATTAAATTATTTGGAAAAATTCCGATTATAATTAATTTATATCCGAAGAGAATACAAAATTGGGGAATTTTAAAATATATGAATAGGAGGGTATGGGATAATGAGAGTATTGAAAAGTATAGTAGCAATAGTCGTAGTAACTATGTTCCTTTTTTCTTTTCTAGGATGTTCAAAAAATAGTAGCTCAACTGGTTCCGAAACCACGACCACAAGCGACACGGGGACAACGGGTACAACAGATACAACAGATACAACGGATACAACGGATACAACAGACACGGGGACAACGGATACAACAGACACGGTTGAGGACACAGACATAACAGATCAGGATTCAGGAGAAGTATTTCAAATTGCCGGTATTGCTTTGGAGGCTGATCCTCCATCTTTACCTGCTGACGGCGCCTCTACCTCAACTATTACAGCTGATGTCAGCATTGTCGGCGGAGGAAGTCCCCCAAACGGCACAGTATCTGTCCAGTTCACAATTAGTGAGGGTGGCGGGAGCTTCGGAGGGAACTCATCTGTTACCCGTACAACAATAGATGGGATTGCGGAAGCTGAATTAACGAGCAGCACAACCGTTGGAACAGCTACTATACTTGTTATGTGCGGCGGCAAAACAGCCAAGATTAAAGTTGAATATAAGCTGGGAGGGGTCAGTTTATCTATTATCCCCAATTCTTTGCTTTGTACCGGAGATGAAACAGCAGATATTGTGGCTACCTTAACCATGGCAGATGGCAGTGCGGTTGCTGATAATGAGTCGGTTGTTTTTTCTGTGAGTGATGATAGTTTCGGATATTTAACCACTCCTAACGGGACAGTTACGGGGAATACGGTGTCCTCTGATAGTGAGGCTCAAATTATTTTTAATGCCTTAACAAAAGCGGGAGAAGTTGAGATCACAGCCGCGTGGACCACATCAGCCGGCGATGTGATCGAGGGTTCAGCAACTATAGTGCTTCAGCCTCCTCCAGGAGACATTAAAATGGAAGAGGATTATCCTTATCCTTCGGCAATCAATGTCAAAGGCACCGGGGGAGAGGCCACCTCAATGGTTACTTTTAAAGTCTCAGACATACGCGGTAATTCGGTTGCTGATGGATACCGCATTGACTTCACATTAATAAGCGGACCAAATGGAGGAGAGATACTTATCCCATCTACGTCAAGGACGGAGAATGGGTTGGTGACAACAATTTTAAGGAGCGGTTATAAATCTGGCCCTGTAAGTATTAAAGCCACCTATTACAATGACAGCAGAGTTAACATTATAAGCAGCGAAATTTCTATCAGCGCCGGTCCCCCTGTTGGTGAAGGATTTACCATTTCACCCGCATTTCGGAATATAGCAGGATTAGCGTATAACTTTATTGAAAATCCAATTAGTGTAAGCCTCAGCGACATTTATGGCAACGCCATTCCGGATGATACTGCGATTTCATTTAAAACATATAATACGGGCGGTTTCATTTCCCCAGGGAGCGCCTCAACTGTTGGAGGTGTTACTTCAAGCACACTCTTTACTTCCCGTCCCACTCCTTTGCAAGGATTTGTCTCTGTGACGGCCGAGGCTATTAATGGCGGAAGGACAACACGTGTTTCCTCAATTGCAGTCACACCATATCCGAATAATCATATTATTTATGCCGCCACAAATGGGGGCGGTGTCTATAAATCTATAGATGGTGGATTATCCTGGAATAATATCAGCCGATCTTCCGATGAGCTCAACCAGGGCCAAAATTGGATAGATCCTTATGTGAATGAGGTTGTGGTAGATCCGGATTATCATAATACTGTGTATGCAGCCACTGGTTATCTGGGAGAAGGGAAGATATTTCGCAGTCTTGATGGGGGAATGAATTGGAATAGCGACAATATTGAGGAATGTTTTGGTATATTGAATCTTTCCAGAACACGTTCTATTCAGAAATATGATTATTATTATCGCCATCTTAGTCTTGACGGAGCTGTGTTATCTATCCTCTGTGATGGAGATGATACTGCCGCCGACTATCCCTATATATGGATAGGAACTGATGGTTTAGGGGCTCTTTATGCGGATGATGGAGAAAATTTTCAATGGGGTGGTATTGTAGATCCGACCGGAGATACCGTTGAAAGTCCCGGAGGCTACTATACTGATCCAACCAATGAAGGCGATGGTGTAATAACCAAGCCCACGCTCTCTGCTACATCAAAGACTGAGGTTTGGACGCTCACATACAGTATTGTCGAAGGAGATTATTTGAATTTAAGAAATCTTGATACGACTGCTTCAAATAGTAATGCTGATGGAACAATTGAGATAACAAATGTAGATCGTAATGTCGATAATGCGACATGGAGAATTACCTATGCCGGAGGCTTTGGGCCTGTGACGGACGGGACGAGTGACGCTTTGACCAGAGGGACTTTGCGCGTAAGTACTGTCTCGGCCAATACACTATCGGAAACATGGACCATTACCTGCACGGACGCAAGCACTGACACTTTCAGTGTATTGGGGAGTATATCCGGTTTTCATGCTGATTATGTGGGCGTAACATCCTATACATCAACTGATGGTGAAGTATCATTCGGAATAAGAAAAAATGCAGGAAGCACATTTTTATTAGGAGATTATTTTATATTCGATACATCTGCGGACGCGTGGAACGTGACCTCTGATACCGGTACGTTTGATTCGGCAAGAACGGGTATACCATATTTTGATCCTGATGCGCATATTACGTTTGAAATTACCGCAGGAGAGAATAATTTCTTCGGGAACGGAGACTATTGGACCTTTGAAACCTATAATATCGGCAACTGGGGAGTGAGCGGATCTGTTTCCGGTCTTCAGATTTCTCGCGCGGAAACGGATTGCTATTATGAGTCTGATAATATGGAAGTTGGATTTTCTATTGATGCGAGTGGCGATGAGTTTAAGTCAGGAGATTCTTTTCAGTTTGCAGTGACAGAAAGTGGTCTTGGCTACGGCAAGATAGTACGTGATATAGTGAGAGTACCAGGAAATAAACATGGAGAAGAGGCCGTGCTTTATGCTGGAACAGCGACCGGGCTTTACAAAAGCTCAGGGACAAACGCTGGCGGAAGGATCTGGACAAAGGTGAGCACCTTTACCGGAAATAGTATAAGAACCATTGAATTGCACCCCTCGTCTGATGGTGGTGACACTGACACACTCTATGTCGGCACGGAGGATGCGGGAGTATGGAGCAGTGAGGACAGTGGCCAAACATGGACACCATATGCAGACGGTATGGGCAGAGGTCTCAGCGCAAGTATACCGCAGCCTGGTCAAGGAAATGTCGGAACGGGTACCATAAGTGACGTAACGGTAGACCCAAATGTCCGCTCGGAGAAATGGGTTGTCACCTATGTTGGGAGTGGTACATTCAGTGTAGCGGGAACTCTTTCCGGCGTTCAAAGTAATAATGCGACAACAGGAAATACGTATACCTCTTCAAGTGGTTCTATCTCCTTTACTATATACGATGGACATATAGACTTTGCAGTGGGTGACTCCTTTAGCTTTATTACAACAAGAGATCCCGGGGCTCATATCAAGGACCTTCTCGTGGATGATGTGAATGATAAATTATATGCCATTACTTACTTCTGGGGGGAATTTGAGCCACATGCGGTTGGGAATCTGTATGTGCATGGCCTTACAGTTGCCGGAGCAATGGATACGAACCCTTGGCAAGAGGCGAACAGCGGACTACCACAATACGATCCTCCGGATGACACCACGCTTTTTGCGCAGCATGCTATTGCGTTTGATAATCCGAGTAATCCGGGCACGATCTATATTGGTGGCGAAGGGATAAACCTATATAGGGCGAATGTTCCCGCTACCCTGACATGGCAGGAGAGTAAAACAGGATTTACCAATTTAATTATGGCCAGAATGCCTATTCTCTTCACTGACTGGGTTGAGCTGCATTGGGACTTCCAAGACTATGGAGAGGATTATTATGCGATCGCTTTGTATCTTGAGGATAGAAATGGGAATCCTCCTGTTCAGGGATCTACCTTTGTTGTGAAGCATTATGTGGCGGAAAAGGATACGACTTATACACTTCTTGATCTTGAATACCCTGATTGTTATATGCATTATTTAACCTTTCGAGATCCTTCAAATGCAGCGACAAATGATCCTTATACGATTGGGGATTATTTTGGATCAGGGGACAAGCTTACTATAAGTTTTACTTCAGGCGGCACGCAGCCTCCTCAAGCACCTGGGAATTCGGGTATGAATATAGAACGTGTTTTTCCTTTTTAATAGAATAGGCGGTTAAATCGCCGTACTTTATACGGCAAAAACTTAACAAATAAATCAAGTTTTTGGGCAACCGATGCTGGATGAAAGAGTATCCAGTAACCAGCATCGTGAAGCTCTGTAGAAAAAGTCTCTAATCTTTAGGGTTTGAGGTGAAGCTTCGCTAACTTTTATAAGTCATGCGGATCAGCTGATTCAGGTACTTTTCAGGATCATCAACTCCCTCAGGAGGAATGGTAAATTTGTGTTCCCCAATTTTTTCATAAATAAGTTTCAATCCATGCTCGTAATTCTGATAGGATTGGATTAGGAAAACCCCCGGAGCTACCCCATCTTCCCACACTATTTCTGCCAAGCGATCGATCGCCTCGTCAGTAAAGATCAACTGTATTTTATTGCGATTGAAAAAGGATTGCTCAAAATCCCGCACTGCTCGGCACACACTCAGCACATCCTCAATTACCGAATCTATATCTAAGCGTAACTCCACTGTTCGTTTGGTAATAAGTTTTATTCGCCTATCAGAAAAGTATATTCCATAACGTTTATGAAATTCGGCTTTCTTTTTGGACAATGATTTTTCTAATTCCTTCTCTTCTTTTGCAAGTAAGCGTTCAAAGAGTGCTCTCCCTTTCGGACTTTTCGGATCTTTAAGAAGTTTGTTCAGTTCACCAACCGGATCATCAATAATAGCTGATGTGATTGAAAGATAGCGGATATTAGTTGAAGGCAGGGCATGCTCAAATTTAATCAATATGCGCTCCAGAGCACTGATAAGGCCCCTTGCTCCGGTCCTTTCCTCGTATGCTTTTTCTGCAATCAGGCGAAGTGCCTTATCTTCAAACTGTAAATCAATGTTGTACGCTTTGAAGTCCCTCTTTTTCCCGATTATGATTGGACTTTTAGGATTGCGCAGTATATTGTAAAGGTCATTGACCTCTAAATGGTCGAAAACAGTTATCACCGGCAATCTTCCTATGAATTCGGATTCAAAACCATATTCTATAAGGTCCTCGGCTTTCACTTTTTTCATATATTCAATTTGGTCCTTATTCGATTTCAGCTTTGCACCAAATCCCATATTCTGCTGGTTGAGCCTTTTTTTCACTATATCATCGAGTCCATTGAATGCACCGCTTAAAACAAAAAGGATATTTCTTGTATTTATTTTCTTTTTCTTCCTCTTGCCGGTTCTCTGGAATTCCATAATAGCTTCCATTTGCGAGACCGGATCATGTGGCACCTTAAGCTCTACCTCTGTCTCCTCCATTGGTTTCAGAAGGGCTCGTTGCACGCCTGTGCGGGAAACATCATGGCCAATTATATTATAAGCAGAGGCAATTTTATCGACCTCATCCAAATAGATAATACCGTATTGCGCAAGCTCAATATTACCGTCCGCCTCATACACCAAGTCACGGACAAGGTCTTCAACATCACCTCCCACATATCCGGTTTCACTAAATTTAGTCGCATCTCCTTTGACAAAAGGCACACCAATCTTTTTTGCGATGAGCTTTATCAGGAAGGTCTTGCCCACACCTGTAGGACCAATCATGATAATATTATTCTTGATATCTCCTATGGTATCATGCTGATTATTTGTGCCCCCCAATTCAAACATCTTGATGCGATTAAAATGAGTGCAAATTTTTGTTGCCAGAACCTCCTTGGCATCATCTTGTTTTACCATATATTCATCAAGATAAGATTTCAGCTCCTGTGGTTTCATGTCAAAGTTGATGGATAAGGGCTCAATGTGCTCAATTTTCCCCTTTTCATCAAATTTTTTCCCATTAACTTCCGGGAACGCGGTAAAACCGGCAAAGCGGACCTTTCTCCCATATTTCTTCGTCAGATAGTCACTGATATCTTTCTGAACTTCTTTGATGTCAATATCTTTTTCCATAACATTCCATCCTATCGTGCATCTTCCCTCTCTCATACCTCATCTTTATTATTATTATAATACTAATTCATTTATACAACAATTTTAGCAAAAATTCTAATCTTGTTCAGGAATTCCTGAGGCAACCGTATGAAGGTTTTTGATTTGCACAACAGCTATTTATATTTAAGGTCGCCGTTTGTATTGTCAAAATAGCTTATATGAGGCTCATTGAGCGAGTTAATTGCTAAAGACGTGTATAATCCTACGATTCCCTCTTGATCGAGGGTCTCATTCTCCCATGCTCCACTTATATTTGTAGCGAGTTTTAAATCATGATTGGTATTATCATAATAACTTATGAACACATTATTAGCCGTATCGAGGGCAATAGAATTATAATACCCAACGATTCCATTCGTATCAATAGTTTTTATTTGCCACCATCCCTTTGCATTTGTTGCATATTTCAGATCGGAATTCGTATTATCATAATAACTGATATGAACTTTATCCTGATTATCGAGGGATAAAGAGGTATGGTATCCTACGCTTCCCTCAGCATCGACGACCTGGTGTACCCATGATCCGCTCTCATTTGTTATATACTTTAAATCGCTGTTTGAGCTATCACGATAGCTAATATGCACTTTATTCAAGGAATCAATGGCCAACGAGGTATAATAGCCCACATTTCCTGAAGTATCAATGGACATGGTATTCCACAATCCACTTGCATTTGTCGCATATTTTAGGTCGCTATTCGTACTATCATAGTAGCTAATATGGACCCTATTGAGAGAATCAACATCCAGGGAAGCATATTGGCCTACGTTTCCTCCATCATCTACTGTTTCTATGTCCCACCATCCGTGAGCATTCGTCGCATATTTTAAATCACTATTACCCCCATCGTAATATGCTATATGTACATTATCGAGAGAATCAATGGCGAGCGAAGCAAAGGTCCCGACGCTTCCCTCATCATCGACAGTCACACTCTCCCATAACCCGTTAGCATATGTTGCATATTTTAAGGCGCTATGTGAACTGTCATAATAGGCTATATAAGGATTATTTTGTGAATCAAAGGCTAACGAAGAATGATACCCAACGATTCCCAGAGAATCAACAAGCTCCAACTGGGTACTAGGGTCAACAGCCTCAGAGACAACGACAATAGTAAGAGTTTTGGTACCGGTCTTATACGTATCACTCACCGTGAGAGTTACCTGGTATGTGCCTTCTATATCAGGCACAAAGAATGTTTGGACAGCACTTTGTCCAAGGAGAAAAGAGGAATTAGTCAGCTTTGATCCGGGTGGGACACCATCAAATGACCATGAATATGTGAGTTGTGAAACTGTCGTATCAGGATCGTAGCTTTGGCTTGCATCCAGATTCACCACCTCTTGTGGCTTGATAAATGTATCACCCTTGCCATCGCTGCCGTAATATATTGCACTTGCAATGGGCGCGGTATTTATCGAGGCATTATCAACATGCATAATATCAATTCCGTAATCACCCCATACCAAATCTTTCGGAGTAATTTTTATTATCAGGTCTGAATAATGGGCCAAACCGATATCAGCCATCGAGTCCCATACAAAAATATGGGAGTTCCCGCTTGATGACGCTGAAAGACCTGCTGTGCCGTCGCCACCCTCCCCTTCTGTCGCTTCATGATAGGTCACGCCGGAGTCCACTGAATATTCAACCATTATGCTGCAAAAATCGCTTTCCACATCAGTAAGAGTATACGTAATCCCTATATCCCCATTGAGACTCTCATCCGGGCAGGATACCGAGACTGAAGGAGGGGTATTGCCTATCACGATCGAAATATTGCATACTGCATATTTTAAGGTGCCATTTGTCCCATCACGGTAGCTGATATGCGCATTATTCTGTGAATCAATCGCAAGCGAGGTATAGTAACCTATGAGACCTGTATCGTCAATAGTCTCGAATTGCCAAGCACCTCCGGCATTTGTCGCATATTTCAGACTACTGTGTGAGCTGTCCCGATAGCTGATATGCACGTTATTCTGTGAATCAATCGCAAGCGAGGTATAATAGCCTACAAATCCCTCTCCGTCCACAATCTGGATGCGCCAAAAACCGCTTGCATTCGTGGCATATTTTACATCACTGTTCAGGCTGTCCCGATAACTAATATGCACGTTATCGAGGGCATCTATTGCGATGGAGGACCATGTCCCTACACTTCCCTCAGCGTCAATTATTCTCGTATTCCATGACCCATCGGCATTGGTTGCATATTTCAAATTCTTATAGGTTGAATCATAATAGCTTATATGAATTTTATCCTTGGAATCAACCGCAATCGATGAATAAAGCCCGACATTTCCTTCTGCATCAATCGTCTCATACTCGAAAACACCATTTGTATTGGTGGCATATTTTAAATCACCATTGGTTTCGTCGTAATAGCTTATATGAATATTATTCTGAGAGTCTATTGCCAAAGCTGTATAGTAGCCAACATTGCCTTCAAAATCGATTGGTATAATTTCCCATAAACCACTGGTATTAGACGCATATTCAAGATTTCCGTAGGTTTCATTAAAATAGCTGATGTGCACATGATCTTCCGAATCAAGCGCCAGGGAAGTGTAGCTTCCCACATTTGCTTCACTATGTACTGCCTGAGTTATCCATGTTCCGTCGACGTTTGTGGCATATTTCAGATCTCCGTTCGTGCCGTCATAATAACTAATATGTGCATAGTCATGAGAATCTATAGCAAGGGAAGTATAGAATCCTACACTCCCTTCAGCATCAACAACTGTTTTTTGAAAGGCTAAATTATCTATAACCGTGATCGTAATGGAGGTATTTTTGCTTAAATAGGTATCACTCACCCTCAGCGAGAGTTCATATGTTCCCTGAACATCAGGAATAAATGAAGGACTCACCACCGTTTTCCCCGGATTTAAGGAATAGTTAGTGATATTTGAACCTGGTGGGACATTGGTGAATGTCCAATAATACGTCAATTGAGTCACAGTATTATCAGGATCATAACTTGCACTTGCATCAAGAGTGACTATTTCTCCCGGATGTATAATTCGATCATTTGCACCATAGCTGCCATAATAAGTGGCACTCGCCACAGGAGCCTCATTTAAACCCGTATTGTCAACATTTATATAATCTTTATCAGGGCTGCCTTCCACAGTATCTTTCGGGGTAATTTTTAGTATAATATTTGTGTAACTATTTTTTCCAATATCCCACGTAGAATCCCAAATAAACAGATGAGATTTTCCCTCAGGCGATGCCACAAGATTTGTAATGCCATCACCACCTGACGCTGATGTGGCGCTATTAAAAGTGATGCCCCCATTTGTTGAGTACTCGACTTTTATGCTGCATGGATCACTGTCCTTATCTGTGAGTCTATAGAGGATTGATATATTATTAGTCTGGGTCCCATCCGGGCAGGTCACTGATACTGACGGAGGAGTATTCACAGAAAGATACAGCACCGTCAGGGACACTGCCTTATTCGTACTCTTATAAGAATCACTCACATTCAGATTTAGTTGGTAAGTTCCTTGAAGATCAGGGATAAATGTGGGAGCTTGTGCATATCGTCCTGGGCTTAACGAGGAATCATTTATTTTTGAACCTGTAGGTACAGCTGTAAATGTCCAATAATACATTACATCCCCGATGGTGTTATCAGGATCATAACTTCCCCCTGCATCGAGGGTGACTTTTTCCCCTGTATATATTACCTCATCTCCTGGCCCTTCACTTCCGTAATAAACGGCATCTGCAATTGGGGCTTGATTGGTGATTGTATTGTCTATGGATACGGTATCGGTATCATAACCGCCTTCGGCACTATCGTGAGCAATGATCTTTATTATGACGTTCGTATACTCATCAGGCCCAAGATCAGAAAGCGAATCCCACACAAACATATGGAATGTGCCTCCAGGAGTTGCACTAAGATTGGTGGTTCCTTCACCTCCCGAAGCTTTGGTAGCTTCCTGAAACGTGATACCAGCGTCTATTGAATAGTAAATATATATGCGGCAGGTATCATTTTCAGCATCAAATAGCGTATAACTTATCGTAATATCTTCACTTTGGGTGCCGTTTGGACAAGAGACGGTGATCGAGGGCGGATCATTGCTATATTCTTTTTTCACCTCAATTGATAATGATGTCTCTGAACTCTTATAACCGTCATGGACTTCAAGATATACCTGATACTCCCCTTCCACATCAGGGATAAACGATACCTTCGTGCCTGTACTGGCCGGATATAGAGAAGAGCTTGAAATATCGGAGCCAGTTGGGACATTGGCAATAGTCCAATAACATTGAACTGCCGATGTCGTATCATCCGGATCATAACTTTCGCCTGCATCGAGGGTAAGAGTTTCTCCCACATAGATAGTGGTATCTCCTGCCCCATCGCTTCCATAATACGTCGCAAGCGCTATCGGAGCCATATTTGTCGATGAGTTGTCAACAGAAAAAGAGTGTAAGGCATAACCGCTTGTCGTCCCATCGAATGCTGTAATTTTTATTACTATATCCGAATATGTGTTGGCCCCGATATCAGCCAATGAATCCCACATGAATGTATGGAATATTCCTGCAGGGGAAGTTGTAAGGCCCGTGATTCCTTCCCCTCCTGCTGCCTCAGACACTTCATGGAATGTCATACCTTCATCAAGGGAATATTCGACCACAATAGTGCACAGGTCACTTTCCGTGTCAGTAAGCGTATACCCGATGGATATATCCTCGCTTTGTACCCCGGTTTGACTCGATATTGATACTGACGGGGCAGAATTGCCATTGCCTGGATCAACAGTAATGGCAAGAGCTGTATATGAACTTTTATACCCATCACTTACTTCCAGGGTAAGTTCGTATAATCCTTGTATATCGGGAATAAATACCACTTTTTTATCTTCTCTGTCAGGACTTAAGGAAAAATCAGTTATGGTTGAACCTTGAGGTAGTGTTGTAAATGTCCAATAATATTCAATCTCTTCAACTGTACTGTCTGGATCATAGCTTGAGCTTGCATCAAGGGTAACCGCTTCTCCACTTATGATGATTGTATCTCCTGCCCCGTCGCTTCCGTAATAGAGGGCCAATGCTTTCGGAGCCTCATTGACCGCCGTGTTATCAATATGCACGTTTTTTGTGTCATAGCCTGTGCCCCAATTATCGTAAGCAATGACTTTAATATTTACCTCTGAATATGCTGTTGGTCCAAGGTCTGCGAGTGAATCCCACAAAAACATGTGCGTTATTCCATTGGGGGAAGAATCGCGATTTAGAAGGCTTTCACTCTCCATCGCTTTAGTTGCATCATGATAGGTCACTCCTTCATCAACGGAATACTGAATGTGTATGTCACACTTATTGCTCTCTTTATCACGCAGGACATAATTAATTGCTATCTCATCACTCAGTATACTTGAAGGAAGAATAATCGCGACATTCGGCGCTGCATTGATTCCCACATCCGTTACAATTAGCGATACAATCTCATCTGTACTCTTTTGGCCATCACTGACCGTGAGAGTTAATTCATAAATACCTTCCATGTCAGGAGTAAAGGTTGGTTTCACTGTGGTGCGCTGCGGCATAAGTGATTCGTTGGTAATACTTGAACCATAGGGGACGGTTATAAATGTCCACAATGTCAATACGTTTAATACAGTGGAATCAGGGTCATAGCTCGCACTTGCATCCAATGTCACTGTTTCTCCTGTGGCGATTGCAGTATCTCCCGTTCCCTCACTGCCATAATAAACCCCTATTGCGACGGGAGATACATTTTCACCTGTATTATCAACATGCACTGTATCAGTTCCTGAGCCATGTCCGGAGATATCATAAGCTGTAATCTTTACAATCACTTCAGGATATTCATCGGATACTATATCACTGTGGGAAGACCACACAAATGTATGCATGATCCCTGATGGTGTGGCAATCATTTCCGAAACTCCATCGCTCCCCTCCCCTTCGGTTGCTTCATAGAATGTTAATCCATCATTTACCGAATATTCAACCTTTATACTGCAAAGATCACTCTCCTCATCCTTAAGCAGACAGTCAATGGGGATGAGATTGCTCTGCACTCCTTTAGGGCAAAGCACAGAGACCGAAGGCGCAGTATTGACCAATGGCTCTAAAATAATATAGCTTTCAGACTTCATATCTGACGTATTCCCGCTTATATCTATGCCGTAATATCTTATTTTCGTATCTTCTTCAATGAGTGTGCCTATGCCCACATAAGCATAAATTTTTTCATCAAGTGTGTAATAGATAAAAGCCGGTTCATCCGCCACAAATGAGAGCTCCTGTGCTCCGTAATATTCCCCTTGTCCTGAGGGAACTATCTGAATCTGGGGAGGGATTGTGTCTTTTTTGCTCTCATGTGATATGGTAAAATATCCAATTTCAGTGCTGTATATGGACGTATCACCTTCCATGGTAAGCACAACATTATACGCTCCCTCCTCATAGGATCCCGTGCTTAATGGATAAATATTCTTAGTATCATCTTCGTCAATCCCTTGAACGATCACCTTCCATGTATCCTCAAAATCACTACTTTTTGTTCTGATTGTCACTTTGCCATTCTCATCTTTTAAGTAGTCTTCCCATGTAATGTTCAAATTTTTATCAACAACAACGTACTCAGAGGGCAACGGATAAGTGAGTCGTATATAAGGAACGTCAGCGGAGGATGAGAGAACGGGAATGGTAAATTCTTTGTAATCATAATGAAAATATCCGGTGTCAGGGTCCTTGAGCACATTATCAGTCACGGTGAGTCTGCATTGAATGGTCTCGCCAACATAGGTAAGATCAGGATTCCAGGAAAATGCGGTGACATCGGAAAAGCTGAACACATTCGGATTTGTCTTGATCTCTATTGTATAGTCATTGCTGCCGCCGATGACATCAAAAAGAACGATATTCTCTTGATCAACAAAAAAAGGTATCGAGCGTGGTATGCCGACCAAGCGCAGCGGTAATGGATCAGGAGTTGCTTTCTGTGAGAGCGAAAATTCACCACAAATTCTGTAGGGCTCTTCAAGATAGGTAAGCACACCATCCAACGAGCAGTCGGCAACAATATTATATTCAATTCCCCAATAAAAGGGGCCAGGCTCACCCTGAATATCATAGAGCGCGTAGACTAATTTTTCTGAAATATCGTAGTAACTACCCTCCCATGAGCATGGACAGGAAACAGGTTCTGACCTGAACGTATTATCGGATCCGAATATATAGGAATACGGATCCTGATCAGGTTGCACAGGACATAGAAAGAAGATATACTCAAAATTTACTCTTTGCCCATTCTTTTTGAGTATGAGGGATGAAGGGACAAGACCCGTCGCACACTTAATATCCTCAAGCTGCATTATTTCAGGAGCGTCAGGGCGATATCCATTATCATACAAATAAGAATTATACTCCTTTGACCTTTCAATTATCTGATTGAATGAGTCCACTGGATTATCGCTAAGACCGTTGACACATATATTCTTTTGATCGATCCGTCTCGCAGTCACATACTTCCCCTCCTTATCCATATCTTTCAATGTGGTAATAATGGTTGCGGTAATATTTTTCCATTCAAATGGAGCAAGGCTGACAAATTCATCCGAATTCGTGCCAAGTGGCCACGTATATGAATAGAGGGAGCTGCTTCCATAGTGTTCCGCAAGATTTATCGATTCAACAGGTATAAAATAACCTGGTATAAGCTCAGCGGCAAGATCTTTTCCTTTGATCTCATCAAAGATGTCAACCTTTCCCAATGAGCTGTCAACACTTATAACGAGCCACAGATCATAGTGTGATGCATCCAATTCTTTATCCAGTTCAACCTCAAACTTTAAATCCCCGTTCTCTGAATCGAAAAAATCATAGGTAGTCGCTACATCATATAGATAATAAGGTTGATTGGCTTTTCGGGCTATAAATTTTTTTGTTATCGGTGGCGCGTTCTCATTTATGCTTCCCTCTTTGGTGCATAGGATAAAGCCAGAATCAGAGTCATGAGTAATATAAGGAAGGCCTGCGAATGAAAAGGTTACCTTATGTTCCGGGGCAGTCACCGAACTTGGATAGTAGAGTGTGTCACATACTCCATTTTTAAGAAAAATCAGCACAAGATCCTTTTGATTTGTGGTTGTTGGGTAAGAAAAATGAAGATCAATGAGCGCTTTAAATCTCTCAATATTTGTGCCTTCTATGGAAAAAAGATCCGAGAGTGCAGAGAAGGAATAGGGACTGGGAACCTTTGTTATTCCAGAATACCTTGTAATAGTAAAGAAAGCGTCATCTAAAAGGGAGTTCGGAGGAACAATTATTTCAAGTCCTTGAGAGAGAGTGCCAAGTGTAGCACCCTCAATCCCGACACTTTTGGAAATATAAAAGGATTCTTTCAAGTCGATATCAAGTTTTGACTCATTTTTATCACTGTCTTGATCATTGCCTGAAATCTTTCTTTCAGTCACTTTGCCACCACATCCGAAAAGAAGACCACATGCAATGGAAATTATGAGAAACGTATGTACTATAGTTAAATTTTTTATCATCCTAATCCTTGAAATTTATAGGTCAACATATTTAGAGAAATATTTTTGCAAAAAAAATACCAAAGATTGTTCAAATCTTTCTATAATGTTGAGATGACCATATATTTCAAGGTATTATAGGAAAAGTGATAAAAAGACAACTATGGCTTTGTTCTATGCGGTATGTTCATTTATTGAACTAAAGGACGAACTACGATTTCTTAAAAAACTTGCTCAACCATTTTTATGGAGGGCACTTTTTGTTTGAGTTGTGCCTCAACACCCATTTTGAGGGTCATTGTGCTCATCGGGCAACTGCCACACGCACCGGTTAATTTTACTTTCACCACTCCATCATCAGTGACATCAACAAGCTCAATGTTTCCACCATCAGCCTGCAATCCTGGTCTTATTTGATCAAGCGCTCTTTCAACTTCTTCTCTCATTTAGTCTCTCCTTTTATACTCAATAGTTAAAAAATGCCTTTGAAAGTTCATTATATACACTTATGACGAATAGTGCAAGAATATCTCAGAAATTCGAGCAATTCTAATCTTGGCTCAGAAAATATCAAGGCATAAACAGGAAGTTATAGCTTGTGTCCATTCATGGGGAATATCCTTGGACACTTCTTCATGTGTCATAACAACCGGTATATTTTCCTTTTTCGCATTGCAGACCGCATTAATCTCTCTATCAAGGATAACCGAAAGAATTTTATTCTTTATTTCTATTCATGAATTATATAACGTAGATTGCTTGTTTTAATTGGTGCGGCAATATTGGAGCAATCACTGTCTCGGGCTAGAACTTTGATAATGGAGATATTCCATTCGTTACGAACGGTGATTATGTTCTCGAAATTGATTTTGCGTCGGAAAATCTGGAAAGGATAAAGATAATATTACCACGGCCTGATAATACTTTTAGGGATTTGAGTGACACGGGGGGGGGGGGATGAAGGGAAAAAAAGCAGAACCATTTTTGACCCCGCCTTTTCTAGGGTGCGGAAGGGATACTATTTCTGATAATACAAATACAATAAAAAAAATAAACCTACGGATTTATATATCCGTAGGTCGTTTATAGACTCTTTTATATCATTTTTTTCCTTAGAACGTTGAACTCACTTGCAGAAATCGCCTTTAAAACAAGAAGCTATCTTATATAAATAAGCTATCTAACCAGAGTAAGAATAGCATAAAAATAGTATCCGATTTCAGCCAGGTGCGGTGACTCGTTAGCCCTCCCATAGCTTCCTTTTGGATATTCTTTAGATAATATATTAATTGAATATCAATGAGTTGTAATGTATTATAATTTCAAGCATCATATGAGCCTAATAAACTTTTTATTGAATATTCTTATGCTTTTTTAAGAGCTTAAGGTAATAGTCTTTATCTGATTCTGAGACTTGAGCACTTAAATACTCCTTACCATCATTTGTTGAAATCAATATTCGCACCATTTTGTGGGTCCATATATCCCCAGTTACCGCCTGAATAGATGAGATGTCATCTGCCATAATAGTCTTTATTCTAGTGGGCACAGAGTATTCTAATTGCCATGTGCCTTTATTCTTTATACTGATCCAGTAAAACTGGTCATAGAACAGCCATCTATAAATAATCGCGTAATAAAGAAAAAGGGGGACTACTATTGGCAGATACCAATATCGTTTGGCAAATGACCATCCATTTTTGCCAATTCCCTTCCTACGTGCCAATGTCCCAATGATAATAATGATAAGCGGGAGCATACACAAAAACAACGCAGCAATTAAGTTACCTATAGGATTAAAATGAATCGAGTTCATTGTCTTTTTTCAATTCTTGGAACAAGAAGGTTACACAAAAACCTGAGCCCGCCGATTGGCCTTTGAGTGGGTGTTTCATACAGGTCCCAGTGAACATTCGCACCAACATCCGTACAGCTCACCCGCGGGACCGTCGGACGATCTCCTATAACCTTGCTTATCGATTGCGCATATTCGGTTTGCTGAGTCTCTGAGTCCACGAATTTTACATGAGATTCGTATCCGAATGCCTTCGCGCCAATGTCGGCGAAGCAATACCACCTTGAGGTGTCCCTGCTCGTGTAGGAAACAATCGCCCCTTTACCACAAATCCACACCGCAGCCATTCCTTGAGGATCTTACGGTCCATAGAAATATTCTCCATGAGCCAATTGTGATCGATCCCATTGAAGCAACCATGAATGTCTGCATTGCATAAACTCTCGCCTAATCCCAAAGATTTGAATTTACCTTGGCACGAGCATCGATTTGTTGGCCATTTGCCTTGAATCCTTCATGGAAAATGACATCTCCCTGCGGAAATTTTCCGTCAAATGAAAGAGCGAAGAATACCTCTTGCGGAACGCCCTCGTGGATTAAGCCAGCAACATTCTCAAAGCCAAACTTCTTATAGTATTGCGGAAGTGTGGACGTGCGACGTTCAATAGATCGTTATTCAATATTTTTACACTTTTTACCTATTTCTGCATTATATGTTTCCTTTGCAGGCTACGCAATGCCGTCATCCCCTTCCCCATGCAATCGGCCTTACCGTCTCAGAGTACTATGAGATGATCTGACCCCCTCCACTTAAGCTGAATTGCTTTGGACAGGTACGTCTCTCCTGCAGCCTACAGTATTCCCTGTGTACGCTTCAAGTATCTCGTTCTTCCTTATCTGTACTCCGCTAGACTCTCGCATTGCCAATACGGTTCCTTAATACCTGCAACACTCGGTACAGGTGGCTGGTTAAGCCTTACCTGGTGAGGACTTGCACCTCACAAGAAGCACCGAGCTTCGCTTGGCGGGGATCGATTAAGCTAACCTGCTGAAATCGCTCAAAAAATGAATAATTATCTATGCTAATTTATGTATTGTAGCATGATTAAACATGTTTGCAAAATCAGCCAGCGATTTCAGTCAGTTGGATTTTGGGCAACATTAAGAGAATATTATCGAAAACCTTTTCCATAGATTCTATTTCCCGAAAGATTAAATGAGCCTCTATTTGTTTTTACGACATGCACATTTTTGTCGAATAATACAACATTTTTGTCGAATAATACCAAAGGCTGAATATAAGAGTAAATGGTTAATTTCTATAACTTTTTTTTCTTGAACCGACACAATTGACGATCTCGTAAAAAGTGGAATTTTACAAAATACTATTACAGAAAATCAAAGAGTTATAATGTACAAAGAGTACAATTTTAGACTTTTTACGAGATCGTCATAATTGTCGAAAAATTTATTTAGATAAAAAAATGATAATACAAAATGCCCTTTGATTACAAAGTATTATGACCATTGTAGAGAGTTGGTATAAATATTGCCCATTAAAACCTTAAAAACTAATCAACAAAACCCAAATTACAAGAGGAATATTTGAGAATGTTTATAAAATTATCTTATATAATCAATTTTTTTTTAATGCTTTTGGTAATATATCTAATAGTTGGTCTTTACAAAATCGTAGGACCATTACTTTCACAAATAAAATTCGGACAGGATCAGAATGCTTATACTGAACAATTTTTGGTTAGATGCAAAGAGATAGAGGTTGACGAAATCGAACTCCCAGATTTTACGCCTGCTTCTAAATCAAGATATGCTCTAATTGCTGATAAAGATCTTTTCCGGCCAGAAAGGGAAGAATGGTTTAATTCTTCGTACACAGGGAAAGGAGGAAAAGATTTTAAGGAGCCCCAAGTTTTTAATTATAGTCAGCAAAACCTTCGAAGGTTACCTATACCTACTTTATCAGGAATTGTTATTATTGGGAATAATAAAAAATATGCATTTATGCAAGGTCATCGTAGGGAAGAAGTAAAGACACATACCAAAATAAACAACAAGACTGGAGCAAGGGAAACTCCACGAATCGCCCGTTTTCAGATTCAGCAGGATAAACTAAAGTCGTATCATATAGGAGATAAAATTTCTGAATATCAAATTATAGATATTTTAGATGATATGGTAATCTTAGAAAAAAATGGAATGACGAAAGAGCTTCTCTTGAGAGAAGTTCCAACAGTTAGTGAATTGGACGAAAGAGGTCAACAACCAGATGGGGGAGCAAGACAATTCTCCCAGAGGAGCTTCCCTCCAGAATTTGACTTACATCTTTCATCTTTTACCCAGGATAACTCCCAAGGCGATTTTATTCCTCAGGTGGTGATACCTCAAAGATCCATTCCCGGGCAGATATTAGAATCCGGGATTCCACGGCAGCAGATAATGCCAAATAACAGAAATCAGCTGATCGAGGGACAAGAACCTTTGGTACAACCTCTTGGACAGCCTTTACTTAGGCCCTTTCCATTTGCTCCTCAGCAATCTGTATCTGAATATTTTTTTCAGAGTGAGTTTTAAACACTATTTTTACCAGCCATACATACAGCAAGTAATTAAATTATAATACTCTTAAGTTTATTAACTGCACTGTTTTGCTTTAGATTTATCTGATAGTCTCCACCGTGATTCTTTTCGAGCGGTATCTCCAGCTTTCTTAAAAAATTCAATAATTTCATTATGAGTTTTACCCTTAAGAATTTGTGCCTGTTTATCTCGAATACGGCGGACCATTTCTATGGCTTTTATCTCTTTAATCTCTTCCATAAGTTGTCACCTCTAAGGGCGAATAGATTATTAAAGTTTTATACCCAAGCTCAAGATTGATTCCATTAAATAATTGGATTTTATCCAATCTGACAATATGTTTGAAGTTCCAGCTCACGAAAATATCAACTTCTGCAATAGTAGCTAAGGAAATATGAAGCATATCATTGCGAAATCGAGAACTCAATACACTTCTAGACTCATATACAAATAGCAGCTCAAGAACTTCTTCTGTTACAGGTAAAATTTCTGCCAATTCAATAAGCTCTGCATGAAGGTTACGAACCTGATCAGGGGTTTGCGTAATCTCAGCAGCTATTACATCAGAGAGCACTAAACGATAACGGTGGTTACGAAAGTCCTCAATTAATCCATTTGACCATTTATCAAACTCAGGATCAAAATAGCCACCTATTACTGAAGTATCAACGTATATACGAGCTTTTTTGATATATATATTATACTATTTAATTACCTTAACGCCTAATGTATCGAATTCACTTGCCCGAAGGCCGCAGGCCTGAGGGTCAATGTGAAATGAGTTGTTCAATGGATTGACTCGACTTTTCAAGTCGTAGCAATCCTTATAGGTTGTAAGTAGTTTATTGATTACCTTTGTTATAATCATAAGTTTTCTTCAGTAACCCTAAAGTGTCAAGAGTCAAGAATTAATAAAACTTATTACTTATATTAATAAAAATTCGTATTTACCATTGAGAACCACATTAAATACCGATTAAGGGTTTACAAATATTATTAAAGTATTTCTTAATACTCAAATAGATACTTCTTAAACCTTCCCAATATTTTAAAGAAAGCTTATATTTTAGTGGAAATTCCCATTTAGCTTTTTTACATTCATTATCTATGCATATATTAAATTCTATATATTCAATTAGTTTTTTTGGCGGATTGTCAATTTTATAAAATTGAGTATAATATTGGACATCATCTGGTTCAACTTCAGATAAGGATAAAGAAGAATCCGGCTCGAAAAATGAAATAGTTTCTCCTTTTGTATTTTTAAGAATCAAGGTGATTGAATTTAGATCTATATAGATCCGTTTTTTAAGAACTCCATTAATCCGTGTGAAAATTTTTGATATATAAACATTCTTTTCATCAGAGTGAATATTACGTGGATGATTTATCTGGATGTAAAATGTACCTCGTTCCTCTCTGTATTCATACAAAGAAGAAATAAATTCATATCCATTTTTTTCCCATGTGTAGCCTCTAATGATACCATTAAGGATTAACAATATACAAAATATGCCTAAAATAATACAAGATATGCCTAAAATAAATTTGACATTTATATTTTTATAATGGTACATCTTAGTCGCAAAGCTTCTTCGTTACTATAATGAAATTATTATACAAAATAATAACATATTTTAAAATATTTTATATGACTACATAAAATTTTCCTAACAACTGAAGCTCACTGGCAGAAACCGCCTTGTTAGGGCTCTGCTTTATTAATAACTTTCAGTTTCTTTTCCTGAGACTGATTCCATACATAATGGCAAGAATAAGCCCTTTCAAGATTTGGCTCCCCTGATTTAGAAAATCTCAGCACTCTGTTTTTCCCTTTTCCCCACTGATGATATATAGTCTGACGCGGAACCATATTAAGATCATGAGCATGCAAGCCGATAATGCGAAGAATTCGACTAGCTTTAGAAAGATTGCCCTCAAAAACTCGTTCAAGATAAGGAACCCGACCTTTGCGCCATGCTTTATAATTATTGTTTGATAGATTGCCCATTTCGATAAGGATTTCTGAAGGGGCAACAACGTCTGTACGGGCCAAGATTTTTCCAACCGCTCTCACTACGCGAGGGTAGTATTTATCCTTTCGGTAGGTATTGACTGTAATATGTTTCATCTTCTTTTCTGTGGGTAGAATAGGGAAAGAATATTGATATTTAAATCAAAAGGGCAATTCCCAGACCCGCACTCCATTGAAAATGTGTGAGTCAAGATCTGGTGAATCTAAAATCCCTTGATGTAACTCCACTCTTGTGAACGATGTGTCCAATTTGTTTTCGCCCCACTGACGGGCAATTTGTTTTGCAAATTCTTCATTCTCTGTCTCGACCATCAAATATCCGACCGTTTCATTTGATTCTGAGACAAATTTCAAAGATATTACTTTAGATTTCACTGATCATCTCCTTCAGTTTTTTACCCGAACGAATAGGTAATTGGCGGCGAACACTTAATCCGCCGCTCCAGTTAAACGCTTGGTTCGGACGTTCATTCTGCATTCATATTCTTCAGGATTTTCTTTGCCAAGGGCTCTTTGATTTCAGTATGCCGTGGGACCGCTTCTATAACCCCGGTCTTTGGATTGATCCAAAGCACATGGGCACTGCCTTCTCGCTTTAAGTAACAACCTGCTATCCGTAATTTGCGTTCTAAGTCTCTTCGTTTCATCCAATCCGTACCTTATCCTGAATGGCGTCTTCGGGCAGTCCACGGAGAATGTCCGCCTTGCGATCTTCCAGAATCAATTCAATAGCCTGACGTAAACTATCCTTGGATTCCTCGATCGTCTCACCTTGCCCGTTGGCACCGGGAACCTCCGGGCAGATAGCCCAGTAGCCACCCTCGG
>JBLIRR010000065.1:0-23578 GCA_049472395.1 bacterium | reverse complement strand
ATGACCCTGGTTGCTTCAATCAATTCATAGATAGGCTTCACTAATTTCTTTCCTCCGATGGTGCCAATTATGATAATGATCGCAAGAAAGAGGGCGGTTAATAGCGAGAGGTTCAGAGTCATTCTGCTGGCTACCATAAAGGCTTCACCGGCAGGTTGTTCGATGATCACCCCCCAACCTAATAATGGAACCGGGTGGCCTACCCCCAGGACTTTAACACCATCTTCGTTTTTATAGATCATGGTTGTCGTTTTTCCCTTTAAGACTAATTTTACAATCTCAAGATCATTCAGTTTTTTTTGCGTGAACAGGTATGGCTTACGTTCATTATCTCCTTGGGCAATGAGCAGGCCTGATCTTGAAACAACAAAGGCAACCCCCTTTTCCCCAATTTTAATGCTATCGACCAGGCTCCACATGGCACTCAGATCCACCTCTCCTACCATAACCCCATCAATACCATTGGTGCCTTTAATCGGAAGGCCAATAATAATCGAAGGAACCAGCCTGTCAGAGATAAAAACCTCGGAAAAATAAGTCTCCCCTTGAATGGCAGTTTTAAAAGGCTCTTCCTCTGATCTATCGAATGATGTTTCCTCAAGGCTGCTGGTAGCCACGTGCAGGCCCTTACGATCGATGATATCTATCTTCCTGAATTCGTCAAAGCTAATAACCACGTTTCGGATAATCACCTCTTTTTGCCATGTGCTCAGATAGATTCGATTGATATTGTCTGCCAATCCTTGCAGGATATTGAGAGTGTTTTGTACATAAAGCTCAAGCTGTTCAGCCGTTCCTATGGCCACATTCTTATTCCCCTCCGAAAGGGATTGAAAGCAGGCAACTCTGGAGGTGCGTATGGAGATAATACCATAGATGAGCAAGGGCGCCAGGGCCGCAATGATCAGGAGAAAGATTAACTTAGTGGATATGTGCGTGATTGATAAATATTTCATATAAAAGCCTTCTCAATGTAATTACAATGTTCCGCTCAAACCAGCCATAAAGTTTACTCCAGGGACAGGAAAGCCCTGAACCTCATAATAGTCCTCATCAAATAGATTATTAATCCGGGTATAGCAGTGCCACCGGCTGCCTTTCCTCCCAGGGGAAGGAATTTCATATCGGAAGGTTATGTCTACTCGCGTATAGCCAGGGTTGCGTTCCTTTAGAGGGTTTCCTTCAAGATCAAGGGCATCATAATCCCAATATTCGCTGCTGAGCACATGGATTGCCGGATGCGCAGAGAAGCCGCCATACCGGTAATCTGCAGCTATCTTCCAGGTATGATGAGGGCGTCCGGGAAGCTCACGGTGATTTTCCTTATCCTCAGAATCAAGGTAGGTATAGTAAATCTGGCAATCCACTTGCGGAAGCACCTGGTAAGCAAATGCAACTTCAATGCCTTCGATAGTGGACTTTCTAATATTTTGAGTTCCACGAATAATATGTTTCACAATCTGATCTCTGTAACTATTGTGAAAGTAGGTGGATTCGAAAGATACTGTATCCCCACACAATTGATGAACAGCTAATTCAAAACCGGTATTTTTTTCCGGTTTAAGTTGTGGATTTCCCAGCAGAGGGAAATACAACTCCTGAAAAGCAGGAGCACGAAATCCTTGAGACCAACTGGCCTTAAGACAGGTTTTTGTATGATCAAGGCGTATAGCCTGGCTCACACGGGGACTTACAAACTCTCCATAAGCTGAGTTATTATCCCAACGGAAACCGGCAGTTAAGGTCAAGGGATGAGCTTCGAGCCGGTTTTGGAAAAAGAGGGATACGTTATGACGATTTTTGTCAATGGGATTAAAAAACTCGGTGAGGTCGATAGAGCGGTCTTGCAAATCAATGGATTTGACTATAGAGTTGGGATCGCCCTCCAGTGTCATCTCTTCTTCCACAGCCTCACATTCATATTCCACCCCCAGGCTGAGTGTATTGGGCAGATCGGACCAGGAAAAATCATGCTGTGTCCCCACGGTAAAACGATCACTCACAATATCATTGATCAACAGATTGGCAGGAGTATGATATAATCCTTCTTTGAATTTCCGGTGATCCTTTAAGGTCCCCATATTCAGCCGATAATGCCACCTATCAAGGGGGGACCCTTCTATGGCCATGGTATGCAAGAAAAAGGAGTTACTATGGACTCTTTCCTCGTCCCAGAAAAAGATCCTCTGATGCTCATTGGGGTCCAAAAAGCTAAATTCATCAGGATTCACAGAGCAGCCTTTTTGCGAATCCCTGTAGCGGCCAACTGCTTTGAGGGAAAATGCCTGACTGGCGTGCCATTCAACTCGTGTGCCAAGACTCGTGTGTCGGTATGCATCATTATCAAATTGTCCCTGTGAATTGGTCTTCGTTGCCGAAAGAAGATAATTGAGCCTTTTTACCTCTCCGGCTAATTCCAGGTGGGATTTAAAGGTTTCAAAACTGCCGCCGCTTAAGGAAAGGGTGGCAGATGGCTCTTCCCCTCCTTCCTTGGTAAAAAGGTGTATCACGCCTCCCATGGCTTCTGAGCCATACAATTCACTTTGAGTGCCCCGTATGACTTCAATACGGCCTATGTCTGTCAATTCTGTCGCTCCCCATTCCCCAAAGGTACCATTCCAGGGGGAATTGACTTTCATACCATCTATTAAGACCATGGTCTGATAACTATCGCTTCCACGCACGCGAACGGATATGTTCTCCCCCAAAGTGCCACTGCTGTTGATCAATATACCCGGAATGCCTCTCAAGATTTCATCAACGCTGTGAGGGTGTTCATGAGTCAATTCTTCGTTGGTAATGATAGTAACCGAACTGGTAGATTTCGTTATGGGCTGGGAGAGCCGGTCGGCAAAGACGATAATGGGATCAAGCTGATATACTTTTTCCGCCTTAGCCTGTAAAGGGAGAAAATAATAAAGGCACAATAAAGTGATTGTCGAACAAAGGCTTGATCTTTTTAACATATATATTTCTTCACTACTCATTTTTAAGGTACATACCACTTTCTAATATTATCCAGTGTGCTACTAAATGGAGAAAATTTTACACCATGAAATCGTGCATGTACACCGATCAGCATTTCCCTCCAAAAAAGAAATATACCAGGAGGATCTTCCTTCATGTGCTGTTGATAGTGAGCGTATATTTCTTTTCTTTGCTCCCGGTCAGTAGTAGATCTCCCCTCATCGAGCAACTGATCAATCTTAGAATTACGGTAAGAGAACATATTGAATCCGTTCTTAATTTGCGAGGAGTGCCAGAATTGATAATTTTTATCCGGATCACTATCAGAAAAGATATATAAGAAGATCGCCTCAAACTCTTTCGTAAGGAGATACTCTTGGGAAAGGATATCCACGGGTAATTTTTTCGCCTTGACCATTACACCGATGTCTGATAACTGCTCCATAAGCATTAAGGAAGCTGTCTCCATTTCATCGTGGCCCTCGGGTAAGAAGAGTTGAAATTCAAAGGGCTGATTGTTTTTATCCAGGATATGGTCCCCGTCAGTATCCTGCCAGCCAGCCTCTGCCAGTAACTTTAAGGCTTTTTTAGGATCGCAGGGGTAGGGCTTAATAGTAGAATCAAAGGCCCAGGAATAAGGGAAAATAGTGCCGGATGAAATGAGTTTTTTCTCCTTTACTACTTTATTCACTATGCGCTGTTTATCTACAGCGTAATTCAGCGCCTGTCGGACCCTTCTATCTTGAAAAAGAGGATTTGCCAGGTTAAAACATATGAGGTAATAGTAAGGTCTAATGGTTGAGTAAACCTTGAAATGGGATATCTTTTTGATTATTTCATACGCAGAGGGACGAAGGGAGAGAAATACATCGATCTCACCCTGCATCAAGTGTGCCCAGGCGATATCCTGATTTTTAAATGACCTGATCACCACCCGGTCAATGTGTGCCCTTCCCATAAAATAATCCTGATTGGCTCCAAGCTCAACCTCATCCGAAGACCATCGTATGCAGCGATAGGGGCCAGTGCCTATGGGGTGATAATTGAAATGGGCCATATCTTTCCCCTGTAGGAGATGCATAGGTACGATACCGATGGTCAGGTCATAAATAAATGAAGATGAGGGCCTGGCCAGTTGGATATCGATTGTATATGAATCCCTGACATGTATCTTGTTAATGTGCTGATACACAGCAGAGTAAGGACTTCCTCTATTCGGGTCTCTCAGCAAATTAAGGGTAAATTCGACATCCGCGGCAGTAAGAGGATAGCCGTCATGGAATTTTACCCCTTGCCTCAGGTAAAAAACCCATTCCTGCCCCCCCTTATTCATTTCCCAGGAAACCGCCAGGCCCGGCAGAATGTTCCCCTCATCCCCTCTTCTGATCAAACCATCGAAGATAATATCGACAATCTGAGATGAAACGCCGCTGAACTCCAAGAGAGGATTCAAGGTCTTAAAACTGGTAATCTGACCGATAGTAATGCTGTCTCTCGGTGAGTTCACCGGTTTTTCAGGTTTATAACAAGAGGCCTGCATGAAAGAAAAAACCATAAGCATAAACAGGGCACCCAGGCTCTCTATACTCATATTTCGCAAGAATATCCTCATTGGGTATTTAGTCAGACATAAATAGGGTTATCACACTATAAAGATCCATGATCTCTGCTTTTCAAAGGCACAGAGGCGTTGTGCCTATGTGATGTTAAAAATTGTATTCATCGCGTCGTGCTTTAATTATTTGATAAATGTTGAGTTGGGTCATCTTATACTTAAGGGTGCTATTAGGGATGCCCAAGGCCTCGGCGGTTTTTTTTCTATTCCATTTCATCTTTTCCAAGGTTTTTAAAATAAAATTCCTCTCAAAGGTTGCACAGGCTTTTTTTAATAGCTCTTTTTCTGATCTTCCATCGTTGTTGCCTGAAAAGGAAACATAATAATCTAGGGGGATATCTTCAGAAGAAATTGTCTTCTTTTCAGCTATAGCTATCAGCCTTTCTATGAGATTTTCCAATTCCCTGATATTTCCTGGCCACGGGTAGTCAACCAATACCTTAATGGCAGAATCTGTAAAGCCTTGTATATTCTTCGCAAATTTCCGGTTGTATTTTTTGACAAAAAAATCAGCTAATTGGGATATATCGTCGGGCCGCTCACGCAGCGGAGGCAGATGGATTGGAATAACATTAAGACGGTAGTATAGGTCTTCTCTGAAAGTCCCCTGTTTGACAGCCTTTTTCAAGTCGTTATTAGTAGCGGCAATAAATCTTACATCAATATTAATAACCTTACTGCCGCCAACTCTTTCTATTTCGCCCTCCTGTATAGCTCGTAGGAGTTTTGCTTGAAGATCATAGGGCAGTTCTGCAACCTCATCCAGGAAGAGGGTACCAGTGTGGGCCAATTCGAATTTACCGATATGTTGTTTGTGTGCACTGGTGAAGGCCCCTTTTTCATGTCCAAACAGAGTACTCTCTAACAATTCCTTCGGGATGGAGGGTAGATTGACAGTGACAAAGGGGAGGCCTGAATCGCCACCTTCTTTATAGATCATCCTGGCGAGCAGCTCCTTACCTGTGCCGCTTTCGCCGGTAATCAGTACCGTCGTCTTAAGTTTAGACACCTTTTGAATAACAGAATAGATTTCTTTCATCTTCTCGCTAGCGCCAAAGATAATATCTTTATGAAAAAGCCGGCTCATTTCCGAGCTATAGTAGAGTAATTTTTTTTTATCGTATTGCTTCTCCAGCGCCCGTCCTGACAGGTTCAGGATTGTATCGTAATCAAAATCCTTGGTAATATAATCATAAGCCCCCAATTTTATAGCCTTCACCGCTGTATCAATATCCTTGACCACCGTAATCATAATCACTTCTATGTCTTCATATTGATCTTTAATGATTTTCAATATCTCAAGACCATCCTTCCCGGGCAACATAATATCCAAAAGTATTAGATTTACCTCTTTGCTTTTGACAATTCTAAGGGCAGTCTCCCCGTCAGGCGCCTTGATGACGCGATAGCTTTTTTTTAAGATAGCCTCCAGCGTATCCCTCATGGTTTCATTATCTTCAACAATCAGAATAACGGGAAGATTTTTTTTTGTGTTTAATTTCATGAAGCATTTTCCTTTAAGACTATAAAAATGCAAGAAAGATGCAAGAATTTACTTTTAAGCCATAGAGATATAATACTACAGAAAATCTAAGAATTCTATGCCTCATCTTTTGTGAAAATTCGACCGCTTCCCTTGGATAGAGGACAAAAAGTTGTCTTATAGGTCAATATTTTGTCCTTCGATAATAATATATTTATAATCAATGTATTAGGTCATACAAAATAGTTTATGGCTTCAAATAGTGACAAAAAGTGGCCTATATCGACTCGCATAGTCTCCACTATCATAGATCATAATAGCTTGAAAAATTTATAATTTCAGATCCAACGATGCCTCCTCGCATCTCTGGCATTAAATTTGAGTAATATCTATTTATTAGATTTTTATTTCATAACTAAAAATTGGGCTCTTTAAAAAGAAAAGTGGAATCATTATTAAGCCTTTGAAAAAAAACGAGCATAAGTGTAAGGAGAGTAGGATGAAAGCATTAACAGCAGTCGGAAATATTCTCTACATACCGACGACAATAACTTTAATGCCTCAGGATTTCACAACTCCTTCACCTTATGGCTCTTCTCTGCCGATAGATTCGCACTATGTGCTCAGAGCCATTGATTTCTCTAATCCAAAGAATCCACTAGCTGAGCAAAGCATTGAGGGAGAAATTAACCTATTTGGCATCCCTTCCTTGGATGTTCTCAATCGAAAATATGGCGTATATAAGATTGAGTATCCTAATACGAAAAATTTATCATACTACGTACCATATTATGCATCCCCTCCAGCATTATCTACGGAAGATTATGACTATTCCATAGAAGATATTAAAAAAGATCGGGATTTGCGAACGTTTTATTTAACATTTCCAGGATCAGTAGGTCTTGACGAAATAGTGGCAGATTACCAAGAAAATCCTTATGTAATAACCGCTGAAATTAGTACGCTGGAAATTTATGAATATCCTGTACCTTATGGTGTCCCCTATTACTCTATACTGGGATCCGGACCCGGTATTTATGGTGGGATTTATGGCACCAGCCTTTATGGGAGTTATCCAAGTATTTCGCAACCTTCAGTATATCCAAGCTATTATGGTGTTGGAATGCCCGCTGGTCTGGCTACTTCGTATATTGATTCAGGGGAAAATTCATTAAATACCGTTGTGAATACTAGGACATCATGGCTTGGCACCCAGAATACAACATCATCCCCTTTATGGAATAATTGGCCATTATCGTCCTCTGCTCAACGTCCGGCAAATTCCTGGATTTGGTAATGATTTTGTAAGATCTTGTAATATCTGAGGTGTCTTCATCTTTTTGGAGACACCTCAGCATTATTTAAGGATATCAGCATTATTTAAGGATATCAGCATTACTTAAGGATATTAATAAAAGAAAAGGTTAGAGCAATCATTGAAAAAAAGGAGGATTTTATGTCAAAGAGAAGAACAATTTTTATATATTTTATTATATTTATTATTTCCTTGGCTTTACTACCCTCTGCTCAATCCCAAAATTGGGAATCTATCCCTCCGTATAATACCTTGTGGCCGTTGTGGTCCCCTATTTTATCGCCTGTTGATGCGACTACACAGCTTCCGACACCGATTGTCAGCAGCTTGAGTCGTTTTACCATACTTCCTTACCAACCCGCTCTCACGTGGGACCCTTATATGCCTTATCCGTGGATGCTTTACAATACTCCATTCGGCTTAGCTTTTTATGATGTAATACAAGAGGCTATATTTATGTGGCCCCCTCCTTATTTAATCAACTGGCTCACATTTGAACCATCTCCAATTGCACTTCCATCCGGTTATTCAGCATTCCCACCTGTATCTACTACTTTCCTCTCCGAGTATATACCCCTTGCAAATGAAGAATATATTGATCAATATGGGGCTAATGCATTTTTATTAACAGCTCTTCAGCTTGTGGCTCCATTTTGGTGATCAATTATTATTATTCTTTACTATGAATTATCTGAAACCATGGCGCCACTATTATATAAAATACATATCTGAAAGAAATTCCAGTAAAAACATATGAAGCCAAAGCACCAGATGAATACGAGCCAGTTCTTAAATATTTCAGCCGGAGTAAACCACACGAGATTTCGGATACTTTTAGCTTATTTATAAATGTATTACCAGGGCTTCCAACCGGTCTGTAAGAAGAGAGCAAATACAATCAGGGAAACAAGCAATCCCACGTTGGCTGATCCTCTGGACGAAGGCGCATCCTGTGCTGATCCGGCTAGCGACGAAGACTTCGTCGCGGGCGGAGCCATGGAAGCCATGACAGCGCCTGCAGCAATCGCCGGCGTAACCGATAAAATGGTAACTCCCAGCAAGGCGACCAAGAAACCACAAATCACACGTAAGACGGCTGTGACCCAGGCGTTTAAATCTTTAATACCTTCAAACGGGTGTAAGGAGGCTCCCAGAAAAAGAAGAAGAAGCGGGTATGTTGCCTCCATAAACGGCGAAAGAATTAGGTCAAGCGGTTGCACTGATACTCGAATTTCACTCACAAGGATTCCGGCCACGACGGCATAGATCCATGGTTCCCCAAATAGCTTCACATAGTTTTTCTTCTCGATAAAGAATGCTGCAATCGAAACGCCTGCAAAAAAAGCACATGCGGTTCCGAGTCCTCTGCCTCCCCAACTCAAAGCAAAGAGGGGAATTGAAAAACAGGCGACATTAGGAATGGCCACCGAGGCATCGACTTGTGTCTTTAATATACGATGAGCATTTCGATGAATCAGATAACCTATAACGACTACGGCCCCGCCAATTAAGGCGACAAAGGAGAACATTTTAAAAGACATTCTTTGTGCTAAGGTCATGAAGAGATATACAGGAAGGAAGAGATAGTGCAGAAGCGTGAGCAGCGGAGCGGTCGACAATCTCGCCCAACGAGCAAGTGAGTACCCTGCCACAATTATAACTAAAGAGGGTAACAAAGATTCGGTTAGCGATAAAAAATTCATAAGCACCTCCAATCAAGTAAAATCTGGGTTACAATATGGTAACTGTTTTTTTATTTTTCGGTATTTAATAATAATTTGATCGAAAATTTAATTTTTTATATGAGATGACACTATGGATTTTTAAACGTAGGTAATATTCGACGTGCAGTCCAGTAATATTTGCCCCAGTAATGGGCATCGATTTTGGAGATAGTGACGCCCTTGGATTTAGAGGCGTGGACAAATTGTGAGTCGCTTAAGAATATCCCCACGTGGCGAGGATATTCAGGCGGTTTGAAGAATACGAGATCACCGGGCTGAAGCTCATTAAAGGATACTGATTTTCCCTGGTGTACCTGTGCCTTTGTCGTGCGAGGTAAATTGATATTAAAGACATCCTTATAAATCGCGCACACAAACCCGGAACAGTCGATACCTTTGCTGCCGGTTCCGCCCAGTTGATGGCGGGTTCCTTTCCATCGATGATATGCCTTGAGAATGCGCTGTTCGATATTGCGTGCCTGAGAATGCGTGCTCGATTTTCCCAGCCGGGTCACAGCCGGATTTGCGACAGCAGATTGTTTCTGATGTGTCGCACACGCTGTTGTTAAGAACGACACATTCATAACCACAACGCTGAACCAAAGGAATAAATGCAGCCGAACAGATAATTTTGGTAAATCACTCATGGTTTATTTATCGGAAATTATCTTAGAAAACTTTAGATTGCGAAAAAATTCTTTTTCCCTTTACCATATTGTCACTATTGAATCCACTATGACGCCAGCTGAGCAGATTAGCAATAATAGCTTCATTGATTTTCCTATAGGGCAGGGTAATTATAAGAGGCAAACATTTGAAATGTTTGCCTCTTTAGTGATTTTATTGTAGTGTAATATGATTATCATTACTCCTATAACTCTTTTATTAAAAGAATAAGAAAAGAGGAAATACACTAGAGATAACAGCAGGTACAGCGGTAGTAACGGGCACGGCTATAGTTACTGTTATAGCTGGTGGTGCTACAACAGTAGGAGCTACTACGGTAGGAACTGCTATAGTAGGAGCCGCAAGAGTGGGAACAATTGGAGCTGCCACAGCAGTTGGTGTTACAATAGTAGGAGTCACAACAGTTGGTGTTACTGCTGGCAATATTGTTGGAGTTAAAAGGGTTGCTGTCAAAAGTGTTGATGTTGAGGTGCCTAATGGGAGTATAGTAGGAAAACCGATTGTCGAAACACCTAAATTGAGACTAAATTCGCCAAAATCTGTTTTTGAATAGAGTTGATCATGAATATAATAATCCCCAGCCATTGAAGTATCACTGGTAAGCACACAACTTAATTCAAGGGTATATGTTATAAGGTTTATAGGATCGAAAAAGGTTCCCGAAAGACCGAAATAACCAGCGCCTGTATTTATTCCCGATACACTGACAGGTGCCTGTATTAATTTATTTAAGATCAAAGTTGCTGTTCCTGAAAGAGCGCCTGTTACAGGATCTTCCACTAAATTAAGGTTCATGGGGCCTGCCTGGAGTTTTAAATAGCTAAACCAGAACCCATCCCAATATCCTGCTTGTTCCGCATAAAATATGGGGAGAAAAGGAAATTGTGCGAGGCTTTTTTTAATATTTCCCAGTGTAAATATTAGACATAAAAAAATTATAGCTACTAATAAAAAAAGTTTGTTTGTTGTTTTGCCTGAATACATAATCTTCTGCTCCTACTTTCTTAACCTTAATAGAATTTTAATAATAGATGAATAAAGAGTAAATTTAGATTATAAGCTCTTTTTATTCTGTTGCAATAAAGTCTCTCACCTCCTTTTAATGAAAAATATTATTACTCCCATAGAGTAAAGCAGCTATACCCTTGATGATGGGGATAATCATTCGGTATAGGCTATAAAATTGGTTTGTCTTAGTAAATGGATAATCCATATACAGCAAAGTATAATTTTTGCTTATTAGAGAGGCCGGGACAATCTAATAAATAGTAATAAATTATTAGTTTTTGATCCTGAAGGTATTACTTTTTATAGCAAAGACGATACCACATAGAAAGGAAAAAATTTATAATCGTGAATAGTAAATTTTATACATTTAATCAATTAGATAGGCTATGACCAATATAAACCTTCCCTACGTTGGGGTGCGTTAAAATTATGATCTTTGACATAAAAACTATGAACTCTTTGTCTATTGGCCTTTTAATAAAGGCATTTTGATCAGGACATTGTTTTTATGATCCGGGAAAAATTATACATTAGGATCTACATTAAAGTTATAGCGTATGGTCGCATATCCTTTTGCCGGTATTAACAGCTGAAAATCGCCTTGGTTCAAATTTTCAACTGTAAACAATCCTTGATCATTACTAACTCCATTTTGATTAAAACCAACAAGTTCCCATTTTGCACCTATTATAGTTATATACCCGTAATGAGACAAAATCTGGCCGGTTAATAACTGGCTGATACAGTATCTTCAGGAAGGGAATTCTATTTATTTTTCCGATATAAAATCTATGGAATCGGGTGGTGCTCTGTCTCAAACCCATAAATAAAGGACTTATGGCATAAATGGTTAAAAAAGATACTACATATTTCCTTGTTCTTTCCTGTTTTTTCTTCTCTGGGCTTACTGGTCTGATATATGAAATACTGTGGATGAGAATGATTGGAAAGATTATCGGTAATGCACCATTCGCCGTTAGTATTATTTTAACTATTTTCATGGGCTGTCTGGGGCTTGGAAGTTTTATCGCCGGGCATGTCATAGATCGTATCAATGAATCCGGGGCATTGGTGAAGCTTTACGGTATCCTTGAGCTCGCAATAGGGGCCTATGCCATCCTGATTCCCCTGCTTCTTATGGTCTTCAAACCTTTCCAGGCTTTTCTCTATAATGAACTTTACACCCACTTTTTTATCTATAACCTTATCACCTTAATTGTCTGCGCAGGTATTTTATGCTTTCCTGTAATCTGTATGGGGGCCACGCTGCCAATCTTATGTAAATTTTATATTGATAGACTCTCTCACCTTGGCACACATATCGGGAGATTATATGGATTAAACACCATTGGCGCAGCCCTCGGCGCATTGTTGTGTGGATTCTTATTTATAAATATGTGGGGTGTTTCCGGTACCTTGGCATTTGCCATACTGCTTAACTTTATAATCGGCATAGTATGCTTCAACGTAAGTTCCACGGTCAAAATGAAGGAAGTAAAGGCGGACAAGGTACAAAATACATCTGATCCAAAGAAAAAACCGCGGGGAGAGGAACCGGTCCATAAGAAACCTTCATATTCTTTTGAAAGAAAGAGTGCTCTTGTTATTTTTATGCTCTCCGGCTTCTGTGCTATGGCCTGTGAGGTACTATGGACGAGGCTGCTCGGCCTGCTTGTGGGGCCTACAACATATTCATTTACCATTGTGCTTGTGACCTTTATCACAGGGCTCGCGCTGGGAAGTATGATTTTTGGATATGTGTCGGATAAAATAGAAAACCACATACGAGTCTTGCTGTTCACACAGATAATTGCAGCCTTGCTCATCCTGGCCATAAGTCAGCTCCTAGGTAATAGTCAAATGTTTTTTGCCAAGTTAATTTTTACCTTTCAAGATAAGTTTGCATTGTTAAGTCTTGTAAAAGCGATCATTCTCTTTCTTTTCATGATTTTACCGACACTTTGCTTTGGCGCGGCCTTTCCTTTGGTTGGAAAGATTTACATATCCTCTGTCTCAGAGGTTGGAGAATCCATCGGATTTGCATACATGCTCAATACAGTCGGTTCGCTCTTAGGACCATTTTGTGCGGGCTTCCTTCTCATACCACTTATGGGAAAAGAGATGAGCCTTAGAATAATCGTCTGTGCTCAGCTTATCACATCGCTTATCATTGCATTCATAATCATCAAGAAAAAACAGGAAAGCATACCCTCAGGCAGTGTGCTCGTAGGACTTGCCACTGCAGGACTGATCCTCTGTTTTTATTATCCCACATGGAACCATCATCAGATCTGCGCAGGCAAATATCATCGTTTCAATGAAATCCAAGGGTATATTGCGCATACAGGGTGGGTGAACTCTCTTTATCAGGGATCAAAGTTCCTTTCCGTGACAGAGAACGGCAAGCTCGTGTATTATGGTGATGGAGTTGGGGGACTAACCGCGGTGCTTGAATATGCCGATGCCTTCGGCAACATTCGCTATACAATGAAAAATAGCGGAAAAGCAGATGCTTCATCACGCGGAGACATGGATACACAAACACTTTTGGCACATCTACCGATGCTTTTTCACAGAAATCCTGAATCTGTTATGGTACTGGGTCTAGCAAGCGGCATAACGGCCGGTGAGGTGCTTCACTATCCCATTAAGAAGCTCGATATCCTTGAAATCAGTGATCAGGTCGTTTCGGCAAGTGCTCTGTTTGATCCGTGGAATAATAAGGTTCTATCAAATCCCAAGACGAATCTTATTATTCAAGATGGACGGGCGCATCTGCAGCTCACCGAACAATGCTACGATGTAATTATCTCCGAGCCGTCCAATCCTTGGATGGCTGGTCTGGCAACTCTTTTTACCCGCAATTTTTTTTCTTTGTCGAAAGCGCGGCTTAATGATGAGGGTATACTTGTTCAATGGATGCATTCCTACCAGATGGATTGGGAAACTTTTGCCCTTATCGGTCGCACCTTTGCCGATGTTTTTCCGGAGAGTATCCTCATCCATGCCACTCCTTCCGAGAAAGGCGGCGATTACCTACTGGTCGGATTTAAAGGAAAAATGAGGCTGAGCCTTGAGATTGCTGAGCAGAGGCTCATGTTTACTCAAAAATCAAAGAACGTGGTTCTTAAAAATCCACGGTTGCTATACAGGCTCATTGCTTCTGAAGACTTGCAGCGGCTCTTTGGGCAGGGGATCATTAATACGGATAATCGGCCTTATCTTGAATTTGCAGCGCCGAAGCTTATGCATCACAAAGGGAATCAAATATTTGAAAAAATTCAGACACAAAGATGGCAAAGTCTCTCTCCCCTCACAAAAAGCATTCTACAGCAGGATAGAACAAATACTGAATTACAGATCAATTTTGCGGAGTATGCACTTTCTCTTTTTACGCCTTTCCGGGATATGGCTGATACCTCAGACTTTACGCCATTACAAAAAGAGCGGTTTTATAAACTCATGGAGAACTATTGTGCTAATAATGAGATAGATCATTCTATCTTTCAAGATAATGAGCTAAAGAAGCGATGTTTTGCAATTCAAATAGATGCTCTGGTAAACAAGATCAATCAGTTGCCTGATAGGCTGGCCTCCATCTCTTATCTGGGAAGTCTTTACAATCTGACAGGGAGGATCCCCGAAGCCATCGGCTATTTTACAGAGGCCTTGCGGATGAATCCCTATTCTGCCCCAGGTCATAATAATTTGGGGACTGCCCTGGCAAAAGAGGGCAGGCTTAATGAGGCGATCAGCCATTTTTCACAAGCCCTGCGGATAAATCCCGGCTATAGAAGGGCATATAACAACCTTATGAGAGCCCTGAAAATTCAAAGCAGGCTTAATGCCGATAAATCATGAACCTATCGGCCTAAATCTTGTCATTTGATAAGCCCAGGAATATATTATGAAACCAGTTAATAAGAAAGAAATGTCTGTCCTTCGCGAATATTCGTAGCATTAAATTTATTGAGTTTTTAAGCTTACCGAATTATACTTCATAAAACAATTTAATGTAACGAAACACCCAACAGCAGAATAGACTGCTTAGCAGTTAGTCGAAGCTTTCCCATACAATACAGCTCCTAAGATTCCTGGAAACTGAATTTTTGAAATTTTACTCCACCGATTTTTCAAAATTCTTTTTCTGCTTATCATGAGTCACCTGGAATGTAAATCACCCTTTCATTCTCTTCATTATTGATGAGCTTGTCAAGTGAGAATGTGTTATGGATTATTTTCGGTATTGATTACATAGCGACCTGAAAATGAAAATAACAATCTCTTGTTATGCCTGTATCCTCAGATTTTCTGTCGGAACTATTGTATTTTTTCTATTAGAATTTTTACACTGTAAATTAAGATTACGTTGCTTTTTTTAAAGGGATGTCTTCCCTAACTAATTAATTTATCAACAGTATACAAGAATCTCGCATAGTGATTCTCTTTTATTTTCGTAAAAAAGATTTACATTATTAATTAATTTCCGAGTAAATATATCAATAATATCAATAAGTTACAATGTGGCATTCTATTTGCTCTTATTTGCTCTTATTACTGATTATACAGCATATATCTTAATAAGTGCTGCAATAGATGCTGCATTAAAAATTATATGGCTGCTCAATGCTATTCTATAAAGCATACGCATTACTGCATCGAATCTCAATTCCGACAGCTTCGAGAAAATAAGCAGAAAATGCCTTTAGAACAGAAGACCATTGGAGTGACAACTTTCGATTCGAGGAACACATATTTAAGACGTTTCGCTATCGAGCAGGGAATCGATTCTTTAGTGAGCCTGATTCTTCATATACCCCTCCACCATTATGCAGGCTTTCCAATAGGGTCTGCAAGACTCCATATGTAAGAAATGATGCAAAGATCGAATTGGGTGTGTGAAGGAAAAATAAAAAAAGCTAAGAAGGAGAAAAAGGAATGACAGAGAAAAGCAAGTTATCATCATCAATCGCTGCGCTATGCTTATTATATTTGTCCATGATTGCTTTATATGTAACCGCTGGCCTGAATGGTGTTTACGTTACACAGAATCAAGCTGAAGAAATCTGGGTTAATCCAACCAGTTTTGAGGAGACAGTCCCCGTGGGTAATTCTGTTTCCAGAACTTTGGCTATTGGAAACAATAGCGACACTGATCTTCATTATTATATTGCTGCCACTGACACTACTTTAAATAGTGGCAGCCCGGATAATTTTGGTTATCAATGGCTTGATTCTGATAAGCCTGGAGGCCCGGTAGTATATGAGTGGATTGATATAAGCATCACAGGAACTCGATTGGGGGTATCTGATTATGATGATAGATACGAAGAGGTGAGTTTGAGTTTTCCTTTTCCCTTTTATGGTAATGAGTTTACCAGTATTTATGTCTGTTCAAATGGATTCATTACGCTTGGTGAGGGAAACTCTCAGCGCACAAATTCTCCCTTGCCAAGCGGGAGTGCCCCAGCGAATCTAATTGCCTGCTTTTGGGATGACCTTGATCCTGGAACCGGAGGAGACATTTATTTTCAGGATGATGGTGATAAAGCGGTAGTCCAGTTTGATAATGTTATGAATATTAATGAGCAAGGCCCTTATACCTTTCAGGCTGTTCTCTATGCTGACGGTAAAATTAGATATTATTATCAGGTGATGTTTGGAGATATCAACTCTGCGACTGTAGGTATTCAGAATGAAACAAAGGATGATGGTTTAGAAGTTGCTTACAATAAAGAATATTTGAAAGATTCTCTTGCGGTGGAGTTTCGCCTTGCTCCAAAATGGCTCAGTCCACGACCGGCTTCGGGCACAATTAATCCCGGGGATTTAGCCCACGTTACAGTAACATTGGATACAGCAGGATTTTCCAGGGGCACCTATAGCGGAGGGCTGGAAATTTTTCACGATAAAGTTACTCAAGCAAATCCTCTTATTGTTCCCTGCACCCTCATAGTTGAAGGGATGCGCCGTCTTGTTGCCTCACCAATGAGCTATGATTTTGGTAAGGTGAATGATGGCTCCTATGATACAAAGGTAATCACTCTCTCTAATGATGGCGATGAGGCCACTGAAGTGAGTGGGATTAATTTCAGCAGTTCTGTATATTCCACCACCACTAATACTCCTGTATCCATTGCCCCTTTTAGTTCACTTGAAGTTCCGGTTACCTTTACCCCCTCAGCTATGGGGAGATTTGAGGGATCTATGGTTGTAGAGAGTAATGCAGGGGATAATCCTACAATAAGTATCTCTTTAAGTGGGACAGGGAAGTCCCCTTATGATATTAGGGTTGAGCCAGACAATATTGAGGCCACAGTCGATGTATGTGATTCAGTTTCAAAAACATTAATCATTGGGAATAGTGGTGAGAGTGGTGTTGAGTATTTTATTGTGCCCACAGACAGAACCTCAGATATTATGTTATCTGTATCTTCTCATGAAATCTATGATGAGAATCACGTTACTGAATTCCCCGAGGGTGAGCAGGATGAGAGTATAGGATCACCGGTGACCTTAAGTAGTGGTGGTCCGGATAGTTTTGGTTATATGTGGATGGATTCCGATGTGCCCGGAGAGCCGGTGTCATATGAATGGGAGGATATTAGCTCCACAGGAACTCAATTGACTGTATCTAATTGTGACGATTGTTATCAAGAGGTGTCTTTGGGCTTTACCTTTTCCTTTTATGGGAATGAATTTACCAGTATGTATGTTTCTTCAAATGGATTTATAACCTTCGGTGAGGGGGCCGATCATTTTAATAATTATCCCTTGCCAACCGGGAGTGCCCCAGCGAATCTAATTGCCTGCTTTTGGGATGACCTTAGTCCCAAAGTAAGCGGAGATGTATATTTTCTGAGTGATGGCGACAGAGCGGTAGTCCAATTTGATAATTGTGCTCATGTTGATGAAATAGGCTCATATACCTTTCAGGTGATCCTCTATGCTGAGGACAGGATCAAGTGCTATTACAAGATGATGTTTGGAGATGTCTCCACTGCCACCATTGGTATCCAAAATGAAACAAAGGATGCTGGTCTCACCCTTGCCTACAATACAGAATATGTGAAAGATGCTTTAGCAGTGGAGTTTCGACCTGCTCCGGGATGGTTCAAGGTACAGCCTGATTCCGGCATAATTAATCCTGACCAATCGATTGATGTTTCAATAACAGTGGATGCAACAGGATTTTCCAGGGGAAGTTATCCGGCATGGGTGCAGATTTATCATGATAATCCTTCCACAGCAAATCCTCTTACTATTCCTTGCGCCTTCACCGTGAACGGAATGCCTCGCCTTGACGCTTCCCCAATGAGCTATGATTTTGGCAATGTGCGTGAAGGTTCGAGTGACACGTCAATAATCATTTTCTCCAACTGCGGAGATGAGGCCACAATTGTCAATTCCATTGATTTCAGCAATTCCGTATTTTCCACTACCACAACCACACCCGTATCCATTATGCCTTTTAGCTCGCTTGAAGTTCCGGTTACCTTTACGCCCTCAGGTATGGGAATATTTGAGGGGACTATGACTGCTGAGAGTGAACAGGAAGATATTCCTCCAATCATCATTTCTCTGAGGGGCAGGGGAAAATCCCCTTTTGATTTAAGGATTGAACCAGAGAACATTGAGGCGACAGTCGATGTATGCGATTCTTTATTTAAGACCTTAACCATTGGAAACAGCGGTGATACAGATCTTGAATATTTTATCGTTGCTGCTCATAGTACTCCTGATGTTTCCCTGTCTGTCTCTGTTCATGAGGTCTATGATGAGAGTCTTTTTACAGAACTAGCCAATGGTGAGAAAGATACAGGAATAGGATCGCCGGTTACCCTAAGCAGTGGCGGCCCGGATGCTTTTGGTTACATATGGATGGATTCTGATGATCTTGGAAGACCGGTAGTATATGAATGGGATGACATAAGTGACACGGGAACTCAATTAACTCTATCGAATTGCGATGACTGTAATGAAGAAGTGAATTTAGAATTTACTTTTCCCTTTTATGGGAATGACTTTAACACTGTTTTTGTCTCTTCCAATGGATTTATCACCCTTGGTGAGGGAAGTGATCCTTTTACAAATTATCCCTTACCGAGTAATAATGCTCCTGCTAATATGATTGCCTGCTTTTGGGATGACCTTAATCCTGATGCCGGTGGAGAAGTGTATTTTCAGGGTGATGGTGATAAGGCAGTAATTCAGTTTGATAAGGTAATTAATACTGATGAGACAGGAACATATACCTTTCAGGTTATCCTCTATGCCAATGGCATAATTAGGTGTTATTATAAGGAGATGTTTGGAGATGTCTCCTCTGCCACTATAGGTATTCAGAATGGAACAAAGAATGATGGCCTGACTATTGCCTATAATACAGAATATTTGAAGAATTCCCTGGGGGTAGAGTTTCGACACACACCGAGATGGCTCCGAGTGGAGCCCGATTCCGGCATAATTAATCCTGACCAATCAGCTGATATTTCAGTATCAGTGGACGCGACCGGGCTTCCCAGGGGAGGGTATCAGGAATGGCTGCAAATCTTTCACAATAACCTTACCACAGAAAGTCCTCTCACTATTCCTTGCACCTTTACAGTTGAAGGAATGCCACGTCTTGCCGCTTTACCAATGAGCTATGATTTTGGAAATGTATATGTTGGTACACACAGTACAGCAATAATTACCCTTTCCAATTGCGGTGATGAGATTACAGAAGTTAATTCGATTACTGTCTTACCTCCATTTTCCCCTGACATCACCTCTACTTCAATTCCCCCTTTTAGCTCGCAGGAGGTTTTGGTTACCTTTACCCCATCAGATGCAGAATCATATGAAGGAACGATGACTGTGCTAAGTAATGCGCAGTATAATTCAGAAATTATCATTCCCCTTAAAGGCAATGGAGTCTCGTCCCTTCCTTGTGAAATTTCATTTGAGCCTCTAGAATTTAATGAGAATGTTGAACCTGGCCAGATAATTACCCGCAGTCTGTTTATTACGAATACTGCCAATGAAGGCTGTGATGACCTGCATTTTGAGATTTCAATTTTAGAAGAATATGACCATGAACTCTATAAAATACTTAGTACTAATGTAGAATCCGATAATGTGGTATCCTATGCAGAATTTAGCCCAGTAGATAAAAAGCTCTTAGATGAAACCGGAAGTATAACAGAGAAAACAACCTTTGCGTATAATAAAATATATTCTAATGATATATATGTAAATAATAAATCCATAAATAATATCCTTTTAAATAGCTTGCCCTTAAATAATATGACGTTAAATACTTTGCCCTTAAGTGAAGGATTAAATTTTGGAAATGAGATACTTCATTTTCAGGTACCATGTGAAGCTGATAATATGGGGGTTGATTTTGTGGGTCTTGAATGGAGAGATGAAAGTTTGTGGGCAAGTTGTATGAATAATGAAATATTGTATGAATTAGACCCCGCCGACTTTGGGACGGTTCTTGATGAGGTGCCCATACCGGGGATAAATCCTAGTGGTCTTGCCTGGGATGGTTCCTCATTTTGGGTATGTGATCCTTATACTGACGAGATTCACAGACTTGACTCAACAGGAAATATTATAGTAACTTATGATTCACCTGGCAGCGGACCGGTTGGTTTAGCGTGGGACGGGAAGAATTTATGGAATGTTGATTGGAAAACGGCAAGCTTATATAAGATTGACCCAGATAACGGCACAGTAGTACATACGATACCAGCACCAGATACTCGTCCGGCAGGGGTAACATATGATGGCCGTTATTTATGGACAAATGGTCGGGATAGTGGGAAAACTTATAAGATTGATCCTTCAGATGGCACTATTATTTCCTCCTTTTTTACCCCACAGGAACCACCTATGCCACCAGGACCATCCAATAGTCAATGTTTAGCATTCGATGGTGATTTCTTATGGATATCCACCCCCACTTTGATTATTAAAGCTGATCTTGAAAAATGGCTCTCTGTATCCCCTTCTTCGAATACCATTGCTCCTGGTGAGACTATAGAAATTATAGTGAAGATGGATGCGACTTATCTTGACAGTGGTGAATATTGTCAATATATCATAATTGAGCACAATTGTGGTGAAGAAGAGCCTCCTATTGTAGCCTGTAATCTGAAAGTAAGGGCAGGAAGCATTTCAGGACGAATTACTGATGATCTGGGGAACGCACTCGCTGGTATCGAAGTGACATCGTTTCATGAAGATTTTTGGTGGCCCATTCATACATTTACATTGCCTGATGGTAGTTACACGATACCGAACGTGATTGCCGGTTGTTATAAAGTGCAGGCCGTTGGAATGGTTTATGCGTATAAATGGTATGATGATACATATAATATTGATGATGCAACTCCTGTGTGTTTAGAGAATGGTGAACATATTACAGGAATAGATTTTGTTTTAGAGCCAGGAGGAAGCATTTCCGGAACTGTAACAGATCAATATACCGGACTTCCGATTGGAGGAGTTGAGGTATTTGTTCGGGAGACGAATTCATGGTTCTGGTGGGGAGGTATCCAGACAAATGATGAGGGTAGTTATACAATAGCGAATTTGCCTCCGGGTTGTCATATAGTTATCTCCGGAGGAAATGATTATGCATGGAAACATTATGATGATACTTATAGTATTGATGATGCAACCCCTGTATGCTTAGAGAGTGGTGAACATGTTGGAGCTATAAATTTTGCTTTAGAGGAGGGGGGGTGTATATCTGGTATAGTAACGGATGAAGCTACTGGACTTCCGATAGAAGGAGCTATAGTATGTGCGAATCATGAAACGCTACCTTATGAAAGGTGCACTGAAACAGATTCTGATGGCAGTTATGAAATTTGTGAACTAGCTCCGGGTGATTATACAGTTGTCGCTTGTAGAAATGATTATGCCTGTAAAACTTATGATGATACTTATAAATGGGAAGATAGAACCTTAGTTCCTGTAGAGAGCGGAGAACATGTTACAGAGATATATTTTACATTAGAGTTAAAGGGGTGCATATCTGGTGAAGTAATAGATAAAGCTACTGGACTTCCGATTGGAGGAGTTGTAGTATGTGCGGATCATGAAACGCGAGATTACGATAACAGGTGTGCAGAGACAGATCCTGATGGCAGTTATGAAATTTGTGAGCTAATCCCGGGTGGGTATATAGTCAGGACTGTTGGAAATGGGTATGCAGAGAAATATTATAATGATACGTGTATTAAGGATCAGGCAACCCCGGTGCCTATAAACGGTGGAGATATTACAGGCATAGATTTTACTTTAGAATTAGCAGGGGCCATTTTGGGAACTGTAGAAAATGAAGTTACTGGGATTAGGATTCCAGGTTTAACTGTACAGGCTATCGATATAGTTACACAAAGCGTTGCTGGCGAGGATGTCACAGGTCCTGAGGGAGAATATCACCTTAATGATTTGTGTCCTGGATACTATATAGTGAAGGTAGTAGGTGGGGATGATTGTAATACGGAGTTTTATAATAATAAGAATAATCCTGATGATGCTGATCCTGTTCTAGTAAATCCCGGTGAAGAAACCCCAGGTATTAATTTTGAGCTAATTTGCGGACCTCCATGTCCACCTGCGCCAATAATTATCGATAATGGTGATCTAGGAACTTCATTTACAGGGACGTGGTCTATATCAGGTGCACCGGATCCTTATGGTGTGGATTCACTCTTTAGCAAAGAGCTTGGTGCAACATACACCTATTGTGCGAGTGCAGCAGGTTCTTGGGAAATTTCTCTTTGGTGGACGCAACACGATACCCGCTGTACCGCTGTTCCTATAGAGATATATGATGGGGAGGTACTGCTGGATACAATTTACGCGGATCAAACCTCTAATGGAGGTCAGTGGAATGTACTAGGTACATTTGAGTTTAGTGGTATTGCTAGAATAGTAATTAACTCTACATCCAGTGTATGCAACACCTGTGCTGATGCGATAAGACTTGCTGAACCTCCTTCTTGTCCACCTGCACCAGTAATTATTGATAATGGTGATGATCCTGGAACTGAATTTACAGGGACGTGGTCTATATCAAGTGCACCGGATCCTTATGGTGTGGATTCACTCTTTAGCAAAGAGCTTGGTGCAACATACACCTATTGTGCGAGTGCAGCAGGTTCTTGGGAAATTTCTCTTTGGTGGACGCAACACGATACCCGCTGTACCGCTGTTCCTATAGAGATATATGATGGGGAGGTACTGCTGGATACAATTTACGCGGATCAAACCTCTAATGGAGGTCAGTGGAATGTGCTCGGTACATTTGAGTTTAGTGGTATTGCTAGAATAGTAATTAACTCTACATCCAGTGTATGCAACACCTGTGCTGATGCGATAAGACTTGCTGAACCTCCTTCTTGTCCACCTGCACCAGTAATTATTGATAATGGTGATGATCCTGGAACTGAATTTACAGGGACGTGGTCTATATCAGGTGCACCGGATCCTTATGGTGTGGATTCACTCTTTAGCAAAGAGCTTGGTGCAACATACACCTATTGTGCGAGTGCAGCAGGTTCTTGGGAAATTTCTCTTTGGTGGACGCAACACGATACCCGCTGTACCGCTGTTCCTATAGAGATATATGATGGGGAGGTACTGCTGGATACAATTTACGCGGATCAAACCTCTAATGGAGGTCAGTGGAATGTACTAGGTACATTTGAGTTTAGTGGTATTGCTAGAATAGTAATTAACTCTACATCCAGTGTATGCAACACCTGTGCTGATGC
>JBLIRR010000064.1:0-26660 GCA_049472395.1 bacterium | reverse complement strand
TATGATGCTATAATAAAGGGGTATACCACTGTCTTTATCACCGCCTTCGATATTACTTCCAAAATAAAAAAAGCACTAAATCCTTCCACCAAAATCGATTATTATGCAAAAATTCGAGTTCTTTGCATAGATGAACTTGGGTACGTCTTTCATAAAAAAGAGGATACCGATATTCTATTTCAGATTATTTCTAAAAGGAATGAAATACTTCCTACAATCATTACGACGAATCTTGCCCCAAAAGAATGGGGTTCTATTTTTTCTGGCGCTGCTGCTTCTGCTATTCTTGATCGTTTAAGTTTTAACGGTAAATTCATAACCTTTGAAGGGAGATCTTATCGATTATTCAAAAAACGTAAACTCCGATAAATATAAAACTTTTTTCTCAACGAGTCGTCCCTGCCCCATATACTCCTTCTTTATTTTATTTTGGTCGACGAAAGGCAGTAGTCTGTCTGGACCCCTTCCTTGGGAGATTCTGATTATTCTTTTTGGGTTGATTTAAATTATTCCTTACAATCCGTTGCTTCAGTTTGTATCTCTTGCTTTAAAGCTTCAATAAGAGGTTCCATTGCACTTAAATTATCAATTTCCCCTAACGCATATGCTGCTATAGCTCGTATAAGATCGTTGTTTGCAGACAAATTACTATTTTTATGTTGAAAAAAGCCAAAATTACTTTTTCTGTCATCACCCCAATCTTTTAATAAAATTTCTACCAAAAATGGAATTGTATTTTCACTTTTAAATCCTTTCAAATAACCAGAAAATCGCGGAGAATAAGGATTGACGAATCTATAACAAAAGGTAATATTATCTTGAAGTTTTTCTCTAAGATCCAAATATTTTTCTGGCTCTCTAATTTGTTGCAGAAGAAGTAATGAAAAAGTTTGCTTTTGCCAATCTTCTAAATTTGCTAAGTTTTCCAAAAAAGCTATGGATTTTTCTCCTAAATTTATAATAACCTTCTTTGCATCTAAATAATCTTTACCTCTTGATGTTATTATTTTTTCAAATGCTGTTTTGATAACATCTGGATCATAAGTTTCATTCATCCTTTCACTAGCCTTACAAATTTTTAAACAAAACACATTGATGGTAACTATCAAGATTGCCAAAGAAACAATTTTATGCTTAATCATGTTATTTAAAATTGAATGATAATGTATGGCATCACCTGCGCGACTAGCGTCCGGTGGAGCGCTTTGTTGTGCTATCTCTTTTTTAATATGTAATTTTTTGCTCTTTTAATGCCTTTATAAGTGAGCTTTTTTCACCTTTATGCTTTCACCCTCTGAATTACAAATGAGCACTGTATTTTACTGCGCCTTTTGAATAACAAGCGCAAATTAAGTAAAGTGCCCCACCGGAATTCCTTGGTAAACAGTTTTAAATTAATTAAAGTTGCTATTAACTTATAAAAATACATATCTGTGTAGATCTGACAATTGCTAAAGTAATTGGTATTCATAGCTTCCATTCAGCTGAGCCTTTCCTTAATTTCTAATCATTGCGTCAAATCAAAACTTTCCGGAAAGTGGTTTTCCTTTACTTGCTGGTTGGCGGCCAGAACCCCCAGTTCCGAGAGCGCAGACATGTTTTCGGGCTGGTCCATCTCTTTGAGTTCCCGCACCCTTGCTTCGGGAATATCTTTGCCCAGGTTCTCCTTGAGCCATTGGCTTTCCAGGCGGATGTTGTAGCGAAGGTACCTCAGCAGTGGCCGTTCTGCCAGGAGGTCCGAGCCAAGGTCTTTAAAGGCGGCATCAATATGCCGGGCCGTGGGGCTGTCTGACAGCCATTGGAGCATGGCTTCCACAGACTCTGCACAGTCGTCGGTCAGGGAGAGTAAAGAATTGACGGCGTGTTTGGCCGCCATCCAGCTTTCTGCGTATCCGGGCTGGGCCGCTCCTGTTCCCAAGGAGACCAGGAAAAGCTTATCCGGGTCCAGGGGCCATTCTGCGCCAAATCCTTTAATGGTGGCAAGCTGGAGCGCCAGAAGGGCCGGGTTGTTGTGGGGGCTGACGCCGCCGTCCACAAAGATGCCATTGGGGTTGTCTCCCTCAGGAGAAATTTCAATATATTCTGGGATAAAGTAACTCGGGGCAGCTGTGCTGGCCCGGACCACGGACAACAGAGGATAATCCTCATTGGAGAGGAACTTATCTTCCGGTCCTGCTTTGAAAAATCGGTTTCCGGGATTATTGGACATGGGCCAAACGCTGCCAGTATCCAGTCTTTTGGCAACCACAAGAAGCCCAGTTTCAATGGATGTGCTGCCCATAGTGTTGTTTCTAAAAACATCATTAAGAGCCTCGATCAGTTTGTTCGCACTGTAACGGGCGCGGAGTTTGCCTTTGCGTAAAAACGAGCGTTTAAACACAGAACAAGCAAACGCGTCATATCGTTTCCGCACTTCAACCACCTTCATGCCCTTGGCAAGGCCTGCTGCAATGATCGAGCCCGTAGATGTGCCTGCTATCATGTCAAAATAATGGCTGAGGCGAAATCCTTCTTCACCACCGTGGCGCTCCCTGAGTAAGGATTCGATGCGCTCAAGAAATCCCAAGGTAAGAATGCCGCGAACGCCGCCACCGTCCAGGGCCAGAATCCGCTTTGGAGTGCCGTCCGCTTTCCAGTGCTCGTCCCGCGTCTTTTTCCTATATCCTTTTGACGACTCAACAACCTGGATATAGGTGCGTTTGAATTCCTTGTCCTCCACTGGGTAGATCTCACCCCCAGGTGCGCGAACAATCCAGGTGTCGTAGGAATCACCGATGGACTTTTTCACCTCCACATGGCCGTCCGAGAGCACCACTTCCACCTCAAAGGGGATGCCGGGCTTGTAGGCTCTGACCGTCCCCTTTTTCCTGTATTGGTTGGGTCGCATGGAGGGCGACGGCTCATATGTTGTTGCAAACACGTCTGCATCGCATCCGTAGATGTCATCAGTTGGCTTCCCAGAGTCGGAAAGGGGCACAATCACCCACCCCCCTTTTCGCACTTCCTGTTTTCCCCATGACTTATCAAAAATGATCGGGGCGTCAGAGCGGAAGGCAAGGATTTCCACCCGTTTGCGGTAAGTTAGAGCCCTTGAATCGTCGAATTCGATTTTCTGTGACATGGATTAGACCTTTCTAAACGTTTATTATTCCTTTTTTTTTTATTATGCTGTTCTGGACTTTCAATAAAAACAGCAGGGATAATCATTCCATGGTTGCGGCAAAGAAGCGGTTAAGATTGATAAAATAGATCTTCCATATAAAATGGTTTTATTTTCAATCGTGAATACAATCCCAGTCTGTTGCATGCACAACAAGTTATTAACCCGAAAAATTTCCGGAATATTCATTTAAATGATCAATATAGAAGAATTTTTTCTGTAATATGCGGTAAATGAACTGATATTTCGGAAAGATTTCGCACTTTTCAAATAAACGCTGATATTTCAGAAAAATTTATATTGATTTTCAACTAATAATAATATATAATCTAAAACTTAATATTGATATTTTCATATAAAAAGTATAGAAGAATTTAATGCCTAATTAAGATAATTATGTCCAATCAAAATAACAATGTCAATAGAAATAATACTCAAAAACAAAAAAAATTAATTGATTGTATAAAAGAAAAACTTAGATTAAAACATTATAGCATTCGTACAGAAAAAGCATATGTGAACCGGATACGACGGTATATTTTTTTTCATAATATACGGCACCCAAAGAATATGGGGGTCGCGGAGATCGAGGCATTTCTTTCTCATCTCGCAATGCAAGGTAATGTTGCGAGATCTACACAGGAACAAGCTTTCAATGCTCTTCTATTCTTATATAGACATGTCTTAAATATTCCATTAGCAGGCATTGATGCACTTCGTGTTACTAAAAAATCCAAAATACCAGTAATCCTCACGAAAGAAGAAGCAAAGAAAGTTATTATGGCAATGTGGGGTGAATATCAATTAATGACGAAATTACTCTATGGCAGTGGATTACGTTCACTGGAATGCGTCCGGTTGCGAATTCAAGATTTGATGAATGAGATTATTGTACGAGATGGCAAAGGAGAAGAGTATCCAAGATTTAATTCTTCACGTTGTATTATGTGGCGTTAATCCTTAACATTTCATTTCCACCTTTCTGAAATTCATAGGAGACTTTTTCAATATGGACCTTATAACCATCTTGAGTAAGGAGAGTGACTATTCCATCGAGATGTCGCGATTTTTTCGAACCCAGTTCCAAAAGCGGAAATATTCGTACTTGATATGCAACTCGGCACAGTTCTTTTATTGAAGTAAGATGAAAATCTGCTGAGAATTGGTCACTATAGAGAAAAAGAAAATGGGAACATAGGGCAATATCAAATTCACGATCCCCAAACGGAAGATTGGGTAAGCTCGCTTTTATATAACGCTTTTGGGCTAGTCCTTCCGTATAATCTGATAAAAAGTAATTCATCGCCTTCATGCGCACTCTCCCAAGTTCCTCAACCGATGGTATATGCGTCCATACAAACTCATTCTTGTTTTTTCTTGTCTGCTCTAATACTGTTTCATATGTTTCATGTATCCGACTTTTTATTGCATCAGCGTCAAGAGAGTAAAGAGGATCAGTTGAAATTACATGTCCGCCGCGTTTTGTCAGAATACAATTAAAGCTTGCCGGCCCATCACCACATGCCAATATGCGTTTCCCAAGGTCTTTTTCTGATAAGGAAAACATTGCCATATATTCATGAAATGAACGTCCCCATGGAACTACTTTATCTAATGTAAACGTCATCTTTGCTTTTTTAATTCTCTCTCAACTTTTGTATCACTAATTCATCTATAAAACAGTAATGTGGATTCCCTGAGAAGTGCACTTATTTCCTAAGCTTAACAGCTGTGCCGTAAGCTAAAAGCTCAGCAGCACTGCCTACAACACTAGTTGTCATATAGCGAAGATTGATAATCGCATCTGCTCCCATCTCTTGAGCCTTAGAGAGCATCCTATCAGTTGCTACTTTACGAGCTTTCCCCATCATTTCTGTATACTCGGTTAGTTCACCACCAAGAACCAATCTGACTATGGCAGACAGATCTTTTCCAAGCCATATGGCAAAGATAGTATGACCTTGGACTAATCCTAAAATTTCAGTGATCTTGTGACCCGGGATATCGGGAGAAGTAAGAAGTAGAATATCAGATTGAGACTCATCATCTGAAAGCTCTCCTTGAGAAGTCTTATACTTCATTTGTTCCAGCGCTATAGACAGCAGGACCAGTAGTATACCCCCTAAAAGGCAGAAAATTGCTATCCTGAGCCACCAGGGTACAACTGGATCCTTAGCAACCATCGTGTACCATGGTATTCCAGCAAATAGTGTAATAAAGAGTCCAGCGACAAATGCGAACGAGCCAATATGTCGAAATATTTTCATCCTATCTCCTCCTTAATTTAAGAGTTACTCTTTAATAATAAGTAATCTCATTATAGTATTTTTCATTTTATCTTTTTATAAGAAAAGATCTTAATATAGTATGTAATCTCAAAAATTAGCGCAATGTCTCCTGTTGTTGACTTTTAAACTACAGTTCTTCTATAATAAATGTTCCTGCGATTTTGACCTCTTTGCCATCTTCTATCCAGGCTGCGGTACTGCCTGACAATTCGACCATGAAACGCCCTTCCCATGTTTTTATCACTGTTCCATCACACGCGTACAAGGTTACTCTTCTTTTTAATCCGATAGTCTCAGATTTAAAATGTTTGCACCCCTTCATGCATCCCTCGCACCCTATAATCGAGAGAGAAAAGATAAGTAGTAATAGGATAAATATTTTTTTCATAGAAACGTCCTTTCAAACCCTACTGTGCGTCCTGTCTTAGCCATCATAATACTCTCGTAATTGGAGATTCATCTTTACTAATTTTAGTCATAATATTGTCTTTCAGTGATTTTTAACCTTGATTACATACCATAAAGATGTCTTGTGTTTACTGGTTTTCCTTGTAATTTCAAATAATAATAGAGCTGAATTTTATGTTGATTGAGATGCCCAATCATTCGGAGTAAACGATGCCCAAGAATCATCGGTGATTGATCCCAAGGTGCAGGTGTCGGTTTGTTCCCCAGTTCCTCCTCACTACATCTGTCTAGCATATCTATGGCTAACTTTTTATCATCTGACAAGAGCTCTTTAGTCTCAGAGAGGCTCTTAATAGTGGGCATCTTCTCAGCGGGAGGAAGCATTTCTTCTGGCGGAAGATTATTTATATCAACACCTTCTGGAACACCCCAGTCACCTGTAACAAAACCTTTGAAACAACTGCCACAGGCATTAGTCAGATGCATGAGGAGTTGGCCTGTTGTCATCCAATTACTTCCTGTTGAAGGTTTCCATTCTATATCTTCATCACTAAGAAGATCCAAAAGGCCACAGGTGGCTTTATAGGTATAATCGATTTCCCTTGTAAGTAGTTCTTTCCAATTCATAATGACTCCTTGCTCTTAAGAATTATTGTTAATTCCCTTAAAATGTGAAAGATACGGTCCAGACCACTTTAATGCATTTGTGAGACTTTTTTCTCGCAAGGTTCCGCTTTCTCATTTCCCATTAAGTCCTAATACTTACTATGTATACAATTATTTTTTATGAACTGACTGCTAAGAATGTATTTTCAGTTTTGGACTTTGTATCCTTCTATAATGAGGTATGATAATGACTTTAATTTTTTGATTTACTTTAGATCATTTTATTAAAGTTGTCAAATATGCGCATGAAGCTCCAGCAATTCATTTTGTCGTGCACTTGGAAATGCCCAAAAGCAAAGCGTTGAGCGAAACGAATAGCAAGACCTTTCTAATAAAACCATTAGCCAAAATTATAATTGCTGGGGCACATGAGCAGAAGGGAAACTATATGGGTATCATCCAGTTATATCGATCAGGCAGATCCCCATATTGAATACCGAGTAATTGATTATAGAGTTTGGTTAGTATTTGAGGAGCAGTATCTTTTTGGCAAATGGTAATAGTCACGTCATTCCTTGTAATGGAGTAAATAGGAGTAATGATTGCTGCCGTCCCACATGCGCCTATTTCGGCAAAATTAGATATGGAATCATACGGGACCTTTTCTTTGATCACTTTTAATCCTAAGTCCCGGGCAATGTGCTGCAGAGAATCATTCGTAATGCTTGGGAGAATAGAGGGAGAATCGGGAGTTATATACTCATTATTAGATGTGATACCTATAAAATTAGAAGTCCCGAATTCATCAATATAAGAATGAGTTAAAGGATCTAAATAGAGCACAATAGGGTATCCCTTTTGCTTGGCTAATTTTGAGCTCACGAGGCTCGCTGCATAGTTCCCCCCAACTTTCACATTGCCTAATCCACGGGGAGCTGCTCTATCATATTGTTCAATCACTAATGCTTTCACTGGTTCTATCCCTCTCTTATAATAAGGGCCAACCGGTGTGACAAGCACCAAGAAAAGATACTCTTCAGCAGGTTTTAATCCTATATGAGGCGAATAGCCAAGAAGGAGAGGCCTGATGTAGAGGCAAGAGCCTGTTCCATAAGGAGGTATATAATCCCTGTTGCTGCGTATAGCCTCTTTCACAGCCTCAATGAAAAGATCGATAGGTACCTTTTCCATTAATATGCTTTCTGCGGATCTTTGCATACGCTCAGCATTTGCCTGCGGACGAAATATTTTAACGGAACCGTCCTTTTGACTGAAGGCCTTAAGACCTTCGAAACATTCTTGTCCGTAATGCAGGCACGTTGCTGCTATATGAAAATGTATGAGTGGATCTTTTAATTTTTCAATCCTCCCCCATTTCCCATTTTTGAAAAGTGATTGGACATAGTATTCTGTCTGAATGTATTCAAAGCCGAGCTTTGACCATTCTATATCTATTTTTGCCATAGTATATCCTTCTTCTTATACTTATAGTTTATTTTGTTATGGTTATATCCTTCACTATTAATAATGCTTGCTTGTCTTAAAATAAAGCGGGGTTTTTTCCGGCAAGTTAATTCTATCCAGTTTGACCAGATTATATATAACATTAATTATCCCTTCTGCATCTAAATTATATTGATGCCGTATTTGTGGGATAGAACCAACATTTACGAATTGATCCGGTATGCCAATTCTGATAATCCGCACGGATGGCAGTATTCCTTTCTCTTGAAGAAGTTCTAATATAGCGCTTCCAAATCCCCCACAGAGGGTATTATCTTCAATTGTTATTATTTGTTTGATCTGCGAACTCATATCGCAGATTAATTCAGAATCCAAGGGTTTTATAAATCGAGGATTTATAATAGCAGTAGAGATACCGTCATTGCCCAATTTTTTTGCCGCTCTTACTGTTTCATATACCATTGGTCCCACCGCAAGCACTAAAATGTCCTTTCCCTCTCGTACTATTTCCCCTTTGCCCCACTCTAACATTTTTAAATCTTCATCCATCTCTACTCCTTCTGCCGGGCCGCGAGGATACCTGATTGCAGTTGGCTTCTCATTGCATAGAGCGGTATGAAACATATGCGCAAGTTCATTTTCGTCTTTTGGGGCCATAATTGCCATGTGAGGCAGAGACCTCAGATAGCTTAAATCAAATATACCCGCATGGGTTGCACCATCCTCTCCGACAATACCCGCTCTATCCAATGCAAAAATGACGGGTAATTTTTGAATACATACATCATGTTCGATTTGGTCATAGGCACGTTGCAGGAATGTAGAATAGATGGCAACTACAGGCCTCAGGCCTTCTGTACACATTCCTGCTGCAAAAGTAACAGCATGCTCTTCTGCAATACCTACATCAAAGAAGCGCTCCGGATAGAGATCGGCAAATTGATCAAGGCCGGTTCCTTCGCGCATGGCAGCGGTAATTCCGATTATTTTTTTATTATTTTTTGCAAGCTTGCATAGTGAGTGAGAAAATGCTTCTGTATAGGTCATTGCACTGTGTTTTTTTATAAATTTGCCACTGCTAATCTCAAAGGGAGGAGCACTATGAAAACTTGATGAATTTATTTCCGCGGGCTCATAGCCTTTCCCTTTTTTTGTAATAATATGTAAAAGGATTGGTTTATTAAGATCTTTAATTGCGTGTAGAGTCTCTACAAGATTTGAAATATTGTGCCCCTCTATCGGACCAAAATATTTGAATCCCAGTTCTTCAAATAATACTCCCGGAACAATGATAGATTTAATCGCTTCATCAATACGGCTTGCGACTTTCAATACCTGATTGCCGATTTGAGGTATAGAGCGGATAAGAATTTCAAGATCAGTTTTAAGACGTCTGTAAAATTGGCCCGTTATAATTCGATTAAGGTATAAGGCAATCCCTCCTACATTTTTTGAAATAGACATACTATTATCATTTAATATGACAATAATGTCCTTTTTGAGATGTCCTGCCTGATTTAAGCCCTCAAATGCCATCCCTCCTGTTAAAGCGCCATCGCCAATCACCGCAATGAGTTTAAAGTTATCCTTATTGAGATCCCGCGCCACAGCCATGCCGAGCGCTGCAGAAATAGATGTACTGCTATGGCCTGTATTAAAACTGTCATAGATGCTCTCTTCCCTTTTGGGGAACCCATTCAAGCCTCCGAATTTCCTGATTGTGGAGAATTGGTTATTCCTTCCTGTAATAATTTTATGAGCATATGCTTGATGTCCCACATCCCAAATAATTTTATCAATCGGTGAATTAAAGACATAATGAAGCGCAATGGTTAATTCTACAGTACCCAGACTGGAAGATAAATGTCCTCCTGTTTTAGAGATAGTATCAAGAATACGTTTCCTTGTTTCCCTTGCGAGAAGCTTAAGCTCATCAATGGAAAGGGACTTGAGATCCTTGGGGCTTTCTATTTTTGAGAGAATTTCGTTCAATGTACTAGTTTTTCCTTGTAATTATATACTGCGCTAATTCACGTAATATATCTGCTCTGCTATCAAAAGAATCAAGGGCGCAGACAGCTTGATCAATTAATTCTGTTGATCTTTTTTCTGCAAACTCTATACCAACAACAGAGGGATACGTTGCTTTTTTATTTCCTTTATCTGATTCTTGCGCTGAATCATGTAAGTCATCTATTATTTGAAAGGCCAAACCAAGAAGGTATCCATATGAACTTAGCTGTTCAATTTTTTCTTCCTCGGTTGTTGCGGGGATAGAACCGATTCTCGTGGCTGCCCTGAAAAGCTGGGCAGTTTTATACTGGTGAATATTCTGAAGATTTTTTTCATTAATTGATTTTCCCTCAGCTTCAAGGTCCAACACTTGTCCGCTAATCATCCCGCATATACCCGACGCGTGACTGAGTTCTTGAATAATCTTGAGGGAAATATCCGGTGAAAGCCTTTTTAATCCGTGAGAATTACTTACAATATAGAATGCATAAGTCAACAATGCATCACCTGCAAGTATAGCAATTGCCTCACCAAAGACTTTATGGTTCGATGGCTTACCACGACGCATATCATCATTATCCATTGCGGGAAGGTCATCGTGTATTAAAGAATAGGTATGAATAAGCTCAAGAGCACAGGCAGAGGGAAGCACTTTTTCTATATCATATCCCAGGGATTCAGAACAGGCAATGGCCAGGATAGGACGTATTCGTTTCCCACCGGCAAAAAGAGTATAGTGCATTGCCTGATGAATACTTTGAGGATACGTATCTGCTTTCGGTAGCAGTTTTACCAGCCAGCTCTCAATTAGATTTTTTTTCTCGTTTAAATAATGATCAATAGTGATCATTTTGAGCCTCATTTTTGAGCAATTTATATTCTATACTATCCACAAGAGCTTGCCAACTTGCTTCAATAATATTGTCCGATACACCAACAGTGCCCCATTTGGAGTGCCGATCCCCTGATTCTATCAGAACTCTGGTGCGGGCAGCGGTTCCATGTTTCCCTTCTAAAATTCTGACCTTAAAATCAAGCAATTCCACCTCTTCAAGCTCAGGATAAAATTTTTCAAGTGCCTTCCTGAGCGCATTATCTAAGGCATTGACCGGTCCATCACCATCTGCTGCCGTATGTTCGACAATATCCCCAACCTTAACTTGAATAGTGGCTTCACACCTGGCGATCTCATCCGATTCGCGACGTTCGATAATTACTCTGAATCCTACCAGATCAAAAAAGGTACGGTGGATCCCGAGAGTTTTTTTCATTATAAGCTCAAAAGATCCATCTGCTCCCTCAAATTGATAGCCTTCATGCTCTAATTTCTTCAACAGTTCAACAAGTTCCCTCACTTCTGGTTTTTGGGAGGTTAATTCAAGATTATATTCCGCTGCCTTGGCAATGATATTGCTCTGACCCGACAGCTCTGATATCAATATCCTTTGGCGATTCCCTACCAAAGCCGGATCAATATGCTCATAGGTTTTTTTATTTTTTCGTATTGCATTTACGTGAATCCCCCCTTTATGGGCAAAGGCACTATCTCCCACAAATGGTTGATGCCCATAGTGCTGAAGATTTGCGAGCTCACTCACAAAGCGGGACACTTCCCGTAAATTTTGTATCCGTTCATCAGGAATGCACTGAAAATCCATTTTCAATGAAAGATTAGCAATAATCGAACAAAGGTTGGCGTTACCGCATCTTTCCCCATAGCCGTTAATTGTTCCCTGTACTTGGATTATGCCTTGTTTTACAGCAATTAAAGAGTTCGCAACGGCTAATTCACTATCATTATGGGCATGAATCCCAAGGGGGGTATTTATTTCTTTTTTCACCGCCATTATGATATCCTGCACTTCATAAGGCAGTGTCCCTCCATTTGTATCACATAAGACTATCACATCGACACCAGCATCTTGAGCGGCAAGGAGGGTCTTGAGCGCATATGCGGAATCTTCCTTATATCCATCAAAGAAATGTTCGGCATCATAAAAAATTGAGTCTTTTCGCTCTTTTAAATAGCATATTGTTTCATAGATTAAATCTAAATTTTGCTGAAGCGAGATCTTGAGGGCATCTGTCACATGAAGTGTCCAGCTTTTTCCGAATATTGTAATCACCGGTGTCTGCGCGGCGAGTAATGTTTGAATATTCGTATCCTTTTCGATTTTATTCTTAGGATTTTTCGTACTTCCAAAAGCAGCAATTTTGGCATGTTGTAAAGGAATATCGTTGATTTTCTTAAAGAATAAAGCATCTTTAGGATTGGAGCCAGGCCAGCCTCCTTCAATATAGGAAATCCCAAATTCATCTAATTTTTGTGCAATCCTCAACTTATCTTCCAAGGTAAATGATATACCCTCTGCTTGGGCCCCATCCCTTAACGTTGTATCATATATTTCAATAGCCTTCTTCATTTTTCTAAAATCCACATCTTAAAAGTTCTTTTATGGTTCTTTTTCAAGCTCAAAGGCATCATGCAATGCACGGACGGCAAGTTCCGTATATTTTGAACTAATGACACATGAAATAGCAATTTCAGAGGTGCTAATCATTTGAATATTGATGCCTTCATTGGCAAGGGCATTAAACATTTTCGCTGCAATACCGGAATGACTTTTCATGCCAACTCCGATCACCGAAACCTTGGAGATTTTTTCATCACAGAGAATTTGATGCGGTCCCAATTCTTTATTCAGACTTTTGATTGTTTTTAAGACTTTTTGAACCTCATCTCTGGGAACGGTAAAGGTTATATCGGTAAGCCCCTTCTCACTCACATTTTGAATGATAATATCTACCACAATGTTCGCTATAGAGATTTTATTAAAAATGCGTGCGGCAATACCAGGTTTATCCGGAACGCCCACAATAGTTATTTTTGCCTCGTTTTTACTATACGTAACACCCCTGACATCTACCTCTTCCATCTCTTCATCCTCCTTAGTTACTATTGTGCCGATATTGTTATTAAAACTGGATCGAACATGAATTATTACGTTGTATTTTTTTGCGAACTCAACGGATCTAATCTGAAGTACTTTTGCTCCGAGAGAGGCCATTTCCAGCATTTCATCGTAAGAAATTTTATCAATTTTTCGTGCCTCTGGGACAATATTGGGATCGGTAGTATATACACCATCCACATCAGTATAGATTTCACACACATCTGCTTCAAGAGCAGCTGCAAGGGCGACCGCAGTAGTATCTGACCCCCCTCTGCCAAGAGTGGTAATATCCCCCTGCTCGGTAATGCCCTGGAAACCGGCAACAATAAGAATATTATCTTTATCAAGTTCTTCTTTTATTTTTTGTGTTGTGATATTCACAATTCGAGCCTTTTTATGAGCAGTATTTGTGAGTATTTGTGCTTGAAATCCTGTGAGCGATTTGGCCTTGTATCCCAATTCATGAATAGCCATAGCCAGCAGTGCAATTGTCACTTGCTCGCCAGTGGCAAGAATCATGTCCATTTCTCTTTCATCAGGTTGAGAGGATAATTCGTGGGCCAGTTGAATAAGCTTGTCTGTCTGCCCTGCCATCGCAGAAACCACCACCACAACAAATGCTTTTGTGTCTTTCGTTTTAACGACACGCTTTGCAACTTCTTTTATTCTCTCGATGGAACCTACGGAGGTGCCTCCGTATTTTTGTACGATTATTTTCATAAAAAATCCTTAGCAATTACTTTAAAAAATAGTCCATGAGTTTTTCTCCGTCTTGAAATTCAAACTTAGAATTTTGAGCTAAGATTTCATTATAGCCTTCCTTTAGTGAAGTGCTTTTTTTTTCTTTTTCAGATTTATATATCACAAATGGTACTTTCTCTCGCGTATGGGTCATTACCGTAATAGGTGTATAATGATCAGGTAAAAGCATAATATGGTAATTGGAATAATTTTTCAATCCGGAAAGTAATGTTCCGACAATTAATTTATCTATATTCTCGACAGATTTCACTTTTGAGCGTATATCGCCACTATGGGCCGCTTCATCAGGGGCTTCAATATGAATGAATATAAAATCATTATCTTTCAAGGCATTAAGAGCATATTCAGCTTTTCCTTGATAATTTGTGTCTATATATCCTGTGGCACCGGGCACATTAATTATTGTAAGACCGAGATATATACCGATACCTTTTAGTAAATCCACTGCCGAGATAAGAGATCCCTTAAGATGATATTTTTCCTGAAAAGAGGGTAAATGAGGTTTTTTCCCTTGTCCCCACAGCCAAATACTATTTGCAGGAAGCTTTCCTTGAGTGATTCGTGCTTTATTTATAGGGTGATTCTCTAAGGCTTGTCGAGATAAATTCTGCAATTTTCTTAAAAATTCAGATCCCTCTCCGGTGGGAAGATAAGGTGTGATAAGTTGCCCTGTTATATCATGAGGAGGGGTGCATTGAGCCTCATCATTACCATTTTCCCATACCAGTAAGTGTCGATAACTTGTTCCTGTATAAAAATGGATTTTTTTATTCGACTTCTTTGCGAGTTCTTGATTCAAATAGTTAATCAAATCATCAGCCTCAGCGGTTGAGATATGATCGGCACAAAAATTTTCCATTCTTTCATTTCTCAAAGTCACAAGATTACATCTATAGGCAATATCTGCCTCTTTAAGACTTACTCCTATACTTGCTGCCTCTAAGGGGGAGCGGCCTGTATAATATTTTTCAGGATTATACCCGAGCACTGAGAGATTGGCAACGTCGCTTCCTGCAGGCAAACCATCAGGAATTGTCCTTACCAATCCGATGTCTCCTCTGTTAGCCAGATAATCTATATGAGGAATATGTGCAGTTTGAAAGATTGTTTTCTGGCCAAGCTCACTAATGGGATAATCAGCTGATCCATCTGGCACAATAACAATGAAGCGTCTTTTTGATGTATCCATATCTTTTGCCCCTTATCCGAAATAAAAAAGCATCACAAGTGAACTAACGTACTAAAAATTTAAAGTAGCGAGAAGTTAAGCGTTAAAATCCACCCCTTTTTCAATACGATAGGGTACTTTCTCATGCAGCAAGGTATCTAATAGATAATTCGCTTAATTATATAATATTACACGCATTTAGATAGTTCTGTCAACAGGGCTCACTAATTCTCATGTATGTGGATGTTTAAAACAGATAAGATGTGTCATCATTTTATTATAGGGCGTAGGTATGTCAAGCTCTTCCCCATAGCGGACAACGGCCCCATTCATCGAAGAAATTTCGGTAATTTTGCCTGCTTCTATATCCTGCAGCATTGAAGATCTATGGGATGCGGTCGGTGGTATCTGATTTTCCAGTAAAACCTTAAAATATTTCTCAGCAGAGGAGTAAGGCAAGGTAATCTTTTTAGCCTGTGCTATACAAAATATCTCCTTGATTATTTCCTTCATGATCTCTTTCGTCGATTTATCGCATGCTAATTTTCCGTATTCAACATTAAGAATAGCACCAAGGGGATTAAGTGCGCAATTGTAGAGCACCTTTCCCCACAGATAGGATTGTATATTAGAGACAATAGCAGTGGGAATGTGCGCATGGTTTAAATCATTACAAATACTCGTAAGAATTTTTTGGGGCACGTGCGGACAAAATCCCCCGAGTAATACCTTATCAGCATAAACAGTTACTTTTGTATGCCCCGGAGATTGAAGAGCAGCACCAAAGATAACCCTGGCACCGATGGTTTTTTCAGGAACCCAGAAGGCAGCTATTTTTTCCATATTACCCAATCCATTTTGTAGCGAGACAATATATGGATTTTTTTCTAATAAAGAGGCGAGTTGTTTCATCGCCACTTCAGTGTGGTGGGATTTTACACTGAGAAGAATGATGTCAAAATCTTCCTTTATCTCGTCAGGCTTTGTGTATATAGGAATATCTTTAATCAGATGATCTCCCCATATCCCTGAGATCAATAGTCCACTATTTCGTATGGCTTCAACATGTGGACGATTTTTTGTGACTAAGGTAACCTGCATCCCTGCTAATTTAAGCATACCTCCAAAAACACTGCCCAATGCTCCGGCACCCATTATAAGGTAACGCATAATTTAATTTCCTATTATGTGCTTTTTCTCGCCCTCTCTATATAATAGTATATATATTTTATATTATCGAGTGTTTCAGAGGAGAGTATCCATAAATTAATTCACATGCAGGATATTTTTAATGGAGCGCATAGTCTCGGACTAACCTATGCTAAAAAAGTGTAATAGATAAAAAAATTTTACCGATAAGAAAAATGATTTATGGATATTTATAAAGGTTCATTATAGAATTGCGGTGAATATTTGAGATTCTAAAAAGAACCATTATAATGTATGCGTAGTAAGCTACTATCTAAGAAAAAACAGGGGATTTTTTAAAAAGATCATGGAATATATATCCTTTAGGGGAGGGATTCATCCGAGAGATAAGAAATCATATACAGAGCATAAATCCATTGAGAAAGCCCAGTTACCTAAAAAAGTTTTTATCCCTCTTCAACAACATATTGGGGCACCGGCACAGCCTGTTGTGAATGTCGGAGATAAAGTTACAACAGGCCAGATGATCGGAAAAGCGGGTGGGTTTATATCGGCTGCAGTACATGCATCAATCTCCGGGGAGGTTATCAATATAGGACCTTTGCTTTGTCCTGGAGGCCAGAACGTCACAACGATAACTATTGAATCTGACCGAAAGGATGAGTGGAGAGAGCTGAGCGGGAGGGAAGAGGACCTTGCCCAATTAACCAAAGATGATCTACTTCAAAGAATTATGGATGCGGGCATAGTGGGTCTTGGAGGAGCTGCTTTTCCCACACATATAAAATTAAATCCCCCTTCAGAAAAACCAATTGATACGTTGATTATTAATGGTGCAGAATGTGAACCTTATCTTAATTCTGATTATCGACTCATGGTGGAAAGACCTGAAGATATAATTGCTGGCATAGAAATTCTTGTGAAGATACTGCAGGTAAAGAAGGTATATATTGGTATTGAAGATAATAAGCCAGATGCTATTACTTTGTTAAGAAAATCAGTAATGGAATCAGGTATTCAGAAGATTATTAAGGTGCAAAAGCTAAAGACAAAATATCCCCAAGGGGGAGAAAAACAACTCATAAGAGCAATTACGAATAGGCGCGTCCCACCACCGCCTGCACTACCCATGGATGTGGGGGTCGTTGTGCAAAATATAGGAACTACTGTGGCCATTTATGAGGCAGTAAAATTTCACAAGCCTCTCATTGAGCGGGTAGTCACCATAACTGGTGAAGGAGTTAAAGAACCACGAAATTTATTAGTAAGGCTCGGGGTAACTTTTGAAGAGTTAATTCATCAGTGCGGAGGATTAAGCGCTGATCCATACAAGGTTATCATGGGAGGTCCAATGATGGGAATTGCGCAATATAGTCTCAGTGTGCCTGTGATTAAGGGGACTTCCGGAATTTTAATTTTACCTGATGATGAAAAAATGAAAATAGAGAACGACTATTATAGTTGCATTAGATGCAAGCGATGCATAAATTCCTGTCCTATGGAACTTATTCCGAGTAAGATTGGTATTTTATGCGAGAAAAATATATTTGAACCGCTCAATGAATATGGAATTTTTAGCTGTATTGAATGTGGATCATGCACCTATGTGTGCCCTTCCAAGCGGCCATTAGTCCAATTCATAAAATACGGGAAAAATGAACTCTTGCGAAGAAGGCAAAAGGCAAATTAAAATGGACACAGAATTACTTTTAACTCTTTCATCATCTCCCCATATACGGGAGAATATAAGCATTAATAAGATAATGTATACTGTTATCTTTTCCCTTCTCCCTACTGTGATAATGTGCATTATATTTTTTGGGTTTTATTTTATAAGGCTTATGATTTTCTCTGTCTTATCTGCCGTGATTAGTGAAGCAGTAATGCAATATTTATTAAAGAAAAAAATTACCGTTGGCGATGGCAGTGCAGTACTCACTGGTACCTTGCTCGGGCTGACTCTCCCTCCTCAATCTCCCTGGTGGTTGCCTACTATCGGATCTTCTTTGGCTATTATTCTTGGGAAACAAATATATGGGGGATTGGGGCATAATCCCTTTAATCCCGCATTAGTGGGCAGAACAATTCTTCTCATTTCATGGCCTATTCAGATGACAACCTGGGTCCGACCCTTACCACTCTATTATAAATTTATGGATTCCATAAGTGCAGCAACACCTCTGGAGATATTAAAAAGCAGGGGAGCACTTGCCGTAAAGGATTTAAATTATGTTGATTCTTTTGAATCCTTTCAGCGGGTTATCGGCAATATCGCGGAATCTGCAGGCCAGCTCGCCATAATACCCCTTTTACTTGGTGCTTTTTTTCTGCTTTGGAAGGGCTATATCACTTGGTATATACCTATTTCTTTTATAGGAAGCCTGGCTTTTTTTACCGGCTTTTTTTGGTTTTTTAATCCGGCTAAATATGCCACTCCCTTTTTTCATCTCTCAACCGGTGGATTAATGATAGGAGCATTTTTTATGGCAACTGATTATGTGACTACCCCCATGACACATGAGGGAATGCTGATATTTGGCCTTGGCTGCGGCATTCTCACCGGAATAATAAGACTGTTCGGAGGCTATCCAGAGGGGGTATCCTTTGCAATTCTCATTATGAATGCGTTGACGCCTTTGATTGATAAATATACAGAAACGAAAAAAAGAGGATAGAAGTAGTAAAATGCGTGACATTATGAGGCTTATGATAATCTTGACCACAATCTGCGCTCTTGCTGCTTTGTCTTTGGCCAAGGTGTATGAAATAACCAAAGAGCCTATTGCCAATAAACTCCGTGAAGAGAGAATAAAGGCGCTAAAAGCTATACTACCTCCCTTTGATAATGAGCCGGATAAGGATGCAGAAAGTATTGCACTCGGCAGTAATCAGAAAAATCTTATATTATACCGGGGATATAAAGAGGGGAAATTAACTGGGACAGCATTAAAATCAATCGGTAAGGGATTTGGTGGGAACATTGAAGTAATGGTCGGGATTGAACCTGATGGCAGCATTTATGGAGTTGAAATTTTAGATCATAAGGAGACTCCTGGACTGGGAGCAAAGATAGGGGAAGCTCATTTCAAAAACCAGTTTAAAGGCCGATCCTTATTTAACACCAAATGGCAGGTAAAGAAAGATGGAGGAGATATCGATCAGATTACAGGCGCCACAATATCTCCCCGTGGTATAACAAAGGCCTTAAAAAATGCATTGGAATTATATACACAGTATGGTTTACAAAGACAAAAGGGAAACAAAGAGTAATTATGCGTCTCTATAAAGAATTTATTAAAGGATTATGGAAAGAAAATCCGACTTTTAGGATAGTCTTGGGAATGTGTCCGACATTAGCGGTCACTACCGCAGCATTTAATGGAATGGCAATGGGCTTAGCCGCTACTTTCGTACTGGTCTGTTCGAATCTGGCTATTTCATTAGTGCGCGATATTATACCCAACAAAGTGAGAATACCTGCCTTTATTGTTATTATAGCTTCTTTTGTCACGATAGTTGATTTGGTAATGGCAGGATTTTTTTATAATCTCCATAAAGCCCTTGGGATTTTTATTCCATTGATAGTGGTAAATTGTATTATTCTGGGCAGGGCAGAGGCTTTTGCTTCGAAAAATTCTGTTATCTATTCGATAGCAGATGGATTAGGTATGGGACTCGGATTTACTCTTTCCTTGACCATGTTGGGTATGGTAAGGGAGATTCTTGGCAATGGAAGTGTTTTTGGGATTATGGTGATGGGGAAATCCTATCTGCCGGTTTTGCTTATGATTATGCCCCCGGGGGCTTTTATTGCCTTGGGCTTATTACTCGGATTAATGAATAAGATTAATGAAAAACTAATCTAATAAAGATATTGCCGGAGATGAATGATGAATAAATTTGTTTTAATTATCATAAGCACTGTTCTTGTTAATAATTTTGTATTAGTACGTTTTTTAGGTATATGCCCCTTTTTGGGGGTGTCTAAAAAAGTGGAGACCTCTGTGGGTATGGGTTTGGCTGTGATTTTTGTTATTACTCTCTCGGCTCCTGTCACCTGGCTTATTCATCAGTGGATATTACTACCTTTGAAGATTGTCTATCTGCAAACAGTTGTTTTTATTTTGGTTATTGCGGCCCTTGTACAGCTTGTAGAAATGGTTATTCAAAAGATAAGCCCGGTGCTTTATAATGCATTAGGCATTTTTCTTCCTTTAATCACAACGAATTGTGCAGTACTTGGTGTTGCCGTCCTCACTGTGCAGAATGAGTTTAGCTTTTTGGAAACACTGGTTTTTGCTTTTGGTGCCTCTGTTGGCTTTACATTAGCATTGATACTATTTGCGGGCATTAGAGAGCGATTGGAGCTTTCCGATATTCCTAAATCTTTTCAGGGCACAGCAATAAATCTCATCACCGCAGGTTTGTTATCACTTGCCTTGTTAGGATTTGCAGGATTGGTAAGTGTAGGATAAAAAAGGGTATGGTATTATGTTATCTGCAATAATAACGCTGAGTGGGATAGGCTTGATTGCAAGCCTATTATTAGGGATCGCTGCAAAGAAATTTAGTGTTGAGGTTGATCCAAAAGTGCAAGAAATAGAAAATGTATTGGTGGGAGCTAATTGTGGAGCATGTGGCTACGCTGGATGCTCTGCCTTGGCAAAGGCAATCGTTGAAGGCAATGCTTCTGTAACGAGTTGTTTACCAGGGGGCCCTGATGTGGCAGAAAAGATTGGATCTATAATGGGTGTGAAAGCGCAGATGCAGGAAAAGCTTATTGCTAAGATATTTTGCCAGGGGGGGCGCAATGAATCTAAAATAAAATTTAACTACATAGGGGTGTCTGAGTGCAGAGCCGCATCCATGCTCGCAATGGGTAATAAACAATGTGTGTTTGGTTGTCTTGGTTATGGCTCTTGTATTAATGTGTGTCCTTTTGATGCCATTTCAATGGGGCCGGACGGAATCCCCCGCATTTCTGAGGAAAAATGCAAGGCGTGCGGCAAATGTATTGAAGTCTGCCCTCATTCAGTCATCAGGCTCATTCCCACTAAAAGCCATGTGCATGTGCTTTGTAATTCATTAGATAAGGCAGGAGAAGTCAAGAAGTCATGTACTGTTGGGTGCATAGGATGCGGTCTATGTAAGAAGGTGTGTCCTGAAAATGCTATCAATGTGGAGAATTTTCTTGCGAAGATAGATTATGCACGATGCACAGAATGCCTTAAATGTGTTGAGAAATGCCCGAGAAAAATAATAAAGAGTTCTTCCCAAAGCCTCGTGCACAGCTCACCAAATAATGGGAATACTTTCACTTCTAAGTGTGTGCATAATTAATTGTTATGTTGAAAAATATTACATTGTATGCTATACATTAAGATTGTGCGCTATTGTAGCTTTACACAGATTAAAAAAGATTTATTACTAGTATATACTTTATATAATTAGAGAAAGATAATTTTTATTTAATGATTTATATATGAAATTTGGGAATAGTTCTTTTTGGATCATTAGTCTTTTTTGGACAATTCCTGCTCTTATTTTTTTCTACATTTATGAGTTTAAAAAGAAACAGCGCCTTATTGAGCAATTTTGTCAGAGTTCATTAAGAGATTATATAATACCGAATATTAGCTGGGGCCGGCAGAGACTCAAGGCTTTTTTCCTTCTTGTGGTACTATTTTTCCTCATCTTTTCTCTTTTGCAGCCACGCTGGGGCTTTCACTGGGAAAAAATAAAACGACATGGTGTTGATATTATGGTCGCGGTAGATGTGTCCAGCAGCATGTTAGCAGAAGATGTCAAACCGAATCGTTTGGAACGAGCAAAAAGAGAGTTGTATGACTTACTCAAGATGATGGAAGGAGACCGTATTGGATTAATTGCTTTTGCAGGAACCAGTTTTGTTCAGTGTCCCTTAACTTTAGACTATGGCGCCTTTAAGATGTTTCTTGAATATCTGAGTCCTGATCTTATTCCTGTTCCGGGAACAGCTATTTATCGCTCTATTAAAACTGCAATGGAGTCTTTTGAGAGAACTGAAAAAGGTTCAAAAGCTATTATTCTCATCACTGATGGTGAAGATCATGAAGAAGATCCACTTAAAATTGCCGAAGAGGCAAAGAAGAGGGGTATAAAGATTTATCCAATTGGTATTGGGGCTGAGGAAGGCGTACCAATTCCTTTACCTGATGGTTCAGGTTTTAAAAAAGATCGAGATGGAAATTTAATTTTAACTAAATTGGATGAGCCCTCCCTGCAGAAACTTGCTATTGCGACGGATGGCAGTTATGTGCGATCGGTAACGGGGGATATGGATCTTGAGAGAATTTATTTGGAAGATATTCGTAAATTAAAACAGAGGAAGCTTGGAAGTGAAAGAAAAAAAGTGTGGGAAGAACGTTTTCAATGGTTTATTTTTATCGCCCTTTTGTTTCTGGTTTTAGAGGCAATTATGCCGGAGAAAAAATCTTCTCAACAACTTCGATTTTTTTCATGGAAGCTGTTTATTTTTGTGACTATTTTTATAATGTTGAGTGATCCCTCATTGATCTATGCTAAAAATATCTCGAGCAGGATAAAAAAAGCAGAACAGTTATATACTGAACAACAGTATGATCAAGCGCTCCAATCTTTTATTGACGCGCAGATAGATGCACCTGAAAATCCATTGTTACAATATAATATTGCAAATACGTATTATCGTATGAAAAACTACGATGAGGCATTTAAAAATTATATGGCCGCCTCTATCAATGCAAAGGAAATTGATCTTGAGGCAAAGGCTTACTATAATATGGGTAATTGTTCCTACAGATTGGGTAAGCTTCAGGAAGCGATTGAGTATTATCAAAAAGCCTTAGAATTAAATCCAGAAGATGAAAACGCGAAATATAATTTGGAGTTTGTGCGGGAGGAGATAAAGAGAAGAATCAACCAGCAGAAGCAACAGCAGGAGCAACAAGAACAGGAGCAACAATCACAAGAAAATAAACAGTGTTCTCAAAAAGCACAGACAGAGGAGAAACCTCAGCAAGAAAGAGCAGACGAACACCAAGCTAATCAAACACAGGAGCAAACGGGAGGCGCCCAAGAAGAGAGAAAAGGAGAAGGAATGGCAGAAGAAAAAAAAGAGGAAGAGAGTGAAAAAGAAAAGAAAGGAGGAGAAGCGCACGCAGCACGAGAGCTCAGTGAAGAGGAGGCAAAAAGATTGCTCGATACCCTAAACGAGGATAGAGAAAAATTTTTGAAAAAGATATATAATAGCGGCAGTTCAGGTTATAGAGTAGAAAAAGATTGGTAAGATTATGCGTCATTATTTTTATATTATCTTCCCTCTTTTTTTATTTCTTTTATTCTCTCCCATGAGGTGCCTCCATGCCGCGGAAATATCTGTTAATGCCCAGGTAGATAAGAGGCGCATAACTCTTGAAGACCGTATTCAGCTTACTATTTCCGTCGAAGGATCAAGCAGCCCTGGAGACCCTAAAATTACTTCATTTGAAGGTTTTGATGTGATCAGTAGTGGACGTTCTTCAAGAATTCAAATAGTAAACGGACGAATGACATCAAGCATTGATTTTAATTATATTTTGGTTCCACAAAAAAAGGGAAGTTTTACTATTCCTCCAATTTCATTAAAAATAAAAGGGAAGAAATATACCACCTCTTCTATCGCTATTGAAGTTGCGGACTCACCTTATCGTGAGGATGAAGAAGGACGGAAAACGCATAAGGATATCTTCATTACCGCTCAGATAGATGACAATGAGCCCTTTGTTAATCAGCAAATTATTTATAGCTTTAAATTTTTTCGCAAAATCAATGTAAAGAATGCCACATTGGAGCAACTGGATTTTGAGGGATTTAAACCTGAAAAACTTGGTAAGGAAAAAGAATATAATCAGGTTATTGATGGCCAAAAATATCTGGTTACCGAGATCAAATATGCTCTTTTCCCCCTGCGAACAGGACAGATTACCATACCTCCTGCCCGGCTAAGATGCGATATATTATATCCTGCGTCAAATAGGAGAAGATTTGGATTCGATAGTTTTTTTGATGATCCGTTTTTTGGTTCAGCATATAAAACCAAGACTACAATATTAAGAACGAATCAAATAGATGTATTAGTGCGGCCGAAACCCTCGTTTCCTCCAGGATTCCCAGACACAGATTTGGTTGGGACTTATACGATAAAGGCACAGTTAAGTCAAGATCGAATAAAAGTGGGAGATAGTGCTACTCTCTCTATCTGCATTGAAGGAAAGGGGAATATTGAGGCTATTCCTGAACCGGATTTCACTTCCATGATAGATTTTAAATTATATGAAGATAAACCGGAAGTAAAAAGTAATATATCAGAGAGAGGTATTGAGGGTATAAAAACGTTTAGAAAGGCTATAGTGCCATTGAAAGAAGGAACATATCAAATTCCCGAGATAAAGATTGCATTTCTTAATCCTCACACAGGAAAATATGAACTGCGCGCCACAAAACCGATAAATGTTGAGGTATTACCCGGCGAAAATCAGGAGGATATTTATTTGGCAAATAATTCAAAAGGGAGCCTTGAGAACAAAAAGGAGGTTGTGTTACTGGATAAGGATATAATGCCTCTTAAAACATCGATTAATTGTATGTACACTGATGAAATGAATTGGAGAAATCCAATATATTATATTCTTCTCATTTTACCATGTGGTATATATATGCTTTTTTATATTTATGAAAGGCGTAAGATACATTATTCAGTAAATGAGGCATTAAATCGCCGGAGAAAAGCGCTCAAAATATTAAGATCTAAAAAGAAACACATTAATTCTTTACTGCACAATAATGGAAAAGATTTTTATATTGAGACCTCTTCTGCATTTAAACATTACTTAAGTGACAGGTTAAATATTCCCGCAGGAGCCCTCACACCATTGGAGATAAATCAGAAATTGAAAGAAAGAAATGTTCCTCAAAGATTACAGGATGAGATGAGAGAAAAATTAGGTATTTTAGAGAGGGGTCAATTCGGAAGTCTGCATCAGACTCCTCTTGAAAAGGGCAATTTACTCGAAGGAATTGAAAAAACAGCAAAAGATTTAGCTCGATGGATATAATAACATATGTATAAAAAGAGAGTAGCACGATGGCCTCTTATTAAGGCATTTATTATACTTATCATTATTATTTTAAAAGGTCTCCCAGTTCTCTCTGATACAACAGATCCTGGTGATTTCTTAAAAGCTTCTCATTATTATAAAAATAAAGAATACGAAAAAGCAGCAACCCTCTATAAAGATCTTATTTTCACAAGAGGAATAAAAAATGGTGGACTTTACTATAATCTAGGGAATTGCTATGTTCGAATGGGAGAGATAGGGTATGCGCTTTTATATTATAGAATAGCTGAACGATATATGCCGAGGGATGAGGATTTAAAATATAATATTAATTATGTTATAGATCAAAGAAAGGATAAAATTGAGATAAAAGATAAGGGCATGTTGTTGAGCCCTTTATTTTTTTGGTATCATTATTTTAATTTGAAAGAGTTAGGCTATATTTTCATCTCGATAAATTGTGTTCTAGGAATAATATGTATAGTAATGCTCTATAAAAAAAATGATTTTATTCATTGGTTGAGATTAGTGACACTGTTTTTTGTTCTGTTATTTTTTATAAGCTTTTCAGTGAAAGCATATTCACAGTACTATATAAAAAAGGGTGTCGTAGTATCCCCTGAAATAAATGTTCGTTCTGGGAAAGGCTCTCATAATTCGGTTTTATTTAAATTGCATAAGGCAGCTGAATGCAGAATTCTGAATAAAGAGGATGAATGGATTAAAATTAAATTATCTGATAATAAATTAGGCTGGGTAGATAAAAACGTTATGGGCATAGTTTACTAATTATTTGAAAATAAATATGCTTCAGTGAATATTGAAGTAAACAAAAAAAATATTAAATATTCCTTGACAAAAATTTTATAAGTGCTATAATTCTTACATACTAACATGAAGTTCTTTGAAATTAATTGGCGAGTGTCGCTATCAAATCATATTTGAGTTTAATTTATACTTTACTATTGGAGAGTTTGATCCTGGCTCAGAATGAACGCTGGCGGCGTGCTTAACACATGCAAGTCGAACGAGAAAAAGACCTTCGGGTCTTGAGTAAAGTGGCAAACGGGTGAGTAACACGTGAGTAATCTACCCCTTATCTTAGAATAACACGTTGAAAAATGTGCTAATACTAAATAATATCCTAAAAGGCATCTTTTAGAATCAAAGATGGCCTCTGACATAAGCTATCGATGAGGGATGGGCTCGCGCACCATTAGCTAGTTGGTAGGGTAAAAGCCTACCAAGGTTATGATGGTTAGCCGGCCTGAGAGGGTGATCGGCCACACTGGGACTGAGACACGGCCCAGACTCCTACGGGAGGCAGCAGTGGGGAATATTGCGCAATGGGGGAAACCCTGACGCAGCAACGCCGCGTGGATGATGAAGGCCTTCGGGTCGTAAAATCCTGTCAGATGGGAAGAAATGCACAATGGTCAATACCCATTATGTTTGACGGTACCATCAGAGGAAGCCCCGGCTAACTCCGTGCCAGCAGCCGCGGTAATACGGAGGGGGCAAGCGTTGTTCGGATTTATTGGGCGTAAAGGGTATGTAGGTGGTTATGTAAGT
>JBLIRR010000063.1:0-27415 GCA_049472395.1 bacterium | reverse complement strand
GTGGGAGGATGCAAACCCTGTTACTGTACGTCCTTGTCAAGAAACCCCAGATATAGATTTTGCATTACAAGAGATTCCGGAGGATTGTCCGCCTGCTCCGGTAATTATCGATAATGGTGATCCTGGAACTTCATTTACCGGGACGTGGTCTATATCAAAAGCACCAAATCCCTGGGAAGAGGATTCACTTTTTAGCGTAGTCGGAGGTTCTACATACTCCTATTGTGCGAGCGCAGAGGGTTCTTGGGAGATTTCGTTGTGGTGGACGGAATGGCCGAGCCGCTGCACCGATGTTCCTGTAGAGATATATGATGGAGATATTTTACTCACTACCCATTATGTGGACCAAACTCGCAATGGTGGCAAATGGAATGTTTTAGGCACCTATGAGTTCACTGGCACAGCAAGGATAGTAATCACCCATATTGCTGTTGGGGAATGCAACACATGTGCTGATGCGGTAAGAATTGATGAAGAGGTCCCCCCACCTCCGGAAAAAATCATTGATAATGGTGATCCTGAAACTTCCTTTACCGGGACTTGGCCTGTTTCAAGCGGACCAAATCCCTGGGATGAGGATTCACTTTATAACAATGAACCCGGTTCGACATATTCCTATGAGTTTACAACAACTGGTTCTTGGGAGATTTCTATATGGTGGACGGAAATGTATTCCCGTTGCACTAATGTTCCTGTAGATATTTATGATGGAGATGTGTGGCTTGCTACCCATTATGTAGACCAAACTCAAAATGGCGGAAGATGGAATGCCTTAGGTACATATGAGTTCAGTACTACAGCAAGAATAGTGATCAACTCTTACTCTAGCGAATGTTACACATGTGCAGATGCGGTAAAATTCTCTGAATCTGCTTCTCCCCCTCCGGAACTAATCATTGATAATGGTGATCCCGAAACCTCCTTTATTGGAAATTGGCGTATTTCAAGCGGACCAAATCCCTGGGAGGAGAATTCACTTTATAGCTTAGAGCCAAATGCGACATACTCCTATGAGGTGAGTGCAATTGGTCTTCGGGAGATTTCTTTGTGGTGGACGGTAATGCCTTCCCGCTGCACCAATGTTCCTATAGAGATATATGATGGAGCAGTATTGCGTGATATAAAATATGTTGATCAAACCATCGATGGTGGTCAATGGAATATGCTAGGCATATTTGAGTTTAGTGGTACAGCAAGAATAGTTATCAACTCTAGTTCTAACGAATGTAATACTTGTGCTGATGTAGTAAGAATTGCTGTTCCTAAGTCTCCACCTCCGGAAATAATTATTGATAATGGTGATTCTGTAACTTCCTATATCGGAAATTGGCGTATTTCAAGCGGACCAGATCCCTGGGAAGAAAGCTCGCTTTATAGCATAGAGCCAAGTGCAATATATTCCTATACGGCGAGTGCAGTTGGTCTTCGGGAGATTTCTTTGTGGTGGACGGAAATGCCTTCCCGTTGTAAGAATGTTCCTATTGAGATATATAATGGATTAGTATTGATTGATACAATTTACGTGGATCAGACCATTGATGGTGGACGGTGGAATGTGTTAGGTATTTATGAGTTTGATAGTACAGTAAGAATAGTAATCAACTCTACCTCTATTAACGGATGCAACACGTGCACCGATGCGGTAAAAGTTGCTGTTCCTCCTCCATCTTAAATTAGTTATAATAATAGTGATCTTGGAGCTTTGTTTGCATTAAGTTGCGTGCATTAAGCGAAGAAATTGGTTTATGTATTGATAAATTATCGTATTTCCTAAAACCAGACGCTATATATATTATTGAGAATATATAGTGTCTGGTTGTGGGGGGAGATCTGTATTTTATTTCTTTATAATATCGATAAATTTTACTTTATAATTTTTCACTAATTCATATCAGAAATTTATAATACATTCGTATTGTATCTATACTATACTATTATTATAATAAACTAAAACATTCTCAAATGTAGCAAACCTTAGATGGGAAATACTAATTGAGGACTTTAATTTAGTTTATTTATAATTTCACTAAGGAAAAGAGTAATGCAGGTTGTTTATTGGGGCACATACGATACCGGAAAACCACGGAATCGAATCATGATTCGAGGATTAAGGGAGAAAGGTATTCAAGTAGTTGAATGTAATGCAAATGTCTGGAAAGGTATTGAAGACAAAAGCCAGCTTTCGGGAATAATAGCAAAAATAAGAACATTTTTATCATTGCTGTTTTCCTATCCCTTTCTCATCTATAAATATCTTCGTCTTCCACATCATGATGTTGTGGTAGTGGGTTATATGGGGCAATTTGATGTGCTTGTAATATGGCCTATTACTCGCTTGCGTGGAATACCCATTTGTTGGGATGTGTTCCTTTCTTTGTATGACACAATTGTTATTGATAGAAAGTTAGTATCAAAAAGTTCGATGGTAGCCTTTTTACTATATGCATTAGAGTGGGCATCGAGCCGTGCTGCAGATCAACTCATATTGGATACACGGACACATGCTGAGTATTTTGAAAAGTTATATCGATTACGCCCTCACAGCATACACTATGTTTATGTGGGAGCGGAAACGGACATATTCAAAAAAAAGGCCATTTTTCAAAATTATAAAGAAGAAGTATTCAAGGTATTGTTTTACGGTCAGTTTATACCTTTACACGGAATAGATACGATTGTTTATGCAGCAAAACTTTTAGAGGAATGCGATCCCGATATAAGTTGGATATTGATAGGGAAGGGCCAAGAACAGCCCCGGATTGATTCACTCATCAATAGAATAGGAGTGAAATCGATTTGCAGAATATCATGGGTTGCCTATGAGGAATTAATCAATTATATTAGTGAAGCTGACGTTAGCCTTGGGATTTTCGCACCTTCAGGTAAGGCGATGCGTGTTATACCAAACAAAATATATCAGATTCTAGCAGCGGGCAGACCTCTTATTACAGCTGATACTCCAGCAATACGAGAACTTCTTTGTGAAAGTCCAATTATACGAATGGTCGATCCCGGTAACCCTCAAGCTCTGGCAACTGCTATTCTTGATTTGCGGCAAGCTCTTAAAGAAATTGCCGACATATCAGAATATTCTGACATGTTGATTAAAATTGGGTATGCAGAAGTAGGAAAACAACTACTTGAGGCGCTCACGTCTATAAGGAGATAGAAAAAGCCATGAATTCTTTTTTGGGTAGAAAGAATATTCTTATTGTAAATCAACATGGTGAGAACCGTGGTGATGAGGCGGCTATGCGGGCCATGCTCAATTCATTCGAAAGGGAATTTGAAGATGTCAAATTCACAATCATAGCTCAATTTAAAGATAAGAGATTAAAAATACAGGTTAATCAAAATCTTACTATCCTTCATATGATAATGCCTATCCCACAGGCGATAGGTTTAGGGCTCTATGCTATTGCCAAATTCCTTAAGCTAAGTACCCCATTTTTACTAAGTGCCCAAACAAAAAAAATAATTCAGGCTTACGAGGTATGTGATATGGTAGTTTCAGCACCCGGTGGTCCATATTTCGGAGATATTTATTACAAACACGAAGTCGCCCACTGGTTTTATATCTGGCTAGCTTATTTATATGAGAAACCTCTTTTCCTCTATGCACCATCTGCTGGTCCTTTTAATTTAAAGCTAATGAATATTATTCGCAAATATCTTTATAAAAAATTTGACATACTTTGCGTGCGGGAAGAGATTTCTCAAAACGCATTACAAAATCTTCTGGGAAACAATGTACCTATATATCTTACTGCAGATTCTGCTCTTCAGGAAAATCCACAACCGTTTGAAAGAACTCATTATTTTAAAGATGAAAGAGCTTCTTTTGCTAATAAGTATCTTGTATCAGTATCCGCAATTCAATATAATTATCCTGGTGAGTCCCATGTTGCTCGACAACAGATTTGCTATACTAATACAATACTCAAATGTTTGATGCACATCGCTTCTAAAAAAGACTGTCATTTCTTATTTTTCCCTCAACTTTATGGGCGGGTTCATTCGGATGTACCATTTTTGGAGGCTCTTGGTCAGCGCCTTCCTGCCAGTTTAAGTTGGGAAATTGTGAATACAGGATTCGATTCAGATATGCAGCGGCGTTTATTTGGTATGACAGATTTGTGTATTGCTAGTCGATACCACCCCCAAATTTTTGCTGCATCCAACGGTATTCCTGGTATTTGTATTTATTATGAACATAAGGCGTTAGGTTTTATGTCGTTACTAAGCTTAAAGGATTTTGCCTTTGATATTCGCAATCTTGATGCTGTTATCATGTGTAAAAAACTTGACGAAATAATGGATCGCCGTGATGAGATTTCAGCGCTTATTAAAAGCAATATTGTTGAAATTAGAAATAATGCAAAAAAAACCACACAATTAATCGTAGACTATTACAGAGGGATTTACGCAAGTTTCTGTTAGAAGTTTATTTTTTCATATGGTAGACTCTCAAAATGAGACTATATAGAAAGGGTATAGAAAATCATTTTTATAAAATAGCACGATATCCTTATTTATGTAAAGGATGTGGTCTATGTGCGGGCATTTGTACTCAAAATGCAATCACGATGCATAGAAATGAGTATCAGGAATATGTGCCACTGTTTGATACTAATAAATGCGTCGCTTGTGGCCAATGTTTATCTGCATGCATAGGAAGAAGTACTCGTCCACTCAGTTCCTTTTCCCCGTTAGGGAATTACCGAAAACTATATCTTGGGCATAGTGTTGACAATGCTATCCGAAGTAAGGGTTCATCAGGAGGCGTTATCACTGCATTGATTAGCTGGGGATTAAAAGTTGGATTTTTTCCCCAAGCCATGGTCTTAGGATATGAGAATGATTCTATATCTCCTACACCAATATACACTAAAGATTCTTGGCATGTATTAAACAACAATGGGTCAAAATATATTTCATATCCATTATGTGATCAATTAAAAAAAATCCGAGAACATACCGCAATAACAGCTTTACCCTGTTATGCTTCTGCCCTAAGGAACGTCTTGGAAAATAAAGTGTTCTTATTCGGATTATTTTGCTCTAAACGAGTCACTATTGATATTCTCAAGTATATATGCCATCAGGAGAATTGTGATTTTAACCATATCTATGATTTAGAGTTCAGAGCGGGTGAATGGCCAGGAAGATTTCAATTTAAAACTCCTAAAAAGAAGATTTGCATTGGTTATTATAAAACCTATTTTGCTGCAGTATTTAATTGTTATTTTTATTCACCTTCAGGCTGTCTCTTCTGTAATGATTATTTTTGTGATGCTGCCGATATCTCATTTGGAGATCCTTGGATGAAATCTTATGCTCATAAGGGTACTGGCGATACGGTAATTATTGTGAGAAGTAAACATGGAGAGGATTTTATTAAGAAAGCCATAAACAAGAACATAATTGATGTTCAGAATATATCAGCACAAGAAATCATTACTGGTCATATAAAAGGGATTTACAACAAACGAGTAGGCATGCAAAATCGGAGGAGTATTCTTCTAAAATTTAAAATGCCGGTTCCCGAAGGCAGTCATGAAGAAATCGTTAAATCAAAATATCTGGGTTTATTTCTTGAGTTATTTTATATTTTCAATAACTTTGCGATTAGGAGATTGGGTTTGTATAATTTAATTCTTAAAATCCCCCGTCGATTAATGTTTATCTACTATTTCTCCTATGCATTGTTAATAAAGTGCTATCTTAAGATAATTAAATTTTACTGAATAATAATTTTCTATTATGGATAATTGCTTTAGATTAAATATTCAAGGTTGCGATCTAACTGTGTTTTCATTCTTTGAAATTGTCACTTCGATTTGTCTGAATGACATATTACATGAGGGATATTAATAGAGGGAGCTTGATTTTTTTGGGGAGAGGAATTTTATATGGCCTTATATCTCGCATTCTTTTTATCATTGGCTCATATACTATATATATTTATGCAGGCAGAAAGCTTGGTGCTGGTTTATTCGGCACGTTCGGTATTGTAATTTCCATAGTGACAATTTCCAATATAATTTTAAATAATGGAGTAAGGCAGACTATCTCAAAACTTATTGCACTTTATCCAAATAGTGCATATAAAATCTGTAAACAGAGTATTCTAGGTCAGTTGATTCTTTCGATTCCCATATCAGTGGTCGTTTCTGGATTAGCAGGAGGTATTGCCGCTTTTTTTAAAGATAATAATCTTGTAATCCCATTAAGAATTTGTGGGATTTTTATCTTGGTCCGGAGCCTATTTTATGTTTTTATTGGTGCTTTAAATGGGCAAAAAAGGTTTTTAGCGGAAAATGTGGTTTTAAGTATGTATTTTATTATGCGCCCTGCTGCAGCTATTTTTTTGATATGGCTTGGTTTCGGAATCCCCGGAGCTATATTCGGATTCTTGAGTGCAGCAATTCTTGTTACTATTGTAAGCATCGCTTTATTTTCCAATTCTCCAAATGAAGCTTTCATTTTAACTATTACAGATACATTGAAGCCCTCAATTATCAATATTATAATATTTGGATCCTCAGCCTTATTAATGAGTATTGATTTGTTATTCATAAAACGCCTCATGGTTGGGTCCCATTATGCTGGATTATACACAGCTGCTACCGCTTTTTCCAAGCCCCCATATTGGTTTTTGTTTCCTTTTGGTTCTATTGCACTTCCCTTAGTTACTTTAAGCTTCAATGGCAATGATATTCAACAATGCAGAAAATATCTTTCTCAAATATTACGCTATTCTATACTCATCTTTTTACCTATAATAATAATTATTGCTGCAACTTCACAAAGCCTTATTGTCTTTTTTTTTAGTCCCGAGTATGGGCCTGCCGGTATGCCACTAAAAATCTTAATCTTTGGCATCTGGTTTGTTGGATTAACTAGTATAATGGCTCACTTTATGATAGCAATGGGAAAAGAACGATTGATGGCTTATATGTCTCTTTGTTGTATTGGATTAGATGTAATCTTTAATATTTTTCTTGTGCCAAAGTTTGGGCTCATGGGTGCTGCCATTTCTACATCTGTAAGTGCTTTTATGTTGTTATTTGTTTCCGCATATTATATAATAAATGAAGTTGGAGTGGAAATTAAACCTTTGACTTTTTACAGGCTAACAAGCTTATGTGCTCTCCTTTATTTCGTCCCCCAAATTCCTTTATTTAAAAGGCTTTCATTGCCTGTAAGCTATATTATTCTTTATGTAGGTTTTGCATTAGGCCTTATTGTAACGCGAGAGATTGGACCAAGTGACTGGCTAGTAATCAAGCGGTTAGTATACCCCAGGATTGATTCTTATTATCATGAATTGTCAGATGATACATATAGGTAAGTATAGGTAAAGTTTCGATCATGGATGCTTTCCCGCTAATTTTTTGATTATGGTTGAACTAATTTAATGGTGCGAAGTTTCCTGAATGGGGTGGCATACCTTGGGGCATGATACTTCACATAACCATCACTCTGGTCTTCTAACCTAATTTTTGCTGCAATATCTGAAATATTTTCTTTTATAACCATTTATCAATTCCTGCAAATGTGTTTTTAGAATAAGCAAGCGCCAGATTAATTTCAAGTAGCTGTAAAGAAATATTTGCTTTCCTATTGAGTTTTTATTATAAATAGAACCTGTAGAGAGATAAAAATTTAAGCGGGAGCAGTGTTATAAGATTCAAAACAAAATTTTATGGTGCAACTCTATATGTATTTGTTATGAGCGCTGTCCTGATCATACTTATCCTAGGTCTTCCAGGCTCGATTTGTCTCGCAAGTGGTCCTTTGGAAACCCATCTTATCGACCGGGCGCTTGAGGCTGTTGCCACGCAAAGAGAGGACCTATCCATACGACCGGATCTTTTTCACAATCCCTTTGCCATCAGATGTTTCAGCACATGGATGCGAAATCCCGTGATGGCCCCTTTAGAGGCTCAGCAAGGAGCTCAAAATCTGTTCATGAAGGCTGAGGATGCGTTTCTATGGATTCAGGAGCTGGCACAATATGGCGGCCTGTATTTAAATGGTCCTGTTTCGTTGCAGCATTATATCGGAGATGAGATTGAAGTATCCGGGCCAATCGGTGATGCGGTGAGGGTGCTTCTTGGCGCGTTACATGCTGCGCATATTAAAATGAGCGCCACACGAAAGGCATTACTTCCTAGTGAGATAAAGCTTCTTGAGAAATATGCATATCCGGATTGCTGCGTTGAGAAAGGTTTTGGGGAAAGCGATGCGGAATCGGTCAGGATAAAAGAGCTACGGCAGACCATGGATATTGCCGGACGGGTGGATAGGAAAGAGATATGTGAGGCTGCTACCGTTATTATTAAGGCAGTAGTTGAGGCCAGTGGGCTTTTAACAGCCGGAAGAGATGGAAAAGAAGAGAAGGTAAACTCATTTTCTGTGATGACTGATCTTGGTCTTGTGGAGATTGGCGGAACAGGTCCCGATGTACATGAAAAAGATGCAATTCTGATCATTGATTGTGGGGGAAATGACCTTTACAGGGGAGGAGTAGCATCCGGTGTCAATGGGAAATGTTCCATAGTTCTTGATCTTGAGGGGAATGATTCGTACCTTGGAGAAAGGTACACCCAGGCATGCGGTTTTTGGGGAATTGGCGTGCTTTTTGATCTTAAGGGTGATGATCTTTACAGGGCAGATAGTTGTTCGCAGGGAGCCGGTCTATTCGGGATTGGTCTGCTCCTTGATGGGGAAGGTTCAGACGTATATGTGGGCGAGAGATTCGTACAGGCTTCCTCTGCCTGGGGATTAGGAGGTTTAATTGATCTTTCTGGAGAAGACCTCTACCAGTGTCAGAAATCCGGGCAGGCCTATTCAGGAGTAAGGGGCGTTTCGTGTCTCTGTGATCTTAAAGGCAATGATAAATATCTATCCGGCATGAAAGCGCCTGATCCGCGAGAGCCAGACATGAATAAGAGTTGTTCCCAGGGTTTTGCCATGGGAATGAGAAGCATGGCCGCAGGTGGATTTGCTCTCCTTGCTGATAAAAGTGGCAATGATCTTTACCAATGCCAGTATTTCGGACAGGGAGCTTCATACTGGATGGGCGTTGGAGTGCTTTATGATGAAGAGGGCAAAGACACCTATATCGCTCGCCGATACGCTCAGGGATCGGGCATCCATTTTTCCTTTGGCGCTCTTTTGGATATGAACGGGGATGATCATTTTTATTCATGGGGTGTTTCCCAGGGATGTGGGCATGACTATGGTGTCGGTGTGCTAATCAATGAAACGGGTAATGATAGCTACTGCTCGGATTGGCTTTCCATGGGTGCTTCAAATTCTAATGGAGTGGGTATTTTTATTGATAATTCCGGAAACGATGGGTATGACAGCAGTGCTGGCATGGGCGTTGGTCATCTCACAGAGAAGCGGCAGAGCGGGGGAATCGGTCTTTTCATGGATGCCGGCGGAACAGACAGATATTCAAAGAAAGGCTCGGATAATTCGTTATGGATACTGAACCGGTGGGGTGTGGGAGTTGATGAAGAAAGGGGAGGTAAAAGCGGCATGAATATGCTCCCTTCGCTGGCTACCTCTCCCACGAACGAGGAAGTGAAACGTCAAAAGATGGAGGAAAAGAAAAAGCTTTTTGACACAATGGCGGGATCAGAGGTATTGTCGCATCAGATAGATATCGAGGCACTGGTGAGCGTGGCATCTCATTGGGGCTTTGAAAAGAAAATCCCGTCCGAAGCAAAGCAGAAGCTCCTTAGTCTTTCTCCCCAGAAATCACTACCTGCCTTAATCGACATGCTCGATACCCCTTATACTTCAATATTGGGGGAATTTTTCACTGTGCATGCATTCCTTGCCCTTCCAGAACTCGTCAGGAAAACGAGATCTCCTGACCTACTCAGTCAAGAGAGGGCTTATTACTATCTTGGGATGCTCAAAGATCCAATGGCCCTAGAATGTTGTGTTGGAGCCTTAAAGGATTCCTCCTGGAGGATCAGGGCTATGGCTATCAGGGCGATTGGAGAAATACTGGATAGGGGACGTCTTCAAATCTTGATACCGATGGAAGAGGTACTTAAAGAGGCATTGAAAGAGCGCAATCCTCATATCATTAGAAATTACCTCGAAGGTGATGGAAAAGCTGCACTGGCACTATCAGTTCTTTCAAGAGCCCTCGCAATTGGGCATGAGACATACATTTTCTATTCAGAGGCACCAGTAGGCGAGGATAAGGAAAAACGCATACACAAAATTGCTGATCTTTTGTTCAATCATCTGGATAAAGTTTTACCACTTGTGGAAGGATATATTAATAATATTGCTCAATCAGAAAAGATTGCAAAAATGCTCATGGCGTGCCTGAAGGACACTGATCCTGCAGTCAGGAAGGCGACAGCATATGCTCTTGGCCAGATGAATTATCAGCCGGTAATTGCTCAATTAACAAGGCTTCTCAAAGACAGTAACTTATGGGTTCGCGACACGGCTGTCCTTTCACTGGTCCTTTTCGAAGATGAGGCCATCCAACCACTTAGTGTGGCTATGGAAGGGGAGACATCTTCCTTTAAGATACTCTCGCTGGACGCTCTTAGCCGCATCAAAAGTGATCCGGCGAAGGGGCTCATTGAGAAATATCTTCGCGATTCTGATGAAAATGTGAGGCGAGCAGCACAACATGCCCTTTGTGCATTTTGATTGCTAAGCTAAACTAAGAAGCTAAGATAAGACAAGATATATTGTGTTCAGCAGCCCGGAGATACAGATGAATACTGATGAAAAAACAGATAATCCCTTAAAGAGTCCGAAGTTATGGTGGGGTCTTGGAACTTTCCTCTATTATATTATGGTTGTTGCTACCCACGAGTGGGTGTCAAAGGTCTATTCACAACTTGTTGCAGACTTCGGCAGATCCTTCACAGAGTCTATGCTGCATGCTGCATCATTGCTGCTCGCTGTTGTAATGGTTGGGACATGCTGCACGATTATCCTTAAACGGAAAAATGCGAGAGACATCCGCGTCATTATGCTTTGGATGGGCATATTTTTTCTTATTGTTGCCGCGGATCGGTTCTTAATCGTTACGAATGTCGAGCGTATTCATTATCCTCAATACGCTATTTTGGCTATCCTCGTTATTATGGTCATTCCGGATGACTTCCTTGCGATTTTTTTCACGACTCTCGGGGGTGCAGTAGATGAATTGATCCAGTTTGTGTGGCATCCTAAGTACACCAAGTATCTCGATTTCAACGATTTTGTTCTCAATGCACTCGGCGCTCTGGCAGGAGTAACCCTGTTTCTGACTGTATCATCGAGGGCACGGAAGGCAAGAACTAGGTTGCGAAAAGTCAGGGCTTCTGCCTATATGCTCGCAGGTTCGATTGTGGTCTTTGGCACTCTGGGGATGCGGATAGGATGGATTGTTCCCTTATTGCCCCGGGAAGGAGATTTTGAGGTATTTACACGTGTAGGCGGGAAGAGAGCGTTTGTGCTCTCATTCATAAGTAATCCTTATTTTTGGACAGTGTCCGAATATGGCCGCACATACCATATTCTTTCACCATTGGAAGGCTTTATTGTGCTTTTTTTTCTATTGACACTTTTTAGATATGCGTTGCCTGATCCTTCGTCAGCATGACCTTTTCGTCTTATAAAGTAATATATGTGGGTAAGCTTTTTAGTATTTTACTAAGGCGTTTCAATATAGAATAAAGTAAAAAATTAATAAATACGATAAGGCTAATTCAAAATTTTATTTTTGCATTAGCCTTTTTTATTTTTTGTTTTCTTTTGCGCTCCTTCAATCTTTTGGATTGAGTGTATAATCCTTGTGGCCCAAGGATTGGGTGGTCCTATCTCAAGACCCTTATTAAAATATAATAACGCTTTATTAAAATCCTTTTTATGTTCTAAATGAATTTTACCAAGATAATAATAAATAGCTGCGTTTTCCGGAGCTAGTTTCATCGCTATCTTATACTCATTTATACTCTCATCAATTTGTCTCATTTGTAAATAAAGAGTGCCCATATTAAAATGGAAATCTGGTTCATTAAATTCTTTCTCACACGCTTTTTTATATTCCGCAAGCGCTTCTTGAAATTTGCCCTGTGTGTGATATATGATACCAATATTATAATAAGCTTTCGCGCATTCCGGATTTAAGCTGAGCGCCTTTTTGTATGATGCTACGGCATTATCAAATTGGCCCAGATTAAAAAAATCAATCCCTAGATTTAAGTAACCTTTTTCAAAATTTGGGGCAAGGCCGATTACGCGTTGATGTTCTTTAATGGCGTCCTTTATCAAGCCTGCCCTCCCATATGCATTCCCTAAATTCATATGAGGTCGTAATTTTGAGGGGGATTTAGATACTACATCTTTCCATAACGTAAGCTCATCCTCCCATATTTTATTTCTATTGTATGTTAATAGTGAGTAGAAGGTAATCAGGCTAATAAAGCATATTAATTCTGATAATAAGAGATTATAGCACTTACGCTTTCTCATAAACCTTGTTAATCACTTAAGTTTGTAAGTATTCAAAGCGATTAAAATATTCTTTAATATTTTTGAAAGCAGAAGAATAAAAATTAAAGGAAATATTTTTAATTGACGTAATCATTTATTTTAGATAAAATATTTATAGTATTTGTTAATAAGGCTCATTAGTAAGCAGCATCGTTTAAAAAAAGAACTCGACTCATTTATTAATTTTTTGGCTGATTATGAACAGCGAGGGGGAGCACGGTAAGAGAGTGCAATAATATCTATCGTGATAAGAGAGAGAAGAATAACGGGTAATTTAGAGAGTAATTTTATAAATTAAATTATGGGAGCCGACATTAACCGATACATGGACAAAATTCTTATAGTAATCCCTGCCTATAATGAAGAAAAAAATATAGCCAAAGTTATTGCTACGATAAAAAATCATTTTCAGAATGCCACTATTGTCGTTATCAATGACGGATCTGAAGATAAAACCGGTAAATATGCCCAAGCTGCAGGGGCTAAACTCATTAATTTGCCGTATAATATGGGTTATGGAGTGGCCCTCCAGACGGGCTTTAAATATGCCTTGAGAAATAAATACCAGTATGTTATTCAGATGGATGCAGATGGTCAGCATGAGCCTTCGAATATCCCCTGCTTATTGAAGCCTCTATTTTCAGCTGAAGCTGATGTGGTGATTGGATCGAGATTTTTAAATAATACTAAATACAAGCTCTCTCCTTTTAAAAAATTAGGTATGAAAATTTTTGGTTTTTTAGCATCAATATTGACAGGCCAAAAGGTCACAGATCCTACCTCCGGTTATCAAGCATTAAATATGAACGGTCTTAAATTTTATGCGAGTGAATATTATCCTGTTGATTTTCCTGATGCAGATGTTATTATTATGCTGCATCGTGTAGGACTGAGAGTAAAAGAGGTTCCGGTTACGATGTATCAGAATCCCGATAATATGTACATGCATACAAGACTTAAGGCAGTGTATTATATTTTTAAAATGTTTTTATCCATCTTTGTGACGTTATTAAGAGAAGATTCCTTTGAAAAGGAGATTTTGAATCCGCAATAGGTAAAAGCTTATCCTTATGGGGGAAGGGATAAGAAGACAGCAAGGGGGGAATTAAGATGTTTTTCAGACAAAAGATATTTGCAATAATAGTAAGCTTTGCTATAATCTTATTTATTATTGACATGGTGCGAAGGAGAAAACTACGAGAGGAATATTCCTGGTTATGGATATTAACAGGAATGGTATTAGTGGCGCTTGTTCTTTGGTACGATTTGTTGATTTTCTTAAGTAATCTGATTGGTGCGGTGTTACCTACAACGACTCTCTTCATATTTGGAATTATCTTTTTGATGTTGATATCTCTTCATTACTCAATTAAAATTTCAACACTCACCGATCATGTGAAAAAGCTTACCCAGGAACTCGCTATCCTGGATCAAGAGATAAAAGAGATGAGGGGCAATGCCCCTTCGCTTACTTCATAGGCATGAATATATTATCATAATTATCATTATAAATTAATTATTTCCCCTTGTGGGGAAAGGGACACATTTTTAAAAAATGTTGATAAAATGATGAACGCTTAAAAAGAGAGGTAAATTATAGCTCCGCCCTTTTGATTACAATGTACCAATCTAAGCTCTGCTATTTCATATTCTTTTTCGCATGGTATAGCCTTGGGCCAAGACATTGATTTCTCTATAATTACAATAATATAATGTTTTAGAAAAGTCAAGCTTTAATCCTCAGGTTTTTTTATTTTCTTCGGAAGTTGAGAAACAAAAAGAGGTGTTATGAGTGAGATACTCTCAAGAGTTTCAGAGAGAAAAAAAAATATTTTAGCAGTAATTTTAATAACTGCGTTAGCTTTTGTCATATATTCTAATAGCCTTTACTCTCCTTTTCATTTTGATGATCAGCATAGCATAGTTGAAAATTGCCGTATACACAGGTTTGATCTTAAAGAGATACTGCATACAAGCCGGCCGGTGCTTGAACTGACCCTGGCTCTCAATTATTATTTTGGAAAGCTCAATGTCTTTGGATATCACCTTGTGAATCTCCTCTTGCACATTTTTAATGCCATAATGATATATTTCATCTTGCAATATACTTTAAAATTCCCGGTGTTCTCAGAAGAGATGAGGGATAAGTATCGCAGAGTACCTCTCTATTCAGCCCTCATTTTTGTGAGCCATCCTATTCAGACAGAATCCGTTACTTATATAATAAGCAGATCCTCTGTATTGGCGACATTCTTTTATCTTTTCGCTCTTTTGCTTTTTCTCCTCGCTCATCGAATTAAAGAGTATAAATATAGGTATCTTTTCTATGGCGGCTGTCTTCTGGCTTCACTTTTAGGGATGGGCTCAAAACCTATCGTTGCGACCCTCCCTATAATGATCATGTTATATGATTTCTATTTTATTCAAGTTGGTAATACCAGGAAAGTAGTAAAACGATATGCTCTCTTTTATCTTTTGCTCGTGCTTATATTCGCCGGATTAGTTTATTTCAATTTTCATGGGCTTCAAGAAGCGCTTTACTTTGATTATGCTATGGGAGCTTCTCATGAAGGCCAGGCGGAAATGGTTGAATTAGAAGATCAATATGGCCCCTTGAATTCCATAGAATATTTTATCACACAGCTTAATGTAATCCCTTATTATATAAAACTGCTGTTTATACCTACCAATCTTAACCTTGATTATGATTTTCCAAAAACCAGGCATATGGACTTGAAAACCCTTGTGTACCTCGTATTACTCTTGGCATTATTTAGTTATGGTATCTGCACATATAAAAAATCGAGATTATTGTCATATAGCATTCTGTGGTTTTTTATAACCCTTTCTGTCACTTCCAGTTTTGTTGTGATTTTAGACGTTATTTTTGAGCATAGGCTTTACTTACCCTCTGTTGGCTTTGCTACCTTTCTCGCCATTATTATATGTAATATATTTGGTTAAATGATCCGTGATGCTCACCTCCCTAAGCGCTCGATTATTTTTGCAAAGGAGGCACAAAAAATAGAATGAACGTCGAAAACACCTTAGGGCTTTGCTAGAGATTGAGCAATAATGAACAATTTTTTCCTTGTATTTTTTCCCTGTCGTGCTTCGATATATTCGATTCTTTGAAATCTGTCCGATACCGGTTAAAATCAAGGAGAGGATAATCACTTCCATATATTATTCTCTCGGGCCCGATAATGGACAGGGCGATGGAATAGATTTTCGAATGATACAGAAAGGGAGATGCGGCAGTATCATAGTAGATATTTTTTGTGATATCAGCCATCTCCTTCTTCATAAGCTCATAAAAGAAAAAGCCTCCCCCCCAATGAGCCAAAATAAACTTCGTGTCAGGATACAGTATTAATAATGTATGGATTTGTCTTAAATCCATTGGACTTTTTCCGGGATACTGATGACCAACAGATTCATTGGTATGGAGACAGATCGGTACATTATACTCTTGTGCGAGGTCTGCTATGGGTGAAAGAGAATGGAGGGCATTATTCGTAAGACCCTGTGAGTAGAAGGCCAGTTCTCCGATACCACGCATACCAGCCCTCAGGCATCGTTGTATTTCTTCCTGGGCAAAGTCGGGCGAGAGAGGATTCACACAACAAAATCCGATAATGCGGCCAGGATAGAGTTCCATTGCATTAAGAATATATTCATTACATTTCCTGGTATAGTTGTCATTTTCAAAGGGAAATCCAAATACCACAGATGCCGCAACGCCCGTTTTATCCATAGTGGCAATGAGTTCTTCAACACCGACAATCTGAGATTTTTTATTATCGTACAACAGGGAAAAGTGGGGCTCTTTATAAAAAAATTTTTCTCTCTCTATTTGGATATCGTGAGGGAATATATGGGTATGACCATCAATAATCATAGAAAAAGTTTTAGCCGTGTTTTCTTGAATTCTTTTATCGTTGGAAGAATTTTGAAATCAATAGGATTGATTATTGTGCGGAGTGTGGTGACGGTTTCCTCTGCTTCTTCATTACTTCGTGCATGGATCATAGTATAGAGAGAGTAAGGCCAATCAGGGCGGGCTGCTCTTTTATAACAGTGACTTATATGCATATTCTGCGCTGCCCTTTCTCCCATAATATCAATATAATCCTCTCGCAACTGCCATGCTACCATCCAGTTCACCGTAAAACCCACACTTACATGTTTCACAATAGGCGCGATTCTCCGGATTATTCCAAAATTAATCCATTTATTGACTTTATCAATTAATATCTCTTCCTGTTTATGTAATTTTTTGCTAAACACTTTGAAGGGCTCGGGCACAATCGGCCAGTTTTCTTGAAGAAGACGGACAATATCTTTTTCCTCCGATGTCAATGAATAGATGGTGTCTGAACTATCCCTTCCAAGAATTTTTGATGAAAAAGAGTTCTTACTCAAGGGGAGAATGAGAGCAATCTTATATGTCTTGAGCACAGGAAGATTGAGCCACTTTGTGGCCCCGGCGGTGTGAGCCAAATGCTTCAACTCCTCATCCAACTGTTGGTCTTTACTCACCGCAATAGTAAACCATAGATTATATTCATCAGGGCGTTGATAATTATGGGTCACACCTGGATGCTGATTCACAACCAACGCCGCCTCCTCTAACCGGTCAGGAGGCAGGCTCAATGCAGCCAATGTACTCTTATAGCCCAAGGTTCGTGTGGAAAATATAGCACCAAACCATCGAATTATACCATTATCAATAAGACCTTGTATTGTCTCGATTATCCTTTTCTCATTTACGTGTAATTCTTCTCCTAATAAATGAAAAGGACGAGAAAGGGTAGGTATGCCCATCTGAAGTCGATGCAGTAATAGTTGTTCATTATCATTCAAAACCTTGTCCATCTGCCTCCTCTATACTTTTCAAATTTTTTAAAATATTTTAATTTATTTGTGCTGAATTGTCAATAATAGCGCCTGAATAAAAGGAGCAGACCTGTTGAAAGATTCTCTCCCACGAAATGTCTTTTAGATATTGAAAGTATATTAAGATTGGGGAAAAAGGGGGATATCATGATAAAAGTTTTATATATAATAAGGAAGGAATTCATAAGAAAAATTGCCATAGTAATGATTCTATTTTTTCTGGTAATGGCCTCATATCATACAAGAGCGTTAGGCAAAGTGATCAAGGTAGATATTGATATAAGATTGGAAAGCGTGGGTGCTTCTCTTAATTTTGCAGGTAATGGTATACTAAAAGTGATAGTGTATGGTTCTGATTATTTTGACATTCAAGATATTAACATGAACACTATAGAATTTGGGGACCCTATATCTATGAAAAAGGCAAAACCCATACATGTGACAGAAAAGGATATGGATGAAGATGGCGCCCCTGATTTGGTTCTGTTTTTTCGTCTGCCTGATTTGTTAAGGATGGAGGCAGTCACGAAGGATAGTATTGATCTTGAAGTAAGTGGAATGACAGTGAACGGAGATTCCTTTTCAGGGTATGATTTTTTAGTTGATATTATACACCCCAGATATTATTAGATTTCTGACCAGTTACGGGAGGTCCTTGAACTGTCCTGTAATGAGGGCAATTTCTTCAAATCTGCTTTTTACTTTGTTAAGATCATCGCCCATACGATAGGTGTCTTTATCAAGTCGTCCCTCAGGATTTAATTCTTTCAGAACATTAGGTTGATTAAGATGAGGATTACTGTGGGCATAGGGCCATAATCTGAATGATCCGCCGGATATTTCGTCAATGAGATAGATGCTCCCTCCAATAATCCCATATTCAAGCTTGATATCAATCAACTGCACATTGAAATTGCTAAATGCCGACTCAAGGTGAAGAAAAACCTCAGCATTTATCTCGCGCATTTGATCATATTCGGTTGCACCTTTGTGTGTTATGATATAATCAATATATCCGGAATCCAGCATCGGATCATGCAAAGGATCATCCTTGTAATGAAATTGGTGAATGATGGGATCAAATCGCGTGCCTTCAGCGATATTTCCCCACTTCACTATGGAGCCAGCCGCAATCCTGCGGGTTATTACCTCAAGATTAATTTTCTGATCAAGCTTTTTCACGAGAGAGAAGTGCTCTTGGGGGCTCGCGATGTAATGGGTCTTCACATGTTTTCTATTAAGATATTCAAAAATATCTCTATTTATTTTCCAGTCAATGAGGGCTTTGCCCTCTAACAGATCATGTTTCGCTCCATCCCCGGCGGTTATGTCATCCTTAAAATACATATATACTGTGCTGTGGTCCTCAGGATTTTCATAAATTATTTTTGTTTTTCCTTCTGCTATTTTTTTTAATGAATTGATATTCACCACTCTATCCTCCTTACTGTCATGAAAAACAAAATTATATAGTATTTACTCACGGAGTACAAGTGGCACTTTTTGTAATCGAGTCTTTTAAAGGAATAGTCTCCTTTACACTATATTTATTCTCCTCTATGCTTTGTTTTAATGTCTCTATCCGTTCAGGGGGGTAGGGATGACTTGCAAAGATATATGAAAGACGTGAGCGCGTTTCTTTTGCAGCCATCTTTTCTAAAAACTCAAGTGCTCCTGCAACATGCCCGTATCGTCTATTTAAAAGATCAAGGGCATAAAGGTCTGCCATTTTTTCCTGCCGCTGAGAGAATTGCATCTCTGTATTGACAAGTGAGTGATGGAGAAAGTCTGTAATAGAGCTATCCTGGCCGAGGACGGATGCGGAAATAGCGAATAAGACCAGCATTCTTCCGAATCCTCGCAGGTGATCTCTATTCGCAAAATGCCCTATTTCATGCGCAAAAACAAAGGCTAATTCGTTTTCAGACTCGATTTCTTTAAGAAGTGCAGTAAATATGATGATGTTATTCCCGGGAAGGGCCAGTGCATTTACTTGAGGGTCGGGAACAAGATGGATTTTATAGGGCCCCTTTTCTGATGAGAGTTCTTTGGTAAGATCATCAAGGATTCTTTGCAGCTCTTTTTTTGTACCTATTTCATCATTACTTTCATAAAGTTGTGAAAAAAAAGTGCCAAGACGTTTTTCTACATCAGGAGACAGGCGTGGCACAATGAGATCAATCATAAAACCGAGGATAATATAAATGCCGAGGAGTATCCCCAGCAGTGAGACCAACAGATAAAAGAATTCTTTCAAAGGAGATTTAGGGGAAATATTCACATTTCCCTTAAGTTCTTTCGGTATATATTTCACGCTTTCTTATAGGTAATTGCAGTACCGTATGCAATTGTCTCTATACTTCCTACAGAATTTTTCTTATCTGCATTATTCCCTATTATTGAGGTCTCAATGCGAAGATTAAGTATAATGTCTGCACTGCTTCCCGCCATTTCTTTCATTCTCAAAATGGCTTCTCTTCGGGCCCTATCAAGCAATGTCTCATATGATGTGACCTCTCCACCGAAGATATTTCTCAAGCCTGCCAACAATCGCTTAAAGTAATCAATGGAAATAACCACGCTTCCATGCACCAATTGCACTTTTTCAACCCGTGCTGGATTATCGAGAAAATGCTTCACATCTACCGCAGGCAGTGTCAAATATCTGCGTTCACGTCTTTCAATAGACTTATAGTGCCTAGATTCCATCATATTTCCCATAAAGTATCCTATAGCAATAAGCGCAATAAATATTATTAAAGCTTCCATTGCAGTTATCCTTGATTTCTTTCTAACTTGACGGCCGTTCCATAGACATAAAGCTCGGCTGCGCCCTGCGCAACGGATGAGGTGGCAAAACGAATATTGACTATAGCATTAGCGCCCAGTTGCTTTGCCTGCTCAATCATACGGTCAGTAGCCTGTTTGCGTGAATCTTGCAGAAGTTCGGTATATGCTTTTAATTCCCCTCCGACAATATTTTTAAATCCAGCCAAAATATCTTTGCCAATATGTTTCGCACGGACGGTGCTGCCTGATACAATTCCATAATGTTCAACAATGGTATTGTCCGGAACCGATTCTATGTTTGTAAGTATCATTTTTATTCATTCCTTATCTTAAGGGTTTATAAGAGTGAGACGATGAGTTTCTCCCTTTCGGCACTTACCTCATATAATATCTCTGCGCCAGGTTTCAAATCAAAGACTATCCGAACTTTCTTATCATGATAGGTGCCCAATCTTACTTGTTTCAGTATGGGACTTGTGAATTTTAATGTTTTATCACCCATTGGAGCTTTGACATCAAACACATCAACCACCAAACGCGAGGGATTTGTGAGGTAGAGCGCCTCATACCGGCTCAATATACCATCGGCATTGATGTAAATCTCGGTGTTTTCCCCATCTTTGCCAAGTTCAAGAGAAGTAATGATACCGGCAGGTATAAGCTTCGAGTTCTCAGTAAGCTCAATAATGTTTTCCGGATTATCTATTTCACGCACCTTTTCCCATGTGTTATTTTTTCTTTGATAGCTTGTAAATGATAAAAGCTTTGATGTGTTGGAGGATTCATAAGAGGAGCTTGAAATAAAGGAGACGAGAAGATACTCACCTTGGTTAACTACTTTATAGAGGACTTCTGCTGCTGAAAGATCGAACACTACTTGGCTCTTATCATGATAAGATGATCCAAGCCTGATTTTTTGTACAAGCGGATCTTTTAAAGACCATAGCTTGCCTCGCATAGATGAGCGCATGTGAGGAAGATCAATAACTAATTGATGCGGTTGCGCCCGAAGGGAGGTAGTATACTCCCGTATCTTCCCATCAGCGGCAATACGAACCTTGAGAGCATTATTTTCTTTGTGCGGATTAATTGAGATTATATTTTTCGCATAATGCACGGATGCATAGCTGAGAGAGGCGTGAATTAACAGTAAGAAAAGCAATAAATTTAATAGTTTTGAAATAAAAATTTCTCTTTTTATTTTCTCATCCTCCTTAACCTTGACATACTAATTGTTACACTTTAACCTTAGGTATGCTTTTTTTTCGGAAGAATAGAAAATACTATTCGGCGATATGTTATCGATTTCAGCGAAGGTGAGGCTTTAATCCGTAATAATTTTAATTATTTCTGGTCTATATTCTTTCTTTTTGGCCAATGTATGTGCTGTCAATTTTACAATAACAAATGAAAGGAAAAACAGTAGAAAACCGAATAGGGCAGAAAGGAGGGAGGGATTAACAGAATAATCAGAAGCGATTATTTCTCCGATAATAGCTCCTGCAATCAAGCAAAGAATCGGGAATAAATAAATGAGAAGCGAAATTTTTATATAGGATGAGGTTTCAATGCCAATGACAACCTTATCCCCAACCCGGGCGCCAAGGGTATTTAGTGCTTTGACTTTCATCTGGTTTTCCTGCTCACAGGATATGCAAAATATTTTTGCCGAACAGCCCTTGCACGACGCTGTTCTTATTATTTTTATCCATGCAATTGAATCATCAATTTCTATTACAGTGCCTTCTTCTGTTGTCACGAGAAAAGCCCCTTTCTCCACTTCTCAAAAACGATTCCTGTTTTTTAGATTATTCCGTGCAAAAAAAAATTGATTGTGTGTAAAAAGTTGAGTTTCCTTATTTCTATCCTGTCATTATTACCATATGAACCCTATAAATGCAACTGCACATTAGACCCTTAAAAGTTGCATCTTGAAGAAAAAATGATTATCATAGCTGATGATTCTGATGTTTCCTAAAAATCTTTCTCAAATCTCGCGTAAAGGAACATACATTCTGCTTCTAAAAGTCCCCAATGAGAAAACTCTCACTATCGGGAAGATTGGAACATACCTTATACCAAAGGGCTATTATGCATATGTGGGGAGTGCGTTCGGGTCCGGCGGATTAAATGCACGGATTAATCATCATCTCAAAACTGTAAGCAGGGCCCATTGGCACATTGATTATTTAAGAAAGATCAGTATCCCCATTGAAATATGGTATACGACAAAAGACCAAAAATTAGAACATTATTGGGCATCTATTATGTATAATGTGCACGCCTTCATGCCTTTTATTCAGGGATTCGGCGCTTCAGATTGTCGATGTAAGACGCACCTTTTTTATTCACCATACTATCCTTCTTTCGACGCATTAGAGCTAGTCTTGTCGGCTAAAGTCTGGAAAGTATGCTGAAATACTTATGAATTTTAAAAATGAAAAATGAACAAAATTTTTAACATGCGGGATATAGGGAGCTAATGCGATAAGCAATGCAAAGGAGATGGAGGGGGGTAAAGGCAAAATAAGAATTACTGGAATCCTTGATATTTTACTGTTATGGAGTACAATAGAGCATGCAAAAGGTAAGATATGAAAAAAATCTCATTGGAAGAGCTTGATCAGCTCTCTGAAACCTACAATAATTCAGTGGCTGCCTTTTCAGGCATTGATCCCATTTGTTCCAGAACAGAATGGATTATCCCTTTTCAGCATGCATTCATGCCTCATAACAGGGTGTATATATGGCAGGAAAATAAAAGTTTTGTTGGCCTCACAGAAAGCAAATCCACCTATGGCAATGTATTTTTTACATCCCTTGAGCCGATGTGGGGATTCCCCTCACCCTTAATAGGCCCGGAAGCAGTCGACATGCTAGGGGCACTCCTAAGTAACACAGATGAGAGTGAAAATTTACGATCTTATCACTTAATTCTGTGTGGCCTTCCGAGGAATCCAGGTTTTCTCCAACAGCTCGTGAAAAATACCACAATGAATCATCAAGCCTTTTCCCTTGAGCCGACACGCAGATGCGTCGCCTCTCTTGCCGGGGGAGTTGACGGCTTTCTCAAACGACGGTCATCTAATTTTCAAAGCAACCTTCGCAGAGCACTCCGCCGTATTCAATGCCACGGTATTACCTTTCAACGAATTAATCAGTTTCGCAGCGAGTCTCTCAGTGATATGTATGATAAAATAGTCGATATTGAAAGGCGGAGCTGGAAAGGCTTGAGCGGAAAGGGTGCTGATCAGCCCCCTATGAAAATGTTTTACTATTATATGCTCAAACGTATTATACCTGCAGGATTTTTGCGACTTATTTTTGCTGTGCGAAAGGGGAAAAATATCGGCTATATTTATGGTATTTATATAAATAAGCGTTTTCGGGGTCTGCAATTCAGCTTTGATAATCACTATGCATCCCTTTCACTCGGGAATATTTTACAGTATCGTATGATAGAATGGTTATGTGAAGAGAGCTGCATAGAATATGATTTAGGCAGTCTCGCACCCTATAAGAGAAAATGGGCTGAGATGATATTTATAACCCGCACGCTCTACTTAAAACCCCTTCTTTGCTAAAGATTTCTACATAATGAAGTAAAAGCCGCTCAAGGATAATTCTTTTGAGCGGCTTTTTTTATATCTAAGTTGACTTTTTATATGTTATTATTTACGATTTAAATAAAGTATTTCTATTTAATAAAGGTACTCCTATATCCCGTAGGAAATACATACCCCTGTTACGCAGATTGCTTTCCTCATATGGAGTTCATGCTCTTTTTTAAAATTGAATAAGATCTTAATATTATATATTATATAAGCATTTATAGTTAATATTTTCAAGGCATAAGCTAGAAGAAAAAGAAGATATATTTATTGTAATATTAATAAAGAAATACCAAAAATAAATGGAAGAAGATAAAATTAGAAAAACCATTGCCCTTGAAAACCACAACCGTCGTCTAATATTTACTCATCCTCTTATTAATGGAGAATCCAGCAGGCAATGGCTTGATGACCTCTTGAAAAATCCCAGAGCATTTTTAAAGAGGATTCATTTAAAAGATACAGATCGAATTGAAAGTATCTTTGTTCATGAGACAAACACCAGTACCTCTGGTGAAAAGTATAAGGCACAATACCAGATTGTTCAATCCGATGGAACTATCCGTTGGCTTGAATTTAATGTCCTTTCTTTATTTAATGAGGTTTCCGAACTATTCAGTATAGCTGTTATCATTGAAGATATCACAAAAATTAAACAGACCGAGGAGAAGTTGCATCAATCACAGAGAGAATGGGAAGAATTCTTCCAGGCGCTCGGACACCCCGCACTCATTTTGGATAAGGAGTACACTATCCTCGAAGCAAATCATGTTGCATTACAAGCCAGTGAACTGAGCGAGAAAGTCCTCAAAGAAAAAAAATGTTTTGAAATCTTCCATCTCTCATCTCAACCTCCGGAGGCGTGCCCTTTGGGAAAAATGCTTTGTTCCAAACAGTTTGAGACTGTTGAGATGAAAATTGAAGCTTTGAACAGCATATTTTTGGTTTCTTGTACCCCTATTCTAGATAAATATGGAGAAATACAAAAAATTATCCACATTGCCACTGATATTACAAAACGCAAGGAGGCTGAGGAGGCACTCAGACAAAGTAAGGAACACTACAGGTTGCTTGCTGAAAATACGACGGATCTTATTTCTGTGTATAATGCCGATGGAACAGTAGATTTTGCCTCAGGGGTCAGTCGTTCTCTTTATGGATACTCTCCCAGAGAGATCATAGGATCATCAAATCTTCAACATGTTCATCCGGATCACCAGGATAAGGTTTTAGCAGCAATGAATAATCTCCTCACAAATAAAAAGGAATGTAGGTTAGAATACCGTATACAATGTAAAAACAGGGAGTATAAATGGGTTGAGTCAGCCAGTCGGCTGTTCTCTGATGCACAAACGGAAGAAGCCAAAATTATTTGTGTGACACGTGATATAACCGAGCGAAAAAAAGTAGAAGAAGCCTTATTTATTAGTGAGCAACAGTATCGCTCACTTGTTGAGAATATTGATATTGGGATCGGTATTATTCAGAATGAAAGACTTGTATTTGCTAATCATGCCCTGAATTCTATAGTCGATTGTAAGTCAAATCACGCCCGCGGAAAACTGCTTAAGGAGGTTTTTTCTCCTGACATCTCCAACTATTTTAAAGAAATTTCCTCTCAGCTTCAGAAGGAAACCTTTATAACATATTGGAAAGTGCAGGAAATGCCAATGAGCGTGGGAGAAAAAAAGCTATGGATGGAAAGTCGTCACTGTTTCATTACTTGGGAGGGGAAGCCTGCTCTCTTGGTAACATTACGGGATATCACTCAACGAAAACTTCAAGAGGAAAAAATAAGATTTGAGAAACATCAACTTGAGGAAGAGGTCAAACATCTGAAAGCATCAATGAAGGATCGTTACAGATTCGGCGAGATTCTCGGGAAGAGCCCTGTCATGCAAGAAGTGTATGAACTTATCCTGAAAGCATCTACTACAGATGCTCCAATAGTGATTTACGGGGAATCAGGAACCGGAAAGGATTTAGTAGCTCAGACAATTCACCAATTGAGTAAACGTCAAAACAAAGCATTTGTACCTGTCAATTGTGGAAGTATTCCTGAAACCTTGATCGAAAGTGAATTCTTTGGCTATAGTAAAGGTGCTTTTACAAGTGCTTATAAGGAAAAACCTGGTTTATTTGATGTTGCCCGCAATGGGACAATGTTTTTGGATGAGATCGGGGAGTTGAGCTTGTCTATGCAAATTAAGTTGCTCAGAGCGATTGAAGGGAAAGGTTATATCCCTGTTGGAGATGACATTGTGAAATATGCAAATGCCCGGATTATCGCCGCAACCCATAAAAACTTGATACAGCTTGTGAAAGAAGGGAAAATGCGGAAGGATTTCTTTTATCGCTTGCACGTAATGACCGTCAATATACCCCCTTTGCGGGACCGCAAGGAGGATATCCCTCTGCTTATCGATCATTTTCTCAAAAAACAAGGCTCATCAGTACAATTTCAGAATCTTCCGAAAAACATCGTCGAGGCACTATTTAAATATAATTGGCCTGGAAACATTCGCGAACTTCAAAATGCCTTACATCAGTATATCACATTCCAACGGATTGATTTTTTTGATACCAATACTTTAGAACTCAGTGCTCTAAGTATGGAGCCTGCAGAGCTTGAAACGAAAGATTCAAGTTTCCAAAAAGCTATAGAAATCTTCGAGAAAAGGTTGATTCTCCATTCATTAGAGAAGAATCAATGGCACCGAACAAAAACAGCCCTCATGTTAGGATTGCCAAGAAAAACGCTTTTTAGAAAAATGAAAAAGTATGGATTAGGGTAACCCATAATGGGCCACATTTGACACAGTCAGTAATCTCTTTCTTAACAATAATTTATCGCAATTTTTAGATTTTCGTGTCATTTTGTCTCGAAATCCTCCCTCTCTATCCATTCTCACAGGTCCTTGTAAATCGAGTAAATACAAATAGTTTGAGGCATGAGAATATGGCTCTGGGGTCAAGTCTTTTATTATAAGCTTTTTTATGAAAAAACGAATTTCTATTGATCTTAACCCTACAACGACATTTGATATTTGTCTATTATAATTTTTTTATTTTTCTTATGTGAAAGATAAGCTGCATGATTCTTAGTCTGAATCCATCTGACTAATTCAATGGCATCTTCAATGTTAAAAGTTCTTAAAGGTAATACCACTTCAAGAAGTATCCTAAGCTGGGAAAGTGTAATAGCTGGTGATTTTTTTCCCCAATTTAATTATTAAATGCCAAAGGAAGAAATGGGATAACATGCACATCAGGATATGATGTTTCCATCCTGAATATTTTCTTACTTCGTATTGATCCATCCCTAATTCTGTTTTTGTTTCCTCAAAACATTGCTCTATAGCCCAGCGTATACCACTTAACCATACAAAAGTACCCAGGCGTGTGCTTGAAGGGGCGTTACTCATATAATAGGAATATGTGGGATTCACCTCTAGTGTGCGTTTGATAATAAGCCATACAGTTTTTTCAGGCAATCCATTTTTTGCCAGGATCACCCTCCTTTTGGTAAATTCATACTCTATAGATCCTTTTGTTCCCTCGGATACCTTACGCCTGTACCAAAA
>JBLIRR010000062.1:0-28194 GCA_049472395.1 bacterium | reverse complement strand
AAGTCCAAAATAAGCCGGTGGGTGAGCTCACAATTGATAATCCGCAGGCTATAGCCTCAAGGATTGCATAACTGTTACCTTCATATCGAGAGGGAGAAACAAACACCCTTGCTTGATTCAGAAGGTGAGGAATTTCTTTGTGCCCCCGCCCATTTATGGAATAACCTTTGAAGTGTTTTTTTAATACTGACGTAAGCCCGGATCCCTTGTCAGTGTTCGTTGCCATATCCACAAAATCAAAGGTCTTTTTAATTGCCGGGTCTGGCTTAAAAATACTAAGATCAACCCCATTTAAAATTATTTCTGCATTGATCCCATAATATTTCTTAGCCTCATACTGGGCAAATGGAGAGACCGCGATCCATCGGTCAGCATTGGGTATTATATCTTTCTGAGCTTGAGACAGGGGGTGATTTTGACCTATCCAGCCAGCAAACGTCCCATGAATAACAGAGAATATTGTACAGCCAATCTTCTTAAGGTCGGCGAACCAAAATCCATCGGCAATAACGAGATCAGATTTCACAATGTGCCCCCTTTCTGCGAGCCAATGTGTCAGCTTCTTCGCTTTGGGTGGTTCAGAAATCGAATCATACGCTCTATGATCGGGAAAATCTTCCCAACAAAAATGTTTCGCTTGAGGAAAGGATCGTTTTAAATGCTCAGCGTGTTTTGCAACCCCACCGCTGCTTTTAGGATACTTTTTGTATGTAAGTAGTATGACTGCCATGGTATTATGAGTGAATTTTTAAATATTTCATCGCCACATCAAAAACCCTTTCATGCGAAATATCCTTGAGACATTGGGTCTTGCGGGGACATTTATACCCGACTGGCATAATGTCAATACATGGCTGACAGCTTAATATTGGCTCTCTTTGAATTAATGACACATTCCGGGGTTTATATTTCGCTGGATTTGTGGCACCGAATATGGCAATCGTCGGTACGTTAAGGGCTGCTGCTAAATGCATCAGGCCGGAATCGTTGGTAATAAATAAGGCGACTTGTGAAATCAATGCTGCCGTATCAGTTAGGCTTAGAGAAAAATATCTTTTAACATATGATGACCACGTTTTTGATTTAAACAATGGAAGATCGGCGTCACTGCCAACGACAACAACAGTTATGCCCTCCTTAAGGAGCAAATCTGAAAGCTCCTTATAATATGGCCAGGCTTTCAGATGCGCCCATGCAGGTTTACACCCAATATGAAATCCAACTGTGTTTTTCGGAAACATAAACTTTCGTGGTGATTTACACACAAAGGGGGCTGGGGTCCTGCCCTGAAATCCGATTCTTTGAATTAATTCCATATTGTAATCGATCTCCCTTTCGCCTTTTTTCCATTCTCGAGGTCTTACCACTTCCCCTGAATTCCCGTATTGATTTAAGGGATGATAATTTGAGGTAATTAAGTAGCGATCGTAAATAGGCTCAAAATATTTTTCTGGATACTGCCGTATATTTTTAACGTATTTTTTATGCCTAAATAATCCTTTACATTGTAAATTCGCTGGAGTAGGCCGAATATACACATCAACAGGGGCCCCGGCGAATTCACTGGCAGCGATTATTAATGGTGATGCCATGATACAGTTGCCAATCCCTTGGCCTATGCCGATCCAGATTTTCATATGAAATGTATATACGAATCAAAGATACATTGGTTTCCCATTAAATCTTCCCTTGATATGAATTCCAAGCTTAGCCATTTTATCCCGGAACATTAAATCATCTTCTTTACATAGTTTGTCATAATGAGGGTGTCGGACACCACCGAAGGAAGCTTGATGATGTATGGCAATCGCCTGAGGATCTACAAAAAGCCGACCCTTTCCCTGGTTTTTAAGCCGGAGGCTAAAATCCGTTTCTTCCCGGTGACCGATAATGGAATAATAGAGAGGGAAGCCACCGACCATTAACGCGATTTCCTTCCTGTAGATATAACTTGAATAAAGATGGGAAACCTCAAAGGGTGCTCGTGCCTTATTGCGTCTCATTTGACAATGATAATCCCAGCCAATGCAAGGCGACTCCTGAGACCGCTGATTAATGAAAATCCCACCAACCGCATGGATATCACATGCTGAATTTATCATTTTCCATAAACGGTTTATAAAGTGAGGAGATATCAATTCGATATCATCGTCTAATCTAAGTATGAAAGGGATTTCATTCTTTTTAGCAAAATGATTGAGAATTTGTTGATGACAATATTGAGGACCTTTCCGATAACCCTCAATGACTTTGAAAGTCGCCGGACTTATCAATTCCTTATAATAACAATTGTCCCTGCTCTGCTCTATTGAGGCGGGTAAATCGGATTTTGAGTCCTCTACAATAATGATATCGCTCATATTTAAAATCGATCTGACTTGATTTTTTATAGAATATAAGAGCTTCTTTAAATGCTTCGGCCTGTTACTCGTCGGAATACCAATACCTAATCTCATCTCTTTCTCCTTATTACATCAATTACTTATCCTTAATCCATTGTTCAAAGTCTTTTTTCCAGTTGCCTTTCATGCTATAGATGCAATTTTTACCCGGAGATTTATTTTTTTTAAATAATGTGTCTTTCCACATCACAAAAATTCTTTTATTTAATGCCCCTGCAGCATGATACATACCTGTATCATTGCTAATAATAAAATCCGCATTATAGAGCAAACCTAATGATTTCTTTATATCATTAAGCACTACGACCTTATTCTCCACCCATCGCTCCATTCTGTTAATATTTCTAGAATAATCGGCATCAGTGCCGATAAAAACTAATTTATACCCTTTACTTTGTAATCTGACCACCATATGTTTGTATATTTCATCACCTGGATCTTTTTTCTCTCTCCACACATCACTTACCATTCCTCTCACGATAACAACATATTTGCCCTTAAGGGAATAATCATAGGTATCAACATATGTATGGGGTATTTTTCCCGGTTTCATGCCAAGCTTTGCACATATTTTTTGGTAAATATATCGCCAATCCTCAATTCGGGCATTCGTTAAGTTACTTCCGAATAACAACTTTAGGGTATGAGTACTTTTGAAAGTATCAATTATGGTAATAAACTTACATTTTTCATACATCTCTTTCACATATCCCAATTCAAAATATACAGGAATTGGCTGTGCATAATAATCACTTAAGAATTTTATTGCAGGTGTGCAATTAATAAAGTTCCCAATACCAAAATTTCTGTATTGTCTGATATAGAAATTCATATAAGAAGCGTAATGCGTTGTGCTGCCATCCAGTAGCCAGCAGCGCGAAGCTTCGTCGATAATAAGCCTTGAGTCTTATCGATTTGAGGCGGAGCTTCGCTAGGGGAATACGTATAAAGGATGACAAAATTTTGAAAAGTTGTAATAGTGGCTAAATAGAAAGGAAAATAAAAAAGAGGCTTTTTACTCTATCCAGGGAAGGATCTGAGGTGGGCCTGGCGCAAACCGTGCACCTCGCACTTCAGCTAAGTGACGATAATTGTCTTCTGCACGATTGTTCGGGTCCATGGTGGTATACCATTCGTATTTTGTTCGGCGTTTTTCTTTGGACATATACCCGAAGTGTTTAAGTCGGACATTCAGTTCTTTTGTTTTGCCGACAAGGCCCTTTGGAACATTACCACAATGAAAACCAGTAGTAGCCCTTCCAGCGGGGAAATATAGTTGTTTCACATTCTGATCCTTAAGCCTGAACAAGGATAACCGATTGAATCTTCCGAATATACCATCAACACGAATATGCTGCGGATCATTCCATACATAGGAGATATGAAGAGAATATGCTACTATTCCTCGCGTATTATCAATAGTATATTTAAGCTTCTCCGGCCCCGATCGTTCCAACACCTCGTCACCATCTATCCAAAGAACCCATTCAGGGTCTGCCTCAATAATTTTTTTGAGCAAGAAATTCTTGTCCCTTGCCTCATTGAAGTCGTTAAATGGCGATTCTATAACTCTCACCTGACTCCCAAAGGATTGACAAATAGCTACTGTTTCATCAGTGGAATGATCGTCAAATATGAATGCTCTTTGGCATAAAACAAGAGCCTGAGATAAAACCTGGTGAATATGCTCTGCCTCATTCTTAATCCTCATAGCACAGAGGACGCGCATATCAGATGGTTGACGACTAAGGGATTCCTCTTTACACATATCTTTTTGACAATGAGAACGGGCCCCACTTCTTTTTGAATAAGTGATAATTTTGCTTATACAATTTACAAATATTAGGTTTTGTACGAAAGGTTGAGGCGCTCTTATTCGAATGATCTACCACACATCCATCCCAGATGCCAAGCTGAAGGCCCGATTTCAAAATTCGTGTGCAGTAATCGTTATCCTCAAATCCGTAACCTACGAGCCGCTCATCAAGAAGTCCTATTTTATCATAAACAGATTTTGGAATGTATACACATACAAATGCGAGCATTCTTGGTTCAAGTCTGAATTGGTTAGATTGAGAGGTAATTTGTCTTTGATTGCCCACTATGCCTTGAATACTTGCGGAACAGACTCCGATATGGGAGCGGGATCGAACCTGTTGAGCAAGGTGGGTAATCCCATGAAAGGTCAAAAGACGAGCATCATCATTGAGGAGAACAACATCTGTCCCAGCCTCACGTATTCCCAGGTTAGCATTGCGGGCATAAATAAATGGTTTTATACCCGTCAGCCATTGTATACCCGGAAGCTTGGATTCAGCTTCACTCCGTGCTCCATCATCCACAACAATAATATGATCTGCTGGCAATGACGGTTCCTTTTCCAGCACAGATTGGACGCAGATCACAAGATTCGATGCGCGAGCTGATAGAATAATAATCTTAAATGGAGATGGTGTACTCACTGAAATAGATTTCACTAAAACACTTTGGCGGTTTCTTCAATGCTGTGTATCATATCTGAGTTTGCATTAATCACTGATTGAGAAGGCCAGCGCCAATCCCATAATGGCAAGGAAGAGTTATATTTTGGCCATGACCGCTGCCAACCACGACGGATATACATCTGCGTATAAGTTGTCCATGGCTTAAACGGTACTCTATCCAGCAGAAAGGTTGGAATAGCCGGTGTTATCCAGCCGGATTTTATGTGGTTCCCTTGGGCTGTCTGCCATTCCTGGAACCCAAACCACTTTCGATAAGGCTTGGGCTGGCTATTGGTAAATATACAACGTCGAAAAAGACCGAGGCCTCCAATGAATCGTGCCGGTATATAAGAGCGTGCAAGTTGAACATCATAGTGGTGAGGACACATTGCCTCGATGCCAAGAAGTGATAACTTCGGATGACGATCGAACACGTCAAGACTCAGCCTCAGCCATGCTGGCGGCAACATCGTATCATTATCAACTTTCGCCAGAATAGATTTATTCGCTGCATTAATAAAGTGAACCATCGCAGCTATTGGCGAACCAAAATTATCTTTCACGAATCGTCCTGGAACCGGGGCCTTTTCTATATTCTCCTCCAGCCACTCACATGTTCCATCCCGAGATCCATCATCATACACAAATAGTTCATGAACATACTGCCAATCCGTAGTGGCCACTAAAGTGGTAAACGTCTCCTGGGTAAACTCAAGACGATTACAGGCAAGATACATCACGTCTATACATTTTTTTTCGATCACGCATTCATTCCTTTTGTTTAAGGTATCTTAGGGTTTAATCGCTTTTAAAATGATATTGAGACGCGGTCCATCTACACTGTTATCAATGTGTTCCTGCATGACAGTGAACTTTGCCTGGATACCATAATAGTGAGCAAACCGTTCGCGATAGGGATTCCCTGCTTCATAGTATAGAAAGCTTCTGCGGTTCCAGAAAGAAGCGTGTGTCGGGTCCTGCCAGGCACCGGACCCCTCTGTAGTCGGTACAATAATCTCCACTTTCCCGCCAGGCTGCAATACCCGCCATAGCTCATTCATGGTAAATATTTTATCTGGCAGGTGTTCAATAATGTCCCACGCATGGACATGGTTCACAGAGTTATCTTGCCATGGCCATGGCTTCCTCAGATCCGCAACCATGACACCTGGTGCTGGAATAATATCAACATTAACAAATCCAGGGAGCAATGTATTACAACATCCGAGATTGAGTTTCATATACCCTTACAATCGATCAAGCTTCAGTTATTGTAAATCCGCTCGCACTGCGGATAATCCGAATCACGACAAATTCATTCGGCACAGTTGGCGCCAAACCAATCTCTACTATTACCATCCCAGTATCACGTATCTCGGGTGGATTGGTCTCTTTATCACACTTCACATAAAAGGCTTCCTTAGCAGTATTACCCTTGAGCGCTCCTCGTTTGAATAAATCATTAAAGTAAATTATGAGTTGTTTTTCGATTAATGACCATAACTTCGTATCATATATCTCGAACGTCACATTTCTCATATTACGATCTATCCATCGACTAATGGTTAAAAACAGTCTCCGCACATTGATATATCTCCAGGAAGAGTCATCAGCAATAGTCCGGGCACCCCAGATTCGAATGCCTCGGCCTGGGAAAGCACGTATGCAGTTTATATGAGAAGGATTTAATATATCCTGTTCTGCATTAGTAAGATTTGCATTAGGAAGATTTTCGCAGTCCAGATCAAGCACACCTTCGAGAATTTCATTTGCCGGTGCCTTATGAACTCCGATTTGTTTATCACTCCGGGCGTAAACCCCTGCTATATGTCCGCAGGGAGGGATATATTTTACATATTCTGCTGTTGAGCTTTGATTAACGCTCTCTTGCACTCCTATCCAAGGAAAATATAAAGCGCCATAGGTAGCCCTTAACATGGTGGAATGCTCTAAAATGCCTGCCCTTTGATTCTGGATATCTATTACCCGAGCCTTATATATTGAATCCAGAATAGCAAAGCGATCGCCATGGTGCTCGCAATGCTCCAGCACCTTGGCCTGAAGAATAGCAGCCTGCTCATACTTTGTCGAGTTTCTTTCTTCCCTGTTTTTCATAATATCCGGTGCACAGACAATATCCATATCATCCAGGGAAGCTGCCAAATCTATCCCTTTTTGGAATGCACCCCGTTCTTTTTCAGAGTCAATTTCTATCTTTTTCTTATCAGATTCAGATAACTTCTCAAAATATCGTGAGTCAATACTGATCACATAACATACAGAACCTCCATTTTCAAAAAAACCAGATACCGAATATGGAAGGAAACTGTTCTTTAAAGATATCTCTATATACTCTTTTTCTTCCGCTACATATTTTAGAATAGCCTGTTTTTCCTCCTCATCAAATTCCTGCAAATATTCTTGCAGTGCCACCTGAAATTCAGCCCAGTTCCTGAGTGCTATAAATTCTGGAAATTTCTCCTCAAATTCGTCCCAGCTCTTGAGTGCAATCGGGAGTGTATCCTTTGGGATTATTATCGGATAACACCCAAGGAACGCCGGAACACCCGTTTCAAGCTCTGCCTCTTGCGGAAGAAATCTTTCCTCCTCATATCTGTAAACACCAGGTGATTTAAGATCGTACATTCTTCTCCCCTTGATATTTATTTCAGTGCTCTTTCTTAAGATCCACGCCGCCAAAGGTTCTCATGCAAACTATCTCCGGATCTTTTTTCGATACAGAAACCACAATTTATCCTCAAAAAAATAAACAATTAAATAACAGTTACCCCTTACCCTCTCTTAGCCCAGGCACAATATACTCACATAGATCGTTAATGCTCTCGGATCCTCCGGATTATTAAAATCAAACTGGTCATAATTGGTAACTTCTTCTTTATGAAACCTTACAGTATAAGTCCCATCATCAACATCTCTTATACTAAGTCTAAATGTATTAGCTTGAGTAGCTTCATCATCGCATACTTTTGCGCCAAAAATATACTCTGGAGTGTTTACGCTTCGACAGAAAAAGCTCGGTAGATCACCTGATGATTTTATATATAAAGTCGTAAAGGATGTTCTTGCACTCTCAACTCCAGCTTGTGCATCCAAAAAACCTGACGTGGTATCCCCAAAATATCTATTCTCCTTCGCAGGTCCCTTTCGGTAACAAAACCCTGCTGTTATAAAAAATAATCTAGGATGAAAGTCTATCGGATCAATATCGTCCAGCTCGTTCACAACTATGTCTGTATTATTTGCTAGGCTTCCATCAAATGTTAAATCTGCTGTATGTCCCGTGTGGAGGATATTATAAAAGCTTACTCCATGCGGGTTGGGAACACTACCAAGATTTAATGCCTCATGGCTTATTGTACCTCCATCTCCATCTTCATGTCTGTGGGAATTTCCACCAGTTACAAGTTTTTCGCTGGTAGTGGGATTGAACTTATTCTCATCGATGGTACTATCTTTAATTTTTTCATTTGTAATCGCTGAGTCTTTGATATGATCAGTAGTAACTGCCCTGTTCCCATCAACATCCGGATCAGATTGCAATTTAGCTGAAGTGACTGCCTTATCAGCAAGATTATCAGTCTCTACTCCCCCATCGCCTATTTTAGCTGATGCAAATTTTCTTGTGTCCTTAATGTTCGTAATTAATCCGTTTTCCAGCGTTATTTCTGCTAATTTTAGAGTGAGAGGATTAGTTTCATAGCCACCTTGAGGATACCCTGCATCCGGATCATTCTCCTCTAGTCGTGGTGTGACTCTTTCTTTATACCGTGTATATACATCATTTTCTCCAATTCGTTTGATACTGGTATCATCTCCCACGGTAGCATCATAACTTATCACGATGTAAACTGTATGAGGAGGTGTTCCTACTGTTGGAAGTGTTACTATAATCGGATCCGTATCACCTGCAGTTGGATCTATCTCCGGAATATAGAGCGCATTTCCATCGCCGTCGATAGCCAAACCACGATTTACTGTCACATGTGTGTTGTCAAACTCTTCTACCTCAAATCCATTCACTATCCCATAGGAATGAAGTCGTTCATTATGCAGGCGCTGCATTTGGGAATGATAACTTACATGATCGTTAAAATCAGGTTCAAGTAAAAATTGAAGTGTGTAGTATTCAGGTCTTTTAATGTCTGCCATTGATATCTCCTTACTTTATTCTCCTTTTCCTATATTTCTTAGCCTATCACTGCGTCTACTCCTATGGTGGAGTATGCACCGATCTGCATTTTCTTTATTGACTCTATGGTCAATTTATAATATGTGTGTGCTGGCTTAGCCATATCGATAATAGCTTTGGCAAGATCATATTGCTTCTCAACCAATTCAGGTGAAGGATAGGTAATTGGAATTATTACCTCGAAAAAATGTGGGAGACCACCCTCTAAGTATGTATCTTTACCGATAGTGGCATGTTTCCCAATTTGAATTTCTATAATATTCGATTCCGAGATAATTGGTTCAACTTTAAAGAAGAGCTTAATCAATCCTATTAGATTTTCTGTGGTTCCCCGATTTTTATAAAGCTTGACAATCTCTGCGATAAATTGACGCTGGTTAAGCACACTGAAGTCAGAACGAAGGCTTAATGCAATCCAGCCCGCCAGCCATTCGAGAAATTCTTCCGGTGTGTTTTTAGGATCAAACAGGTTGGGAATATCTGCAATAATCTCCTCCAAACCCCTATATTCAAAGTCAATCTGATCATTACGACCTAACAGTACCTTTTCAAAGGCTAAAAGAAAATGACTTACAGGAAGAGTTCCCTCTTCCTCTTGATAAATAGCTGGAAGATATCTTAAGAAACGACTAGATATCATACGGATTCATCACCTCCTTCTTTTTTTACCTCTATTTGGATCTTATCAAATGGGAGTTTCACAAGTTCATTTGCCGCAACTTCTATTCCGTATAATTTGTTTGAGTCATTATGAAGCTTGCGAATAGTGCTATATACTCCTTCAATAATAAACACTTCCTCAAGCGAGGTTGGATAACCAGTGGCAGGATCTACTATCTCCATTGTGCTGACATAATCAACATCCTCCTGCGAATCTACTATCTGGTATATTTCCGAGACATAAACATTTCTCCCAAAAGGCCAACCATCTTTCCGCGGGCCACCTTTTAATGGATGGAAGTAATTCCATAATGCCTTCATTATGGAAGTCCGAATAATATCTTCATAGAGATAGAAATACGTTTCATTCGTTGCACTATCCATCTCTTTGATAATAATATAAATTTTTTGGTAATCATTATCGATCACAAGCCATTTATTTTCCTCTAATTCAGAAAAGGTAATATTATCAGAGATAAGATTTTTATTTCCTGTGGTCTCCTCATACGCCTCGATAATCATTAACCGCCTGTCAGTAACGCTATCAATATAGCTTATGCCAAAACTATCAATATCTTCTTCTATTTTCCCCTTATGAAGATATTTTATCTCATTGGCATCCGGTTTGAGTACTACAGACAGCCTGATCCCTATAGTCAAATATCTCGGCTTAACTACATGTATCCTTGAAGTTATAAGCACCTTATCCTTAAAAAAATCCCCTACCTCTGCAACCAGATGATCGATATATTGAAGCCCAAAACTATCAATCTCATCAATGTCAATGTAAGGGACAATGATGAGACTAAAATGCCCTGGCCTCGCTCTGTCCACTCCAACTGCCAGATTTACATTCGGAATACAATGGACGCGTGCAATTTCATCCGGAAACCCATCCAGGGCTAAGGCTTGAATATCCTCGGAGGTCACAGCGCGATTGGGCTTTCGTAGCTCCAACAACACCTCGCGTATTTGCTCATCAACATCATTATTATCCGATGGCTCCTGGCCAAGAAGCTTTAAAAAAGACTTTTTATTATCTTCGGTTATCCGATTCAGTCTGTAGATAAGTAACTCTGTAAAATAAGCAAATAACTCAATCAAGGTAATCCCGGGATCAGAAGGATTATGATTGGTCCACTGGGGCGCATATGTTGGAATAAGCCTCAGGGCTTCCTGGACTAGATCCTCATATTTTCGATCATCCAACTCCGGTAACTTTAATGTCATATTTTCTTCACCTTATTCTTAAGTTTCATTAAACGTTAAACGTATTTTATGCTGACCAGAATAGATCAAAAAACGACCTGTGTGAAAAAGTTCAGGGTAGTCGGCTGGTGTTTTATCAAGGTTGAGATTGAGTTCGGATATATAATCCACTTCTGGTATAGCTTCGATTAGTGCATATAAATCTGATTTCCATGGCATCCTCCCAAAATCCCATCCTTTCCCTTCAGCACCTCCTGTTAAAGGATGAAGAAACTTATCCAGCGAGGTCTTGATAGTCGGGATTAATTTATTTATACCCTCGAGAGACATAACAGCTGCAATAACCTCAACATCAACACGAATATACTCGGGACCACCTACTACAATTTTAGCAGCGAATGATTTATGTTCATCAAGATAATCCTCTACCCGGTTCATCAACTCTTGACTCGGCAATGGCTTGCTTTCTTTAGACCACGGCACGATAATGATACTCACAACACCAGGACATATGGCGGTTGTATTTGGGTCCTCTATCAGATCATAAAGGGGGAGACATTTGCTCCGGGCAACCTTCGGGGATGCTAGCATTGCGAGATCTTCATAATCATCAGATGTCACGGCCCGATATCTGTGACGGATTGTACGTGGTGCACGATCAAGAAACGAGGATTGAGTTTCTTCATCTGCACCACCTTCTGCTGCATCCCAATTAATTGCTTTTTCAATATAGGGAACCGTGGTTTTTAGCTGAACAATGGTCTCGGCATCCTTATTACCCTTACTCCCGCCTCCTGTCTGGTAGCCTATCAGCTTTACATTACCATTGCCTCGTGGCGGGATAAAGCCATATTTCCCATCACCAAAGTGCACTTCGCCTCTTTGACGGTCTATTACATAGTGTCTGTCCCGTGGACCAGAGGCATAAAAATCAGAAACCTGGTGCCAACGCACCCACCATATAGTTGCCTTGCCATTGGTAGATACAACCTCTGTAATAGCATCATTGCCCTCTTCTCGCTCTATTTTCTCCCGATCTTCTGCAGAGGGCAGCACGGATTCGCCAACAACGAGCTGCTGTCCATCGAGCACAGGAGACCGGGTAGTCCTGAATATCTGATTTTCTGAACCATTACTTGAACCGAGAATCTCATTCTTTAATGTAACTGCCTGAGATGCCATGATTGTATTTAAGCAAATCCATCGCACTCGCGGTTCTATTTCATATTCCCCGGATTCTAAACCAGCACGGAGCCAATAGCGTTTTTGCCCAAACTGCTCGTGAATTGCTATATCAAAGGGTGCGAGGAAAGTAACTGACCCTGTTCTTGTAAGATCCTCTGTATTATCCACTACTCTTAAGTCGGACCACGAATCACCATTCCAATATTCCCACGTAAGTCTTGGTGAGGTATGCTCTGGAAGAGTTGCGGTAACAAATGTTCCATAGATTGCTCCATAATGAATATCCGGATTATTATTATTTACAATCCTCAAAAATCCATATTCACTCCCTCCGGCCGCTGCTGGAATTTTAACCTTAACATTTACTGTAACTGATTCTCCTGATGCCAGTTTTACATCAACTGATTCCCCTGATGCCTGGATTTTCTTAATTGATTCCCCTGAGTCAAGGATTGTAGCTATCACATTAACGACGGCCGGCCACTTACAGGTTCCGAAAACTGAAAAAGTAAACAGGGCACTTTCTGTATCCGTATTTTTTACTAAAAACATATGCGTAACCGTGGAATCTGCCCTGCCAATAGCCTCACTTAAAAATGGTGAAACGGGTATTGTCTTCTCCCCGAATTTGAAGTCAGACATGGAGCAAAAAAGAGTAATGGTACTATTGGGGAACCTCTGCCTACTTGAAGGCAGATCAAAACCGATGTAAATCCTCTTCCTGTCATCTGATAGAGGGATAAATGGAGCAAAATAATCTTCTTTACTACCCTTACTGATATCAGTCACATCTTTAAAAACATTATTATTATAAGTGAAACAACTCTCCGGATAATCGCTTATTGTCTGCTCATAACTTATTTTTACGTGAGATATTACAGGCGGCCTGAACGTATCAAGCACTATGGCATAGCCCTCTGCATATTCATACTCAATGCACTCCTTCCAAACATATTGCATGTCTTCCCCATATCCTCCCTTTATTATCCGAAGGCGCAGCCAATAATTTTCCTCGCCCCCAATAATCTTTGGGGCAAGCGTGCTGGGTAATGTTAACTTTACCTTACCGCTTTGGCAAAGTGCACAGGTGCCATCGCTAAAGATTATGGAACCATATGAATCTTCGAAATTTAATGATGCTCCCGTGCGGCTTATTCTAAGAGTCGTTGCGGCGAAAGGTAAATCCCCTTGTCGACCGCTATAATCTTGTGCATATATAAGCAGTGAATTACAGCCCTCCTTTATTGGGATATCTATTTCCTGAGGCCACTCATTCCTGAGATTGAAGATTTCTTCTGGATTATGCCGATCCCTTCCATTAATAACTCTTATCCCACTTATATACTCGCCACCTGTGACATGAACACGCACTAATCTCAATATGTTTCCGAGACTATCTATTATATATTCTCCTTCTTTCGGGTTTTGCTGATCAGCAGAATCATAAAATAGTACTCTCGCTCCTGTAACGTCATTATCAACAATTATCTCTCGCTCTTCTATATCTAAGCTCATCACCGGGTCAGTGCCACTGTCTCGGACCTCTTGATAAACAGCTGCAAAAACCGATTGTGACTCGTTACCGCTTTTAACCATTACTTCAATTTCTGTATATTGATTTTGCTGTAAAGTCACATATTCGCGAAAGCGGCCATCTTCCCCGATCTCCGGAGAATATATATCAGGGAATTGAATATCATACCCTGTAGCTATGATCTGTAAACTCACACCTTTCGCACACCTTCCTTGCACTATTACCTCGTATCGCCCAATAATTTTCTCTGGTAGTGGATCGATTTCCACAAGCTTGATCCACTCGGGCGCCGGGCTTTCAGCGAGACGAAGCCAAGCTGTCCCATCCCAACACTCCCAGGCGAGATTAAGATCACGTGATGGCCACACACTCTCAGGACCCCATTCAAGATGCGAATTTGCGACCTCAATATCTAAATTTATCGTGGCTCCTTTTTTGGAAAATGCCTCCTTATTCGCCATGTACAAGGCATCATACAGTTTGGGCTTTTCTCCAAAGGGATTGAATTCCTGGGTTGGCTCTAAAGGCGTCGTATTGGTAAAGGCTATTTCTGGAACTAGATAATCATCACCAGCTCGTTTGAGGGAGGCTTCGATTTGAATCTGGCTCACCTCGGGAAGATCATCCTCCCGAACCATACTAAGGAGTTCTCCTTCACTATCCACTCCATTCTCCTTACGAATCGGATTTTTTAATCGGCAGCGAAGCCACCGACTCTGTTGTGCATTGACGGTAGTGGAAAAAATAGGATCTGTACAACTGAGGGTAAATTTAATTGCATCATCAAATGAGCTTCTATCCTCAATTGATTGCAGTTCTTTCCATTTTGTCCCGTTCCATACCTCCCAGGAAACTTTGGCTCCCACTCCCCAATTCCTGTGTAAATGAAAAAGGAGATTCAGCTCTTGGATATATTCAAAGCCAAACATAATGGTATGTCCGATATAGAGTATATGTTCAGTCGGACGATTCGCCTGGAAGATATACTCTTCGAACTTTTTGCCTGGATCTAAAAGCATCTTGTGATCAGCATATTTATCCATTATCGGATCAGTGAGAAAAAGCGAAGATAATTTAACACCTGTTACTATTAATTCGCTCTCTGTTTCAAAGATGCTCGGCTGATCTTCACCCTCCCCGGGAGGAGCGGCCACCTGAGTCCCAGCCGGCACATATGCTTCCACCGGGCTGCCAGAGGCCAGGTAGAATGTAAGGGGCACCCTTGACGGTTGCGGCGGTAAAGGCGAAGCGCCTAAAAGATCCAGAAAGGCAAGAAAGTTCTTTTCCGGGACTTTGTTAAGTCTTTCGAGAATGATTTCAGCAAAACGCGAGAAAATACCGATCAGTGCGTCAGTTAACCTATCCTCACCCTCGCGGGGATAGAATCCTGAATACTGCGGGATAAGGCCCCGCACCTGCTGAGAGATATCAGTTGCTGTTCTATTGTCTATAATGGGTGATTGCTTAGGCATCAGCTTGTACTCCTATCAAGGTAGAAGGGATAAACTAGATTGTATCTGGTATTTGTTGTGAGCACCTGATATTCGATTTGGATGAGAAAAAGATTTCCACTATCACCAGAGCTTACATCTACATTCATTACATCAATACGGGGTTCAAACTCGAGTAAGGCATCATTCACATCATTCCTGATCCGGCCCATTGTTTCCGCATCATTAAGTGCGAATACCAGATTGTGTATTCCGCAGCCAAAATCAGGGCGCATAACCCGTTCGCCACGAGCAGTGCTCAAAATTATCCAAATTGAGTCCCTTATACTCTGCTCGTAACGGGCCTCTTTTATCTTAGATTCCTCTAATTCTAATGGAAACTTCCATCCCTTGCCAAGAAATTCAATGGACATGATCGTTACTCCTCATTATCCTCCAATGAATACTGTCCCGACCGCCATGACAGTGCCTACAGGCAGATCTGCGGGATCATTGCATGTTTCTGCCATATCGCCATTGCGGGCGGCAGATTTGCCATTAATTTTAACGGTTTGGCTGCCAAGTTTGATAGTAGCCTTATTTGCCGGTGGTTTTTGAAAAGCTGTGCCGGGTGGGGTTGGTATATGGGGTGGGGTATTATCTGCAGTACTATCAACCGTAGCAGCCGGCATTCCCATGATATTCACATCACTACTCAAATTTCCGTTAATAATGCCGACAAAAGGATGCGGCAATGGTGTTGGAACAGGAGGTGCAGGAGGTGCTGGAACCATTACAATATGCGTATCTGTACCAGTAATCTGATCCGCTTGTTTCGCTGCTGGTTGGCCCATTTTAGTTATCCTTCACTTAGTTTATATTTACCGTTGATCCCTTAATATTGAGTTGAGCGCCAGCTCCACAATCCATATTGCCACTGGCATCAATTTTTACATCTGCCTGGGAGGTGATCTCAACCCCATTGCCACTAAATATCAGCTTGCCATTACCAGATTGGATGGTAATATCAGCATCAGCATTTATTGTAATGGTGTTATCGGCAGTGCTGATCACAATGCTATTTTTCTCCGCCTTATCTATGATCTCTATCTTCTCAGAGCCATCTGTATCATCCAGGCGAATAATATGACCACTGCGGGATTTAATAAAACGTAAATTATTCTCTCCATCGCTATTGGTTTCAGGCGGTGTATCAGTCCCATTCCATAATGCGCCCAGTATATAGGGGAAATTTAAATCGCCATGTTCAAAGGCCACAAGCACCTCATCACCCACTTCTGGCAGAAAATATATACCTCTGTCTTGACCAGCCATAGGTGTTAGTATACGGGCCCAGTAACTCTCATCCTGATCCGACAACCAAGGAAAGCTCACCTTCACCCTCCCAAGCTCTTCCTCATCTGCATTATTGGTAACTATTCCTACTGTCACACCGTAAAATCGGCTTGGGATATTCTTCTCAGGAATCAGTGGCACAACAAGGTTATGACTTATCATTATTACATTGCTCCTTCAGCATTTCTCCTCACAGTAAATGCAGTACTGTAACCGCGATTCGCTGAAAAAATGTGCGTCACCGATGTTACATAGTAAAGACCACTTAAGCGCTCACCTATGTCCTCTATTTTGATAACCGTCCCGGCCTGCAAATCGGGCCGGCCTATACATACACCTTCTCCCTTTATATAGGTAAGTGCCATATCGTTAAAGCGGCCAAGGGCCATCTGATCCGCCTCTGCCTGACTAAAAACAGGGCAGTCCACAATTGAGCTCGTGGCCTCATCAAAAGCATCTTGCGCTGCTTGCGGCCCTGATGTAGCTCCTCCCATAGTAGTAAATTCGTCACCAATCCCTGCCTCACCGATAATTTCTTTCTTTTCTCCAGGATTATAAGCACGAACAATAACCTTTCCTGGTAAGCCCATGGTGGACAAGCATGGATAAAATTCAAGCAAGTCCTCTTCCCGTGTCAGGATTAAGACCTCACCACTGGTATTTTGTCGCGGACGAAAATAAAGTGTCTTATCCTTGATCGTTACCTCATAGCCGATACGATGAGCCCGATCTTGAAGAAACTCCAGATCAGTTTGATTACTTTGCGCCACATATTTTAATACTGTCCCTGTGTCTTCGGTCTCTGCTGCAAGTCCTGTCTCACTTGCGATTTGACTTGCAATATCACTGTCCTTCATATCAATAAAAGATCGTGTATTTCGACCTCGCAGTAATCGGTGCCGATGATCGTAGCCCCGCACAATGAGCGATGGTATGTCGTTGGCATTAAACTCCGCATCCAGACCAATTATCTCTCCAACTATCAATTCCTCAGACCAATCAACGTACCCTCCCTCGATTTTGACTTCGTTGCCTGGTGAGAATTGTTCATCATCTACCCATGTAACTTGAACAGCGCTCCTGTCCCAATTAATCATCTCTATCGTGAACATGCTCGCTGCGTTTATTTCTGTATGCACCGTAACGTCTATAATATCAACAACAGCCTCCTCTGACAGCTCAGAGCCATTGATGCTCACACGAAACTCCGGTACTAGTCTTATATCAGGTGGCTGGGCCATACCTTTTCCTCATTAAATTTTACCTTTAGCAGTTAGAGTTGGAATCGCTAAAGAGATGCCCGGCTTGAGATTACATGGATTATCAATTCGATTAGCTTCTGCAATATGCCGCCACAAAAGGGAATTTGCGTATACTTCACCGGAAATGCTGCTCAGGGTATCACCCTTCTTGACAGTCCAGGTTTTCACTACATCTGCCGAATTTGTTTTATCTGCTTTATCTGCTTTCTTTTTATTGGTATACTCCTTGAAAGTGCATCCCAGCGTGGCTCGAGCTGGCCAGCCATTTGCGAAAAACAGATTATACCTTATATTTAGACTTTGGAGAGTACCTATAAATAAATCACTAAATTGTCCCCAAATTATTTGACAAATTGGAGAAGCATGGTCATCTCTTCCACCATCAGACGAAATTACTAAGAGTTTCTCAATGTCCTTTGTTTTATCTCGAACATTAGTGCCTTTTTCATACGTGTCGAAAAAAAGTTCCATAGAAAGAGTAGAGGCATCACGGCTCGTAGGCTGCGTCACCTTTGTTTTAGTTCCAGAGCGAGCCTTGGTTGCTATGGTCGTTGACTTCTGGATAGTAATCGTGTTGGGATTAAATAATGCTTCAATCCACTTATGGGGTGTCTCTCCTGCTTTTTTTATAACTCCAATCTTAAGTTTTGCTAATGGTAAAATCATATAAATATTCCTTTTCGTTCCCGTTCAATCGTAATACTACGCACTACTTTGCGTATGACCTTCTCTACTATCTCTTCCATTTTAATTTGGCTCTCTGTTTCATCTTCAGGGGAAGGAGCGATCGTCTGCACTTGTGCTGGGCCTGATATATCCCTCAATGCATTAAAAACCGAAGGAAATGCTGTATTCTGTCCAAATTGGTTGAACAGTTGAATATCTGTCGAGGTTGAAGTAAATGATCTTTTAAAATTGTTACTGTTTATCTGAGAGGTCTGAAGTTGAGGTTTCTTTTCTTCACTTTTTAATAAACTTATATCCAGATGCGGCAAATTATTAATACTTGATGGGGATATCAAGGAATGGTAGGATATTCCTTGTGCACTTATTCTATCAGGGTTTTCTACCATCGATCCATTTGACAATTGAAATAATCTGCCAGCATACCTATGCAGTTGGGCTTTATTAGGCAATACATTATAAATTAAAGGAGTTTTTACTCTTTTTATTCCTCTTTTACCATATAATGAAAAAGGGGACTTACTATGTTCAATGCCTTGCATATTATCTCTGAAAAGTACCTGATCCTGTGATGCAATTCTGCTTTGGATGGTATTGTTAAATGGAGTATATAAGTGTCTATGAATCATAGCAGAGGAGTATTTATCATCAGCAGGCACAGTATAATTTCCTTCTTTACTATAGAGTGAAAAAGATGTTTTTTTAAAACGCTTTATTGAATCATTTGGCTTTGAGTGGGCGTTTACTATAATAACTTTTGAAAGATTCTCGAGTTGAGAAGATTTATGTATATTTGGTGCACCTCGTGGTTTATAGCCCATTTGTTCTTTGTTTACCGATGGATGTTTCACATGGAGAAGTCTCTCTGTATCACTATTTCCCCGAACACTATCGGTAAGAGGACTATACAGATGCTGCCTTGCTAGATGAACAGTCAGACCGGCAGCATCGGTAATTTGTTGCTTGTTTAGAGGAGCATAATGAACTAAATTATCGCATGCTCTGTTAAATCCACCGGACCTCTGCATCTGCACATGGGAAAGCATGGCAGAATTATTAATCGAAGTGCGGTGCGTTAGCTCACTCTTTGGGAAACCATGATCTAAGAAACTTGAAGATGTATCTTTCAGATTCAACCAACCTTGCGACGCAATAAACCTATGGGGAGCGTGGTTAATAGGACTAAGTAAATGCCGTCGCGCTATACCCACTGCAATACTGCCTGTACCGGCTACCGGTAACATCTGCATATGAGTTTGAGGCAGCACAGGAGCCGGGTAGCGTGAAATACTATTTCCCTGAATCCCTTTATCTACTTGCGTATGAAGTATATGCAAAGGCTGAATTAGACTTTCACGCCCTGGCATTCCTCTGTTAAATTCACTGAAACTATGCATTTGTAGATTAGACATCATGGGAGAATGATGGATCAAAGCGCGGTGCGTCAGCTCGCTCTTTGAGAAACCATGATCTAAGGAACTTGAAGATGTATCTTTCAGATTCAACCAACCTTGTGGAGTGGAACTCCGCCTTTGAATTTGTGAAAGTATATAAGAACCTGGAGCATGAATATAAAGATTGATTATACCGCTTGTCATTTTACCAGTACGCGATGTGATGGGCATTTCTGGGTATGCATATTGTAATCCTAATGATTGATAAGGAGAAGCTTGGCCTTGAACATTGGCCATTATAAGGGAAAGTCTCTCAATTTTAGTGCCAAGGCTTGTGTGGCCTTTTTTGTTTAATGACACACCCACATCATTTGGGAGTAATGAATGAAGAGGATACCTATGTATAATTGGCCAGAAGTATATAAGATTTGGCCGCATGCTCTGAAAAGGACCAATACCTTTAGAATCCCAACGTTTTTGCAGATAGGCAAGAAGCGTTAATCGATCACTATTGATTGAGCTAATCCGACTGGCAAGCCTTAGAGTAGAATCATTCGATATAATACCTGCGGAACTCCCATATCGTCTTGTAAGTTGATCTGCAAAAATATTTTTGGAATTATACTCCATTTTTATTCAAACCTTATATTAATATCCCCTGGTGGGCTAGTTCAAGTGTTTCAACTGCAACCTCAGACTGCTTTGCATTCATCTGTGGCCCAATCCACTTAACTGGGTATGCATTCAGAAAAATCCAGCTCTGCTCTTCACCCGTCCAATCCTCCATCTTAATCTCCACAATAGATCGAAAGAGAAATCGTGGCAAATAAGGCAACCCTAATCCCATAGTCTCAAACCATATCCATAAATTTCTATCAACCATTCCTCTCTTTAAAACCAAATTAGAGGTGTAACGAACAGGGCCTGGCAATTTATGCTTGAAATCATTCTCTCCACCCTCATCATATTCATGAACATCCATCTCACCCTGCAAACCGGTAACCTCACTAAATCCTCCTTGAATTATTGCCCCAAATCCTATAAAGGTAACACCAAAATTAAAGACTATATAAGGATCTTTTCGTTCTACTCCCATGGATTGGACCTCACCTCCTTCATTGCATCATTAAGCTGTGTATTGATTTTAGCAACCTCAGCTATCCATTGTTGTCGTTCCAGATGTTCCATACTCATCACCTGATCATATGGCCAATGAAAGTAATATGCGATATAGGCTACCTCCTCGAACAGTCTATCCAGGGGGTAGCCTATGTTCCCCCCAAGCCATCTGCCTCCATATTAAAATTTTTACCGCAATGGGGGCAGGCTACTTCCAGACGAGCATGGCCATTCTCATTAATACGCCGGTAGAAATCCTGAAGGAACGCCAAATCTGCTGAAAAAAGTCCCTCAATAACATGTGTATTAACCTTCTCAAGATTCCCCAAACGAATAATTACCCGCGCTAGAAGCATAATTATGAGATACGCTGGATTGGATTGCACTCGATGGTCTCTCATCGGCATAATCTCATCATAAGCAGTGGCAAGACGCATCACACCCTCAGAATGCATATTACCCTCTTCATCCTTATACCCATGAGGAAGTTTAAAAGAAAACTCTGTTTGCATTTTCATCTCCTCTCAATTATTATTTCGATTCCCATTTGCTTATGCCTTCATGAGCAAGCTCAATGGACTCTATTGCCACTTCATTCCCTGTGGCATTTAAACCTGCGCCTGTCCATTTTGTGGGCCACGCATTCTCTAAAGTCCATTCAATTTTATCAGTGCCTTCATCATCTACGAGGGTTATGGAAACATCTTTACGCATGTTCGCATAGTCGGTACCATTCCTTGTATTGAGTATCCAAGTCCATAGAGCTGAATCAGTCTCAATTACCCCATACTTGAGTGTTATATTTGAATATTTGCCAAGTCCTGGCATTTTCATAATATAATTCTTTGCATCAGTCCCATCCCTATATTCAATAACGTCATTACTGGAGTCCAAGCCTGAACATTCCCTAAATGAACCGCTTCTATATGCCTCTGCTCCTACTGTTACCTTAAAATTATAAACTCGATATGGATATTTCTCCATTATAAAGCCTCCTTAATTGTCTTACCGAACTACTCCATCCGGTTATGGTTGTACTTATAAAGGTTCGACATCTTATATAATGATTCCACTAAATCTTTCCCATTAAGCTCCAGGTCCAGCCCATTGGGTGATATTGAAAATTACGAATTCTGCTGGTTTCACTACCGCTACACCAATCTCTGTCACTACCTGTCCTAAATCCCTTACTTCTGGTGGATTAGTTTCCGCATCGCACTTCACATAGAAAGCTTCCTGAGGTGTGCTGCCGAACAAAGCCCCTCCTCGCCAGACAGTGGTTAAAAAAGCAGTAATATTTCGGACTATTTTACCCCATAAATCCGGAGTGTTAGGCTCAAATACCACCCATTGTGTGCCCTCATCTATTGATTCACGTAAAAAGAGAAACAGTCTGCGAACATTGATATACTTCCACTCTCCATTATCGTCACCACCAAGAGTTCTGGCACCCCATACAGTTATATTCCCATTAAAGGCCCGGATCACATTAATACCGTCCGGATTAAGCCCTTCTTGATGTGCTCTGCTTAGTCGATACTTCACATTTGAAGCCCCGCGAATAACCTCATTTGCTGGTGCTTTGTGGACTCCTCGCTGATTATCAACCCGTGCATAGATACCAGCAATATGGCCGCTAGGTGGTTGTTCGATAAGTCCATTAGTGAGAGGATCATAAACGTTAATCCAGGGGAAATACAAGGCAGCATAGTCGCTATCGCGTATTTCTGTTATATTGTCGGGAGTCCAAGCGCCTGTAACCTCAGGGTTACCATCTAATATTGCAAAGCGGTCCCCCATATTCTCACAGTGATCAATCACTGCGCCTAGAATATCTTTATCTACCACGCCATTTTCATCTAACGCGCCAGGGACAGCCACAAGAGCAATCTCATCGATGGCCTCAAATTTGGTCAATGCGTCACCAACATTTGCTGCGGTAAGGGTGGTGTTGAGACGACTGACCCAGCAACGGGTCCCACCATTATTAAAAAAACCGTAAAGTGCATGGGCTAAAGTCTTATTCCCTACCTGAATATCACCAAACTTACTTTTAAACTCTGTCCAATTAGTGATTAACTGTGGCTCATTTACAGGGGCTACTGTATAAGGAATTGGTCTATCCTTATCCGGAACGCCAAATGTATCTAACTCGAATTGGCCAGGTTGATCTGGCATTTCCACATCATCTGTGACCAGCCCGATAAATCCAGCAATGCTCGTTCCTACACCAACTATAGGTCGTGCTCCTGATGGAACTTCATTTACATAAACTCCAGGTGCTGTATATTGCATTTTATAACCTCCTTTTATTAGATTGACATAAAATGTTACTAGAAATTAGGAAGCTTTATAAAGCTTCTTTACCACTTATTACTTCATCACTTTCTCTTACTATCTCATAATCTCTCCTCTTCCCATTCTTTCGTTGTTATACTCTATCCTACATTCCCTGATTGCCCGCTCTTAAGGCTCATCAGGCGTTAAATCAAATTAAATCTCAAATGTCTCTTTCTTGACAACACCTACTTTAACTGGTTTATAAGTATCAACACTTATAATCACGCTATATTTAAAAACCGCTTTGACTTTTCCACCAAGCGCCTGCCAGAATTGTCCTATCATCTCAACACTATCTGGCTGCAGGCTTATTGTCCGGATGGGCAGCTCTTGGTCTTTTAGACTTCCCTGAAGTACCTCAGCAGGAAGTGTAGGATGGCGTAATAGTACTTTCATTACCTCGCTTAGCAAGTTGTGTTCTTCTTTCGGAGGCTTTTCACCCTCCGGGCTAGTGCTAACCCACGCTGTTATTAAATATGAGCATTCCACACGGACAGGAGAGTGTTTTTTTATGGCAGTACCATTACTATTTCTTTCCACATACCATTCATTAGAGCGCAGCTCCTGCTTTTCTTGAATATTATAAAGAAAAAGGTCTATTGCCGGCAGAGAGATATATTCTGGCGGGAAATTCATATCTGGCGTTTCAAAAGTGATATTTAAATCCGCGAGTATCTCTGATGGGAGTTCCTGCTCAAGCAATTTCTCTAAAGTATTATCAAGATCACGAATCATGGCTTTTTCTCCTTATCCTTTGTTCCTTCTTGTATTTGTCCCTATACAAAAATAATTTCTTCCCTTATGTTCTATTACGCCTTTTCCTCGTGATACTTGTCGTTGCAATATCTCAGCTCTTTTGACCTACATTGGCTGCTCTTCTTCCTCTTCCACTGGTCCTGGCACTTGCCGTTGAAGGCTATCAAATTCTTTTGCCTGAACTCCCTCCTCTTCCTCATCTTCTATTGGTTGTTTATATATTTCCTTATTAGCCATCCTTTGTGTTCCACTCTGATGCTCTTGCCGGATCACTTCTTTTGCAACCTTGTCTGCTTCCGTTTCATATATGTCGCCTGGTTTGCCAACAGTGAGTTTGTGCTGGATACCACCTGTCTGTTGTACAACGTGGGTAAGTTCATGGGCAAGAAGCTCACGACCGCTTGAGTTTCCGGGGTTATATTCTCCTCCTCTGAAAAAAATGTCATTTCCCGTAGTAAACGCTCGTGCATTAAGATGCTGATTAAGCGAGTTCGCCGATGAGTCAGTATGCACCCGGACACTGCTAAAATCGGATCCAAAGGCAGGCTCCATCTGGGCTCGCACATCACTAGCAAGAGCTTGTCCACCACCTCGTTGCCCTTGTATTGCGGTTTCAACTTCTGAGTTTACTTCTGCAGTTTCATTACCCTTTCTGGCGATTTCAAGTACACGCTGAACATAGCGATTTCCGTGGCTTTTCTGCATTTGAACCAGCATACATTGAAGCTGAGATTTCTGAGATGATATTGATCTATTCAACAAAGAAGCTTGGGCATTCATACCTTTATTGCATTTTGGGCACAGAGTACACTCGTTACACTTCATAGACTGTACTGATTCCTGCTGAAGGCCATCTTCTGCAACAGGCATACTCCTGTTTTGTATTTTTGTGTGCCCGAAAAATAATGGCCTTACACTTTTACCAAACTCCATTTCATAATTTTGCATTTTGACCTCCTTACATTGTAATTAATAATTTTTTTTTGCCAGTTTGGCATATTCACCATATTCGCCTTTAAGCACCATCTTGCCCATTTTTTGATTCTCTCGTTGGATGGCACGGATAAGATGAGCCATGTTCACAACACCACCATCTTCAGTAGCATAAAATGCAGCTGCCAGAGCAATATTTTTGATATTGCCTCCTGAAAGCTCAAAGCGACGCGCCACAAAATTTAGGTCAAGATCATTGCTGCGCGGGGCCTTCTCCGGCCAGATCACATTCCAGATGAGACGACGCTCCTTCTCTTTGGGAAAGGGAAACTCTATTGTAAAATGCATTCTCCGCACAAATGCCTCATCCATATTCTTCCGAAGATTAGTGGCCATGATTGTCATTCCCTCATACTCCTCCATTCTTTGCAGGAGATAGCTGATTTCAATATTAGCAAAACGATCATGCGCATCACGGACCTCACTACGTTTTCCAAAGAGAGCGTCAGCCTCGTCAAAGAAAAGGATTGCATTACTGGTTTCAGCTTCAGAGAATATACCTGCCAGGTTTTTTTCAGTCTCTCCTATATACTTGCTCACCACGGTTGAAAGATCGATTTTATATAAATCCAATCCTAACTCGCTCGCCATAATCTCAGCTGCCATGGTTTTACCTGTGCCTGAGGCTCCAGCAAAAAGTACATTGAGCCCTTTGCCGAGTGAGAGCTTTTTATCAAAACCCCACTCTTCATATACCAAAGAACGATATTTGAGATGGGTGCAGACCTCCCGTAATTGTGCAAGTTTATCCTTTGGGAGCACTATATCATCCCATTTGAAATGAGGTACGATCTTCTTAGCCAATGTGGATAAGGTGCGATTTGATTGTATACGGCAGGCTGCATAAAGATCAGTATTAGAAATCTGTTCCTTTCCTGAATCACGCCACACGGCAAGATTGCGGGCTGTAACTGCCGCATCCTTGATCTGTCCACCGCTTAAACGAAATTTATTTGACACATCTTTAAGGTTTAAATTCTCACCAGATCCAGGGTTTTTCCCTAAAGCCCTTGTCCACAGTTGAACGCGTTCAGTATAAGTGGGGAATGGAAATTCAACATGGAAAAAGAATTTAGCATAGAAGACATCAGCCGGTTCCCAGACTTTATTCCCAGCGAGGAAGACCAATCCGCGATGGATTTCCATTTCATCCAAAAAAACCTTAAGCAGCGGTTGTTTATCTTCGATGAGCAGATCATCAAAACCATCCCAATAAATGGCCGATCCTTGCAACACTGCCTCACGTGATATCAGAGATACTGCTTCTGCAAAACTCATCTGCTCTCTATTTTGCAGAGATTTCACATTGATGGTCAAGAGCCCAATCCCACGTGTATGACAAATGGCCTCGGCTGTTGACTGTTTTCCTGTACCATACGCTCCCTGAAAGTAAAATATAAGCCCCTCAGCATTACTTTCCAACTTGTGAGCAACACGCATAAGTTGATTTTTTAGATTAAGAGGCAAATATAAATCCTCCCACTTGGTGTGGGGGGTGCCAGGCCTGGCATAGGGGAATAGACGAGCATCGATGTCGTCAAACCCGAGTAAATAATTTATCACCCTCTCATCTACCTTGAGATATTTCCTCTGAAGTGTAGCATTCTGATGCGATGGATCATCGAACATATATAGAATATAATTTTTAAATAAAGGGGCATTCGGCATAAAGTAGCCTCGCGCCTCAAGCTGAGCCGGCAGGGACTGACATACTATTTTTAGAATAAGCTCTATATAAGCACGTTTCTTGGTCACATCATCCTGAATATAGGAATAAAGCGTCTCATACCGCGCATCAAGCTCAGGTGCCAATGAAATAAGGAGAATGTCCATCTCAGCAGAGGAAAGCCCGAATAGATTCTTGAGCCTCTCAAGTCGCAATTCTATGCCCATTTGAAGGCTTGCCTCTTTCTTATGAGCAATTCTTTTCTCTATCCGTTCAAGATTATCGAAAAATGCTTTGAACTGAGGCAATTCTTTTATACCCTCAATTCTAAAAGGATCTTCATCTAACAAGATTGAATCTATGTCTTTCTCCTCAATGCATAATCCTTGAAACTCATCCATTACTCCTTTGCCCTTCAATCTGAATATAATAACCTGGATACGGATAAGCATATCAATGCGCTGAAGTTCATCAAGAAGATGTTCCAGACTAGCTCTGTAAGCCGCCATAAGCTCTTTTTCTTTTACAATTCCCATGAGAATCCTTGATTTTGTATATATAGCTCCGCCCCTTAAATTACATCCTTCATTTCATAAAAAAATATAATCTATAAAAGGTTAATTTGATTTTTCTAATCAAGAATAACCATAAATTGATAATGTATAGGGATAAGGCAAATATGATGCCATGGAGTAACTTATTGATATTATTGAAATAATTAAATTAAATTATAGATATGAGCGTAAAGTCACTTGACAGGAAAAGGAGTTGAAGGAGTGACGTGCCTTATGCAATACCTAAAAATAATAAATGATCTGATAATGCCCTTTACAAAAAAAGTGTAATTCTTATTTACAGTGTAAAGGATTTCTGCTATTGCCGCTATAGTATCTGTATCATCGCAATATTTTGAATTTTCCTTTTTCCTCTTTCCCCTTTTTATCCAATTTGCATTGGAATCTTGTTTAATGCTGGCGTGATGAAGTTCCATATCCGCAGTTTTTAAGGCGAAGACCTTATCAATAAAGAATTTAAAGGAGATTGTAAAAGGTGTAATTTACAGTGTAAATAGATCTTACATCTTCTTTTTTATGCAATCTCTAATGGATAAGCTATTAATTTTTCTAAGTTATATAGGATCGATTCTTTTTTAATTTTTTTAATACTATAAAATGAGTTTACACTACTAATTATAGAGTTTTTCACTAATCTTCGTAATGTCAATAAGTTATATTTTGGCATTATAATTGCTCAATTATATAGGTAACTAATTCTAATATAAAAAAAACATAAACTTCATAAAGCCAAAAATGATCGCACAACAAGAATAGAATGGAACATATAGGGCAATCCAAATGCATGCAAAGAGTATGTTGGATGATACAAAAGGTGGCTCCTACAGATATGATTGCGCTGATTCTTGGTGAAAGTGGCACAGGCAAGGAACTTACAGCAAGAATGATCCACACACTGAGCACGAGAAATAATAAGCCCTTTATAGCCTTTAACTG
>JBLIRR010000061.1:0-31028 GCA_049472395.1 bacterium | reverse complement strand
AATAATCTTCTTTGTAAATATTATTAAATATAGTTTGCATAGCAATACCATTAAATCTAATTGCACAGGTCGAAAAATATCGTTCGTTCAAATGTAAACATTATACCGATAATGAAGTAACCATAATGGCACTGAAGAAGGGAAAGAGATGGAGAACCACTCTGATTATTTATTACCGCCTTTACGGGAGTGGCTCGAAATAGGGGATGTTATGACTGACCATGTTGTGCGTATCTCTTCTGATAAAAGTATTTTAGACGCAGCCAATCTTATGGCGAAAAATAATATTTCCTGCCTTGTGGTATCAGATAACGGAAATCTGACAGGCATTCTTACTGAAACAGATTTTCTCCACATGGCTGTTGATAAAGGCAGCAGTGCAGAAAACATTAAGGTGAGAGAGATGATGACATCGCCAGTGATGAGTATACCTGAGAATATGTCTGTTATCGACGCCAGCCGCATTATGCAGAAAGAAAATGTCAAACGTCTCCCTGTGACTAAGGGGAAACGCTTGGTGGGCATTATTACCCAAACTGATCTGACCCGTGTGCTCACCTCATATAATATATGGGATGATGTGATGGAAATAATGAATGAGAATATAGCGAAAATATACCCGCTAAGGGCATAATCTGGGCTTTGTAAATTCACTCCAGAGAGCACAGAGGACACTGAATTCATACTACCCCTCTGATCTCTGTGCCCCCTGTGCTAAAATAATAATCACCATGCATAACCTTTGTAAGTATATCTAAGCTTCGAAAAATATATTCTTACTCATGCCAGCATCCAGCATCGATCAGCGAACCGTTGACTCATGTGTGAAATTTTATGGTTATACAAAACTGCTCGTAAGTCTATTGCGGACAATAGGTCATGTCCCCTATCACAATACATTCTTCTTTAAATTGCGCTGAAGTAGTCGATTGTGTCGTGGGAGTTTAGTAGTAAGAGGGTGTTGTGCCCACAACAGCGCCGGTCGTATAAGGGATCTGTGTAATTCCTCCTCCGTAAGTATATTGCTGCTGGGCAGCCGGATAACCATAAAGTCCCGTATAAGATGGTTGCCCTGCAGAAACGGCGGAGGGATATCCATAGGCATATGGCTGCTGCACCCCAGAACTATAATAGCCCGTCATTGATGAAGGACTCGCGCCGGTATACGTATATCCCCCCAAAGACCCTAAGGACGGGGTAATGCCAGTGCTTGTGGAAACAAATGACCGGGGAAAACCGGTCCCATATGTTCCGAGTCCTGAGTAGAGACTGGTGCCGTAAGTGCCTCCTCCCAAAGCTCCCAATAATGATAATGCACCTAAGGTCGCGCCCAGTTGTTGTGTTTGAGGTCTCGCTATAAGCTGTTGAGCAGCCAATGCCAGATAATCTGGTTGTTGTGCAGAATATTGAAATGATCCCATGATATCGCCACCCACCTTTTCATAAGTACTGAAGCCTGGTGTTGTGGTCAGAAGCTTGGAATAATCTGTCTCACCTGTAAATATTCCATACTGTTGTGGTCCAAATTGACTGTATTTTCCGGTGTATCCGGCGAGTACCCCGAGCTGTCCCACTCCCAATCCTTCCTGTTTATAGCTCACCTGCGTGCCGGTTGCGGGATCATACATGAAATAAACCGAGCCCTGTTCCCCAATACCAAGATCCGATCCGTATGCTCCTTGGAACACATAACCTCCCCATGGGGTAGTCTTTTTTTCCGCTGTATACCAGGTTTCCTTCCGTGTTGCGTCTTCTGGGGCCACGACAGCGGTATCTTTCTCTAATTCTGCGCTGGTCGCTTGCACAGCGACATCTTGCGCGTGAGAACCATTGGCCATAATCATTGCAATAAAACTTAATGTCATTAACCCTGCTAATAGTATGCTGAAAAGATTCTTTTTCATACCTTCTCCTTTTTCGTATTTCATTCAAGTTTGCCTTAAGAGGTAAATATACCTCAATGAAATCAGTGTACAATTAATGATAAGTAATTTTTCTAATTTTAAATCTCTCTCACCTCCTTTATTGTAGTATGCTCTTCCCGGTTCTTTCATTGCTATAAATCAGTAATTTCTTTCTTCTTCCATGCTTTATGCCCGCTTCTTAGGGAATACCGCTGGGATGACCTATAGCCGGCCCTGTTGCTGGAGGAATAATATAGAAACCGGGGACCGACCATTTTCCCCTCATGGGTTCCAATGTCAAGGAAGGTGGGGCACTTGCCAGGTTTTCGATACGAAGACCGGCGGCATCAGCGACTATATCATATGATCCTGCAAAGAGGGCTTCATACATAAGGGCCGGGTTATCATTCCAGGCAAAGCTCGCGGTAATTCTCTGTATCCCATTGGGGGTATGGCACTCAATACATGTCCTCGGGGGGAGGACGCTCAATCTGCTCGTAATAGAGTGGGCAATTTTGTCGATATTGAGCCATACCATAACCTGCCCTTCATCCCTTCCATAGAGCTCCCCATTATACGAACCCGTAATAGCGACACCATCTTTTGAGGGGTGCTGCCGGACGATGCCAATATCAGGCTGATTTCTCCATAGGATACGTGGAGAGAGAAAATTTTCCACGAGCAGATAGAGAGGATCTATATGGGTAGAGATATGGGGTTGCGGATGGTAGGGAGCCCACATACCCTGTTCGTCCACAAGGAGCAAGGGTGTCATGGCATTCACGGCATACCTTGAATGGCGATCGAGCGGATTGGGAGTGATGCCGAATCGTGTTCCCGGGGCCCAGAAATTAAATCCATAACCGACAATTTTAGGTGTATGGCAAGCGCCACAGGTAAGATTTCTATGTGTACCAGCAAGATATGCATTTACTACCGCCGGATGACACACTCCGCATCGGCCAGGTTCGGGATTACGATTCATGTCTCCATGAATAGGCGGCGGACCGCCTCCTATTCCGGGTAATGGACCATGACAGTCTACACACGTTGCATTCGGAGGATTAAAGTCTCCATTATAGTGGATATCCGGGGAATCTAAATAAGCCTGTGTTTCTATCGTCCGTAACTCAACTGGTGGGATATGCGCAAAAGCGCCCTTTATGAAGCCATCACCACGCCTTCTCTCAGTAGCGCCGCCATGACAGAACTGTCCTCTTCCTATACCCATACAATTCATAACTAACGGGCGTCGCGTGACGGTATGGGTGCCGGCGGGCTTGACTCCGGGACCCATGGCTGCCGGAATATTCTCCTCAAAGGGTACATAATGGCAGTCAAGACAGCTTGGGTGACATTTATTGCAGTTTCGCTGGTTGGCAAGTGATTGGAGCCCTGTCAAGGGATCTGTCGAGGTCTGAGGAAACAGGGGATCAAGGAACTGATTGGCAATACTGGTGCTTGTGCTATTATAGAGAAGCCTGTTATCATCGGTAAATGCATCATTGTTTGGCGGGATTGTGGCTGCTGTCCACAGTCCGCAGCTTTGTGGCGCGACGGTAAGATGTGTCCCCAATCCTCCCGGCACCGGCGGGACAATCCAGGGAATATATTGGGACATGTTCTGCACGAGGCCCATCTCAGTTGTATTAAATTCAGCTACCTGTGTAGGATGACACCGGCCACAGGTCTGCATGGAAATATCCGGATTCCATGAAGCTGTTGTCACATTTCTGTCGTGCCACAGAAGCATATGGAAAGGGCTTGAAACACTGAGCCTGTAACGCGGATCATTGGTATTGCTTTGCCTGATGCTCTGAATAGATTTGATCAATTCGTATTCAATTCCTATAACATCTTTTCTCCTATTTATATCCCTGTATTGATTTCTCATTACCAGCAGGCCGAGGACCCCTGCGTGCGCCCCCTCTTGTGTGAAATCAGTGGGATTTCCCAAATGACAGTCGTCACATCGTGCAGGCATTCCGGTTTCAGCCCGGACAAGCACCGGGTCGAAATAAAATTGAGGAAATCCCAGATCAGTCATGGTTTGCAAATCGCTATGACAAAACACACAACTTCCTCCTGCCCCCCCTCCACCTGCTGGAGGACCAGGTGGAGCAAGAATTCCCGAAACAGCAGCAGTTGTTGTCGCAGGTGGCGGAGGACTGAGGATCTGCGGCGAGGAAGGAGAAAGGGAGGGTGTTGCTGGCAGTGGTTGAGTCATACCTATCATAAGCAAAGGCGTAGGCATGGACATACTCATTATCTGATTTTGTATGCCCATATTAAGTGGAGACATATTCATTGAAGGGGATTGCATGCCCATGGTCAGTGGAGACATATTCATTAAAGGGGATTGTAAGCCCATAACCGGGGAAGACATCCTTGATATCGTATTCTGCATGCCAATCCCGGGGAGAGGTATCCTCGCTCTCTGATCTTGCATAGCCATGACCGGCAAAGATATATCTGCGACTGGCAGAGACATTCTCATTATTTGGTTCTGGATGAGCGCGGCTTGTGGCAACACGCCTGCCATAGGAGTATTCATGTTTAAAGCAGGCACAATGCCTTTCACGGCTGGTGTCATGGTGCTGGGAATAGTGACTGGGGGATTCATTATCATTAACGGGTCTTGAATACTGATTTCAAGTTGCGGGCTCCCTGCCATGGATAATGGATTTGCCGTAATAGGATGAGGAATACTATTTACAAGAGCGGTGGTATTCATCGGAAGGAGAGGATTTACGAGTGCTGCAGCGCCCGGCACTGTTGTAAGTAATCCCATATTTCCTCCTTGGAGAGTATCCAAAGCGCCAGGATTTGGAACCATTGCAAGATTACCTCCTCCCGGAACTGATCCCATGAAAGGTGTTTTACTGGGAGATTGCGCGGCTAATGGAAAAGCGCTCCATACGAGAATTATTATTATTGGGGCGAGGATTCTTTTTTTTCTTTGAATCACAATTCATTCCTCCTCTCTTATGAATTTTTAATGATGTATTATTATGGTTTATTTTATACGAAATTTCAGTGTAATTCAAACACATTGCGTAGTTCAGAGTTGAATTGCCTGGATGTGAGGCCCCTTTTTTTTGACTTTATTCCACTCACACGAGCTTTGTCCCTTTAAATGCGCTCCAATTGTCATCGAAAAAAAACAATCTGTCTTGAATATTCCGCAATTACCACATAAAATGATTTAGATAATGAATTGGATAAGCAGAAGGAGAACAAAACTATGAAAAGGTATGTATGTCAAGTGTGCGGGTATGTATATGATCCAGAGATAGGTGATCCTGACAATGGGGTAGAGCCGGGAACAGAGTTTAAGGATCTACCCGATGACTGGGTGTGCCCTATTTGCGGAGCAACGAAAGATCAATTTGAAGAGGAATAGGGGAAATACACTATTATGAATGCCATATACCTTGATCATGTGGCGGGTACGCCGGTACGCCCTGAAGTTGTGGAAGCCATGCTGCCCTATCTGAGGGACAATTTTGGGAACCCTCAGAGCATGCATATGTATGGGGAGGCCGCAAAATCCGCTCTTGAGGATGCGCGGGCAAAGGTAGCGAAACTTATACACGCCCACCCTGAGGAGATCTATTTTACCTCGTGCGGCACCGAATCAAATAATTTTGCCCTCAAAGGAATTGCAGCGGCCTATCAAAATAAGGGGAAGCATATAGTGATCTCAGCTATTGAGCATCACTCAGTGCTGTATTCAGCTAAGCATTTAGAAAAACAAGGTTTTAGAATCACACTGGTGCCGGTAGATAATTACGGATTCGTTAATCCTGTGGATGTTACCAAAGCGCTCACCAATGATACGATACTTGTATCGGTCATGTATGCCAATAGTGAAGTGGGGACAATAGAACCGGTTGCTGAGATTGCGAGAGTTGTGAATGAGAAAGGAATTATTTTCCATACCGATGCTGTTGCGGCAGCAGGCAATATCCCTATAGATGTTGAGTCTTTAGGCATCGATGCCATGAGCCTTGCCGCGAATCAGTTTTATGGTCCCAAGGGAGTGGGTGCACTCTATCTAAAGAAAAAAGTGCGTATTATCCCCTTTATAGATGGCGGGATTCAGGAGGAGGGCAGGCGCGCGGGAACAGAGAATGTTCCTGGTATTGTCGGTTTTGGAAAGGCTGCCGAACTGGCTGCCGAAGATCTTCGGGATAGAGGTGAGCAGCTGCGCCGATTAAGGGATACCTTGATAAAGGAATTGCCTCGGAAGATCGAGCATATCTATCTTACCGGACATCCTCACACAAGGTTACCACATCATGCAAGTTTTTGTGTTGAATTCATTGAAGGTGAAGCCATGTTGTTAACCCTGAGTATGGAAGGTATTGCAGTGTCAAGCGGCTCTGCCTGTACATCCCGTGCTTTAAAAGCCTCTCATGTACTTACAGCCATGAATGTCCCTTCTGCACTGGCACAGGGATCACTCGTATTTGGATTTGGAGTATCGAATACCGATCATGATGTGGAGAAGGTAGTGGAAGCTTTCCCGCCTATTGTGGCAAATTTGAGGGAAATGTCGCCATTATACACGAAATTTAAACGAGAAAAAAAGGATGAGACGAGGTAGTAAGCAATGTACAATGAAAAAGTTATGGAGCACTTTAGACATCCGAGGAATGTCGGTGTCATTGAGGATGCGGACGGCATAGGAGAAGTGGGCAATCCCGTGTGCGGGGATATGATGACATTCTATGTGAAAGTCAAGGATAACCGGCTTGAAGATGTGAAATTTCAGACATTCGGCTGTGGTTCAGCAATAGCGGTCTCCAGTATGATCAGTGAGATGGCGAAGGGCAAAAGCATTGAAGAGGCGATGAAAATTACCAACAAGGATGTTGCAGATGAGCTTGGCGGATTGCCCAAGCATAAACTGCACTGTTCCAACCTGGGCGCTGATGCATTGCATAAGGCGATTGAGAATTACCTGGGTAAAAATGAAAAAAAAAAGGAACATGCTGAAGGGGAGGGTGAGACATTCGCTGGTGAAAACATGTGCCGGTGTCCCTATTGTGATGCGGAGATTGATTGTGAGGAAGAGCATATAAGTAAATGTAAAGGGGCACACTAGCTGTTCTTTTTATTTTTTAATCCAGCATTGAGCATCCTGAAACCAATATCAGGAAGCTTCGCAGAAAATAGAGCGTCGGTTTGAGGAGGAGCTTCGTGAGAGGAAAGACGAGAAAAGCATGAGCACTGGAGAGAAAGCGACGATTATTGTGTTCAGTTGTGATCTTGATAAGGTCCTGGCGGCATTAAATATTGCCACGGGAGCCGCTTCCATGGGAATGGACACCACCATGTTTTTTACTTTTTGGGGACTAAATGTAATAAAAAAGAAAAAAGTGTCCAAAAGGCCTTTGAATTGGATGAAGAGAATGCTTGGGCTGATCAACAGGGGGGGAGCGGAAAGATTGCCATTGTCAAAATTTCATATGATGGGAGTGGGCACAGGAATGATGAAAACAATAATGAAAAAATCCAACTTTCCCGGTGTGCAAGAACTTCTCATTATGGCGAAAGAACTCGGTGTGCACCTTATTGCCTGTAATACGTCGATGCAGATGATGGGTGTCAGTAAAGAAGATCTTATCCCCCAGGTTGACATGGTGGCGGGTGTGGCAACCTATCTTGCAAAAGCACGGGATAGTAAAGTGAATTTATTTATTTAATCTATTTATTGAACAAGAAGGCTGCATAATGGATAAAAACAAAACGCTCGATTGTTACGGACTGCTATGTCCTATGCCTATCATTAAATTGTCACAGAAAATAAAGGAGTTAAAAATAGGGGAGGTGCTTGAGATAATCTCAACTGATGAAGGCATTAAACAGGACGCACCCTCCTGGTGTGAAACAACGGGTCATAAGTTCCTCGGAATAGAAGAAGAAGGGGACCAGTATAAGGTGTATATAAAGAAAGTAAAATAATAGAGAGGGGAGGATAGATGAGGCCTATTGAGTTTACACATAATATTTTTTGGGTAGGAGCGGTGGACTGGAATGTGAGGACCTTCCATGGCCACACCTATACCACGAAAAGGGGAACCACGTATAACGCCTATCTTGTGATTGGTGAAAAGGTTGCGTTGATCGATACTGTCCGGCCTTATTTTGCTGATGAAATGATACAGAAAATAAAGGAAATCGTCCCTTTAGAGGACATTGATTATGTAATAGCCAATCATGTTGAGATGGACCATTCAGGATCGCTGCCCGAAATTATGAGGTGCTGTCCGAAGGCAATAATCTATGGGACTGGCCGGTGCAGAGATGGTTTGCAGAAACATTACCATGGAAACTGGAATTTTAAGGTAGTGAAAACGGGGGATACACTGAATCTGGGCGGCCGGACACTCAGGTTCCTTGAAGCAGCAATGCTGCACTGGCCGGATAGTATGTTTACGTACCTTGCAGAGGATCGAATCCTCTTTTCTAATGATGGATTTGGCCAACATTATGCCACCAGTTGCAGATTTGATGACGAAGTTGATCAGTGTGCGCTTATGGATGAAGCGGCAAAATATTATGCCAATATTCTCTGGCCATTTAGCAGCCTTGTGGTGAGGAAAATTGAGGAAATAGGAACATTACACATGCCCATAGGAATGATTGCCCCGAGTCATGGAATAATATGGCGCAAGGACCCGCACATGATACTCAATTCGTATATGAAATGGGGCAAGAATGAGACTGTTAATAAAGTTGTTGTTGTCTATGAGACAATGTGGGGATCGACGGATAACATGGCGAGGAAAATAACCCAGGGCCTTATTGATGCAGGAGTTAATGTAAGACTCTATGATATAGCCCAGTCTGACGGCAGTGAGGTATTTAAAGAGATGCTGGATGCAAAGGGCTTTATTATAGGATCTTCAACTCACGACAATAACATGCTTCCGATGATTGCGAGCTTTATGGAATTACTGAAAGGCTTTAAACCAAAGGGAAGAAAAGCATGTGTGTTCGGATCATATGGCTGGGGAGGCGGTGCAATAAAAGCAATCGAGGAAATACTCAGAAAAACAGGGATAGAAGTGGTGAAAGAGGGCCTTTCTGTTCAATATGTTCCTGACGAAAAGGCATTAAGGCGATGTTATGACTATGGAAAAGAGTGTGCCCGTGTGGTAATGATATAAAGAAGATCTCTATTTCTTATTATTATAAATAATCGGCAAGTGTATGATAAATTTTGTTCCTTGCGCACCATTACAGTCTATCTCAATTTTCCCTTGATGCAGCTCAATAATACTTTGGCACACACAGAGCCCTAATCCTGTCCCATGGGCTTTTGTGGAAAAGAGAGGCTCAAAAATTTTATCCATATTCTCCTCAGGGATGCCTTCTCCTTCATCCATTATATCAATTGTTATATCTGTATCGTTCCTATGAACTTCAATGGTCAGCATTCCACCGTCAGGCATTGCCTGAACGGCATTTAAAATGATATTGGAAAAGACCTGCGTGAGTTGAATCTTATCTGCCATAATAAGGGGTATATCATTCCCAAAATTAGTGGTTACTTCTATAGTGGAGGGAATATGAACCTTTGCGAGGGAATCCGCTATGGCCCTTTTAATATTGACCTGCATTACTTGCAGTTCCTTTACTCTCGCAAATGAAAGAATATCAGTAATGATTTTATTGGCAATCTCCACTTCTTGCTCTAAAATAGAAAGATGTTTCTGTATCTTCCCTTCTTTTATATGGGCTAATTTGATCTTTAAGTAGTAGATTGAATTTGAAATCACACCTAAAGGATTTCGCAGTTCATGTCCCAGAGTGCCGCTTAATTTCCCCAAAACAGCCAATTTTTCATGGCGAATCAGCTTTTCCTCCGTTTCCTTTAATTCCGTGATATCGGTGAATACTTCGATAATCCCGATAGTATTTCCTTGTATATCTTTATAAGGTGAGGCCATGACCCTGCAAGGAAATTTTCTCCCGTCCGGTCCTTCTTTTATTACTTCCGTATCAATTATTTCTTTGCCATTTAAAATTTGTGTGAGGGTGCAGAATTCGGTGCTGCAAAGGGTTCCTTTAAGCTGCTCATAGCATTTGATATTTTTCGCTGTCTTTGTGCCTGATAATTTAAGCATTGCTTTATTTTGACTCATTACATTGAAATCTCTGTTGACCACCCGTATTCCGCTCGGTGATCCATTGTAGATTTGGCTTAATTCGAGTGCTCTTTTTTTCTCAACCTCAGCCACTGCTTTGGCGGCGGCAAATTCCTTTTCTTGGTTCATAAGGCGTTTTAGGTCTTTCACCATTTTATTATAACTGCGGGCCAAATCACCAATTTCATCGTTTGTCATAATCTTTATTTCAGTCGTAAGGTCACCTCTGGCAATATTATCTGATGCATCTGCGAATGTTTGCACAGTCCTGCTTATGCTTTGTGAGATTAAAAACGATATAATAAGACCGATGAATATACTTAAAATAGTCACGCCGCTCACTAAAATGCGAGAGATGTTACTTGTTGCTTCATATTCTTGGCTTGCGGTATGGATTTTTTCCATTGAGATATCTACGAGTGTTGTCACCTTCTGCTCGAGTTCCCTGACAGCAGGTCCGGTCTCTTCGGCAAATATTTTTTTTGCCTCTTCAATTGCGCCGGCTTCATACAATTTCTTAATCTTAAGGGCTGAATAATGAAGCTTGTTGTGCGGTTGCTCGATAGATTTATGAATTTTTTCTATCTCAGGGTCATCGGCATTAAAAACATCATACCATTTCCCAAAATCACATTTATGAGGATCTAATTCCCCCTCAAAAGAGCGTCCTAATAAAAACTGATCAGACAGATCATTAAGCCATCGAAGATGATCGCCTATTTTCTCATCTAAAAACATATCAAGCTTTAAATTTTCTATTAAGAAGTTACTTGCACTATTCATCCTTGCGATGGCATAAAAAAACATGGCACTCAAGATCATTAACAAAATCAATACGATTGAGAAGCCACCCATGAGCTTTTTTCCGATTGTCATTCGCATTATTTCTGCCTCCTCCTTGCGGGGAATAATTGAACTACAAATTAATTATAAAGTCTCTTATAATAATATAATATAAATATAAATAGACAGCAATTATAATTTTGACAGAAGTGTTCCCAGCGTGCGGGTCGACATCTGTTATATGCTGAAAATAAGAAGTGCTGAATTGTAATTAAGTATAGTAAATGTGCAAAATGTAATGTTATATAATTAATAAAAAGCCGAGGGATTAAATGGCGTATAAAAGAATCCCCGGGTGTAAAGGAAAGCTGTATGTTCCTGATACGCCCCCAGGGAAGAAAAGGAAACATCACTGCAAAGATTGCTATTCCTGTCAATTATGCAGTGATAGTAAATGTGAATTATGTCGCGCATCAAAATTATGCAAAGAGAAAAAAAATCATCAAGAGAAATAAGTGCAGGTTTTAATCGGCATACATGCTATTAACCAAATGCTACGTCGAGTACCATCATTACTGCAAAACCAAACATTGCCCCCATTGTAGCCAAATCCGTATTACCGCCATAGTGAGACTCCGGTATGACTTCTTCAACAACGACAAAGATCATGGCCCCTGCAGCAAACGCGAGGGCATAAGGCAGGATAGGCTGGGCAATAATAACGGCTCCTGCTCCGATAACACCTGCAACAGGTTCAACTACTGCCGATAATTGTCCATACCAAAAGCTTTTTAAGCGAGATGCCCCTTCTCGCCTGAGGGGGAGTGAGACGGAAAGCCCTTCGGGGAAATTTTGGATTCCTATGCCAATGGCCAGCGCTACTGCTCCGGATAAACCAGCAGACGGAAAGCCGGCACCCACACTTCCGAAAGCCACACCAACAGCCAGACCTTCGGGGATGTTATGCAACGTTATAGCCAGAATAAGTAATATACTTCGCTGCCAGCTTGTCTTAATCCCTTCAGCTTCTTCCCTGGGGAGATTGAGATGGAGGTGGGGCAGTATTTTATCAACACTCCATAAGAAAACACCTCCAAGGAGAAAGCCTGTCAGAGCCGGAAACCATAATGGTATATCTTTCCCCGACGACATTTCAATGGCCGGAGCAAGCAGTGACCAATAGCTGGCAGCGATCATTACCCCGCCGGCGAAACCGAGCATGCCGTCAAGCATTTTTCTATTTACATCCTTTGTGAGAAAGACAGTAGCAGCCCCAAGTGCAGTCAAAGACCAGGTAAAACATGTTGCTACAAGGGCCTGTAGAACAGGATGTAAGGTGTTAAAAAGATGTATCATATCACTGATTTTTTAAGTATTTTTCATTAGTATGCCTGAAGGTACAAAAAAGGTCAATATTATTTTTACACCTGACGGAGAATTTGATACAATTAATAATTAAGTATCCGATGTAAGCAGCACATGGAGAATTACTAGGCACGCATTGTGTTATGAGACAAGGAGAATCTGATGAATAAAATATGTATGTACTTTTTATGGAGTGTCATTTTAGTTTCTTTATGTATATATTCCTTTCCGGGAGTGTGCGCAGAAAAGAAGGTGTGGGATATAAAAAAACAAAGTATTGAAGAGAAGGCCCCTGATTTTGTGCTTAAAGATCTCAATGATAAAGAGGTTGCCTTCAGCGCGTTCAAGGGGAAAATTGTTCTGTTGGTCTTTGGGACAACATGGTGCCCCTATTGCAGGATAGAAATCCCTTATCTCAAAGAGCTTTATGCGAAATACCCGCGAGAAGAGTTCGAGATAATCAATATAGATATTCAGGAAAGCAAGAAAAAAGTCTCCGCCCACGTGAATAAAAATAAATTGCCCTTCATCACTCTCTTGGACACTGACGGCACGGTTGCCCGTCTGTATAAGGTGAGAGGTGTGCCGACGAAAATTCTGGTGAGCAAGGAGGGGACGATTCTTTGCGAGGCATGCCGGTCAGTTGATATTATGCTCGATCGCCAATTAAATAAAAAGTGATTCATTCTCCCTGTATTGGTAAATATCAAGAAGCTCTACCATATAAGAGGAATCATGCTCGTGAGGATTTGAGGCAGAGCTTCATGAATTTTAATCTATATTTAGAATAAATCTAACCTTAGAGTATGACTAAGCTCGCATACGACGCTGGATGACATGCTGAGCAATCTGCTATATAGACAAGTAAATCAAGAGGATTCGCAACAACTTGATAACCGTGATATAAGAGCCAATCAGGAACACTTGCCACTACAGCGGCAAGTGTGGGATCAGACGCAAGAGTTTCCAATAGAACCGGATCACTTGAGAGAATTGGACCTAGAACGGGATCTGCCAAGAGCGCTGCCTCAAGAGTTGGGATAACCTGCTCAGCGAGTACTAAATCAACCTGCTGAGTGAGGGCATATGGATAGCGATAATAGCTCCCATAATAGCCGCCATATAACCCCAATCCTAATCCGTATAATCCACCGTATAACCCGCCATAGTAACCGCCATAGTAACCACCATAAAGGCTGCCATATAATCCACCGTACAATCCTAATCCATATAATCCGCCATATAATCCGCCATATAGTCTACCGTATAGTCCACCGTATAGTCCGCCGTATAGTCCGCCATAGAGACCATACCCATAAAGCCCCCCATATAATCCAATGCCATATAATCCATAACCACTATAGAATTGGCTGTTACTATGATGGACCCTGATAGTACATAGTAAACAAATGAATGCTATGACACATAGAAAAAATATCTTGCTTTTCATAACCTTACCTTTCGCTCTTAACTCTCATTTCCAACGATTGAACCAATTTTAATAAAACGGAACTATCCGCGTTCCCTTTTTCCCTTATTTATAATCCCAAAATTGTGCTTGCACCGATAAGCGTAGGAGGTGTCCAAGGAGCAGGAGAAATAGGAGGTATTATGGTTGGTGGTGTAATCAGAGGCGGCAGTGTTGTTGGGGGTAATACAACCGGTTTGAGGTAAGAAATAAAAGCGTCGTTTGCAATGGGGACATTTGTAGTAAGCCAGCTAGAATCGATCGGAGCTAAAGAAGCATAATCAAGTGGCAAGCTAATGGGAAGAGGACCTGAAGAGTCAAATAAATAGATTGGTGGCCATAGATTAACTCCATCAACCGGATCGTAATAAGCCATTCCGAGAGGTGTATTATACAAAAGCCAAGGATAGCTTAATTCCGGGTCCCAAGTTAATCCGGGTTGCACGGGCAATACAGTAGTGGGGAAAAGATCACTCACTATAGGTACCGGAATTCCGGTAACCGGATCGATAGGCGATAATATTGGCGACCATAAAGGCCATAAGGTATTATAAGGGGGAAGAGGTGTCCAATTTTGAGCATGGGTAATCGAAAAAAACATCGTGCTTATAATAAAAATTCCTAAAAGTGTTAATTGAAGTATTTTCTTATTTCTCATACACATAATACAAATCCTTTTATATATAATACTTACTCAAAATGTTACTTTTAGAGAGGATATTTCGCACATATTACTATATTCAGAATAGGAGGTCCTCGGTTTGGAAATGCTATAGAGAGGTATTCCAATATTACAAAAGAGTTGCTTACAGTATTCCCTGTCATTTAGAATCGGTCCTTATCCGTTTCTATATAAACCTTCTTTTCTTCTCGCTTTAACAATAAAATACTATTTATATTAATTATACAATAAATATTTTAAGGTTCATCTCTGTTGACCTTAATTTACTTATTGTAAGAGAATAGGATGAGACGCTCGTAAGCAATTTCTATTATTTCTGGAACATTGTTTATGTGAACATTTATGATATAAAGTTGGCACTCCGGCATCTCTTCTATAACCATTCTATAGAAATAATAAACTTCCCTTTTCATTGGATAGGTAGCAATTCACATGCCAAGTGTCAAAAAGGAGTGCTCCCGTGATTGCATGGAATTTCAGAATATTTTTTTGTTTATTTTTAGAAAGACTCATGGAAGACTAAGAATTATGCATTAGAGGATAAAATTTATGAAATAATCTATTTGTTCATTGCTCAAGTGCCTCCTGATGCAAATAAGATTAATAAGTATTATGACATTCAACTCATCATATGGATAATCATAATTCCTCGTAACTAATTTTCTCGTAAAAACGTCTCATAATGGAATTTAAATAAAAGGAGAGAAATATTATCTAACAGTAAGGTCTGCTTTATTAGTAATCCTAGAGAAGTAATTCCCTTTTTTATTAACATTTATTACCATTTCAAAAAACAATCCTCTTTAGTAGTCGCAATTTTATTAGGACTCACAAGTAAAAGAAGATGATTCCACAAGGCAGCCTAAAAAATTCCTAAAAGCAGAACTTTTATAATGTTAATTAAAAAAAGTGGCCGCCCCCCTTTAAGAGAAAGGAGGTGAAATGTGGCAAGAAAAGCTAAATACACTATTAAATAATAATATTTTTTTATGATTAATCTTCAGTTTTCAAGGTAGGTTTTATACAAAATAAAGGAATCAGGCTATGAAAAAAAATATTTTAATTTGTATCGGGATCTTATTTTTAATGTTAATAATTTGTGTTCCGTCAAGCCATGCACAGGCTAACTATTATTGGATTCCATTTTATTATTATTCATTTATGCCTTATTATTATCCACCTATACCGATAGTTACACCTCAGAGGACTGCGCAAATTGGGACAACTACTTTATTGTTATTATCATCGCTCACAACCCCAACAACAACAACAGTTTCCCCGACTATTATCCCTACAATTACTCCGACTATTGCTCCAACAACCGTGCCGGTGACAGGAACTTTAACAACTCTATTGGCTTTAGGTGGTATTAATACAAATACCCTTCTTCTGCTTTCTTTACTGTAACAGAGTTAGTGCACAAAAAGTGTTATTGTGGTAAATACTGCCTCTGAAAAATTTAATTCTATATACAACTTCAACCATTACACTGCCAAGTGGTCAGGTACTTCCTGCTCCCGTGATATCGACAATAGTCCCGGTTATTTAAAAAGGTGTCTAGCGCTAAAAAAATAAGAAGTAAAGATAAGGAAAAGAGAAAAATGAGTACAAGAAAGCTATTTTTTATTTTATTGGGAATATGCCTTATGAGTTTATTTCCTCCCATGCAGGTGTTCGCTCAATATGGCCTATACAGCAATATTTATGGCCTCAATGGATTATATAGAATTGGCAATCCTTATAGTTTTGGTGGATTATATTATGCTCTGAATCCAACACCTGCCGAATATGTAGTGGTAGATCCAGCTCTTGCAGGAGTTTCCAGGACAGGAGCTGTGGTTTTGCCTGCTGCTCCAGTGACACTACCCACTGCAGCAGTTCTTCCCCCGCCTGTCCCTGTGGTTATTGTAACCACCAATTGGATAGGAAGTTGGTATGTTCTTAATACATCTGCCTCAGTAGGCCCTCAAACAGGTACCTTAACTCTTCAATTAATCCAGAACACAACAACAGGAGCATTAGACGGATTAGTGGATTTTGGTGCCACGAATGTAGTGCCCGTACCTGTATCGGTAACGGGAATTCTGCTTCCCGGAGCCACTACTTTTTCACTGGATGGCATATATTTTGACCCCTTAGCAGGCCAACCAGCTAATATAAATCTTGTGTGTACCTTAACAAGCAATACAACTATGAGCGGAACCTTTAATATTATTAGCTGGGAAGGGATAAATATCGGCTCTTTTTATTTAACTCTTCTGTAAGAGATAATCCTCCCGCTATGGAAGGGGGGAGACCTACACTGCTTCGCAGATAGCTCTCTCCCCTTCTTTTAATTCAAATTGATCACAGAGATAGCTCAATTCAGCTTTGGAGAATTGTCTGAGTTCTTTCAGATTGAACTGACTTTCCCTCCATGGGCAGGTCGATTATAAAACATGTACGATAGTTTTTTTGGCTTAATACTTCTATAGTTCCCTTATGCTCTGCAATAATCCTATAACAAATACTGAGTCCGAGACCAGTCCCCTTGCCAGCTATCTTTGTAGTAAAAAATGGATTAAAAATCTTATCAAGGCACTCTTTCTCTATCCCTGAACCATTATCCATAAATAGAATCCTGATATACGATATACCTTTCTTTTTGATGCGTTTTACTTTGATTGTGATAATCTTATTCTCCTCCTCGGATGATGGATATTTTTCATTAAGAGCGTCCCTTGCATTGAGGAGTAGGTTAATGAAAACCTGTTCTAAATGGCTTTTTTCAACTTCGATCCGCGGCAAATCGGATTCATAGAAGGTCTCTATCTTAATGCCGTCTTTGGCCAGATGAATCTTGATCCATGCAATGGAAGTATCTATAATATCCGGAATATAGCATGTGCTAATTTTTTGTTTATCAGTTCTTGCAAAAGATAATAAATTTTTCACCATCTCTGTAATCCTTTGACTTTGTTTAAGGATCAATTCCACATATTTGAAAGGCTTTAAATTGGGATTTAATTTATCCTTTAAAAGTCCGGCATTAAGAAGGATGATTGCAATCGGATTATTTATTTCATGGGCCACACCTGCCGCAAGTTCACCCATTGATGCCAGTTTAGAAGCCTGGATTAATTGGGCCTGTGCGGCATGCAGGTCTTTATTGGTCTGTTTTAGATCATGTATAAGTTTTTGAATTTCCGTCATATCCCTCGCGACATACACAACAGCAAAAAGATTTCCCTCTTTGTCATCCATAATCGACGCAGAAAGATTAATAGGTATTGTATTACCTTGTTTTGTCTTAAAGATGGTATCATAATTCCTTATGGAATTCCCGGTGATGAGCGTAGTAAAATCCAAATCCTTAGAAAAGGGTGTATCTTTTCCAAAGATCTTTTTCACGGGTTGGCCAACTAAATCTTCCTCATTATCATAGTTTAGTAAACTTAGAGTGGCTTGATTAACTGTTTTGATTCTTCCATCGGGATTTACTACAATGAGGGCATCTTTCATACTTTTCAGGATATTATGTATATATTCCTTGGCATGGAGAAGTTGCTCTCTAAACCTTCTCAAATTATCGGTCATTCTGTTAAAGGATTTGGCTAACTCCCCGATCTCGTCTTCAGAATTATTATGGATATGGTATTCAAAATCTCCTTGAGTAATCCGTCGTGTACTGTATGCAAGCTCTTTTATTGGCTTGTTCACAAATCTTAAGATAAATAATCCTATGCTTACAGCAATGAGCAAAAAACAATTGAAAATAAAAAGCAAAGAACATTTCTGATTAGCCTGCATTGTTTTATATACCTTTTCCATGGAAAGTACAATATCCAATATGCCGAGAACATCGTTATTCCCGGCATGACAGGATCGACATTCCTTTTCATTATGGATTGGATTTACAAAGCCCAGTACTGGCTCACCTTCTTCTGTTATGAAGAAACGGTAACGGCTTAGGGTAATCGGTTTTTTATTTTCTGTCTTGTGGCAGTCATAGCAAGATTCGGCTTCTTGGTTCACTTTCATGCCGATTTCATGCTTATAGGATGACATTTTAATCCTACCGCGCTCAATAATCCTTACTTTTTTGACATCCTCTTGCATTCCTATAATCTCGAAGGACTCCTGTAATTCGCCTCTGCTCGCCCTCAGCATATCATGATAGATGCTTCTTTTTATAATATCACTGAGCAGATATGCTTCCCGTTTTATCTGGTCAACCATTATTTTCCGATCTAGACTATTTTTTAAATAAAAAAACAGGCTTAGTGAGATTATAAGTATAATACCTATACACAGGATCAATTTAAAGGCAAGGCTTTTTTCTACCAATTTGAACAATGCAATAAATTTCATAATCTTTTGCCCTTATTTCCACCTCATTTAAATAAAATACAAATATTAATACTTCGAGGGAAAATTTCTTTTTAGGAAGATACTTTTCATAATATAATTTTAGCAACTTCTATGCCATAGGTTCTGTGCCACAGGCATTTTATTGGAAATAGGGTACTGTTCAAGATCATGTCTCGAATCTGATTATTATTCTGGGTCATCGGAATTTAGAGAAAGGCACTTCATTTTTTATGGGCAAAGAAGCGTGATCTTTCCGGTTTAACAAATTTTTATCTTTTGTTATTGAATAAGTATGCAAGGTATTATCCTTATCGCAATACCCTATTGCCAATACTGTAAATCGCTGCCCATCATCATTTACTTTCACCATATACTGACAATAGACAGGATTTTTTGGAGCAAAACCTATGACACTAAAATTTCCTGCTTTGTTCGCATTCCATTGACTAAGCTTTAGGCCAGCATATATATCCTCTGGATAAGGCTTACACTCAAGATATATTCCACACCTATCATAGTATGCCTCTTCACAGGATACGATATTTGCAAGATTGTTTTGACACATATGTTTACATTTACATTCGTGAGATTTAATTCTATATTTTTCAATCGCCTGATTTGCCATACCGCCGATAATAATTAAGATACAAAGTATAAATATTAACCTAAATATTGTATCTAAAATATTTTTCCTCTCTCTTTTCATTGTCTTTCACTCCGAATTTTTTTATCATTAACCAGCGTCTTCTCCATATAGTTATTTGAGGTCAAATAAATAACAGAGAATCCTTTATACTCAATATTTACTCAACATACTGATCTTAAAGAGGGTATTGTGAAATATTATCTGAAAGATATAGTGAAAGGAGGAGGTCCTCGGTTTGAATAGAGTATAATGAGGTATTCCCATAATGCTAAAGACTCATTTACTCGTAAACTCCTCATGAGAATCAATCCTTCTCCGTCTTTGTTTCCATGGAGAACGGAAGATCAGGCAATTGTGTGGGAAAGACTTTCGATCAGATAAGAATTGTATATGACACTCTGGAAGATTATTGCACGAATAGGGTACTATGTAGCTTCGTATATTCCATCATATTTAACTCAAACCTTCTCTTCTCTCTTTAACTCAAACCTTCTCTTCTCTTTTTCGCTCAAACCTTTTCCTCTTCTTTTTCTTTCACTATAAAGACTTTTCTTTTCTAATAAAGTAAGCAATTTGTATGCCAAAGGTTCATAATTTACTTTTTAAATGGTTATGTGGCTGAAAATATGTGGTCGACAGAGATACTCGATATAGCAAGAGCATTTCCATAAGTGAGCATAGAGAGAGTAGAAATTTTTTAATAAAATGTGGTTTTTTGTCATTGACATGGTATAATTATTTAATTATATATAAATTTAGATTTACGATATAATACCTCAATAAGGGAAATTTTTTAAGAAAAGAGAACCGTTCTTTAAGAGTTAGCGATTCTCTCTTATCTATTTTGGGACCACTTTTATGTGGAGTGTGTCCTGTAACACAATTATTATTCCAATTCTTATTATCAAAGAAATAAAAAGGAAATTATAATGCAAGGTAGTACACTATATGTAGGAAATCTTAGTTATTCTGTGGTTGATGATGATTTGATTGAATTATTTTCTAATTATGGAAAAGTTAAATATGTAAATATATTTGAAGATAAAGGATTTGGGTTTGTTCAAATGTCAAATCGATCGGAAGCCGAGAAAGCCAAAGAGGCGCTGAATAATTTTCAACTTAACGGGCGCTATATGAGGGTTAATAAGGCTTTTCGTCGTCAAGATAGGCTTAAACAGCCCTAAACGAAGAGAGTAAAAATCAATTGTAAGGCCTTTTCGGATGTCATTCTTGTATTTTGACAGTTTTATTCCCTGATTGACTCTAAGAGCCACCTGAGAAGTGTTAAAAATGAGAGGTGCTTGATGAGAGGTGGATTTTTTTCAAGAAAATGTGGTTTTTCGTCATTGCAGATTGTTTTTTTTAAGGTATTATTAAAAATAGAGTTAATATATTTGAATCTTTTCAGTATTTCTTAATCTGACGAACTGCTTCCGTGGCAAGAAGGCTCTGTTTGTGTATATTCTAGTTTATGCCATTTTTTTCATGCATATTACTTCACTAAGAATACGAGAGAAAAGAATTACTGCAGAGGTTATTTAAAAATATGCACCATGGGGGGATGGTCGTTCAGAAGGAGAGAAATGAGAGAGAAAAAAAGGATTTTGGTGGTCGATGATGATCAGAATACCCGTGAAGGCCTCACTAAGATTCTGATGAGAGAGGGCTATAAGGTCGTAGCTGCAAAAACAGGATCAAGTGCACTTGATGAGGCCAAGAAACAAGATTTTGATCTTATAATTACCGACCTTATAATGCCTGAGGTTTCAGGGATTGAAGTACTTAAGAGGGTGAGGAAAGAAAAGCCGGGTATTGGGGTGATTATTGTGACCGCTTATGGAGAGGTTAATTCTTATCTTAGGGCGATGACCCTCGGCGCTTTTGAATATCTGAATAAACCACTTATGTTGACTGAGCTTCGATACGTGATAAATAAGGCATTGAATCAGTCCTAGATAGATTTGACAGTTCATTTTTGTAAATACTGATCGATCGCTTTCGCTGCTTTTTTACCTGCCCCCATTGCTAAGATTACGGTTGCGGCGCCGGTGACGATATCACCCCCTGCGAAGACCCCCGGTCGGCTCGTTGCGCCGGTTTCTTCATCCGCAATAATATTGCCTTTTTTAGTTAATGCAATACCGGGCGTTCTTGATGTAAGGAGTGGATTGGGCCCTTGACCGATGGCAACGATAAATACATCCACATCAATAATATGTTCAGAACCAGTAATAGGGACGGGCCTCCTTCTACCAGACTCATCCGGTTCCCCAAGGCGCATCTTTATGCACTCAATACCTTTCACCCATCCGTTTTCATCGCCAATAACGCGAATAGGATTTGTCAAAAGGCGAAAGTCGATACCCTCTGCCTCCGCATTAACTATCTCTTCTTCACGGGCAGGCATTTCAGTTCGGGAACGCCGGTACACCAGGTAAACATTTTTGCCACCCAGGCGCTTCGACACCCTGGCCGAATCCATTGCCACATTCCCACCCCCGACAATGGCATAATTTGTGGCCTTTTTTACTGGCGTGTCATACTCAGGAAAGAGATATGATTTCATTAAATTGTTGCGTGTTAAGAACTCGTTGGCCGAATAAACACCATTTAAATTTTCTCCCGGTATACCCATAAAATAGGGAAGACCAGCACCGGTCCCTATAAAGAGAGCATCATAACCTGATTCAAATAATTCATCAACCGAGATTGTCTGCCCGACAATTTGATTAGTTATAATCTCTGCACCCAATTTTCGCACATAACCAACCTCACGCTGAACGATCTGCTTTGGCAAACGAAATTCAGGAATGCCGTATACCAGCACTCCGCCTGCTTTATGTAATGCTTCAAATACAGTGACCTCATACCCCATCTGAATAAGGTCACCTGCCGCGGTCAAACCCGCTGGTCCGGCCCCGATCACCGCAACCTTTTTATTTTTTCTTGTGACGATGGCCGGAATAGAGACGTCGCCTTTTTTATATTCATAATCTGCTGCAAAGCGCTCCAGGCGTCCGATGGCAATCGGCTGTCCTTTTTTTGCCAAAACACAAAATTTTTCACACTGCTCCTCCTGTGGACACACGCGCCCGCAAATAGCCGGTAATGTATTTGTTTCCTTAATAACATGGATTGCCTCAATAAATTTGCCTGCCTTGAGGTTATTTATAAATCGAGGTATATCGATATTCACCGGACAACCCGTGATACACGGTTTATTCTTGCATTGCAGGCATCGTGCCGCTTCTCTGCGTGCCTGCTCAGCGCTATACCCGAGCGCAACCTCGTTAAAATTCGCAATTCTTTCCGTCGGGTCTTGCTGAGGCATCGGTTCCCGTTCTTTCGATCGCGTTAAGAGTTCTTCCTCCTTTTTTAACTTACATTCATAATGCTCCACCGCGTGTTTCTCTTCATTGGTATACATCTGCTGCCGTTTCAGTAACTCATTAAAATAGACTTGATGACCATCAAACTCCGGACCATCCACACAGACAAATTTCGTTTCTCCCGCGACGGTTGTCCGGCATCCGCCACACATTCCCGTGCCGTCAACCATAATTGAATTCAAACTGACAATTGTCGGGACGTCATAGCCTCTCGTCAATTCTGAGACCGCTTTCATCATGACAAGGGGACCGATGGCGACTACACGATCGATGTTTCCATTCTCGTTGAGTAGTGAGTGTAACACCTCTGTCACAAAGCCCTTATGACCATAGGAGCCATCATCAGTCGTCACAAAGAGCTGAGTGCTCACCGCTCTCATTTCTTCTTCAAAGAATAATAGTTCTTTCCTTTGCGCGCCAATAATGGAGATAACGGTATTTCTGGCTTTATGCAAAGCCTTTGCAATGGGATATACCGGGGCAATGCCGACTCCTCCTCCGATACACACAACCCTCCCGAATTTTTCAATTCTGCTTGCATGGCCAAGAGGGCCGACAACATCAAGAATGATATCACCCTCTTGGAAGCGGCACAGCTTTTTTGTAGAGGCCCCCACTTTTTGAATAATTATCGTAATAAAGCCATGCTTTTTATCATAATCTGCGACCGTCAGCGGTATCCGCTCGGCAAAATCATCTGCCCGAACGACAATAAATTGGCCTGCCTTTACCCTTTGAGCAATGTGTGGGATATAGAGTTTAAATAAAACGATTGAAGGTGCAAGTACCTTCTTTTCTACTATCTGATTTAAATGGTAATTATTAGTATTAGCTGTTGAATTCACGATAACTCCTCTTCATCTATTAGTAATTGATATGTTCATGAAATCTCATCCTTGTATGCTTTTATTATAATTGAAGACGCATGATAAGCATAGTAAAAAAATGAATTTAATGTAAAATATGTGAAGATGAGGTTCATTATATGCTTTTCGTGTGGCACAGATGACACCTTTTTTAATGCTTTACAGTCACCCGCTATTGAGGATTTTTCTAAGCTCACGGCATGGTAAGGGGCACATTGTGTGTGCGTAATAGGAAAATCCCTTACATAAAATTCAGACCACACCTGATTGAAAAGTAGGAAATGGATTTATTATGATAAATTTTCATAAGAGTTCCCCTGATAAAAAAATCAGGTCCAACCCCTATTGCGGTAATTAATAATATTTCATATATTAATAATTAAATCGAAATACTCTTTGTTTTTCTCTTAAGCGGATACGAATATTCTTGTGGCGCGCTGTTTTGTGTAAGCGATCATTATAAAATTTTTAATCATAGAAAAAGGTATTTACATGAAAATCGAGGATGTGACTAAAGAATGGATTGAACACTCTACAGGATTTAAAGTTTTCCGAAGAGGATGCAGTTATTACAATAGAGGTATGATCTATGAAATGGAATATGATCATGAACATAAAGTAATTAAAGCCCAAGTCAAGGGTACCTTCGGCATTTATAAGGTAAATATTTTGGAAGAAGAGGGGCGTATCAATTCTCGCTGCAATTGCCCCAGTGATAATTACATATGTAAACATATAGTTGCAGTGTTGCTGAATTTCATCGATGAAAAATCCAAATATATTAATGAGGAAAAAAAGAAAAATAATTCATTGCCCTCATTCATAACCAAACTCAATCAGTGTTCTCATGAACAATTAGTTCAAATTATTATAAAGGCCGCCCATAATAATCCTGACTTCAAAAGAGATTTGATTGCTTTTTTAGAGCCGGATATTCTCAAACACTGGGCAATTGCTCAGAAGATAATGCAATTATCAAATACATACGGTATTCCTGATGAAAAATGGGAAGAATTTATTGACTGTATGGTTAAGAATATTTCCGCGTAATAGGAAAATCCCTTAGATAAAATTCAGACCACACCTGATTGAAAATTAGGAAATGGATTTATTATAATCAATTTTGTATAATAATAATTATTTACTTATCTTTTCTATTATGACAATTTAAATAAGGCGAATAAAAGAATGTGAGAAATTTTTCCTCGATCATTATATTCCTGGGGCTGATAGGAGGCATATTTTTTATGCTGATTTTCTCTGATTATAATCATGAAAGGGAAACTATCGACCTTGCGGATATTATAAGTGAGCATGAAGGAGATGGACCGGCCCGCGCGCATGATCCCAATGTGCTGTTTTTCACCTTTACCATATGTCTGAATCCCCAGGAAGATGTGAGTACCTATATGTTCTTCTTAGACTATCTGGAAAAGAGAACCGGATATAAATTGTGGCCCCGTTTTTCTACAGGAGAGGAGAAGATTATTGATGAACTGGCTCAGGGAGTGGTGCAGTTTGCAGCTTTGGAATGCGGAACATATATACTGAGCCAGAAAAAGTATGGCTTTATTCCATTGGTAAATGGATTAAACAGGCAAGGCGAAGCAGAATGCCGTTCAGCGATCATTACGGCAAAAAACAGCTCTATTCAAAAAGTTGAGGACCTTAAGGGCTCACGTTTTGCCTTTGGCAACGTCAGCTCAACCTCGGGGCATCTTATCCCACGGGTAATTCTTTATGAGCATGGCGTGGTGCTTAAGGATTTAGCGACTTACGCCTATACCGGTTCCCATTACAATTGTGCTAATGCGGTTGCGTCAGGACGCTTCGATGCCGGCTGTATATCACAAACCTATGCTGACAAATTGGCAGAGGAAGGTATTATTAAAATAATTTTCGTATCGCAATCGTATCCATCCTTTTATGTCGTGGCAAATAAGGAGATCCCCGATCAGTTATTAACCAGGGTGAAGGATGCAATTCTTGATTTTCAGCCTGAAGATAGAGCCGTGAAATCCTGCAGCTGGGAGGGGATGCAGATAGCCAATGGTTTTACTAAAGTGCAGGAGCGAGACCTTGCTGAATTAGAAAAATGGGCACGAGAATTTCATTTTATGGAGAGGATACAGTAGGAGGAACTATCATGAAATTTCGGACTAAGATTATCCTCTTAGTAGTGGCTATCTCTGCAAGTATCGGTCTTTTCTCCTCGCTTCTGGTGAGCCGCATTATGAGAAAAGCACTGGAGAAACAACTTGAGAAGCAGGTTATCAGTATAGTGCAAATGCTCTCAGATAATCTCGTCTCTCATATCATCAATGGCGAGGTCTTGTATGTGAAGGAAGCCCTTAAGAAGGTGGTCAACCTCAGTGATGATATTAAATTTGCCTATGCAATGGGATTTCGAAATGAGATCTTTGCCCATACGTTCGAGAATGGTTTTCCCAAGGATTTGAGACATCATAATCCTTTTATTCTTCATGAACCGGACCTGCGCTATTTTTCTTCTTCGGAGGGCCCTATTTTGGAGATAGGCTATCCGCTTATCAAGGGATTGGGGGCTCATCTTCACGTGGGTATGGATGAGAGTGATATTGTGCTCAAGGCGAAGGCCGCGCGCAGGAGCATTTTATATGTGACTTTGGCTATTGCCCTGCTTGGAGGGGCTATAGGAATTCTCCTGAGCTTTAACATTGTCAATCCGCTTACCCAATTATCACAATCGATAAAGGCATTCGGTGAAGGGAAAGAAACAGATCAATTTATCATGGACAGTTGTAATCATGAGGTTGTCGACCTTATGCACTCATTTTATCAAATGGTCATAGAACGTCGGCAGATTGAAAGCGCTTTACGCGAGTCCGAGCAAAAATATCGTATTCTGATTGAGTCGGCAAATGATGCGATAATAGAGTGTGATAAGGAAACAGGAGGCATAATTGAGGTGAACAGGAAAGCCGAGGTCCTTCTTGGAAGACCGGCGAAAGAAATTGTTGGTATGCATTACTCACAGCTTCATTCTCCGGATGATGCTGAGCGTTACACGCAGATATTTAATAATGCGGTATACACAAAAAATGGGATTGGAGAGGATATTTTTATATGCCATAAGGATGGACGGAAGATTCCCGTGGAGATAAGCTCGAGTGTGATAGAGGTTGGCGAGAAAAAAATAGTTCAAAGTATCTTCAGGGACATCACCCTGCGCAAGAAGGCGGAGGAGAATTTAAAGAAAAGACTGCTTTATGAAGAGATGCTTAAGATTATTTCCAATAAGGCTTTATATATAAAGGATATTAATAGGTTTCAACAGGCTTCGTTAGAAATAATGGGAAGAACCTTTGGCGCCTGCCGGGCATATATTTGTGAATATAATACGAGAAAAAATGTTATGGAGCGTGTCTTTACGTGGGTCGCTCAGGCAATGGGGCCGGATAATGGAAAGTCAGAAGGCAGGAAAGCATATATCTCCCCCTTATGGATGGAGATAATGAAAAATAATCAGGTCATCAATTATTATGATATTGAAGAAATTCCTGATAAGAATATGGTGGCCCTTCTGCGGAAGCGGAAGGTTAAATCGATTCTGGTGACTCCACTTTTCATAAATGAGGACTATTATGGGTGCATGGGCTTTGAAGAATGCAGTTTTCATCATGTGTGGCTGGAGGAAGATATAGCTATCCTTAAAACATCTTCCCATATTATTACTGAAACAATTAAACATAAGAGGATGGAAAACAAACTCATACTTCTGGAGGGGGAACTATTAGATATATCCAGAAGGGAACAGGAGCGTATCGGCCATGATCTTCATGATGTGCTGGGCCAGGAATTTACCGGTATTTCATGCATGGCCAAGGTATTGGAACAAAATTTGACTGAAAAATCTTTACCTGAAGCAACTATTGCGGTGCAGATAGGAGAACATGTCAATAACGCGATGGGCCTTCTTCGCAGTGTGATAAAGGCGTTAACTCCTATAGTTAATGATCCGGAGGGGCTTGCCTCAGCTTTACAAGAATTGGCGTCAACCATACAAAGAATGTGTGGTATTTCATGCCAATTTCTCTGTAAAGAGCCGATCCGTATTTATAACAATGCTATAGCAGCGCACCTTTATCGCATTGCTCAGGAGGCTATTAATAATGCCATCAAGCATGGACATGCAAAGCATATTCAAATTCACCTTACGTCAACCGGAAGCACAATGATTATGAGCATTAAAAATGATGGCGTGGATTTCCAGCACAGCAACATAAATAAGAAGGGCAAGGGTTTGGATATTATGCGCTACCGCTCAAGACTTATAGGGGCTTCATTTGATCTAAAAAGAAATAGGAAGGGCGGGACTATAATTACCGTGTGTGTGCGCACATCCCCTGCGTCACATGGGTATTACCCCAGAGAGCTTATACATTGCGCAGGAGCATGAAAATGGGATGAGGTAAATCTAAACAACCTAAAGGGAGAAGGAGAGAGGATGAGAAAATATCAAAATGAGAAGAAGATAGGGTGTACGAGGATTCTGATTGTTGATGACCACCCCCTTATGCGGCAAGCAGTGAGCCAGCTTATTAATCATGATACAAAACTTGAAGTGTGCGGGGAAGCTGATAATCCCCATGATGCGCTAATCTTAATTGAGGAATTGAAACCTGATATGGCAATTGTTGATCTTTATCTTAAGAGGGGATCGAGCGGCATTGAGCTTATCAAAGATATTAAAACACGATATCCCCATATCCTTATTCTTGTTCTTTCCATGCTTGATGAGTCCCTGTATGCTGAACGAGCCCTTAGGGCGGGGGCAAAGGGCTATATTAGAAAGGAAGAGACAGCTTCGAAAGTGGTCACGGCGATCCACCACATCTTAGATGGAAAGATCTATCTCAGTGATACCCTTTCATCCAAATTAATCAATCGATTTTTTAATGGTCAGATAGGTGAATCCGATTCTATTGCGGATCTTCTCACTGACCGCGAATTGGAAGTATTTCGTTTACTCGGTCAAGGTTTCGGAACCAATCAAATAGCAAAAAATTTAAACGTGAGTATGAAGACAATTGAAACCTACCGCTCTCATATAAAAGATAAACTAAAGCTTGAAGATTTTAATAAGCTCATTCAATATGCGGTACAATGGGTGTTTACAGAGAATAAATACGGGGTTTAAAGAATTTTATATCCCTTCATCACCGATAGGTCATCCGGCCCGAATATCATTTGTTTTGGGGAGAGCCTGATCTTTCGATCAGTTCACTATATAAGGAGATAAGAGGACCTATGTTGAGAATAACAGCATCTATTAGAGGTAAACTCTTATTAGGAATTATATTTATATTGATTTTAGTAATCAGCCTAAGCGCGATTAGTATGTGGAGCATACAAAAAGTTGGATCTGGAGCGACTATTATTTTTCAGGCAGCATCCTATGTGGATACAGTTCAAATTTATCCGTCACCAATCAAGGTATTCTTGAAATAGAAAAATTAGCACACCAAATGCTTTCTATTTCTGATCTGTTAAAAGTGGAATGTGCAAAAGACATAAAAATCATCGATACAAAAGTAAAGGAAATTATCTTGAGTATTCAGTAATTGTCATTTTCTCATCGAGATAATATGGAGGTGACCATTCAACAGCTTCTTCTTACTCTCCACGAGTACCTCATATATGGAAAAGGGGCTGAAGAACAGAAAGAAAAATTTAGAAAAACAGTTGAAGAGATAAGCACATCAATAGCAGCATTATTACCTATGCTCTCTGAAGAACGAGAAAGAAAAATTATTACCGCAATAAAAGAAGAATTAGTCAATATGGTTTATTTAAGCAAAGAAGAAAAAGAGATACCAGTCAATTTATACGGTTCAATAATGAAAGACAGTCATGGGCAGATATTCGGTATTATAACTGTAGCTAGAGATATGCGAGAGATAAGGAAATTTATTTCAGATTTAAAAAAAGCGTATAGAGATCTTCAAAAAAAAGAAATAAATAAAACTATAAAAGCTATTAAATAATATAAGAATAATATTTTGCCCCCATAAAAGGGCGAGTTGACCAGCTTGAACAGGTATTTATTAATCTGATTATCAATGCAAAAGATGCCTTAAATGAGAAGTATCCTTTTCCTGATTCAAATAAATGCCTGCAAATTAGTGCTGATAATATACAAATTAAAGGAACACACTATATTCGTATCATAGTCTCGGACAGTGGTACAGGGATTGACAAGGAAAAGCTGGAACTCATATTTGATCCTTTTTACACCACGAAAAGGGATCAAAAAGGAACTGGTCTGGGTTTAACATTAGCGATGGTATTATTAAAGACCACCATGGCAATATAGACGTAATGAGTGAAAAAGGGAAATATACTGCGTTTACGGTCGACTTTCCTGTTGATCCTCGATAGTCTGAATTGAAAGGTTAGAATGAAAATTTATCAAGGTACTTCGTGGAGGAGCGAGTGATAGGACACTGAAACGTTTATTCGCCTATGGTGAATCTATAGCAAATAAAAAGCATCATCATGAGAAGATCGATTAAAGAGGTCAAATATGAAAGGCTATCAGGAGGAAAATCGACCTTTATGAAGGCATTACAAAGAAAAAAGAGCTTCCCATGCCAACGGTACTTTCTACCCAAATTCTTCCCTTATGAAGCTCTACAATATATTTGGCTATAGGGAGACCCAATCCTGTTCCCTCCTGGCTTTCAGCAATAATACGTTCAAATTTATCAAATATCTTTGAGAGATCCTTCTGGGAAATGCCTGGCCCTGTATCAGAAATTTCAAAACAAATCTCATTGCCGGTTCTTGACACCTGGATACCTATCTTCCCTGCCGGTGGAATATATTTTATTGCATTATTGAACAGATTAATAATCACTTGACTCAGTTTATCCTTATCAGCGACCAGAGAGCCTATATCCTGCTCTATATGAACCTGTAAATCAATCTGTTTTTTAGATATCAAATCTTCGTAAGGAGTGATTATTTTATTCATCAATAAAGGCAGATCAATATTTTCTTTTTTCAACTCCATCTTTCCTGCCTCTATTTTGGATATATCCAAAAGGTCCGTCACCAATCTAAGAAGACGGTCTATCTCGCTCTTGCCTATACGAAGGAATTTTTGTTGCTTTGAATTAAGCTCACCCATCTTTCCTTCAAGCACGTGGCCTAGAGAAAGCTGCAACACGACAAGGGGGTTTTTGAATTCATGAGAAACCATCGCCACGAACGCTGATTTTAGGCGATCCATCTCTTTTAATTTTTCATTCGCTTCTTGCAGTTCCCATAAAAGGCGCTTATTGTCCATGGATAAGCATTGTTTTTCTAACGCCTTCTCTAACACTACGTGAAGATAATCCATATTAATCGGTTTCATAATATAGGAGTATGCCC
>JBLIRR010000060.1:0-32496 GCA_049472395.1 bacterium | reverse complement strand
CAAAGAAAATTAAAAATATAACATAATATATTGAAAATAAATAGATTATTACTGATTTGCCTCTGGAAGATCCGATATAATACACCAAAGGAGGGAGCTATGCGAACAAACGTAGACCTTAACGAAAGTTTATTACAAGAAGCCTTTTCTGTAAGCCATGCAAGAACCAAAAAGGATCTGTTGCATGAAGCCCTACGCGAATATATTAAATTAAAAAAACGGAAAGATCTCTCTGAATTAGCCGGATCAATAGAATTCTATGAGGGCTATGATTATAAAAAATTAAGGAAAATCAGAGGATGATTCTCGTTGATACCTCGGTATGGATTCCGGTCTTAAAGGATAAGACCGGAAAGATTGTACATGCATTTCGCGAGAGAATTGCTAAGATTAGGCCACTTGCCAATGAGTTTTTCGATCCGAGTACTAAAAAGTAGGTTTAATTTATACTGACTTACCTCATTCCATCATTGATTCAATAGCTTCTTCCCTGGCTTTTTCATAAGCTTTTGCCTTTTCTATCTCCATGGCGTGTCGCTTCTCACTGATATAGAGATATCCTACAGCTACTCCAAGTATAATTGTATGAATGGCTACAATTACAATCGCTACTCTTCGAAGTGATCTCGCGGAGCTGTCCTTGATCATTTTATCACGCGCCCATGGCTCATCAATTCCACTAAATTTATAATGCTTTTAATGGAATACTGACTGCTAAAGCTGTCATAGAGCTTCCATGGCACATTATCGATAAGCTTATAAAGCCTAGCGTTCATGAAGGCGTTGAACCAACGAACAATTTAGCTGAAAGGGGAATCAGACCGCAGTGCAGTGCCGAAAAGTGTGCTTTGGAAATAGAAGCGATAATGGAGCTGTGTTAGCTTCCCGGTTATTAGCAGTTACCCGAACATGTTGGTTGAAAAAAAGTAATCCCCTCGAATTTCTTGTTGAAGCTATCACAGCGCATAGAGAAGGCACAACCCCCTCTGTATTGTAACCTGTATTATTAGATGGCCTTTTAACTTGCTAATTCCCCGCAGCTTGCTGCAGGGATAGGAATTTTAGCGCTTCGCCACTTTATTATACTAAAGTTTATGCCATAAAATGTGAAAGACTCTTCTCCCCTTTCTTATTTCATTCATGCGTCAGACCTGGTTGCATCCTTTTTATTATGAAGGATTAACTCTGTTAATTCCCCCTGAGATAGGAGGATCATATAAATTAACTTTTTTCCTAAAATAAAATTGATAAAATAAATTATCAAAAAATTCATAAAATGGATGCGCAGATATTGAAATATTATAATACATCCGTTTAGCAATATTTTTAAGTGAATAGAATTTCTGATAAGTTTTCCAATAGTTCATATATAGTTCACTTGTAGTAAAGTTTTTAGGTTGAAAAATTACATTAGATAGATCATACATTGACCAGTTATTATCTAAAATTCTTCCCTCTTTATTCATATCATTAAAAAGATCTGTCCCTGGTAAAGGAGTTAAAATCCAAAAAAGAGCATATCCTATTTTATTTTTCATAAGGAAATCAAGCGTCAGTTTAAGCTGATCCGGAGTATCATAATCAAGACCAAAAATAATACTGGGAAAAGGAATAATACCAACCTTTCTAAGTCTAGTAAATAACTCTTCATATTCTTCAGCCTTATTAAAACCTTTGTTAATAGATTTTAAATTTTTATTATTTATCGATTCGATTCCAATAAACAGACTATTGCATCCAGATTTAGCTGCTAAATCAATAAGGGCAGGAGTTTTTAAAACAGATGTGCTTATTTGTGAAAGCCACCTAATTTTTTTATGAGAAAGTGCTTTAAATAACTCACGACTATAATCAACATTGCAGGAAATATTATCATCAACAAAGATATAAGCTTTTGTATTTATAGAATCAATTTCTTTAATAACATTAGAAATCGGTTTAAATCTATAAGTTTTTCCAAAAAATTTACTCACAGAACAAAATCTGCAGCTAAAGACACATCCACGAGTGGTGAAGAGAGGCATCATCGGAAGCCTATATCCAATTGGTTTAGGATAAATCTTTAAATTCATATTATCCCATTTAGGAATTACTAGCTTTTGAAGATCAGGAAAAGAAGTATCTTGATAAAATTCTTTAAAATTATTATTTTCGAAGTCACTAAGTATTTGTTCCCAGAGGTTGTCAGCTTCTCCGATTACTACTGAATCTGCATGTTTTTTTGCTTCTTCAGGCAATATAGTAGCATGAAATCCTCCAATGATAACCTTCGTTCCTAAACATCTAAAACGATCTGCAATCTGATAAGCTCTTTTAATTTGCATTGTCATAGAGGTTATGGCGACTAAATCATAACAGCTTGAAAAAGATATATCTTCTACAATATCATTGACTATTTTAACATTATGTCGAACTGGTGTTAAGCTGTTTAGAATTGCAAGAGATAAAGGGGGAAGAAAAGCTTTTTTATATTTTATAATATTTCCATTTTTATCTAATTTTGTTGGATATATAAATAGAATATTCATCTTATTTTCAAGGGTGCCCTGGGCTTAGCCTCATCAAATTATCCTCATCTTTATTTTTTAATCTTTCAAAACATGCTATCTCACTTATATCCTATACGTAGTAATTTATCAACAATAAAACGGCATGTATTAAGCTAATAGGAAATATAAAAATTTGACCATTTTCACTATTTATGATTACCCCTTAAAAATCTCTGGTTTAAAAACAAAATGTGCAAAAATTCTGTTGATTACCTCTATTGGTTGATGATTAATATATCTCCTGGAATTTTGATTTTCCTATAAGGCTATTATCTTTATCATAACGTGTGCCTTTTCAGCCAATGCTCAAAAGAATTTGAAACAGATGTCATGCTTATATCTGCCAGTGACCATTCCATCACGTGTATTTGCCATGGGAATGTCATGCGTCAGCCCGCTTTCCCGCTTTTTGCATAGGCATATACCAGTGCCGCGGGCCAGAATAGCAGCAGGAGAATGACAAACAGCTCCCAGTTAAAGCTGCTTTTCGGAGCATCGAAGGCATCGTTCGCTATCGGTGCCGAGTTCAACGCCAGGATCGACTCAATCCTTTCCTGCTTCAACCGGTTAATGTGACTGACGTCAAGGGGGGATCTACAATAACTGCAGCAGGGCAGTTTGGTTACGATAAGAGGAATTGTGTAACCGATAGAATGACCGCAGGTCGGGCAGTTTTTTATTGAAACGGTTTGGCTCTTTAGCCTGCCGTCAAAGATCAATCCGCTAGGTCGATCATAGATAAAATATGCATTGCCGCGCCGGTTGATTAAGCGTACCGCTTTTGCAATCGTGTTTTTTTGCAGGCCTGTGTTTTCTGCCAGGTCGTCGATGGAGGCCTCGAGCGTTTTTTCAAGGATGTTCCAGACCGCGTGGATCTTTTTTTCCTGCGACCGGATGAAATAGCCGGCTGCAAGAAAAGCGATCGGCATGATGATCAGGGCAAAGATGACCAGGAGGACGATCCATGTATCTTCGGGGTTCACCGTCCCAGTCTTCATAGACGGCCATGCGATTAAACCCGCCACCACTGCCAAAAAAAGCAGCACATATCCTGTTCTGATTAGGATGTCGTCAGCGACAAAGATGTTTTTTCGGGCTGCCATCGGCTCTCTCGCTATGCACTTAATAGAATTAATTCAAAAAAATGAAAATCAATCAAGACAATTAGCAAGACCAAGATATATTTGAAAAATACAAAATGCATCCGATACAGTAACTTGGCCGTCTTGATTTATATCGGCACATTTTGGACAGAAGCCCACTCCAGCATAACATTGAAAAGCAATCAAAGCATCCAATGGAGTAATTCCCACATCCTCATTAAGATCTCCTGTACAGCTTAATTTATCAGATTTGGCTGTCAATATATATTCATAAGTACCCATATCTGAGATAGCTAAATCATCACCATCACCATCCTGTGGTCTTGCTACACCATTTTTATCTTCGAGGATAAAAGAATTAGGGTTTCTAGCATCGATACAAGGAGAGCCAAATTGTAAGTGGTAATCCCCAACACTTTGATCAACAAATAAAGGATCTATATCAATATTTCCTTCTTTTACATAGCTACCTTTCATGTTGGAGTAAGTGACGATAGGAGTGCTATTCTCAAATTTAAATGAATTCCAGATAATACAATTAGTAATATCAAGTGAGGAGGAGTCACAATAAATTCCATCGCCGGAATCAGCCGAGTTTCCCACAATAGTACAGTTGGAGATAGATAGCGAGGTTTCACTATTTCTCTTATCTTTTCTCCAAATAGAATGGATCTTTTAGCGGTAGTAGTCAGTTCTTTCCGGGTGCCGTCTTCTATATATCATTGCTTTATCCTCTTGTCCGGGTGTGGTCATAGCTGTGATCGATTCGGGCGTGGCATACGATCATCCGGATCTAAGAGAGAACGTCTGGTCTAATCCCGATGAGATAGCGGGCAATGGTCTGGATGATGACCTGAAAGGATATGTGGATGATGTGCACGGGTGGGATTTTGTCAGTGATGACAACAATCCCTCGGATTACTCAAGAGATCTCTATGGCGATGGCCATGGAACCCATGTGGCCGGCATCATAGCGGCTCAAGGCAACGATGGAATCGGCATTACCGGCATCTTCTGGAACTTTCTGGGAGATGAATACGACCATAAGATCGGCACTTCAATGGCAGCGCCAGTGGTTTCCGGAGTACCTGGTCTGATATGGTCTGATCGGCCTGGGCTGACACACCTGGAGGTTAAAGACACCATCCTCGATTCCGTTGACAGACTCGATTCACTGAGTGGAAAAGTGTTAAGTGGTGGCAGGATTAACGCGGCAAAGGCGCTGGGAGATTTTTCTGCTCCATCTAATCTTTATGACACCGATGAAGGCGAAGATGTTCTGATTATTTGCTCTTTTCACCTAAAGGCATAAAGTCTTCTCCGCGAAGACCGACAAGAACGCTTGCGCCTGATTGGTCAACCTTCAATTCGCCATATTGAGCTCTCGAATAGAGTCCGGCATTTCCTTCCTGAAACATGAATGACTCAGCGCCCAGTCGCAGGCTTCCTCTATTACGATAAAACAGGAGATGTTCATCTTCATTCAGGGTGTCACCCTTATAAACTCTCACAAATTTCGCTACATTGTTCTCATTAAGAGAGACCACTATACGACCTTTGCTCTCTAATTGATCTTTAGGGATGCTTCTTGCAAGTTCATAGCGAAGCACCATATAATCGCCTTGCATGAGTGAGCGTGGATCAATAGGCGCCAAGCGTAACAGCATTGTACTGCCTTGAGAAAGAGTATATTCTTTCTTGACAATCAGTAAGTTGACAGAGATAATGATAAGTATCGTTGTTGCCCATAAAATAATCTTCTTCATACAATTTCCTTCCTGGGGCGAAGAAAGCGATCAGCTATAAATCGGACAGCAAGAAGCAGCAGACCACTTCCGGCCAATACCCACGATTTAAAGGCCAGATCAACATTGAGCGCATAATAGTATAACAGAAGAAAATTTGGCAGAAACAGGTAAGCAAGTCCTGACAGTATGCGGTCACCATAATTATATCCCATCACAAGCAAACTGATTGCAACAAGAACACCCGGCGTTGTAAAAATACCTAATAGGATGGTTGAGAATATTGTCATCATAAGCCAGGGTTCTCGAAGATGATTCAATCCACCGGCAAGATTAATAAAAAGATAAATAATTCCAGCGGCTATTATGATACTTGAAATCCAGAGGGGCGATTGGAAGTTAATCCTCCACAGATTAATCTGTGTAAGGTTTAAAAATAAAAGAGTTGCCGGTAACATGGTCGCTGCAGAATACATCAAGGGAGCAAGGAAGTTTTGCCTCTTTCTCTGCAAAATCAATATGCCGAATAGTAACATTTCTGCGGCAATAAGGACATGAATGGAGTGAGACCTCTGTTCTTTAACGATCCATGCTGTCGCAAGGATGACAAATCCAATAGGGGCCAGATAGCGGTAAATGGAGTTGGAGAAAAGGGGATAAATAACGACGCAAATAACAGCTTGAAGAATGGCGAGTGTCAACAGAGAAAAATTACGATTAATTTCTGAGAAACCGTAAAGCAGCAAAATATTACTCACAATCGCAAGGGCAAGAGAAAGCTGTTGTGGGAATGTAACCTTGCTTGCTCTTGCAATAATAATTGCACCGCTAAATAATATCAGTCCAATAATGATAGCTCCGGTTCCGTTCTTAATCAGATGAGATAAGAAAAGGAAGATGATAATGAAGATTGCCGCAAACCATGCGCCAATGCCCGAGAGTATGCGAATGTAAATGGGATCCTTCGGTTGAGCTTCATCTGTTCTTAATTTGTTAACGATGCAATCGATATCCTCTTTGCTAACTGTATGGCGGACTTTCGGGTGTTCAAGAAGTTCTTTTATTGTAAGAGATTTTTTTATCATGTGTTTTCACCACTTATTTCAATCCTCATCGCTTCATTCGTGTTCTTCAGCCAGAAAGCGGCTCCACTTGCTACACCGAGGATAATGAATGCAAAAAGCAGGGCAATACCAGCATCGCCATGACTATTGTGAAACAAAATTTTTCCAATGAATGTAAGTAGAATCACACATCCGTTCATGACGATTATTGCAAGAGGGATCATATCTCGGAGTTTATATCGATAGCACAGATAACCTCCTATAGCGACAAGGAGCCAGATGATAAAGGCACAAGTAGTTATAGGATTTGTTCTGCCATATCCTACGATTAGGTTAATGGCAGGGACAGAAAGTGCTGCGAGAAGGGCTGTTAACAGAATCACCTGAAGCCATTTGCCTTCTAACCATTCCCTGTTCTTTTTCACACCTATTTCTCTAAGGACAAGGGCTAAACCCTCTATGAAGGCAATAGCAAGGAAAAGCCATTCATAGCGTATATCATATGCCGGCTTTCCAACCTGTTGCCAAAAAAGAATGATCGCAGTGTTTAAGATAACAAGCCATAAAAACCAGAGTGCGGCAAATTTCGATATAATTACCCAACCTAGAATGAGAAAAGTCCACCCTTGGAATAATTCATAGGCGTCAGCTCCAGTTTGATATATTTGCCCATATACGGCCAACAACACCCCGGTCAGGACACAGGCACTTAACAGTAAAGTTTTTCCGCTTAGCTGATCCATACCGCGTAAGTATGAAGCAATAATACAGGTAATGATACAGGATTCGAGGAGACCAAATTTAAGAAACTTTCCCATCTCATTCCAGTTATAGGCAAAGAAAAAAATTATTCCAGCCAATAATAAAGTGCTGCCCAAAAACAAAAGAATTCGATTTACCCGCGAGTGCCAGGAAGAAAAAGGTCGAAGTACTTTCTTTGCAGCAACAAAGGTATCATCTTTTAAAAGGCCATCTTGATAAAGTTTGTGTATGATGGTTATATTAGCTTTTTTATTTTCAGGATTCACTGCCAGCATATGCTTTCCCAACAATTGTTGATTTGTTATTATTTTTTGTATACGTTCACAGGATTAACAATCAATGTCATCATGCATGTTTCTCCCAAATAGGTTGTCCCCTTTTTAATTGTATCGGAATTTTAAGTTCTTAATTGCTTTTCTAAATTTCGTTTTGAGTGACTTAATAACAGATAGCTTTCATAACCTCAGCTCTCAGGTATCCATAATCTGCTTCAAACATATCAGCGTATTTTCTTTCAAACTCTTCGAAATTAGCTTCAATAAGGCGGTAGTAGTCAGTTCTTTCCAGGTGCCGTCTTCTAAATATCATTGCTTTATCCTCTTAAGAAATCTTCATTAATGCTTAGGAAATTATGTTCCGCAGGAGGGAGTCTTGTTGGATGATAAATGCCGGGTACATTATTGTTCATTTGTTCAGTATAATATACAAATGAACAGTATGCAAGGAAATTGTTAAATCCGGAGACTATTAACCCAAATTAATAATACACTAGATAGGGCGGTTAGCTAAATCCCCTTGTTCAGCTTGGTTATGCGCGAGTCGGGGGTTAATCGACCTGAGTCTTGCTTTATAATAGAAACGGTGATGCCTATTCCAAGTCCGGGGCTATCAGTCATTTCATCAATAAAGAGGGGGGCTTTCTTTTTTACCTGGATGGTATATGCGAGGGAGGTACTGATGTTTTCTTTGTTTTCATTGAGGGAAAAAGTAAATTGGCACTTGCTAGCAGCAGAATGGCGACAGAAAACATGAATGATATTGCTCTTATTAGCAAGAGCTAAATTAGAATATTACTCACTACATTTAATAATTTTTCGCTCCCCTACCATCCAATATTTCAATAAGTTGAAAATTTACTCATTTTCAATGTCCAAACTTCCGTTATAGGTGTAGATGTATAGCTCTATTTAAATGGGTATGCGTGGCTCAATTCTATAATTCTCTCCGGATCTTTCGCACCTTTAATTATGACTAATATTCTATGGATTAAAAAAATATTCTTTAATCTTATCTGAATATTCCCACATAGGCACGTCCTCCTTTTTGAATATTAATCTTAAAGATTAATAATTGGTAAGCCCTTTTCGAAAAGCAATATAGCTCAAAAAAGTAATGTGAGTAATTATCATATAAATGTATAGTATTATATACATTTTTGCGGGGAAATATACACATATATATATCAAAGATCTTGCTCTAAAAGCCAAAAATAAATGGAATATATCATGCATAAATAAAACAATAACCTATTAAAAATGACCTAAATTGGGATTCCTAGCTTAAATATACAAAGAAGGCCTAATAAATAATAATTATTTTTTTATATAAATATATAGTTTGTACCATATCAATAAGGGGAATTTTATAATGAGAAAAATTTTATTCATAGCATATTTAATAGTTTTCTTAGTTTCATCGCCCTTTTATGCATTTGCCACTGTTGCTGAAACTTTGCATAACATGCATTTAGATCCGGAGAATCCCAGGGGGCCAGGTTTAACCGGTCCAGGAGGTGAAGGATGTTTGGTTTGTCATTCCGTGCATTCAATGGATCCAGTGGATCCATTATCATGTTTGACCTGTCATAGTAATAATGGGAGTTATGATGGGGTTTATGATCCTGATTATGGTGCATGGACAAACCGCGAATTTGGTGTCTATGAGGTTGACGGTAGCTTGAAAGCTGGAAAAGAAAAATGGTGCATTTCGTGTCATGATGAAATGCCTGCTAATAGTAAATCAAGTGAAAATGGTATATACGCGCCCAATATAGCTGGAGACAATATTTCCTATGGATTCTTTGTCAATGGACATAGTTCGGTGACGAATTGCCTGGATTGCCACGATTCAGGCGTTAATCATATTGATCATGAACCCAGGACATATTCCTTTAACCAAGCATACTATTCCCCCAGTGAATCTGGGGTTGAATATGCTGCAGGCTATAGATTGCGATATATTGATGGAGAGGTGCCGTTAATGATTCCCGCTGACTTCAGGATAACTTTTAGCTATAATGCTAACCTGATGAAGAGCACTGCCTTCAGATTGTGCTTTAAGTGTCATCAAAGCCTCGCATTACTTGATGATGATGCTGGCGATGGGTTTCATACCAATTTCAAATCCAGCTCGTCAAATTACTCTTTCAGCAGTGGGGGAGATACTAATGATCATTTTACGCATATTATGAGCGTTATGGGGCCATTCTCGGATTCCGATTGGGACATCAACACTACAAGCCCTTATGGGATGCAAGGATGTGACTCTGCAATAACATGCTCCTCCTGTCATAATATCCACGGTGCTGCTGGGAGCGAGGGCTCGACTAATGAGGCTATGATAAGGGATGGAAGTCTCAGTGGCAGAGATGGGTATGGATTTAGCTATCTGGTTGAAGATGTAGCATCTGGTGGATATCCTATGGTGACATCCAGCAACGCCACGCAGTCAACCAGCGTTGGCGCAATATTCAGAAACAACATTGGTACTATGTGCGGTGCTTCATTATGCCATGTTAATCCCAGCCCAACCAGCAGCAGCTATGATGCAAGCGGTAGTGGGCCGGGAACTTATTTAGAGTTTTATAGGGTTACAAGTAGTTTGTGCAGCACATGTCATCTTGGCGAGCCGGAGCCTGGTGACACTAGCCATTTAACTCATTTTAACATCGGAGTGATGGATATTGCATGTTCGACCTGTCATGGCAGTGAAAATCCACACTCCTCACCCTATTTTGCGGATGGCAAGACATTGGAAGAAACTGAAGCTTGTGATACCTGTCACAGTCCTGGCGGTACTTACGATGGAGTAAATGATGCTCTCTATGGCGCTAAAGCCAATTGGGAAAGAGGCGTCTATGTCAACAATGTGCTTTCTCCAGGTAGGGACAAATGGTGCGCAGGTTGTCATGATGAAGAGCCTTCCATAATATATAGTGTGATAGCATCTAATATCGTCGGCGATGAAGATGCGGTTACGAATTACGGCATTGGCTACGGCTACTACAAGACTGGTCACGGTTTGATCCCGACTGAAAATTATCCGACCAGCGGAGGGACCGTTCCCGGAGCCGGTATGATGTGCACGGAATGTCACGATAACACCAAAACCCATATTGACGGTTATTTCCGTTCATATGATTCCAGCGCTGTTGATGGCGCTAGTAATGATTATCAAAGTGGCTACCGTCTTAAGTCAATCGATCAACAGCTTCCTTTGAACATCCCCCGTGAATCAGCTTTAAATACCGGAGAGCCCGCTAATCCGGAAGACTTTGCCTTATGTATGAAATGCCATAAATCTACGCCATTCGTAGATAATGATAGTACTGATACGAATTTTAGAAGTACAAATATAGCACATAAAGATCCAAGCATTAAAAACGCTCATTACTATCATCTTAGCAGTTGGGATAGCTTGAACTCCACTGCGTACGATTCAGATTGGAAAAATGGTTCAATTTGGGACAGCAGGCCCTCATGCCCTACTTGTCATAATGTACATGGATCTTCACAGCTCTCCATGATACGCGATGGGAAATTAATAGAGCGAGAGCCGGGTATCCGGATCGCATATTATAATGGAACGGTATCGTTTGATCCGGCTTGTCAGAATGCGCCCAGCCCCATGAATATTACATTAAATGACAGTACCGGCTCAATGTATGAGCCTGATAGCCCAAGCTTTAACAATATTTGTGGTGACTGCCATGGTGGATGTTGGAATACTTCTTTACATTCACCATACTTACGAATTCCTTCACAGTATGCTGCTTTTAATGATGCGGATGGTGATGGAATTAACGATAATGCCGACAATTGCCCGGTTAATATAAATCCAGGCCAAGAGGATAGCGATGGCGACGATCTTGGGGATGTGTGTGATATTTGTCCTCACGATTCAGGTAATGTGAACATTCCAAACCCTGATACCGACAATGACGGAATTGGGGACAACTGCGATGTCTGCCCCAACGATATTTCGAATGATGTTGATGGTGACGGTGTGTGCGGTGATGTTGATGCGTGCCCAAATGATTACTACAATGACACTCAAGATAATGACGGTATTTGCGGTGATGTTGATAATTGTCCCACGGTTGCCAATACAGATCAGACTGATACCGATGGAGACGATCTAGGCGATCTTTGTGATAATTGCCCGAATGATGCCAACCCTGATCAGACAGATTCCGATGGAGATGGTGTAGGGGATGTGTGTGATGAAAGTTCGATAGCTCCTATGATCGTGGGTGGAGAAAAACACACTCTTGCCCTAAAGCCTGATGGCACGGTTTGGGCATGGGGAAGAAATATCAGAGGCGAATTGGGTAATGATTCGACGGATGACATCGACTCACCAACTCAAGTTCTTGGGGGAGAGAGTGGGGATACTTTCCTTTTAAACATTATTGACATATCGACCAGCCATTTTGGAGTCCAAATCCCTGAAGAAGATCCCGGACAACGTGCACAACACAACCTTGCCTTAAAATCAGACGGCACGGTTTGGGCATGGGGATTTAACAGTAGTGGTCAGCTTGGCAATGGCTCTTCAGGAGATTATGAGATGTCTCCTGTACAGGTAAAATATCTGTCGGGAACCCCATTGACTGATATTGTCAGCATTGCAGCCGGATCGAACTTTAGTCTGGCCGTAAAATCTGACGGAACAGTATGGGCATGGGGTGAGGGTTCATATGGTACTATTGGCAACCTCAGCAGAGTCGATAAAACTGAACCTACGCAAGTTCAGATAAACGATACGAGTGCATTTCTAACTGACGTCTGTAAGGTAGCCGCTGGTTCGGACCACTGTGTTGCCCTTAAATGTGATGGGAGTATATGGACATGGGGATGGAACGACAATCTTAGGGCGGATCCGGATCCAGCTCGTGGTTGGAATCAATCCTCTACCGCTTATCAAGCGACTGACTATACTGGTTACCTTTTCAATAATTCAACTGCAATAAATGCGGGATGGCGTCATACAGTTATCGTTAATGATGGAACGGTTCAGGCATGGGGAAATAACGACAAAGGTGAACTTGGTCTATCCGGCGCTTATACTTTCACGGCGGTTGCAGCGGGTCACAATCATACCCTGGCATTGAGAGATGATGGTACTGTATGGGGATCTGGTTGGAATTGCTACAGCCAACTTGGTATCGGTGTAGCCAATGATTGTGGGAGCCTCAGTCACATATCACCAATACAGACATCGAACTTATCCGATGTTATAGCCATTGGTGCAGGTCAATACCACAGCGTTGCCGTCAAAGATGATGGAGCCATCACATTTTGGGCTTGGGGAAAAAATGACCAAGGCCAGCTCGGGCTAGGATACAGTGGGAGTGATGTACTTAGCCCTGTTCAAATACCTAATTTTTAGAAGACGTTTTAATGCTAAAATATTTTAATAAAAAATAAGAAAAATAAAAAAAGATCCTCCCCAAGGTGTTTTTCTCTTATTGCCAATGACCGCTTATAAAGAAGAGCAGCGTCATCATAGTTGCCCTGGAAATAATAGAGCTGCGCCAAATTGTTCATATATGTCGCCGCCTTGAGGTGCTCTGGCCCAAATATCTCTTCTGCTTCTTTCATTGCTTGTTCAACTACCTTGGTTGCCTCAGGGAATAATCCTTTTTGGTAAAGCATTGAAAACTCAGCATCTAATGCGTCTAAGGAATTCTTCCGGGCACAGGCAATTACACTAAACGACACAATGAGAAGAATCGTTTCAAGGGCATTCGCATTCTTCGCATTAAATCCCTGAGCACTCGCTTTTGTCACATCGCTGGGATTTGTATCAATGAGAATAGCAAGCGCCGTGCCACTCGGCAGCACAACAAGAACCCCGCAAATGAAGCCCTTTCTGTTTCGTATACCTTTAATCACCCATTTGAGTGGGAATCCGTCGATCTTCTCATTGCTCAGATTCCTTTGAACGGAGGCGAGACAGTCCTTCCCATGATTGACATAGCTGCAAACAAAAGGCATCCTCTCACGCCCGTATGTCTTCCCTACTCACCGGAATTTGAACCTGCCCTCAAAAACCAGGGAGGTGCTCTCCTTGATGAGCTCTTTCAAATAACACAGGGTGAGAACCGCTTCGATCTTGCCGGCATATGGAAGGCACTTCCCAAGAGCCCTCGCCTCAGGGAAATGGCACCATGGCTCTTCATCGCAGCGGTTATCATCTTCTTTCTTGAAATACTCCAGCGCCGTACCGGCATCCTCTTATCAAAAAGAGTACTCACGCGTGTGTTAATTACACGATAGGGAACGAGAGCACACACAAATACCCATAACGGTCGGTATAATAAAGGATAACAAGTTGGTTCCCCATAAGAAAATGAAGGAGCCGGCTTCTCGCACTACCTCTGTAAACAGCACAGAGAATGAGACAGATCCTCTGCGTGATGCCATGAGGCGCGCGAGGAAGAAGGCTGGCATGCGTTAAAAAATACACGTACATGTTTGACCACATCGGTGGTGCGCACTACAGATCGAGGAGGATTCTTAGCATATCCCCTTAAATGGAAAATACAAAAGGTAAAGTAAGATAAAAATCAGTGCGATCATTCAATAGTGTAAATTTCTAAATTTTCTGTGGTATGAGATTTCCTTTATTCAAAAAGCAAATTCTTATCAGTTAATCCTACAGAAAGTTTCCGCCTATCCTTTGTGAATGACTGAATCCCAAAGAGTTTTTTGCATATAAAGCGGGATAAATCATATGCTAAGCATGTATGTCCATATGCTGTCGGGTGCCATAAATCAATAAACATAGTGTCTAGTTTTACTTTTTGGGGATGTAAACTATGGTATGCTTCAAACATGAGTACATTATTTTCTTTGCAGAAATGTGTTAACACGCATTCGTGTGGTCTTGAATATCGATATGAGGGATGAATAATTATAAGACGTATATTATTATCTCGGCAGATGGATGTTAATCGTGTTAAAATTTCAAGCCGTTCCTCATCAGATACCCTTCTTCCAAGTAAAAAGGGATCGAGTTTTGGAGAAGACCCATCTTTTTTAGCCGCAATCTCATGAAAACAAACGTTAACCCGTAAATCGGGCAAACCGATATCTACAATTGGATTTTCGAAATCATTGCGATTAAGCTTCTTGATTGTAAATTTTGCGTAACTATAAGTCAAAAAACGGTAGAATCCCCAATTCTTTTCAAAAAAGTGACTTATTCTTTGCAGTTTGGAATCGTAGAGTTGTTTATCTGTTTTAAGAATTCCTATTTCATTTAATTTAGTGTCATGGATAGCCGTTGGTAGATAATCATTTACTTCATGATAAAATAAAATGAGATCGGGCTTGAGTTTTAAACCTCTAAGTTCAAGGTACTTTAAGCTCTGAAACGATGAATATGCTGAAATGCCGGCATTGATTACAACTATTGATCTTGATTGGATTGTTTTGTTTAAAAGTCTCTGCAATTGTGCAGAATATGTTTCTGAATCTCCGACCATAACCCCAAATGTTGAACTTTCACCCAAAGAAAGGATTCTGAATTCATTTTTCTTTTTAGGTTGAACCTCAGGAGATCTGAGGCCGAGGCTATTAATTGTTATGGAGTATTTTTGAGTGGTGAATGAGCTATTAGGTTTTAAAGCCCAACCAAGTGCAAGGTCTGATTGAACAAATGAATTCGGACCGATACCTGATCCTCCTGCCACTATGGAAGGCTTATCGAGCGATAATGAACGAACAATAACCTCCGCAATAGTAAAAAAAAGTAGAGCCGGAAGTAATGATATACTAATGTATCGAATAATTTTCTTCATATGTTTCGACCTTTACTAATCATACTCATTATTCCAAAGAATTACAAACAAAGGTCAAAGTTACTTCATTTTTCAACTGACTATAGCACAAATTGTTTAAGTAAATATTCGGCTAACTATTTTTTTAAAAAAGTACGGGACACGAAGCAATTAATTTGTTATAATCAGCGGCGTGAATTTTGTGTCAAAAAATAATACAACTTTGCTCCTCAAAAATTACTGAACAAATCATTGACCTGCCTCTTTATCCAGCCATCGTGCAAAGGTGGTATTGAGCTGCTCAAGACACTGTATGGGCGTAAGCCTGAGAGATGGGAGAAATTTCTGTCGGACTGTTCTATGGAATCTCTCGATCTTTCCACGCGATGGGCTGTCATAGGGCTTACTGTGGATTAATACAATGCCAAGCCGGGCACAGGCAAGCTGAAGAGAAGAACTTATAAATATTGCTCCGTTGTCAGTGTAAAGAGCGTGAGGAACGCCAAAGCGACCTATGGCTTCTTTTACACAGTCTGCAAACTCAGGCTATTTTCGTGGAAAAAGAATCGTGCTCCCACAATTACTCGGGAACAATCATCAATGATATCTATTAAATACACCTTTCTCTTTTTCTTCTCATGCTCAATAGTAGGCCCATGCATGCAGTCGGCTATCCATAGTTCATTTATGTGTTCTTTCTCAAATTTTTTTCTGGGTGATGATGACGGGGCACTCGGAATAGCTAACTGATTATCTTGAATATATTTTCGTAATGTGCCTTCTGCAATCTGATTCGGCATTAATGCGCCCTCTGCTATTAAAAGTCGATAAATTGCGACAGAGGATAAAAATGGGAAACTTTTTACCTTATCCTTAATGATCTGTGCTAAATGCTCATCGATTTTTCTCGAGGAGCCTTTATCCACACGAATTTTTGGCTTCAATGCATCAAATCCTCAGAATGTAATAAGACAAAAAAATCGAATTTTTTCGCTTGGGAGCTGAAAAAAATGACAATTTTGAAAAAATTTGGCCGATCTATAAGTTAAAATAGCCCGAATAAAAAAAATTCAGGGAAAGTAAAATAACAAAATATAGAAAAATTTTATTGCGAAGCGCTGGGTTTAATACCCCACTCCTTGGGGCGTTTCATTGCTTTTTAAGATACCCCGCTGCTTGCGGCGGGGTAGTTCATTATGAGAGAGTTGGATATATGGCAATAGAGCATGTGAATGCACGGGGGTACAGGGCTTTTTCTGGGTAAGGAAATATATTTGGATAGTATTAATCGGGTTATTATTACCCGGTTGTACCGTATATGGACCAGTTCAGTCATCACGGGATCGGCCGGTTAGTATTCCCAAACAAATATCGGCAAGGGAATCAATAGTGGAGCCTTCCCCTGCCTCTTGGGCCATGATTCACAAGGCGGAACAAGCATTAGATGAAGGCAAGCTGGATTTGGCCCAAACTATGTTTGAACGGGCCCAACGAATGTCACAGAAATCGCCCCATGTGGATTATCGTTTTGCACGATTGCGTATGAAACAGGAGAATTGGCATCAGGCAAAGCAACTGTGCTATAAAGCACTTAGCTTGACGGGCAATAATAGTGCGTATCGAAATAAAATATTGGAAAGGATTGCCAATATTAATGAATCGCAGGGAGATGTAAAATAATTCGTTCTCTACCGATCTAATCTGTACAATTCGTCCTCCCGTGAGTAAGGCAGCCAAATTGTTTATTTTTTACTGTAAATTTACGTATCACTTTTTCAATACCTTCAGCATCTAAATCATATTTGTCCCGTAAAAAACTTTCTGAACCCTGTTCGATGAATTTGTCTGGTAATCCGATGCAACGGACAGGAATTTGAATATCATGGGTATGTAAAAGTTCCAATACTGCGCTGCCAAATCCGCCTTGCAGGATGTTTTCTTCAACTGTGACGATTTTCCCTGTTGTGCGTGCTAAGGAGAAAATGAGCTCTGAGTCGAGAGGTTTGACAAACCGGGCATTGACTACTGCCGCTGAGATGTTTTCATCATTCTCTAAATTCATTGCCGCTTTAAGGGCATCGTGCACAACTCCTCCGATGGCGATGATTGCTAAATCGCTCCCCTGCTTGATGATTTCAGCCTTTCCGATATCTACTGTATGCACTGTTTTATCTAATGCAGCACCAATCCCTTGCCCCCTTGGATATCTCACGGAAATTGGCCCCATATAATCCATAGCTGTTTTTAGCATGTGTTGGAGTTCGTTCTCATCTTTCGGAGCCATAACCACCATATTAGGTAAATGTCGCAGATAAGAATAATCGAATACGCCATGGTGAGTTGGACCATCAGCCCCAACTAGCCCTCCGCGATCGAGCGCAAAGGTTACAGGGAGGTTCTGCAGACAGACTTCGTGAAACACCTGATCGTATGCCCGTTGAAGAAATGTGGAATAAATTGCTACAACTGGTTTGAATCCCTCAGTTGCCAGTCCTGCAGCAAATGTCACTGCATGTTGTTCAGCGATCCCAACATCAAAAAAGCGGTCAGGAAACCTCTCTGCAAATTCTTTCAGCCCTGTACCGGATGTCATCGCCGCTGTAATTGCCACGATGCGTTTATCCTCTTCCGCCAATTTCACAATAGATTCTCCAAAGACTTTAGTATAGCTGGGGGCTGGAGATTGTTCCATGATAAATTCGCCTGTGCTGATCTGAAAGGGCTTGGCTCCATGATAGACTGTGGCATTTTTTTCCGCCTGCACATATCCTTTGCCCTTCTTTGTCACCACATGCACGAGTGTCGGTCGGTTAACATAATCGCGGATATTACTTAAGGTTTCGATCAGTTGGTGGATATCGTGTCCATCGATGGGCCCGACATATTTAAAACCTAATTGTTCAAAGAGGGTTCCTGACAAAATGAATCCCTTTACGGTTACATCGAGCCGTTTGCTCAGTCGAAACACCCATTCACCAAAACATGGAATGGCTTTCATGAGATGAGCGGTTTTCGCTTTTAATTTATTATACAGATTCCCTGTAATCAACCGGCTAAGATATCGTGATATGGCGCCGACATTGGGCGATATTGACATTTCATTATCATTAAGCACTACAATAAAATTCCGTTTTTTTCGATCTCCTGCATTATTGAGTCCTTCGAAGGCTAATCCGCCTGTCAACGAACCATCTCCAATGACTGCAATCACATGAAAATCATCCCTTCTCAAATCTCTGGCTTCGGTGATCCCTAATGCCGCCGAAATCGATGTGCTGCTATGTCCGGCACCATATACATCATAGAGGCTTTCATGACGCTTACAGAAGCCGGAGAGGCCTTCGTACTGGCGAATAGTATGAAATTGTGTGCGTCTGCCTGTCAGGATTTTATGTGGGTAGGTTTGGTGACTTACATCCCAGAGGATTTTATCCTTTGGGGCATCAAACACATAATGCAGTGCAATGGTCAGTTCCACAATGCCAAGGTTTGAAGCTAAATGTCCACCTGTCTTTGAGAGGGTTGATAGAAGGAAATCGCGGATTTCAACAGAAAGGTTGTGTAATTGAGTATCAGAAAGATGCTTCAAATCCTTAGGACTGTTAATCTGTTCTAATATATGTTCCATCAAAAAAATCCTCTAAGCAACGAGATGACTTTTTACAAGTTCATTATACTTAACCTTTTCGGATTATGGCTTAGTTTTGTTTGTTAGATCATCAATCAAGCCCGCCGAACTCTTGTTACAGATATGGTAAGATCAACCCTCCATCACAGGGAATAACAGTATCTCTCCAACTCATCATATCAAGTTCCAATTCATAACTCCAGATTAAGCCCCACGCTATGCGTGGGAGAACGGAATAGGAAGTACCGATGAACATGATAAAAGAGCCCTTCCCTGGTATTATGACAAAGGTTTCGCAAGCCAGAGTCATAAACAGAGGAGGGCATCCAGCATGGATAATTCAAGTTTATCATACACCAAATGGAATTGCATTTACCATATGTTTTTATCCCCAAATATAGGCGAAAAGAAATGTATGGTCAAGTGAAAGTCGATATTAGAGAGATTATAAGAAAGTTATGTGGATATAAAAAAGTTGAAATACTGGCAGGGAAAGCATATATTTTCAAAAAGAATGAATGAGATATTCTCCCCTCTATTAAAAATAAATCCTTAAACGATTACAATTTCCCATATTCCGATTAATAGAAATTAAGAGGATAGGTGAATTTTCATAATTATATAAGACAGGAGCCAAGCACGTCAATGCTTCCATTGTTTCGCTCGATGTTTATTGCCTTTGAAGCTTTTCCAAGGCCCAAAGGAGCATCGAGCCATATGGCTTCCACAGTCCAGGCTCTGGCCAAAAGCTATCCTCCTGTATTGCTCCTATGCCTGGGATATGGTGATATGCCCTCCTATCAGCAAGAGGGTGCACTCACGATTATTCGTTATAAACTCTATCATCCGAATATGCTGCAACGGGCCCGTGGTTTCAACCGCTATATTTTTAAAATAATTGATGATATTGAGGATCACCTGAAGCTTTGTGTCTTTCGCGATCCATGGAGCGGATATCCCATATTAAGCTCTCGACGCAATTTTTCTACTATTTTCGAGGTAAATGCTCTCCCCTCGTGGGAACTTCCCTATACATATCCGAATATTAGTAAGTCCCATGCATTGCTCGAAAAGATGCAGGATATGGAATTTTTCTGTCTTGAGCATTCTGATGGTATCATTACAGTGTCACCGATAACGCGTTCAGCGCTGGTTCAATTAGGGATATCGCGAGAGTGCATTGTGGTGATCCATAATGCGGCTGCTGATATCTTTTTTGAGTGCTCTCCGACATCCGGCTCCCTCACCACGAATGTACCACAGATCACAGGGGCACAAAGGGAGACTGACCAGGCAACTGACCAAAGGAGGTTGCCTATCCATGAGATGAATACAGGCCGGTGGTTTGGATATGTTGGAAGTCTGCACCCCTGGCAGGGAGTAGAGGTAGCTGTGGAGGCTTTTGCCCTTGTATCTGAGGATGTACCGGATTATAAAATGCTCATTCTTACCGGAGGCCGGAAAGAGGTCTTAAAAAGACTTAAGAAATATATCAGAAAAGTCGGGATGGAGGAAAGGATACTTCTCCATAAACCCCTTTCTCAGAAGAATTTCGCATCCATGCTTGCCCATCTTGAGTTTACTGTTGCTCCTCTCTTGGAAACGCGGAGGAATATCGTGCAGGGTTGCTGTCCCATTAAAATCATCGAATCACTCGCCTGTGGCACACCGGTCATTGCCTCTGATTTAGAAGCAACACGAGCGCTATTGCGTCATGGGCAGGAGGGATTCCTTGTCCCGCCGGAGGATCCACGGGCGCTGGCTTTGGCCATAAAACACATGGCATCTCAACCCATGGTAAGAGCACACATGTCACGACGCGCATTTCTCCGTGCACAAGCAAGATTTTCAGTAAATCGTATTCATCCGGAATTAATATCATATTTTAACCGAATAACCCGGTCCAATTGATGAGGCAGGGAGAAAGGTAGGCTTTATGAAACAGGTAGATTTAGACAACATATCGCCGGGAACTAAAATAGCTGCCACCAGAAAAAGAGTGAGGGGAAGAAGAAAATTAAGTGTATGGCTCGATCTTCTCACGCAGCTTGCTGCCTATGATGAAAATACGGATTCAAGGATAAAAAGAAATAAGACTTGGAGCGTTATCGGAGGGATTCTCCTCTTTGTGACAATATTTGGCCTCATCATTGTAGGTAACTCTTTGAGTAACCATTCTTTGCTTCCTCTTATTCTTGTGGTAGGCGGGATTATTATAGTGAGCGAGATTATTTTTCTTATAACAATGTTTGTTCTTCTTTATAAATTGAATAAAATAAATTTGATTAATGATTTTCGTATAACTATTTTGCCTGTACTAGAAACCTTTGAAGATGATATTGGAGCCAAAGGTAAGGTAACACTTGATCTTGACCTGTCACCCCACAATGATAAGAAGAAGATAACACGCAAAGAGAATATTCCCCCTGGCCGCTTTAAAAAGCTTGTCCGTACAATCTATAATAATCCGTGGTGTCACCTCACCGCATACCTTGCCGATGGCACTGCCCTTATGCTCACCATGAAGCATATATCCGTTTCCTTTGATCGCTATTGGAGGAATTGTCGTGGAAAATATAAACATAAACGAAAATGGAAACAGACAGTCAGTGTAACGGCTGCCTTAGTGCCTGCCGGAAATAAGTTGGTATGGTGTGATGATAAGATAGGTGAACTGGACACGCAAAGCACAATGAAAATGGCAGAAAAAAAGGGATCCCGTATATGTAAACTGACACAATGCTTCAAATTTAAATCGGTTCATGATCTGCCGGAGGAATATGTCAAGCCGGAAGAGATTGTTGGAATGTATATAAAACTCTATTCTGTGCTCAACCCGACTCCAACGATCCAGCCATCATGTAAGGCTTAAAAGGAGGAACACCATGACCATTGAGAAGCGAGATATTTGTTTGGCAAAAGTAGGACTTTTAACCTTAAGGGAATGTGGAGAATCAATGGAGACCCACTGCGCACTCTGTAATCGCCCTATTTGTAAAGAGCATATGATTACGACACAATCAAAGCTTATGTGCCCGGAATGTGCCTTTCGTCAAAAAACAGGCAGTCGGCGAAGGGCATATCGAGGTCCGTCGAACCGTCATCGCTATTATGAAAGCTATGGGTATCAACCCGTATATTATGGGCATGATCATTATTATAATGATTACGACAGTCGGTCCTTTGACAGATCCACTTCGCATAACTCTCAGCCCATGTCTACTGAGAACGAGGGAGAATTTGGCGGTGCCGGGGCGGCCGGCTCATGGGATGAGGGTGCTGAACCCGTAAATACCCATGTGTCGGAAGAGCCGGGAGCAGGAGGATTTGAGACAGAGGATTTTATGGAAAGTTAAACAGGAGAAAGTGAGCTTTATGAAACATCATCTTCTCTGGGTGACCCAGCATTATCCTCCTGTTTCAGGAGGCATGGCCGTAAGTTGTCAGCGTCAGGTTGAAGGAGCCCGCAGAATGGGTGTCTGTTGTGATACTATTTTTTTTCTCTCAGGTTCGCACACCATCACCTGCGACGAGAAACCCAGGGATAATGGTATGGATATTATCATTCATTATCCCTGCCATATAGGTAATGCTGCTCAGACGGCATGGCACTATATTATGGAGAGAAGTTGCCGGTACCCTTACTCCCTCATCATTGGCTTTGGTGCGAATTCGACAGGCCTCATGGCGTCGACTTTCGCTCTCTGGCTCAATGTGAAGTCTCTCGTAATGGTACGAGGCAATGATTTTGACAGGGACTGGTTTGATCCCAAATACCATCCAACCGTGTCTCAGGCTTTAGCCCTGGCTGGGATGATTGGTGCCGTATCACAGGATAAGATACGCAAGCTCAAGGCCCTTTTTCCTCAAAAAGAGGTTGTCTGGACCCCTAATAGTGTTGACGTAAGTCAATTTGAGCTTCTCGCCGGAGAACGAAAAATATGTGATGATTTAAAGAGCCGGCTATCCCCACAGGGAGAAAGAGTAGTAGGATTATTCGGAGAATTGAAGTATAAAAAGCGGGTGTCCTTTTGGCTAAGGGCTGTAAGAGATGCCGGTCTTCTTAACAAAGTCAGTCTTTTGATTGTGGGGAAAACAGATGATGAGACGAATCAAATCCTCAATGATCCTTCTCTTTCTCCCAAATGCATACGGATTTCCTTTGTAGAACGGGACCTTCTCCCTGCCTATTATGCGGCGTGTGATTTTATGGTGATACCCTCTCTTTTTGATGGCTTCCCTAATGTATTACTGGAAGCCATGGCGTCAGGCTGTATACCAATCGTATCTGGCGTTGATGGGATGAAGGATATTATTGACCATCAAGAAACCGGTTTTGTGTTTCCGCCTGAGGATAGAAAAAAGGCTGCGTTTGTTACCCATGAGGCTGTTTCTCTCAATAGCAGAGAGCTTGCGGTGATGAAAAACCGGGTCAAGGGATATGTGGGAGAGAATTTTTCTCTTGCAAGAGAGCTGCAATGTTTAGGGTTAGAGAATGAGAGTGATCCGCAATGAATATCCGAAAAATTTTGGAAATTCAGCCGCACCTTATGGATAAAATCACTCATATACAGAAAGAACCCTGCTATTCTTTCCCCACGCTGTCCTGTAAAATAAAGCTCACCTTTCGGTGTAATTTGCGATGCACCTTCTGCCGTATTTGGCAAAAACCCCGTGTTCTTGGCACTAAATCTGATCAATTGTCCACAGGGAGAATAAAAGAAATTATTGCTGAATTAAAGCGTATGGGACTTCTGAAGATTCACTTTTCAGGTGGTGAAGTCCTATTGCGGAAAGATTATCAGGAGCTTATTGAATTCTCAAATGATGAGGGGCTTCAGGTCAATATGACCACTAATGGGACGTTACTTGATAAGACAATGGCCCGTTTTCTGGTAAACGCGCGGATTCATACAATCACTATCTCCATTGACTCACCTTTTTCAGAGGTCCATGATGCCATGCGCGGATCAAAAGGAGCGTGGAAGGCCTCGTGGAAAGGCCTTGATTACCTTCTAAAATATAAGAAGAAAAAACACCCCCTCATTGCCATTAACACGCTTATCACAAGAGACACTATCTCTTCCCTTGATCAGCTCCATGCAATGATTAAAGAAAAACACATCGATGCCTGGCATCTTTTGCCTGTGAATACGGAGAAAAAGAAACTACGACCCTCTCCTTTACAGTGGAGCACATTGGCGGATAGATGGTGCGAGTGGAGGGATAAGTTGAGCAGGTTGCCGGTTGATTGGTCATCACCTCAGAGTGTAGGGCGTGTATTGGCGGGAAAATATGCAGGTACCTTCTACAAAGAGAAGATATGTTATGCTCCCTGGTTCAATCTTTTCATCGATGCGGATGGACTCACCTACCCCTGCTGCATGGGCAGGCAGGGGATCCCGTCCTATGGTAATCTCATAACCCAATCATTAGGTGAAGTTTTGGGAAGTCAGGTGAGAGACGAAGTCTGCTGTTCCATGGGCTCCGGTCATATATTCGGTATTTGTGAATACTGTGACGATTTTTTAGAGGAAAATGAAATTTTTCATCATTTATCAAAAAAGGAGGAAATATAATATGTGGAAGCACACGATATGCAATGTTGTCATGGTCATCGTCTTATTGTGGGCCATATCGGTACATGCCGGTAGGTTTGAGGGGCAAATCTTTTTTAATAATGGCCTTAGCACCCTTACGCTTCAACAGGTTGAAGAGGGAACATGGACAGGCACAGAGAAGGGCCGATCATTTACCGTGTCCTTGACGAAAGATGGGAAGGTGACTTATTTTAGTGGTAATGAAGGGAAAGGCGGGAAGGAGATGATTGCCCAGGGTGTAATGAATTCAGGTAAGCTGCGAATGACACAATCCGATGGGGCCTTCTATGCATATATACAATGCAGGGCAGAGAAAATAAAAATAGAGTTGAGCGAAGGAGCAGAGCCGTTTGAGATGAAGATATCCGATGAAAAAATAAAAGTGCGACAGCACGACAAGGTGTATGGAAAAATTAAGTACTATCCTGACACAGACAAGACAAAGGCAAAAGATGAAAAGGGTATTGAAGTGGCGTATTCTAAAAGTTTCAGCCATACAACTGCCGTATTGGGGGCATTCTTACTCCCCTCTATTGATCAAAAGATGCGTACTTTTATTTGTCTTTTTCTTCTTGCGGCAGGTAAATAAGCATGGCCATGAAGGAAGTTATCTTTTCTGCCCCCGGAGCAGGATTGGGTCACCTGCTGCGCTGCAGTGCGCTCTGCCTTGCACTTAAAAAGTATACCATCCCATCCCGAATTATAACGAATTCCATTTTTGCCGAAGGTTGTGCCCGTATCACGGGCCTTTATATTGATTATATAGCATCGAAAAATTGGACCCATTATGTTCTCCGCTATTTTAAAGAAATGGAACCTTCCATAGTGGTGCTCGACTCCTTTCCTTGGGGGCTTCGGGGAGAATGGAGGAATACTACCGGCATAAGATTGAAATTCATCTATTTAGCCAGACGACTTAACGTTCGAACGTATCTTGAAACAATAGGGATGAAGCAGTGGGATATACAAGCACCTCAGGTCCAATGCATCATCACGCTGGAACCTTTGACACCTGAACACCTTGCCCTATTAAATCAGGCGAAAATCGAGATACATTCTCTGAAGGGAAGGATCCGGTTCCCTGGCCATCTCTTTCCCCTTCCTATTCCCCACCGGCTTGATGAGATGTTACATACTAAAAAAGTTCGACTTGTTGTGCATAGTGGCCCTCTACACGAGGTGCATAGGCTTGTACAAAAATCCTGCAAGAGGATCACTATGCAGAAAAATAGTGAGGAGCACATAGCCCTTATTCTTCCCTTTGCCGAAGAAATTCCCGGATACGAAAGTTTTGCCTATTTCCCTGCTCAAAATCTTTATCCCCTGGCATATCGGATCGTCACGGCAGCCGGATACAATTCAGTGGCTGAGACCACACAATTTAAAAAAAAACGAATCCTCCTTCCCCTTAAGCGGACATACGATGATCAATGTGGCAGGATTCGGACAAGTACATGGGGATCCAATAGCGCCACCGAAAGAGCTGCTGAAATTATTGCCAGTCACATGTGATATTTTATCTTTATTGTTTATTGTGCAGGCTCCTTACAGTCTTTTTCAAAATCGGACATTCGTTTATTTCCAAGGCGGTTAGGTAGGAGCCTCTTTCAGTTGGACATGAATAAGCCGTCCTTCACGACACATGAGTGCTCCAATTCTCTCCAGAACATCCCCATCTCTTCATCTGAAACAGAGCGCTCTCTCAGGGATGCCACTATTTTCTCTGCTGTTTTTGTGTCGCCAAACCGGCTGCAGGCAAGAGCCAAATGCCCCTGGGACAGCCTTGAATTTACTCTCAGCCAATAGCGTGCTGCTTGCTCTAGAAATTAATTCAATGATTCCTCAGCATTCCCTGAATAGGCTTAATGTCGATAAAAAACGATCTTCCATAAAGGTAGAGTGCATGAACCCTTGATAGATTATTCCTGTTAAGATGCCCATTGTTCTTTAAATAGTCATGCTTATCCTTGATCCAGTAATCTAGATGATGGAGAGATTTAAAGGCTATATCCTGTTTTACCTTATCGATAATAACGAGGTCGATTTTTTATGAAAACCTTTTGACTATTTTAAATCTTTCTTTTGCCAAATTAATCTTCGTATTCTTCTTTTACCGAAAATATTCATTAGAAAAGATACGAATATAATACAGAAATCTGTACGTAAATTATTTTTATCCACATATTTTTTGTCCCAAAATAAGGATGTTCGTTTGTTCTGGCCACCAAATATTTGCGCGTAACCACTGATACCGGGTTTTACTGACCAACGAAATTGATAATAGTCACTATCCCAATTAAGTCTTTTAATATCATTTATAGTTAAGGCTCGTGGTCCGATGATACTCATATCGCCCTTAAATACGTTGATAAATTGGGGCAACTCGTCTAATCCTGTTTTTCGTAGGATTCCCCCCAATTTTGTAGGGTGCTCATTAATCAATGTCTGGAATTTCAATATCCTAAAAGGAATTTTATTCTTTCCGATACGTTCTTGATAAAAGATTATTTCTTTTCTCTCAAATATTTTTATAACAAATATTATAATCGTAATCGGAATAATAAATATTAATAGTGCAATTAATGAAAAAAATATGTCAAATAGCCGTTTTGCATTTTGCTGTTCCATCACTAATCAATTCCATACGCCAGTTTTCTGCCCAATTCACCGATCTTGTGCATAAAACCCAATTTACCGATACATGATGTTATTCTTCCATATTTACGATAGCCAAAATTAAAGAGAAAATATGGTCTTTGAATTGATTTGTTTTTCGGCCTCCTTTTAATAATGTTTTTAAACGAATAAAATTGGCGATATATCCACAAATACCCATTTTTCAATTCAGCACCAGTCATATTTTTGGGGTAAAAGACAACATTTGCCGTATTATATTTTCTTGTATCATACTCAAATATTCGACCTTCTGTTTTAAGTTTCTCAAATAGCCGGGTACCTGGATATGGTGTTAAAATATGGGCAGTCATTGTCTCAACCTTATTTTTTATCAACCAGTTTAATGTATTTTGAAATATATCCGGTCTATCATGATCAAAACCAAAAACAAGACTTGCATTAACCATAATACCATAATCATGTAATATTTCGATTAGTTCTTCATACTCTTCAATTCTATTCTGTTTCTTATTAACAGATTTGATTGACTCATGATTAATAGATTCAAAGCCAATAAATAGACTCCTGCATCCGGAATTTGCAAAATCATTTATTAATTCTTTATGTTGGATCAGATTAGTAGAAACAGCAGCATGCCAAATAAGTTTTAAAGGCTTGGTTTTTTCAATGAATTTTTTTGTCCACGAAATGTTCCCGATAAAATTATCATCAATAAACATAATTTGTTTTGTATCGAGCGACTTGATCTCATTGATTACATTTTCAATTGGTCTATTCCTATAAGGATTTTTGATGTGGAAACTACTATTGTAACAAAAGTCGCACTTAAAGGGACAACCGCGACTTGTCACCACAATATTGTGATATAAATATTCAGATTTATTTATCATATTCCATTTGGGAATTGGAATCTTAGCTAAATCAGGAGGGACACAATTTTGATAGAGAGGCTTTAATTTATTATTTTGGAAATCTGTAATCAACCTGCCCCACATTTCTTCTGCGTCACCTATTATTACACTATCGCAGTGTTCAAGCATGTGATGAGGATTTACCGACGCATGAATACCACCAAAAACAACCTTAATCCCCTGTTCCCTATATTTTTTAGATATTTCAAAGGCCCTCTTTGATGTATCAACATTTACATTTATTCCTACTAAATCTGGTTTATCGTTATAATAAATTTCTTTCAAATTTTCATCTTCAATGATTACTTTGTGTGATTCAGGTGTTAAACTTGCGAGGGTAACCAAAGAAAGCGGAGGAGACATTAATCTTTTTAATGTTGAATCCATTGGACGAAGACTCATTCTCGGTGAAATTAATTTTATTCTCATCCCCTTGTTCATTCCTTTTTATTTCTTCATCTGCATTTCAAGGACAATGTGATGATACCGGGAGATTCTCATAAACAGAATTGACAACATTTTTCATTTCCTCATCAGATACCGGGAGATAATATAGTTCTTCTCCTGATTCACGGATCTTTTGTAAGTCGACTATAGTTCCAACGGACATATCCTCTTCATCCTTTTTATCCTTGATCTTCCCTTTTATAGCATAAAGAATCCATCGAGGCCCTTCGAGCGAAAGAACCATATAAGAACAATCAGCCACCGCCAAAATAGAGTGGCTCCCTAAGTGCGATAGGGTACCATATCCTAACACGACACCTCCACCAACTTCATAACCTGTCGGCACAGCTACTGCCTTTGAAAGTTCGTATACGCCATAGGCAGAACCCGCTGTAACAGAAGCTGCGGTTCCGGCAACAAGACCCGAACCAGCAATAACGTTTCCAAACACTTGACCTGAAGCGTAAGCAGTTTCTCCCAACACGTAAATTGTTCCTCCTGATGTTGCCCCAATGCTTCCTATTACGGTGCCGACTGTCCCTCCACCAGTCGAAACACCTACAGCCGCCAAAGGCACACCCACATATTGAATCCCTTTTCCAACCGCATAACCGCTGCTTTGTATCATGATACTCGCTGTTTTACTAAGTGCCACTTCACTGGCTCCAATTGTGCTTCCCGCCACCATTGTCGTTCCTGCATACAGATTTGATCCTGTGAGATCCAAAAGACTGTAAATGCATGCCACAGCAGCTATACCACTGGGGGCGATCAGATCATAGGCTGTTTTAGAAACATTCCACGATGCCTCAGCTGCAATGTATGCGGTGGACTTGCCTTCACGCGCAACAATCATTGTGGGGAAAGCAATACAATTGACGTAAATATATCCTACCGAAGCTGCCGATACATTGGCAATAGGCTTGATGGTGGCATCCCACATCAAGCCCTGAAGCGCCCAACGCGCGGATTTTAATATAGCTAGGCTCACGCCCGTGAGTCTTGAAGAATTTCTAAGCTCCTTCCCTGCCTTACGAAACGATTCTTTGACATTTTCCCCATATTCTTTAAAGGTTTTAACGAGTAAATTGAGGGCCTGCTTTGACCGGCGCAAGCGTCTATTATCTTCTTTTTTTACATGACCTAGAAGATCTGCGTCTTTAATACTCTTCCCTGTTCTTATGGTTTTCTCTTTCAACTTTTTGGGAACTGTGGCATAACCGACAATGAAGGATTTCTTTGCATATCCTAGTGCTTCAGCAGCTCTCTCAGTACTATCCATCACAACTTGGCCAGCGTGTTTTTCGGAATCACGCATAAATCTAATCCCCTGTTTTGTTCCCTTATCACCCAACTTTTTTCCTAGAGAGAGTGATTCTTCCGCAACACTTTCTCCCATATGTTTCCTTTGTTTTATCATATACTTTGAGGATTCCCACGATTTACCAATAATGGATTTCCCAAGTGTTGAAGAACGCTTGATAAGAAGAAGACTGTTTTTGCGAGTCATGCGTTTTATAGCATCCGAGATTTCATGTGTCTTTTCATGTGCCTCCTTTGAAACCTTAAAGGTCAATTCGGTTCCCTCAGAAATGATATAAATTGATTCTGCTGCTTTTTTAACCGATTCAGTGAAGGACTGCCGCGCCCGTAATCCCATCATTTCACCGGCAATATCCAATGCACTCGGTCCAGGTGGGATTAGTCTGATCGAGGTGTTCGGGACTCCGAAGGCCCCGTTTTTATAAAGGGAGACATGCCCCTCCTTCACTAAAGCCTTTGTGTTTTTTAAGGGATTCCTATGTCGCGCTTTAATACACCCTCCTATAGTGAACAATAAAGTTGCTGGCACAACAAAAGAGGCTATCTTTTTTATTAGTTCATTATTCATTATTCATTTTCCTCCTTAGATCTTTGGGAAGTTCTTCTATTACCTTTTTAATCACTTCAGGATCTTCGGATATTATTCTTGTTTTAATCCCTTCTGTATTCTCCAATTCTTTTAAATCGACTACAGAGCCGACAGGTAGATTCCCTATGGAATATAAACCTTTGTCCACCTTGCCTGTTCCTGTTCCAACCTTTCCTTGTGCCAGTGCCACCACAAGCCGGGGACCGTCCCAAGCCAAAAAAACGGCCGCATCGCTCACCCCCATTAAAGTATGCGTCGGAAGCGCTGTAAGAGCATTATATCCCAATACCACTCCCGAGCTCGCCTGATTAATAGTAATAATGGTCGCTGTCTTTGCGGTATCGTATGTCACAAAACAGACGTACTTTCCGGTATCTACAGCGGTTGTAGTAACCACCTTTCCTCCCGCGTATGCGGGCCCCAAAGCCGTGAATGCCACTTGATTCATTGCGCCTAATGAGCCGCCAGCAGTATAAGTTGCAGGGATGGATCCCAGCGACAGAAGTGCCATTCCACCCAATAGGCCGCCTTCAACAGTGGGCGAGACAATTTTGACTCCCGTTTTTCCTACATAATAAAAGGTTAAGCCAATGGATTGAATAGTGCGCCCCGCGACGACAGTTCCAGTGGCTATAGGTAGAAAAACGGCATGTGTGGCACTCGAAACAGTGGTTTTAAAAAGAGCTTTTGATACCGGGGCTGCGATGCCATGATAAAGAGCCTTTAGATATCCATGTAAAATTGGTCCGAGGGCAGTAAGTGCATTCCCTTTTTTGCTCGATTTTTCATACTCCGATTTAAATTCCTGGCTGGCTCTTTTAAAAGATTTTTCCCAAGAAAGGCTGATTTTACGGGACACCTGTTTATTCGTTTTATTGACAATCCCGCCTATATTACTGAAATCTCTTTTTAACTTGTTAAACAGGTTCCCTGGCAATGTGAGTAATTCCTTAAAATCTTCCCCTGTTCTTTCTGATAAGGAAATATTTCCTTTGACGAATTTATCAACAGCATTTTTGAACTTATCATTGGCATAGCCTAACTCGTATTTTGCTACTGAGTGAGTCGTTTCAAGTATACGGCCACTCATATCTTTTCCATAAGCCAGAGCTTCTTTTCCTGTCGAGAAAGAATTAACTATATCATTCTTAATATCTGCGTAGTAATCCTTTGTATGACCTGAATATTCTCTTGTAATATTTCTTAGAGCATTGTTAGAGGATTCGATAGACTTTCTCGCCGCATAATCCAAAGCTTTACTGCTTGAAGAAATCACAGTCCATCCTTCTCTATAAAGGGTAGCATGGCCTCGAATGTTTCCGGCTGTCAACGGAATAACATCTTTCAATGGAATTTTTTCTCTCGTGTGAACCACCTTCTTTTGAGTTGACCGAAGGCATCCGCTGCTGTTCAAAATCATAGCCGCCCAGAAACTAAGGATTAAGATACGATTTAATCGTTTTGTCATAAAAACCGTTCCCTCCCTTATTGACTGTTATTTGTCCTTTTGCCTCTATTCCTTTATTTTCTTGGGTCAACCAATTCTTTCTTTTTTGAAAAAGAGATTTAGATACACCATTGGGAAATAAGGGTTTAACTTTTTTTCTAACAGCATTATACAAAAATTATGCGAATAATTTATTATCGGTTTTATTGCAGTAACAGATATACTCTTATAAGCTAAAGATGATGAGGTCAATACTTCAGCTTTAACGGCAACGACCTTGCTTGGAATCCTGAATGAGGTTTGAAAGAGAAGGAAGTTTTTTGGACAGACTTTTGGAACAATTCAAGAAACCAGAAGACCTTTCTTATGCGGTTGGTGACCGCTACGCTCAGTTTAATGCCGTGATCCTCAGGATTAAGCTTGTCCAACAATTTACAATAGACTGTATTTTACCGGTGAAAATCAAGTCCTCAGAATTCTTATAGTAAAATCGGGAGAGAACAGATTTATTAATAAGAATTCGCTTTTTGAAGCAAGGGGATGAATAATTATAAAATTTGAAAAAAGGAAGGATATACACAAAAAAATAATATAAATTATTGTATCATGGGTTAAGGAAATTAGAG
>JBLIRR010000006.1:0-118906 GCA_049472395.1 bacterium | reverse complement strand
AATCTCCCTGGGCATCAGATACTGTAAGCAGAACAATGTCTGAGGTTAATACTCCTTCACCAGGGGTCCAGGAAATTTTACCTGCACCATCGATACTCATGCCTTCGGGAGCAGTACTCAAGGACCAGGTTAAATTAACATCGTCAACATCGAGTGCAGTTGGGTTATAGGTATACATTTCATCCTCAGTGGCGGTGGTTGGAGCCTCGGATGTAATAACAGGAGGATCGTTGACGGGTGTAACGGAAATGGTAAATTCTTGGCTATCGGAATCTCCCTGGGCATCAGATACTGTAAGCAGAACAATGTCTGAGGTTAATACTCCTTCACCAGGGGTCCAGGAAATTGTATCTGTTGCACTATCGAAAATCATGCCTTCAGTATCAGTACTCAAGGACCAGGTTAAATTAACATGGTCAACATCGAGTGCAGTTGGATTATAGGTATACATTTCATCCTCAATCGCGGTCTTTGGGGCTTGTGACGTAATAACGGGGGCGTCATTGACCGGAACAATTTCTATGGTAACGGTAGCAGTATTGGAATCAATAGTTCCATCATTGACTTTAAAAGCAAAACTATCAGTCCCATTAGCATTTTCATTTGGAGTATAAGTAAAAGCCCCTGTTGCTGCATTGGTAATTTCAACTATACCCATATCAGGATAAGGAGGAAAAACAATACTATAGGTGAGGTTATCTTTTTCATCTATGTCAGAAGCGTCCAGAGAATCCTCAGTAATAACAACATCCTCATTAGTACTGAAGGTACTATCTGAAGCCACTGGTTTGTCATTGACGGGATCAATGGTTATGGTAACGGTAGCAGTATTGGAATCAATAGTTCCATCATTGACTTTAAAGGTAAAACTGTCATCCCCATAATCATTTTCATTTGGAGTATAAGTAAAATCTCCTGTTGCTGCATCGGTAATTTCAACTATACCCATAACAGGAGGAGAAACAATACTATAGGTAAGGTTATCGTCTTCTGCATCAGAAGCATACATTTCATCACTGATGGATTGATCCTCATCAGTATTGTAACTTCCATCCTTTGCCACAGGAGTCTTATTTTCAACTGTAATACAAATGTTATCAAAACGAGATTTTGAATTCTCCACACCAACTCCCAGCCTCCCGGAAACCGGCGTGCCAAAATCATAAGATAACTTTTCAACTCCATCAACGAATAGGGTGACAAGACCATTTTCATCAATGTTCACTTCAAGATGATACTCTTTATTTGTTTCTATAGTTTCTTTCACGTTTGCTAATGATGATCTTACGCCATCTTTATATTCGCGGATATGCCATCTGTTTTCTCCATCTTTCATTTCAATGCAGCGAAAATTTGCTTCATTTTTCCATCCAAAATCAATCCGGCCCATCAGCCAACCGTTGCTGGATAATGAAGTCCAATCAAGTGCAATAATAGCTTTTTCTACCTCGCCCACGTCACCAAATGAAAAGCCTTTGGATGAATAATATCCTTGATATTTATTATCAACAACCTCCCAGTTCCCAAGATAAGGGTTTAAACTAGGTTTATTAGTATCAAAACTATCACAAAAGGTTCTTGTGTTTTCAACAACAATGGTTATATAATTTTCAAAATCCAGCGGATCAGAAGGGCCAAATGCACTGTGTGCAATTAAAGATACCGTATAAATCCCGGGATCGGTAAATATATGTGTGGGATTTTGCTCGCACGAGATATTCCCATCACCAAAGTCCCAACTCCAGGCATCAGGATTGTATAGGGATAGATCAGTAAACTGAACAGTTAAAGGGGGTATCCCAAATGTGGGCGAGCCTGTGAAATAAGCAACAGGCGCAACAGCAGGGGTAATAAAATTTGCTGCATATCCTACACAATTCGCACCATAGGCAATACGCATATATCCATTTTGTCCCCAGCCTTCCCCCCATGAATTTTTAAGGTACCAATATCCGCCTGAAGGAACAGTTACATCATCACACCACCCTGTTAAGACAATAGCATGGTTTACATTATTTACATCATTAATGCACCCATCGAAAATTCCCCCCGTATATGCCTGGAAGAAAGAGTCTGCCACGACTGCCGCAGATATAGGGCCATAATTCAAGAGTGCTCGCTTAATCTCATTGACAGTCGGTATAGGGGAAGTACTTGAAATAAAGGCCCAATTAATGATCTTATGACGAGTGTAAGAACCTGTACAGGGGGTATCAGAAGCTCCGTAAGGAAATTCAGTTTCTAACACTGCCCCTGTCTCTTCTTCCTCAAGACAGTTTTTCCATTCATGATAATCATGGGCAAACCAGCCACCATTCGTACAATCCCAATTATTATCACAATTACATGAGATCAGGTATTGTTCTGATAAATCTATTTCGACCCCACTGCTTATCGTAATGGCGCTCTCCAGGACACTTACCGTGCTGAAGGCCCAACAAGCTCTGCAAGTCCCTTGATCTTTTACCGGATTTATATCATACCAATTCAATGAAGGAGGAAGGTATCCCCCATCGCTATCTTCCATTGCTTGAAACCGTGATACGTCTGTTGATGCGTCTTTGTCCCAGTTTTCAGGGGGTACCAAACCGGCGAGATCATGTAGTGAACGGGCGGTAGCTGAATTGAGCCCAATAGTAAAGTTGTATCCATTGGAAAGAATCTCTTCATTTAACGTTTGAATATCTTGATCAGTAAGTTGGGCTTTGGCAGGAATAGTCATTACCTGAAAAGATAAGAGGACAAATGCTATGAAAATAATAATTTTTATAATTGAAAATCGTTTCATAGTTAAATCCTTTCTTTAAGTGTCCTGATTATAAATAGCTCACAACATTCCCTGCACCCCCTTATATTCTCCATCTCTGGGCTTACTCTCTATAAGCCATTATGTCTCACTACCTGTATGGGCTATTTATAAGTCCTGGCTCTTAATATAACTAATTCTTTGAAACGATTTTCTCACTTAATTTTCTTAATATTTTATTCTCCTTGTTTATCAAAGATAAAAGCCCCCTCCACTGCACATTTTAATCTAAAAATAACAGAAGCAAAACTAATGCCAAAAAAAATTTCATAAATATCTTTTAACTTATTGTTTTTTTGTAAGAGTAGAAAACAATTTTTGTTCACTTATGACAATTTATGTCATTTCTCCTTCATACGTGCAGGATTTCACATAAAATGAGAAGCTTTTGTATTGATTGACTTTTTTAAATCAAGAGAGAAGGTAAGGGAATATTTGATAATCTATCTGACATTTTTTGTAATTGTCCTATAAAAAATAAAATTTTATTGAATATATACGAAAAGATCTTTATAGTATAGTTATCATTCTAAAAAACAATAGAAAACTGGAATTCAAAAATTTTTTAATAGGGAGAGTAGAATAAAAGATTGAGTGATATTTCGTATTAATCCTACTATTTTTTCCGATAATTAAGAATAAGGTATTTTTTGCTATCAGATGAGAAGGATTTCACATGAAAATAATTATTAGTTACCCTCCCTTACGAGGGCGAGGAAGCCCTATGTTGACCCAAAATAGGCAGTTTCAGTGGTACCATAGCCCTTCTTATATTTATCCCCTTACCATGGCTATGGGAGCGACGCTTTTAAAAGAAGCCGGATTTGAGGTTGTGTGGAATGATTGTATAGCGGAAGGGATTGATTATGCTAAGTTCTTGAAGATACTGCGAGAAAACGTGCCTGCCTTAATCGTATTCGAGACAAAAACCCCGATAATAAAACAGCACTGGCAGATTATCAATGAGCTTAAACAGGAATATGGTGATGCATTGAAGATCGCTTTGGTTGGTGATCATGTTACTGCCTTGCCCGAAGAGAGTTTTAAGAATTCTTCGGTTGATTTTATTATAAGGGGAGGCAATTACGATCAATTATTGGTAAATATTTCACACCATATACGAGATAACACTGATCTTGCCGCCGGAATATGGTACCGGCAGGGACAGAGCGTCATTAATACAGGGAATTTTGACCTTACCCTTGATCTCAATCAACTGCCTTTTATTGATCGCTCCTTGACCAAAGCGTATCTCTATGGAGAGAAATGGAAACGATATCGCCCATTTTTTTATGTACAAGCCGGGAGGGATTGTCATTGGCACAAATGCACATTCTGTTCATGGACAATACTCTATCCGAAATTTATTGTACGATCACCCACGCATCTTCTTGATGAAATTGAAATGTTGGTAAATGTTTATCACGCAAAAGAGATATTTGATGATACAGGCACCTTCCCAGCAGGTGAGTGGCTGGATGAGTTTTGCGAAGGGCTGATTGAAAGGGGACTTTCCAAGAAAATTTTATTTTCATGTAATATGAGATTCGGCTCCTTGAAGCATAATCAAATGCAATTAATGAAACGGGCAGGTTTTCGTAAATTAAAAATGGGCATGGAATCAGCTGTCCAGACAACCCTCGACAGATTGCATAAAGGGATTATCGGTAAAAACATACCGGATGAATGTAAAAGGATCTCATCATATGGATTGGACATACATCTTACAGTTATGATAGGCTATCCATGGGAGAGTAGAGCAGATGTAGAGAAAACTCTCAATTGTGCCAATGATTTAATGAGGAAGGGGTATATTGAAATGCTTCAGGCAACTACCGCCGTTCCCTATCCTGGCACGAGACTCTATAAACAGGCAAAAGAGAAAAATTGGTTTCGCATAGACCCCTTTGATTATGCAAAATATGATATGTCGGAGCCCATTCTTATTACTCCCGGGATTGAACCACAAGAAATAACAGACTATTGTCAGAAGTTATACAAATGTTTCTTAACTCCCCAATTTATAATCAGAAATATTAAGAAGATCAGGTCGTTTAATGATATTCATTATATTTACAGAGGAGCAAAAGCGGTTATAGGCCATATAAGGGATTACGCGCATGGATAAAACAAATAAGCTTTTTGGCATTCCCATAGATCGCGTGACAACAAGGGACGTGCTGCAAAAGATTGAAGATTTCATAAAAGAGGATAAGCCTCATCAGATAGTGTATATAAATGTGGATTGTATAAATAAATGTTTTTTTGATAAGAAATATCGCAAGATTATTGAAGAAGCGGACCTCGTGTATGCCGACGGTATGGGAATTGTGCATGCGTCAAAACTATTTGGCTCCCGGTTGCCCGAAAGGGTGAACGCGGGAGATTTTTTACCTGATTTATGCAATCTATGTGTAGATAAAGGATATAAGATTTTCTTGCTGGGAGGAGGATATGGAATTGTTGAGAAGATGGAAAAAAATCTTCTCTTAAGGTTTCCAGGACTACAAATCGTGGGCAGACACCATGGCTTTTTTGCTGATATTGATGAGGATAAGATTATTGAGATGATTAATAAATCCTCTCCTGATATATTACTTGTGGGTATGGGGGCCCCCAAGCAAGAGAAATGGATTAAGAAGAATCTAAAGTACCTTAATGTGCCTATATGTTGGGGAGTTGGGGGACTATTTGATTATTATGCCGAAAAGGTGAAGAGGGCTCCTATTTTTATAAGAAAAATAGGCTTTGAGTGGCTATTTCGATTGTGTATAGAGCCTAAAAGGTTATGGAAACGCTATTTATTAGGGAATGTATTCTTTGCATTACGTCTTTTTCTCTTGGTGATACTGGATATAGTCTTTATTTCTTTAGGGTGGATAAGCTCATATCACATAAGATATAAACTGAATAGATTCTTCACCCTTCCAATTAATCCTTTTCCCGTGTATTTGCGGGCATTGCCTGGCGTACTTCTTATTTGGATAGTACTTTCTTCCTATTTTGGGCTTTACAAGCAATGGCGTCAGGATGTGTCCAAGATTGAACAGTTTTCTGCGTTAATTACAACTATTTTTTACGGGCTGCTCATATGCATGTCCTTTTCCTTTTTATTTAAAGAGTTGCAGATAGGCAGATCAATTATTTTATTTTCATGCGGAATGAATTTATTTCTGCTCAGTCTCTCACGCTCACTCGTAAGTGTAGTTGAGAGAGCGCATAAGCAGGATATTAAACTAAAGCGGGCTTTGATAATTGGGACAGGCAGGCTCGCTGATGCGGTATGGCAAGAAGTAGAAAATAGCCCATTAGGATATGAGGTGGTGGGATTTCTACAAGAAGATGCTACGAGGAAGGAGAGTAATAAAAAACAGAAGAGAACAGCACCGATCATAGGGACATTGTCGGAATTGCGAGAAAAGATTACGGAAGAGAATATTGATGAGGTATTTGTCGCATCATCTGATATCTCTATTCAGGATAAGCTTAATTTAATTGCCAGACAAAATGGATTTAAGGCGGATTTTAAGATTGTATCCGGGGCTTTCTTGGATTTTTCGAGAAGAGTTCATATAGATAAAATAGCAGATGTCCCACTTCTTGATTTATCAGAAAATGAGAGAAACAATTGGTATGAGTATTCCAAGATTATTATGGATACAGTTATCGCATCTGTGCTATTGCTTCTGTCATTCCCCCTCTGGGTAATTATAGCCCTTGCGATAAAATTTGACTCAAAGGGGCCTGTGTTTTTTAAACAACAAAGAGTAGGAAAGGATGGTAATTATTTTATTATTTATAAATTCCGTACCATGTATACTCATACACCATCTGAAATGTTATCCCCAAATAATCCGCATGATCCTCGAATAACGAGGGTAGGGAAATTCCTCCGCGCATTTAGTCTTGATGAATTGCCCCAGTTTGTTAATGTGATACAGGGTGATATGAGTTTGGTGGGGCCGAGGCCGGAGATGCCTTTTATTGTAAAAAAATATGAATTTTGGGAAAGGGAGCGGACAAAAGTGAGACCAGGCATTACAGGGCTATGGCAGATTGTCGGGAGAAAGGACCTGCCTTTGCAAAGTAATTTAGAGTATGATTTCTATTATATAAAACATCGTTCTTTGTTGATGGATATTGCAGTTATTGTAAAAACCATACCGGCAGTGCTTTTTCGGCGAGGGGCGTTTTAATGGCGCACGAAACAGTGCGAAGGAGCATTATAGACAGTATGCTTCTTTTCGGTATAGTTATCATAACTCTCCTTCAGGCTCCCATTCTTCGCTTTATGCCCATACTTGATCCTGATATCGGAATCTATATGGTACTAAGAAGCAGTTGGGCTGATGATCTAATCAAAATCCTCATTTTTCTTCTCATATCTATTATGCTCATAAACCGCTTGCTTAAAAATAGAGATTTTTTTATATGGAAAGCGGATATACTCCTGGTCATATTTTATCTTGTATGCCTCGTAAGTCTTTTCTATTCTATTAATATTAATTATACGCTTCGCGCTCTTTCAACAGTGTGCTGCTATATATGTTTCTTTTATATGGTATCGCGGGTATTTGTCGAAGATAGTCAAAATAAAGAAAAAATTATTCAATATTTTATTGTCATTGCGCTCATAGTGTCTGTGTATGGTATTTTTCAGCGGTTCTTTCTTTTTGAGTATATGCAAAGCTCTGTTCCCTTATCCTCCTTATCCGTTGGAAAATCAATGATTAGATTGAGACGTGTAGGCTCATTTTTTGGCTGGCCAAATATTTTGGGGAGCTTTTTAGGATTGGCAATTCCCGTTACCCTCGGCTATTTTGTGAGCCTTGAAAGTAGAAGGACCAGGCTTTTTTGCATCATAGGCCTATTTTTAATGATACTGTGTATGGTATTTACTTACTCGATTACAGGATGGATAAGTCTCTCTATCGGCCTTTTATTAGAAATAATTTTAATTTGGAAATATTATGGAACCAATCCACACACAAAGGAAAAAGACACGGAGAGTGATTCGAGAAGGTCTATAAAGGAGAAAACATTTATTATTATTATGGTTACCTTTATTTTATTTATTTCCCTGTATATAATTGCTCAAAAAAGGGCCACCTCACCTCTCACCAACGCTTCCGTAAGGGCGAGAATTGGCTATCTACAGGGAACTTTCGGCATTATTAAAGAGAATTTACTATGGGGGACCGGATTAAATACATTTAGAATTGCGTATCTTAAGCATGCACCTGTGGGTAAATTATTTGAGACAAAATATGCCCATAATACCTATCTTGAGATGATATCTGAAATAGGTCCGCTGGGTTTGTTTTTCTATTGTGCTTTTCTTCTGTATGTGCTTGTATATGGATTTAAGCTCCTCATGTGTCAAGAGAATGAAAATTCAAGATATCTGACAATTGGTTTGTTAAGCGGTATTATTGCGTATATTTTTTGTGAGGGGGGAAATTATGCCATGCAAATCCAAAAGACAAATCTTTATTTTTGGTTGATTTTAGCAATTCTAAGCGGAATCATACTCCATGCTAAAACTAAATCAAAAATGGAAAATAACATAATAATAATTAAGGGCATATATGGAAAGGCTCTTATCATGATGAGTATCCTTTTTATAATGCTGAATCTTTTTCTTGTGAAAGGGCAACTATTAGGTGATATTTATTTTTATAAAGGGCTTACACATCTTCTTGCATCACGCTCTCATAATGGAGAAGAAGAATTAATAAATGCACTGGCGCTTCTTAATAAAGCTACACAATATAATAGGTATGACCATAGATATTATTGTGCAACGAGCGAGGCGTTTTTAGAAATGGCAAAAATTAATCGTAAAGGAGAAGAACATATAGATTCAGCAATCGAAAATTATGAAAAGGCTATCGCGTATAACCCTCATGCCGGACCACTATATGCCCTTTTGGGAGATATTTATCAAAGAGATAAAAATGATCATCGTATTGCCCTTGAGTATTACAATACAGCATTATTCTATCATCCTGCATACGCTGATATCTATAACCAAAAGATTAAAAACGTGGAGATTGATGAGAGGTAAATTTCCCCTGCCATAAGTCCTTTTTCCCCAAATGATCTTGAAATTTTTTAAGGAATTCTGCCTTGCGCGTGCACCATGAGGGAGCAATAAGTTCGTGTGCATGAGGGTCGCTTGTGACTCTGTGGATTATAATATGAGAGGGAAGCCAGGCAATAAATTCGCTTACTATATCAATATAATGATTCTGAGAAAGACAATGATAGTGCCCTTCGTTGTATAATGTTTCAAGTGCGGTTCCTTTAATGACATATAACAGGTGGATCTTCACACCTTGAATATCTAATTTCCCCAGATATTGTGCCATCTTCATCATATCCTTTTTTGTCTCACCAGGAAGCCCAAGAATAATATGGGCACATACATTAATATTTCTGGATCGGGTTTTATCAAGAGCAGTTAAAAAATCATTTACTACGTGGCCTCTGTTAATTCTATTGAGTGTCGCATCATTAAAGGACTGAAGCCCATATTCGATCCAGACTAGATAATCCCTCTTATAATTGCTTATCAAATCAAGCTTATCATCATCTATACAATCCGGTCGTGTCCCAATACACAATCCAACCATATCGTTTGGTGCCAATGCCTCATCGTATTTCTTTTTTAAAATATCAACAGGAGCATACGTATTTGAAAAAGACTGGAAGTAAGCCAAAAATTTATGCGCCTTATACCGTTTTTTTAAAAAGCGCTGCCCTTGAATAATCTGCTCTTTGATTGATATTCCTTGTGCAAAGGCACCGGTCCCTGATCCCTTCGCATTACAATAAATGCAGCCATTATAAGAGATTCTTCCATCTCGGTTGGGGCATGTAAAACCTGCATCGATTGGGATTTTATGCACCACTGTGTTAAATGTGGATCGAAGATACGTCTTAAAATCGTAATATCTCTTTTTATTCATAGGATAGTATCTCTATTGACTTTAGGGCACCCTTGTCTTATATATAAATATATAGATAAGGTAGTCACACACGTATATTATTATTTTACCACAGAGGACATAGAGAGCACAGAGTTCTCTATCCAAAACGGCAATTGATCATAATGAGAATAGTTGAAGGATACGATAATTGATGGATAAAGATGAATTTTTACTGCGCTATAAGCATTTTATTAACAATACCATGAAGAATACACATGGGGTCCTTGTATGTTTAACGAGCGGCGTAGATAGCACACTCGTGCTGGCAGCGACGGTAAAAACCTTACATAAAAAAGTAATGGCAATTACATTTACTTCCCCACTTCAGAGTAAAAGGAGTATTAAGAAAGCCCGTGAAATAGCCCGCATGCTTCAGGTTCCGCATATAAGCTATAATTATTATCCCTTATCGTGTAAAGAGATTAGATACAATAAACCTGCGCGCTGTTATATATGCAAGGCAAGAATGTTTTCTTTGGCAAGAAAAATAGCGCAACAAAAAGATTTAACTGATATATTTGATGGCACACATGCGGATGATAGAGAAGAAAACCGACCTGGTATGAGAGCATTACGCGAGTATGCTATTAAGAGTCCTCTTAAAGAATTAGGCCTATCAAAGGCTGCTATCAGGTCTTTGGCTCACGCAATGGGTTTGGCTAACTGGAATCTCAAGGCCGACTCATGTTTTGCAACGAAATTTCCTGTGGGGACAAAACTGTGGGCCAAAGAATTGAGGAAATTAGAAGCAAATTAGAGAAATTTAATCCTGATGTTTTTTAATAACTGTGCGCGCAATGCATTGATCAAGTTCCTTACATTGCGAGCAGCCGAGGCATCCATGTTCTATTAAAATAGCTGCAATACTTAGTGCTACGAGAAAGAGAAGCATTATATGTTTCAATGAAGGATGAAAGAGCAGTAGGTATATGCCTCCGCCTAGGGGGAAAAAGGCAATAGGAATCAGAAAAATATTATGCCAGGCACCTTTTTTAAAGAGGGCGTTTTCCTTGTGTTTATAAAATCTCCGCGCGATGAGGCTAAATCCGGTGCTGCATAATCGTGTGTGATAAAAACACTTTGTGCAACGAAGTTTCGGCATTATCACAAATGCTGCCAGAGAACAATAAATACAATAAAGAATAACAAGCCAAATGTGTATATGAGCCAGAGTTATTATGCCAATTGTGACTAAACAAATATTACAGATAGTGCGAAGGAGGGGTATATAGGGTGGGTAATTATTATAATGCGCGTTCATGAATCCTCAATAACATATATAAAAGATCCTTTATGTGTAATCTTGAGTATATTAAATTAGCAAAATTTTTAACTGTTGACAATGCCTCAGTATTTCCATTACACTACTAAAATAGTGGGCTATAAATTTTAACTTATTGTAATTATAAGCTTTATACCTTATTTTTTATTCGATAAAATTTTCATAGCACCATTAATTTTTTAATGTTACTAGTTGATAAAAATACTTGTCAACGTTATAATAATGCCCAATTGGTGCGAAGATAGAGTAAAGGGGTTTAGGTGCCAAGAAAAATATAATTCGTGCCATGTTTTTTAGGCACCCGATTATAAAAACAACCAAGGAGCGCAAGTAATGGTTAAAAAACAGAATCAAATAGTCTTTATTTCACTATTCATTAGTTTGATAAGTCTTTCCACGTTGTGCCTCGCGAGCCCAAAAATTGAGTTTAAAGAAATGGCCTATGATGCGGGCAAGATAAAACAAGGGGAGGTTGTGACGCATATTTTTAAATTTCAAAATACAGGAAATGAGGTTTTATCCATAGATAAAGTCAAGGCTGGGTGAGGGTGCACAGCCACGAATCTCTCGGCGAGAGATATTAAGCCTAAGGAAGACGGGGAAATAAAAGTATCCTTCAATACAAAAGGAAGAAGTGGAAAACAAACCAAAACAGTCTATGTACATAGTAATGACGAAGTAAATAAAGTTATTAAATTACAACTCCAGGTTTTTATTAGCGTAGATTTAACACTCATGCCGAGCAGATTACAATTCAAAAACATGCGCTTAGGCCAGGAAGAGATGCAGTACGCAAACATAAAAAATACCAGCGGAAAGCCGTTGGTTATAAACTCAATTGAACCGAGCGGGGGAAAATTAGTTCGGATAGATTTTCTCAATAGAGATAAAAAGATGCCCTTAAAGCTCATGCCTGATGAGCAACTTCGTATACTCGCATCATTACGCTATAAAGAGGATAAACCACGATTACAGGATAAGATTTCTATACAATATCAAATATTAGACATGGGTGAATCAGGGAACCAAGGTACCTCGGAAATTCTTGTGATCGCAAGTCAATATAAACCACGAAAACCGAGATCAACCCAAAGAAAAGAGAAGATAGAACCAAAGCCCTCTTTGCCGCCTACACCACCTACACCACCTACACCTCCTACACCTCCTTCATCGGAAGAATAAAAGACAATAACCTTGATCAAATAATTATTGATAAGAGAAAATATATAAAATCATACAATGGAGAACAAAGGAGGCTTCACTATGATTTAATAATATAATAATGGCAGATCGTCATTTTAATAGATAGAGAGCGAAAGTAAAGAGCAATTAACTTATTAATCTAAAGTAATGGGGGATAATTTTATGGCAGAAAAAAAATTGAAAATATTATATGCAGCATCAGAAGTAGCTCCATTAGCCAAGACAGGAGGGTTAGCTGATGTAGCAGGAGCTTTACCATCAGCTTTAGCAGCTCTTGGACATGAGGTTAAGGTAGTCCTTCCCTTTTACAAAATGGTAAAAAATAACGTAAAATCAATTAAAAATTTTATTAAAAAAATTGAGGTGCCGATCGCAAATCGCACGGAACCAGGTGCTGTTGATTCAACCAAACTATCGGATAATGTTGAGGCCTATTTAATTAAGAACGATGAATATTATGAGAGGGATGGGCTTTATCAAACCCCAGAGGGTGATTATGATGATAATGCCGAGAGATTTATTTTCTTTTGTAGAGCTATTCTGCAAATGGTGAAATCTATCAATTTCAAACCGGATATTATTCATTGTAATGATTGGCAAACAGGACTTATTCCGGCGTATCTGAAGACACTATATCGTGATGATGCCATATTAAGTAAGATAGCGACTGTTTTTTCTATTCATAACTTAGGATATCAAGGGTTGTTTTGGGCACTGGATATGCCGCTTACTAATTTACCATGGGATGTATTTACACCAGATGGTGTGGAATTTTATGGTAAGATCAGCTTTTTAAAAGCAGGATTAGTATATTCTGATATTATAAACACTGTCAGCAAAGGCTATAGCAATGAGATTCAAACGGCTGAGTATGGTCTTGGGATGGAAGGAGTGCTGCAATATCGAAAGGGGGATATTTACGGCATATTAAACGGAGCTGATTATCAAACGTGGAGCCCAAAGAATGATAAATACATTGCTGCCACATATGACGAAAAGAATCTTGACAACAAGTTGAACTGTAAAATGGATCTTTTAAAAGAGTATAATTTAAAAGCGACGGCTAATGTTCCGGTCATTGGAATGATTTCCAGGTTAGCGGATCAGAAAGGTTTCGATATTCTTACAGAAAAACTCGATGAAATAATGAAACTTAACGTGCGATTAATTATATTAGGTACCGGAGACGAGAAATATCACGATCTATTTAATAACCTTGCAAAAAAATATCCTCAAAAGTTGGGAGTAAAACTCGCGTTCGATAATAAATTAGCTCATAAAATAGAGGCAGGAAGCGATATGTATTTAATGCCTTCCAAATATGAACCGTGTGGCCTAAATCAAATATATAGTCTGCGCTATGGAACTATACCGATTGTTCGAGCCACAGGTGGGCTCGATGACACGATCACTGATGTGCGCAAAAATCCCCAAAAAGGCAATGGGTTTAAATTTAGTGAGTATAGTGGAAGTGATTTGTTGAACGCAGTAAAGGATGCTGTCGCAGCCTTCCGTAAGAAGGTGCCTTGGAAAAATTTAATGATAAGATGCATGGGTATGGACTATTCATGGGAAAAGTCTGCGAAAGAATATGTGAGCATGTATAAAAAAGCAGTTACAAACCATAGCAAGGCCGCAAAAATCGTTTCCCGATAAAGGGAAGAATTTTCATTAAATATAAGGGCCTCTTAATCATAATTAAAGGGGCCCTTTTTGGGTTATGAATCATTGTCAGATACCTTTTATTTTGTTGGGCACCATATTGACAAATTTTCACTAATGCAGCAAGGAGGGAGAGAATGCTATGTTAAAAATTGGATTATTGGGTGGCTCTGGTTTTGATGACAGCAGACTTATTGAAAATATAGAACAAGTAGAAGTCTCAACACCATTTGGCCTCCCTTCTGATAAGCTCACTATAGGGAATTTTGAGGGGATTGATCTTGTTATTTTAGCCAGGCATGGGAAAGGGCATACGATTTACCCAACAGGAGTCAATTATCGAGCAAATATATGGGCCATGAAAGAGCTTGGTGTCACGCATATAATTGCAACCACCGCTGTGGGCTCGCTGAGGGAAAAGATAGCTCCAGGGCATTTAGTCTTACCAGATCAGTTTATTGATAGAACAACAAAACGTCACTCAACCTTTTATGAGAAGGATACAATATGTCATATCCCAATGGCTGAGCCCTTTTGTCCGAAGCTTAGAGGGATTCTCAAGGAAACAGCAGACAGTCTTTCTTTAACATGTTATGAAAAAGGGACAGTAATCACAATAGAAGGACCGCGATTTTCGACAAAAGCAGAGAGTTATATGTTTAGATCGTGGGGAGCTGATATAATTAATATGAGCACTGTTCCTGAGGTTGTCTTAGCCAGAGAAGCGGGAATATGTTATGTAACTGTGGCAATGAGCACTGATTATGATTGCTGGCATGAATCGAAAGAGCCGGTTACATGGGAGATGGTTATGAAAGTTATGGGAGAGAATGTCTCTCATGTGAAAGAGCTTTTCTTTGCATCTATAAAAAGGATTGATTTTATAGAATGTTCTTGTAAAGAAGCGGTTAAAGCCTCATTAATGTCATGAGAATAACAGAGAGGCTATCCACAAAGGAGTAAAAAATAATATGGAAGAAGTTAAGAATAAAATAAGGACAATACCTAATTTCCCAAAACAGGGGATTATGTTTCGCGATATTACCACTCTCTTGAAGGACCCCATGGGATTTAAACATGCAATTGAAGCATTTGTTGATCGGTATAAAACCATGGATATTGATGTAGTAATGGGAATAGAAGCCAGGGGATTTATTTTGGGTGGAGCTGTAGCGTATGAGCTTGGAAAGGGCTTTGTCCCAATTCGCAAACCGGGTAAGCTCCCAGCAGAAGTGATTAGTGAGGAATATGCCTTGGAATATGGCACTGATAAAGTTGAAATGCATAAGGATGCTATTAAGCAAGGGGATAGATGCGTAATAATTGATGATTTGCTCGCCACAGGAGGGACTATGCTGGCGGCATGTAAACTAGCCCAGAAATTAGGAGCAGAGATTGTGGAATGTGCTTTTATCGTTGAATTGCCTGATTTGGGAGGGAAGAAAAAACTTTCCTCTTTTAATTTATTCACAATGGTTGCGTTTGAAGGGGAATAGAATTATTTGGATAAATGCTCTATCAATGTCGGTGAAAGCTTTCCTTGCTTAAGTTCATTTATTTTTTTCTCAATCATGCGGCGTATTCCTTCATCCTCTGTATTTTCATATATTTGTTTTAGAAATAGCAGAGCAGTATCTTTTCCTTTTGAGACAGTATAAAGACTTGCTGCTAACCTGGGCAAATAGGGGGGATGGCCAGGAAGTACGGCAGCTTTTGCTATATAGTCTGCCGCAATGGTTGGTTCTTTAAGAATATAAAAATAATCAAAGCCTAAATAAAAATAGAGCTTCCAATAATCAGGATGATATTTAATTCCTTTTTTTAAAATGCTGATGCTCTGATGAACATTGTCTGCTTCCAAAGAAAGGATAATAGCACCAAATTCATAGGGATACCTAAAAAGCGGATCAAGGGTCGTGATGAGATCGAGTATATGGTAAAGCCAAGGATAATTCCTATCGCTCTTTACATGGGCGCCAAAATATCCAACCGCCTTAATCCAGAGAATATCTGCGACTACGTGATCGAATCCGAGACAGAGTGATTTAATAAATTTTCCAGATGGCAGGTATAACATCTTTTCGATTTGTTGGGGGGAGAAATGATTATCTATAGATACTTGAAGAAAATAGATACTTGTCCACAACACTGCAATTAAGGATAACACTAAAATAGAAATAAAATATTTTTTCAAAGCCATACAACATACACCTTAAATCATGATGTTTAATTATAATGATAATGAATTATATTTCAATATAAAAATTTATTAATTTTCCCTACACATCGAAATCCTTCATGCGATTGCCCTGTCGAATTGCCTAAATAGCATTGTGTTCTTTGCATAACAATGCTATACTATATCTAATATATTTTAAAATGAGAATTGCCTAATAGGAAAGGAAGATGGCAGGGGAAGAAACATATGCAGTGATTATAGCAGGTGGGCAAGGAACCCGATTCTGGCCAAAAAGCCGACAGAAACGACCCAAGCAATTATTAAATATTGTTGGTGATGGCTCTTTAATTCAACAGACAAAAGTGAGGATTGAGAAATTAATTCCTCAAGAAAATATCCTTATTGTCACTGGTACCCAATATGGCATGCAGATTCGTGAGCATATTCCTGGAATAAAACATGATCATATATTAGAGGAGCCCAGAGGACGTAATACGGCAGCAGCATTATGTTTAGCAAGTATACATCTCTTAACCTATTCTAAAGATGCTACTATGATCGCGCTTCCCGCTGATCATTGTATTACACAAGAAGCTCGTTTTATTCATCATCTTGAAATGGCCCGCTATTTTGCCAGAAAAAACAAATGCCTTGTGACGTTGGGCATTACACCTACTCACCCTGAGACAGGATATGGATATATAATGAAAGGGGGAAAAGTATCCGGCGCTCAGAAGGAAGCCTTTTGGGTGAATAAATTTACTGAGAAACCAGGTCATGAAGACGCGAAGAAGTTTGTGGAAAGTGATAATTATTTATGGAATAGTGGTATGTTTATCTGGGAAGTCACGACATTTTGGCAAAAAGTACAAGAATTGATGCCTGATTATTATCAATGGTTCGATTCTTTAAAACAACGAATAGGCACACCCTCGTATAATGAATTTCTCGACAAGGTGTATTACAATATAGGGTCTATTTCAGTAGACGTGGGAATAATGGAGAGGGCAGAGCAGGTAATCGTAATTCCTGTTGATATAGGGTGGAATGATGTTGGCAGTTGGACGGCGCTTGATCAACTATCGGAGCATGACAAGGATGGCAATAGTGCACGAGCCACACATATGTTAATCGATACCCATAATACTCTGATTGATAGTGCTGATAAAGAAAAACTTGTCGCTATGATAGGCATCGATGATCTCATTGTTGTTGATACAAAAGACGTCTTGCTTCTCTGTCATAAAAACCGTGCTCAGGATATACGAAAAATAGTACAGGATTTAGAAACTAGAGAGCTTAGAGAGTATTTATAAGATTTATTTTCTTCTATCCCGGAGATATTCAATCTCACGAGGAAGAGGTTTATCGGTTCCTATAATATCCTCCCCATAATTTGCATGAGCAAGAATCTCTAAATCATTCAGAACTCGTTTATCCCCTTCAAAAATGACTGTTTTTATATTTTCTCGGGATATCTCTCCTCCTGCCCACATGAGCTCAAGAAGATTGCCTGCATTAAATTTTCTGTTTCCCACCCTCATATATACTTCAGAGCCGTAATATTTCACTAAATTCACCACCAGAGAGGATGGTCTCATATGAAAGCCTAATGCAGGGATTGGGAGCTCTATTGAGGCTGTTTCTGAATAATGCCCGAGCAAGTCGGTTGCCAGATTGCATCCTGGTTCCATAATTTTCCCAATAAAATTTATAGTTTTTATAATATATGTTCTGATATCTTGATCTGGAATAGCTTTTATTAATAGTGTGTTAATTTTTTTATGTCGTTCATAAAAATGAATCTGAATACGACAAATTTCTATAAGATGCAGGAGAATTGATATATAGACTCTGAAAATAGGTAGTCGTGAGTCTTTGCCCTCTTCAATAGAATCCTTCACGAATGTGTCATATATAGATTGGAGATTATGCATCTGCAATTCAAATACACGAATTTCAGCTTCACTAATAATATAGGGCTCTGTCTCATTAGCAGAGCTATCGTCATCTTCAAAATCGAACCCTAAATCATTAAATTTTTTGGCAATATTTAAGAAATTAGAGCAAATATTCGTTATATATTTTGTTTCTTGATCTATAAAAATACCGTCAATATTATGGGGAAGTATTTTGTTGGATAAAACATCCATGAGAAAATCAATATCAAGGAGTTTTTCTTTGGGCATTTTGATTTTTAATTTTATTGACGCTTCCTTTAACTGCTGAAAAGCCCAAATTAATGCCTTTCTGAAAAACAATTCAGGGCCTTGTGCATAACTTAAGAATTCTTTAAATACTTTATATACTTCATCCTCTTCTTTCTCCTCAATCTCAAGATAGCGTCTTTTAATGTGTTCGTAAAGATGTAAAATAAAACTGAAACCCCTTATACTGGCGACTAATTCTCTAAAATCATGCCATGTTTTATTATTTTTTGCCTCATAATCGTCAAGAAAGTCTTCCAAGGATCGGGCAAGCATTAGTACATTAAAATAAACACACCCATTAAAGATTGCTTCATTTTCTTTATTATCGAGAATAAATATGTAGAGTTTAATAAACGCTTTTGCTTTTTTTTGGATTTTCCCTAAAAATTCCTTCTCAGAGATTAATTCCTTTAAATGAAAGGTATTAGATGATTTACATTCCATTTTTTTCCTTTATGCATCAAAAAAATTTTCAGAAAAATCTTCCATTCAATTAAAAAAATATGTAAAAGAATAGAAAAATTTAATTAAATAATATATAATATTAATAAATAAACACATTAAATAATGAAATCTAACATATCCATCACAAACTATTTAATTTTAAGGGACAAAAGATATAAATCTTTTTTATTTCCATATGCCCATAATATATTCTCCTAATACAGAAGAAGTAAGAGCAAAAGTAAAACACACAATAATATAATATGGTTGCTTTATTAAAGTAAATCGGAAAAAGTAATAATCTTCTCTGCACAATATTATAGAGTAAATTTATTAAATATACAATAAAAAGGCTTATAAACAAGAGTGGGGGCGTTGTAATCCAGAAGGTGGATAGTTTTAATTTTAATTTTTATTTAATATATCATTTAAAAAGGAGATTTGGATATGTCAAAATGTAAATTAAGGACAATTATTTTCGTAACGGTAATATTTTGCATGGGATTTATTTTACTCTATTCATCACCATCCCGGGCAGTCCCTTTTAATAAATGGACATGGATGCCCCTGCCTCCGTATAATACCCTTTGGCCACTATGGTCGCCTGCTTTATCCCCAATAAATCCGATTACCTTGCTCCCTGACCCGATAGTCAATAGCCTTACTCCCAATACAGTCCTTCCATCACAACCGGGATTAACGTGGGATCCCCTCAACAAGACTTATCCGTGGTTACTTTATAATACCCCCTTAGGCATGGCCTATTATGATCCCTATGAGGGCATTAATATGTGGCCGCCTTCTTATCTCCTTGATCCCGTATTAGGGACTCCCCTCCCCATAGATTTAACGCTCGTTGTAGGGTGGTCAACCCTTGCTCCCACATCTACAACGTGGTTAGCATTAAATGTACCGGTGGCGAATAGCGCATATTATAATACTTACCCAAGTTATGGAGTAGCATATGAGATAGCATTCGGAGGAACATTGGCGAGCTTTCCCTTATTTGCAGCTTTGCTCAATCCTCCTCCGGCGTATCCTTCCCTATTGACACCGGCGCTGCTTTTGGGATTACCATAACAAAAGAAAGATTTTAACAAGAAAGGAGAAATAATAATGGGTAAGTTATCAATAAAAAAAATAAGTAAAATATTTGCTTTATGTAGTGTAGTTATTTTTGCCGTAGGGGTGTTACTGCCTCACGCTTCACACGCAGTGCCATTGGCTGCGACGACTGGACCGACATGGACTGCATTGCCACCATATAATACTCTGTGGCCTTTATGGTCACCCTCTCTCTCCCCTATTGATCCTGTCACCTTGTTACCTGTGCCTATAGTAAGCGACTTGGCCCCGAGTACCGTCTTGCCACTCCAACCAGGGCTTACCTTGGATCCAAGAAAGAGTTATCCCTATCTTCTCTATAATACCCCGTTGGGAATGGCATATTATGATCCCCTATGGGGCGTAAACTTATGGCCTGCACCAGATTTGGTTGATCCTGTATTAGGCATCCCACTGCCAATTGATTTAAGCCTCATTTTAGGCTGGTCAACTATTGCTCCGACCTCCAGTACCTGGCTCCTGGCTAATGTGCCTGTTGCAAATAGCGCATATTACAATGCCTATGATGCTTTTGCCGTTGCCTATGAAATTTCCTTAGGGGGAACACTCGCAACCTATCCTTTATTCGCGTCCTTAATAAATCCAGCGCCGGCGTATAGTTCTTTATTAACCCCGCTGTTGATTTTAGGACCTTAAATTTATGATTATTATGTAATAATCATGTGGCAGGATTATAACTTTAATAAGGCCGGCTGCATTGCAGCCGGCCTTATTATCATATAATTTCTCTCTTCTTTGTCAGAACAACTCTGATAAGATTTTTAAATATTCCATGTTTTAATTCATATCATTAATAATTTTTATGGAATCACTATGTTTATCTTGTAGGAATTATCTGCGCATGATAAACTATTGAATATTTATATCACAATTAATAGAGGGGCAATTTCGATTGTGGGAGCCAAAATGAGCATTGGTGTTAATATGAGGAAGACGGTAATGTATATGAAAAAAATATATTATATTCTCTTTATTTTGATATATATTTTTTTAGCCAGCAGCGGGTGCAGCAGAAGATGTGTAGAGAGGGAAATCCTCGCTACGCAAAGTGCCAACCAGATAAATAAACCCAATGTGTTAATTATTACTATCGATACCTTGCGCGCTGATCATCTCAGCTGTTTTGATTATAAACAGATACAGACACCCCATATTGATGCCCTTGCACGGGAGGGAATATGCTTCACATCAGCCTATACTCCTGTTCCTATTACCTTACCCTCTCATTCCAGTATATTTACCGGCCAGTACCCAATTATGCATAATGTGCGCAATAACGGGACATATCATCTGGCTCAGGAATCCATTACATTGGCTGAAATTTTTAAAAGCGCGGGGTATACCACAGGGGCCTTTGTTGGGGCTTTTGTACTTGATTCTCGCTTTCATCTGAATCAGGGATTTGATGTTTACGATGACAGAATGGACACTGGGGAGAAGGGAAAGGAATTATTTTTTGATGAGAGGAGAGCAGAAAAGGTTGTGAATGCGGCAGTGGAGTGGCTTGTGAATGTCAAAGACGATCCTTTTTTTCTTTGGATACATTGCTTTGATCCCCATGCACCCTATGATCCTCCCCCTGCATATCAACCGGTACTCACTCCATTTCAGCAAAATATGGATACCGCACTCTATGATGGTGAAATCGCTTACGTGGATAAGTGCATGGGTGAATTATTTGAAGCGATGAAACAACTTGGAGTGTATGATAACACCTTAATATGTTTTACATCAGATCATGGTGAGAGCCTGAAGGAGCATGGGGAGCCAAGTCATGCGATATTTATATATGATAGTACATTGCACGTTCCCTTAATTCTTCGTTATCCCGGTATCATTCCAGACAAGATAAAAACGGACGAATTGGCAAGTACGGTGGATATTGCTCCGACAGTATTGAATTTAGTAGGCTTAAGATTAGATGATGCCTCTTTCATGCAGGGTAATGCACTGCTCGGACGTGATGGGAGTCTTAAGAGAAGAGAGGAGTATACCCTTTTATGTGAAACATATTATCCGCTTTTCAATCACCGCTGGAGTGGTCTTGAAGGAATAAGGACCAATACGTGGAAATATATTAAAGCACCAAAAGCGGAACTATATGATCTTATTAATGATCCGCGGGAACAAAAGAATTTATATAAAGAGCAAGGAGATATTGCTCGTTCCATGGAAAAACTTTTAATGAGTATGAAAGAGCGATGTTCATCAAAGGGAATTGATACATCCACGAGAAAGGCGCTCGATACAGATACAAAGCGCAAGCTAGAGAGCCTTGGGTATATATGGACAGCCGCATCAGATGTTGATTTGGGAGAGAGCGTCCATGAGTACCCTGATCCGAAGGATATGGTTATTATTTTAACATATTTAAATACTGGTACCTATTATTATACTCATGGAGATTATGAGTCTGCTATGGCTGAGTTTCGAAAATGTCTGAGAGTCAATCCTGATGATGTCTTTACACATTTTGTTATGGGTTTTCTCTATAATAAACAGGGCCAGCATGATAAGTCAATTGAAGCATTTAATGAAGCTCTCCGCATCGATCCTTTATATATTAATGCATATATTGATCTTGGGACTGTGTATAGTGACATTGGAGAGTATGATAAAGCAATAGCGATGTTTCACAAGGCTTTGGAAATCAATCCGGATTATGTGGAGGCTTATCAGAATATGGGGATCTTATACGGTATTATCCATGAATATGATAAGGCAATAGAATCGTATAAAGAGGCTATAGCGAGAGATCCCTATTTTACGGAGGCATATAATAATCTTGGTGCTGTATATATGGCCAAAGAAGAGTATCATACGGCAAAAATGTACATTGAGAAGGCTCTCGCATTAGACCAATCTTTTATTGATGCCTATAACAAATTAGCAATGCTCTATATATATCAAGAGGATTTAGACAATGCAGAGAGGACGGTCGAGCGCGCGCTAGTGATTGATGAGAAAGATCCTGAGGCACGAATCAATAGGGCGACTATTTATATTAAAGAAAAGGAGTTTGACCTGGCAAGAGAAGAAGTTGAGGAAATAATTTCACGGGATCCAAATTACTCAAAGGCCCATAATGCGCTTGGCACTATAGCTATACATGAAGGAATGTTCGATGAGGCATTATTGCATTTTAAGAATGCACGCACGTTTGAGCCGCATTCCTCTGAGATCCGTTATAATCTGGGCATCACATTATTTCAGCTTGGGAGAATAGATGAGGCAATTGATGAATACAAAAAAGCAATTGAGATTGATCCCAAAGATTCGAAGACTGTCTTCAGCTTGGGAATTGCGTATTATACCAGAGGATATATAGATGAAAGCATTGATGCATTTAATTGGGCGCTCACGCTTTCTCCACACAATGCGGAATATGAATTTAATCTTGCTCTTGCGTATCATAACCAAGGAAGGATTGATCGGGCTGTTGAACATTATAAAAAGACAATTGAGAATGATCCTGAGCATATTAAAGCAATGATAAAACTTGGTATCATATATTTTTCTCAAGGTATGATTTCGCAGGGAGTTGCTCAATACATGAAGGTTCTGGCTATTGATCCTGACAATGAAGTAGCCCATATAAATATGGGTGTAACATATTATAATGAGGGTAAGATAGATGAGGCAATTGAAGAATTTAAAATTGTGGTTAAGAATAATACGGAAAATGCCGAAGCATTCTATAGATTGTCTTTATGTTTTTACTCTAAGGGATTACGTGATGAAGCCCGTGAATTTATAAGGGAAGCCTTGAGAATTGAACCGGAAAATTATAGAGCACGATCATTACAAAAAAGGATAGAATTATATGAGTAATTATATTATAATTTTTATCAGTTATTTTAATTTCATATGAGGGGGATTGAAATGAAAGCAAAGGTCATTTTTTATTTAATTCTACTGTACGTTTTATGTTCAGCGCTGCACCTACACGCCACGTCAGAGGATATGACAGCGAGGGAAAGCTTTGAATTGGGTATAACGTATTATGATGAGGGGAATTTTTCAAAAGCAGCATATTTTTTTGAAAAAGCCATTCAAAATGAACCTTCGCTTATAGAGGCGTATTATAATCTGGGTTCAACCCTAGAATCCTTGAATGATATTAATAAGGCAATAGCGGTGTATGAGAGTATAGTGGAAAGATGGCCTCAGGAGAAAGAAGTTCTTTCACGGCTTGCTCATCTTTATTCAAGAATAGATAATCAGAATATGGCAGATAAGTATAGGCTGATGGAGGGGCATATTGGCACACATTTGGGACTTCATGCGGATGGAGGAGAAAGTGATCCTTCGATAGTGCTTATAAAGAAGGAATTGGAAGAGAAGGCACAGGAGCTGAAAAAAAAGCTCGAAGAGTCCCCTAGTGATGTAAATGCTGCGATTGAACTTGGCATTATTTATAGAAAATTGGGATATATCGACAAATCAATTACTGAACTTGAAAAATCATTGGAGCTTAATCCGGGTAGGGGAATTATTTATATGCAATTAGGCATTAGTAACTATTTCAAAGGGGATTACGATACCTTTATAATCAACACTAAGAAAGCAAGAGATCTCGGCTATAATGCGTCAAACTCATTAGATGATCTTTCAAAAATTATGGAGATTGAGCAAGCCAGCAAAGATTAATTATCATTGTTATGGAGTGCTTCCTTCACTTCCTCCATGGTGGGCACGACACCCCTCCAAGATAAAATCTCATTATCATTTTCATCGATTGCTAACATCGTTGGTGTTGAGAGCACACTATAAAATGCACCCTCGGCAAGTCCCTCGGCAGTGCTCATGTCGAATTCCTGAGCTCTTATGTTTTTCTCTTTTAAGCCATTGAATACTTTTTTTGCAGCAGGACACTTTGCACAATCTTTTTTCCAAAATAATTTAATTGATGATACCATAATGCTCCCCCTATTTTTTAATTTAAATGATTACTCTTTTTCGATCTGTTAATTCTCCAATTTTTCCCTTATTCCAACTGGAAATTTTAGTAAAATATCCTGTAATTCTTGTAATGCCTTCTATCTCCTCTGATCCACAGACTATACATGCTTTGTGCAAGCCGCGAAAGGTCTTGCCACATTTATTGCACGTGGTAAATTCAGGAGAAAAGGCGATCTGGTCATTTGAGGTTTTATTGAAGACCTTGATTACAAAGTTTGCTAAGGATTCTTTTGAAGGTTCTGATTCTCCTAGCCAGATGTGGGTCAAAGCCCCTGCTTCTATCAAAGGATGAAAAAGACCTTCTTTTTTTACTCGTTCGATAGGGTCAATATCTGCCCCGACATCCAAGTAACTTGAATTTGAATAATAAATCTGATTAGAGGAAATATCTCCCTTAATATAATGTCCGGCTTGAGGGGCATAATATTTAAGATCTAATTTTGCAAATCTGTAGCTTGTGCTTTCTGCCGGTGTTTGTTCAAGAACAAAATGCATATTATGCCTCTCGGTCAGATGTTCTCCAACTAGTTTCATGTGAGAAATAATCTTAAGTCCGAGCATCAGAGACTCCTTGGCCTCATGCATCTGCTTACCCGTGTGTATCTTTACAAGTTCGTCTAATCCAACCATCCCAATGAGATATGACGCTTTATGTAATTTTAGATAAGACTCTCCATCGGTCTTCATGGTGAGGAGGGCAAGAGGACCTGATGATCCTAGCGCCATCAATTTTTCAATAAAAATTCTTTTTTGCATATGAACCTCAGCTACCATTTCCATGAGATCTGTGAGTCGGGAGAAAAGTCTTACTTCATCTCCTTGGGCCTCATATCCGATTCTGGGAAGATTAATAGTCACATTTTGAAGAGCACAATATCGCATTTTCCAAGGATTCTGAGCATCGAAAAGATCCTGAGCATTTAATTTAAAACTAAGACGGCAACATTCTGAAATCTTGGCAGTAGCTCCACGATCAAAGACAAAATAAGTATTTCCCTTGACAGAGGCAATATCACAAATATGATGTAAGAAATCCATATGTCTGGGCGTCTTAAAGAATTTTTCAGTAATATGAACTAGGGGCTTGGGAAAGAAAAAAGGCCTGCCACATGCATCTCCTTCTTTATATACATCGAATAAAGCCCAGGCAAATTGTTGTGATTCATGAAGATAGTCAGAATAATTTTTGCCAGTATATTCACCCCCTGGGCCAATAGCAGGAACATTGTGGAAATGTTGGGGTATCTCCCAGTAAAGATTAATATCGCTAAAGATTGCTTGCCCGCCTCGTGCAACTGCCTGTTGGGAGAATTCAAAAATCATAATCTGGGCAAGTTGTTTAATTTCATGATATGAAAGCCCAACAAGATAAGGGGCAAAGAAAAGATTGACGGCATCCCACCCTATTGCTCCGGCAAAATGTCCTTGAAGGGCAGCTGCAAATTTTACCATATGTGCCAAGAGCACCTCTGGATGCTTAGCAGGTTTAGCAACAGAAAGGGCGTTGGGTAGATTTAATCCGAATTTTTTCACGTATTCTAAAGATTGACCAGAACAATAGGGTCGATCGCAAAATCCCAGGTCATGAATATGAATGTCCCCTTGCATATGAGCATCTGCTATATCTTGAGAGAAGATATTAAGCAGGGCGTATTCTTTTTTTATATTTTCCGCAAGCGTCAAATTTGTCGCCTCCGGACCATGGGGAACATTTGCATTTTCTTTATTGGGATGAAGAATAAGCTGATCAACATCATATAGAGGCATACCAAGACGTGTGTGCATCCATCGCGCTCTCTCAAGACCATGTTCAATAAGCTTTGCATCTACAAGCTCCCTTACTAAGGGGGCAGTGATTGTGCGAATCTTGGAACTGATGATCTGGTCCTCCACTTCCCTACTGATCAACTCTGCAGTATCTCTATCTACATAGGTCTCTCGAATAAGGGCTTCTACAATTTTATTTCTATTCCAAGAAGAGATGTCTGCTGAAGAGGTCCTGACAAATAGAGAAAGATCTGTGGTGTCTTTTTTCTGATAATTAAAATTTATTATATTATTTTCTTTTTTTAGATCTAATTTTTGCATTTTATTGCCATCTCCTCTTTGCTAAGATTCGGATTTTTTTAGCTTCATATACAATATATTGTATCCCGAATTTATAAAACCACAATATATTGTATATGCGTCTAATGATTTTAATCCATCAGATTATGTTGTCAATTTGTATTTTGGGAATATAAAGGCAGAAAATATCCATTTTTCTTTCTCAAACTCAAATTTCCTCCTAATTTTGTTATGAGGTAAAATAATTAATTGCCGGATTAGAATTACTGCTCATTGCCTCATTCTTTTTTCTATGCTACAATAACATATTTTTACGCAATGTTTTCATACTATGTATGGATTTAAGTGCACATTATTCTCTATAGAATCAAGACGTGGGGAGCTACCTAGAGTGTATAATATTAAATTAATAATTAGTATCCTATGCATATCTTTATTTTTAGCTTTTCCTTCAAAGGCCCAGCTATTAGATAATATTACAGTAATTATTGATGCGGGACATGGGGGAAAAGATGTAGGGTGTGTCGGTCCTGCGGGGGGAATTGAGAAGAATATTACATTAGATTTAACTATTCGTCTGCAAAAATTTATTACTCAACGAACTCCCATCAATGTGCTGTTTACAAGAGAGACTGATGAAACGATATCACTTGATGCAAGAGGATCATTTGCCAATAGCAATCACGCGGATCTTTTTATTAGTGTGCATACCAACGCGGGATTTGATAAGAATTTAGAAGGATTGTGCGTATATTATTATGAAGCACCCGAGATGGACCTGGCAAAGGTTACCATGGATAGAGCGGCGAAATTATGGTCAAAAAGGCAATTGCCGTATATAAAAGAAAGTGAGCGTCTCGCACAAAGCATTGCTGATGAGGCAAGGGTAAGTAATATATGGAGGAGAGTGTCCGTAAGCGCCCTGCCTCTATCTGTTCTTGAATACGTAGCAATGCCCGCCGTGTTAATCGAGACAGAATTTATCAGTTCAGCTGAAGGAGAAAGAAAACTCTTAAATGCAAGCTACAGACAAAAAATAGCTGAGTGTGTATATAGAGGAATCATTCGATATTTAAAATAACAGGTAAATATTCATGATGGGTGCATATGATTATGGAAAAAATACATATAGCGGCACGATAACCATATTTCTCATTATGATTTTATCGGTAATCGTCGCGGGTATTATTATTTTGCGGTATATTGAAGGAACTAATTACAAAAAACAAAATTACAATGAGATGCTAAGAAAGATAAAAGAGGAATCGATTCCGGAATCCGAACCACTGCAAAGACAGATGACGCTTTTTCTTGGGGCTTCAAATTACACATGGCATACACAAACGATACAGGGAAGTACTTCTGACTATTTAATAGATTGTATCAGTAATCTTGTGGATGAGGTCTTAGAAAAAAATATTCATTCGATTCCAGCGGGTACAAAGCGTCGATCTGCATTCTTGACTGAGGACAATCTCGTATATATAGATTTAACCAGTGAAATTGTACAGAATAACCCAAAAGGAACATGGGCAGAGATAATAAGTATTTATTCTCTTGTAAACACTGTTATGTATAACCTCAAGGAGGTTAAGGGGGTAAAAATTCTGGTGGAGGGGAAGGAACTCCCGATGTTGTCCGGACATTTAAACTTAGTGTATCCATTGGTATTCAGAAAAGAACCATAGCAGATTAATCAATTAATAGGAAAGGAAAAAATGGATGCGAATTGATGGACGAAAACCAGATGAACTACGTGTTTTAAAAATTCATAAGGGATTTATGAAGTATGCGGAAGGCTCTGCCTTAATAGAAATGGGTGATACGAAAGTAATTTGTACCGCCAGTGTCGAGAATAAGGTCCCTCCATTTTTGGTAGGCAAAAATAAGGGATGGATAACTGCAGAATATAGTATGCTGCCTCGCTCAACGGAAGTGAGAATGATCCGAGATGCAACAAAAGGGAAAGTAAACGGGAGGAGTCTGGAGATTCAGAGATTGATCGGAAGGTCTTTGAGGGCTGTTGTGGATTTAAATGGATTAGGGGAGAGGACTATTTGGATAGACTGTGATGTAATTAATGCTGATGGTGGTACAAGGACTGCGGCTATCACCGGCTCCTTTATTTCGCTATGTCTTGCATTGCAATTCCTTAAGGACAGGAATGTGTTACCGGTTCTTTATCTGAAGGATTATCTTGGTGCGGTGAGCGTAGGAATTACGGGAAATACTCCTGTGTTGGACCTTAATTATGCTGAGGATTCCAGCTGTGACGTGGATATGAATGTTGTGATGACTGGGAAAGGTCATTTTGTTGAGCTTCAGGCAACTGCAGAAGGGAAATCATTCAATGATGAGCAGTACAGCCAAATGATTGGGCTCGCGAAAAGAGGGATTAAACAAATAATAGAGATGGAAAAGAAAATCTTACCGAACACTATTATTCCTTAAGTATGTTTCATACAATGAAATGCAAATTATATCTTTAACCGGGTATAAGAGCAATGCTTATTGTGCTTTTTAAGTTGAGCACATATAGAATAATGAATTTATGACGAGAAATATAGTAGTTGCGACCTATAATATACACAAAGCACGAGAGATCGCTCAAATCTGGCGTAATTTTGATGTAGATTTTTCTATAGTGACCCTGAAGGATTTAGGAGTTCAAATGGCGTTAGAAGAGACAGGTAATAGTTTTGCGGAAAATGCACGCCAGAAAGCCTTGAAGGTTGGGACAATAACCCCATATCCCATATTGGCTGATGATTCTGGTCTTGAGGTGGATGCTTTGAATGGAAGGCCTGGTATTTTTTCTGCGAGATATGCAGGAGTGCATTCAAATGATTTTCAAAATAATCAAAAATTAGTTTCAGAACTTGAAGCAATTCCCTATGAGCAGCGGAAAGCACGATTTAGATGTGCTATGGCGCTGCTGTGGGAGGATAAGAAGATGTATCAAGAAGAGGGAGTCTGCGAGGGATATATCACACTTGAAGCTGCAGGGGAGAATGGATTTGGGTATGATCCCTATTTTTTCCTGCCCGAGTACAATAAAACCATGGCGCAACTTGCCCCTGAGATAAAAAATAGGATAAGCCATAGAGCAATGGCGTTAAAAAAGATCGCTCAACGGATGAAAGAGTTATGATGACGATTGACATTTTGTGCGGCTCTCACTATAATAAAGCAATATTGAGAATCGGGGCGTAGCGCAGTCTGGTAGCGCATCGGTTTTGGGAACCGAGGGTCGGAGGTTCGAATCCTCTCGCCCCGATTATAGCTTTCCAAAATTTATGATCAATTTCATAAGAAATAGGATTGTCTTATCTGTAATAATATGGTATAATTATCTTCATAAGACTTATTTTAATAATAGTTTCCAGGGTATTACATGCATTTCCATAAATCAGTACATCACCATATGAGGCGGGTACTGATATTGCATACAAATCATAGAAAATAAAAAAACAGAAGAGGTATGGGTAAATCATGAGAAAGGTTCACAGAATTTTAATATTTGTCTTTTGTATTATAATCGTGTTTGCTTTTACGAATAATAGTGCATATTCTAAATTTATTAAGGGAAAGGTAGTTGATACAATAGGGGTTCCCATTAATGATGTGAGTGTCAAGATTTATATGGAAGATCCCAATACGGGTACATTTGTGGATGTGGGGCCTGTATTGGGAACAGGTGTGACAGGATCAAGATATGGATTGCCCGCAGGAGAATTTTATATCCCCCATCCTGCCACAGGTCAAACTCTCCCTACAAATAGAAAGTATATAATACAGATATTGCCTGTCTCGCCATCTATTGTCCAAAATCCGGCGAAAGGCTTTATTTCCTTTTATTATAAAAATGCATTGACTATCCAGAATGCGGAACAGATTACCTTGCCCGTAGCCGGCTATGATTGTGAGAATATAGAGCTTACCCAAAAAGGAGCGAGCGTTCAGGGAAAAGTGAGCCTTTTTGGCAGTGGTGATCCTTCGAATATACGGATTTTATTACTCAATGAAAATGGCATGGTTGATTATAATCATATGGGAGTTGTGAAGAGTACGGGTGAATATTTTATTGGAGGATTAAATAGTGGCACCTATATTGTAAAGGCAGATACCACCGGAAAGAATAGTCCTTATAATTATATCTCGATGTATTATACAGACAATAAAGTGGGGACACTGCGAATACAGGAGGCAAGCAAGGTTGTGGTAAATGCCTATGAGGAGGGTTTCGGTACTCCGGATAATAAAAGCGGGATTGATTTTAATCTCAAGAAAGGGGCCAAAATTCGCGGGCTAATAAGAGATACAACCGGCACTCCTATTACAGATACAACATTGACTGTACAATTATTTTTAAGCCACAATGGGACCTTTGAACCAACTGAGCTTCAGTGCGTCCTTGATTCTAATTATTCTCTTTACCCCCAGGAGTTTCAGGACCAACTTCCCTACTCCTGGCGAAGCAGTGGATCGGGACAATATGAAATTACGGGGGTTCCTTATGATGTAGAGGGGAATTACAAATATTATCTGAGCGTATTGGAAATGGCTTCTTCATATCCTGGGGCGCTCATGATTCAAGAAAATCCTCAATATTTGGCTACCTATTTATTTTATAGTGATGATGATGGGAAGCAGGGGACTATTAACTTTAAAAACGCAGCCCAGATCACTCCAAAGCAATCAGCTGAAGTAGCAACGGTCTGTAATTTTACACTTCCTCACGGAGGGAGCATTTCCGGTTCGATAAGCTTAGCTGATCCTGAAGATCTTCCAGGGGCTCCAATAGCGATAAATGCTTTATTAATGGATGAAGATCAATATCCGCCTATAATCGTCTCTAGCCTTATAACGGGTGAAGGTGCTTATTCATTAAAAGGCCTTCCGAAGGGAAGTTACACCATTGCAGCAAATACGCAAGTGTACGTGGGCTATAAAAAGCACCTGCAAGGTTTTTACAATAATGCGATAAATAGATATACTGCAACAGAGATTACATTAACTGACTATGGGAGTGCCATGGACCAGGTGAATTTTAGTTTGCCCCTTGGGGGGATACTTCAAGGGCGTGTGGTTGATGCTGATACAGGTTCTGGCATAAAGGGGATATATGCCAATCTTTATAAGGCAGATGGGTACAATCCCATAAAGAATATAGCATCATTAAGTATCAGCGGTGGTAATTATGCTACTTTTGCTGTGACAGATGACAGCGGAGACTATACATTAAAAGGGATTGAACCTGGTTCGTATTACCTTGTTTTTTCTTATGTCAGCTCTGAGAGTGAGCAAGATTATTATTATACATCAGCCTATTATGACGGAAGTCCTGAAGGGGTTACACTAATCAATGAAGCTCAATCGATTGTGATGAAAAGCAAATGCAACGGAATTGATTGTACGATGTATAATCCGGTTGATTTTGTTGAGTGCGAGACAGGACAGACGCTCACCACGGTTAAGCTGGAGAAAATAACAGGACATACAATCTCCGGCTTGATTGCTTTAGAATCAAAGGGAGAATTAAAACCGACTGATGTGACCTTGTCTCTATTTAATGTAGATAAGAACCTCCCCTCCCCCTATATAGCCATCCCTGTATCCTATGATCTATCTCAACATGCCACTATTGATTTTAATCCTGCAGGGCTTGTTAAAAATGCGTCGAATACTATTTTTTATTCATTTCATGGCGTTGAAAGTGGCAGATACAGATTAAGGGTATTTTATAAATCAATGCCGCATTATCCCTCACATTCGGGGTACGAAGATACAGGGGATTTTACAATGAGTAAGGTTATTACGGTTTCCCCTGAAGCACATAGCCCGTCTGTGAGTTTTCTATTAAGTGATTACAGTGGGAGCATTAAAGGCTCTGTCCTTTATAATGATCAGCCTGTGAGTGGAATAAGTATTCAGTTATTGAAAAAGACTAAAATAGGGTATAGAGAAGGGGATGAGTGGGAGATTATTGGCTCAGTAATTTCTCAAGCAGATGGCTCCTATACTATTCCCGGCCTTAGTGAGGGAATATATACCCTATCGGCGAGTGATCTTCGTATCAACAGCCTTTACGCGAGGCAGTACTATTCAAGTCAAGGTAGTCCTGCATTAGATATTAAGGAGGCAGAGGCAATTCATCTCACAGCCCAGAATCTCACAGTAACGGATATAGATTTTAATTTAACCTATGGGGGCACGATTACCGGACGGATTGTTGACCAGAATGGCACTCCATATCCTGCAAGTGTAGTGCAGATATTTAATACACAAGATAAATTCTCTCCTATTACCCCTGTAAAAGAAAATCTACCTGATGCCGAATCAGCAGAATTCGCAATAAGCGGCCTCAAGAGGGGTAATTATTCTGTCAGGATTGTAAGTATTTCGGGGAATGTAATCGGATACCATACTGAACCGGGCAGTGATCCTTTGGATGAGGATAAGGCCAAAGATATTTCCATAAGTGCTCTCAATACATCCATACCACTTGGAGATATTGCCATTAGAGAAGGTGAGTATGAGATAAAAGGCATTGTCTATCAGCAGGGAATGACGATTGATGATCTACGATGGCCATTGTCCTCAATAGAGATATCTGCATATAAAGACAATGACAATTCCTTACAATTTGTCTCAACGGTACTCACCGATGTGAATGGTGCGTTTACTTTTAAGGGATTGCATGAGGGAACCTACATAATAGTTGCGCTTGATATTGTGACTATTCTTGACCAAACAGGTAATCCGAGCAAATATTTAGGTACGGGTAACTTTCAATCCGTAAATGTCACGGTGCCGCCATCATCTCAAATCACTCTTTCCATTCCCTTGGATAAGACTGAGAGGGAGCCTCATGATCTATCTCTTAAGGCAGGATTAAATCTTATTGCTTACCCAACTCAGGTATCTGTGAAACCTCCCCTCTATAACTCTTTAAATTTGATAAATGATATAAGTCTGACCGCTGGTTTTTCTAATATGAATTTAACAGCTTTTGATAATAACAAAAAATTATTTTTAAGCAGCTCCTTGCACACATCGATATCCAATATACGAGGCTATAGTTCGAGAGGTTCTTTGTTTCCCTTAAGCAATGGGAGTGGTTATTTCTTATATACTGATAAGGATATGAATATTTTTTTTACTTACTTCCCAGGCCAGAAAAAGATTAATTTGAGCGAAGGCAGTAATATAGTGGGTAATATTCTTGTTGATCAGCATGATGGAGCACCTTCGAGCAAGGATATACTTAATGATCTGGGCTCTGAAAACATTATATCCATCCATAACTTTGATGCAGACTACGGAAGATGGGAATCTGATTACTGGTTATGGAATACCTCTGCAGGAAACAATAATGAAATAATTGAAGATGATAAAGGCTACGTGATTCACATGAAAAACAGTGTACCTGATTGGTCATTATCTGACTAAATAATATTGCATTTATAAGCCCATAAAGGATACAATCCTTTATGGGCTTTTTTTTGCCCTTTTTCAGATTACGGGATAAAAATTTGATTTATGGTACACAACAAAGAAAATAATAAGAGGGAGCATTGTATGAGAAAAAATATACGGGGAGTGCTTTGTATAGCTGTTTCTCTTATCATATATGGGTGCACACAATGTGGGGGAGGAGGGCATAATAACGCTATGGAACATGTCATGAATCTTGTCAATATCGGCCCGCATCCTTCTGGTTCTGATGCTATTATAAAGGCCCAAGACTATATTATCGATGCCTTAAAAAAAATTGGCCTTGAGGTCATAGAGGACAATTTTATCGCAGACACACCAATTGGGCGTAAGCAGATGAAAAATATCATTGGTATCCTTCATGGCACAACCCGAGAAATTATAGCTCTCGGTGCTCATTATGAAACAAAGTATTTTACGGAGTTTACATTTGTAGGTGCGAATGATAATTGTTCCGGCACAGGTCTTTTGATAGAAATCGCTCGGCAACTTAAGGAATCGAGGTTTGCTTCTGATTTTACTTACTGGTTTGTTTTTCTGGATGGAGAGGAGTGCTTTGTATCGTGGAGCGAATCCGATTCTCTTTATGGCAGTCGGCATTTAGTAGAGAAACTAAGAACATCAGGAGATATTTATACTATGAAAGTATTTTTATTGCTTGATATGATAGGAGACAAGGACCTGGAAATATGCCGTGAACGAGCCTCTACCCAATGGATAAACGATATAATCTGGGATGTAGCGAAGAAAAAAGGATTTACTAATTATTTTAAGGATTGTTATAAAACGGTTGTGGATGACCATGTATCCTTTCTGAAAGCAGGTATCTCTTCAGTCGATATAATCGATTTTTGCTATGGAGGCACCACATCACCGGGCATGTATTGGCATACACCCTATGATACCTTGGATAAGCTCAGTCCCCAGAGTCTTAAGATCGTGCAAGAGGTGATTTTTGATTCGCTCCCTCGTATACAAATGGAACTAAAAAAATAAAGAGGCGGGCATCTGCCCGCCTCTTTATTATCGTGAGAATTTTTATATCAAATAATTAAAAAAGACCTCCAAAGAAGGCTAATCCTAAAGGATCAAAGGAAGAAAAACCGGGCAAACCGGAAAGGCTCGCCGCGGGTAATCCCAATCCCAATCCCGATCCTAAACTCGGGAAACCAAATCCTCCAAGAGACCCCAGCCCACCAAGGGGAGCTGCACCAAAGGGAGCTGCGGCAAAGGGAGCTGCCCCGAAGGGAGCTGCATATGGGGATGAATACAATCCTCCCGAATAAGCGCCGCTTCCAGAGTATCCATAAGGCCCTGCATAGGGTGAAACCATTGGCGTTTGAGCATTAGTCGTTTGACCATAATATCCCTGTCCCTGTTGTCCTCCCAATTGCCCTGTATACCATGTGGTTCCACTCTGCCCCGTTCCGCTCCAATTATAAGGGGATGCAGTGCCACCTTGTTGTTGATAGAGAGGTACATATGCATATACTGATCCTCCCGGGCTATAGCTTACCTGTTGACCGTATGGTTGGCCATACTGACCGTAAGGCTGTGCGTAAGGCTGACCGTAAGGCTGTGCGTAAGGTTGGCCGTAAGGCTGCGCGTAAGGTTGGCCGTAAGGCTGTGCGTAAGGTTGACCGTAAGGCTGTGCGTAAGGTTGCGCATATTGGTATCCTTGCGGATAACCCGTGGTTGGGGACGTAGGTTGCCCCGTGGTTGGATTTATATAATAGGTCTGCCCTGTAGTTGGATCTCTATAATAAGTTTGTCCCGTTGTCGGGTCTCTATAATAGGTGCCTTGAGATGTTGACGTCCCCGTGACTGGGGACGTAGGTTGCCCCGTGGTTGGATTTATATAATAGCTCTGCCCTGTAGTTGGATCTCTATAATAAGTCTGCCCCGTCGTCGGATCTGTATAATAATTGTTTGGAATATTCCCTGTCCCCCCTTGCGTCGATTGAATCCTAACCGAATAAAATCCATCGCTTGCATAGGTAGTATCTATTTGTGCGGTGCCAGTCGTCGTATTTTCCACCTGCCATCCGCTTGCAGCAAAATTAGTATATGTAAAATCTTCTATATAGCCTTGCGGTGGGTCCTGATCATCAACAATACCTATAGCAGCAACTGCAACAGCATTTCCTGATACTCTCATGCCGATCAATTCAGCAGCAACATCACTAAAGCTATCAGAGGCGAGAATAAGTGACTGATTAATAGTTTTAGGAGCTGCGATATCACTCCATTGTTGTTGGGAAGTGCTAAAAAAATTGCCGTTAAGGTATTCTGTGATACTTTGGCCATTTATAACCGCATTCCCATATCCATTTTTATAAGTAATATAATATGTCGAACCGCTATCTGCTCTTACGGCGATATCCACTTGCCAGTCTGCAATGGCAAAGAAACTTCCTTTAAGTCTCATCTCATGTTTATTTACGTTCGTATAATCAATAGCGATATTTGTAGTAATTGCTGCGTTATACTGAGCCAGTATAGGTGTTGTAGCCATAACAATACCTATTGCCAGTAATAGTATTACCCATCTTTTTTTCATTAATATATCTCCTTACAATTAACCTTAATTCCAAATACGTTATCGTAGAATAACCTGCTTTGTTCAATTTACATTCATTCACCTCCCTAAACATTAAAAATAGTCACATTTTTTCCCTCGGTTATTTAATTCAATAGTAAAAAATTAATAACAGGTATATTAAATCAAGCATAAATTAATTGAAATACTATAGTAAAAGACATAACTTAACATTTTTTCTTACACATGTCCTCGATTTTTGCTCATTATAAAAAATAAGCAAGATCTATACCGTATATATTTTTTGTACGTATTTTACTTATATTATAAAGGATTTAGTAAAAAATTGCTATGAATTGTGAATTGAATTTCATGAAAACATACAAAATTTGCGAGATGTATTTGAGTGAGCCTATTGAAAAAAATCAGCATTCATGCTATACATAAATGTTGATTTAGAAAAATATCAATTTTGATTATTATTTCAATATTCTATAATTGCTGTCTCATAAATTATATGTAAATTCATTAGATTATATGAAGAAATGAGGATCAGTAACTCACATCAGAATCAACGCACACCAGTGTGTATAAAAATAGTTATTCAAAGAGAATTCCTGAGCAAGAATGTTCTTGTATGAGAATTTTGTGATATAATACGATCAACACATTGTGACAATGATTTTTGATCTGTGAGCAGTTTATGATATGTGTGTATTATGAAGGCGGGGCGTAGGAAGGGGAAGCTGAGGTATGAAGTCATGAGAAAGATACCATTTGATCAGGTTGTGGTGCAGGTAAAAAAATTATGTATTGATGCAAATTATTATCTTGACGAGGAAGTGATAGGCACAATCAAGGAGCGTATTGAGCACGAGCACAGCATTATAGGAAAGAAAATCTTATCCCAGATATTGGATAATGCATCCATTGCCAGGGATGACCATGTCCCTCTCTGTCAAGATACAGGGCTCGCCATTTTTTTTCTTGAGATGGGTGATCTGATAAGAGTGGAGGGGGGATCTGTGTATGAGGCGATACAAGAAGGCGTACGACAAGGCTATAGAGATGGGTATCTCAGAAAATCAGTCGTGGATGATCCATTAGAGAGAAAAAATACGATGGATAATACCCCTGCTATTATTCATACAACAATAATAGAGGGAGACTTTATCAGGCTTATCTTTATTCCCAAAGGTGCTGGCAGTGAAAATATGAGTACGCTCAAGATGCTTTCCCCTTCGGAAGGATGGCCGGGAATAAAATCTTTTGTACTTCAAACTGTATCTTCAGCCGGGGCTAATCCCTGCCCTCCTATCGTAGTTGGGATTGGTATTGGGGGATCATTTGAGTTTTGTGCTTTAATGGCTAAAAAAGCCCTTACCAGGCCTTTACATCACGTGCCTCACAATCCGGTATGGGCGGCACGAGAGGTCGAGTTATTAGAAGAGATAAATAAGCTGGGGATCGGTCCGGCAGGTTTAGGGGGGAATACAACAGCCCTAAGGGTAGCAGTAGAAGTGTATCCATGTCATATTGCGTCACTTCCTGTTGCAGTTAATATAGGGTGTCATGCTCATCGCCATGGAGAGATCATTATATGAGTGAGGGAAAGGTAAGAAAACTAACTGCTCCTTTATCCGAGGAGAATAGAGCCTCGCTTCGGGCAGGGCAGGAGCTGTTGTTGTCAGGCTATATATACGGGGCGAGAGATGCGGCGCATAGAAGGCTTTGTCAGTCTATAGAATCGAAAGAGCACCTGCCGTTTGATCTTAAGGGGCAGATCTTTTATTATACAGGCCCAACGCCCGTAAAACAGGGCAGTAGTCGAGCAGTAGGGGCAGCCGGACCTACGACAAGTTACAGAATGGATCCCTATACTCCGCTCCTTTTGGAGCATGGTCTAAAGGGGGCTATTGGCAAAGGTCCCAGGTCTCGCGAGGTGACAGATGCATTTATTAAAACAAGGGCAATTTATTTTATAGCCATTGGAGGATTAGGCGCCCTTCTTTCTCGTCGGATTAAAAGTGCCCAGATAGTGGCTTATGAAGATTTAGGCACTGAGGCAGTATGGAGATTTTATATCGAGGATTTTCCCGTAATCGTTGCTATTGATATTGTAGGAAATGACATTTATAAAATAGAAGGAGATAGTTATGTATTATCCTAGCCTTAACCAGTTTAAGGAAAAGGCAAAGTCTGGAAATCTTATTCCAGTGTACCGTAAGATCTGCGCTGATATGGAGACTCCAGTTTCAGCTTTTAAAAAGATAGATCGCTATCCAAGTTCATTTCTTCTTGAAAGCGTGGTAGGAGGAGAGAGGATAGCCCGTTACTCCTTTCTTGGCACGAATCCTAGCAAGATTATCCTCCCTGACACCTCTCATAAAGAAAATCCTCTTAATAAATTGCGCACAGAGATGGCGCGTTACACATTAGTCCCCGTTGAAGGGCTTCCCCGGTTTTTTGGCGGGGCAGTTGGTTATTTTAGTTATGATCAGATCCGCTATTTGGAATCAATACCCACGAGAGCGCCGGATATTTTAAAAATTCCAGAGTATATTTTTTTTATTACCGATACGCTGCTTATTTTTGATCACTTGACAAATCAAATAACGATTGTGTCAAATGCATGTATTGATGGTCCTTGTGAACAAATATATAACAAGGCAATAGAAAATATAGAAAATATTGTTGATCTTCTTTCCTGTCCTTTGTCTGGGGTGAAGTGTCTTGAACCTGGAACTTTAAAGGAGTTGCCTCCTTTTGAATCAAATTTTGAAAAGGATGATTTCAAACAGGCAGTGCTCAAAATAAAGGAGTACATTGCAGCCGGAGATATTATTCAGGCAGTGTTGTCTCAACGGCTTTCTACTCGCATTAAATGTAATCCATTTGATTTATATCGAGCGATCAGGCTTATTAATCCCTCTCCCTATATGTATTATCTAAAGCATCATGATCTTAAGATTATAGGCTCATCTCCTGAACTCCTCGTCCGTCTTGAGGATGGTATAGTATATGAGAGGCCAATTGCCGGGACAAGGAGGAGGGGTATATCGGAAGCAGAGGATCAAGCCTTGGCCGAAGAGTTATTGGCTGATCCGAAGGAAAGGGCTGAACATATCATGCTCGTTGATCTTTCCAGAAATGATGTAGGTCGTGTATGCGAGTATGGGACGGTACATGTACCGGATGGAGAATTGATGATAATTGAGCGATATTCGCATGTCATGCATATAGTATCACAAGTAATAGGGAAACTGTACAAGGGAAAGGATGCCTTTGATGTATTTGCAGCATGTTTCCCGGCTGGTACGGTCAGTGGCGCACCAAAGATTCGCGCTATGGAAATTATAGAAGAAATAGAGCCGAGCAGGCGAGGACCATATGCCGGCTCTGTCGGCTATTTTAGCTTTTCGGGGAATATGGATACAGGCATTACAATAAGAACGATGGTCATTCAAGGCGATACTGCATATATTCAGGCAGGGGCTGGAATTGTCGCAGATTCGGATCCGGAAAAGGAATATGAAGAGACATTAAATAAGGCAAAAGCCGTGATAGAGGCCATACGCCTTGCGGAAGGGAGTAGGTAATATGATATTGATGATTGATAACTATGATTCATTTACCTATAATTTGGTCCAGTATTGTGGGGAGTTACAACAGGAAATTATAGTGTATAGAAACGATCGCATTTCCCTTGATGAAGTGAAAAAACTGAAACCTGAGCGTATTATTATTTCTCCCGGGCCGGGCGTCCCCGAAAAGGCGGGGGTGTGCGTGGATGTGATCAAGAGATTTGGGTCGCATATTCCTATTCTGGGAGTATGCCTGGGGCATCAATGCATTGCCTATGCGTATGGAGCAGAGATAGTGCGCGCTCGCAGGCTCATGCATGGGAAATCATCCCACATCTATCATGATAAACAGAGCATTTTCAAGGGACTGAAAAATCCATTTGAAGCTATACGGTATCATTCCCTCATAGTGTCTTCCGCGAGTCTCCCTGCATGCTTAAAAGTAACCGCAAAGACCCAGGAAGGAGAGATTATGGGTATACGCCATGCAACGTATCCGATGGAAGGCGTTCAATTTCACCCTGAATCCATTCTTACCGAGCATGGCAAAAAATTGTTGGAGAATTTTTTGGTCGAGAACATATAAGAAAAGGAGAAGGGCAATGCTTAAGGAAGCAATCTCAAAGGTTGTAGAAAGACAGGATTTATCTTCTGAAGAAGCCAATCAGGTAATGAATGAGATTATGAGCGGGAAGGGTACGGATGCTCAGATTGCAGCTTTTATTACTGCCCTGCGCATGAAAGGGGAAACAGTAGAAGAGATTACGGAATTTACACGGATTATGAGGGAGAAGGCTGCGAAAGTCCATGTGAATAAACCGGCGGTTGATACATGCGGCACCGGCGGGGACAGGTCATTCTCCTTCAATATATCAACAGCAGCAGCCTTTGTGGCGGCAGGTGCAGGTGTGACAATAGCCAAGCATGGCAATAGATCTGTTTCCAGTAAAAGCGGCAGCGCAGATTGTTTTCAGGCCTTAGGGATTAATATATCTGCTTCGTTATCAGATGTTGAAAAAAATATCAATGAGATAGGGATCGGATTTCTTTTTGCCCCTATGCTTCATTCTTCTATGAAATATGCAATAGGGCCGCGAAGAGAAATAGGAATCAGGACTGTCTTTAATATTTTAGGTCCCATGACAAATCCTGCTGGAGCAAAAGCACAGCTATTAGGAGTATATGACGCGTCCTTAATGGGAATCATGATACAGGTATTAAAAAATCTTGAGAGCACACATGTATTAGTTGTCCACGGTGAAGATGGTCTGGATGAAATTTCGATTACAGGGCCTACAGAGGTGAGTGAATTAAAAGAGGGAAAGATAACCCATTATACGATTAAACCGGAGGATTTTGGAATGAAGGTGGCCAGCCTTGATGATATAAAGGGTGGGACAGCAGAAGAAAATGCCCGAGTATGTATTGATATCTTAAACAAGAAACAAGGCCCTCAACGTGATATAACGCTTCTTAATGCCGGTGCAGTTATTTATGTGGCTGATATGTGTGATTCAATTGCCGAGGGTATTCAAAAGGCAGCCGAGGCAATTGATTCAGGGGCAGCCTTGGCGAAATTGGAACAATATAAAAGTAGATGATACTCGATCAGATTATAGAGAATGTAAAAGCCACACTGCAAAAGAAGCTGGTCTTAGACCCTCATCTTGATATGATAAAGGCGAAGACGGATGAGTGTAAATATAAAAGAGATAAGGATCAAAGTAAGAGTTTCTATGAAGCCCTCCAGCCAGCAGAGAATCAGCTGGCTCTCATAGCTGAGATAAAAAGGGCATCTCCATCCAAAGGGATGATCAATGAGTCTCTTCATTCGGGTAAAGTTGCCAAAGAGTATGAAAAGTACGGGGCTTCAGCGCTCTCTGTGTTAACAGAAGAAGCATATTTTAAAGGGAACCTTTCTGATTTGGAACAGGTAAAACAGAGTGTATCATTGCCCGTTTTACGGAAAGATTTCATTATTCATCCATATCAAGTATATGAAAGTTACAATGCCGGAGCAGATGCTATTTTATTAATTGTATGCGCTCTTCCGGCAGATGATCTCAAAGACTTATATCAATGTGCACGAACTCTTATGCTCGATGTGTTGGTCGAGGTTCACACTAAGGAAGATATAGAGAAGATACGCGCCATTGAGCCCCGGATAATCGGCATAAATAATAGAGACCTTACGACATTTAAGGTAGATATCACCACAACAGCACGCTTAATTCCTTATGTGAGAGACAGGAGCAAGGGGAAAGAACCGGTTATAGTCAGTGAAAGTGGAATAAAGACAGGCAATGACGCTAAGTTTGTATTACATCATGGCGCGCAGGCTATTCTGGTGGGAGAGGCAGTGGTAAAAAGCACCCAAAGAGAGGAGTTAATAGGCCAATTGATACATCCCTGCTAATAATTTCGGCATATTAACCTTATGCTCAGGACAGATTACTCAGAACTGATCACTGTGGAGTATAATGAGAATAAGTGCATTATTATATAACACATGAATTATTTTTTTATTCTATTAATTTCTTAGTATATTAATAATATATTTTTTTAGTTTAAGTTAATTGAAAAAAGGTGACTTTTTTGGTATAAATAAACTGTGCACAATAAATAATGATTTTTTAATAAAAACGGAACTCTTTTTATGGAGTATCAAATATCACAGGAAGTGAATCAGAGGAGAGTGCGAGTAAAAATATGCGGCATTACTAATCTTGATGATGCGCTTTGTGCTATAAGGGCTGGCGTAGATGCGATAGGATTTATTTTTGCAGAAAGCCCTCGCCGGGTCGTTCCTGATCAGGTGGCATCTATTACCCTGCAACTCCCGCCTTTTGTGACAAGGGTAGGAGTTTTTGTTAATCAGTCAATTGAAGAGATTAGGCGGATTTATACGCTCTGTGGTTTGGACTGTATCCAATTACATGGGGATGAATCCCCGGAATTCTGCGATGATCTCGGCTTAGAATATATTAAGGCGTTTCGTATTAAGGATCATAATTCGCTTGCACTTATCCCTGCCTATGTAAAGGGCACGCATAGAAAGCCTGCTGCTCTTCTTCTTGATACGTATTCTAAGAATTGTGCGGGGGGAACCGGTAAGACCTTTAATTGGGACTTGGCGCTTGAAGCAAAGAAATTCGGTACTATTATTCTCTCCGGAGGGCTATGTCCCAAAAACGTACGTCAGGCCATAGAGACAGTTCACCCTTATGCTGTTGATACATCAAGTGGAGTTGAGTCATCACCCGGCAAGAAAGATACCAATAAAATTAATCATTTCATGGAAGAGGTAACTAATGTACACTCTGCATGAAATGCTCCATAAGCTCAAATCTGTAAGGCGATATCGTATATTTTTCGGACGGTCCTCAACAACCGTTCCGGCTGGTTCCCTCATAATCTTTCCCTATTATGCAAATAGGCTCCATTGTGGTCTTATGGGAATTTTGGAATATAAAGAGGAAAATCCATCGACAGAAGCTATATCTCTCAAACCGCTTCCAAAAAGTCTTAAAAAGATAAAAAAATCTAATGTAAAAGATATCATATCCTCTACAATTGAGCCTGATTATTATCTTGGGGGCGATGAAGAGGTGCATAATTTACAATCTCTTGCCATATCCTTAAAAGATCTTAATGCATTTGAGAGTATCTTTAAAGATAGCACACTCCAAGATGAGTTACGGTCTATGACCAGGGACTTAAAAAAATTCATTGCAGATGAACAGATGAGTATAAAAAAGGAAGGGATCAAACTTTCCTCTCTTACACTTGAGGGAGTGAATCAAAAACTTATGATCTTAAAAGATATTGCTTGGTGGTTTGAAGAGGGAATTTTGTTAGATATAACAAAGATAGCTGGAATGATCACGGGCGCTCACGCATCGGCTTCTCTTATTCGCAATATGAAGAAAATCAATATCATGCTGAATAATATTGATAGGTTGGAGGTAAGAGGGAGGGATTCAGCGGGATTATCAGTAATGGTTATATTCCCCGATATGAAGGTCTATGAAGATGCGATAAAGAGTCTTACTGCCAAGGGTTTAATGGGAGAATATGAAGAGCGTCAAAAGATTACTAATTTGCATTGCCGCTCTATTACGGATAACTCTTCGGGTATTCTTACATTTGTCTATAAAACCGCTCAAGAGATCGGCCATCTTGGCGAGAATGTGACCAGACTTCGAGCATTTATCGGAAGGGATACATTATTGCATGAACTATTAGGCACCCCTCACACCCAGTGTCAGGTGCTTGCACATACGAGATGGGCCTCTGTCGGAGAGATCAGCGAAGAAAATTGCCATCCCTTGAATAATAAGGATTTGTCACGAACAGTCCAGATTCACGCAGTGTTAAATGGAGACATTGATAACTTTATCCATTTGAAAGAGAGGCTCTTGAAGGAAGACGGAGAAATGATCAATGAGAGGGTCACGACAGATGCCAAAATTATACCCTTATGGGTTGAGCATTATTTAAGATTGGGCTGTAGTCTCGCCGAGGCATTTCGTCTGGCAGTCAATGATTTTGATGGCTCTCATGCGATAGCTTTGCAGAGCGATAGTGAGCCGGGACGATTCTATTTAGCTCAGAAAGGGAGCGGTCAGGCCATTTTTGTCGGTCTTTGTCGGGATTCATATCTTATTGCCTCTGAGGTGTATGGATTTGTTGAGCAAACATCTTCTTATCTCAAACTCAATCAAGGAACCGATGATTCTCATGGGCAGATATACATCCTTGATAGCTCAGGTGGTCTTGAGGGTATCACAGCGTTCGATTATGATGGCTTCCCAGTCACTTTAACACGCAATATGATATTGAGCACTGAAATCTCAACCCGTGATATTGATCGTCAGAATTTCCCCCATTATTTTTTAAAAGAAGTGACGCAAGCTCCTTCATCGGTCCAAAAGACCTTGAGCGGGAGGGTCCTGGTTAAAAAATACGGTGATGGCAGAGAAAGGAGAGCTCTTTTTAATCTGGGAGATGAGATTATCTCGAAAGACCTTTCTTGTGCATTTAAATCAGGTAAGATTAAATATATATATCTGATAGGGCAGGGGACAGCAGGTATAGCTGCGGCAGGAATTGCTTTTTTATTGAGGGAATATCTCTCATTTACCGCCATATCCATATTAGAGAAAAAGGCCTCGGAATTAAGCGGATTCGGACTTGATAAACCTTTGAATGACGCTCTGGTAATCGCGGTGACGCAATCTGGGACAACGACAGACACCAATAAAGCACTGGATCTTGCCAAGGAGCGAGGTGCTTATACAATAGCAATTGTTAATCGCCGAAATTCAGATATCACCTATAAAGCGCAAGGCATTTTTTATACGAGTGACGGCAGAGATATTGAGATGTCGGTGGCATCCACAAAGGCTTTTTATTCTCAAATTGTTGCGGGGTGCATACTGGGACTTCGCCTCGCGCAAATTTTAGAGACAAAGACCGAGGCGTATATTGCCTCGGAGGTACAGGCCCTCTATAGGCTTCCGAAGCTCATGAATAATATATTATGTAAGCAGAGGGAGGCTATTGAAGAGTCTGCAAGAAAATTATGCCTTGGGAAGAAGCATTGGGCTGTTGTCGGCAGTGGTCCAAATAAGATTGCCGCTGATGAGGTAAGAATAAAATTAAGTGAATTATGTTATAAAACACTTCCTTCTGATGTGGTTGAAGATCGAAAACATATAGATCTTTCCGCGGAACCCCTTATTGTGGTCTGTGCAGCTGGTAATCGTGAGACTGTACTTGGTGATATTGTAAAAGACACAGCTATTTTTCAAGCACATAAGGCCACAACAATATGCATAATTGACGAAAAAGAGAACCGTTTTGATGACATTGCCAGTAGTATTTTGAAAGTGCCTCATTTTGAGAATGAACGTCTATCACCTATCTTAAATACTATGGTAGGGCATTTATGGGGATATTATGCCGCTATCGCCATAAATGAAATAGGTGATTTTTTTAAGGATTTTCGCAAGAGACTGAGAGAGAGGATGAATGTTCTTCAAAATAAAGGCAAAAATCAATTGGAGATGATGCTTGACGCTGAAGCTCAGAAACTGATAAAAGAATTTGAAAAGGATATAGTAGCCCATAAGACAAATAGGCATTTCAATGGGGTGATAGAGGCTGATACGATAAGTGATTTAATTCTCGCGATCAAATATATCAGGGGGAATTTGCCTTTAATGGATATTTCTGCCGATCTTGGCTCTCGTGGCAATCCATATGATTGTCTCACGCTTTTTCTGCAAATTGTTGATAAGGCGGTAAATGAATTTTCAAGACCCATTGATGCGATCAAGCATCAGGCAAAAACAGTTACTGTTGGAACAAGCCGTCTGCCTGAGGTGATAACCGGCCCTGTCTTTGATTACATAATAGCCAGAGGATTTGAGTTGCCCCAGCTCGATTTTAATATTGTGCGAAAGCTAAAGAATATTCAACCAGTTATTGATTCTATACATGCATCAACACTCTATGAAGTCAGGGGCCTTGATCCACGAGGACTTCCAACGGATGCTTCGACAATACACGTGTTATCCAAAGAAGGGGCTGCAAAGGATATGTTTTCGAGGGTGGAACGAAATCCCGCTTTGAGGGGTACCAAGCGTCTTGTTATCAAAAATAATGTTCTTTATTGTGGCGTTGGGCTTTGGGACAAAGCTCAGATCATTATCTTCCCCATTTATAACAAGGATAAGAAGACTGACCGCAAATATCTGATGGTTCTTCATATCACGTATAGGGAGAAAGGAGTGAGTCTCGAGGAGAAAATTGCGGCAATGGGTGTGAAATATGAAGAAATTGTTGACAATTTAGCTGAAGAGTTGAATATTGACTGGGATGATCATCTATTGGAAGAATTTAATACATCGTATCTCATGAGTCAAACAGCGGAAGATATTATAAAAAAGATAGCTAAGCTTCAACTAAAACCTGATTGAAAGGAATATTTTCTATTTATTTTTTATCCCGCATCGAGCATCCGGTGAGGGGCATCCTAAAATTCCACCGACAATAGGCCTTTAACCTTGTCTGTGTGAGGCGAAGCTTCACTGGAAGAAGAGGGTTCTGCCTAAAATCATAAAATTTAATTAATCCTTGACAAAGAGATAATTTCTTGATTAGAATGCACATATATTTTTAACGATTTTAAGATGAGAATCGTATTTCTTAAAGAAGGGGTGTAATTATATGAGAATCAAATTATTATTTATAATTAGTGTAGCCACTCTTCTTGTTATTCCTCTTTACACATTCGCCCAGAAACCTCAAGAAGCAGTGAAGCTGGGAGATATTACTCTCTCATCAGGAGAAGTATTGGTAAGGACCAAAGGGAAATGGAGTGCACTCAAAACCGTTCCCCATCCTCTATTTAGCACAGATAAGGTAGTAACGAGAAGGGGGAGGGCTGAGATTAATCTTATTGATACTGGTATTATACGGCTTGATATTGATTCGAATCTTAGTATTGTTGAAAAAAAAGAGAGAAAAGGTGTGTTGGTAAGAAAGACCGCCACTGTACGTCAGGTGAATGTTTTGCTTGGTACAGCATGGTTTGACATCAAAGTTCAAAAGAACAAAAAAGTCAGGTTTAAAGCGCCTCATTTAACAGCAGGTATCAGGGGGACATCCGGGAAAATAGAAGTTGATGTAGAAGGGGCTGCGAAATTCGGCCTTGCATCTGGTGATGCCGATATGATCGGGGATTTCAAGCCGATTCCTCTTCCAAGACCAATTACACCATCTCATATAAAGACAAAGAACCTTCCTCCTTCAAATCCACGTGCAGATAATTCACCCCTACAAAAAGCAGCGAAGAAAAACCTGGAAACGCATGAAAAAGCGGCCTATGCTGCATCAAGAGCGGGCCAATATAATAAAATGGCTAAAAAAGCACGTTCTCATGCAGACCGGGCAAAAACAGAGATCCTTAAAAAACAGGCAGCTCATTTAAAAGCAGATGCTTCTGTGGCTCAAAGTAAGTCTGCGCTTGAGCAATCAAAAGCACATCTGGCAACTGCTGAAGAGGCCCTTCTTGAAGCGGAACGATTGGGAGATACGTCAGCGCGGATTGCAGCCATAAAGACGTTAGAGCACACCACGCGGATACTCAATGGAGTTGAAAAACGATTTTCCGAAGTAAAGAGTGTGGCATCAGAGGTTAAGGCTATTGATAATGTGAGCTCTGCAATGGCAAAAGCAGCGGTTGCGGAAACAAAGGCGAGTGTTTCAAGTGCAGATGCCGCAACAATCAAAGCTGCTTCATCAGTCGTTGTCGCGCATACGAGTGGTGATGAAGACGTTGTGGTTTCAGCGGAGAAAGCATTGCAAAAAACACAGCAGGTTGTGATTCAGGTGGAAAATCTCTCTTTAAAGGTCGAAGAGGTAGCCGAAAGGGTTGAAACCTCATCAGAAGAGGTTGCGGAGTCAATAGCGCTTGCAACGGAAGTCATTGCAAAAGCCGCGCTGGTTAACACGTCTAATGCAGAGGCTATAGCTGAAGTAGCAGTGAATGTTGTGGCAAATGACAGTGGCACATTAGAAAAAGTGGAGATAGCAGTGACAAAAATTGAGCAGGTAGTTACCACAATGGATATGGCTGCAGAAAATGTCTTAGAGGCAGCCGCAACAGGAAATATTCTTGAAGTTGAGCTGATAGTAAATATTTCTGATCAAGCCATTGATCAAGCAGAGACAATTATCGGGGGGGGAGTCCTTGAGGGAGCCGAGGAATTAGTGGGAGAGGAGCCGGGAGGAGAGTTACCAGATGAGGTAGTTGTAGATGAAATAGTTGTAGATGAGGTAGTTGATGAGGGACAAACAGAGGAAGCGATTGATGAAGGTCAGCCAGAAGAGCAGATTGATGAGGGGGAGTTAGAATACTGGGAATTTGATGAAACACAGCAGCAAGAGGAGGATACCACATATACTCCAGGGGAGGAGCTTGAAGAACCCGCACTCCCAACAATTCCCGAGTCAGATGATCTGAATACCTCCAGTCCATCCTCATAACGGTGATAACAATGGGAAAACGAGAGGGGATGTATGAAAATGATATATATAACAGGAGAGGGTGACTATGAATATCATTAATAAAAAAATCCTTGCAGTGGGAAGTGTGTTAGTGTGTTACTCTTTTTTCTTTCTCCTTTGTACATCAGCTCATGCTCAGGGAAATATTAAGGTGGGAGGAGTAGAAATCCATCCGAGCATAGGCCTTCAAATGAAATGGGATGATAATATATATAATACATCCGAGGATGATCCCAGCAATGACATAATAGAGGATACCATTATGATCATTACTCCCGGTTTATCACTGAATCTTGGGACTGATTATAAATTGAGCATTTGCTATTCAGCGGATATTAACTCCTATAGTGAGTATGACGAGGAAGATTATACAAGTCATACATCTAATGCAAAGATGGCTTTTAATTTTCCATCGGGTCTTACCCTCAATCTTAATGATACCTATGTCCAGACGAAAGATACAAGACCTGAAATAGATGCGAATCGGGCAAGTCATTGGACCAATAATATATGGTTCACCACAGGTTTTAGATTCCCGGCTGATAATCTTTCACTGGAAGTGAAGGTCTCGGAGTTTATGCTTGAATATGATCAGGAAGCGAATGAAGGGGCCAATAGAAAAGATGATAGTATCGGTATGACAATGTATTATAGGTTCCTTCCAAAAACCTCAATGTTTACGGGATTTAACCATACCATTACAGATTATTATGATAGTTCAGATGATGCGACGGATAAGGATTCAAAAGCTATCTCTTTAAATGGAGGATTAAAGTGGGACGCAACAGGTAAAATAACAGGGACCTTTCAGGTTGGATATACAAAGAAGTCATTTGATAATTCCGGTGGTGACGCGAGTAATGATGAATACACTGATAAAGGAATAGTATCAATGGCGACGAATCTTGGCTATCACATAAGCGACACCACTACAATGAATCTTGGGATAAACCGTTCCATTGAAGAGACAGAGTATGGGGGGAGTAGTGAATATTCAAAAAGTGCCTATTACACAAATACAAGATATACCTTGGGCCTTGCGCTGAAATTTCTCAATAGAATTAATCTTGATATAAGCAGTGGCTTGGGGAACGATAAATACAATAAACGTGATGACAGCAAAAAAAGGCGAGAGGATGACGTGATCACGTTCAGTGGGGGATTGAGCTATCACATCCGGGAATGGCTGCACACCAGCCTAAAATACACCTATACAAGCAAAGATTCTAATGATGACGACAAGGACCAGGTTAATAATAAGGTTATGCTTGGTATAAGCGCCACTTTATAATAGCAATTCCAATTTTGGGCAGGTAACATGTGGAATTTAACAGTCAAAATTAGAATTCCTGACCCTATAAGTTTATGTAATATGTATAATAAAATAATAGTCATACTATTTATTATACTTCTTCTGCCTTTTATTTTTTTTTCTACGGCACACTCAAAAGAAGCCGGAGAAGACTACATCATTGGCCCTGAAGATGTATTACATGTGACAGTATGGGATAATGAAGACCTCTCCAGCAAGGTGGCAGTCTCATTAGAAGGCTTTATTAATTTTCATCTTATCGGAAAGATAAAGGCATCGGGCTTGACCACCGCTGAATTGGCAGAGGAAATCACCCATAAACTTAAATCAGGTTATATCAATAATCCTCAAGTTACCATTCAGGTTATAGAGTATAAAAGCCAAAAGGTATTTATAATCGGAGAGGCCAATAAACCTGGTACGTACTATCTGACAAAAAAGACCACGCTTATAGAGGCGATATCCATGGCTGGGGGGCTTAGAGATGCGGGCAGGGAAGTAATAGTAGTGAGGCCGAAAAAAAAAGGAAAAAGCAGGGATTATGCTCCTTCAAGCCAGGCGGAAGAGGGAGAGCAGATAAAGGTTGATATAAGAAGCGCTTTGGAAGGGGATCTTAGTCAGAATATATATATTCATAATGGAGATTCCATTTTTATACCCAAGGCCCAATCCTTTTTTATCATGGGGGAAGTGAACAGCCCCGGAAAGTATAGTCTTGAGAAGGGAACGACAATACTTAAGGCAATTTCAATGGGTGGCGGAACAACTGCAAAAGCTGCGATGGGCAGGACGAAAGTGGTGAGAGTTGTCGAGGGGAAAGAGGTGAAGATTAAGGTCAATATGGATGAGTTTGTGCAGCCCAATGATGCCATTATAGTGCCTGAAAGTTTTTTTTAGGGAGAGATCTATGGATGAGTTTATGGAGGAGGAAATTGATTTAAGGGACTATCTATGGGTTATATACAAAAGGAGGTGGACAATAATCTCCATTGTCACAATTACACTCGCATTAGGCACGGTGTATACATTAACAAGTATTCCCATTTTTAGAGCGACCACCCAGATCCTCATAGAAAAAGAAAATCCAAATATTGTCGATTTCAAAGAACTCTATACTGTTGATGCGACTACCCAGGATTTTTATCAGACCCAGTATAAAATTCTTGAGAGCAAGCTTTTAGCAAAAAAGGTTATAGAAAAATTACATCTTCGAAACAATGAAATCTTTAATCCACGGCCAAAGCAAAAAAAGTTTCATATTTCAGGAAGTATCTTTGCCATGAATGAGAGGGAAGTACAAGAAACATATCAGGATTCCCCTCATATAAGTGAATTTATGGCCAATAAGCTTCTAGGGGATATTACTGTTGAACCTGTGCGAAATACGCGATTAGTCAAAATCCATTATGAATCCGAAGATCCCATTCTCGCGGCAAGTATTGCGAACGCCATTGTGGACAGTTATATAGAACATAACTTAGAGACCCAAGTGGAGGCAACGTATGGCGCAACTGATTTTTTAAATAAAAAAATTGACGAGCAGAGAAAAAAACTTGAGGAATCTGAAATATTGCTGCATAAATTCAAGGAGCAACACCAGATAATCTCCCTTAAGGAAAGAGAAAATATCACGGTTGCCAAGCTTGCCGAGCTTAATTCAGATGTATTGAAGGCAGAAAACGAACGGGTTGAGGCAGAGATGCGATTTAACCAGGCACAAGAAATTCAGGATGATCCGGAGATGATAGAGTCAATCCCGAAGGTATTATCCGATGCGTTTATTACAACCTTAAAGACAGATGAAGCGCGACTTGCGAGGGAGCTTTCTGAGCTGTCAAAAAAATATGGGGATAAACATCCAAGAATTATTAGTATAAAGGAGAAGCAGCGCACAATAAGAAATAAATTAAATACAGAGATAAAAAAGATAGTGAATTATTTTAAGAATGAGTATGAAGTGGCCCTCGCAAAGGAGAAAACCCTGAAGAAAGCCTTAAGTGAGCTTAAAGACGAATCTCAAGCCTTGAGCAAGCATGCCATTACCTATAATGTGTTGTTAAGGGATATTGAAATTAACCAACAGATGTATGAAATTCTGCTGACCAGGCTAAAAGAGACAGGGATTACAAGTGGTATACAGCCTACTAATGTAAGAGTGCTCGATAAAGCCATGGTCCCAAGATCTCCTGTAAAGCCAAGAAAGAGACTGAATATTTTACTCTCTCTTATAACCGGCCTTTTCGGAGGTATCTTTTCTGCTTTTTTTCTTGAATATTTGGACAATACGGTAAAAACACCGGATGATATAAAAAGATACCTTCAAATACCATACCTTGGACCGATCCCTTCGTATGACGGCAATGATACCTTGATAACACTGCATGAGCCAAAATCAACTGCTGCTGAGGCGTATAAAGGTATCAGAACCGCTCTCATTTTTTCCTCATCTACCTCCGAGAAAAAGACATTGCTTGTGACAAGTGCAGGTCCCTCAGAGGGGAAGAGCTTGACTGTTTCCAACCTGGCAATTACCATGGCTCAATCAAATACCAAAACGCTGCTTGTGGATGTTGATCTGAGGAAACCGAGAATTCATAAAATATTTAATATATCAAAAGAAAAAGGCATCTCAAACCTTCTTGTAGGTGAATCCTCGCTGGATGATGTCATTAAGAAGACGGATATTCCCAACCTTGATATTATTACCTGCGGCCATATACCGCCTAATCCTGCGGAACTGCTCGGATCAGGAAATATGAAAGAGAATATGCGATTGTTTCGAGCGCGATATGATAAAATTCTGTTTGATACCTGTCCACTCCTTGCTATTACAGATACGGTAATCTTGAGCACTCTCGTTGATGAAGTGTTACTCGTAATCCAGGCAGGGAAAAGCTCACGGGAGATGATACGAAGATCGATTGAGCAATTAAACGATGTGAAAGCCAATCTCCTTGGGACCCTTTTAAATAACATAACAACTGGGCAGGAAAGCTACTATCAGTATTATTATTACTATTATGGGGAGGGAGAGTCAACAAGGAAAAAACGCACACGTAGGAGGAAAAGCTAATTGTGTAATATTTTTTCCCTGTAAAGCCTGAGAATATTCTTTGAGACGTCCGGGTGCGTGGGTGAATAGTGCAAAGTCTTTTCATATGCGTGCAAGGCAGCGTTTTTATCTCCCACACATTCATACGCTTGTCCCATAAGATAGTGTGCCTCAGCCCTATGAGGTGCTGCCTTTATAACAGTTTTAAGGGTTGCAAGGGTCATGTCGTATTCTTTTTTTTGGAAATAAGCCTCACCGAGCACCAATTTAAGCTCGTTATTGTCAGGATACCTCTTTATTGCTTGCAATAATGAATCAATTATTACATTTTTCTCATCAATGTGAAGAGAGTGCAAAAGATTCTTATATATCCTCTCACCTTTGGTGAGTTTATTTGACTGTAAATATATGCTTGCCAGTGTGATATGATAAGGAATAGTGGTTTTATCGATCTGTGTGATTTTCTCAAGATGTCCGATAGCTGATTGCAAGTCCTTTTTTTTAAGACAGAGAGTGGCTTTTGCCATAAGCACAGCGGGCTCGCGTGCTAATGAGGGATTTAACTCAAGGCCTCGTTTCAACTCCTCTTCCGCTCTATAAATATACATGGTTATATATTTCTGGGGAAGCGTGTTGAGAAAGTAAGCGATACATACTCCATAATAGAGGTGATTGAAATAGTTATAGGGGTCAAGTCGAATAGCGGTTTCGATCCTATCAATTGCGTTATAAGGCTTTTTCAGGGAGAAATCAATCCATGCAATGTAGGACAAGGCTTCTGTGTATGAGGGATTAAGGAATAGAGCGTCTTGATATTCTTCTTCAGCCCTTTTTAACATGTGTAGTCTATTTTCCCTCGTCTGGGCAGAAGAGGCTTTAACCGCATAATATTTACCTAATAATATATGGTAAGTATAAATGCCGGGGGTTCGATCTATGGAATACTCAAGGCGCTCTGCCTCCCTCTCATCTTTTGGCACTCGTGGTTTAAGTTTCGTTATAAAGCTTTTTTCAATAGGATATGCCCTTTCAGCACGCCATCTGTTGAGCGCAAAAAAACTCATATAGACGAAAAAGCAGAAAATTATTATCAACAATAATTGTGTAATAAGTGCTTTCATAATAGTTAAATTTTCTTTTTTTATTTTTCATCAGGCATCGAGCATCCACTCACGTGTATCGGAAGCTCTGTGGAAAATTTGCCTTTAATCTTGTCGGTTTGAGATATGAGGTATATATGAACCTCATACGGTGCAAACCTATCCCTCAATTTATTTTGTGCTATTTTCATTGACCGATCCTTATCCTCAAAAAGGAGATGCGCGGTGAAGCCCTCCATGGAAGGGCAGGTAAAAAGGGCATCGACCTCCTTATGTATGACATTTGCCGCAATAAGACAGAAACTATTCCCTGATGAATCTATAGTTATTTTCTTAACAGTGTAATGCACCGCGGGATTGCCATGTGCATCGTGTGCGTGACCCTTCCCATCTGCAACGTGAGAGAGGGTTGTATGTAAGGAAAAAGCTTGTTGGCCATCGAGATCCCTAAAAGGAGGAATAAGCAGGACAGGATATATCGTATGTAATTCAGACACAACCTGCGTGACATTATGCCAGTTTTTCAAGTCCGGATCGTTTTTTCGGGCTGCGGAATATGAAAAATACAGTAAACCTTGCGCACCATGTATGACCGATAAATAGGTCAAGCATCTGATTTCGTCATAGGTTGGGTATCTCCCCTTTCCATAGGCATACTCTTTCCCCATATGTGCCCAATTAAAGGCTTGAATCACTGCCCATACCGGTTTTTTATCATCCACAGCGTTTCGTGCTTCATCAATGGAATCACTCAACCAGGTCATGGGTATATGGGGAACGGGATAAGTATCCACCATGACAATATCAACTGCAGGAGCATAGTCCCATACCTTTTTTGAGCGCACATTGACGAGCGCTGTGGGATGATCAGGATCGAGGGAATGAATGTAGCGGCTCAATTTCCATAGATAAGAAGGAGGAGTGCCTCGCCCTTCCGGTTCATCTGCAATATACCAGCCAAAAAGCCCATGTTTTCCCTTAATTGTTCTTAAGAATTGGGATAAATGCGGGGCATCTAGAGAAATGGGCAATCTGCAAAGGGCCTTGAGACCTGCTCTGCTGCAACTGGCTATAAATTTATTGAGAAAAACCGTATCATTGTTATTGGTATGGACAAGGGTAAATCCAGCGTCTTTTAATGCATTAAAGGTCTCAATCTGTGCGCCATAGATGCCAATGGGAAAGAAGGCCTGGATTGGCTTTCCATCGTCTTTTGTATCATTGTGAGAGTTTATGGCAGTATGAACAGATGATGATGTGTTGAGCATTCTAAATGATGAAATAGGGGAAGTTGCTAGTTGACGCTTATCATGGTAAAGGATGAGTCTCCAATACCACCTGCCCTTTTGAAAAGCTTTTTTTGCCTTGAAATTGCTGCCCTCCGGAGAGAAGAATGAGAAGCTCACCTTATGTTTAAATGTTTTCTCCCGAGCACATTCTATAACAATAGTATATACCCTGTCATCATCAGGAAAAGCACATGTAAACTCAGGAGGATTTTCTTTTATTATTTCCTCATTGCCAGGTCTTATCGGGATTATATTAAAGGCCTGTAAATTTATATCATCAAATTGAATTTTCTCAGTGAGCCCTTTACCAAAAAATGTGAGGGTTGTCTGGTTATAATCATCGGAATAAAGGATATAACTTACCCTTCTCCATCCTCCCCAGAAGAATAATTCATTACAATAGAGTTCTTGATTAAATAGTGATACATAGGGATATTCACCATCTCTCCATGAATCTCTCCTGACCCAGAATGAGAGCAAATAATAGGTGTGTGGTATAATGCCATTGATATCCCTGCACCATTTACCATTGCCCGTAATGGAGATTGACCGCTCACTCATATGGCCATCCATTTCAATCGTGAAAAGTGATGTATTTTTTTTTTCACCTGCCTCTAGTTCAAATCCCGGATTATCAATTAAATTTGCACAATATGAAGAACCTGCATAGGTTTTTGAAAAACATATGAGAGAGGTGAAAAGGCCTCCCAATAGAATTTTCCACAATGTGGTCATCTCACACCTCTGCCACGCTGCAATAAGTTAAGGCCATTATAATGAAAAAAATCATTGCATTGGCTGGAATATATAAATTAAAATCCGTGAGACTATGAAGGCTCATATAGAACGATGCTCCGATACCGCCGAGAGACATCCCCTTTGAAAAGGCATTGTTACTTTTTGCCCACTTTTTAAGGAGTAAGAGGAGAAAGTACACGCTTCCGAGAAATAGGGGAATAGAGCCGCTTAACCCAACCTCAGCTATAAGTTCAAGGTAATCATTATGAGCATGATCGTAGCGTGAGAGACGATAGGTAAATGTGTCCGGTTTGTATTGTTGAAAAACAGTTTCATATGTTCCAAGTCCTGCTCCCATCAAGGGAAAATCCTTAATGAGGTGAGAGGTATATCTCCATATTAAGGCCCTATCCAAAAAGGAATCTTCTGACCTGTAGTACCTTTCCACAAGAGGATTAAGCCCATACCAGAGAGAGGTGATAAGGGCAAGAGAGAATATAAAAAAAATGATCGTTATAAATTTTTTTTGTCTGCCCACCAGGGTGATAAAGGCAAGAAGCAGTATGGAAAGGACAAAGCTGAACACTCCCATGCGGGATAATGAAAATATGATCCCAAGGATCATTGTGATGATAATAATAAGGACAAGCCCGCTTTCCGATGCCTTTGCAGTATTGAGAAAATCAATTATCCTTTGAGTGTATCCGTATCGGTCGCGACTCCTTATTGGTACCTTACCAAGGAGATATCCGATACATACAAATACGGTCATTCCCAAGAATCCCGCAAAATGATTTCTGTTCACATAAGTGCCTGTTGCAGGGCCAATACAATATGCCTTAGAAAATCCGAAAATGGAATAATTTCTACTAAAATAGCCGTACAAGCCATATAATGCCTCAAAAAATCCAATGAGCATTAACACACCGATTATCCTTTTGATCCTTGTGTGTTCTCGTATTTCGTGTGTTATTAAGAAAAAAATTCCCGCATAGGAAATAAACTTGGCAAGGGATATTTTGGAGGCATAGGGATATATGCTGAGGCTCCTTGAGAGAGCCGTTTTTTCGTATCCGGGGATAGCATGGCAGTATATCTCATATGCTTTTGGAGATAAAAAACGGAGAATAATGGGGGGAAGGGGAATAATCTGAACACAGACTGTCACTATAAATAAGACCAAGGCTGCATATACAGGTATAAGTTCTTTTTGATCCTTTTTTATCAAGCTCTTTTTAGGGAATATGAGATGATAAACTATCCATAGCATGAGAAGAGAAAAGACAATTAATTCTATTAATGTATACGCCCATATGTGAACAGAACCGAATGCACAAGGAGCAAAGGCAATAATTAAGATAAGCCCTGCATCGATTAGGGCTTGGACAATTGTGTTGTGATCCATAGTAATTCAGTTCATGTCAAGATACCTGCACAACTTCAGAGTGGATGAATCAGGGATTATATCCTGTGACGAAAATAAGATCGTATTTTGAATGCCAGCTTATGGGTTTAGAGATCGCATTGCCGCCAAGATTGGCTATGAGCTCATCCGCTTCCTTTCGGGAATTTGAAGCGTAATATACGGTATTGTGTGTGAAATTCGACCGTGGAGCATAATCGATTAGTTTTATATTATACCCCATTTTTCGTAATCGATCTGCCATGGCATGAGCAGACTCTATGTCACCATCACCGCTTAGTACTTTGATTGTTAACAATGATTTGATGGAGCGCGATATTCGTGCAGTTTTAGGCCGAGCCTTTTTTTGTAATGGTTCTTGAGGCTTGCTATATTGTGGTGATGGGGCTTTTTTCTGTTCAAGCTGCGCGTTTAAAGATACAGCTTTTTGTTTCTCCCTCTCAAGTTTTGCTAGCTTTTGACGCAGTTCCTCCTTTTCTTGAACACTCTTGGCATTGTCTCCCTTGAGCTCTTCCAGTTGGTCTTGCAAATCCTTATTTCGCTTTATTAATTTTTTAATATTGGACTGCAATTCCTTTTTAGGTGTCTGAAATTTCTTTATTTCTTTTTCCGAACTGCCGTCTAAGTATTCGAAAAAAGAGCAGCTTTGCATAGCAAGACATAATGCTATAATAGCAATGAGTAAAATGCTACTAAGAATTAGATATTTTTTTGATATATTCATATTCTATTCCCCTCTTGCTTTTTTGTATTGTTGATAATAATCATTTGGTTTTTAAAAGTCAAGGGAATTGTTGCAGCAATTAAAATGCTTTCGTAACCCTTTATAATTTGTTCACTGCACAGGGATGCTGTATAAAGGGCCCACATTTTTTGTAATCTGCTTGATTCATAAAAAATAGGAAATTTTTATATATTTATTAAAATTCATAGTATTTTCTTGGCGTATTCAAGGGCCCTGCGAATATACTCTGCATCCAATCCATTTACCGGCAAGGATGTGCTGTAAATGCGCTCAGGAATATGCAGGGTGTCAAAAGAAAATCCTTCTCGAATCTTAAAATTATATTTGGCCTTATGTATTTTTCTGCCGAGATCATAAAGCGCATCTAGACTTGCCTCATGACCTGCGACAGAAAGGGCCTTGCTCACAATATCCGGCGTATAGATACCACGGGCGAAAAAACAGATCACACATGATGAGAGTATTTGCCGCCATTGCTCTTCTTTTAAGAGAGTGTGCACAAGCTCCTCAGGATCAAGCTTTTGCTTTGTTAATACTTTTTGATCAACACTATAGCCTGCATTATCAAGATGGCTGTGTCGTGCTCCTATTATATATCCTATGTACGCTCCGGGTCCTGTATGATAGCCCGGCATTTCGTTTTTCCCAAAAGATAAGGCAAATTCCCTCCCACCATATATGGAGGCGGCCTGTTCTACCCCACGGGAGAGAGCCTTATAAAATTCATTAGGCTGCTCAATAAGATGCCGGATTACCTTTAAATAGGCATGTGTATCCGCCCAATGAAGTGGTATGCCCATTGTTTCTTTATCAGTGATAATGCTTTTATCGTATGCTTCTGTTGCCCATGCAAGAACCACACCCGATACATTTTTCAGAGGCGAGGAGTACGCCTCCCCCATCTCGCGCTTTCAAGGCATTTTGGGGACATGCTCTCAAGCAGGGAGGATCATCACACGCGCGGCAGACTATCACAGTGAATCCCCTTTCCATACCCCCTACTGATTTCACACCTATGCATGACTTAGATATACCTCCCTCATTTTGCCTTCTCGCACACGCAAACATGCAGCTCTGGCACCCAATACATTTTTCAGCGTCAACGATCGATAATCGCATAGGTTTCTTTATCTTATTTTGTTTATACTATTTCCACACAAAAAATTTTTATTATATCTTTTATACTAAAGAGACCTCATTATATTTGTGGTAAATAATAATAAAAAATTCAGACAAAGGCAACTAAAGAAGAAAAGTAGTAAATCCGTCGATTAGATCACTATAGGTTGATGAAAAATAAAGCACAAAAATACAATGAAAAAAACAATTAAACTAATCATTCTCTCATTGCTTCCTGCACTCATTTTTTTTGGTAGTGCAGAGGTTATTGTCCGTTCATTATCTCTCGATACTCCTTCTATAATTGCAGGAGGATCAGGTATCGGCCCAAATTCAATAGTGCAACCAGATTCTGAGCTTGGCTGGGTTTTAAAACCTAATATCTCATTAAAAAAAAAAGCATGCTCTGTAACAATCAATAGCCTCGGCCTCAGATCAGCCGAGGTTCAGCCTAAAAAGAAGAATGAATTCAGAATTCTTTCATTAGGTGAAAGTACAACATTCGGGGTTGGTGTGAGAGATAACGAGACCTATTCTGCCCAATTACAAAAATTATTAAATCAAACAATCAAATCGCGATATATAACAGTTATCAATGCCGGTGTTTCTGCTTATTCGTCATTTCAGAGCTTAAAATATCTCGAATTAAGAGGTCTTAAACTCAAACCAGATCTTATATTATTTTATCATGAAGTCAATGATTATCTACCGACTGCTGTTCATGATATAGAATTAAATGAGATAGGAGTTATTAAAACCGATAAACAACTCTATGATTCGACACTGTATAAGATAAATCGATTCTTGGAGCACAACTGGGGTCTCTATCGTTTTTTAGCGTATCGCTATGCTCGCTTTGTAATTAATAAGCTTAACCGTAATGATTTTCAAAATCCAATCGTAGATATAGGTTTGCCAGATAAGCGGATCAAACCATGGTTTAATGAGAATAAAGATAAGGACGACGATACATCACGGAAAGTTGATCCCTTTCTGCTCGGAAGAAGGGTATCTGAAGATGAGCGACGTGAAAATTTATCACAATTGGCTGCGCTTTGCAAAGAAAATAATATCCGACTCATCATTATTCATCCATCGTATCGTGATTCAAAACCACATGAATGTGTGCTCACACGTTTTTGCCGGGAAAATAATGTTCTCATGTATGACGCTTATCATAGCTTGCATCCTGAAGAAATCGGGGACAAGGTTTTATTTCAAGACTCATGGCACCCGACAGCCTATGGCCACAAATGCTTAGCTGCTGGTTTGTCCCGTTTTATTTGTGATACAATTTTCAAATAATACGTGACTTAACTTACCTTTAATAATTTTCTAAACACAAGGCCTGCGGCAATAGCGCTGACCAGGAAGGCGATGAGCCAGTGCATGTGCATAAAATATAAGGGCTTATATTTAATATCAATAGCACTCACAGGAGCATCAGCCGGAAGAAGGTCTTCGAGAGGATTAAAGATTGTCTCTACCACACTTGCCCTTCCCATGTGAGGAGAATATAGGTGCGTGGAGCTGCCTATTAAGATTTCTTTTTTATATTCTTGATTTCTATAGTGTACGCTCACCCGAAAATTACCCTCTTTGTGGGCCTTGAGTTGCCATTCAATCTGGTAGTGGTCAGATGTGTAAAATCCTGGGGTGATTATTTCAACCTCCTGTGGGGTATGTAATGCGATATCGTCAGGATTAAGGCCGGGATCGGGTGTCATCGTTACCTGGAGTGTGAATGTCTCCCCTGATTTTATCGGTTTGAGGCTGTATTTTAGATTAACTTGCGAAAGTATTAGTAAAACACTGCACATAATGGGAATAGCAGCTAATGTTGAGTATTTAAAATACGCAAAATTATTTTTAAGGATGTGTTTCTGGGACTGGAGCACCTGCGAAAGATCATCCTTATAAAGATAAATTTCCATAAAGCTCAGTTTAATCTGCCCCATAATTCTTTTGAGTTCTTTTTGATTTGATATATATTTAAAAATCACGACAGCGAGAAGTCCGGTTATAAAAGCTATGAACAAAAATCCATAGAGAGGAGGAGCCAATGAAAAGGGGATAAGTATTCCATTAAAAAGTGTGCCGAGAATAGTGAAAAATGTTTTCATCAGGAGATATACCCAAGGCCTTCGAGTCGTTTTTTCACATCCTCATCCACCTCATCAGCGCTGTTTTGACTTTTTGCTATGGCTTCCTCAAGAAGATGGATAATTAGTTCTTCAACCGATGAGTACCCCTCCTCAAGAGCAAATCTTTTTGCTTTATCAAGCAGGTTCTTATCCAATTTAATCTTGTGACCAAACATAGATACTCTTCTCCTTTTCTTAAAATAATGCGGTGCCGATCATGTCAGCCGGTTTTTCTATTCCAAAAACAGTGAGAACCGTCGGAGCAATATCTACCAACGAAGGGTTCTTCTTTCTGATCTTTTTATTCGTGACAATGATTCCCGGTACGATATCTCTGGCGATACAATGATCTCCCGACCATTTGCTCATATTAGGTTCAATAATAACTTTAGGAGCAGCTCCTAGTGCTGTTGCCCATGATGCCCGATAATATTTATTGTAACCAATTATAAAATCCGGGCTATTTTGTGCATAGGGCCCTTTATAACAAAGAGAAGGCAAATCTACACTCGCAAACACCTTTGCATTATTCTGAGGATCCACATATTGAAGCAGTTTTCTCCTTATTTCTTTTATAAGCTCCTCTTTTTCATGTACGGGGACAATTCCCTGTCCTTCACGGCCTTCTAGATTAATATATAGAGAGTTCAATCCGATGGCATAGGCTTTCGTGCCTCGCCAGTCAACATTTTCAAAAAACTCTCCGCTTTCACCCTTATATCTGTTTCGAAGCTTCAGATAGCCTTCTTTATAGAGCCAGGTGTTTAGATTAACGGCCCAGCGAAAGGGTACAAAACCATGATCCGATACACAAAGGATAATTGTATCCTTATCAATCTGCTGCATGGCCTTCCCGAGAATGGTATCCATTTCTTTATATATATCAGGAATGATATGACCATATTTCTTTACTTCCTTACTATCATAGGCGGGGTGATCTTCACTGTCCATGCATCTCATAAACATATGTTGAAAGGCATCGGTTGCTGAAAAATAACAGTAGAGAAATCCTGTTTTAAAGCGGTCTAATTCTAAATCAAGCATTTTTTTCCGCTCTGTTAAGGAGATTTGGCTCTGGGCTAAATATTCTTCTTCTGTTAATCGTCCGTTCATCAGGGCCTTGCTGTCCTCGGGCATACCCTGTGTATAATAGAGCCCGATTTTTTCAGCGACTTTTTTCGCATAGTCTTCAGGATAAGAGATAGGGTAGGGAGGATTATAGGGATCAATATTGAGTGGCGTCACATAGAGCTGGAATTCAGGTTCAAGATTTTTCATATAAAATCGGCATATACAGTGTGCCTTGGCAAATCCCCCCATTTTAAATGCAAGTTGGACCCACTCACTCCATGTGCCTTGACGAAGCAGTATCTCATGATCCTGGATTACTATTTTCGCCATTTGATTTCTGGGATCAAGATGGACGGTGAGGGGAATTTCCGCTTTTTCATTTTTGTCTTTGGTAGGACCTACAAGTGTGCTTTGTATTGTATTGTTATTTATAATAACGGGGTAGACGAGCCCTCCATTCTCAGATTTATGTGAGGTGACTTCTGTGGTGAAAAAACTATAGGTTCCATATCCCCCCAAGATATCGGGCGTTCCCATTCCTGAGGAGGAGATTCCCCCTCCTGTTGCCGGTGGAAAATTTGAGGGAGGACGAATAGCCACAGCAGGGATTTTATTCTGTCCCAGAATCTCCCAAAATGTTGTTCCTTGCCTGTATGTTGTATATTTTGGTTTTGAGAAAAGGCCAAGTATCTTTTTGGGCTGTTCAAGCTCAGCCATGGAAAGATAAGGGATATAATTTTCCGGGTGCCTGGCAATGAAATCAAAAATATTATGCCCTCCGGGATTTTGGCCGGTTATAAAATTTGCCCAGGCAACGGGGCTTTGCGGAGGAATGCTGCTTGTGAGGGATTTAAAACTGCCCATGGAGGCAAGTTTTTCAAAATGGGGAAGTTTCCCTTCATCCATTAATTTTTGCGTCACTACCGGATCCATTCCATCAAAACCGAATATAATAAATTTCTTTTCTGTTTTAGCGAAGGCATCAGAAAAAGAAAAGAGTGTAATAATAATTATTAGGACTTTCTTTAAAAATCGAAGCATTAAAATATTTCCTCCTTTTTGTTAGAATAAGCTTCCTCCCTCAATATAAGGGGGTACTTCGAGACCGAATTCGTGAATCAGCGTCGGGGCAATATCAATAATGTTGGGATCTTTTTTGTGTATCTTTCGATTGCAAAAAAGAACACCAGGGACAAGTGCATAATCAATACAGTGGTCTCCACTCCAGTTTTTATTATTATCCCTGAACACATCGTCAGTAAGCGTGCCGGTCGCGCATTCCCATGATGCACGGTACCCGGAATTGTATCCGATAATTAAATCAGGCCCGACATTCTTATATGGCCCCTTGCCAATTCTTTGAGCATCATAGACATTGGTAATAGCTATTTTGTTTTCCTGCTCATCCATAAGGCCTGATAATTTATCGATTAATTCCTTTTTTAAGGCATCGCTTTCTGCCCCTTGCGGGACTATTCCAAGGCCTTCTCTGCCTTTTTGATTGATAAAGATACCTGAGAGTCCAAGTGCAAAAGCCCGTGTGGTATGCCAGTCAACATCGCTGAGCCATTCTCCCCCCTGTGCATCGCTTTTTAGGGTAAGATAATTATTTTGATAGAGCCAGGTGTTGAGATTTACGCCACGCCTGAAAGAGCTAAATCCATGATCTGACATTATCATAAGCACATCATCTGAATGTATCTCGCTCATGACTTTCCCAAGCAGTGTATCCATACGTATATACAATTCTTCTATAGCCTTCCGGTGATTATTTTTTTCCTGCCCCCTTAATGCGGGGTGGTCCTTTTCATGATATCGCCAGAACATATGTTGAATTCTATCTGTCGTATCAAATACACAGGCACATACCCCCTCTTTCATTTTGTCAAGTTCATGAAACAGCATCTTCTCTCTTTCTTCATGATTCTTGTAACATTGGGTAAGGAACGCATCATCATCAATAATATTCTCATTTAAAGCCCATGTATCTTCTGCAAGTCCTAAGGTTGCGTATGGCCCCAGGATTTGGGACAGGTAGTTTGAATATACGGAAGGTGTGGAAAGGGGAAGCACCGGATAGGAGGGATCTATATTAATTGGGGACATATAGAGACGGATATCATCTGCATCTAGGCTCATGGGGTAAAAGCGACAAATTCCATATACTTTCTGGCGAAGGCCTATTGGGAAGCAGAGTTGTATCCATTCACTATAGCGATTCTCACGGAGAGTGATCTCTTTATCGGGCAAGGATAGAATACAGCTTTTATGCCCTGAATTTAATAATCGGACTTGGAATGTAATTTTTGTTGGTTCTGGTTTTTTTAATAGGCTGTTTTGAGGGCCTACGATGGACGAGGTAAATGTATTGCCTTTTAGTTCGACATAAACCCCCTCCCCTCCGGTTTTTCTTTTAATCAGCTCCTTATTATTGGTATAGAAGGAAAAACTTCCCTGCGTTCCTTTAAGATCAGGAACGCACATGGCTGAAAGAAGTCTCCCATTGAATTTTTCCGGAGGGAATGTGATAGGGACGCGAATAATTGAACAGGGTATATCCATCTTGCCGAGTAGTTTCCAGAATGAAGTGCTTTTGCGTAAGAATTTTATCTCCGGCTGGCCAAGGGGTATTTTGTACTTACCTATGGGGAGCGATCGTTTTGCATTTCCAATAAATACAGAGGAAAGCACAGGCAGGTAGGAGCGCCGGTCTCTGGTGAAAAAATCATATATTCCATGTCGTGCTGGTGTTACTCCGGTTGAAAATGATGACCATGCCACAGGGGATATGGAGGGGCATGTTGTGCCGAGGGGTACAAAGGATCCCCTTTGTTTTAATTCCGAGAAATGAGGCAAAAGCCCTTTATTCATGAATTCTTCGGCAAGTTTCGGATCAAGGCCGTCCAGCCCGATTATTACAGCTCTTTTTGTGGTGATGCCCGTTCTTTGCTGGAGTCGGTGAATAATTTTTCTTCGTTTCCATTTCCGATAAAGATATCGCAGGGGCCATAAAAGCAAGATCATAAAAGCAAGAAGAAAGGTCACAAAGAAGATAAAAAAAGAACTAAAGAAGGCGATGCCTGCCCCGGGTCCTATATAGGCATAGGTTGGGTGGGCAGCAAGTAAAAGATTACTACATAATAAAGGGAGTATATAATAATATTTTTTGTTCATAGTATCTAAGTCGGACCTTTATGATTATAATATTGATGAAATAAATATAAATCTGTATAAGAATGACGCATTATGATGAGGTTGGTGTATAATTAAAAATTTTTCTGCCAATAAATATTGAAGAGATGGAGAGATCATAGGCGAGAGATAACTCAGCATGGGTTGAAAAGCCACACACCTCACATTGAACCTGCCCTCTGTTCTTCACATAACAGCCTTGTGATATTTCCCCGTCCGGTTCAATACTTGCCACCATCCAGTCAAAGCATCTCTTCGTCCATCGTGTCCCTTTAAGCGCCATTAATCCTCCAAAAGAATTTGCAACGGGGAAGCCCTTCTGTTTCAGGTCGATGATCTCATCAAGGACCTTTCTTCGTTCGTCAAAGGGCAGATAAAATTCATCATTTTTATCATAAGGGTAATAAAATTGGAATGTAATGCCTTTCACCTTATCTGCCAGAAAACGAATGAGGTCTGGAATTTCTTTATAGTTGACCCTGCTTATGGTCGTGTTTGCAAATAAATGAGGATGCGTGGACTTCTCTATATGCTGTAACACTGTCTTGAAAATATTGTTATTTCGAATTCGATTATGGGTCTCCTCCAGTCCATCGATACTGACCCACAGGGTGGAGCTTTCAAGCTCAAGGGGAAGGGTGCCATTTGTTGTGACTCCCACTGAGTAAAAATATTTTTTCCCTTCATTTACCACATCTTGTAAGGTATATTGTCCATCTTTCCATAAAAAAGGCTCCCCGCCTTCCATTAAAAGTATTCTGATCCCCAATGTATGAAGTTTTTTGAAGAGTGTTTTAATTTCTGAAAAAGTAAGCTGTGGCCTGTTTTCCTTCCAAAAGGGACAATGACCACACTTAAGGTTACATTTGTGGGTGATCTTATATCCGGCAAGTAAGGGGTAGCGCTTCCCCAAAATTTTTGTCTTATAATAGTAATGTAAAAAATTTATAAACCAATGCGTTTTCATATAGCATTACGCTCCTCGTATCACGCTTTGCGTCAAACAACTCTCACTGTGGTGCAAAATATAATCTATAAGATTTTATCTCAAAATTGTTAAAAGTACAAACCATCGGTCGTTAATCCCAGGGCAATCGTATGAAGGATTTCGATTTGTTCAATTAGAATTTTAGATATTTTCAAAAAATATTGCACAGGATGAAATTTTTCATGCGATTGCCCTGGTCATCATACGGGTTTTATTGACATCGCACGAGGGCATTGATATAATCCTGCCAATAGAACAGGGGAATATTTTTTTTCATCACAGGAGAGGGTATAATCGTTTTCGGATTTAAAGGAAACCTTTGGGCTGTGAATTTTGAATGATGAATCCATGTCCTGTGAATGAATGTAAAAGGCTAAGTACGAGGATGGATAAACTTAATATTGATGAAACACTTATGAATTGTGTTATTGCGGGAACTATAGAAGGTCTTGAGATGACCGGATTAGAACCTAATGCGGTGGGGGTTTCCCGATTTAACAGTACTTCAAATGATCTTTCCGTTATCGTAGGACTGCACGGAAGATCTAATGGCAATATGTCATTGAATCTTTCGAAACAGACAGCTATTTTTGTTGCAGAAAGGTTCATGGGAGAAGAGATAGCAACGCTTAATGAGTATGCGATTGATGCGATTTGTGAGATTGGCAATATTCTGGCGGGGCGTTTAAAAGAATTGCTCATGGATATAAAATTCGAATTTAGTGGGATATCTTTGCCCGCGCTTATTTTTGGTGCCAATTATTATTTTTACCATTTAAAGAATATCACAATGGTTTCTGTGACATTCGAAATCAATGAGGTTTCACTTACTCATATCCACGATAAATTTTTCACTACGACCATATCACTTCTCAGGCAAAGCGGCGATTAATTTTTTTTACTTTTTTAATGGTTCGCTTTCTTTTTGATCAAGCACCTGCCGAATAGTTTGAACAAGTTCGTCTGAGAGCATAGGCTTCATAATATAAGCTTTAATGCCTAATTCCTCAGATTCTTTCTCTGAAATTATCCCGCCGAATCCGGTGGTAAGAATAATCGGCAGGTCAGGGCGAATTGAATTAAGTTCTCTTGCCAGTTCGATACCGCTCATCTCCGGCATGACATGATCGAGGATAACAAGATCGAATGGATACGGTGCATTGCTGAAAATTTGAAGAGCATTTAAACTATTAGTACAGGCGGTAATTCTATACCCAAGATTTTCAAGAATCTTCTGACCGGTTTGCGTAATTTGTTTTTCATCGTCAACGAATAGGATGTGTTCGTTGCCTTGGATCGTTATGCGTTCGCCTGCCTTTTTTGGGTCACTGTGGTTTTGTCCTTCATTGATCATTGATGTGCTGTGTCCCCCCCCTATGTAATTACCCACCATAATAACTCTAATTTGTAAAATTTGCAACTCTCATTATCGCCTTGATTTATTTTCTTTCAATTGTTCAACAATATATACAGGTATATGCAGATTTCCCCGCCCACTACCAAGTTGTATTTCCGGTTTGTTCGCTCCATGAAAATCAGAACCTCCCGAAATAGCCAATTGATGTTTCCGAGAGAAATTAAGTAACCACTGCGTAAAGTAAAAGTCATGACTGGAATAAAAAACTTCAATGCCATCGAGCCCTTGTCCCTGCATTTTTAGTATATATGCCTGCAAATGGCCGTAAGAGTAAAAATCTAGAGTAATTGGATGGGCGAGAATGGCTAATCCACCTGCCCTATGTATAAGATCGAGAGCAGGTTGTAATTTCAATTTTTTTTTGGGAACATACGCGGGCTTGCCCTTTGACAAATACTTGACAAAGGCCTCATCCATAGAAGAGACAATCTTTTTTTCAATAAGCAGCGCAGCAATATGAGGACGTCCCGCACTTCCATGTCCAATAACTTCTGCTAATTCGGCATAGTGAAGGTGTATCCCGAGCAGATGGAATTTTTCAATAATTTTTTTAGCCCGGTGAGTACGAGCCTGTTTTAATTGATAGAGTGAGTCCTGAAGGGCTTGATTTCCCGGATCGATAAAAAGTCCTATTATGTGCACATGTCCATTTTCTTGTGGTTCATCAATACTTAGTTCAACTCCCGGTATTACTTCGACACCTCTTTCCTTCCCATAAATCTGTGCCGGAATGTTTGCTCCGATTTCATCATGATCCGTCACAGCAAGTATACTCACACCAGATCTTTGTGCATAATCAATGAGCTCAATAGGCGAAAGGGTACCGTCTGAATAATGAGTATGTGTGTGTAAATCAATAGCCATATTAATTAGGCTTTGACAATCTTATCACGAAATCTGAACACATTGTGGGTGGCGTTGCGAGTATCGACTATAAGTTTCGCATGTTCAACAATGAATTCCCAGTCATATGCGGAATGATCAGTAGAAATAAGAACACAGTCGAATTTGGCAAGGTTCTCTCTTGAAAGATCTATACTTGCTTTTTTGATATCATACATGCGCATTGCAGGCAATTCAGGAATATGGGGATCATTATACTCAACTAGAGCGCCTTTTTTCATTAATATTTCCATCAATTTAAAGGAGGGGGATTCGCGTGGATCATCAACATCTTTTTTATACGCAGCACCGAGTATGAGAATAGAAGATCCTTTTACACTCTTGCCATGTTCATTGAGGGCATCCATAACTTTTGAAACAACCCAAAAGGGCATGGTGGTATTGATTTCACCCGCCAACTCAATAAATTTTGTGTCGATTTCATATTCACGGGCTTTCCACGTTAAATAAAAAGGATCAATAGGAATACAGTGCCCCCCCAAACCTGGCCCGGGATAAAAAGGCATGTATCCAAAAGGCTTTGTTGCTGCTGCATTTATCACTTCCCACACATCAATCCCCATACGGTTAAAAATCATTTTCATTTCATTTACGAGGGCAATATTTACGCTTCTAAATATATTTTCCAGGAGTTTCGTCGCTTCAGCTGCCTGAGTGCTTGACACCGGGACTGTTTCGGCGATTACCTTCCCATAGAGAGCCATAGTCAATTGACGGGCATAGTCTGTATTCGCCCCGATGACCTTGGGGATAGTGCGGGTATTATAGTGAGGATTATTTGGATCTTCACGCTCAGGGGAGAATGCAAGCCAGAAATCACTGTCACCCTTCAATCCGGACTCTTCCAGTATTGGTTTTAATACTTCTTCTGTGGTTCCCGGATACGTAGAACTTTCAAGAATTATTAACTGGCCCTTACGAATATGTTGTGAAAGCAGCTTTGCTGTATTGACAATAAAAGACATATCCGGTTCACGATGTTTTGTCAACGGTGTGGGCACACAAATTAGAATACAGTCAACCTTTTTAATTTCAGAAAAATCCGCAGTTGCGGAAAAAAGATTAGAATCTCGAACAGCTTTCACGCGGCTTTCATCAATATGCTTGATATAGGATTTGCCCGCGTTAAGTTTCTCAACCTTGCTTACATCAATATCAAAGCCTATTGTGGTAAAGTGCTGCTCGACAAACTCCATTAATAGAGGGAGCCCAACATAGCCCAATCCTACTACACCAATAATAACTTCTTTATTATTTATCTTACTTAATAAATCCATCTGCATTCTCCAATGATTTTTTAGTATTAGAGATAATAAATGACATTATACTTCAGGAATCTTAGGTTATTATAGGCGCATTTAAGATGGAAATCAAACTATATATGATACAGCTTAAGAATTGCTGTTATCGTTGATCCACATGATGCTTTATGGTGAGGCCATTCACCATGTAAATGACATCTTCACAGATATTCGTGGTCAGATCGGCTATCCTTTCAAGGTGTCTGGCAATCAAAATGAGACCTACAGCTCTTTCTATAGTCTTTACATCTTTAATCATATAGTCTAAGAGTTCTCTAAAGATTTTATGATTTAAATTATCTATTTCATCATCCCGGGTACACACATCTTTTGCCAGTTGCACATCGCCATTCACAAATGCATTTAAGCTATCTTTGAGCATTTGCTGAACAGCCTTGGCCATTTTGGGGATATCCTCAAGTGGTTTCACAAGTGGTAATTGTATTGTCTTTATTGTCTGTTCGGCGATATTGACGGCAAGATCCCCCATTCTCTCTAAGTCATTGTTTATTTTCATCATTGAAGTTATAAATCGTAGGTCGCTTGCCTGCGGCTGGAAGAGGGCAAGAAGCTTAAGGCATAATTCATCAATTTCGATTTCCAGTATATTAATTTTATCATCCGATTGTATTACTTTCTCGGCAAGTTCTTTTTGTTTTTCCTCAAGAGCTTTTGTTGACACATAAATAGCTTCTTCTACAAGAGAACTCATCTTGAGGAGCCTTTTTTTTAATTGCTCTAATTTTCTATCTAATTTTCTTTGCACCTTTGCTCCTCCCTATCTTTTACCCATATCTTCCTGTAATATATTCCTCGGTAAGTTTGTGTTGTGGTCTGGTAAAAATTTTGTCTGTTTTATCAAATTCCACCATCTCACCAAGAAGCATAAAACCAGTTTCTTTGGACACCCTTCCCGCCTGTTGCATATTATGGGTAACTATAATTATTGTATAGTGTTCTTTTAATTGAAACATAAGCTCTTCAATCTTGGCAGTTGCTATTGGATCAAGCGCTGAACAGGGCTCATCCATTAAAAGCACCTCTGGTTTTACCGCAAGAAGTCTGGCAATACAAAGTCTCTGTTTCTGCTCAAGTGATAATTTAAGGGCATTCATTTTCATTTTATCTTTCAGTTTATTCCATAATAGAACAGCTCGCAAGCTTTCTTCCACAATATCGTCAAGTTCACTTCCATGTGCCATATGATGAATCTTAAGCCCAAATGCCACATTCTCATAGATTGAAAGAGGAAAGGGATTAGGAGTTTGAAAAACCATTCCCACTTTTTTTCGAAGCTTGGCAAGCCTTGTTTTACGGTTTAATATATTTTCGCCATCAATATATATTTTACCACTCACTGATATGTCTTCATTTATGAGATCCATGCGGTTGAATGTGCGAAGAAGCGTAGATTTTCCACACCCAGAGGGCCCGATTATCGCTGTTATACATTTTTCCTTTATGGACATATCAATATCTTTCAATGCGTGGAAGCTGCCATACCATAAATTTAATTTTTCAACCTTAACGGCCTCTTTATTCACTTTATTATCCATAGTTTATCCGAACCTGCCAGAAATATAATCATCAGTGCGCTTGTCCTGAGGAGCAGTAAATATATCTTTGGTTTTTCCATATTCGATGAGCTGGCCCATGAGAAAAAAAGCGGTTCTCGTTCCTACGCGGGCAGCCTGTTTTGTATTATTTGTCACAAGAATAATGGTATGATCTCTTTTAAGCTCATTCATTGATTCTTCGACCTTGGCGGTTGATATTGGATCAAGGGCCGAGCACGGCTCATCAAAAAGAATTACATCGGGTTCCACAGCCAGGGTCCGAGCGATGCATATCCTTTGTTTCTGTCCTCCTGATAATTTTAGCGCTGACTCCTTTAATCTGTCCTTTACCTCATCCCACACCGATGCAGCCCGCAGACTTTGCTCTACTATGTCATCCAGTTTCTTCGTATCCCGGATACCATGTATTCGAGGTCCATACGTTATATTATCATAAATGGAAAGGGGAAGAATGACGGGGAGGGCGAAGATCATCCCCACTCTTTTTCTGAGTAACTCAACATCAATTTCGTCAATATTTTGGTTATCAATAATTATGGTGCCTTCCATTTTAAAACTTGGCTCTTCTTCATTAAGCCTGTTGAGGCTGCGCAGAAATGATGTCTTGCCACTATTGGCAGGCCCGATTATGCTCAATATTTCATTGCTACGTATGGTTAAGGCGATATTTTTTAATATATGCTCTTTTCCAAACCAGATATTTAGATTATTGATAGTATATTTTATCTCAGGCATGTGATGAGGCTATCTTTTTTTTCTATATTGTGCTCTTATTAAAGTGGCGCATATATTCATTACAAGCACCAATACTACCAGAATGAGCGCAGTCCCATATCTAAAATCTTCTCTAATATGGGGTATTTGAGTGGAGATTATATAAAGATGATAGGGCAAGGCCATTGCTTGATCAAATATTGATCTTGGCAGATTGGGAAGATAGAAGGCAGCTACTGTAAATAAAATTGGGGCAGTTTCACCCGCTACTCGTCCTATGCTTAATATTGTGCCTGTAATAATACCGGCCAGTGAAAAGGGGAGAACTGCATGACGAATAGTCTGCCATTTACTGGCCCCAAGAGAAAGGCTCACCTCTCTGTATGAATGCGGCACAGTCCGCAATGCTTCCCGTGTTGTGGTTATTATAACCGGGAGTGTCATGATGCCAAGGGTTAAAGATCCGGAAAGAATGGATACGCCAAAATTAAGAAATACGACAAAAAGGCTTAATCCGAACAACCCATACACAACGGAGGATACACCGGCAAGATTAATAATAGCGAGGTTTATAATCCTTGTAAGAAGATTTTGCTGGGCGTACTCATTTAAATAGATTGCCGCCATCACTCCTATAGGAAGCGAGAAAACTATAGCACCAAAAACAAGATAAAATGTGCCGACTATCGCGGGGAATATCCCTCCCTCCCGCATTCCGTTTCTGGGCATGGAGAAGATAAACTCCCATGACATCGCGCTCCATCCTCGTTTAATAATAAGCCATACAATAAGAAGTACTGGAATGACGACAACTAAGGTAGCACATAACAATGCAGTAAATCCAATCTTCTCTTTTACTTTTGCTGATATCATTTTTCCCCTTTGTGCAGAAACAAATCAGCAGCTATATTAATCATAAAGGAAATAACAAACAGTACAATGCCGACAGCGAACAGGGCGTAATAATGATTGCTGCCCTGGACCGTTTCTCCCATTTCCGCAGCAATGGTTGCGGTAAGGGTTCGCACAGGTTGCAAGAATGAATGAGGTATGACCGCTGCATTTCCTGTAATCATCAAAACTACCATTGTTTCTCCGATTACCCTGCCTATGCCAAGCATTGAAGCAGCAATAATTCCAGGCATGGCAGCATGTATAATAACTCTATAGAGGGTTTGCCAATGTGTTGCACCCAATGCTAAAGCCCCTTCCTTATACTGCAAGGGAACGGCATTTATCGCATCTTCTGAGATGCTAATGATGGTAGGCATAGCCATAAAAGCAAGCATTACAGAACCTGCCAGAGCAGTAAGGCCTGTTGGTATGTTAAACAAGGTTTTAATATAAGGGACTAAGGTAACCATGCCGATGAAGCCGAGCACAACAGAGGGAATAGCTGCCAATATTTCGACAACGGATTTTAGAAAGTCCCTCAATTTTGGGGGAGCAATTTCAGCAATATAAAACGCAGAAGCTATTCCGAGAGGGATTGAAATAATAATGGCACCAAATGTCACAAGCAAAGAGCCAAGAATAAGGGGTAAGATTCCAAATTTTGGAGGCTCAGATATGGGATACCATGCTTTGCCAAATAAGAATTCTCCTATCCCCACATCTTTAAAAAGCAGTATGCTCTCTTTGAGAAGAAATATAAATATGAGCACTACAAAAATTATAGAAGCTATGCCGGATATGAAAATAAGCTTCTCTATGAAAAATTCCTTGATTTTTCTCATCTACTTTATAGGCACGAATTCGATTTCTTTCACCAATTGTTGTCCTTCATCTGATAATACAAAATTGAGAAATTCCTTTACCAATCCTTGAGGTTTATTTTGAGTATACATCAACAATGGCCGTGATATTGGATAATTTTCTGATCTCACATTTTCTATTGTAGGTTTAAAATATAATGAATCCTTATCCTGAGCGATTGCCAGGGCTTTTTGTTTTTCACCCACATAACCCATGCCATAATAGCCAATTGCATTTATATTTTGTGCAATCTCATCCGCGATAGCCTGTGATGAAGGCATGAGTAAGGCAGTAGGTGAAAATTCGGTAGTATCCCGAGCTCCTTTCCTTTTGAGGATATGTTCTTTAAAATAAATATGTGTACCTGAATTTACCTCTCGTGATAAAAGTACAATGGGTTGGTCGTTTCCTCCTACTTCCTTCCAGTTTTTAAGTGCTCTAGTAAATATTTTCGCAAGCTCATCCATTGTCAATTTGCCCACTGGATTATCAGGGTGAACAACTACTGCAAGCGCATCAAGCGCTACGATAAATTCCTGCGGATCATATCCCTTACTTTTTGCCAACAAAATTTCCTTTTCTGTCATTTTTCGTGATGTCTCTGCAATTTCAGCGGTTCCACTGATAAGCGCGGCTATGCCTGTGCCGGATCCCCCTCCTGTGACCGCTATCATGGAAGCAGGGTGTTTATTCACATATGCTTCAGCCCATGTTTGCCCAAGATTAACCATTGTGTCGGATCCTTTGATCTGGATGGCGAGTGATCCTTCCTGGCCCCCCTGTCGATGAGAAGGCCTTTCGCATCCCCCCATGAAGACACTCATAATCGCAGAGAGAATAATTAATCCAGTAGTCCCCATTGATATAACCTCCGTAATAAAGTAAAAATTAATTTTCATTAGGTTTTTTTTAGACATTTTTATCTATATTTTGATAAAATGATTGATAATATAACAAAAAAAGGAGTGAGATTCAAGAAAAAATTTTCTCATACTTTTGGCGAGCATTTGCCGATATAAGAATTATTACAACTGTTGTAATAGTGATCAATATTTTATAGGAGGGGCATACAGGCGAAGCCTGTAAGATACAATAACACTTTAATTCAATAAAGGAGGATATTATGAAGAAACACTGCCTTATTATGTTTATCTTTATCATGATGCTCTCTCTCATTATCTGTCATGTAAGGATCACTGCAGCTCAGGGGATTCAACGGCAGACTGCTTCTCTGCAAAGTCCAAGTATGGCACCATCTTTAGCAGTTGAGCAGATGGCTGTATGCAGAAATGTAGTTGACCGGGAGCCTGTCGATGGTGGAAGCAGTTTTGAGGTCTCTGCCGGTAAGCTCTATTGTTATTCAAAGATTGTGGGCGCTCAAGATCCGGTTGAGATTACCCATGTGTGGTATTATAATGATGTTGAGCGGGCTCGGGTAAACTTGCCTGTAAGGTCAGCCAATTGGCGTACCTATAGTTCAAAAGTAATTCAGCTTTTTGAAATAGGTAATTGGCGGGTTGATGTGGTAAGCCCGAATGGTGACGTGCTGCAAAGCGAAAAATTCACTATTACCAGATAACGGATATTTATGGGAGGGCAAGGAATCCCTCATAATTCTTACATTCTTACAAAAGGGCTATGAGCTTATCTGCCCATGGCCCTTTTTATATTATTGGGATTTTAAATCGTTATCTGTAAAAGATCTTTCCCTACAATTATTTCAGATTGAAAGTAGCGGTGCGCCTGTTGTTTGAGGTCTGTGCTCTCGCATTCAGGATAAATATGCGTCAGAATGAGCGTTTTGCACTGAGCATGCATTGCTATCTTTGACGCAAGAGATGGTGTTAAGTGCCCGTCAGTTTTCAGTTCATCAGGAAACGAGGATTCCAGGATAAGAATATCACATCTATGAGCAAGTTCAATTATTTCATCGCAATAGTCTGTATCCCCTGAATACACAATACTTTTTCCTCTTTTATCCTCTATTCTATATCCCACACTTTCCTCTTTATGTTTCATTGGCTTGGTCGTAATTGAATAATTCTTCTCGCAGAAAACAGGGGCTTCCAGAATAGTTAACTTATAATCTCGGGGATCGAGATTATAATTATTGGCCATGTTTAGTTTTTCAATAAAACTTTTTACTCCCCTGCCACCAATTATATCAAGGGGTTTTTCTCGTGGTATTCCACCCCAATTACAGGCAAAGAGGAAAGGGATGAGTTCTGCAACATGATCAGGATGAAAATGGGACAGGTATAGAGTATCAATATCTCGCTGAGTAATATTGAGACTGAGCAGTTTATGCAAAGTACCAAGACCTATATCAAAGAGAAGAAGCTCATGGTCTATTTTTATCAGTAATCCTGGTCCGCCTCTTGTTAACGATGGGACACACGTCCCTGATCCTAAAAGTATTAGTTCCATGTTTATTGAGTGAGTATAATTTAAAATTAGATTTTATCAAAAAATTAAAAAAAAGACTAGTTGAAGAAATTACTATAACTAGGCCGATAGAAAAGTAATAGCATAAAATGAATAGGTTAGGAGTATATATAAAAATAAAGGAATGAAAAATTCATTTTTTAATTTCATAGTATGATTTAAAAGTAAGAGGAGAGAAAGACAGATGCAAGAGAAAAGAGCATTCGCTCGCGTGCCTATTATTTCATCGCACGTTGATTATAAAGTCACAGGAATGTTTAAAAAGGGGAATATGGTACCACTAGAGGACATAAGTGCTGCAGGAATTAAGGTTATAACGAATGAAGCACTACAACTGGACACTCTTCTTAAACTCGGGATCCAAATTCAAAATATTTCAAAACAAATTTTTGCAGAAGGGCGGGTCACGTGGCAGAAAAAGCATGAAAAAAATCTATTTGAAACAGGAATTAAGTTCACCCAGATTTCAGAAGAGGATAAAACGGAATTAATGAAATATATTAAAAGTGAGGGTGGAAGACTAGGAGAATATAGAGAATTTATCCGTTGTCCCTTGGAGAGAGAAATGAAATACGTATTTATAGATAATCCGGCCAATGAAAAAACTTGCCTATGTAATAATATAAGTAGAACAGGATTAAACGTCATTTTAAAAGAAAAAATAGGGGAAAAAATTCCTTTGAGGTTGTCTTTTTACCTTACTGAGGGCTCAACTCTTATCAAAGCTAACGGAGAGATAGTGTGGGAAGATGAACATAAGGAGGGATACATAAGGGCTGGTATCGAGTTTACAAAAATAAGTGAACATGATAAAAATAAAATAAGTCAATATATATATTCTGAATACTTGAAATTAAGGTAATCATTATTCTACGTAGATTCATTGAGCAATTCTTTCTTTTACATGAATCTTCATGTCTTCTCTGCTCTCTGTGGTGAATTTAAAAAGCCCAAATTATGTCCTTACTGGGTATAATTATGGTGTAATCCTGGAAGTACAAGGGATTTCTGCTATTTGTTGAGCGGTGAGCACAATGTATTGCGGGAATCCTTGGCCACTAAAGCAATTGGCCAAAATGAGAATTGCTGGCTTTTTACACTTGACCAGAGTATACCTGTAGATTATAATGGCCTTAAGCCACATTTATGAATGTAAAAATTTTATGAGGTATTAAATGAAAGAAATCAAAGAGAATGTAGAACAAATTTTGGTTTTAATAAAGCCGGATGCATTGATTTATTCCCTTACCGGCTTTATTATAGAACGCATATCAGCCGTATTTAATCCAATAATTGCGGCTACCAAGATGACTAATGTTATAAGAGAGTTAGCTGAAGAACATTATCGTAATATAAAGGGACAGCCTTATTTTGAGAGGACTATTAAATATATTATGGGTGAACTCCATTATCCGAATGCCCCTGATAAAAGGAGAGTTATGGCAATTGTTTATGAAGGAGAAGGGATAATAAATAAGATTAAGACTTACTTTGGCCCGACGCGGCCAAAAGAAGCCAAGAGACTTGCCAAGGAAGAGGGCATTGTGACGCTAAGATCCCAATTGAGTTATACTGATTATTCTGTTTCTCATGAGGAGTTAATAGAAAATGCAGTTCATGCATCTCAGGACGAAAAAGAAGCGGAGAGGGAGATAAAGCTCTGGTTTCAGCCTTCGGATTTGCCCAAGCAGTATAGAATATTTGACTATGTTGAGAGTGAAGAATTTTTTTATTATATTATAGATCAAGAAAAAGGATCTCAGATCATTAATGACTATCGTAAAGGTGCTAAGTGTATTGCGGTACCCGGGGATTACGTATGGGAAACGGATTATGATAATCTTCTGTGCTATAAATATAAACAGGACACGCCATCTTTATCATTAAACAGTATTATTGCGAAATATATTCATTTATAAAAGTAAAACAGCATAGTTAAATAAAACAGCGTAGATATGCATACAAAATACATATTCATTACAGGGGGAGTTGTTTCATCACTTGGAAAAGGATTAGCAGCAGCTTCCTTAGGATTGCTACTGAAAAATCGGGGCCTTAAGATTACTCTTCAGAAATTTGACCCTTATATTAATGTAGATCCTGGCACCATGAGTCCTTTTCAACACGGAGAGGTTTTTGTAACCGGCGATGGTGCGGAAACTGATCTTGATCTTGGCCATTATGAACGTTTTACAAATGTAAAAATGACAAAATTGAATAATGTGACCTGTGGTAAAATATATTATTCAGTGATTACTAAAGAGAGGCGGGGCGATTATTTAGGAGGAACGGTTCAGGTAGTCCCCCATATAACAAATGAAATAAAGGACTCCATTCTTAAGATCGCACATGATGATATAGATGTGGTTATTGTAGAAATTGGGGGAACAGTGGGTGATATAGAGAGTCTCCCTTTTCTAGAAGCTATACGGCAGTTTAGGAGTGATCATGGGAAGGACAATGTACTCTATATGCACGTATCACTTGTTCCTTATATCGCAGCGGCGGATGAGCTTAAAACAAAACCCACCCAGCATACAGTAAAAGAGCTTCGGAGCATAGGTATTCAACCTGATATTTTACTATGCCGCACGGATCGATTTCTGCCTAAAGAAATTAAAGCCAAAATAGCCCTTTTCTGTAATGTGAATCCTGATGCAGTTGTCACTGCCAAGGATGTGGAGTCTATTTATGAAGTTCCCCTCGTATTTCATCAGGAGGGTCTTGATGAGATTGTCGTAAAATTTTTAAAGATTGACGCGCCTTCCATTGACCTGTCTGAATGGGAAAAAATAGTATGGAAGATAAAAAATCCAAAACATAGGGCGCGCGTCTATATTGTGGGGAAATACACAGAATTGCAAGATTCGTATAAAAGCCTTTATGAAGCTCTGGATCATGCTGGTATTGCTAATGAAACATCAGTTGAGAAAGTATGGGTTGAAGCTGAGGCAATTGAAAAATATGGGGCTGAAGAGTATTTAAAAGAGGCAGATGCAGTGTTGGTACCTGGCGGATTCGGAAGTAGAGGAGTGGAGGGCAAAATCCAATCTATTCGATGGGCACGAGAGACAAAAACACCTTTCTTTGGTATATGCCTTGGTATGCACTGTGCAGTCATAGAGCTTACCCAATGTCTTGCAGGTATAGCTGATGCGAATAGCTTTGAATTTAATGAGAAGACCTCTGCGCCTGTTATTGATCTTTTACCAGGACAAAAAGACATAAAGAATCGTGGAGGAACAATGCGTCTTGGCCATTATGAATGTCAATTAGTGCCAGGAACGAATGCGTATAATGCCTATAAAACAGATCGTATTTATGAACGGCATCGTCATCGCTTTGAATTTAACAATGGGTACAGAGAACTTTTAGGGAAACATGGGCTGATAATTAGTGGTACCTCTCCGGATGGTTCACTAGTTGAAATAGTTGAACTAAAAGGCCATCCATGGTTTTTAGCCTGTCAATTTCATCCGGAATTTCAATCAAGTCCAATATGCCCGCATCCTTTATTTCGCGACTTTATAAAAGCGGCTCTTCACCATCATTCTTTTAAAGAGCAAAAAAAGGATTAAATACATCTTTTATGAAAAATGTAAATTTCTTTCGAAATTTTCAGAAAAGAAAAAATAAAAAGAAAATCCTTGGTATTATTTTCGTAATTGCCCTGCTGGGAATAAGCGGGGCCTCTCTTATGGCACAAAGAAAGAATCTCATAAATTTTAATTTTTTAAATTTAAAAGTTAATGTGAATGGATTAAAAGCGAAAGGAGTGAAGATATATACACAATTTCGCAATAAATGTGCTTTTCTGAATAATTTTTTAAATAAAGCAAAAGAAGAGGTGCGTGAGCTCACACAGAGTAAGCGGCAAGAGGAGTATAATGAGCAAGGAGAACAAAAAGAATCCATTACTCAGAGTGTAAAACCTGAGACTGTCAAGCCTAAAACTGTAACACCTGAGGCTTCCAAACAGAAGGAAATACAGGAAAGCATAAAAAAAGAGAATCGGAAAAAGGAGCATCCAAAGGTTACTCCTCATAAAACTATAGTGAAAAAAAATAAAGATCACAAGAAAGAAAATGGACACTTCTATCTTGAGGTATTTAGCTCTGTTGTAAAAAGCTCTGCAGAGAGTAATTATGCAAAATTAAAACAATTAGGGTATACGCCTGTTATATTAAATCAGCCGGGAAAGGAACTTATGTATAATGTGTATAGTGATATTTTCCCTACTCAAGCAGAAACATTAAAGATGATTGAAAAATTAAAGAAAGACGGATATAAAGGGGAGCTCGTTATCCTTGATGACAACAACTATACAATACGTATTGCGAGCTGTTTTTATAAATCGAGTATTAACGAAATAGTGCGAATCTTGCAGGGGCTGGATTATAATTCCAGAGTGTTAAGAGAAACAATGGATTTTCGTAGATTTATCCTTATAATTAATGGGATACAATCTGAGGAAGAGGGCGGAAGAATAGCAGAAGAGCTAAAACAGCATGGCTATTCTCCTTCTATTTTAAAAAAGAATTCTCCCTCGACTTGACAATCAGAATTATGTTGTATATTTTAGATATATAAGGGGAAAAAAAGATATTTTGACTTCATAATTAAAAGCCATCTCTCTCGTGCAGAGCAAAGATATTCCAGATAAATTATTTTATCGAATTGGTGACGTAAGTAAGATTGTAGGTGTAAAGTCTCATGTTCTGAGATATTGGGAGTCTGAATTTACCCAGATTCGCCCTATTAAGAATAAACGGGGGCAGCGTCTCTATCGGAGAAAGGACATAGATTTATTAATTCGTATAAAAGAATTATTATATACTGAATTATATACAATTGCGGGGGCTAAAAGACGTTTGGGACTAGAAGCGAAGCTCTTGAAAGAAATAGGACACATACCTAATTATATTAAATGTATTGAGATTTTACAGAAACAAAAGAAACAGATAGAAAAGATTCAGAAAATATTTATTAATCATCTTTAACGGGGCGTAGCGCAGTCTGGTAGCGCACTGGCATGGGGTGTCAGTGGTCGGAGGTTCGAATCCTCTCGCCCCGATCGTTTGAAAATGATTTTTCTTATGTCATTTTTCTGTTCCGGACGAATCATATATCGAGAAACGAATAAATTATCGAATGAGAAAGATGGATTATCAAATATTGAGAGATAAGATGCTGCAAGAGCAGTTTATTGATAAAGGCATAACTGATAAAGCAGTATTAAATGCCATGTCGAAAGTAAAAAGGCATCTTTTTGTTGCTGAGGCATTGGCGATGAGGGCCTATGGAGACTATCCGTTACCTATAGGGAATAATCAAACAATTTCTCAGCCTTATATGGTGGCATTTATGACCCAGGCTCTGCATATATCACCTCAGGACATCGTCTTAGAGATAGGAACAGGTTCTGGATATCAAACAGCGGTATTATCAATGTTATGCAAGAAGGTATATAGTATTGAACGAATAGAGGATTTAGCACGGAAAGCAAAGCAGAGATTAGATGAACTTGGTTATCACAATATTGAGATAAAGGCAGGGGATGGTACCTATGGATGGAAAGAAAAATCCCCTTTTAACGCAATTTTAGTTACCGCTGGCAGCCCGGGAATACCAAAGTCTCTTACGCACCAATTGGCTGAGGGAGGGCGCTTGGTTATACCTGTGGGAGATAAAGCCTTTCAATCTCTGAAAATTGTTACTAAAATAAATGGTGCATTGATGGAAAAAGATAGTATCGGCTGTATTTTTGTGAAGCTCATAGGTCATTATGGCTGGCCTGAATTGGGATGAGGTGGTGAAGAAATGAAATCCGTAATCTTAAAATTGCTTTCTGGATTTTCACCCTCAATGATAATTTTTTTTATTGCGATGCTGCCTATTTTTGAATTAAGGGGAGCGATTCCACTTGGCATTATGAAATATAGACTATCGATACAGTGGGTTTTTCCTATTGCAGTTATTGGAAATATACTGCCCCTTGTACCGATTCTTTTATTTTTAGGGCCTCTCTCAGAGAGACTTCAGAAATATTCGATTTTTGATAAATTTTTTACGTGGTTATTTACGCGAACACGGAGACGGAGTGAGATTGTAGAGAGATTGGAACTGTTGGGCCTTATATTATTCGTCGCAATTCCTTTGCCAATGACAGGTGGATGGACAGGTTCAGTTGCTGCTTTTTTATTTAATTTTGGCTTCTGGAAGTCTTTCACTGCTATTACTATTGGTGTTTTGATTGCAGGGATAATCGTGAGTTGTGCGAGTATGGGTATATTAAATATTTATTTTATTATATAATTTATTTTAACGGGGCGTAGCGCAGCCTGGTAGCGCGCCTGCTTCGGGAGTAGGAAGTCGGAGGTTCAAATCCTCTCGCCCCGATTATATAAAAATAGGAAATTTTTTGGTTTTGACTAAATCAATTAATAGATTTATTTTTATCCTATTTTTTGTATTTTTATTTTCTTTTAATTGTGCATTAGTCAGAGTCAATAATAGAAAAGAGGCTGTAGAAAAAACAGAAAATTATCACATTCTGCAAAAGGGGGAGACAATTTGGAGAATATCTGTTAAATATGGCGTACCTGTAAATAAAATTCTCCGATATAATAATATTGAGGATGTCACGAAATTATCAATAGGCCAAAAAATTTTTATTCCCGACAAAGGATATGAATATAAAGAGGCATTTATATGGCCTCTTCATGGTAAGGTTACTCGAAAATTTAATCTAAAGTCTCTTAAGAAACATCATGGTATTGATATAGCTGCACCTGAAGGAACAAAGATTGTTGCCGCTCAGGGAGGGAAGGTAATATTTGTCGGCTCACAGGATGGCTATGGAAAAATGATTGTAATACGACATGGTCCTCATCTTGCGAGTATTTATGCGCATACTAAAAAAAATTTAGTCACAATGGATCAGGTCGTTCAACAGGGGGATGTAGTAGCAGAGGTTGGAGAATCAGGAAATGCAAGGGGTCCTCATTTACATTTTGAGATTAGAAAGGGAAAGAAACCTGTAGATCCATATGACTATTTACCTTTAAAGGGTAATCTTTGATGAAGGAAAGCATAAATCATAATTTTTTTACAGAAGAGTGTGAGGAAGATCAATGCTCTGAAAATGACAGTAAGGTTGATCTTGCTGATACTATTGATCCTTTGAGGATATATTTCCGGGAGATTAATCGTTATGTAATGTTAACTCGTGAGGAAGAATCTCTATTGGCGCATCGTATCAAAGAAGGAGATCCTCAAGCCCGGGCAAGGATGATTAAAGCCAATTTGAGGTTGGTCGTGAGCATTGCCAAGCGGTATGCGAATAAAGGGCAGCCTCTTATGGATTTAATAGAGGAAGGAAATTTAGGGCTTATACGAGCAGTGGAAAAATATAATCCTGAGAGGGGATATAGATTTAGTACGTATGCCTCCTGGTGGATCAAACAATTTATCTTAAGATCCCTGTTAAGGCAAACGGATGTTATTCATCTGCCAATAAATATTGCGGAGAGAATAAATCGTTATATGCGTTCATTAAAAAAAATGGTTCAGAAATTGGGCAGGGAACCGACTCTTGAAGAGATAAAAGAAGAATATGGTCTTTTTTTTGAACATATAAAAGGGAAAGGGTATATAGTCCCAAATTTTATATCAATAAATAATTCTATTGAAAAAAATGATGGAGGGGGTGAAAGAGAATTTACATTAAAAGATGAATCGGCAGAATCTCCGATAGAGCTTCTGCTCCAATGTAAAAGAGAGGAATATGTTGAATATTTACTAAATTCACTAAAAAAACAAGAAAAGGAGATTATTATTTTTCGCTTTGGTTTAAATGATAGCGAGAGAAAAACTTTGGAGGATATCGGCAACATATACGGCTTAACTCGCGAGAGAATAAGACAGATAGAGAGCAATGCTCTTAAAAAGATGAGGTTTTCATTAACTAATAAAAATTTAACAATATCAGAGTTAATTTAACAATACGTAAACAATTTTTCCTTTCTGTATATCTAACCTATTGATATTTAAAATAAAAAAAGGAGGAGGATAAAAAACAGTGCGATGAATATTTTAGATCTTAAAAAACAAAGTATTAGTGAGCTGCAAGCGGTTGCCAAGAAAACGGGTGTTAATGTATCCAGCAGTTTAAGGAAACAGGATCTTATTTTTAATATCTTGCAAGCTCACACCGAGCAAAATGGGATGATATATGGCGAAGGTGTGCTTGAGACCCTACCAGATGGTTTTGGTTTTCTGAGGGCGCCTGATTATAATTATTTGCCTGGGCCAGATGATATTTATGTGTCCCCTTCTCAGATACGAAGGTTTGATTTACACACTGGTGATACTATTTATGGGCAGGTGAGGCCGCCAAAAGAGGCAGAGAAATATTTCGCTTTATTAAAAGTAGAGAAAATAAATTTTGAAGATCCGGAGAAAATGAAGCAGAAGGTCCATTTTGATAACCTTGTGCCCCTCTATCCCGATGAGCGTCTGGTATTAGAGTCCAGTAGTGAGAATATTACAGGCCGCGTTATGGATTTAATGACCCCCATAGGAAAGGGGCAGCGAGGATTGATTGTTGCACAACCCAGAACGGGTAAAACAATGATACTGCAATCGATCGCTAATAGTATAAGTATTACAAGTCCATCAAGTTATCTCATTGTATTATTAATTGACGAACGCCCCGAAGAGGTCACAGATATGGAAAGATCTGTGAAGGGGGAGGTTATCAGCTCCACATTTGATGAACCGCCCCAACGACATGTCCAGGTTGCTCAGATGGTTCTTGAAAAATCAAAGAGATTAGTGGAATATAAAATGGATGTGGTAATACTTTTGGATTCTCTCACAAGACTTGCCAGGGCTCATAACACGTTGACGCCTGCAAGCGGGAAAATATTATCCGGAGGTATTGATGCAAATGCCCTCCAGAAGCCAAAGCGTTTCTTTGGCGCAGCCCGCAATATTGAAGGGGGCGGGAGTTTGACTATTATTGCCACTGCCTTAATAGACACTGGAAGCCGTATGGATGATGTTATTTTTGAGGAATTTAAAGGTACAGGTAATATGGAGATCCATTTGGACAGAAAGATGGTCGATAAACGAACATTTCCTGCGATTGATATTGACCGGTCGGGAACAAGAAAAGAGGAGCTACTTTTGAAGCATGGTGAACTGCAAAGAGTCTGGGTATTGAGAAAGATTTTGCAACCTTTATCTCCTGTCGAGAAGATGGAATTTCTGATTGATAAGATAAAGGCCACGAAGAATAATGAAGAGTTTTTGAATGAGATGAATAAAATGGAGGGATAAGAAATATGAGAAAAGGAATTCATCCGGACTACAAAGAGGCGACAATAACCTGTGCATGTGGTGAAGTAATTCGAATTGGGTCAACATCCCAGAATATGCATGTGGAGATTTGTTCTAAATGTCATCCTTTTTATACGGGTAAGTATAAATTGGTTGATACCACGGGAAGAGTAGAGCGTTTTACTCAGCGTGTTGCAAAAAAAGGTAATAGAAAAGGAGTGAAAAAGGACAAAGAAAGAAATGCTGGAGAAGCTGAGTCAACTTGAAACCAAATATGAGGAATTAAATAATTTTTTAACCAAACCCGAGGTTATTTCTGATCAAAAAAAATTTAGAGAGTACGCGAAAGCTCGGTCAGAGCTGGAAAAAATAGTCCTAAAATATAGGGACTATAAAAAGCTTACCGCTCAGATAGAGGAAGCCAAGCATATTGTCAAATATGAGTCAGAGGATCATGAACTGAGGGAAATGGCGAAAATGGAACTTGAAGATTTGATGAAGCGTTTCGGCGCTTTAGAGCATGAAATAAAAGTGCTTCTTCTTCCAAAGGATCCCAATGATGATAAAAATATTATCCTTGAAATCAGAGCCGGCACAGGGGGAGAGGAAGCAGCCTTGTTTGCCGCTGATTTGTATCGCATGTTTACGAGATATGCTGATCTTCGACACTGGAGAACAGAAAAATTGAGTATGCATACCGTGGGCTCCGGAGGCTTTAAGGAGATAATTATTAGTATTCAAGGGGATCAAGTCTATAGCCGATTAAAATACGAGATGGGGGTGCACAGAGTCCAGCGTGTCCCAGTGACCGAGGCAAGTGGCAGAATACATACCTCTGCAGTCACTGTGGCGGTATTGCCTGAAGCCGAAGAGGTAGAAGTAGATATTGATCAAAATGATATTCGGATTGATATCTTTCGCTCCTCAGGTCCGGGAGGACAAAGTGTGAATACAACGGATTCTGCTGTCCGGATAACCCATCTTCCCACAGGAATAGTAGTATCGTGTCAGGATGAGAAATCCCAACATAAAAATAAGGCGAAAGGGATGCGCGTATTAAGGGCACGATTATTAAAAATGATGCAGGAGGAACAGCAGACCCAGATAGCCCAAAATAGGAAGGCTCAAGTGGGTAGTGGCGATCGAAGCGAGAAAATAAGGACTTATAACTTTCCGCAAAATAGAGTCACTGACCATCGTATCGGATTGTCTTTGTATAAATTAAACACTATCCTTGAGGGGGGATTGGATTTATTAATAGAACCGCTTATTACTTATTTTAAAGCAGAAGAACTGAAAAGGGCAGCCTGACGAGTAATGCGGAAGATTTGGACCATCCAAGAGTTACTGAAAGAGATGGTCGATTATTTTAGAAAGTTGGAATTTCTCAATGCACGTCTTGAGGTAGAATTACTCCTTGCGGATATTTTAAACAAAGACCGTTTATGGCTTTATTTACATCCTGATCAACCATTAACTTCTAAAGAACTGGCTCTTTTTAAAAAATCTATTATCCGAAGATACTATAGAGAGCCTGTCCAATATATAATCGGACATTGGGGATTTTGGACTCTGGATTTAGAATTGACACCAGATGTCCTGATCCCGAGGCCTGAGACGGAAACTCTCATTGAAGCTGTCATAAGAGTTAAGCAAAGATCAGCACGGATAATAGACATAGGAACGGGCAGCGGAAATATTGTCATTGCACTGGCAAGAGAACTAAAAGATGCCCATTTTTGGGCGGTCGATATCTCTCAGAAGGCCCTTGCTGTGGCAAAAGAAAATGCTTCACGATATGAGGTATTACATAAAATAGATTTTTTATTAGGAAATTTATTTGAGCCATTAGAAGGGATTGTCACACCTCACAGTATTGATCTCATAGTGAGTAATCCACCTTATATTCCGAGCGCCGATATAGACCATTTGCAGCCGGAGATATCACGTTTTGAACCAAGATTAGCCCTCGATGGGGGTAAGGATGGTCTTGATTTTTATCGTAAGATTATTCATAGTGCACCTTATTTTTTAAAAAATGGCGGTCAGTTGGTCATGGAGTTTGGGGAGGGGCAGTCAAATTCCATAATAGAGATGATGAGACATCAAGGCAGTTATGATAAATGGAAGTGTGTAAAGGATTATAATAAAAAGGATAGAGTAATCATAATCAAGAAAGGAGATACACATTGTGGAGAGGATCTGTATTCTGGGGGGTAGGCCATTAGAAGGGCAGATAAATATAAGCGGGGCTAAAAATGCTGCTTTGCCGGCTTTAGCTGCGACACTTCTCGTTGAAGGGGTATGTACAATTGGGAATATGCCTCGAGTAAAGGATGTATATACAATGCTGGAGCTATTGAAGAATCTTGGCGCGAGGATTGAGGTAACCGAAAGTGATGATAGTCTTCTTATTCGAGTTGATACGACCACTCTACACGACTTCATTGTTTCCTATGGTCTTGTAAAGACCATGAGAGCGTCAGTTTTAGTCTTAGGTCCTCTTGTCGCTCGTTTTGGTAAAGCAAATGTATCTCTGCCTGGGGGTTGTGCGATAGGTGCCCGTCCAATTAATTTTCATCTTAAAGGCTTGAAGATATTGGGCGCACGAATTGCTCTTGAAGAAGGGTACGTTATTGCACGAGCTCAAAAAATGCAACCGGGGAAAATAGAATTTGAGTTCCCGACTGTGACGGGCACAGAGAATTTAATGATGGTGGCAGCAACAATAGAGGGGGAAACAGTGATTGAGAATGTTGCCAGAGAGCCAGAAATAATTGACCTTGCGAATATGTTAGGTAAAATGGGCGCACAGATTGAAGGCGCAGGGACAGGAAGAATCAAGATAAGGGGATCGTCATCTCTTAAACCGGTAGAGCACCATATTATTCCGGATAGAATTGAAGCTGGTACATTTATGACTGCTGCAGCCATTACCAAAGGCAAAGTAAGGATTAAGAGGTGTCCTAAAAAGTATCTGTGTGCAGTGATAGAGAAGCTTCGAGAGATTGGGACAAGGTTTATTGATGTGGGGGATAATGAAATTGAGGTCATGGGGGCTGATGAGATTAGGGCCGTTGATTTGAGGACTTCTCCCTACCCTGGATTTCCAACGGATATGCAAGCACAATTTATGGCGCTGCTTTGTATCGCATGTGGCGTAAGCATAGTTACTGAGACTGTTTTTGAGAATCGATTTATGCACGCATGTGAATTGGGAAGAATGGGAGCAGATATAAGAATTGAAGGCCACTCAGCTATTGTAAGGGGAGTTAGGCAGTTAAAAGGAGCGCCTGTTATGGCGACAGATCTGCGTGCCAGCGCGTGTTTAATATTAGCGGGATTAGCAGCAAAAGGAGAGACTATAGTATCGAGAATATACCATCTCGATAGAGGGTATGATAAAATAGAAAAAAAATTTCAACAGTTGGGAGCGATTATTAGAAGAGAAAGGGAAATAATATGATAATCCTTAATGCGCAAGACGAAGATTTTGATAAACATCTGGATGAATTAGAAAAAATCCGATCATTTGAAAATACAAAAATTAATGCACAGGTAAAGGATATTGTAGATAACATCAGAGACAGGGGTGCTCTTGCTCTTCTTGAATATACTTACAGATTTGATAGGATACAATTAACCAAGGATGAACTTTGTGTCTCAGGTGCTGAAATAAAAAATGCCCATACATTAGTGGAAGGGAAGATTGTAGAGGCCATTAAATCAGCGATAGAGAGGATAAGGGCTTTTCATGCAAAGCAAAAAATCAATTCATGGATTGAGACGGAACCTGAGGGCACCATTTTAGGGCAGATTATAAGGCCGCTTAAAAGAATATGTATTTATGCTCCTGGGGGCAAAGCTGCTTATCCTTCAAGTGTTTACATGTGTGCTATTCCTGCTCTTGTGGCAGGGGTAAAGGAGATAGTGCTTGTCACACCTCCCCAAGCTGATAAGACAATCAATCCTTATGTCCTTGTTACTGCTGATTTATTAGGTATATCGGAGATATACCGCATTGGAGGAGCACAGGCCGTTGCTGCGTTAGCCTATGGCATAGAAGGTATTCCCAAGGTAGATAAAATAGTAGGTCCAGGGAATATTTATGTTACTTATGCCAAGAAGCTCGTGTTTGGGCAGTGCGATATTGATATGCTTGCAGGGCCTAGTGAGGTTTTAATCGTTGCGGATGAAACTTCTTATCCTGAATTTATTGCCGCTGACTTGTTGTCTCAAGCAGAACATGATGAACAAGCCATCCCCATACTTTTAACCCCCTCTTTGGAGCTGCTTGATGCGTGTAAAAAGGAATTAAATGTGCAAATGAAAAAATTGGAGCGCCAGAATATTATACAAAAATCAATAGAGAATAATTGTCTGATGATTCATACGAGGGACTTGTACCATGCGATAGATTTATCAAATAAAATTGCTCCGGAACATCTGGAATTATCAATTAAAAATCCATTTCCCTTCCTCCCTAAAATAGAAAACGCTGGTTCAATATTCTTGGGGTATTATACGCCAGAGGCAATGGGAGATTATATTTTAGGCCCAAACCATGTTTTGCCAACAAGCGGTACAGCGAGATTTTCTTCACCATTAGGAGTGTCTGATTTTATAAAAAGGTCATCCGTGAGTTATTGTTCTAAAGAGAGCTTAAGGCTATGTGGCGAAAAGGCAATAACTGTTGCTGATATTGAAGGTCTTGGTGCCCATGCACAATCAATAAAAAGGCGATTCTCGTTACTGGATTGAGTGAGACTTACTCATTTTTGCCTCAATTAATGAAGATAATGCTATTACTTAAAAAACACATAAAAATTGATCTCATAATTGACAATTGAAAAATAAATTGTTATTATAATATGAAGATCTATTCTTTTTTGTTCATAATATATACAAAAATTATATAGAGAAAAATAAAATATACTAATATAAATCATATGAGTACAAGGAATCTGAAATAAGGAGGTTAATAACATAATATAAGGAATAATTTTTGCATAATTAGTAAAAATATGTAAGTAGAATTTGTCTATTAATATATAAATAATGATATATAAATATAAAAGTTTTTACATATATTAGTGAGTGATGAAAGGGGATGTAAAAGAATGTATTTTGGATGTGTACGAAAAAAGAGGATTTTTTTAGTCATATTTTTTATGATATGTTCTGTCACGTTAGTGGGGACAGCGGGAGCATATGGGCCTAAAATCACGGATGTGACGACAAAGGGTTTTTCTGTGCTATGGACGGCAAGTGCGGGAAGCACTCCAGGAATCATTATCTATACTTCAAATGCGTATAGTACCTCATATACGTCAGCACAGTTAGCATCTCAAGGAATTGAAATAGCGGTAGAATCAAGTAGTGAAGCACAAAATTTCGGGGTAATGAAAGTTGCCGTTTCAGGTTTGAACATAAATACAACGTATTATTTTTGTCCAACTATCAATGGCTCTCCTATAATTTTTAAGCGCCAAGTAACCACAGAAAAGTTGTATGGTTTGTATGGCGGTGCAGAGGATATCGGTAAGGATTTTCCTGCGAATGATATAGTGCACACATCAGTATATAAGACTGATGGCACGAGTGCTGCTCTCGGTGCGTATGTTGTAGCTGAAATTGTGGATAATAATGGAACACCAAAAACTGATTCCCCGATTTCTGCTGCTGTAGGAGATGGGATGCCGCAAGTATATAAGCAATATGCTGCCGTAAATATGAATAATTTTTTTGATACGGGTCATTTCCCCTTGAGTGTAAAGGCAAATGGGAGTGAAAATATACAATTTACCATCGTGCGAGGGACACAGAATGTAGCAGACCAGAATGACGCAGAGGATTATTTCGTTCAATCCCCAATTAGGATAAATCAAGTGACGAAGATTGGCGAGGAGAAGATTAGCGTGCCGATGATTGCGGAAAATTTTTATTTTGAAAAAGGCTTAAATATGTTTTCTCTTCCCTGCAACGTGGGGCCTTATGCCTCTGATCAATTATTTGATAATCTTAAAAGTAAAGATGGAGATGTAATAGCCATTTATGGCTATAATGAGGCCTGGCCATCGAAGTGGAAAATCACCAAACCTGGAAGAAGAGGGTATGACGGAGCGTTCGATATTATTATAGGTGATGGGACGGGGTGCATTGTACAAATGAGAGAAAATATGCCGACTACGGTAGGTTTTTATGGAACCCTTGAATCATCAACGATAAATTTTATCCCGAATTCATTGACTCTTGTGAGTTTGCCTCAGGCAGCCGTGGCATATGAGTCCAAGGATATATTTGAAGATTTAATAAATAAAGGAGCAAATGTAGTGGCCATTTATGGTTATAGTGAGGCCTGGCCATCGAAGTGGAAAATTACCAAACCTGGAAGAAGAGGGTATTCAGATTCTTTTCCGATTATTCCGGGTAATGCGTGTATAGTTCAAATAAAAGAGATTAACAATCAAACTAATAGGATCGATAATTGGAATCCAATTAATTAAACATGGTAGAGTAATGGTAAAACCCAAGATAAGATCTGTTCTTGAAAGGGAGGTGAATTAATTGCGTGCGAAAATGATGAAAAAATTTTTTACATTTATAATTGTATGTGGTATAATAATAAATTTTGGCTCAAAATCTCTCGCCAGTGGTCCTCTTAATAATGAAGTCACACTATTTGATGTAAGCGATATTGCCTTTTCTGTCTTGTGGCAAGTCGACGAGCCTTCAAAATGTGATCTTAAATTATATGATGCATCTGATAATCTTTTAAATACATCATCATACTCAAAATATATTGATAGTGCAGATGTGGGAGCTGGTAGCATATCCGGATATAGTGCTGCGGAAGAGCACGGGATAATGGTTGTTACCATTTACAATTTGCCTCCGAACGCTGAATCAATTACTGAATATCATATTCGCACTGTGACCACTCCCCGATCAGGCGGTCAGATTATATATCCTCCTGAAGGTCAGCCAGCTATCGTTGTAACGACAATGATTTCTCCGACAGGGGTCCAATTGCCACCTGCAGATAATTCTTCCAGATGGGTGGAGATACTCGATAACAGCGGTCAGCCAGCAGAGGGCGCCATAATTTTAGTTAATATTGATGGTGCCAGCTATTCTGTAAGTGATTATAGACCGGGAGAGATGAAATCTAGTTGGGTGGATGATTTTGGCTGGGCAGGATTTAGTTTGGAAAATGTATATCAAGAAAGTGATAATAAGAGCTTTCTTCTTCTCTATAGACCGGAAGATGCAGGCATAGATGCCACCGTGAAAGCATATGGCGGTGATCGTGGGATGTGGGAGAGACGTATTGAGGATTTTTGGTCAAAAAAAGAGTTGGATGTGGCGACTAATACCTATAATTTTCTTTATGATGGATCACATTATACACTTACCCTAGAGTTTTCTTCAAATAACCCACCGGTTATAGAGGGATTACAAGATACGCTCTTACTGCTCAAAGAAGATCAAGTACCCTATACAATATCAAATGTGTGCGCATCCGATGAGGATGGAGTAGAGTGGATTGAATTGGAGGGAGTATATCCCTCTGGTGCAGTCACGTTTACTGGAACAGGAACACAAACAGGTCGAAGGTGCGGAGATATCATCATTTCATGGGATGATACTATTGAAAATATAGAACAGATAGTCACTGTAATTGCCAGCGATGGTGAGGCGGAAGGCAGAGCCATATTTAGTTTTAAATTGTCCTCTGGAAAGCCTGGCCCCTGTACAGTAGCTATCGGCCCTGTGAGTGCAAAAACGGGAGATAGTGTGTGGTGTGAGGTCACTTCCCCGAGTGAAAATGAGGACGATATTACTGATTACAGATTTGAGTGGATAAAAAATGGAAATACAAGCCCACTCTTTACTGAGAGAAAAAGCATGGCCCCTTATGATAGCGTTTTACCGAAAAGCACATTAGCGGCGAGTTATACTGCTAAAGGTGATAAAATTAAATGCAGAGTAACCCCTTATGATGATGATGGAGAGGGACGATCGTCAGAAACTGTGGAGATTACCATTTCCAATACGCCACCAAATCCTCCCTTAAATGCCGATATAACTCCCCTCGACCCTGAAGCCAGTGAAAATCTTATCTGTATACTTACTGAGGCATCTGTGCCTGATCCTGATACAGAAGATTCTATAACGTACTATTATACATGGAAATCGACTGGCGCATCAACAAGGGTTGTATCACATGGGCCAACAACAAAGACAACAGATACACTCCTTGCATCGCAGACCGCACGGGGTGAAGCATGGGTTTGTGAAGTAAGTGCCTATGACGGGACAGATCAAAGTACGGTACTTCTTTCGAATAAAGTGAGCATTTCGAATAATCCGCCCACGCAACCGACAGGTATTAAGATTACACGACAGGGAAAGGTGACTCAGATAAATGAGGTGAAGCTCTCAGAGGATAGCTCTCTTGTATGCATGGTCTCTTCACCAAGTGTCGATCCGGATGAGGATACTGTGCAATATATATTTAGGTGGAAATCAAATAAAAAGAGTAATCCTATAACCCATGGACCTCAATCAGGACTGACAGATTCCCTTTCTTTACTGGCTCTGGATGTGAATGCTCAAAAAGGTGAGGTATGGATATGTGAGGTAAGTGCGACTGATGGTATGGAAGAGTCTGAACCAGGGGGGAGTAATACTGTTACCATAATAAATTCTCCTCCTAAAAAGCCACAAATCACCTTAACACCGGATAAAACAAAGGTGCATGCAGATGATGAAATTAAATGTTTAGTTACCTCAGCAATCAACGATGTTGACGGAGATGTGGTCAAATATACTTATACATGGACAACTTCTGGCATTGATCCGATAGTGCATAGCAATAAGGGTACTATGGATATTCTTGATCCTTCTCGTAGTGTGACAGCCAAAGGTCAGGTGTGGACATGCAGTGTTAAGCCAAATGACGGAGAGGTTGAAGGCCCCATATCCCTCATAGAATTTGAAATAATAAATCAAAAACCTCGCATCTCACAAATACCTGAGCAACAATGGGATGAGGGAGCACTCTATGATATAGAGATAACCGCCGTTGATCCTGACGATGATGCACTTTCATATGAAGCAGATATCCCCTCTTATTGTGAATGGATTGATTTTGACAACGTGACTCATACTTTTAATGCACATCCCCCTGAGGGAAGTAGTGGAGCATACAGTATAAAAATAAGTGTCACAGATGGGAGTGAAAGTGATGAAGCAGAAATCAGTATTATTGTAAGATCTTCATTTATTGTGATTGACGATTTTGAGTATCCAACCGGTGAAACGTTCAGTGATAATGATTGGGATGAATTGCAGATAGGATACGGCCGGATGATTCATCAAGAAGATGAAATTGATCCTGAGAATCACTATTTATCAATGGAGATTATATCACCCTCATCCACTCAAGATGAGAATGCGCAACTGCACTATGCAATTGCAAAATGGTTGGACAATCCTGATTTATATAATTATCCGGAATTGCAATTTGAGGTACAGGAGGATGAGTTATTTTATGTTGATGCGTATGTCGGAGCACGAGATGAAAGTGGAAAGACGCTGAACTTTTTTATACGATATATTCCTGATGAGAGCCCTCACGATAAAAATTATGAGGTCTTTGGAAACCGGATTACTTATTATATTGGATCTAAATATAGGAGTTCGGATGAGATCAAACGTGTGACGTGCGATCTTGAAGAAGATTTGTATGATGCTATCTTTGAAGTGACAGGAAGGAAAATTCGGTATAAGTATCTTATTGCTATTGTGCTTCGAGGAAGCATAGATTATGTTGATAATATGATTTTAAGACCGGGTAGTGTTGATATGACTGCCCCGCTCGATGTTGTGGATCTGATTCCCTCCCCTCGAGATGGGGCCGTAAAGTTATTCTGGCAGATTAATCCTAATCAGTATGATGATGTGCTTGGATACCGTATCTATAAGAATGATACTTTAATCGCCATTGTGAGTGAGGATGCTACTGATTATTTGGTTATGGGATTAAATAATAATGTAGAGTATACATTCAAGGTGACTGCTGTAGATAATTCTCGTGAAATAAATGAAAGTGTTGGTGTCACAGTAAAAATTAAACCTCAAAGAGATATTACTCCACCTGAGGATGTAATCAATTTTATTATTTTAGCAGGCAATAAGATGGTGACACTGCAGTGGGATAATCCGGAAAATCAGTCGGCTGATCTTGCGGGGTATAAGATATATCAAGATGGCGATGATTATACAGAACCTATAGCGGGAAGTGTTATTATCCCAAAAACTGCTCATGGCATTAATGTATATGGTTTACAGAATGATGTTTTATATACGTTTACAATTATTGCCATAGATGAGAGCGGTAATCCAAGCGGTGGTGTAAGCAGGTCAACGATGCCAAACACGAATACGAATACCATTCTTGATGATTTTGATACAGATTATGCGGGAGATGATACCATATTGAGTCATGGGTGGTCTCAATTACATGGCGAGGGTACATTCACAAGAATGAGTGAGGGAGGTAATAATTATTGTGCGCTCAGGGCTGTGAGCAGCAATCCGTTAGATTTTATACTGTCTAAATGGATAGCTCATTTGGATGATTCACAAAATCCAAAGGTCTCTTTTAAAGTGCGCTCTACGGGAATTTTTCGTGTGGAATTCTATGTGAAGGCAGAGAATGGTGAAAATTATTTTGTTGGCTATCAGAGAGGATTAAGCGGTCCCGAGGGTGATGAAACTGCGATTCTTCAGGATAAATGGATAATATATACTATTCCATGGAATAGTCAAAACGAATGGCAGCAGATAAACCGAAATTTAGATACGGATTTATATGGAGCTATTAATGTGCATTTTACTAAAATCCTTGGAATATTAGTGAGAGGTGTGTGTGATATTGATACTATAGAATTGATACGGGGCGTTTCGGATGTGAGTAATTTAACAGCACGGCCAGGTAACGGGTACGTGGATTTATCATGGACTTTGGCTGTTAATAACAGGGATAATGAGGCATTTAATTTATGCATCAATGGAAATGAGTGCCACGAAATTACCATAGCAGAAGCAGAGGATGTAAATAATGATTTTGTATTTCGAAAGAGAATAGAAAATCTTACTCACAATGAAGAATATGAATTTAAGATTACCCATGTGGTAGGCGGTCAAGAAAGTACTGGTGTGAGCATAAAGGCACTCCCTCGCAATGATTATTGTGTGCTTTTTAATGATGAAAGCTTTATTGCCGATTGGGAACTTGAGAGTCAGGCCCCTGAAATTACTGTTAAGGAACGCTTTGATAATCAGGTACAAAGCACTGTAATGACTCTTGGGATTGATAAAGATATTCCCTATCCACAAAGATTTATGATTGGAAGGGAAGTGCCGTTAGAATACAACCGTGAAAATATGAATTGTTCATTCAGACTCAAGGCTGACAATCACTCTGATTTTATTATTTGGTTTAATTTAAAAGGAATAAGCACCGTAGACTATTGGATCGCCTTTTTACCGGCGCAGAGTAATAATCTTGTGAGTACGCATAATAATTATGGGATATTTGCCTATTATTATTTAGATTCAGGGCTGCGGGATAATAGATGGCATAGTATCTCAATAAATCTCAATGATATTCTTACTGCAGTAATGGACGATGAATTATTGGAAATTAATGAGATCTATTTTGGAGGGCGTCTCTCTATCGATGATGTAATGCTCTTCTAACCGTACTTTATAACCCAAAAACTTCACAAATGAGTCAAATTTTGGTTGAACGATAGAGGAATATCTTTATTTTTTATCCAGTAACCAGCATCGCGAAGCTACGCCGAAAATAGGTCCTTAACCTTGTCAGTTTGAGGCGAAGCTTTGCTAGCTATTTAGGACTCCTTAAATACAATGCCCAAAATATCATCTATTTTTTTTGCATAGATGAAGTGTGTATTGCTGCGAATATCCTCTGAAATATCGAGAATATCTTTTTTATTTTCATATGGAATAATCAAGTTCGTGATACCTGCTCGCTTCGCCGCCATTACTTTCTCCTTTAATCCTCCAACGGGCAATATTCTCCCTCTTAACGTAATTTCCCCGGTCATTGCAATATCTTTTCGCACTAATTTTTTGGTTAGCGCTGATATTAAAGAGATCGCTATAGTAATCCCTGCTGAAGGACCATCCTTAGGAATTGCGCCTGCAGGAACATTAATGTGCATATCCTGCATGCTGAAAGAATCAGGATTTATTCCCAACATTTCAGCCTTTGACCGAATGAAACTACTTGCAGCATGTGCGGATTCTTGCATCACATTCCCTAAAGACCCGGTCGTGATAAGTTCACCTTTTCCCTTCATTGTGGTTGCTTCAACATGAATAATGTCTCCCCCTGACTCTGTCCAGGCAAGACCAGTTGTCAATCCGATTTCATCTGTTTCGTTTTCATTTATCTTATGAAATTTAGGTATTCCAAGATAAGATTTAAGGTGAGGAGAGTTTACAGTGATGAGACTTGTATTATTTTCCTCTGCTACTTTCCTTGCCCTCTTTCGGGCAATAGCGGCAATCTTTCTCTCTAATTCCCTCAATCCAGCCTCCCTGGTATATTCTCTAATGATTTTTAATAGTGCTTCATCGGTGAATGCAAGTTGGTCAGAAGATATCCCATTTTCTTCGAGTTGTTTTGGTATTAAAAATTTTTTTGCTATTTTTAGCTTCTCAAATTCCGTATAGCCTGGAAGGTGCAATATTTCCATTCGGTCTCTAAATGCCGGCAAAATTGGCTCTAGCAAATTAGCCGTTACGATAAAGATTACATTGCTTAAATCAAAAGGTACCCCCAAATAGTGATCAACAAAGGTAACGTTCTGTTCCGGATCAAGGACCTCAAGAAGTGCTGCTGAGGGATCTCCTCGAAAGTCAGATCCTATTTTATCGACTTCGTCCAGCATAAATATTGGATTATTTGAGCCTAATTGACATAAGCCTTGAATAATTTTTCCAGGAAAAGCGCCCACATATGTCCTTCGATGCCCTCTTATTTCAGCTTCATCTTTAACTCCCCCAAGGGAAATACGAAAAAATTTTCTCCCTAAAGCACGTGCAATGGATTTACCAAGTGATGTCTTCCCAACGCCAGGAGGACCTACGAAGCATAACATAGGACCTTTCATTTTGTGTTTTAATTTACGCACACTTAAATATTCCAGAAGCCTTTCTTTTACCTCATTTAAATCGTAATGATCTTCATCCAATACCTCAGAGGCTTTTTTAATATCTAAATTATCGTCAGTTTGTTTATTCCAAGGCACTTCAATGAGCCACTCTACGTAGGTCCGAACAACGCTTGCTTCCACGGCTTCAGCAGGCATTCTTTCCAATCGATTTATTTGTTTCAACGCTTCTTTTTCTACTTGACTCGGCATTTTTGCCTTCGCAACTTTTAATTTTAATTCATCAATCTCTGCTGTCTTATCGTCTATCTGGCCCAATTCATGCTGAATTGCTTTCATTTGCTGCCGGAGTAAATATTCCCGATGGTCTTTTTTACTGTATTGGTCTGCTTCCATCTGGATTTTCCTTTGCATAGCGAGCACTTCTAACTCTTTTGCCAATAAATCATTAACCTTTTTCAACCTTTCAACCGGATCAATTATTTCAAGAACGATTTGAGATTCTTCTACTTTTAAATTGAGATTCCCGACAATAATATCAGCCAGTTTACCAGGATCTTCAATATTCATTGCCACTACCATTACATCCGGAACAAGGGCTTTGCCTATATTAATGCTTGCTTCCAACTGGGATCGTACATTACGCATCAAAGCTTCCACTTCGAGAGTATAGTCAGTAACCTCAGGATCGCTTATTATATGAAGTTTCGTGATAAAAAGAGGATCTTGTTGCTGATATTTTTTAAGTTTGGCGCGTATCATTCCGTGAACCAGGATCCTTATTCTCCCGTCTGTCAGTTTTAATACCTTAAGAATAGAAACAATAGTGCCAAATTGATATATATCATTCGAGGATGGATCATCTATCTTCGGGTCTTTTTGAGCAGCAAGGAATATTTTTTGATCATAATTATTCATAGCTTCTTGGACAGCTGCTATGGATTTTTTTCTACCTATAAAAAGAGGGAGAATCATATAGGGGTATACGACAAGATCTCGTACTGGTATCAAAGGGAGAGTAGACGATATCTTCTTGAGATCTTGGGATCTCGTATTCAGCGCATCATATATATCCATTATATCCATATAAAACCATTACTTATGCTGAAAAGATATCAGCTTACTTATTGGTTTTCCCCTTTTTCCCCTCATCTTTCTTTGCAATTTTTTCTGAAAGCAAGTTTACAAGATATTCCTCGAACTGAGAACTAAGATCTGGCCTTTTCAGTGCAAATTCAACTGTAGCTTGGAGAAATCCGAATTTGCTCCCTGCGTCATACCGTCTTCCCTTAAATTCCAGAGCATATACAGCCTGCTTTTGATTTAATGAGCGAAGCCCATTCGTGAGTTGGATTTCACCTGTACGATCTTCCTTAGTCTGCTCAAGTTCTGTAAAAATTTCGGGAGTGAGGATATAACGTCCAATGATGGCCAGATCTGAAGGTGCTTCCTCAGCAGTTGGCTTCTCTACCATATCAAGCACTTGATAGACATTATTCTCCATCGGTCGTGCCTTTATTACGCCATATTTATGGATATCTTCTTTCGGTACCTTTTGCACGGCAATAATTGGACATTTATATTTCTGATATGCCCTGTTCATCTGCATAAGACAAGGCTCTTTATTGACAATAATATCATCGCCGAGTAATACCGCAAATGGTTGATCTCCAACGATATCTTTGCAAATCCAAATAGCGTGTCCCAAGCCGAGGGGCTCTTTCTGTCGGATATACGAAATAGTCCCCATTTTTGATATGTGCTCGATGTCCTTAAGCAAGGAGTACTTTTTTCTCGCCTTTAACGTATGCTCCAATTCGAAAGAAATATCAAAAAAATCTTCAATAGCTCCTTTGCCTCGACCGGTTACAATCGTAATATCTTTAATCTCTGATGCAATGGCTTCTTCAACAACATATTGAATCATCGGCTTATCAACGAGGGGTAATAACTCTTTGGGAGATGATTTTGTAGCAGGTAAAAAACGAGTCCCCAATCCTGCTGCCGGAAATACAGCTTTTTTAATATTCATAATCATGTTCCCTCTCTCTACTTATTTCCAAGAGTACCATCTAAAATAGTATCTAATGAATAATTTTAAATAATCTGTCCAACCTAAGTCGGCCAATGTATCGCTCACCTTTTTCCCATGACCAGTTGAAAAAATCCTTCTCTTTATCCCATGACCAATAGAGAATAAAGGCTTTGCCCTCTATGAGTTCCCTTTTTAATAGCCCCCAAAAACGGCTATCTGAGCTTCGGTCTCTATTATCTCCCATCATAAAATAACATTTCTCTGGAATGATAATAGGACCAAAATTATCCCTTTGGGGAATATTCTTTCTCAAACCCTTATGTTCAACATATGGTTCATCTAACAGAACATCATTAATATAGACTTTTTGCTGCCGTATCTCTACCTTATCACCTGGAATACCGATTAATCTTTTAATATAATCCTTTTTTTTGTCACCCGGAAACTTAAATACAATAACGTCTCCTCTTTTTGGCTCGGTGAAATGAAATATAAATTTATTTACTAATATATGATCGCCTATTTGCAAGGTTTCCAACATAGATCCGGAAGGTATCTTAAAGGCTTGAATGATAAATGCTCTCACTAATAGAGCTAATACTATGGCAATGACTATCGCTTCGAGATATTCCCAATATATCTTGCCATATTTTCTAAAATGTTCACTAAAGATGTCATTTTTAGCGTTATCACTTCTTTTTGATTCTTTTTCCGCACCCATAATTTATTATGCTTTCCTCCGTTACGCTGCTTTTGCTCCTCTAAAAGGCTAAGGTTGATTTGTATGCTCTTAAGGAGTGAGTTGTATATTCATATTATTGTACATTGTTTGTAATCCTGTGTCAACAAACAGTTATGATTGATGGTTTTTGATTATTTTTTTTATAATATTTGAGGTCGATCGGTATTCTACTAAATCAACGAGCCGAACAGAGCCTCCATATTCTTGAACAATCTCTGCGCCGACAACCTCATTTTTTTTATAATCAGCTCCTTTAACGAGAATATCAGGCTTGATTGCCTCTATGAGCTTTAAAGGGGTTTCTTCGTCAAATAGTACAATATAATCCACACAATCAAGAGCAGATAAAATGTGTGCTCGTTCATTTTGATCCAAGCATGGTCTGGATTCCCCTTTAAGTTTCTTGACCGAAGAATCAGAGTTTAATCCCACGACCAAAAGATTTGCATAGGAGCGCGCTTCGTGTAAAAGTTTTATGTGACCTAAGTGTAAAAGATCAAAACAGCCATTGGTAAAAGAAATTCGTTCTCCTCTGAGTCTGTGTGATTCAATTATCTTAACGATATCATGAAAGGAGACTATCTTCTTATGAAGGGGCTGATGTGTTTGTCCATAAAACTCCACAATCTCGGAAGGGGTAACTGTCGCAGTCCCTATCTTCCCCACAACAATTCCTGCGGTCAAATTTGCCATTGAGGCTGCCTCGTGAAGAGTACCTCCTCCCGCTAAGCAGAGCGCCAACGTCGCAACAACCGTATCTCCTGCTCCGGATACATCAAATACGTCTCGTGCCCTGGTGGGAATAATTTTAGGATCGTCAGGAGGAGAAAACACATACATGCCATCTTGTCCAAGTGTAATAATGAGTCCTTTAAGTGATAAATCGCGTATCATAGCATCGCCAATGTGTCTAAGATCAGTGTCTACGCCTCCAGATGCCAGAAGAGCCTCTTTTTTATTGGGTGTCAATAAACTTGCTCCGCGATAGCGAGAATAATCAGCTCCTTTTGGATCGACAATGATCCATTTTGAATGTTCGTGTGCCTCGCCTATCACCCCGGAGAGAAGACAAGGAGTGAGTAATCCTTTGTTATAATCCGAGATAACAATCGCATCCCACTGCTCGATATATTTTTTGATGTAGTCTATTATTTTCGTCTCATATACAGTGTGTAGGGGAGTTTTTTTCTCCCAATCAATCCGAACTACTTGTTGATGTGCAGCAATTACACGTGTTTTTTTGGTCGTCGGACGTTTATCATCTAAAAAAATTCCTTCCTGATGCACGTGCATTTTGCGAAAGGTATTTTGAAGCCACTGGCCATTCATATCCTTCCCAACAACCCCTGCAACTGAAACCTGTGCTCCCAAACTCACTAAATTCGCAGCGACATTCCCCGCACCCCCTAAGCTCGAATGCTGAGTTTTTACTTCAACTACTTGTACAGGGGCTTCAGGAGAAATTCTTTCCACAGTCCCCCACAGATATTCATCTATCATCAAATCTCCTATAACGCACATATGCATTCGAGGAAATAATTCTAAAAAGCTCTTAATAGTGTCTGTAGTCACCCCTTTCTCCTCACTATGGGCAGAAAAAATCCCGCCTTTTTTTTGTAGGTAGTATAGTTATTATTATTTAACATTAATTTTTTCTCTTCAAGGATCGCTCTTGCTGTTTGAACTATACATACTAAGAAAAAAAAGGCATAAGCCCACATATTGTTGAATAAAAGCGCGATCCCTCCTACGTGGATGATCTCTCCAAAATAGAGAGGATGCCTTATATATCGATATATTCCAGACGTCACTAACTCCCTTACCTCAACCATTATGGAAAAGGATTTTCTAATCTGCCACATGGCTATTACATCAATAACAACTCCTAAGATACTGATAATCAATCCAGTTATATATACCTGCGGTACATAGTTAAATTTCGTATATTGGACCAAAAAATAGGTGCCTGTTAAATGGCATCCTACCACCAGTAAAGGAAAAAGACGTTCCCAAAATCCTTGTGCTCTCTGAATAGCTTTACTTCGTATTATATAGGCAAGAACTGTCATCAACATAAATAATAAAGCAAGCGTGCTGTTGATCAAATCAAGATACAATAAAAAAGTTTTTTTCCTTCCCCCTCTTTCTATAGTTTTAAGAATAACTTTTATAGCGAGGGCAAGAAAAAAAAGAGCAGGAAAGATTCTGTCCCAGAATAGCTCCCGATATCTTTTGTCAATTTTTCGATAAATAAATAAGGATATGGATAATACGATTACAATAAGAAGTAAATAGGGCCAGCTAAGGGAGGAGATGGTATGAATTAGATTGTCAATTCTGATATTGTTCATTCCAGTATAAGCTATCGATAATAGGTTGCTTCTCTCAGCAGTAAATACAAAGCTTCAGCTTCGCATTCCATATTTACAGGGAGTGAGAGCTAAACTTGAGTTTATTATAACTTTCAATATAATATTACATAAATGATATAGTATTAAAGGCAAATTTTCAATGTGTGTTAAACGTAAAGATTTGGAGAGGGATCATGAAAAAAATTATTATTCTTACTACAGTTTTATTCTGTTTTATTAATATCACAGGGGGATGCGGAGGCGTTAAAACCCGGGAAAGCATCAAAGATACTACCCCAAAGGTGGTGCAAAAACGAAGCACCAGAAAAGATAGCGTGCTTTTTATTTCAATCGATACACTTCGAGCTGATTATCTTGGTTGTTATGGGAATGATGAAATCAAGACCCCCCATATTGATAAATTAGCGCAAGAAGGTCTTCTTTACGCCAATTCATATACCCCTGTGCCTGTCACCCTTCCTTCTCATACCACAATGATGACCGGGCAATATCCTATTGGACACGGGACAAGAAATAATGGAACATTCAGGGTAAGGAAGGACAGTTACACTTTAGCAGAGATGTTTAAGAGTATGGGGTATGAGACTGGAGCTTTCATAGGGGCTTTTGTCTTGGATTCCCGTTTTGGCCTTGATCAAGGATTTGATGTTTACGATGATAAAATGGACACTGCTGCTGAAAATATGAGTTTTGTGTACAATGAGCGAAGGGCGGAGACTGTTATAAATAGTGCTCTTGACTGGTTAAGAGAAAAAAAGGAGAATCCGTTTTTCCTCTGGATTCATTGTTTTGATCCCCATGCGCCCTATGATCCGCCACCCCCATTTAATCAATCGGCCAGTGCTAAAAATGATGTAAAAAATCAGAGGGAAATTTCGCGGAAAAGCTATGCTGGTGAGATTGCTTATGTGGATCATTGTTTGGGGAAGCTTTTTCAGGAAATGAAGGATATGGGCATTTATGACAGCACCCTTATTTGCTTTACCGCAGATCATGGCGAGAGTCTCTATCAGCATGGAGAGCCAAGTCATGCCATTTTTATTTATGATACAACTCTTCATGTGCCCTTAATATTTCATTATCCCGCTAAGATAGCCGCAGGATCAATCGTTCACAAGAATGTATCATTGGTGGACATTTTCCCTACTATTATTGATGTGCTTGATATTGGTCTTAAAAATGATGATCTTCAAGGTTACTCTATTCTTCCTGACGGCATGGACGAGGATGAGGGAGATTTAGCAGAAGGTATTTACCGGTTGAAAGAGGAGCAGCCGATGCATTGCGAGACATTCTATCCCCTTTATAATCATAAATGGAGCCCTTTAGAAGGGGTAAGGACACGGGAGTGGAAATATATTAAGGCCCCGAAATCAGAATTATATAATCTTGTCTCCGACCCTAATGAATTGATGAATCTTTATGAGGAAAAGCCGGAGCAGGTTAAAAGGATGCAAGCTTTATTGGAGAAGATGCACGATAAATTTTCCCATATTGATGGTGATGAAGGCAATAAAATGATTATGGATAAAGATACACGAGCACGACTTGAAAGTCTCGGCTATATTAATACGGCACCCTCATCCAGCCATGACATAACAGCGCAATATCCTGATCCGAAGGATATGGTCGGCACATTACAATATTTAAATGTTGGCACGTATTATTATACTAATGGCTATTATGATCAGGCAATCGGTCAGTTTAAGAAGATATTAGAGATTAATAATAACGATGTGTTTGCTCACTTTGTGCTCGGTTTTGTCTATGATAAAAAAGGATGGCTGGATCTTGCGGAAAAAGAGCTTCTTGATACTATCAGGATAGATCCCACATATATAAACGCCTATAATAATTTGGGTACGGTATACAACAAGATGGGACGCAGGCAGGAGGCTATCGAGCAATTTAATATAGCAGTCTCTCTTAATCCTGAGTATGTAGAGGCCTATGAGAATTTGGGCGTAATTTATTATCTCTTGCGGGATTATGATAATGCGCTTGAGAATTATAAAAAGGCATTGGAAATTGACCCCCTTTACAGGGATGCTTACAACAATATTGGGAGCGTTTACATCGCCAGGGCACTCTATGCTGAGGCCGTAAACTATATTTTAAAATCAATAGAAATAGATCCGGGGTATGTGGATGCATACAATAATCTGGGAAGCGCTTATATGGGGCTCACGAAATATAAGGATGCTCAAGAGACCTTTGAACAAGTATTGTCAATGGATCCAAATATACCGGAAGCGATGGTTAATCTGGCAACATTATATATTCAAACGGAAGACTATGATAAAGCCTATGAGAAGATTAGCAGAGTGCTTACCATTAAGCCGGATATGGCAAAAGCGTATGATTGCTTGGGTACAATAGATATAAAGCAGAACAATTTTCAAAAAGCAATCGAACACTTTAAGAAGGCAAGTGAATTAAATCATGATTCTGCTGAGACTTACTATAACCTTGGCATCGCCTATTTCCGTCTTGGTGATATGAAAAATGCAATAAGTGCATATAAAAAAGCTATTTCATTAAATAATAATAATCCAGGGGCACATGTAAATTTGGGGATTGTGTATTATCATCAGGGAATGGTGGATTTAGCAATAGAACAATATAGACGGGCCCTTCAATTGGATAATAATTATGTTGAGGCACATATTAATCTTGGTGTTGCGTATTATAATTATCATATGTATGATGAGGCTATAGATGAATATAAAGAAGCCTTAGCAAGGATGTCGAGGAATGTCCAAGCCTATGTTAATCTTGGCTTAGCCTATTTTGCCAAGGGTATGTATGATCATGCGCTTGATAACTATTCACGTGCGTTGGCGATTGATTCTATAAACAGAGATGCTCTTATTAATCGGGGGGTTGCAAATTTTCATTTAGGCAAGTATGATTTGGCTATTGTAGATTACCAGAAGCTGATAGAAATATATCCGGAGGACCCAATCTTAAATTATGGACTTGGCTATTGCTATTTCCAGATGGGGGATATGATTTCTGCGCGACATTATTTAAAGGAGGCGATTAGGCTTAAGCCTGATTATAATGAGGCTCAGATGCTTCTCAATCAAATTTTGCTTTAAATTCATTGACTTTTAGCTACACCGCTCAAAAGATAGCAGGAATTCCTTGTACTTCGGAGGGTTCCATAATGAGAATTGGGCGAAGAATGTTGATATTTGACTATTTAAATTCCAATATGGTATAATTATAGAAAGTGTTAAATTTTTTAACATTAACATATCAAGGTTAGAGAGAGAAAAGGTTAGAGAGAGAAATAAGAAAATAAGCATGAGTAGACATAAATCCGATCTTATATTGCTTCATCCGCCAAGTATTTATGATTTCAGAAAAAAATCCATTATGTTCGGGCCGATTAGCGATTTAGTCCCCTCCACACCAGTATTTGAGATGTATCCCATAGGTTTTGTGAGTATTTCAGAATACCTTGGACGATGCGGATTCGAGGTTCGCATTATCAATATCGCAGTAAAAATGCTCAGAAGTAACCGATATGATGCGGAAGAGGAGATCAAGGCGCTTCATCCGATGATCTTTGGCATTGATCTTCATTGGATGCCCCATGCTCACGGAAGCCTTGCTCTTGCAGAAATTGTAAAGAAATACCATCCGGATATACCTGTAATTTTTGGGGGGTTGTCATCGAGTTATTTCCATGAGGATCTTATTAATAATTATCCTCAAATTGATTTTGTTATGCGGGGAGATTCCACGGAAGAGCCTCTTCGCAGGCTCCTCACAGCCCTAAAAAAGGGGGCGAGAGATTTTAGCGCTATACCTAATTTGACGTGGAGAGACAAAGATAACCGCACGATCGTTAATCCCCTGACCAATGTTCCGAAGGATTTAAATTACGCAAAAATTGATTTTTCTCACGTCATGAAAAAGGTAATAAAATATCATGATTTAGCAGGGTATACCCCTTATGCCAATTGGCTTAAATATCCTGCTATCGCTGTGGTGAATGTGAAGGGATGCACTCAAAAATGCAGGATTTGTGGAGGTTCCTCCTATTTTTTCAAAAATACGATAAAAAGAAACAGGGCGATTTATCGTGATCCAGAGCTTTTTGCGCATGAGATAAGAGAAATTGATCAAAATTTTCGGTCTCCTATTTTTATTATAGGAGATATTCTCCAATCAGGGCGAGATTATGCCCTCTCCTTTTTATCTGCACTCAAAAAAGAGAAGATTAAAAGTGCCGTGGGCTATGAATTCTTTATCCCTCCTGATGATGATATATTAGAAGCTATCGCCGCTTCAACACCGAATTTTAATTTAGAGATGTCACCTGAATCCCATGATGAACGCATGCGGAGATTCTTCGGCCGGCCTTATAATAATGAAGCCTTGGAAAGAATGATTAATACAGGCTTGCGGCTTGGATGCCAGCGTTTGGATTTATTTTTTATAATCGGCATTCAAGGTCAGACATATCAGTCAGTAATGGATACAGTGGATTATTGCGGGTACCTTTACAGGACATTCGCACATATTAAGCCAAAATCTTTATTAACCTTTATTTCCCCTTATGCACCCTTTATTGATCCGGGCAGCGAGGCGTATGAACAACCTGAGAAGTTTGGTTATAAAATCTATTGCAGAACTGTTGAAGAGCACAGAAGGGCCTTGGAGAAACCCAGTTGGAAGCATATTTTAAGTTATGAAACGAATTGGATGACCCGTGACGAGATAGTGGATGCCTCTTATGAGGCAGCTATTCGCATGAATCGCCTTAAGATGCACTACGGTATCATCAGCCAGAAAATGGGCCTTAGTACCGAAGCCAGGATGTTAAAGGCGAGAGAGATGATGAAAGAGATAGATAAAGTGTGTGAGATCGTTGACGAATCAGAGAGAGAGGCAGCCTTTGAAAAGCTGCGATCAAGCATAAAGAGACTTAATGAAAACACGATTTGCGATAAAAGAGAATTGGAATGGCCTGCACAATTTCTTCGTATGAGATTGAGCTGGTTTTTACATAATTGGTATCATGTAGAGATTGTCCACAGGTTTACGGATTTTGTTAGTCGTCTAAGAGGAAATCCTGTCCCCTTAAGCCATTTATCGAGAAAGGGCTGATTCTCCGGTTTCTTCTTGAATATGGATAGTCCAGCGGTTAAAAAGAATATATCCGATTATCATAAATATGATCATAAGAGTAGCGAAAAGCCATTTTTTTCTGACAATAAACTCACTTATTCGTTTATTAATCACTGTTTCGGTTTTGACCGCTAATTCATAAGATTTATTTGTGTAATTCTTGATATATTTTAAATCAATCGTATGAGTAACAGGGGCAACCTCTAAAAGATAATCCTGGGCTTCCGCGAGGTTGTCTCTTTCATCTTTTACATCGAGACCCGGGTCATACTCTATATCCCCTACCAAAGCAGTGACACGATCAATTTTACCTTGTGCCTTCACGATAGAATTTTTAATTTCCTGACCAATATTATATTCATGTCCTTTAAGCGGGTGACAGTATCCACAGTGATGTTTTTCCGCTCCATCGAATAGCGCTAAGGTTGGGAATAGTATCTCATGATAGTCATGACAGTCAATACATCTGGGAGCTCCCTTCTTATCCAGTGCTTCTTGATGGTCACCACGGGCAAATTGTTCTGCATTATTTGCATGACAATTTCCACACACATGGGATATCTCATTTACACCAGCAGGCGTTGCGCCATGGATTCCATGGCATTCGGGGCAGCTTGGAACAAGGCCTGGATTTTTATTGGCTATTTTGCCATAGAGGATCTCCCCATGATAGCTTTTTTTATAAAGCTGTAACTGGTTTGATTTAAGTCCTCTTGGCTCCATAATTTCATTATTTGAATGACACCCGGCGCAGGTTTCAGCGATTTTCATATGATTAGCTGATGATGCCTTATCAGCGACCGGATAAATATCATGTTGTCCATGGCAATCTGTACACACAGCCACTGCTTCATCATTTTTTTCAAAAAGCCTTTTGCCATGAGCACTTGTCCTATAAAGGGAGAGCTGGTCGGTTCTTTTGTTGTATTGCCTCATCCAGCTAGCGCTTGAATGGCATTTTGCGCAAAACTCGGGCAATTCATTTCGGTTTGGTGCTCCTACATATCCGGATTCCTCTGTTTTGGGTTTATTAAAAGAGGTGGGATCTCCGCCATGACAGGCAGGGCAGGTCACATTATTTTGCCCATGAACACTACTTTGCCATTGCTCTACCTTTTTTGCTAAGTCCTTACCCAATTGAGTGTGACATATAATACATTTAATTTTATCTGATGCCTTTTTTTTTCTTGCTCCTATAGCATGAGACGCACTAAGGCCGATCACGAGAGGGATAATAATAGAATAGATTAAAAATTTTTCTCTTTTCATAGTTATGCCCAATGTCCCAATAAAGTTAAAATAATATAACCTAGGCTGAAAAATATTCCCAGAGATATGGCAATAGGCCTCTTTCTGGGAGCTCGTGCCTTTCCGCGGTCAATAAAGGGAATACAGAATAAGAATAGAATAAAAATAATTTGAAATATAGCGCCGAGCAATTTAGGTGCCCAGCTTCCCAAGAATTCAAGCTTTCCAGCATATTGAAGAACGGCTAATGAGGCAAGAAAATACCATTCCGGTTTTACATTCTCCGGTGTCAGAAATGGATTTGCTTTCGCTTTTATGGGAGCAGGAAATAGAGTTGCCAATGATAAGAGAAGACCAAACATAAGGATAAAACTTACTACATAGGTCAATAGGTCTCTCGGGACGAGATGTTTTCTGATGGCAAACAGATGAAAAAAGAGACCGATCCCCACAATGAGGGGTATAAGAACAACATGCAGCGCATAAAAGCGGGTAAGTGTCACCTGAGATACATCTGCCCCACCACGAATAAGCTCTTTTATAAAGTTCCCAATGTAAGGAAAAGCCATAGGCACCTCTGTAACCACCGTAACTGCCCAGTAGCTGACCTGATTCCACGGCAGTAGATACCCCGTAAGTCCCAAAAGCAGTGTAAAAATCCAAAGGATTATGCCTGATATCCAGACCAATTCTTTTGGTGCTTTATATCCTCCATAAAAAAAGGTTTGAAGCATATGAAGAAAGACAAATATGATCATTAAATGAGAACCCCAGTAATGAATGCCTCGAAACAGCCAACCATAATTTATGACATTTGTTATATACCTGACATCCGCATAGGCCTCGGCCACTGTCGCATGATAATAAAGCATCAATAAGATTCCTGTCAGAATCTCTACAATAAAAAGAAACAACGCGATCCATCCGGGATATGACAATATGTTAATTTTATTTTTTGGGATTATCTTTTTTTTTATTTCTTTGATAAGTCCGTTTATATCGAGGCGGCGCTCAATGATTTCCTCCTGAAATCCTTCTTCGGTAAACCATTTTCTCAATGATTTGAATCCGTTCTCTTTATTAGATCCATTATGTTTAGACATGGTAATGCCCCTTTTACGCTTTTTTTATAACTATTTTATCTTTTATAAGATTTGCCTCCAAGGTAAAAAGTGATTTTGGCGCAGGTCCTGATAAAACATTCCCCTGAAGGTCATAGGTAGCTTTATGGCATGGGCAGATTAACGTGCCACTTGCAGAATCCCAATTCACAATGCATCCCAGATGAGTACATACTGCGGATAAAGCATGAATACCTCCCTCAGTGTGAATAACTACAATAGGCTTTCCTCGATACTTCATTTTTTTTGAGGTTCCCATAGGGATTTCACTTACAGCGAATGAGAGTATATTAGGGTCGATGCCCACCTGTGCGGGTGGAATAAGGAATCTTATGACTGGATAGAGAAACCATCCGAATATTACGATGACAAAGAATCTTTTTACTAAACTTAGAAAAGCCCTTCTGGGGATGGGCTCAGTTCCCGCTATATGCTCAGTACCTGCTATAAATTCATGTTTTAATGTAGGTTTATATTTTGTTAGAGTTTCATCTGTTTCTATAGTTTCATCTTTTACTATAGATTCAGTTGTCGCTATATCAGACATTTCCTCCCCTTTAAGATTATTTATATAATTCTGTAAAATCTTCTCAACCATACTTTTCTATCGGAAGCCAGATATAAAACTTCGTCAAGGTTATTGAAATTTTATAAGTGATGAACTCAAGGCGGCAAATTCTGAAAGAGAGAGTTCCTGCGGGCGTATTTGAAGAGAAAAATTGCCATCTTCAAGGCTTTTTCTGATAGTTGTGCTATCTAAACCCAGATGGGGGGATGATTTCAAGGCATTTAAAAGTGTTTTTCTTCGGTGGGTAAAAGCGGCTTTAATGAGAGAAAAGAAAAATTTTTCATTTCTCACTTGTACCGGGTGCTCCTTTCTAAGGCGCATTCTCACAATACAGGAATCAATTTTTGGTTGTGGATAGAATACCTTTTTGGAAACATTAAAAAGTTTTTCAGGAACGCTATAGTATTGGGTTATAAGACTGAGCATACCGTATTCTCGTTTCCCTTTTTGCGCAATAAGACGATCGCCAACCTCCCTCTGAACCATAAAGATTAACTCCTTTATCACTCCTTTCATCGGTAATAAGGTTTGAATAAGGGCCGTTGCTAAATAGTAAGGAAGGTTTCCCATGACTATATATGGAAAAGGGGATGTGGAGAAAAACTCATGGTAATCAAAGGTCAGTGCATCTGTCTGGATTAATTTGATATTATCAAAATCAATTACTCTCTTTTCTAAGATTTCAATAAGACGTGTATCCCATTCTAAGGCCACAACATGCGCTCCCTTATGACATAAAGGAACAGTAAGGGCACCGAGTCCCGCCCCGATTTCCAAAACATAATCATCGGCCGTTAGTTCAGCCATTTCAAGAATCTTAAGGACTATGCCTTCATTATTCAGAAAGTTTTGCCCTTTGGAATGATAAGGCGCTATCCCATATTCTTTAAGCGTTTTTCGGGCTTGATACGTCATATATCATTCTGTCCTCGCTCACAGGTTCAGCGTGAGTCGCTACCGTTTCTTTTGGCTGCCAAAAACTGAGCTAATCGGATCGCTTCAATCATACTTGATTCGCTGGCTTTCCCCTGCCAGGCGATATCATAGGCTGTGCCATGATCTACTGATGTTCTGATAATGGGAAGGCCTAAGGTTATATTAACTGATTTTCCGAAAGCAGCCATTTTTAGTGGAATGAGCCCCTGGTCATGATACATTGTCACGATCACATCGTATTTCTCATCGTATGCTCGGGCAAAAAGCGTATCTGCAGGATATGGCCCCACAACATGTATCCCCTCTTTTTTTGCACGCTCTATAGCAGGAATAATAAAATCTTTCTCTTCGTTCCCAAAAATTCCGTTTTCTCCTGCGTGTGGATTTAAGGCTGACACCGCGACAAGGGGATTTTTTTTATAATAGTATAAAAACCAGTGATCAACGAGCTTTATTATACGATATATTTCATCATACGATAATAATGCTGAAACTTGGTTGATGGCGCAGTGCGTAGTGACGAGCACAACACGAAGATGGCCTCCAGCGAGCATCATAGCAAAATTTTTGGTCTGCGTTAGTTCAGCGAGCAATTCAGTATGCCCTGGATACACATAGCCCCCACGATGAATCGCCTCCTTAGAGATTGGGGCAGTTACTATGGCATTGATCCTTCCTTCTAAAGTGCACTTAACTGCCTGCTTAATATAGGACACAGCAGCGTGTCCTCCTAAAGAAGTCGGGCCAAAAGACCCTTCATCCTTAGGAAGTGATAAGGCAATCCCCTCCGTATCGACAACGGGAATACCTGAATGATGGAGCTTTTCGCTATCAAATTCATACGCAACGGGATAAAGGGGAAGATCACAACGGCAGAGGATACAGGCTTCTTTAATTATATTATAGGAACCAATGATAACAGGACTACCTCGAAGGCTCTCATATAGTTTTGCGAGGGCCTTTACAATAATCTCCGGGCCGATCCCCAGATAATCTCCCATAGTAAGAGCAATAACAGGCCTTTTCCTCATAATCTCCGGTGCGTGCAATGTTAATCCTCATGCGACTTTAAAAGCTTACTTCATACTATACCTTTTCAATCTATTTAATGTCAATCTGCTCCGAAGATTTTTAAGAAATGTATAAAAATAGTATGTTCATGAATGAAAACGATAAAAAAAGTCATAGTGTGAATAATTTTTCATATCAATAGGACAATCACAACATTAATCATCGTCATTATAGTAATTTTTGAATAAGATATGCGAGCAAATAATTAAGGTTCGCACATGGCATATATATTGCCTATATTTTTGATGAACACCAATGGTAGTGGTGACCAATAGTTGTGAAGGGGGGATCATAATGAAACGAGTCATATATCTTCTTTTTTGTACATTCATTATACATTTGCTCTTGTTCAGAATATGTTTTAGCGAAGATATTTTGTTTGACAACTTCGAATATTGGGACTCTCCTCAAAATCACGGATGGTATACATCTGATCCTGCTTACCCTGTATTCGGATTTGGCATAGGATATGGTCATATAGAGACAGTCTTAGATTTACAGCAAGGGAGCAGAGTCTTAAATGTGAATTATGATATGAGTGTATTTAATGGATTGGAACCATATTATATTTATAATATAAACACTCTCCACCCAATAACCGGGGATTATCTGTCTCATAAATATCTAAGCTTTAAGATGCGCTCACAATTTGCCGTTGAAAGTTTTGAGATGACCGAATTCATTGTCATGATTAACACAACGAGTGGAAAAAGCCTTTATTTGGTGTACCATGTAAGGGATGGTCAAAGAGCAATTTTAAAAGATGATACAATTGATATATTTCTTGGCAAAGAATATGGAGATGGAACATGGCATCTTGTGGTTTGCGCGTTGGAAGAAGATCTTCATGAGGTATTACCCGGAGAAAATCTTGAAAGCATAACAGGTATTATGATAAGAGGGGCCCATTTTTATATAGATGACATTATATTCCGCGATAATTGCAATTTTTTAAGGAATAATCCTCCTGAGTTATGGCATATTGGGCCGCAATTCGCCACGCTGTTCTATCCTTTCAGCTATTTGTGTGCTGCGCGGGACCCAGAGGGAGAGTTTCTTGATTTTAAGGTGACGGTTGGAGGGTATGGTATACACGGTACCAGGGCAGATATGGCATACCGTGTTCGAATCCCTCGAGAGCCGAATGATTCCTATCCCATTTTCTATGACCCAAATTCAAATATACTCCCTCCAGGCCATATCCCCTTTGGTCCGGCAGAGATTAGCGACCCGAACGAGCCAATAACGCCGAATATGGCGCACATATTCTTTATCTCACAAACAGTAGATAATTATGTTATAACAGTCACTGTCACAGATAGCGGCGGCTTAAGTGATACAGAAACATTTACGCTGTCGGTGGTGAATTACCCGGTAATGGGAATTAATAATCCTCCGATTCTGGAAGATTTCCATGATTGTGTTGCCACGGTGAATACTCCTTTTACTTTGCAAATTCTTGCACGAGACGCTGATTATGGAGATATACTTACCTATTCGGCAACGATTGATAATTTGCCCTCATATCAATATGGCCCCTGGAATGAGCCCCTCATCAATCCAATTACAGGAGTAATCAACTTCATTCCCAGATTTGAAGGTGTAAATCAAATAGCGGTAACGGTTCGTGACAATCGGGGAATGTCTGCACAAGATGTGTTTAATATTATCATAGCTAATAAGGGTACGTGGCTTAATCATCCTCCCGTATTCGTCGACAATATTCAAGAACCCCAAATAAGCATAGCTGGAGTACCTTATACACTGCCGATTGATTTTCAAGACCCAGATGGTGAAAAACTTTATTATAGCACTAATATAGGAACGGTAACTGAAAGGAATGACGGAAAAGAGGGGGTCATTTTCCATTTTAATACTAACTTTCCGGGATTGTATGAAGTGCATATCATAGCCTATGATTACCAAGGCGGATTGGCAGATGCATTTTTTGTCCTTGACGTGCAACCTTGGTGGACTTATTAAATATTTGACAATTGCTCATCCTACAGTTATTATTCATTAACATTAAATTTATAGCTTGGTATATCTATGTGGTTTAAAAAAACAAAACGCCCCCAAAAATTAGTTGGGAAAAAAAGGATTCAGATTCCTGAGGGAGTGTGGATAAAGTGTAATTATTGTAAGGAAATAATCTATCGAAAGGAATTAGAGAAAAATTGTCATGTATGCCCTAAATGTGATTATCACTTTAGTATAACTGCGTTACAACGATTAAGCCAGATGTATGATAAAGGAGAATATGAAGAATTCAACGTACATATTTATCCTAAGGACCCGCTTAAATTTAGAGACAGGAAAAAATATAAGGATCGACTCAGAGAATATCAGGAGAAAACAGGATTAAAAGATGCATTAATCAGCAGTCAGGGTAATATTGATGGTATGCCTGTTATTATGTGCGCCATGGCCTTCAATTTTATGGGGGGGAGTATGGCGTCAGTTGTCGGAGAGAAAATAGTCCGTTCGATCGAAAAAGCTATCGAAGAAAAAAAGCCCTTTATCACTATCGCAGCCTCAGGAGGGGCACGAATGCAGGAAGGGGTCATTTCTCTCATGCAGATGGCGAAAACAAGCGCTGCCCTTACAAAGCTTTCTGAAGCACGGCTTCCTTTTTTTTCAATACTTACAGATCCGACCACAGGCGGTGTGAGTGCAAGTTTTGCCATGTTAGGGGATATAATAATAGCTGAGCCAAAGGCGCTCATTGGTTTTGCCGGGCCGCGGGTAATAGAAAAAACAATAAATGAAAAATTGCCAGAGGGCTTTCAGCGAGCGGAATTTCTCCTTGAACATGGAATAATAGATATGATTGTTCCTCGGCAAAAAATGAGAGATACATTGTCCAGGTTATTGAAAGTTTTTGTTTTTTAGTATTTTGAACTGGTAAAAATAGCATTTGACAAACAACGGAGTTATGCTATAATAATAATAATTAAATAATATAATCATAATTGAATAGAAAATACTGCGGGGTGGAGCAGGCTGGCAGCTCGTTGGGCTCATAACCCAAAGGTCGGTGGTTCGAATCCACCCCCCGCTACCAAATATAAATCAAGGGGTTAGATGAAAATTTAGCTCCTTTTTTTATTGCCTGGAAGATTTGCTCCCCATATTATTCCCCATATGCCTTATGATTTTTACTTCTATATCACCTTTTCAGCTATGGGAGATACGGTGGAAAT
>JBLIRR010000059.1:0-33471 GCA_049472395.1 bacterium | reverse complement strand
GACGTCCTACCCCTCACGAGGAGGCGGGAGGGCCTCCCAAGTTCCTGACACTTCTCTTACTGCATGCCACGCTCTTTGACCCCGACACTCCCTCCGGTATCTCACCAAATCGATTCCTTTGTATTGGCTTCTGGCACGTTAACACCATAGCCGAGCGCATTTTTACTCCTAACGGGGCTGAATTGCTTAGGAGAGGTACGTCTCTCCTGCGGCCTACTGTATTCCCTGTGTACGCTTCAAGTATTCCGTTCTTCCGTATCTGTACTCCGCTTAATTCCTCGCATCGCCAATACGGTTCCTCGATACCTGCAACACTCGGTACAGGCGGCTGGTTAGGCCTTACCTGGTGAGGACTTGCACCTCACAAGAAGCACCAAGCTTTGCTTGGCGCACTAACGACGAGTTAACCGGCAGAAAACGCCGAATAATCAATGTCTTGTCTCTGGTGATTTATGTATTGTAGCACAATTAACATGTAAGCAAAATCGGCCTGCGTTTTCTGTCCGGTTGAATGGCTACGTTATGTAATTTTTATTTATATGTTAAATGATTTCAAACGGTATACTATTTTTTAGTTGCCTTTAATACATTTACAAGGAAGTCTACGGCCTTTTTTGTTATAAATACTTGGTACGCCTATTGGTAACACCCCTGAGTTTTTATATTCATCTTCTTGCTTTTTATTTCTAAAATTAAAGGCAGCATAATCAGTATTCTTTTTAACTTCATTTTATTTTATAACTTCCCAAATTTCATTTTGATTAGCGTCAGAAAGCTTCTTTTTAATTTCAGCAACTAATTCAAGAGCAGAAAGAGTATGCCTTTAAAAGATTTTCTTTGACTTTCCTGACTACTTCAACTTTATCTATTGGAACAACATCTCCTACAAGTTTTAATGTGGTTTCACCTTCTTTCTGAATAAAATCGCCTTCTTTTACAAACTTTATTTTATCTATCAAGTTTTCATCTATCAATAATTAATACTTGAGATTCATCTTTTTCAATCAATCCATTCTCAGTATCAAGTATAGCGGTATTATTGGATCCTACTTTGCCAATTTTAGATATTAAATCAAGCCATTGTTTGTTATTTTTTTCTACTCTTTTACTTATAATATTTTCTAGCTCCGCATATTGTATTTTTTGGGTTCTCCCGCCATATCGATAATATATTTCTCCATTTTTTTATTATTTGGCCCTTACCTTCGTCTTTTTTGGCTATTATAGGTTTAGTTAAAGCTTCATATATATAAAAGATCCCAAATCTTTTCTGTGATATTTCAGTTATATATTGCTCCCATCTGATATCGGATGAAAATATTTCCAAAAGATATTCAGAAATTTTTTCGGGATCAATTTTTTCAAATTGTTTTAATGAGGATTGATTAAGGCCAATTAGAAATCTAGGGGAATTTTTAATTCCAAAAATTAAATAAACCACCCCGATTGTTTGCAAAAGCAGCGAAATCGCGAAAATAATCTGCTAATCCAGCTAGATTAAATTGTTCTTTAAATTCAAGTTCTTCACGATGAAAAAGATGACCTTTTTTAGATGCTTACACCCCGCATAATGAAAATTTTGTTCGCACTTTGATATAGAAAGCTTGATATAAAAGCTTTTCCAGGCATAATAATTTTTCTGGATTCTGACTTCTGGCTCCTGACTTCTCACCATGAAGGCTATGAATTAGGCTTTCAAGGTGCTTGGTTAGTTTTTAATAATTCTTTAATAATAGATTCATTCATTAGCTAATCTAAAATATTTATTGATTATTTTTATACATCACAGCGCAAATGACCTGCTCAGGGGATGGCCTGAAGCCAAATAACTGAGCTGACTCAGCGAGAAGCGTTATCCGAAGCAATTTAGTTAAATTGCCACGCATCCCCTTCGTCAAGTCTATCTGTCTCGTTAGAATTATATTACACAACTATTTATGAATAATAAGCCTAGAAGTGATTGTCGCTAATCAAAATAGTATAATTCGTTTTTATTTCTATTGTTGAGACCACAGGTTACCATTTGAATCAAAAAACCAGAGCTTATCCAATTTATCCTTAACTAAACCAATTTTCCAAACATTTGGTAAACCATCAGAATCCCTGAAGACTGTTTCAACGCCTTGTTCAGTATACCTGATTATCTTGTTAGGCTCATATGTAGCAATTAGAATATCTTTGCCATTGATTGCATAAATGCTACTAACAGGCACACCAATATCATCAATCTGTTGGATTGAACTTGATTTCGCATCAAGGAGCCATATACCTCCATTAATAGATATCTTGATGGCTTTATTCTCACTTAATCGAGCTATTTCACCAGGAGAGTATGATGAATCACGGATCCTGCCCGTCGATCCATCAGCAAGATTAATCCACCATCCTCCCTCACTACCTAAAATCCATAAGTAATTCTCTAATTCTACCATATCGCAGTAAAAAGCTTTATTCCAATCCAGTGCCGATAGCTGTACCCAATCCTCATCTTTAATAGTCACCACTTTCCCGTTAGCTAAAACCACAAGTGGGTAATCATCCTCTGTTAAAGTAAATCCGATTGGCTCAAAATGCCATTTTTCAGGAAACATATACTCTCTATAACTTGTTTCCATCATAAATACTAGAGACTTCTGAGTCATCATCCAAACGCAATCTGTTGTCCGGCATGGTAAGAAAAACATTTTATAACCTGTTCCGTGTGACAGTTTTTTAGGAGTGCCTGGGCCAATTTTTGTCCATAAACCTTCTCTCAGTACCCATACGAACCCACCTGATGAAATCCACACTTGTCCGGATTTATCAACCGTCATGGCCTCAATTTGAGGAAACGGTTGATTCTCATCTAATTTAACTTCAAAAATAGCATTGTTATACAATCGAAAGAGTCGTGCCCTATCGGTAAAATAAATTTGTTCATTGTCGATTAGAACCTGTCGTAGGTCTCTTTCCCTTGAAAGCTCATCTATTTTTTTCCATTCACCATCTTCACATATCGCAAGTAAACTGGATGCCCAACCTTGTTTAGATTGAATTATCACAGCTTTTCCACCACTTACCGCTATATCTACAACGTGATCATCTCTGCTAAAACCTCCCGCGATCTCATGTAATCTTACGCCACCGCAACAAGAACCTTCAATTTTTATAATGTCCTTGCTTTCGTAACCAAGAGCTACTATCCAATCATCACCGAAAGCATCTAGTGCTAAAACATGGCCACTATTAAGTTTATTAACAACATTATTATTTAAAGAGAATAGCCCATTAGTTGTCCCAATAAGAATCTTGCTATCTATATAAGCAACGGATGTACAAATCTGATCTTCTCCAAAAATAAGAGCTGCGAGCCTTATTGAGTTATTCAACTTCCATAACCCACTTGTAGTGGCTACCAGGATCTCTCCATCTTTTGCATAGCTTAAAGCCAGTACAGCAGGTCGCTTATGAGTGCCAAAATCGATATTTGACCATCGGCCTTGTGAATATAGCATAAGACCACTGTAACCTGAACCTACTAAGAATTCATCTTCTCCTATCGGGAGAACTTGGGATGGATTTAATAGTGGTAAATCACTGATAGACTTCTCAATATTCAAGGATCTAGCATCTATAATTTGAACTTGATCATCTTCTAAAAGAAATATCCTCTCATCCCTCTTTTGAAGGTCTCGGATTAACTTCTCATGAGAACTCGCTAACGCTATTCTGAATGAACCTTGCGCAAATTTCGGCAATATGTTAGAAGGCCATTTTCCCAACTCTATAAACAGCGCAGCAATACTTATGCCAATAAGAACAGGAAAGATTACATCAATCAAGCCTTTTGATTGTTTCTTCCCAGATGGCTCAGTGATTTGAGCTTTAAGTTTTCTTTCCCGTTCAACGTTGGAAGGATACGCTTTGGAGATCTGATTCGTATTTAATATGAATCGGTTCAATACTCCTCCCCAGATATTCTGGTGATGTTTGTCTTTTGGTGGTGGGCGCCTTGCACGAGTAACTTTATTTAAAGCCTTGCTCAAACGCTCTTTGGCATCTTCGATTTTCGTAATATTACACGCATACTTGTCAGCATTAAACTCATCTAGTCCTGTTGTAAATAATAAGGAACAATTTGGGTGGCGAAGAGATATTATTCCCAATACATAAGTTACAAATTGTGCTCTCCATTTTTGAGAATAATGATAATCCTCGTGAGCCAGCACTAAAGCCAGATCTTTCTCATCAAGAATCCCCTTCAAGAAATTCTTATTAAACCATCTTGGTAATACTATATATCTGAATGGCGGGAAGAGTATAAATCTTACTTCGGGTAATTCTGTAAATTTCTTTGAGATAAATATCCTGGGGAAGTTTTCACCAGGGATCCACTTTAACCAGAGAGATCTTAAGTCTGTGAGCTCATTATCATTCTCAACTTTGTTCATGTTCAATGATATCGCCACTTTCATGTCTCTTATAATAAGGCTACATATCTCTAAGAATATTACAAATGATGGGATTAAGTATATCAGAATAAGAATTCGACCAGTTAACTTAATATCGAAGTTAGGGACTGATCTTATTGAATACAAAACCTGGAGAGGGTAAACCAGAGAATTACAGGGTAATTTGTTTAATATTTCTGGTGATACAATATGGAGAATTGTTAGAAATGAGAGGTAGAGAGCTAATAAAGTTTCTGCAAAACCAATAGCAAAAAAAGAAACAGATCCAATTATGAAACGTTTGGATATAATCTCTGGTACGGTTCCGATGAAAATCCCAGCAGGCTTAAGAATGGCTGTTCTCGAAAGCCACCCTCTAATGAAAACGAAAAACATAAAAACCGCAATCAACAAAGAAAACTGCCAAAGAATTTGATTAGTAGATTCTATTTGAGTTCGGTGTATAAACGATGCTTGAAAAGCGGCAACGGCTTCCCGAAACTCGATTAGTCCCTGTTTTGTCCCTGCGGTATGCCGAAACCAATGGGGTGCTCCGATCATTACATTAATTCCTGGTGTAACGAATAATTGATTTGGAGGCAGTTCTCGTGATAGCCATACAAAGCACCATTGGAAACAATAGGATGAAAAAATAGTTATGCCAATAAAGAAAAAACAAATATAAGGCATAAATCGATCTTGCCACTCATATAGCCTGTGAATCCTTTGATATGCAACAACGTTTAATGTTCCGCTTATCCACACTCCTATGGCCTTTATTAGTGATAGGATTAGAATCATCATTGCTAAAAATTTCGGTGCTACAAGCATCAAGATTGGAATCCACAACACCCATATCAAAAAGTGTGTGATGAGGTCACGACGAATTTGATCAATTGAAAAATAATCTTGACTAACCAGCCTATACTCTGCAGGTAATTTTGATAATAATTGACGCAAGGACAACCAAGCACGATATTCTTCGAAGATTATGACTCCAAATACAAAAAAAACTATAATAAATAATAAAAATAAATGAGAGCTAAAGGGATCGTTACCATAGAACATATTCAGGAGAGACTGAGGGAAAATAAAAAGAAAAAGCGTTCCCACAAATAGTGCGGCAAAAAGCAGGATAGAAAGGAGCAAACCTAGAGCTTTGAAAAGACTACCACGGAATTCAACAAGAGTCTCATTTTTCCGAAGTTGTGTTATCTTGAGTTCTAATGATTTAAACAGCAAGCTTCCTGGTATTGAAATTAGATAAGGATCTCCTGGGACATCTGGACTAATGACATAGAAGTTAGAATTTCGGGCTTCAGACAGAATTATAGATTCATTGATAGAAGGATTAAAGCGTCCTTGAAGGATAACATGATTTCTAGATGAATTAATTCTCATTGAAATAGAAATAATTAATCCTTTTGGAAAGAGAGAGTTTCTAAAATAGCTTTGCGGACATTTTCTATTTCACTCTCGATCAGAAATTTGGTTTTCCCTCCGGTAGGCATTAACCTTTCTTTTACGTTCTCCCATGCTTCAAGATTTTGTATAGTTTTTATCCCATGTTGAGCTATCTCATAAAAAACGGCACTAACGAGATTTATGATAATCGTCGTCGTCCACTCGTAGAGATGTCCACCAGCTCCTAAACCTTCGATCTCAGGAGTTTTTAAATCGAAAATTAGTAAAGAGTTATCCTCCAAGCCTATCCGAAAATTCAATCGTAATTCATCCACTGAGGGAGCTTCATCAAGGAAGATTCCTCGAAGTATTCGCTCAGTCACAATACAAACATGATCTTCGTTTAATTTCGAAAGTTCATTTATTGCTATCATTTTTGATCTTTTAAAACTAAAAGGTTTGAATGTTTTACTTTTTATCTCTTTCACTTGAAATTGGCTTATTAGTGGAATTAGTTCTTCACTATTGTTTTTGAATAAAGTAATTAATCTTTGAGCACTTTCATCTGGTAATTCAACGATTATTCGAATACTACTTGCTAATACTCGTAGAATTCTTATAGACTGTTCATCGATATTTAATATTGCGGCTAAAATATTTAATAGATTTTTCTGCGCTGTCTCATCAAATTTATTTATTTCTCCTTCCAAAATAATTTGGACTTGGCTTGTTGACTTCTTTTCTAAAGCGGGGGTCAAATGTTGAGGAATATTGTACAATTGAATAGCATTACGTCCAAATTTAAACGCTTCTTCAACTGATTTTCCAGCACCTAAAGCGTCATAAAATCCAACAGCGAATTCAATCGCCGCTCTATCTTTGATTCCTTTCTTCATTCCGATAACATAACTGATATGCTTGTTAATAGCGTTTGCTTGTACTTGTGAATAACACGCATTAAGAAGCACACATTCTACCTGATCTGCAAAGAGTTCAAACAATCCAGCGAGGGCTTCTGGGCTAACAAGCGTTGCATTTCCGCTTTCGTCTTCTACCATGAGCCCATTTTCTTCTCCATGCCCACAAAAATGGACGATCTGCGGCTCATAGTCTAACATTGCTCGACGGAGGTCTCTAAGACGGACTGCACATTGTTGTTGTATTATGAATTGATCCCGATTTTTTGATCGTATTAATCCTTCCCTAATTTCACGAACTTCTTCACTTAGACGTAATCTAGCCGTATCTTTAGGATTTGCTGAAAGAATTAAAATTTTTTTTGTTGAGTTCATGATAGATTACAAAAGGATGATGAAGGGAAGATTCTACCCCACCCCCAAAAACGACACAATGGGTATATGCTTTCTTTAACCATATCATATTATAGTACAAATCAGCCTTCTATTAAAAGGGCGTTGAGTTTTGGTCGGTGTGCATTGGCTCGTTCTACAATTCTTTTAACACCTTATAGTATTGTTTTTAGTCACGCCCAATTGACTATTAGCTCATTATTTTTTTCGCCCTTTGCGGCACACGAACTTAATCATTTCCACATTACCCATTGAACTGGCAGCGAAAAAAATTATTATTCTTTCAATGGACAATAAGCATTCTCTTCAACTGTGTCCATAGGATATACTTTCCACTATATCTAACCATGTTTCTTATTAATATCATGTGATTAAAATTTTCTTTTTGCCTATTTCTTTCAATAGGCCCTATTCTATGTAACAATAGGTACTCAATGACCTATATCTTATTTGCTCGTGCCCTAATCTATTAAGAGGCCAGTCTTCTTTTTAACGTATTGATTTTCTTCTACTTTCCTTTTCTATATATGGTACATTTAAGCAGCGATAACAATTTATTATACGAATAAGAATTCGTATATCATCATCTCTAAATATATATCCTTCTATCTAAATATAGATTCAAGTATCTATATTTAGATACTTTCATATATCTACATATAGGCACTTTTTTTACTTCGATATAGAGCTATAAATTCTAATAATTAATATATTATTTATAAAACATTCTTTATGTTAATTTTAGATTTGTTAGCTTTTCTATTAAACCTCGTCCTGAAGGCATGTGATAACCAAATAATAATTAATAATATTATAATTTCATAAAATATATGATTAATTATGACTTGCTCCGCTCTGTAAATTACATACTCACCTTTTAAACCTTTACAAAATTCCCTTAAAAGCCCTTGAAGTATTTTTTACAGTCGTATTATATATGATAAGCCCAAAATTGAAAAAGGTTTTATATTAACAAAATAATAGATAAATTATTTTATTATGTCAATATATCATATGGATGTGGCAATATGCTTTTCCCTCAAGAAATTTATCCAAAGATCCTCAATGATCTATTTACATGTTCTGAACAAAGGGGGTAAAGGCGTAAAAAGTCCTATTGATGATTAAAGAATTGAGGAGATTTGTTAGATACCCTATAATTCCATCCAAGAGATAATAAAAAGAAAAGCAAGTCCCTTGAAAATACCTTCTTATTATATATTCTAATATTTTTTATGATATTTTTGAGGTAATAGGTTTTATCCAGGCGATCATATAATTCCTCTACACCTTTGATTAGCTCACATTCGGCCATATTCTTCGGTCTAATTACCGCATGGTCCCAATCATAAAATGACAAATCACTGGTGAGTATCCTCTTCTCCTTAAAAAAATATTCAAAATATGTAGTTCCGGGATAAGGTGTTAATAAATAAAAGGTGTAGGTATCGATACCTAAAAATCTGATCAACTCCTCGGTCTTCCTAAAAGTATCCTTCGTATCTCCATCAAATCCGAATATAAATGTCCCATCTACCAATATACCATACTTATGAAGGAGATTTACTAACTTTTTATAGTTATCCACCTTATTCTGAAATATGGATTCATTAAAATTATTAGCCTCAAGAGCTGTTTGAAAGCCGATACTCAAAGAAAAACAACCGGAGCCCGAAAGCAGTGATATTAATTCTTCATCATTGTAAATATCTGTTGGCGCTTGAATCCACCATCTTTTCCCTAAAGGAGCTATTCGTTTTAAAAATTCAATTAAGTACTCTCGATCGCAAAACAGATTATCATCAACAAAGAGAATTATCCTCTCATCTAAAGATTTAAGCTCGTTATACACATCATCGATATCCCTTAATCGAAATGTCTTTGAGGGCATATACTGAAGATAGCAAAATCTGCATTGATTTGAGCAGCCTCTTGATATCTGACAATATGCGACCCTTCTCTTCATTCTTTTAAAAAGATCTCGCCTCGGTGCCGGGATGTCCTTGCCACTCATCCGATTGGAGGAGATATATTTATCTTTCAAGTTATTATGGATAAAATCTTCTAATAATGGAGGCCAGGTATCTTCTGCATCTCCAATAATTATACTTGAGGCGTGCAGTAAACACTCATCAGGATTAAGTGATGTATGCACACCGCCAAGAATAACTGTATTTTTTCTCTGGAGAAGAGTATCCGCAAGTTGAAAGGCGCGAGGAGCGGTATAGGTATTTACTGAAATACCGACAATATCAAACATGCTCGTATCTTTGGGTACATTTTCTATGGCTTCATCAATTATCTTGATAGTATGATCTCCACTTAAAGTTGCTACTACTCCTAAACTTAAAGGATGGATTCGGCGCTCATTCACCTTTATCTTCCTCCGATAGGACAAGCCCATCCACCTGGGTTGTATCAATAATATATTAAGTCTTCTATTCATTGAATTTTTATCTTCCCCTTTGACGAAAAATGTTGTCATATATCTATGACAGTCGGTTAAGGGTATAATTGAAAATTGAAAATTTTAAAAATATTATTGACAAATATTTTTTTTCTGCTACATTGATTACACACAAAGTTTACGCACACGATTAAAAAAAATCCTCTTCCGAGGGTGTTTCAGCTTAGTATAAAGAGCATCTTATGGATCAACCTGAGGGGAAAGGTGCGAGGTATAGCGATGAAAAAGTTATGTAATTTCTATATTAAACATATCCTTAGTATTGGGGCTTTAATGTGCATTATCCCGGTTCTCTTTTCCGCACTTTACATCTATTTAACCCTGCCCTTACGACAGGTTTATATTTTTCGACTTATATTATCTCTCATATTCGGCGGATTAGCAGGAGCCTATTCCAATTCATACGCAGTTACTAATTGGCTCCTGAGGGTTACAAAAAAAGAGTATGTAAAAGGTGTGCTCAATGGAGGTGTAGGCGGATTATTTGCCGGTATCGGTACAGCCGCTATCCCACCTTTAACGGGACTTATTTATTCCAACCATATAGAAGAGGCAAAAACGATAATCATCGCAACGTGGATATTTGGCGCTATGGCCGGAATACTCGTCGGCTCCACACTTGGTTTCATCGGCACAAAGTATCTGTTAGAAGAATAGGGCTTACCTTTTTATTGCCGCTATTGTAGCAACAAAGCCCTTCCATCTTCCCGTCACTTCAAGCTCGGAAAAACCAGACACCTCCAACATAGCAGGGATATTCCCCTCCAAATTATCAGTTATATTCAGGGCAATGTCAGGTATTATCTTCCCCCATATATATTTTATATACAAGGCCCCATATTTACCGAATATGGTGTAAGGTTTACAAAATTCTGTCATAACAATTTTGCCATTTGGTTTTAACACTCGATACATCTCTTTAAAAAGGATGAGTTTATTGTCGTGTGATATCTGGTGGGTTACCAAACAACAACAAACAATATCAATGGCAGATTCTTTAATAGGCAGATAGGGAACAGCCTCCGAAAGTTGCATGAACAATAAAGCATCATGTTTGATATCCTTTTCTTTGGCTGTCCGGAGCATCCTATACCCTGAATCAAGGCCGAGATAGCAGCCGGTATAGGAATAATTGGCTTTCATGAACTCCAGGAGCAAGCCGGTGCCGCAACCAAAATCAAGAATTGTTGTATCCCTAAAATCCCCAAAGTTTTCAATAATAGAGTGCCTAAATTTATTATACCTGCCAAACCAGTGCACCTTCATTCCCACATCATATAAGGGAGCATGGTCATCGTGTTTTTTATTCAGCAACTTCATAGTGGTCCTTTGAAAGGGCGTATTTTTTATATAAGCCAGGGTGCGCAGCCATCCACGCAAGATGTCCGCCAATCAATAGAATAATCCTTGAAAAACCTTTCTTCTTAAGCCTGTACCCATAACTGATGGCGGCGGCTCCATATTCACAAATCAAGATAATATTTTTATCACGAGGTATTTTCTTACAATCCTCGTCTAATTTCGTTCTGTCCACAAGATGAGCATTAGGCATGATCTTAGTAAGCCTTCGTTGCACATTGTATCTGAGATCAATTAAAAAATAATCCGGATTAAATAGTATTGATTCATCCAAGGCGAGTGGGGCGATATACTCAAGCTCTGTTTTATCTTTTAATAAAATATCCTTAAGACATCGAAGACAGTACCTCATATCTTTTTTGCTATTATATTTCCCAAGGCTCAACCGAATTGAAAAGGATGCTTCTCTATCAGATAGTCCAAGAGCTTTTAATACATGAGACTGTTCATTTCCCCCTTCAGAACATGCTGATCCGGTTGAGGCGCATATACCGTAATAATCCAAAAGGGCTATTACCTTTTTATTGTCAACCTCCGGAAAAAGAAGATTAATAGTGTTGGGGAGGGGATTATCAACAGGGCCATTGATCTTTACGGCAGGGAAAATTTTTTTTATCCTGATAGAAAACTCCTCTCGTAATTGTTTAATTTTCTTATTATAAACAGCTCCTTCCTCCTTCATAATTCGGGCAGCCTCTCCAAAGCCTATAATACCTGGGGTATTTTCAGTCCCCCCTCGCAGAAGATTCTCCTGATGTCCTCCATGTATAAGGTTCTCAAACCGGTTGGAATCTTTTATATAAAGCGCGCCGATCCCTTTCGGCCCATAAATCTTGTGGGCAGAGAAGGTAAGAAAATCTACCCCTGTATCCGATACATCAACTGGGATCTTACCCACTGCCTGAACTGCATCGGTATGAAACAGGATCTCTCGTTCTCTGGCAAAAGTGGCGATATTCTTTATATCCTGGATAGAGCCAATCTCATTGTTGGCAGTCATAATGGAGATGAGAATAGTCTCCTTCGTAATTGCCTGTTTTAGATTATTGACATTTATTAATCCATGGGAATCAACGGGGAGATAGGTAACCTTGAATCCATTTTTTTCTAAGTACTGGCAGGTATCAATAACTGAAGGGTGTTCTATCTGGGAGGTTATGATATGGCGACCTTTATTTTTAGACCTATTGCTCACCCCTTTCAAAATCGTGTTGTTCCCCTCTGTCCCTCCGGAGGTAAAGACAATCTCTTCAGGATGAGCGTTTATTAATTCACTTACATACTGACGCGACTTTTCAACAAAATATCTCACAGATTTACCGAGGGCATAGAGAGAGGAAGGATTGCCATAAGAGTTGAGCGCAGATTTCATTGCCTTCTGAACTCTTTTGTCTAACTGTGTTGTGGCATTGTTGTCTAAATATACAGTCCTTCTTATTCCCATTATCAATGCTTGCTGCGCTCCTAATAGATTCGTGGAATAAAACGATATTTTACCTTGTGCATATAAGTACTATACCGAGTATAGTCCATTAATAAGTGTTCCTCGTATCCTGCTCGGAGAATGTAGAGAAGTACAGAGGCTATAAAAATAAAGATATTGTACAGATTCAAATATTTCATCACTATGGGTATCTTAAAGAGGATATCTGACAGATACATAGGATGGCGTATGATTTTATAGAGCCCGCCTGTCTTTATCTCTCTCACCGCCGGAACTATTCCGAAACTTCGTCCAAGTGAAATAAGAGATAATATTCCTACTAGTATTGATACGGCGTTTACAAACCCTGCTCCTTTAATTACAAAAGGGATACGCCTAGAGCTTTCACTTTTAATAAAGAACAGGTTTGAAAAGAATGAGAGGGTTACCACTATCCAATGTCCCCAGTCTTTGTCGATAGTTATATATTCCTTTCTGATTAAGATTACTGCCAAGAAAATGATATTATGAATAAAAAAGGTGATATCTATAATATCGAGTTTTCTAAACAGCTGAGAGATATGCGTTTCTCGATAAATATAATGGCCAATACATATAAAAAGGAAAATATTGATAATGGGCTGATGATATTTGAGAAGAATGCTTTTAATTTTTATCATCCATACCTCACCTCATCAGGGTATTGTACACGCAGCAGGGGATCAATCTTTCTTCTTCAATGGGATAGTGGTTACAACACTTCATGACCCTTGAAAAATCAAAATTATACCTATCCATAAAATGATGGATAAATACAGATTTTATATGCCGTTGGCCAAGCTCGAACAATTGATTGGGATCATAACCATTTTCATGTTTTCCAAGTTCACATAGTATATTTTTTATGACCTTAAGGACCTTTTTATTCTCAGGGTGTATACCTGATGATGACCATAAACTGTATATGTGCTCTTTTATTGTTTCATATGATTCTGATTCCAGGCCCGGCATGGCTTTATTTTTGATAAGATCAAGATATTTATCAACAGGAACAATTCCGGGTATTGGAAGATACTCGCCATTATCAAGTTTTAGGAGATAGGTCAGGGCAAAACATAAAGGATGAGAGCAGGGAAGATTGATAATATCTGTCTCCTTTATTACTCCATTGGTTCCATGAGCAATCTCTTTGGCAATATCCGAGATCGTAATGACCTTTGATATATCATACTCAAGTCTCGGATTGGTAAAAACGATCGGTTGAAACATGATTGATTTTAAAAAATCCTTCTTAAGAAAATACTCCATAACCTTTCCGATCTCATTATTATTTATCCCATTCATAACAGTCATGACCAATGAGGCAGATGCGCTATACCTCTCAAGAAGCTCAAGCACTTGCAGTTTTTCCTGCACCAGGTCCTCTCCCCGTAAAACCCTATATGTATTATCATTAAACCCATCAAATTGCAGAGAGATGAAGATACCTCTATCAATTAATTTTACGAGCAACTCCTCATCATTTAAAAAAATCCTTCCATTGGTGCTGATAGTTATGGTTACGATTTCAGAGCGTCGGGCGATATCAATAATCTCAATAAGATTAGGGTGCAGGGTTGGCTCCCCTCCGCTAAGGTTTATCAAGTCAAATCTACCTTCTGCTTCAATCAGGTGATCAACTATCTTTTTAAATCTTTCAGGCGACATATAAAAGTCACCATGGTTGTGAGCAAGGCAGATAGGGCAGGACATATTACAATGGTTTGTGATCTCGATTATTGGGAGGCATGTATGCTGTTGATGCTCTATGCATAGCCCGCAACTAAGAGCACATCCCTTAAAATCCTTTATAAAAGTTGTTAAGGGAAAAACGGCTGGTTTATTTATCTTTAACGATTCACAGTATTCCTCTTTTCCTCGATAGATAAGGCTTTGAAATTCCCCATGCTCTGTACATATTTTAATCATGTACACGGTATCATCAATAAAAACAATCTTGGCAGGGACAATGTGCCCGCAGAGCGGACAAAGACTCCGTGTAGTCTTATAATACTGATAATTACTATTCATTTATAATCCTTTACCGATATAAAGAATTCTTTCCATGCCCGCACTCTATTGGGCCCGTGCATTGATTCTGCAAAGCCCCTGCAGCTCGTCCAACATTGTGCGCACGAATTTGTATTTTGAGCATTAAAAAGCTTGTTCTTTATTGACTCAGCATCCTCATGTATAATATTCCCCACAGGCATATCGGTAGTCTCTGTACATCGAGCCACATTTCCATAGTTATCGATGTTCATATAAAACCTCCCCGCCTTACAATCATTTATCCCGCCATATTGTATTGCTGTATCAATCCTTGTAAGATATGAGGTTAATGAGACAAAATGGGGATATTTTCTTTTTAGATTAAGAAGATGGTGGGAGATCATTTCCTTCGGCAACCGTTCCCTTTTCCGGCCTCTTTGATAACTATATAAATTGACCATATACGTTACCCCGATCTTTTTCGATAAAAGGAGAAGTTTTTCTATTTCTTCACAATTATCATCGAGCAACACCGATATCATATGCACTCTATTTCTTAAAGAAGGGCGCTTTTCTCTCAAAAGTCTCAATGCCTCAACAGCTCTCTCAAAGGCTCCTTCTTTCCCTCGAAGCCGGTCATGTTTTTCAGGGTCAGCATAATCAACAGAAACACTGATCTCCTGCAGACCCGATTCCCACAAACCATAGGCATTATCATCAGAAATATACCAGCCATTTGTGATCATAATCGGGAAATGATAGGCAGCAATGATTTTAATGATATGGAAAAGGTCTTCTCGCACCATCGGTTCACCGCCAGCAAGGGAAATTGCAAGTGTCCCGAATCTGCTTAGTTTCTCGGAAATTATGGCAATTTCTGCCAAACTTAATTCCTTTTCCTCCTTATGTTCCTTCTTCCAAAAATCACATATCTGGCACTTGAAGATACATCTGTGTGTTATCTGAAGATTACAATGAATATATCCTTTACATACAAGATTTTTTACTAATCTGAAAGCTCTCCTGGCATAATGGAGCTTTTCCCTTATCTGCATAGTCCCTTATCCTTATCCTCAGGTTCTCGGTTTCATATTCATACTATAGAATATATCATAAAATAGTTCGCCGAGGGGTATGGTCACGCTTTCAAATAGTACGGATAAGCCGGCATGACAAAGTATATGACATACATTCCCGCATTTTGGAGGATAATGAAAATCAAGAAATGTATTTTTAATAGCTTCATTGAGGCTACTATATTTTAATAAATCCACCATTTTCTCTTTAAGCTCTAAACAGGGTAAATATAGCCTGCCCATAGGATCGATTGTCGGCATAAGCATCGGATGACATTGATAGGGCTTTAAATCACGAATGAGCATATAATAGGCGGTTGTGCCGATAACCTTTAATCCCTTTTTTTTATAATCAAGTATCGTATCTATACACCCTCGATATGCATGGGATGACCGTAATGATTCATCCGCCACTGTTCCATGTAAGGAAGGTGAGGCTGCGAATCCGATCTTTTTTTCCTGGCAATATATCAATACCTTATATATATCATCAATATTTCCAGGTAGAATTACGCTTGACAGAACAACCTTCGCTGAGTGAACTGATTCTGAGATATATTCTATATTATCAAGTATGGTTGCTATTGTATTCTCATCAACTCGATAGATATCCTTCAACCTTTCTACTGATAAAGAATCTAAACTTATATATACAGTATCAACCATATTGAGCAGATGGATATTTTTATCTAATAATAAGCCATTGGTATTGAGGAGTATCTTCTTAAATCCTATTTTCTTTGCGTATGCTACGATCTCTAAGATATCCTCACGAAGAAGAGGCTCACCACCTGTAATATTTAAGACTTTTATTGATTTTACAATCCTTTGCAATATCTCATATACCTTCTCCTTTGATAATTCCGGCCCTCTATCTTCCCAAAAAGGCGCTCCACTCCCATCACTACAGTAGCAGCAACGCAAATTGCACCGATGCGTGAGATACAACGAGGCCAGCATAGGATAAAGAACCTGGTGTTTACCCTTTAATCGCAATAGATAATTCCTTACGTAACTCCTATACATTTACCCTTTTCTTTTTGCTATTCTCGCTGGATTGCCTATAACAGTCGTGTCGGGTGGAATATCTCTATATACTACCGCACCCAATCCCACTACTGAGCTATCACCAATTTCTATTCCGCACCGTATAATAGCATATCCGCCAATAACAACATTTCTGCCTATCGATACCCTCCCAAGACGCAGAGTTTTATGGGTCATATCATGAACCGCAATCTTTGCCCCTAATCCTATCAAGGCATTATCACCTATAGTGATCAGCTCCGGGAAAGAAGGATCGATCCTCACCCAAAGACCGCAAAATACACCTTTACCTATCTTCATACCCATCAATTTATATAATTTGATTTTGATAGATGAAAAAGGGACCATATATGCCAAGCCGGCGAGGATAAAATTCAATGATAATCTCATATGTGCCCTTAAAGTCGGCCAGAGTAATTCGCAAAATAGATTATCCTTAAAATTATCCATCGGCCCTTTAATTTCGATATATTTTTCATCACTACCCAAAAATCTTTCGATTTTTCTTCTCATAGAAACACTACATTGATTCATGGCACACACGTAATAATAATAACACACGCGGTCTGCCTGCGCAGATCACGTGTGTTACAATGTCCTCCAAAATCGTTGATCTTTCATGCGATACAATAGATTATAGGTACATGCCGGGATGTAACTTTTATCTTTAGTGGGCACCAGGTCCCCGCATCTGGCTATCCTTGATAAGTCAAAATTATCTTCATCCATATGGGCATGGATATATATAGTTTTTATAAACTTCTCTGCTATTGCCTGACGTTCAAAGGGATTTAATCTTTTATCAATAGGATAGAGCAAGGTGATAAATCTTTTCATCATAGAAAGGATTTTTTCTGCTTGGGGGATACTATCCTTCTTCACCCAGACCTCATTAATCTTATTGTGCATGATTTGCCGGAAGTTATCATCGGGATGAATCAAATATTTTTTGCCCAAAATAGCGGAGTATTCCTCTTCGTTGAATAATCTCCGGAGAGGTAGGGTATAGTTTCCATCATGAAATAGATAGCACACAGAATAACACAGGGGATGGGATCCAGGCATAGGAGAAAAATCACTCGCCTTGATGAGGCCTTTTTGATGGGTGACTATATTTGCAATGACCCTGTCTATGGTTAAGTGTTCTCTTGGCAAAAACCTACTGCCTCCGAAGCCCGTATAGGTCATAGTTTGAATTGTAACGCTTCGTATAAAATCATTATCAAGCGCAAAGTCAATTATCTGCCCAATCTCTGAATCATTTATATCTTTTACTCCTACATTTAACAGTGTAGTCTGAACATTATGGTTCTTAAGATGCTCAAGGGCCTTTAATTTATTGGTGAGGATATCCTCACCATGCAGTATTTTTGCAATATCCCTCTTAAATGTGTTAAATGATAAAATAACATAAACATTATGTTCAGCTAACTGTTCTACAAGTTTTTCATCATGAGCCAGAGTGATCCCATTTGAATTAAGAGTTACTCTCCCTATTTCTTTTCTCTCGCAGAGCTTTAAAAGGCTCAACAATTCCGGATGAAGAGTAGGCTCACCGCCTGTAATATTTATCAGATCTACAGAACCCTCTGATTCTATAATCCAGTCTATGATTTTTTCGAATTCGGAAACTGACATATAATACTCTGTATCGCTTCTATTATAGGTGAAACAGATGGGACAGTGAAGGTTACAGACATTGGTTATTGAAAAGATGGGAAGATTGCACGCTTTTTCATGCCAGGCACAGAGCCCGCAATCAAAAGGACATCCCTTTTCAATAGGCTTAGAAGAATAGGCAGGTCGGTCTGTAATCTGTTTCCTGTTAATTGTCGTTAGATACCACGTAATATCGGAGGCGATAATAGTCTCGGAGGCCCCATGATCAGGGCAGATAGAGCGAAGATATACCTTGTTATCTCGAAAGATTATTTGGGCATCTATTATCCTTCTGCACTCTCGACACATACTTTGAGTAAGGTCGTAATAAATATAATCTCTCATAGAAATACCGCCCCATCTGTCAACTCCCTAAACTGCTCTCTTACATCATCCGGATCTTCTAATCTGTCTAAAGGTACATGGTGACAAAGACATCGGGTCCCCAAGGCAATTAGTTGGTCTGCTACCTTGACTTGGCCATTTATAACAGCTCCCTCTTCATTCATTGACAGTATCTCTACCTCCAATAGTAAAGAGGTTCCGCATTGTACCTGTGCAAATAATTCCGCCTTATCAATTTTAAGTAGTACTGGCTTATAGTGAAAATCAGTCGTGTAACATATCAGCCAGGAGGCAAGTTGCGCTACAGCCTCAAAGATAAGGAGCCTAGGAAAATAGCCCTCTTGATCGGGAGAAGACAAAAAGCATTCTTCGAATGAGACTGTTTTTTTTCCTGTAATATAGGCCCCTTTTTTTATCCGTATTATTTTATCTACAAAAAGAAATCTCAAGACCTACAGCCCTCCATCAACAAAGAAATTTTGTCCATTGAGATAGCTTCCTTTATCCGACGAAACAAAGGCCACTATTTCAGCGACTTCTTGTGGCTCGCCAGCTCTTCCTGCCATGCAATATTTCATGTATTCATTATATTGCTTTTCAGGGACATTTGATCCAATCCCTCCCTTTAAAAGGCCTGGCACTATATTATTGACCCGGATATTATATCGGCCAAGCTCTCTGGCCAGGGCTATGGTAAAACCACTGATAGCTGCTTTGGAAGTAGCATAATGGACAGGCACTTCAAGCATTCTATGCCCGGCTATTGACCCGATATTTATGATCACCCCTGATTTTTGCCCGATCATCACCCTGGCAACCTCTTTAGTCACTAAAAAATATCCCTTCACATTGACATCCATCATCATATCCCAATCCTCTTCTTCAATGAGGGGAAAGGGCATAACTTGTGTAATCCCGGCATTGTTCACTAAAATATCTATTCCCCCCAATTCCTTTTGAGCTTTCGCTGCCAATTCCTCAACAGCCTGTTTGTTGAGGGTGGACATGTGGAGAGCAATTATTTTTCTCCCTGTTTCTCTGAGAGAGCCCCTGATTTGCTCTGCTTTTTCTTTATTATTGTTATATGAAAAAACAATATCAGCGCCCTCTCGTGCAAATACCGCACAGAGCTTTTCCCCAAGAGCGCCTGTGCCACCGGTTATAATCGCCCTCTTATTCTTGAGAAGCATCCAAACCCTCCTCCAATTTCTCTTTCAGCATTCGGCTAAATGTCCTTACGGTAAAAAGTAATGGGATCTCGCTCGATCTTAAGCCAGGTCTAAATCTGTCTTCACTCACTTCAGGCAAGTGCTTTTTTAATCTTTCTATCGCCTGATCGGAAAGCTCCTCATCCATCTCAAATTCCTCTTCAGAAAGCGCGTCCCTCGCCTTCTTTTCAATCTCTTTCCTCGATATCCTTATGTTAAATGCCTGCTCTAGCCTGAATACTAGGTCTAATAGATCAATAGATTCAGCGCCAAGATCTTCAATGATCGAGCTGTCAGCTTTGATTTCATCTTTCTCTATACCCAAGACTTCAACCAAGCTGTCTTTAATCCTGTCAATTATCGCATTCTCATCCATCCTTCATGAATCACTTGTCGTTTCTTGATTATAATAAGTCAAGTTTTTTACTAAATTTTTGCTAATACCTTTCTCAACTCTTTTCTCCTTGGAGGATCCGGCCTTTTTTCAGGTATCCCGAAGGGTATCAATGAGGCTATTTCAAAGGGTCTTCTTATATCTAAAAACTCCTCCATCTCTTCCTTGGCCACAAGAAGGGGGCCAGTCATCCAACAAGCGCCATACCCCATAGCGTGAAGCATCAAAAGCATATTTTGTATTGCCGCTGAAATACTCGCTAACTCAGAACGGGTTTGGTTAATTTCATTATTTTTTAATATTTTTCTAAGTGTTGAAGGGGCTCTTTTATAAAGGGCAACAATAAGAGCCGGCGCATTGATAAAAAAGGTAAAATATCTCGAATAATGCTGAAATTCATCTCTCCACTCTTCTCTCTCTATTCCCTTGCTTATCACCTCTATCTTGTCGATAACAATCTTTTCTAGTCCCTTCCTACTATCCTCATTCTGAATATAAAGAAATTTCCATGGCTGATAATTACCATTGCTTGGAGCATAACTTGCAGCTTCAATAGCTCGATGTATGTCTTTATCAGGAACAGCATTTTTCTTAAATTTCCTTATGCTCCTTCGCGATTTTAAAAAATCTAATACCTCATCAGGATTCATACTATACTCCTTGCTTAACTTTTGCAGGAAGCCTATTTACTTTTATCATTACTTGCATAGTTACATCCACTCTATACCCGGCAAGGACATAATTATAGACGATTTCCTTGTCACTTTAGAGTTGACATGACACTAGAGGCTAACACACCATACCAAAGCCCCCATTAATATTGATCACCTCCCCGGTAATATAATCTGCATCACTACTTGCCAGGTATACAGCAAGTCTTGCCACTTCCTCTGCCCTTCCAAATCTCTTAAGCAATATTTTAGATAATATTTTTTCTCTGTTCTTCGTAATGATATCCTTGCTCATATCTGTTTCAATCACACCCGGGGCTATGGCATTAACTGTTATATTTTTCGGAGCAAGCTCAATTGCTAAGGCGCGCGTAAAGGATTCTATTCCACCCTTACTGGCTATATAATTTATCTGCCCTCGCCCACCCTTTTGAGCAACGACAGATGAGAGGTTGATTATCTTTCCACTTTTTTGAAGGATCATATGCTTGGAGACAAATTTACACATGGTGAACGTAGCAGTCAGATTGGTATCGATCACATCCTGCCATTCTCTCCATTCCATCCCCGGAAAACAATAATCCTTTACTATTGCCGCATTATTAACCAGGATATCTATTCGTCGAAACCTCTCATATGTGGTCGTTACTATTCTTTCCGTGTGATCAGGGATTCTAATATCTCCTTTAATCTTTATGCTTTCACCTCTCAATTCCTTTAGCTCTTTCAGGACCTTATCAGCATCCGCATCGTGAGATTTATATACAATACAGATAATCGCTCCCTCTTTAGCCATTTCTATGGCAATTGCCCTCCCTATCCCTCTGGATGCTCCGGTAATTAATGCTATTTTATCCTTACATTTCATGGTTAACTCTCATATCTTTTAATAATAAGGCAGGCATTTTGTCCGCCAAATCCAAAGGAATTCTTTAAAATATAGTGACCTTCCCATGCTCTCGCCTTATTAGGAATATAATCAAGATCGCATGCAGGATCAGGATATTCGTAATTTATTGTTGGATGGAGTTTGTTAAATAAAAATCCGGTAAGAGAAGAAATTATTTCAACTGCGCCGGATGCGGCGATTAAATGGCCTACCATGGATTTGGTGGAGCTTATGGGGATACTGTAAGCCTGATCACCGAACACCTTCTTGATAGCCCTGGTCTCAACCAAATCATTTTTAGGAGTAGATGTCCCATGCCCATTTATATAATCAATCCTCTCAGGAGTAATCTTCGCATCGGCGATGGCAGATAGTATTGCCTGTTCTGCACCTGCTCCCGAAGGCTCCGGGTCTGTTGAACGATACGCATCAAGAGAGCTTCCATACCCTACTATCTCACCATATATCTCCGCCCCTCTCTTTAATGCCGAATGAAGTTCTTCTAAGACAATAACTCCCGCACCCTCTCCCAAAATCGCCCCATCCCTTTTTCGATCGTAAGGTCGTGAGGCCTTATCCCTTAATTCATTCTTTGTTGATAAAGCGCCCAGGAGACTAAATCCCCCCATACCAATTGGGTTCATCATTGAATCATACCCGCCGCAAATAAAAATGTCATTATCGCCTCTTTGAATTTTTCTGAAAGAATGACCTATTGTCTGAGTACTGGCTGCACACGCAGAGCAGTTAACATAACTGGGCCCGGAGATTTTATACCGTCTGCTCATTAGGAGACTTAAGGTATCAAGGGGAACTTGCAGCCCCTGACTATCGTTCGAGTATCTTGCGAGAAATTCAGCTACATTAATTCCTGACTCAGGGAAAACCAGCTTCTCCATATGTAATACCTCAAGGCTCACTCCCAAATTTAGACCGCTTTCACGTATTTGATCAAAAAGCCTGGCATCCTGTATCGCTTCCTGAAAGGCCATATACCCAAAGAAAATCTTTCGATCAGCAATTGATTGTAGTTCAGGACACTCTGAATAGAGGCTTTCAAACGGTATATTTTTAATCTCTCCTCCAATCTTTACCGGCATGGTTGATACATCAAAGAGAGAGATTTCATCAACGCCTGACTTCCCATTCAGTATTGAATTGAAATGCTCTGTTGCATTCTTTCCTACCGGAGAAACAATACCTATACCGGTAATAACTACTCTTCTCACAAAAATCGCCTGATAATAAAACTGACTTTTGTAGTTCCCATTTCAAAACTATTTGTCATGGCTATATTTATCTTACCTTTTGTTGCCTGCTCCGGAGTATACTTAAAACCATATTTTCTCTCAATGCTTTTTAGATTAACTGTCGGAGGGGCCATCTGTTCCTTTAATACCATCGCGCTCAGGGCAAATTCAAAAGAAGAAGAACCAGCTATAAAATCTCCTGTCATAGCTTTGGTTGGATTTATTAACGGACTCTTTCCACTGCCCCAAGAGTATGGAAAAAGCTCTCTTAGTGATTCTGCTTCTGCCTTGTCAGCAACAGGATGGGAGTTTGCACTTGTATTGATATAATCAATATCCTCTCCTGATATCTCGGCATCCAGGAGAGCGCTCTCCATACATCGTCGTAAAATATGACTTGCGGTAGGATACATTCTTAATGATTCATAGTCAGTTGCCTGGCCATATCCTATAAGCTCTGCATAAATTCGTGCCCCTCGTTTCATAGCTAATTCCATATTTTCCAGTATTATTAAGGCCCCACCTTCCGAGACAACAACCCCTTTTCCATTACTGCCAAAAGGTGACGAAGTCAAGGTATTTTTATTGATGATCTCAAGGCTACTCAAGGTTGTCAAGCTAATGGGATTTATTTTACTGTCAACTCCTCCAGCCAGTGCATAATCGAGGTATCCGTTCTGTATTTCCCTAAATGCTTCTCCTATACTTTGTGCGACCTGACCCGACCATGGATTAAATACCATATTAGGTCCTTTTAGATTGAGAAGTATTGATATATAACACACAGGCATATTGGTTAATATCTTAAATGACAACAAAGGGCTACATTTACAAAGTGCCTTTTCTCCGAAGGCCTTCAAATTAATCTTTCCATCAATCAGGGAATTTTCTATTATGGGGGCTAGCTCGGTAAGCTCACCGGTAGTAAGGCCTGTTCCCAAATAAATGCCGAAACGTTCAGGTGGGATTTCCTCTGGTGTAATTCCGGAATCTTCTAAAGCGTAAATAGCGGCGACACTGGCAAGCTGCGCTTCCCGGCTCATCAACTTCAACAATTTCCTATTTTTGATAAACTGTTCAGGATTAAAATTGTCAAGGTATCCGCCAATTGTCACAGGGCTGCCGCTCTCGTGTAAAAAATCCAAGTGTCGATAGCATATATTACCTTTTATTAGATTATCCCAGGCAATATCTCGCCCGACTCCATAGGGAGAAATCATTCCAATCCCTGTTATTGCTACCCTAGATTTCATTATTCATTTTATCCCTTCTCAACCAGTAGTCGAGTAACTTTTTTCGTTTTCTCTCAAGATAAGGATCATCATATTTAATAAATATAAAAATCATATCAGATTCTACCGCAACCTTCTTGTTTATGGAAGCCTGTGCTTTTACCCGGCCTGAATCTTCATGAACCGACACAATGGTAGTTGTAAGGTTGAGAACATCGCCAGGTTTGGCAACATGGCGAAATTTTGACTTTTCTAAAAGGGTGAGAAGAGCTTTGATCTTGAGATTATAGGTTTGTTCGGCAGTTGTTTCTAATAAAAGGCCGGATAGCTGGGCCAGTGATTCAAGGATTAAAACCCCGGGCATTATGGGATGTCTCGGGAAATGATCATTAAAAAAGTCCTCACTTAAGGTAACATTTTTTATCCCTTGTGCTGATGCGCCCACATTCCATTCCGTAATCTTGTCAATCATAAAAAATCTCATTCTGAATTATCCCTATCTTCTATAGTAAATGCTATAATTTTCATCCTTATTCTAGCGAAGCTCCGCCTCAAACCGACAAGGTTATGGGCCTATTATTGGCAAAGCTTCGCGATGCTGGTTACTAGATCCTCGATACCGGATAAAAAATAAAAAGGACGGCTAGATTATAATATCGTAATAAAGTAATAGCAAGATTTATTTGATACATACCAATCTGGTGCACCTTGGTAGTATTAATAGTAGGCGGGGGATTAATTATGGTTTGGTATACTTATCAGCTCCAGTCCCAATACAATCTTATTGAGCAAGATATGACAAGACTCCTTAGAATAGATAATTTGGTAGCTAATTTAGCCAATCAGAAGGGATTGTTGAGTTATTATTTTATTGATGGGAATTCAGAGTGGCTTAATGAATTGGAAGGATACCATCAAAAAGTAAGATTATATCTTGAGCAGCTAAAAGATTATACCTCTTCCGATTCAGATAAAACAATTATTAAGAATATAGAAAAAGATAGTTATCTTCAGGATATAAAACTGGTAAGAATTCTGATAAATTTTTAGAGGAAGTAAATAGCTCAAAGTTAGAATTATATAATAATTCTTGACATTTAGAATAAAATTTTGAATCTTCATCAATGGAATAAAGTAAAATATTTGTATCTATTAAAATTTTACTCATATGCCTTTTCACGAATATTTAAGTCATCAAACGCCCCTTTAAGCTTGAAGGATGGTATAAATTCTATTTGTAATTTAAGATTCTCTTAATGAGGAGCGCTTTGTTAGGCATCTTTTGGTCAGGACTGCCTAGATGACCTGAATGCATAAAGACCTCCCATGAGAAATGGGAGCACCCAACCAACAAAGGCTGCGGGCCATGGAAAAACAAGCCAAGATAAATACCATGGCGTCTCATATCGAACGAGCCTCTCTCCTGTTTTTGAAACCCTCACTATTGAGTTCCCATCTCGTTTTAACGTCGTTCCATCCGGGCACTCAAAAAATGTGCGTCGGTGAACTTGATTATCTGCAAAGAGAACTTCCCCTGGTTTTATCAATCTAGAGGGAACATTGGAGTTTTTCAAATGGGGTGAATAAATAGGCTTGCCGTCTTTCCCTAACAGCCATGAGCGGTTATCTTTGTTGCTTTGTTCACCATGCCATGCTAGATCCCAGTCCTTATCATAACTAGTGACGGTATTCATGGATCTAAAATGAATGAGACCGTGTGCATCAGCCGCCAATTTCCTCGACTTACCTCGTGCTGGATAAGAAGCAAGAAATATTCCTTTACGGTCATAGCGAAGTACACGGGAATAGAAGGCGATATCGACGTAGAGGTCTCCATTTGCCGCTTCTACAAAATCCTGAAAATCTGACCAGGGGACCTCAACCGATTTCGGGAATCCAATAAGGGTTGCCATTGCTCCCATCCCAAAAGCAATCCAGGAGCAAGCTATCCAAATAACTAAAATTATCCAGAAGACTTTGCCAATTTTTTTCAAAATAGATTGAAAGATCATAAATTTTCTCAGGATGCGCAACGTTCCGGGATGAGCTGCAAGTCACTTTACTTTGAGAACCGAAGAACTTTACGCAAACCGCTCGGGCTTCCTCACAGCTCCATCCAGCATTAGGCAGCGCTTTTTGTCAGAATGGCAGTTCATCTCTTTTTTCACTTTTGATGGTCGCCTTCATACATTGATTATGCGCCCAATACCTTTGTGGCGGTGAATGTGTTCCTATATCAAAACAATATGAATGCTTTCCTATAAAAGGCAGTTTCATCCCACAATAGACACATTTCGCTTTTGATGGGATACTTCCATGATCTTCTGGCTCATCAGGTAATACTGCCGGATCACGCCTTGCATTAAAACACTTGTCATGTGCCCAGAATATGGATGAACCTTCCTCACTCGAATATACCTCTATTCGCAAATCCGGTTTCTCTATCTCTTCAAAGCAACCACGGAAACAACATTCTTTGGATATTTCTGATTTCATTACGACACCTTTAAATACTATGCCTCATGACTATAAGTTATATTGCAGAAAATTATATGCTTTTTCTATTTCCACAGAGTCCTTAAGCCAAATTTTTTATAATCTTCCATTTCTTTATCTTTGGAGATTAATGTAATATTCTCATTTATAGCTTGCCAAATTATCAGTCTATCGAATGGATCTTTATGCTCTATTTTAGGAAGCCTATAATTCGTGTCACTTCCCTGTCCAACTCTTCATAAATCTGCCAAATTTGAAGGTGTCGCCCACCTCGTGTGTTCCAGTATACGGATTGAACTGTAAAAATTGGACCGCTCGGAATGCCCCACCAACCACAAATAACCGACACAAGAGAGTAGACAAAATGTCTTGCCCTTTGAATTTCCCTCCAAAGCTTTCAACCTCTTTCCTGTTTTCAATAAGCCATTGGACAAATTGTCGCCGTTTTCGACTCTCTACGACTATAAAATATTTATAAAATTCTTAACTGATAATCTCCATTCATCGGGAAAATATTCCAAATATGATTCATGCCCAATCTCATGAAACTTCTTAAATTGTTTAGGGCCCTGTAACTGAAAAAAAACATTCTCAGCTTCTTCCAATAGAACTTTAGGATCATTAATTCCATGCATAACTAACGCCGGTACATAGACATTTTGTGCATATTCTACAGGATTATGCATAAAACCATTAAAGCCCATCTGCTTGCTTCCCCAGAAGACTAAAAGCTGTGCACTTGGGAAAGATGGTATCCCCATTATTTTAAAACGATTATTAACTGTATTCAATAATGTATCAAATACCCCCTCTAGAATAACACCATCTGCCTCTACTTTCTTGTCATTAATAGCTTTGAGAATAGCAACAGCTCCCATCGATTGTCCAAATAAAATAATCGTTTGATAAGGAAATTTTTCTTTGGCATAAAAAACAGCTTCCGCAACATCATCAGCTTCTAAATATCCAATGCTTGTATATGATTCAGATGAATCACCTGAACCACGAAAATCTACTAATAAACAAGAAAAACCAAGATCATGAAATATATCGGCTTCTTCTATCAAGGAACTTTTTTCTTGTCCATAGCCATGAAATAAGAGGACAAGCTTATCAGGACTGTCTCCAGGAATATACCAAGTAGCTAAGATAATTCCATTAGTACAAAGGATATTATGCTCTTGTAAGGAAGGATTAACTTCTAAAGGCCTTAGTTTTGTTACTGGTCGAGGATTTTTTATACCGCAAATAAGGACCTTAATCTTTTGAATAATTCTATGCAACTTATGTTGTTGAGTTCGTCGTCCACCATCTGTAAAATGCATCATATGGTAAGCATGATTATATGCAAGTAAATTAAGCGAAATAAATCCTATAAGAATGGTTGTTATAATCATAATTACTATTGTTCGTTTTATTCTTTTCATATAGAGAACGAAAAGCTCACCGGCAGAAATCGCCAATAAAACAAGGTGTTATCTTTAACAAATAATTATTCTAACCACAGCCCGGCTTGGCTAAAAATCGGCCTGCGTTTTGGTCCGCGTGAATCGATTCGTTATCCAAGGCTATTTTTGATTTATTTTTTTTTCCACTTAATTTAATCATCGCTAATCCAACTCCCAAAGTTTTTACAATAGAGTATTAAAGTATTAGCATTGTCAGGAAAATATAATTTCAATCTAATGCATTTTGTCAATTCTACCTTCTTAAATTATTCCTAAAGTTTTAAGCAGCTTTTTCATTTTCATTTCTTTCAGTTCCCGTCCTCTATTCAATAGGACCCCAGCGTCCCGAGGGCCAATATATTTTATAAGCTTTCCCTTCTATTAATTCTCTTTTTAATAATCCCCAAAAACGGCTATCTGAACTACGATCTCTATTATCTCCCATCATAAAATAAGCATTCATAGGAATAATAATTGGACCAAAATTATCACGTTGGGGGATATTCTTTCTAATATCTTTATGCACTGCATAAGGTTCATCTAGTAAAACATCATTTATGTAAACATGTTGATTTCTTATCTCTAATTTATCTCCAGGCATCCCTATTAATCTTTTTATATAATCCTTTTTTTTATCACCTGGAAATTTAAATACAATAATATCACCCCGTTGTGGTTCTCTAATAGAGTAAATAAATTTATTGGCTAAGAGATGGTCACCTATATTTAGGGTGTCAAGCATTGCACCAGAAGGTATTTTAAAAGCTTGGACAATATTATTTTTGATAATTATTGCAAAATATTTGCCCATAAATGCACTAGCAAAGAAAATTATAGCGAGAAGCAAAATAATATTTTTAGAGATTTCCTTACGAACTGGGGTCACTATATAAGCATGGCAACAGACGCATAATGAAAAAATAGTACCAAAAAATAAATATAATGAAGTAGCATCTATGATAATTGATAAAATAATTGTACTAACAACGAAAACAATGCCCAAAAACCACCTCTTTATATATATATGTCCAAGACCTGGCAATATTAATGAAAGGAATACTGCTAGCCAAGGGTCTTTATTATTTTGTCTAAATTCTTCAATATCTTTACTATTCGCTTTTACTCCACATTTATGAGCATCAAAAAGATTCCAAATATATATAATAAAAATAGTCAATCCTATATATATACTTGCCATAATACTACCTGTAGCACTTAATAATAGCCATCCACCAAAACAAATCAAAGTATTTTGAATAATTATAATAAAAATCCCTCTCATTACTCTAGAAGAATATATTTGTCCTAACCCAGGGAAAATCATCGATAAAATTACAGCAAGCCAAGGTTCTTTTGATTTTCTGTTAATATCTCTATCCATGGTATATTATTTTTTGAGTTTGTTTCTATCCTAATTCGATAAATATTTGATCATAATATTTAGTCTAATAAATTTATCGTATTTATAGTAATTAAAGTCACAATATATAAAGTCTTTTTGTGAATAATAGGGAACAAATAATAGAGGGGGAAAAAAGCAAAGCCCAAATAAATAATGCCTTTTCTTTTCAATGCCTTTATTTTATTGCGCCACCTTTATATTCTGTTAATATTAAGGCATTGATTTTTTGAATTTATCTTTTTGCATTCTCTTTAATGCTTTTTTCCGCTATGCGTGAGCTGTTAGGAGGTCACACTGAACTGTGAAAAAGCAATAAATTTACAATTTAATGAAATCTTTTGAAAAATACGCCCTCCCAGACGGTCTCTACGAAATTGTTGGCTGATCCATTCTTTATATTGTTCACCCTCTTTATGATACGCCAGAATTTATAAAAAAGATGATTACATCATAATGATATAACTTTGCTTTCATGGAATTACAAATGAAATAATAAAGGAGAACTTTTCAAAACTCTATCGACCTCAGAACGAAAGGCTGGAAACCGACTATATTTCTGATTTCTGTTTAAATTTAGGAAATCAATAGCTTTATTTTTTTGTTCATTTAGAATCAAGCACTCCATGTATCCTCCCATAGTTTCCGCTGCTCTAGCGTAAGCTTTGCGATGTTTGTTAGAAACAATATGATCTACCCGAGATGTCGCAATCTTCTGAATAAATTGGAACCATTCCTCTTTTTGAGATTTTGTAATAGTGAGTTTAGATAAACTTTTTAAAATTTCATCACGAATAAAATTTTCACTTGTGTACTTATTTCCTATGTAACTGTTAAATAAATTGTGAATGCTCTTAGCTTCTGAATTTCCTTTGGTTAAGGTTATTAAAATACTTGCGTAAATACCTCCTGTTGTCTGTTTGCTATATGACCAACCAACAACTGTTTCTTTATCGATTTGGGAATAGGCTTCTTTCAAATTTCCTAACATAAGCAATACTTTAATTTTCAAAATAAATGAATCATTTTTCATCCAGGATGATTCTTCTTTCTCCAATTTAAGAAAATCAAGGACTTTTTTTAATTCCGCTTCTTTAACATCTTGCTTGACAGATACTTTTAAAAGGGAAACCAAATTTTGTTCCTTTGAGGCGGAAAAAAATTGCTCTCGTTTTCCTTGTAAAACAAGAGAGGTATCTTTTGTATTTTCACCAGCTAAACTAAGTTTGCCTGCTGCATAAGCTCTTAAATTATCAAGTGGCATATTAGCTAAAGCTTCTTGAGAAACTTCAGCTAATTCATGCCATGACCCATTTGCTTGCAATTGATCCAACCAATATAAATATCCAACTGGAATTTTTTTCTTGCGAATCTCGGAGGCAACCTCTTTTAATCCATCTAACCAGTTAATGGTTTCTAAATACAGTAAGAAAGCCCGATTACCATTCTTCTGCTTTAATTCCTTTCTGAAATCTTCTAAAAAGTCATGCCATCTATCTAATTCTCCAGTTTTTGCATCAAAGATATCCCTTAAAGAAGGAAGTAATTCTCTTGATTTATCATAATGGTTCTCAAATACTGGCTGTTCAACTTCCATTACAGAAAGCATCCGCACTACTTTCTCATTAGAAAATGATGTTTCGTAAACACATCGACAATATCTGGCTAACGTCTCACGCCAATTGATATCTATATCATTGTGATAAATTTCGTAACATAATTCCCTCTGACTATTGTGTCCAAATAAGCCTATTAATTCTCGATATACTTTCTTTGCGGCATCCGAATTTCCAGCAAGGAATAATTGATCAGCCTCTAAAAATAATGCTTCAATATCTTCTTTTTGTTCCTCCGAAATCCCATCAGGACTTTCATCATCATAATAGTCACCATATTCATAATTTTCTTCATAATAAGAGCCATCTTCAATAGATTCTTGTCTCTCAAGAATGTCTTCTATTACTCCATTGACCCTTGATAAAATTTCATCAACTTCATTAATTTCAAATGATGATTCAGGACTATCTATTGAAATAATCTTTAATTTTTCTAGAAAAAGATGTCGCTCTTTAACAGGAACTTCCTGAGCTATCAGGCATAATAAGTCTGTTAAATCGGCTTTTGACAGGTTATTACAATGTTTTCTAATCTTCTCAATATAGGGCTTTAACGCTAATGTATTAGACATATTTACTCTCAAAATGTTCTTGATTTATGTAATGAAATTTTAAATTCATATTTCTAAAGAAAAGTTTTCAATATAACTAAATTTTAAGCATTGTTTGTTATTCATACTGTCTTATCCTTATCTCAGCCAACGACCTGCTCACCCCCCGCAATCGCCGCAATACAAGAATATTCTTTGCCAATTGATTGATCATATCATGATTAAGGTACTGTATGCAAAATCGGCCCACGATTCCGGCGGGCGTGCAGCAGATTTGTTATGTGATAATTTATTGTTTAAGAGGGATTTTTTTGCTTTTGAATTTATTTTCTTCAAAAATTGCCTTAGCCCACTCTATGATCTTTCCTTGTGCCTTGGAGTAATAAAAATGAAAATTTGCTTGACCAGTTTTTGCTTCATAAGGGACTTCAGCTTTAATCGGAAATTCTGCAATCTTACTAGTAAAAATTTGATAATCAACTGGATATGGTTCTTCTTCTCTTATTTTTACTGTTATAGTGAAATCGAATGCAGTTTTCCAAATGGCCGATCAAATATTCCCATAGAAATTTTCAAGGATTTCTGTTTTTTATTTCTATTATCCTTTTTGCTGCTTCATCTAAACTCATTTCATAAAGATCTAATGCGTCATCATCATTTATACAAATATCAAATGCATTTTCAATATCACAAAACGGCTCAGTCCCTTCAATTATATCTGGCGGATCATAAGTAGACCACATGCAACACATCTGCTTTGAATCGGTGTTTTCTTTATATCTTCGCCGATATTTATCATATATTTTATGGAGTATTTTGTATGTAGTTTTATATGTTCCCATAATTCAAACGAACAGTATATTGGGCAGCATAAGGTATTGAAAACGCAATTATTTTAGACACTCACAAAGGAGCATTTTTTTGCTAAAATAAAAATTAACCTTGCAGTGAATAATAGGGAACAAATAACAGAGGGGTAAAAAAGCAAGGCCGAAATAAATAATGCCTTTTCTTTCAATACCTTTATTTTATTGCGCAACCTTTATATTTTGTTAACATTAGGGCATTGTTCCTTATGCATTTATTTTTTTATGCCTTTTCTTAATATCTTTATCTTATTGTGCTACCTTTATATTCTGTTACTATTAGAGCCTAATCTTTTTGCAGTGTCTTTTATGCTTTTTTCCGCCCAACGCTTGCGATCGCTCGCCGGAACCGCTGCAATACAGAGAGTGTTCCTTTGCGGGAAATATTTAGCAAATTATATTTCGATTTATTTATAAATAATTTTTTTAAATCTTTTAATGCATTTTTATCTTCATTATTTTTTTCATATTTTAAAAGAACATTTATTATACGTGGGAAATAAATTATATCTTTTTTATTGTTGAAACGCCTAAGGCGGAGTAATAAGGATTCAAAGGGTTCTCTTTCTATTTTATTTTCCTTAACTTTTAGTCCGGCTTTTTTATTGCGCGATACATTTAAATTTAGCTTTAATAGTTTATTTTGTATTAAGGAATGGGAAAGTCAATCCTCAACATTTAAATTAAATAGTTTAAGTAATTTTTGCTCCCTTTCATTCATTTTAATATTTATGAGCTAATTTAATAAGTCGAATGCTTCTAAAATTGGGCTATCTCGACCCACTCTTTTCAATTTCAACACACAAAAAAATTAAATAAGCATTTAATATTTTTTTACTTCTTTAAGCATTTAAAAATATTTTAATTATAATATTATAATAGATTTAAATATTAATCTTT
>JBLIRR010000058.1:0-34267 GCA_049472395.1 bacterium | reverse complement strand
ATAATAATCTTCTTTGTAAATATTATTAAATATAGTTTGCATAGCAATACCATTAAATCTAATTGCACAGGTCGAAAAAATTTCGTAGCGCATTATTTTATCAAAAATATCTGTGGCTCCTGGCCAGGAGCAATTTTTGTATATAATTTTTGCGATTATTTTAGTTTTCTTCTTTTCATTTTTCAATCTACAGATATTTTTACTATAATTTTCATTCTCTTCTTTTATAGATTTAATCAAAATTTGAGTAATTTTTTGTTCAGAATACCCATTTTTTGATAAAATATCTCTTATTTCCTCAAAATATAATTCGTCTCTCTTATATCTTGATAATTCGTCTTCATTTAGAATTTCACGCGCTTTTTTCTCTATTATCATAAATAGATCTTCTTCAATATTAGCTTCAATATTCCTATATTTCCAAATAGGCTGATCGAAACTTACAATTCCTTTTTCTAAATAAGAGATATATTTATTATTCAAATCTAATCGTTCTTTTATTTTTTTAATCTCATTATTAAGCTCTTCAATTGTATTATTATTGTTAAAATAATTATTTATCGTATTATATAGGTTTTCTTCAATGGAAGAAGTTTCAAACCTAATGACGCGTAAAAGTCTCCAATAGTCAATACAAATTTTCTCCACTAAAAGAGACTCCATTTGTGTAGTAGGCTTAAGATCCGCTATCAGATTTTCTAATAGTTCCTTATATTCTTGCTCATTTTCTTTGTATTCTTTGGTACAAATGATTATATTTTTAGAAAAAATGCCGTGTTTAATAGCATTTTTTGAAGCGATAGATTTTCCTTCTTCTGTTTTGGGTCCGGTTGATAATTGAGAATTCTTTTGATTTGCTTTCAATTGTTTCAATGATATTGTATTATTCACAATAACTCATCCCTTTATTATTATTTTATAAATTATAGAAAATAACAAATATTATTTTAATTCCCTGCTCATTATAAAATTATTGATAGTAGGCCAACTTACGCCATATATTTTCCCAATATTTTGCTTATTTACGCCTTTTCTCAAATAATCTTTGATTTCTTTCTCTTTTCCGTCTAATTTCGATTTACCTATAGATCCTTTTGGCCTTCCTAAGAGTTTACCTTCTGCTCTTGCTCGTATCAAGCCCTCTTTAGTCCGTTCACTTACAAGGTCACGTTCAATCTCAGCAAAAAGTGAAAACATAGTAATCATAACCTTGGTTTGGATATCCGCTCTCCCATTTAGCTGAATACTTTCTTTTATGGAGATTAGCTTAACTTGAGATCTAATAAACTTATCCACTGTTACTGCTACTTGCCCAACAGAGCGCGCAAGTCTTGATAATTCTGCAACAATTACAGTATCATCTTTTTGAATCTTTTCAAGTAATTCTTTAATCTTCCTGTCCTTTATTGATTTTCTTGAACTCATTGTTACTTCAATCCAATTATCTACTCTTAAATTATTTTTGTTACAATAATCCAATATTGCTAATCTCTGATTTTCATTGTTTTGCTTATCTGTGCTTACTCGAATATATCCATAGATTGACATAATTTTTATCTCCCATTTAATGATTAATAAGAAAACGTCTTAATTGATTTTATTTTATCATAATGTTAATAAAAAAGTCAACCCATAACATATAAATAATATTAAAGAAAAAACCAACGTTTTTTTATTGAAAATTGAGTAGCACGATAAGTTGTAAGATAAAATTAAACAGACAGGATCTTTATTCAACCTGCTCTATTATAGAAATTGCTAAAAAGTTTGAAAATCTTCCAATTGTAGATTTGTAGCTGATAAGAAAACAACTTCATTAGAATTTGAAGTATCAATATATCCAATCACATATTTATTATCTGAAAATCTTAAGCCATCAAACCAGATTTTTCCGTCTGATCTAAGGTTCATATGGTATATTTCTATATCATCATCGGGTAGTAAATCTGTTTCTATCTGTGATGAAATATCATATAATATGAACTTGTTTTGTTGATTGGAAGTCAAGCCATAAATTATCAAACTAGATAGTAATCCCTTCATTATTTTGATATCTTTTGCTAGGCTAAGATTAATAAATTCTACTTCTGGATAATATTTCCATATTCGATTGCCTGAAGATGCAGCTACAACAACATATATTTCATCATAATAGGTTCTGAAATAATCCAAGAGAATAGTTCCTGACGTCGAGATTAAACCGCAATCACTTCCAATAGTTGAAAATCCTGCTTCTGTGCAAAGAGCATAGACATCGTTATCTGTCCCTAAGAGTCCTGTTGGTGCACACCAACGACTACCAGGTTGATTTATTTCCTCCCCGAGTAAGCATGGTTCTATTAATTTAGTATCTAAGGACGCAATTCTTCCTACTCCACATAGTTTCCCCCAATCCCCGAAGTATATTTTATTGTCTGGAAAAAGTTTTATAAAAGTAATATTAGCTTCAGAGGCAATCAAATTATGTAAAGATCCCGTAGTGCTAATTTTTCTAAACCAGTATGTAGATGTACTTTTTGTCTCACCAAAAATAAATATATTACCATCAGGAGCAACCAACCAACATTTTAAGTCGATGTTATCATTAATTAATTCAGTGATAGTACCATTTAGATTTTTTCTTAATACTGTATTACCTGATTTACCGCTATAATAAATAGCGCCCTCATTATCGAATTGGATTACAGCGTTCCCTATTTTTGAAGAAAAACCGGTATTAGATGTAGATACGCTACTTAATGAATTATCAATACTTTCATAAGTATTATCTGGGTTTATTTTAAATAAGATACTACTTTTTTCTTCTTCATTTTCGTCTATATAAGTAAATTTTGAATTTAAAAGCAGATATAAATCTCCTGTATTAGATATATAGAAATCTTTTACAGGAATATTTTTATTTGTAATCTCACTTAAAGTGCCATCAGAATTGACACCTTTAATAGGTGTAGTTGTGCTGTCTCCAATAGAAAACCGTTTTTCTAATCTGGCTTTACTTGGATCTATTTTTACTATTCCAATACAATCTGAAATATTAAATTCTAAAGATGAGCTTTCTGTTTCATCTGTGGGGAGAAGCTCGTCTGCCTCATCAGGGGCAACTGTATCTTCATTATTGGTATCTGAAATGATTGGAGCTTCTTTTCCATTCCCCCCGCAACCGATAGTAAAAAAAACAATTAAGGCGAATATAATTGAATAAATAAAAAGATACGTATTTACTTTTTTTAACATGGTGTAGCCCTCTCATTGTTTTATGTCTTATATAAAAAAACTGTATAAGGATTATTAATAAAACTTTTTCTTAATCCCTGCTATTCCTAGAAAGCCAAAAATCAATAAAAGACAAGTAGCAGGTTCCGGAACAGGTTCTGGTGTACCCTGCAATGCTAAACAGTAAGAGTGTCCTACGGCAATATCCACGAAATTATTGCCTTCCGGAACATCACTTAGGTTATAGGTATTATCTCCCCAACAAATCAAAGAACCATCACTCTTGAGTGCTAAATCATTAAAAGCTGCTGCTGCTATATCTACGAAGTCATTGCCATCTATAACGTCATCTATCCTGCCCCACCCAATCAAAGAACCATCACTTTTAAGCGCTAAGCTGCTACTATTATTTACTGCTATTTTCACGAAGTCATTGCCTTCTGGGACGGTACTTATCCTGCCCCACCCGACCAAAGAACCATCATCCTTAAGTGCTAAACTGTGGTAACAACCAATTGCAATATCTATAAAATCATAACCAGTGGGAATATCATCAATTTGACCATAATCATTATAATAGCCCCAACCAATCAAAGAACCATCACTCTTGAGCGCTAAATCATGTCCATAACTTGCAGCTATTTTTACGAAGTCATTACCAATAGGAATATCATCAATTAAACCATAATCATTACAGCCCCAGCCGACCAAAGAACCATCACTCTTGAGCGCTAAACTATGATAATGCCCAACTTCTATATCCACGAAGTCATTACCAGTAGGAATATCATCAATTAAGCCATAGCCATTATAGCCCCACCCGACCAAAGAACCATCACTTTTAAGTGCTAAATTATGCTTATATTCTGCTGCTATTTTTTCGAAGTCATTACCAGTAGGAATATCTGTAATCACGTTATGATGATTATATCCCCACCCAACTATAGTATTAGCTTCGACTATCTGTATATTGCAAAAGAATAGAATACAAATAGTTAAACAAAAAATGTTAATAAACAATAACCTCTTCATCTTTCTTCCATCCATAAATAGTTAATATGTACATACCTTACTTCTAGGTCTGGATTAAATTTGAATCATTATAAAATACTAATAATAAATTCAAATATTTTAATAATAACTCTAAATTAATATATATTATAATACTCTCATTTATTTTTAATTACAATAAAAAAAATAAAAAATAATATTACATATAAAAATATATTAAGTAATAGGTTTATTCTCTTAAACATAGACAAAAAATGTAGTTCTTATTTAAAAATACAGCCATTAAAATTTTGTAGACATTAAAAACTATTTGGTGAAATAAAAATGTTCCTTAAAAGCCAATTCTGGCGGATATTTCATGATTCTATGATATGGTCAGGGAAAAATTATTCTTATAGATGACCATTTTGGCTTTTTGTCGCCATCGTATCTTCCAATGTATATTCTCTAATGTCTGTTCAAGATTTTTATACATTCCTTTAGGAGTATCTGTTCAAAAACCAACCAATTCTTTCTGGGGACACATTGGGGACACTGATTTTTATTGAAATGCATTAAATAAGGTATGAAAAAACAAGGATTTAAAAGTAGCGCTACGGGGAATCGAACCCCGGTTTGATGGCTGAGAACCACCCGTCCTAACCCCTAGACGATAGCGCCATACTTTTATTGTTTATCTATGGCTGCAGGACCAGGATTCGAACCTGGACTAAGTGATCCAGAGTCACCCGGCCTACCGTTAGCCGATCCTGCAGCAGATTCATTATACCTTAGGGCATGATCTATTCTCGATATGACCTTATCACGCCCAACAAGCTCCATTGTCTCAAATAGCCCCGGACTCGCTGTCCTCCCGGTAATTGCCGCCCTCACAGGATGCACAAAATCCTTTAATGTTATGCCCATCTGCGAAACGACCTCCTTGCAGGCCTGCTCTATCGTGCAGATATTAAAATATTCTAACACAGATAATTTTTTTTGTAAAGTTGACAGGATGCGATATACTAACTTTTTATCTTCTGTTAATATGACGTGTGCCTCTTCTTGATACGTGATAGTATCCTCAAAAAAATATGCTATTGAATCCGTTACCTGATCAAGCCTTTTTATTCTGCCTTGAACTGCAGTAAGAACTCGCAAAAGATAATCCTTATCGACATGTTTATTATTAAATTTTACTTTCCCTTCATCCTGCAGATAGGTGAATCCATCTTTGTTAAGATAAGAAAGGCAGAGGGAATAAAAGCGTTCAGATGAGCATTTTCTCATGTACACCCCATTCATCCAGATTAATTTTTGTTCATCAAAGATAGCTGCCTTTTTACTAATCTTATTAAGAGAAAATTTATCAATAAGCTCTTGCAGCTCAAATAGAGTCTGTTTATCATCATACGACCATCCCAGCAACGCCAAATAGTTCACCATGCTCTCTGCAATAAATCCCATTTGGCGATACGCAGTCACTGCTGTGGCTCCATGACGCTTGCTCAACCGTGTGCCATCCGGCCCCATAATCATTGGGATATGAGCATAGTGGGGAGGGACCTCTTGCAGTGCCCTATATATCAGTATTTGTTTTGGCGTATTTGACACATGATCATCTCCTCTTATCACATGGGTAATCTTCATGCTTATATCATCTGCTGCTGCGGTAAGATTATAGGTGGGACTTCCATCTGAGCGGACAATAACAAAATCATCCAGTTCCTTATTCTCTACCCGGATTCGTTTCTTAATTATATCCTTAAATTCTGTCACACCACTGTCAGGGACCTTAAAACGAATCACTGATTCTTTATGTGCTGCTAATTTGCTTTTTACATCCTCAGGTGACAGATTTCGGCACCTGCCATCATATCCAAAAGAAGCTCGATGCTCAAGCTCCTGCTGAGTGCAAAAACAATGATATGCCCAGCCACTCTCAAGTAATTTTTGAACACAATGAGCATAAATCTGATGACGCTGGCTTTGATAATAGGGGCCATAGGCCCCACCACACGAGGGGCCTTCATCCCACTCAAGACCGAGCCATTTTAGATCATCTAGTATCTTTGACAGGTAGGTTTCATTGGAACGCTCTTTATCGGTATCCTCAATCCGAAGGATAAATATACCCTTATATCCTCTGGCAAAGAGCCAGTTATAAAGAGCTGTTCGTGCTCCTCCAACATGAAGATAGCCCGTAGGGCTCGGAGCAAAACGCACCCTGAGTTTTAGATGATCTTTTTCCTCCATCCCCTAATGATACTTTCACGATTTAGGTGGATTTAGAATCTGATGCATTTCAAGAATCTTGCTCCTTGCAATACCGAGCGACTTTTTAATCTGCTCATGCGTATATTCATCCCTTATATGGGAATAAATCGAGCTTTCACAACTCAATAATATATGCTTTGCCTCCTTATATATGGAACAAGCACGGTGATCCTTTCCTGTCAAGGAATCAAGCTCACATCCTTCCCTCTCCCGGTAGCGTTTTACAGAGGAATTAAAAAACAAGCTCAATTTCTTTATTTCATCTTTAATAATCGCCAGCTCCCTATCCATCTCGCAATTTATTACCAATTGGGAAAAGACCCCTTTTGCGTAATATTTTGATAAAAAATTACTCACTGTCATTGATCTTATCTGAGGAAGACCGTAGATCATTTTAAGAAATGGAGTATAAGTCTGTGGGAAGAATGACTGAATATAAGATGCTTTTGAATCCTCATTCACCGGCGCAATGGTAAGCTTAGGATAATCCAAATCTTCAGGATGATTAATCCTATGAAGTATTTCTATCGGTGGTCTCTGTTCATACAGCATCTTAGCCATAACCGGATCACCAAAAATTGTCACAATACTTATTTGTTGATTATTATACTTCACAGTTAAACGATAGGGTTGATTGGAGTTATATTCTTCGGATAATGGTCTGCTCAGCAAAAGCCATTTATATCCCTCATCTTTGAGAAGTTTAATTAATTTAAATAAATGAGAATCTTTTTTTCTAAGATCCAAGCCAGGCGCCCAAAAGCCTTTTACTCGTTTTAGATTCTCCTCTCCGAAGTACAAAACAAAAATTCTCTTCCATTCTTTAATCTGATGGGCAAAATCTTCCTCAGGAATAATAGAGAAGGAGGGTTGATAACAGCCACTTCCCACTATTTCCACCATATCCGGGTATTCTTTAAGAAAATCAAGGTATATATTCAATATATTTCTATATTTTTCAGGTATACCCTTGAGTACCTCCTTATTTGATAACCTATGTAAGAAATTCATGAGTGGACCGGATAGAGTAAGCATTAGGTTCAGCGTAAGCCCCTTTTCTGCCAGGCCTTTTAAATAATGCGCTATTGAATAATAGGCTTTGAGCAAGTCCATGCCTTCCTGTTTTTTGTCATTGTCAGGATCTAATAAAAGAGCCTCAATATTATTAATTAATCCATGGTCATTGGATAATTCGGAGAAAATATCGGGTTGATGAAAATTCATCCATGGAATGTAGACTGATTCTACTTGATTATCTATTGGTGTAAGAGCGCTATCTTTTCCAAATATACTAATATCTAAATCAGGGAAAATATTATCCTCGTATTCTATTTTTTCCAGCCATTCTTTATCCACGCTTAAACTTCGAACTTGATCATAGAGTAAATTGAATCGTTCGATATGTTCCTTTATCCTATTGTAGGCATATTCTACTGTTGTACCTGCTCTTATTATAAATGCCCAGTCACTGCTTTGAGCCAACATCAATTCCCTGACAGCCTGTTTGAGGGCACGTTTTACTAAAGGATCTTTGAATTTACCGAATTTATCAATTAAAAGTTGCATTCGCTTGGCACCGGTTGTAAGATAGGGATAAATCCAATCATTACTCTCATCAATCCACACCTCATTATATCCATTATCCCCCCATGTCGAAGCAGAGGGTATCATTACCTGATTTACTTCATGCTCAATCAAATACTCTGAAGGAGTAAATAATTTTATATCATTTTGGTCAAATATTATCTTTCTAAAAAGATAATTGATCCAGTCCGGGCCTTCATACCACCAATGTCCAAAGAGTTCCGCGTCAAAAGGAGCGATAATAATAGGAAAACGGTTAGAATTCTTAAAGGTTGAATTACACAGATTATTGATTTGATTAATTTTATTTTGCATAAAAGACTGAGCATGGATTGCTGCTTTATCGAGAGCTCTTCGTCTATTATACGGTTCTTTCTTGTCAGAGCCTGTTATTCGATAATACTTAATACCGGTATTTTTACGTTGTCCATTCGGTAATGTGAATTCCTTAATATAGTCAGTATCAAGATCAAATCCAATATCGCAATAAAATTCCCGATAATCAGCGTCACCAGGATAGCCGGATTGTGCGCTCCATACCTGTTGGGATGATTCCGGATCTCGGGCAAAACCTGCTACACCCGATGGGCAATATATAGAGGAATAAACCCCATATTTTGGTTTATCAGAGCCATTTAAAAGACCGTGGCTGTCTAAAATAAAATATTGAATGCCATACTCTTTCAATAGATTATCTAATCCTTCATAATAACCGCATTCGGGCAGCCATATCCCTGTGGGATTCTTCCCAAAGATATTCTTATAATATTCAACCGCGGATTCTATTTGAGCCCTCACTGCAGCGGGATTGAGCTGCAATACCGGAAGAAATCCGTGAGTTCCCGCGCTCGTAATAATCTCCAAGAATCCAAGATCGTTAAGCTTTTTAAATGCCTTCGTAAGACGCTTTTTATATACAGTGCAAAACAGTCGTTTAATTTCACAAAAATTTGTATAGTACATCTCCGCAAGTTCATAAAATACTAGTTTGTTTTTGGTCCGTTTCATTTCTTTTTCCGAAAGACTGATTAAACGGTCAAGATAATGCGTATATTTATTCTGGAGGAGAGGGTCTTCAAGCATAGCAATAAGCGGGGGACTCAGTGACACTGTCAGCCTAAAATCTATTGCTTCTTCTACAAACTGATACATTATCTTAAGAAGAGGTATATAACATTCCGTCATTGCCTCAAAGAGCCATTCCTCCTCAAGATATATTTCATCTCCGGGATGTCGCACAAAGGGGAGATGAGCATGAAGAATCAGGCAAACATACCCTTTATGATTAGGTTCAGACTTGACAGGTGCCACCTCCGCAAAGCCTTCTTTTACCTGTAACCATCGTTCTTGCCCTGAATTGGTCTGGGCTGCTTTTGGGATTTTAATGGGTTTTGATCGCGCCAATAGATAAGATTGTTCATCAGGGCCTAAAAATTCAAGATCAGCGACATAAACTCTGCCAGGCTCCCCAGCATGGAGTTGACAGTGATGTCCACTTTTAGGGAGTTCAAAAATCTCATAATCGAGCGAATTATCTCCTTTAAAAATGACATCTGTAATATCATGCAAACGAACGATGAGCTTATAAGAATTGATTTCTGGTATTCCTGACTGTTCATAATCACTTATATCATTCTTGCTAATCTCCCATAACGCATAAATTAAGCCAGGTTTGATAGCACAAAGATGTAAGTGACTTTCCCCATATTTATCAGGTATCTTTGAACTGTTTTCCATATCTATATTTACCCCCCTCAATTTATTTATCTTCAATGAGGCTAACTATTGGTTTATAATAAAAAAATCAAGCGTGAAATAGATTTTAATTGTAGCTTTTATGCGAAGAAAAGTCAAGGAAAAGATAATATGATTCGCAATTCGAATTTTGGGGATATATCGTGTGGTAAGGGAGGGCACGCCTTGAAATTAAAATTTTCGAAATATCTTATGTGGGGTATAAAAAAAGCCTGACAGATACATCTGCCAGGCTTTTTGGATGCTCAATAATAAATTTATAGCACACCCGTGGTGATCACAACTGCTGTAGCAGTTGCTGTAGGAGGGATAACTGTCGCTGTTACTGTTACTGTAGGAGCTGTTACTGTAGGAGCTATTACTGTAGGAGCTGTTACTGTAGGAGCTATTACTGTCGCTATTACTGTAGGAGCTATTACTGTAGGAGCTATTACTGTTACAGGTGCTGTCGCAGTACCGATTATCATACCAACCCCAGGCATAGCAGTAGGAGCCATTACTGCACCTGCTCCCGGAACCATCACAGCTGCACCAGGAACCATCGCAGCAACTGCTCCGGGAACCATCGCACCTGCTCCCGGTGTCATTGTCGTGGTAGTTGTTCCTGTCGCGACAATACCGGATAATATAGCTGCCCATGGAGGTGTCATGGTTGCGGTTCCACCACCTGTCATCCATGTAGGGATTGTACCGCCTATCATGAGTCCTGCACCACCCGCTCCTGCAGCAGCACCAGTAAAGCCGCCAAAACCACCTGCCATAAGGCCTGCACCACCACCGGCAAAGCCTCCGAAACCACCTGCCATAAGGCCTGCAGCACCGCCGGTAAAGCCACCTAAACCTGCAGCCATAAGAGCTGGGCCAGTACCTGCTACACCGGTGGTACCTCCTACCATAGGCACGCTCACGCCAGGAGTAAACCCGGGCATTGCTCCCCCAGCCGGAGCCGCCATTATAGCAGTTGCCATGCCACCTACGGGTGACACCACACCTGTTACAGGGGCTACCAAGCCTGAAACTGCCCCCACAGGGGTCATCAAAGGCCCTGCTGTAATAACATCAAACATGCCCCAATTAGGAGCAGGGGCTGCCATAACGGTACCTGCAGCAGTTTTAGCAACTAATCCAGCCATGACAGGGCCATAGCCGCCACCACCGCCAAAGATGCCAGTAGCCATGGTGCCAAGGGCACTGCCCATACTGCTTAGGCCGGCAAGACCACTCATGCCGCCAAGACTACCGCCAAGGCCGCTGCCACCCATGCCGCCGCCCATGCCACCACCCATGCCGCCACCCATGCCGCCACCCATAGCAAACACAGATGGCATGCCCATGAGTGCACACACAAGAAGTGTTATCATTAATATACCCAATTTACTTTTTACATTACTCATTACTTTTTCCTCCTTTAACCTTCTTTTCTTCGTTTCTCATGACTCCTTAAAAAAATATACACACTACTATCTCATTTCTCACCCCCCTCTTAATTTATGAATTAATAAAGATTTTCCCCCAGACCTCAGGCCTCTTATGAGGATCCTGAAATAAAAAGATTGCTATACTATAAATTAATTCTATAATTATAATATCGATAGAAAGTACCATACGATTTACAATTTAAAAAAATACAATGTGTATTTAATATCTTATATTACAAATAGTTACCATAAAATAACTTTGCCCTTAATTAAGGGCAAAGTAAAAGTATAATATCCTCCTGAAAATCTGTCAACATAACGGACAAAATAATATATAAAAACTTACATTATCCTTGCTAAAATGGTATAATGCTGGGGATGTACTTTAATAGACGGGTATTATGGAAGAATCTTACAACTCTTTTAATATAAATCATAAATTTTATAATAATAAAAGCATTTCAATACTTCAAAGCTCTCTTTTATTTCTTTTTGTTCTCATTGTTGAACTTATCGCGCGTGTTTTCTATAAGGGATATTTTTATCAGTATGCCAATGCCCGTTACACAGCGTATCTTTTTATCGGAGCCGTTCGTGTAATTGATCTGGGCATTATCGCTCTGTTCTTGTATATTGGGCGTTATCCTCTCAATACTATTGGGCTTTCTGTCTCTCATCTTAAAAAAGGCTTATTACATGGTATATACTGGAGCCTCAGCTTTGCAGGAGTGGTGGGCCTGATTGGCCTTGGTTTTCTGCTTTTTGGGAAAAATCCTCTCTCTTTTTTTCGTGCGGGAAGCCAGCAACAAATAAGCAGCGGCGCCCTTCTTATAAAAATTCTTATTGGATGCTTTTTAGGGCCTATTGTTGAAGATATTCTTTTTATAGGCATTATCTATAATTCAATAAGAAAAAAACTTTATTTACCCATTGCGATTATCCTCTCTGCCTTATTTTTTGCATCATGTCATGACATCTCCTTTTTTATCCATTCAGTCAAAACATTTCTTTCATGTCTCGGAGCACCATCGATGAAACGGTTAATAGGATTTATAATCCGTTTTATTCTCCAATTTTTCACCCAGTTCATCGGAGGAGTAATCTTTGCCCTCTCATTTGAATTTTCACAAAGCATACTCTCCCCCATGATCATACACACCTCAGGGAACCTCGCTCTCTTACTCCTCAGTATCTGAGATTATCCGCCAATATTCCACATAGAGCGTTTGCACTTATGAGACACATCTTCGAGTAATCGGTGTTTCATAGGCTTACTTTTTATTGATTTCTCCAAAATAGCGCGTAATTCTTCATCGCTCGCCCCAGCTCTCATAGGCATTTTTATATCTATCTCCTGATCATGAAAAAGACAATTACGCAGCCTCCCATCCGCCGTCACTCTTATTCTGTTGCATGTTTTGCAAAAACAATTACTTATAGGGCTAATAAAACCTATCTCTCCTTTTCCATGCTCAAAGCGATATCTTTGATTGAGCACATTATGCTTTGCTGAATCGAGGGGAATAAGGGATGCATACTCTGAAATCATATTCTTTACCGTGCTGTTCGGTATAATTCTCTCTTTACTCCAAAAATCATGGTCCCCAAGAGGCATGTATTCAATAAAACGGACCCATAAAGCCCTGTCTAATGTTAATTTAGCCATATTCAACACTTCATCATCATTGAATCCATTAATCACCACCATATTGATCTTAATCGGGGAAATCCCCAATTCTTCTGCCTTTCTTATTCCCTCCCAGATATGCATCAGACAATCTTTTCCCGATATATAATGATATTTTTCCCTGTCTAATGTATCAAGGCTTATATTGAGCCTTTTTATTCCGGCTTTGAGCAGACTATCCGCATATTCACTTAATAAGACACCATTGGTTGTAAGGGAAATATCTTGCAATCCCTCTAGCGCGCTTAACCCGGATATAAGGTCAATGACCCCCTTTCTCACCAGAGGCTCCCCCCCTGTGATACGCACTTTGCTTATACCGATCCTCATACCAATAGAGACAAGACAAATAATCTCTTCAAAAGAAAGGATCTCTTCATGGGGAAGGTGAGTGATGTTCGTGTGAGACATGCAATATCGACAACGCAAATTGCATCTGTCGGTAATGGAGATACGCATATAGTTGATGCAACGATTATTGGAATCAAACATTGTGTACTACAAAATTTTTAAAGCTCACATCCCGTGCTCAATTTTCGCAATATGCTCAGCAACGATCTCCTCGGGAATGCACAGCAAGAATCCCTTCATGCCGAGAAAGAACACTATTATATCATCCAGGCTTCCCAAAAAAGGCGCTAATACGGCAGGGACCAGGTCTATAGGGCTTATAATATAGACAATGACCATGACAGGGAATATTTTTGCATAAAAAGGCACACGCGAATCAATAAAGAGCCTCCAGAATAATTTAAAAAAGGAAGGTAAATGAAATAAAAAACGAAATAACTTAAAGCCACTCATAGGAGAATATCCTGTAGAGGATGATGACTTCTTACTCATCTTCTTTTAATCGGATAATATGTGATTTTACATTCTCTTGCCACTGACCTTTCTCTAAGAGCTGGGCATAATCCTCCCATTGGAGTATTGCCTCTTTTATCATCCCTTTCTGTTCGTATAAGATGGCGAGCCCTGCCCGTGAATCATTGTAGTGAGGATTTCGCTTAAGAGCTAATTTGAAACAATCTATCGCTTTCTCAGTCTTCCCCATTTCACTATAGATACTGGCAAGATGAGAATATAAATCCGCATAATGCGGACGTCTCCGGATAACATCTTCCAATTGCACAATACCGCCCTGAAGATCTCCGATTCTGCGCAAACACAAGCTCAGGGCTATTTGAGCTTCTATATAATCAGGATTTAATTTTAATGCCTCGCGAAAAGACCCTGCTGCTTTATCATATTCTCCTTTCCTCTCATAAAAAAGCCCTATATGATAAAATACGTCAGAATACTCAGGATGTACCATTTGAACCTTTTTATAAAGATCGATCAAATAATCCCATAAATTATACCCCTCCGGCAGCTCCACCTGATAAGAATATTTCTCTCCAAATCCTAAAAGTATGATTAAATGATTATTGAGTTGCTCCTTTATCTCCAGATGGGTCTTTTCATCAGCCTTACTTGCAAGTCCCTTTCTCATTATTGCTAATGCATTATCAAGCAAGGGATACTGCGGATTTAAGGTCTGGGTGGTTTCAAGTTCACGTACTCCTTTGGCATACTCACGGTTCATGCCGTATACGATCCCCAGATTGAAATGGATATCGGAGAAATCAGGGTGTTCTTTCAATATCTGCTTATAGGCATTAATCGAGTTATTGTATTGATGTGTTTTTGCAAAAATAAGAGCAAGTTTTGTCCTTGCCTCATGATATTTGGGATTAATATATAAAGCCATTTCAAACTCAGAAATGGCTTTCTCAAACATGCTCAGATACGCATAACAATTACCAAGCTGGAAGTGAACATCAGCATAGTGAGGATTAATCTCTTCGATTTTTTTTAATTCACCTATTGCTTTTTCATAAAAAGCGCCATGAATATATCCACTGGCAAGGTTAAGGTGAATCTGTCGCAAATAATAGAGGGCCAGGTTATAATAAAGGCCATATTTTTTAGGGCGCGCTACAAAGCGCTCAAAAATCTTGCCCGCTTCCTGGTATTTCCCGCAAATATAATATCCCCGTGCAGTTTCAAATTCTGCTTCTTTTTTTAAAAATGGTAACTTATGTAACCAATGATTCATTTTTATTATTCTGCAGGTGGAGGCATCTCCGGGGGTGGCGAAGGTGCCGGTTGTGACTGGCCTTGCCCAGCTTGTGAGGGTGATTGGCCCTGTTGCGCAGGCGCTTGGCCCTCCTGCACTGGCATTTGGCCTTCTTGCACCGGCATTTGCACAGGAGGAGGACCCGCCGGTCCTTCCTTGTGTGATACACGGTTCGTTGACAAATAAGCCAGACTCAGGGAAGTCACCATAAACACCACTGCAAACACTGTGGTAAGCTTTTCAAGAAAACTTCCCGGACCCTGGCTGCCAAATGCAGTCTGGCTCGCACCTCCTCCGAATACCGCTCCCATTTCAGAACCCTTACTCGATTGACTGATAATAATAAGTATTATAGCAATACACACAAACAAATGTATCACCAAGATAAAACTGTACATCCGCGTCTCCTTATTTTTTTATACTAAAATTATATTTTATCAAATTTTACTATCCTTGTAAAGGCATCGGCTTTTAAGCTTGCTCCTCCTACAAGAGCGCCATCAATATCTTTTTGCGCCATCAGACCATCGATATTATCCGGTTTTACACTCCCGCCATATTGGATACGCACCATTTCCGCCAATTGAGCGTTAAAGATAGTGACCAATTGGCTCCGAATAAAGGCATGCACCTCGTTAGCCTGTTCCGGGGTGGCGGTTTTCCCTGTGCCGATCGCCCATATAGGCTCATACGCAATAATCGTGCGACCCATTTCCTCATCTGACAACCCTTCTAAATCCATCTTGATCTGCTGCTCAACCACGGCAAATGTTTTGCCTTCTTCCCGTTGTTCCAACGTTTCCCCTATACAGCATATGGGGATCAAATCATGTTTCAGAGCAACTTTAATCTTTTTATTTATACTCTCATCGGTTTCACCAAAATATTGCCTTCTCTCTGAATGGCCAATGATGCAATAGCGACATCCGCAACTTTTAAGCATGAGCGGGGATATCTCGCCGGTATAGGCCCCCATCTCTTCATAATACATGTTCTGGGCTCCCAGCATAATTTGACTTCCATGAATGAGATTATTAACCACATCAAGCGCAGTATAAGGCGGTATAATCACCACATCTACGGATAATGGTCCGGACAATCCGCTTTTAATGGTGGCCGTCAGATCTCTGGCCTGTTCACACGTCATATTCATCTTCCAATTACCGGCAATAATTGCTTTTCTCATATCATACTCCTTCTCATTTAATTTTTACTTATCATTTTCACTCTAATCCATGAGTACCCGTCCATAAGTACCCGCCGATTTTCAACATAGAGCCAAAAAATTAATGAAGATTTAATAGTATCATGTATTGACAAAAATTCAAAGGACTAAACAGCACGAGCCAATGTTATTATCCCCACATAATGAGCGCCGGCCCCTTTCAGGATTTTTGCGCATTCATTCACCGTAGCCCCCGTAGTAAATACATCATCGATCAACAATATGCTTTTATTCTTTATCTGTGCCCCGGGCCTTATAAAGAATTTCCCTTGAATATTACGCCACCTCGTCTTATCATCCAGCCCCACCTGCGACTTTTTGTGCGTATGTTCTCCGAGTAGAGATCGTATCGGTATATTCAGGAGGGCACCGATATCTTTGGCTAAAATAGAAGACTGATTAAATCCGCGTTTTCCAAATTTTTTTCCTGAGAGGGGGACGGGGCAGATCATATGATACTTATCATGCATATTCAACTTTTTTAAATTCATTGCCATCTTCCCGGCAAACCATTTCCCGATCTTCACCCTGTTTTTATATTTGAATGCACAAATAGCCTCTTTAATAATCCCTTCATACACAAAGAATGAACGCGCACAATCAAAATTCCAGTATAATCGAGAGCATCGCGCACATAAGGTCTCACCGCTGTCTTTGTGAAGCGGGAGGCCGCAATATTGACAAAACGGCGAAGTGATAACAACAGCCTTTTCAAAGCAGTCTTTACATATGACATCCTTGCACCCGAGAGGGAAAAGAGTTCCACAGATTACACAACAGGGAGGGAAGATAATATCGAGCACTCTTTGTGCACAAGAGAAAAGAATATCAAAAGAACTGCTAATGGTGATATGCCTCTCCTTTAATAATAGTAAATGCTCGATATAATTGTTCTATGAAGATCAAACGAACCATTTGATGGGTAAACGTCATACGAGAAAGTGAGATACGCGTGTCTGCTCTATTTAATAATTCTTCCTCTAAACCATCATGCCCACCGAGAATAAAGGTGATCTGTTCTTTTCCCGATACCATCATTTTCTCAATAAAGAAGGCAAACTGCCTTGAGGTGTATTCCTTTCCCTTCTCATCAAGCGCAACAATATAATGGCTAGTAAGGGTGCTTTTTACTCTTTTTATCTTCTGCTGAATAGATTTTTTATTGGCGGACAAAGTGAGCTCGATCCACTCTATATGACTGTAAAAATTTACTCGCCTGCAATAATCCGCAATGGCCCCTGCTAAATATTCTTCTTTCGTTTTGCCAAAGCTTAAGACTTTAATTTTCACTCACGACATCCAACCGTGGGGCGTCTCCCCACAGATGTTCCAATTCGTAAAACTCCCTTTTCTCATCAGTAAATACATGAACAATTAGATCGCTAAAATCAGCTAAAATCCAGTCAGAATTCGGATAACCCTCTAAATGATCTTTCTTTATTCCGAGTGATGAGAGCTTCTCTTCAATAGAATCGACGATGACGCTTAAGTGACGAGCGGTAGAACCTGTGCATATAATAAAAAAATCAGTAAAATCACATATATTCCGTAGATCTAAGATCACCACATCTTCTGCTTTCTTCTCCAGTGCCGCATTTGCTGCTGATTTGACAATTTCACAAATATCATTGACCTTTTTAGGGGGCATAGAAGTCCTTTTAATTCCTGTACAGATTATTTTTTCTTATGTATCGATCAACTTGATCTGTCACCTGATAGCGGATAGATAGGTTTGAGGCAACCATCTTCCGAATTTTTGTGGAAGAAATACCAATAGGAGGAATTGATACAAAAAACAGGTCAATATTATCCTGAGGACACACTTGATGGGGGGCTTCATTGGGATTTGAGTTTATTATTTGCAATTTCAGGTCCTTATCTTTTTCAGATAGTATCATTGATAAATTATGTTCTGATTGGTCCAAGGGATTATAAGAGGGACGATTAATCACTATAAACTTACATAAATTGAAAAGTTGAGTATAGTTCTTCCATGTTGAGATCTCACGGAATGCATCTAATCCGATCAAAAAGAAAAGATTTTCTCTCCCCCCAAATTTTTCCTTAAACGAACGGACGGTATCAATCGAATACGATTTTCCACCCCGCTCTATTTCCAGGGAAGAGCAATAAAAATGAGAATTAGATTGTATGGCAAGTTTTATCATTGACAGGCGATGATGAGCCTCAACAGGAGGTTTTGATTTATGGGGAGGTATCGCAGAGGGGATAAAATATATCCTTTCCAATTTAAACTGAGAGCGGACATATTCGGCAATTATTAAATGCCCCTTATGAATAGGATTGAACGTGCCCCCCAAAAGCCCTATATTCAAAATACTCTTATTCCTTTGTTCACAATCAACGTTAAATTTATTATTACCTTTAGGTATACTTATTTATATTATAATAGCATAATCAAGTTATATCAATACAGGAATTTTTTGAATACCTATTTTCAAAATACGAATGCCATGTATGAATAAAAATGCGGTGATTCGTCTTTGTTCTGATTGCCTCTTTCACGATCTGTCTGCGCACTCTGCTGAAGGTCTGCTCGTAGCTTTCCCGATCACTGAGCATTTTTTCATACATAGTGTGTAACTGAGGATGGATTTCGCCTATACGCTCTATGATCTCTTTGATATTCCCGAGATTAAAATTCAATCCCTCATATTCAATCATTTTACTATTTTTGCATTGTGAAAAAATTTCTGAAACATCAGAGATAAAGGGCAATACCGGTGAAATATATGGTATCACCGGAATATTTTCTCCTGCAAGCTCCTTAATTGCTTCAATTCTCTTTTCAAAAGGGGGGCTTTTTGGCTCCAGCACTCGTTTAAAAGAATCCTTAAAGTGGTTCATCGTAAAGTAAATTGCCTCACAAAAACCCTCTTTTAAGAGAGGCACGGCATCGAGGATAAGCGGCGACCGTGTCAAGATAGTATAAAATACCTTGTGCCGGTTGAGAATTTCAAGAATCCTTTCTGTAAGGCGCCATTTTTTTTCAATGGGCTGAAAACACTCGGTAGTTGATCCCAGGAGGACCCTCTGGGGCTTTTTCTTGACAAGCTCCTTTTCAAGAAGAAGCGGCGCATTCACCCGTATATCCACATAATCCCCCCACCGCCGCGTATCCCGCTGGGTTACTCTATTGTGCCTGACATAACAATAAAGACAGGCACACTCACATCCTCTAAAGGGATTAATAACGTATTCCCCAAGATCGATGGATGTGGGATTTAATATTTTTGAAATCTCAACCTCTCTTATTTCCATTCCGGCTCCACGAGATTCAGTAAAAATGCATTGGTATGCTTTATTCCCTCCTGTTTGATTCTTTCAATAAACAATTGGGCCCTGCGCAAGGATTCAGGCTCATCTTTATAATCAGAGGTCTCTTTGAAGGGAATACCCTCATAATAAACAAAGGGATTCACCTGCTCTATTTTGGGGATTATGGCTTTGTTATCAATAACAAATTGAAGGCTTTTCATAAAATCCTCCTGGGTTTCCCCGGGAAAACCGATGAGCATACTTATCCCAAAAGACAAACCTGCGTCATTAAGTTTTTTGAAAAAATGGAGCGCATCTACCGGTGTATAACCTTTATTCATCTGTTTAAGGGTCCTGCGACTTCCTGACTCAAGTCCGACGAACAAGTGATAACACCCGCTCCTTTTCATTTTCCGAAGCAGGGCCTCGGACATATCCTTTCGTATTGCCATCTGGGCCTCCCACTTTATGGACCCACAATTTTCAATGAAAGCATCACACAGACGATCAAGCCAGAACAGGTCACCATTGATAAGGGAATCATGGAAAATAAAGGTGGAAATTCCCTTCTGTGTGAGTGATGTAATCTGCTGTATGATAGTTTCTACGGAATAGAGGCGAAACTTTTTATACAAAAGCCTTTCTGCACAAAACTGACATCTTCTTATACAGCCCCGTGAAAGCATGAGGGAAATGGCACCTTTCTTGGGATATGACGCGAGCTCAAAATCATTGAAATCAGGACTCCCCAACTCATCTGCATCATCTAATTCCTGAAACAGCGCTATTGAGGGTGAAGGATTGTTTTTTTCAATCACATAGTCAAAAAGAGGCGCCTCACCCTCACCCACAACAATGAAATCCGCACAATCACCGAATTTCTCTGTTATGTTTTCTTTCCACTTAAAATAGCACGCGGTTATTTCAGGGCCGCCCAGCAGAATACGCATGTCAGGTTTATTTTTTTTTAAAATCCGTGCTATCTGCTGTGTTGCCACACAATTACTTTTGTAACAGGAAAATCCAATAATATCATAATGAAGGAGCCTTTCTATCATAGAGTGAACCATGGCGGGACAATGCATTCTAAGGAGATCGAGTATATTTTTTTCAAATTCCCTGCTGCAGCTTTTTCGCCACTCATCCTTGAAAGCGGGCGATACATGCGTGAAAAAAAAATGATTCAAATCAAGGCACTCTGCCTCTATTTTTTTCTTCTTTAAAAATCCCTTAAGATATGCCAAACTTAGCGGAGGCATGGCAGGCCAAAAAACAGGACACATCGCGAGGGCTATTTGTGACGCGCTCATAGTATGTGAATTAAGTGTTCAGGATGCATGATCACAGTATAACCTATTCTCACCTATAATTCACCCTTCAAGATCAACAATTTTAATTTTTTCACACAATTCGTAAATAAATTTTATTCATTCCGTCGGTTTGAGATAGAGCTCAAATTCAATGATATATAAAAAGCTCCTATTTTTTATAAATCAATCATAAAAAAATTCTATCAGAGTTAATAAAATGCTATTTTCTTTAGGATTTCCCCCGATAATAAAATTAGGTATTCTCAACTTGACAAATATTATTATTTTGAGTTTCATAATACAATTATGATTGATCTGAGAAAAACAGAAAGACGAGAAGCAACCAAACAAATCAACTTCCCCAACCGGCGGCGTTTTGACCGCCGGATTACACTCGAAGAATTCAAAAACCTTCTATTTTCAGGGAGAAAAGAGCGCATCCCAGGCAAAAGCCGCATTGTTATTACAGGCATTGGCGTAGTTGCGCCAAATGGGATAGGCAAAGATCTATTTTGGGATAATTTAATAAAGGGGGTATCGGGAATACGGCCCATATCATTATTTAACACTGAGAGCTATAATTCGAAACTGGCGGGCGAGATTTCCGGTTTCAAGGCCTCCTCCTATCTTGGCAAAAAAGGGCTGAGGTACTTCGATCGAAGTACTCTGCTGCTCAATGTTGCCCTCCACTTAGCCCTTGAAGATAGTCGTATTGAAATAAGCGCGCACAACACCTATGACACGGGTATAGTTGTGGGCACTACCATGGGGAGTGTGCGAAGTATCAGTGAATTTGATAAATCCGGCCTGACTGAGGGCCCTTCCTGTGTTAATCCGGCCCATTTCCCCAATACAGTTATTAACGCCCCCGCAAGCCGTGCTGCCATAAGGTATGATATTCGAGGCCTTAATGCTACAATCTCTAGTGGCTTTTGCTCCGCTCTTGACGCGGCTATTTATGCCTACGATATGATAAATTTAAATAGAGTGAGCACTATCTTTACCAGCGCAGTTGAGGAATTGTGTCATCAAACATTCTTAGGATTTTATAAGGCAGAATGCCTGGCCCAATCAAATCACAAGGTAAACAGGATAGAGCAATCAATGCCCTTTGATAAGAGAAGAAATGGCGTAATATTAGGGGAAGGGGCCGGCGTTTTAGTGTTTGAGGAGTTAGAACATGCACTGGAAAGAGGGGCCACTATTTATGGCGAGATAAAGGGCTTTGGAAGGATCGTCAGTAATAATATGAAGAGAGGCGCTGTGATGGCGATGAGCCGTGCACTGCACGAGGCAAAGGTATCCCCCGAGGAGATTGATTTGATTTGCGCGAGCGCCAATTCAAGCCCCGTTTGTGACAAAATGGAAACTCACGCCATCAAAGAGGTGTTTGGGGAAAAAGCCGTCACCCTTCCCATAACTGCCGTCAAATCGATGGTCGGTGAAGGCTATAGCGTTTCAGGAAGCTTTCAAATGATGTGCGCCCTCCTTGCGCTTAATAAAGCCACTATTCCACCAACCATTAACTATCAAAAAATGGACAAAGAATGCGATCTTGACTATGTAAAAAATAAGTGCAGAAGCTCTTGCATAAATAAAGTAATGGTAAATTCTTTTTGTCGTCATAGCAATTATACATCTATTATCTTAGAAAAATAATAATAGGAGGAATAATAATATAATGGAAATTTCGAAAGAAGCATTGACACGGAATATTCGTGCCATGATTGCTGAGATAGCAGAAAGAGACGAGGAAGAAATTCAGGAAAATCATAGTTTTGTCGAGGATCTTGGCTTTGATTCCATGATGGCCCTTGAAATACTGGCTAAACTGGAAAAACAATACAAAATCAAAATCCCTGAGGAAGAGCTGACAAAGCTTGATAATCTAAATCAGACCGTCGAGTTGGTACTAAAATATAGCAAGAGCCACTAGGATTATGACGGACCGCTTCCCTCACATAAAAGAACTGTTGCCTCAGCGTTTTCCTTTTCTTCTGGTTGACGACATCATAGGCTTTGAACCCGATACACGGATAGTGTGCTTAAAAAACATCACTTATAATGAATCATTCTTTCAGGGGCACTTCCCCCAGAAGCCAATTATGCCGGGAGCGCTTATTCTGGAAGCGCTGGCTCAAACCTGTATTATATTTTTTAAACTCTCACAGGCCACGCAAGAGCGTACCACCTCTTTATTTCTCTTTGGTGGGGTAAAAGCAAAATTCAAAAAACCTGTCGTCCCTGGTGACGTGTTAATCATGGAAATGATGCCTGTTACCATAATAAGCACGGGGGGGATAATGAAGGGGTGTGCCAAGGTCAATGACGAGATTGTCACGAAAGCCGAACTATCATTCGCTCTCAGATGAAAACGCATTCATCTGCTCAAGGTATTTTCTGCATTTACTGCAAAAACGAAATCCGAACAGCAATTGCAATGGTTTAGCAAGCATTTCAACAATTCTGTTATCCGGGCTGCAGCCTGTGCGATCCGGTTCATACATCAAACACCATGGCCTATTGCATCCTTTGAGTCCCCATGCATGGGCCAATTCATGAGTAATGATCGCCCTTTCCGAAAGGCTATATGATCCCTCAGATTTTCCGTGAGCAGGAAGCCACCATGGAGGATAGACCTCAATCTGCCTTTTCTTAAGAAAACACATACCAAACGGCCCACATCCGCTCCTCTCTTTTACCGACACCGTCCACTCCTGTGGGATTTGCAATCGGGCGGTCGCGCACGAGAGTATAAAAAAAGGAATAAATAAAATAAAAATTTTCATAATCTATTTTCTGTCCAGGGATTGCACCTCTTCTTCGAAATAATGATGGAAAGAGCGGGGCAAATCATGATAATCAACTTCCTCTATGGCATATGAAAGATTGCGTGAGTTATAGGTATTCCAAAAGAGGACCACTTTATCGCGAAGGGCCTTTTTTGTCGCATCATCAATAAGGGCAGAGAGCGCTTTGGCCGTATATGTTCCTTCAAGCGAAATCCCCTCCTGGGTTTTCATGCATTCTGCCGCTCTCATCCCCTCCTCGGTAAAAAGGGCATACCGGCTCCCCATAAATCCATGTCGTATCTCTAAATCCTTGTCAGAAAACTCATACAGGGGAAAGGAGCTGTCATGGGCATGAAGCAAGGAATTGGTTTGATAAAAGAGTCGGGCCATCTTCTTCGGGCGAGTGAACTTTGCATCCACGACCCGTACCCCAATTACCCTGGTTTTAAGCCCCGCTGCTTTAAGCCCAAGCGTAAGCCCAAGCGCCGTTCCCATAGTGCCCAAGGCAGCATAGATATAATCAGGTTCAGGGAGCTTGCCACATGCAACCTGCTCTTTGAGCTCAAGGGCAGCATTGACAAACCCGATTATTCCCATCGGCGATGAGCCGCCCGGCGGTATAATATAGGGGAAATCCCCATATCGTCTTTTGTGCCGCAGGAGCTGGTACACACTCCCCACGGCGCCATACATGAGTGTGCGATACTGATGGAGCTCCGCGCCAAAATAATGTCCCAAGAGAAGATTGTGCCGCACATAGTGGGCATTGGGTTGAGGCAAAAGCACCGAAATGCTCTGAAGCCCCACCTGTCTGGCATAAATAGCCGTTGCCAGGGCATGATTGGAACCGGCATAGCCAAAGGTTATAACCTCACGAGCACCAATGCCCAGCGCCTGCCCCAGAAGAAACTCAAGCTTTCTGACTTTATTGCCACCATAGATCTTCCCGCTCACATCATCCCGTTTGATATACAGGGAATCCACCCCAATAGCCGCACCCAAGTGAGTAGCCTTCATGATGGGTGTTGGGAAAATCCCAAGGGATACGTGGGGAAGTGTCTCAGCACACCTTCGATAGTGCTCAAATAGTGGAATCATGCCTCAATCCTAAAATATCTCCGGAAAAATTGCAACTTGTTCAATTAATCCATGGCAATTCCAATTTTAACTAAATCTTTTATAATAAAAATTGCTATCTTCTCAATAATTTAGTTGTTTATCGATTTTAATTATGATATCTTATGAAAAGAAAGATACTCTCATAGTATGCTCTAAAAATAGTAATATTAAAAAAATGATTATCCTGGCATGTCGTGCCGAATAGATATCTAGAACCTTCGATTCATCATTTATGAGTAGTTCCCCAGATTGGCAAGGCTGAATTATTATTTGTAGTGTGAGTAATGTATATCACATAAACAGGGAAGATTATGAATAAACGCATTGTTATTACTGGCGTAGGGGTCGTATCTTCCATAGGCATTGGCAAGGATATATTCTGGAAAAATCTATTAGCAGGGCACTCTGGTATAAGTCCTGTTGAATCATTTGATACAAAAGATTTTCCTACCCATAATGGAGGAGAAGTAAAGATATTCAAGCCAGAGGAGCATCTCACCAAAACTCAGATAAAGAGTATGGGAAGGGCTTCCCAGATGGCTGTCGTTGCCGCCAGGCTGGCCCTCGAGGATGCGGGTCTGGATACGCAGGAGGTAGCTAAAAAAGATGCCGGCGTTATTATCGGGACAACGATGGCGGATATTCGAATCTTGGAAAAAATAAATAATTTATTGTTAGATAATAAAGAAAATGAAATTAATGGAAATTTAGCTCCCAAATATTCTGCCAATAATTTGAGCAATACTATTGCACGAGAAATTGGTATTCATGGACAGTCCTTATCTCTTCCTTGTGCTTGTGCCGCAGGTAATTATAGCATAGGGTATGCCTCTGATCTTTTAAAAATAGGGAGGGCTCAGTTAATGCTTGCAGGCGGAGCTGATCCTTTTTCCCGTATCACTTTTACGGGCTTCAACCGTCTTTTTGCGGTTGCTCCCGAAAAGTGCGCCCCATTTGATATAAACCGGCAAGGTATGATTCCCGGGGAAGGGGCGGGGATTATTGTACTGGAACCTTTAGATGCCGCCATCAAACGAGGAGCGAATATTTATGCAGAGGTTATGGGATATGGTTTGTCCTGTGATGGGTATCATATGACAAAGCCTGAGTTTAGCGGCATTTTAAGCTCGATTTTACTGGCCTTAAAAAATGCGAAAATAGACGTGCACCATATAAGTTACATCAGCGCTCATGGGACTGGAACTTATGCAAATGATAAAACCGAATGTCTTGCTTTAAAGAAAATATTTGGACATTATATTCAAAAAATTCCTGTAAGTTCTGTTAAATCAATGCTTGGCCACACAATGGGAGCAGCAAGCGCCATAGAGACTATTGTGTGTACTCTGGCTATAAAAAATAATTGTATCCCCCCTACTATAAATTATGAAACGCCAGACCCGTCCTGTAATATTGATTGCGTGCCAAATGTATACAGAGAACATGAGATAAATATCGCTCTTAATAACGGCTTTGCATTTGGGGGCAATAATGCGTGTATTGTGTTAAAGAAATATTGATCCGTACCCTTTTTCTGCACTTAAAAATATATATGCTGAGCATAATCTAATATTTTCTTTTGTTCTTAAATCAACATCGCCATCACGTACAATCTGGGTTGCGGATACCTCGGGAAAACGACACTTTAGATATTGTAATGCTGGATTTATATGTGTCCCTGATATTTTGCACTCAATGAAGTGACATTGACATGTGCAGCATGAATAAGGCATTATAAAATATATGGGTCACTTATCAATATTTCATACTTATTTTATTCGACGCTATTATGCTTAAAAAATATAAAGCCATTCTCTTTGACATGGATGGCGTTATTACTGATACCATGCCTTATCATTTTGAAGCCTGGCATCGAGTATTCACCTCCATGGGGATTCAATTGGATAAATTAGAGATATATAAACGGGAAGGAGAACAGGGATTAGTAAGCATAACTCAGCTTGCAGACAAGTATGGACTACAACTTAGCCTTGAAGAGAAAGAGGAACTACTGCGTGAGAAGGAAAAAATTTTTAACAAAATCGCCTTGCCAACTATATTTCCAGGAATTTCACAATTCATACGCTCTCTTAAGGATCAGGGATACTTGTTAGGCCTTGTAACCGGCACCTCCAGGAAGGAATTAGAACATATCCTCCCTAAGTCTATTTACAACTTCTTTCACGCGGTGGTCACCGGTGATAGCGTAAAACAGGGAAAACCCGCCCCCGACCCCTATTGTAAATGCATGAACCAGTTACACATCAGGCCAGAAGAGGCCCTTGTCATAGAAAATGCCCCTTATGGGATAAAAGCGGCAAAACAAGCCGGGGCTTTTTGTATAGCAATAGCCACGTCTCTTCCTGCTGAATACCTTCACGAAGCAGATATAGTCTATGATTCAATAGCGGCTATCAGCCAGGACTGGTCTGTACAATTCGGTATCGATCTTTAGTTCTAAATTTTTTGGACAAATTGAATTTTTAACTTGCAAATTGTCCAATATTACCATTCGATAGAAATTTTCTTTCCTCAAGAGACTAAAAAGCTTTCTGCATTAGAAAAATATGAATTAACACCCGGAGCTAGTATCACTTAGAGTATCGGCTTTATTTCAGGGACTTCGAAAGAAGGGTCGGGAGCATTTCTACCATATAAAGAGGTAACGACAGCAATTTAAATTCGACTTCTTGAGAACCTTGAGGTTGTTTAATTTTTACCTCAACAGATTCTCTACGTGGCAGATTAAGATCAAACCGTACAGCACATTTACTTTTCTTTCGGAATATAAATTGATGGATAGACTTCAGAGTCCCGGTTTTACCTGCTTTCACTTCTATGGGGAATATTTCTGAATTTTTTTGAATAAGAAAATCTACCTCTGCATTTGTCCGTCTTCCTTCTCTAAGCCAGTAAAATATATGCTGTTTTTCATTTTTTCTCCCAATGGTTAATAGATGCTGAGCAATAAATTGTTCCGCAAGTTTACCTTCATTGATAAATTTTACACTTTTTAAGATATCTAAAGGAAGATACTCGATACCACAGGATCTATTTATTAAACCAATATCAAGGAAGAAAGATTTATATACTTTTTCATCTTTTGTTGCTTTTAGGGGGATACCAGACGCGTCTGAATGATACGCTGGGATAATTAAACCGGCTTTTACTAATAAATCATATGCCTTTTTTAATTCACGTGCTTTGACATGGGGGTCAATGTTTACATATTTCATTTTTTGCCCAATTCCTGAAGGAATGAAGTCATAAATTTTTTGTATTCTCAGCAATTCATTCCCCGAGGCATATTTGGCAAAATCATCTCTGTATGTCTCTAATATTTGGGATTGAACATTAAAAACTCTTTCCAAATCATTTTCAGAAATTAATATTTGCAGTGCTTCAGGCATACCTCCGGCTAAAATATAATTGCCTTGATAATGTATACATTTCTCATGGACGGAAATCGGAAAATAATCTCCAATTGTATAATTTCTTAGGATATCTAAGAGATGCGTTTCATTACAGGCATTTAAGTATTCAAAAAAGCTCACAGGATACATATATAAATATTCAATCCGGCCAACCGGCATGGAAAATGAATGCGTAGCGAGAGTAAATTCAAGGAGTGAGCCCGCAGCTATTACATGTAATGCCGGGATATCTTCATAAAAATATCTAAGGTTTTGAAGTGCGTGAGGAATTGATTGAATTTCATCAAGAAACAAAATACTTTCGCCTGGGATTATTTTTCCCTTTTGTGTAATAAATTCAAGTTCATTTATAATCTCACGAATATTTTGTCGTTTAAACACTTCTTCTAATTGCGGATTTTTTTCTAGATTAATTTCATGCAAAGGGCGGTTATTGTTTTTGGCAAATTGTCGTACCAATGTAGATTTACCAACTTGCCTTGCTCCTCTAATTACAAGAGGTTTATGTATTTCCCTTTGAAACCATTCTAATATTGTTGCTTCATCGAACCTTTTCATATTTCTATATTATCATATACCCTTAAAATATTCAATATATACAAAACATACCCCTAAAATATCCAATATATCGAAAAAACATACCCCTAAAATATCCAGTTATAAATTCTATACTATACGCTCAAATCCCCCTTTTAAGGATTTCTGCTTTATGGAGGAGATAAAGACCAATGGAGAAAAAATGGCAAGGTAATATCATGGCGAAATATAGCCAAATTGAATTTCTGACATGCAAATTGCTCATACAAGTTTTTTGATCATATTCTTTACATAATCTTTAAAAACCTTTGAAGTGAATAAAGAACTATTTTCAAATAAAATATCAATGTTGTCGAATAGGGCTTGATGAGAAAGGATACCTTTTTTAAAGGCTTTCACCAAAATACCAACCGTTCCCATTGCTTCGATATTTAAAAATTGTGCTGCTCTTCTTAACTCTAAGTCATCACTGAGAATAAGAGATCCCTCATATTTCTTGGCTAGTATTAAGATTGACTTGTCTGGTTCATGAATTTTGAAAGGTATAGTTAATTCTTTGATAAGATAATTTCTAACATTTTCTAATTTAATGTTAGAAATATTATATAGACCAATGTTATAAAGATTCAGTTCTGAGCTTATCATATCTGAAATAATAATTTCAGGAAAAATAGAAAGAATCTCCATTAGAGAAATTTTCATTGAAATGAAGGATAGGACCTGTATCCGATATGATTTTACCCATCAAGAAGACCCAATTCTATATCTTCTTTTAGCGATCTTTTCTGATAATCTAAATCTTCAATAATTTCAATTCCTAATATATTGATTGCTTCAATTCGATCAAGCTTTTTATCAACGTATAATTTCATAACAGCCTCTTTATACAATTGATCCATTCCCTTTTTTAATGCCATGGATAGTATTGATTCCTCATTCTCCCCATGATATTTCATTAAATAATCAAGTTCTTCTGTTATAGACTTTAAAGAGTTCATAAATCTATCTCCCTATAAGATCATATATAATTACTCACTTCATTATATTCTATCAATATTAAATTAAAAAATACCCTATAAAAATTATACGTGAGAATTGATTTACCTTCAAATACTCTTTGCTATACTTTAAAATACATATTTGGTAAACAAAGGGGTAGTAAATGTTAATATATAAAACATACCCCTAAAACATCCAAATATAAATTCTTTGCTGTACTCTCAAAAAAGTTCATATCATTACATTTTTATAAAATCTTTTTATGATTTTATCTGAAGTGATAATTGGGTAGTCATATTTTGTTGCTGTAGCGACAATAACTCTAAAGAGTTAGATTATGGCATTGAAGTGCGCCATTTATTCCAAATACAATCAATAACATAAGTGACAAAAATTATTCAGTTAGTAACTTCTGAATTTTCCTTTTTCGTCTATCTAAAAAGAATTTATAGGAAAAATCCGTTAAGATCAATTGTACACTTATAATCTGAATTAATTAACATTATTACTATTGTTCATGATAATAGCATAACTTCGTCAAACCTATTAATGTCATATTGTTTGCTTCTTATCCTAAATAATGATATCTTTTAAGTATATACAGGCTCTTTACAGCTTTTCAATAATTGGACATTCAGTTTCTTTATTTATTAGAGATTTTGAGTTGTTTTGAATGTCCAATTTTTTCCTCAAATAAATCAATGCATTGGCCTTGTTTTAAAAAAAGTGTGTAAAGAGCCTGAATATATCCAACACTTTTTTAAAATATTAAATTTGGGGAAATAGCTTATGGAAATTCGTTTCCATCCGCATTTAGAAGAAAGAATGAGAGAGCGTGGGGCGACTGAAGATGAAGTAAAAGCCACAATTATTCAGGGAGAACAATTCCCAGCTAAATTTAACCGCGCTGGTTTCCGGAGTAATTTTTCATACAATTATTAAAAGATTTAGCCATGCTCAATATCTAAATAGGAGAAATTCTTATGTCAATAGTTACTTTGCCAAAAGAATCCTTAAAATATATGGATGAAGAAAAAATTGAAGTGGATATTCCTGATTCTGTTTTAAATAAACTTACTTATGCCTCTGAAATTATAAAGAATACCAGAGGAATATGGAAAAATAAGGATATTGACCCTCGCAATTATCAGAAAGAAATCAGATCAGAATGGCAATAAATAATTATTTATAAGGTACAAATATTATTATTTATTTTCTAAAAGATAACTCAAATGTTATTAACTTTTTCAATCAGATCTTTTTTAAAAAAAATAATATTTTTATTTCTTCAATTACTCGAATCGAATTATTATCTTTCTCTTCTATAGGGCAGGAGGAAATCTTAGAGGAATCCAAAAGTTGACAATAAAAAACAGACTACATAGAGGAAGAAAAAATGATATCACTTTATAAAAAAAAGATCTTAAAAGAAATAGAAGGCATTCCTGAAGATGATATACCAAAACTTTATAAAATTATTCATATAGTAACTTCTGAATTAATTAATAGACCAAAGAAATCAAAAAAACGGGGATCATTGAAAGGTATTTGGAAAGGTAGTAATATTGATGAGAAATTATTCTGTGAGGCAAAGAAATCTCTTTTTCCGTATGATTATGGAGAAACGAAGTGAATGTTGTAACTGACACACATTCTCTTATATGGTATTTTACCGCTGATCAAAGATTAAGCAATTTTAAAACTCAATTCTATTTATTAATTATTATAAAGAAAACAGGTTCTGGCTTATCCCAAATAACTCTTATATTTTTTATATTCAATTCATTTTTAATAAAATCTCTTATAACATAGGCATCATTAATATAGAAATTCCATTCACAAAACCACCTCAAATGAAAATAAAGCTTAGGATTATATGAGCTACAAAAAGCAATTATTAATTTTCCTCCACTGCTCAAATTCCCATAGCAAAATTTTATAAAGTTCTCAAGCGTAGTTTTCAAGAAATAATCTGCTAAACCTAAACTATATATCATATCCTGCGGACTTATCCTAATATGCTTCCCCCCTAAACCAATTAGAGGTAAGATATCTTCGGTAAGAAAAGTGATATCTATATTGTGGTTCAGGTCTTCTATACCTTTCTTAGCGCACTCTAAAGCTCTTTTATCTTGGTCTAAGCACGTAAAAGTAAGTTTCTTACTAAGATCGATATCTTCTAATAGCAATTCTCTTATTTCTCGACAGGAACCACAACCTATATTTAATATCTTTAGCTGTCCTTTTCTGTGCTTGCTGAAATTTCGTAAAAAGTATTTTGCTTTTTCTTTTCTATACTGAATCCCTACAGTTAGGAAATGCCTTAATATCCATATATCAAAATAATATCCTATATTTTTAGATATTGGCTTATTATCATAAGCTCTCTCAAAAAGCCAGTAATCTCCTGGATATCCTCGTGGTTTCTCATAAGCATGTTTAATTATTTTAGATTGATAAATATATTTTCCTACAAATTCTCTAAATGATTTTCTTATTCTTTCTCTTACTGGGATTGAAACGACTTTACTTTCAAATAAATATGTAGCTAAAATAATTCTATTTTGTGCTTTATCTAACTTTTTCTGGGCTAATTTTGTATAGTTCCTATTTTTAATTTCTTTATCGAATTCCTGAAGGAAACTTAAATATTCTCTCAAGCTTTCTACAAAATAATATATAGCTTTTTTCTCTTCAGTAAAAAGTTGATAATTTTTTATTAGTTCATTAATAATTTTATCTATATTAATAGAATTAATTTTATTTTCCATAAAATAGACTCCTAATATAGCATAGATTTTTAAAGGTGTTTTCAAAGTATAAACACAAAAGCATACAGAATCAATTATTATTTATCGGTGTTTTATTCCTGAAATGTGTTATCCCTACCTAATAGATTTCTCTCTCTATCTACGCTTTGCAGTTTTCGTTTCTTAAACCTGGTAAAACTCGGGACAGAGCATCCAAAATAATTCTTGTCAATATTATCAGTTAAGTAACCTCAGTGAGATGGATTGCCCTTGAGCCTAGTCCATCACTTATATACACAAGCTTTGTGTAGCTCCCATTTAGAGAATAATAATCATATTCCTTCATTTAGTAAACTCATCAAAGTACGTTTTTTGCTTCTTATTTTATTTAGTCAGAATGCCATATTTGTATTTTATCAAGGGATGCATAAGGCAGGCTTCTTACTTCAAGTCATCTGGGGAGATGAATATATCTATTACATTGATCAGAATATCATTAAAAACAATATTCATAAGTTAGCTTGAATCTGAGACTGGTATTTTATTGTTAAGACCGCGGATCATAAAATTGAGCAAATCATTCCAGCTCTCAAAGTACAAATATCGCATGAGAGCACGGATATCATCAAAAAAGGGTTTTCGAGTAGGCAATTCCTTACGAAGCACTTGATAATTATCATCCATGATACCGAGCAAGGTATGAAAGAGAAAGGCGAGGATGTTAAATGTGACTAAAAGAGCTGATAGGTATTTCTTGCCGTGACCATAATTATGCTCAAAATTATACCCTTTCGTCTTGAGCGTATTATTATTTTCATTCTCCACTTTCCACCGGGCTCGGCCAGCTTCCACAATGTGTGCTACATTCTTGGGGTGATCTCATGTATGGTAATAAAAGCATTTCTATAGAGAATGGTACTATCCTGTTTCGTTGTGGTCAGCTCGCATCAGTTCACCAACTGAGCATCATCTCCTTCTCGCAGAAGCGAGTGGTTAATAAAACGGTATTTATCAATCCCGGAACCCTTGCCGGTCCATCGTGTGTGTATTACTTTTTGCACTTCATTTCCTGCAATCCACTCATACAGCGTTTTATGCGACCAAGGTTGACATACCAAAATAAAATTAAAACCTTCTTCTAATATTTCTTTACAGAATGGTTGCCGAGAATATAAATCATCTCCCAAGATAATTACTCCTAATCCCTTATACTATAGTCCATAGCGGTTAAGCCACTGTTTCCCCGCTGTTGTCTCACAGTCCTGCTTTTTGTGCCCGTCTTGCGGGGTAATAAACGCAGGCTGCAGCGAAATAACGGTGTTATCCCTTGGTTTCACAATAACTGGTGTAATGACGCTATGAGAATAAGTTATTTTGCCATTGTTATGTTCCTTTTTGGTAAAGTTATTACAGTGTATAGTGTCCGAACTAAAATACTGGATCGCATCTAATGCTATTAATAAATTATTTTTGAATGAACGATACCTATTCAAATGCCCTGATGCTTTCAATCCATCTATAATATGTGAAAATACAGGGAATACATAGGAAGGTGCCACTTCATCCATTACTGTTCTTATATGATTATCAGAAGGAATTTCACTGATCCCAAACAGGGATCGTGCATTATTCTTCCCTTTTGTCTCTTGCATATATCGCTGAAATGAAAGAAAGGATGGATTCTGGGTAAAGAAAATCGAAAAAGCCCCAAGCCCTATATTTTCAATACTAAAGCGAACATTGTTCCCCGTACGTGGATCTGGAAATTTTTTTATTTGA
>JBLIRR010000057.1:0-23789 GCA_049472395.1 bacterium | reverse complement strand
TCTCTCGTTAGCTTTTTTAAGCTGGGCGCGGCCGAGAGCAACTACTTCAAGGATAGTTGTTGGTTTTTCACCTTTTGCTAATTCTCTCTTGGCCTCTTGCAAGGATTCTTCTGCCTTGGCAAACCAGGCGGGCGAAATCAGATTGGTTTGATTCCGTCGTTCGTTAGCAATTTCTTTTTCTAATATACTAATAACCTCAGAAGGATTTTCTGACCTGGTAATAGGCTGGACTTTAAGTTGAGCTGAACAACTAGCTAAGAAAGGTGTAATAAAAATAAATAAAACTATGGTGCGTAAGCATTGATTGTTATATACCATTATCTCCTCCTTTTTAGTGTAATGTTAAACGACTTTCTGTTTGTGATTTAATTTCTCTATACCATGCTTGCCCAAAAATTTACTATGATAGGAGCTAATATTCCATACTATCCTTTTACTAGCTCAGTATTCTATCTTTCATTTTTATCGGTATTTTTTATTATCAGCTTTAATCTTGCCTCAGCTCTGTCCCCAATTTTGTACTTTATCATTCAAATAGGCTACAGCCTCGCTCTTGAGTGTGCCTGGCGCGGCCAGACCGTCGGGAAAAGACTCTTAAATCACAGAGCTTCAGTTCGATCCTTCCGCGCATCTTGAGCTTTTGGCTCAAATCGCTTCTCATTTTAAATCCATTATAGAATTTCCCCTGGGCGCTACGGAGGGGATCACTGATGAGCACTATGTTCGCGATGTTGTAGATGTTCTCTTTCACCCTGAGAAGCATAAAAATTAGATAGTGCACAGGATAAATTTTCGCGCCGCTTGACATCCGGTGGGGATCTTCCAACTGCCCAGGAAAATGCCCTCGGTGGCTTCTTTTATCCCAAAAAAGACAGGTGTCCCGGCTTCCAAAGTTCCATCTATCAAACATGTAATATGACGACAGTCCTGAAGATATTCTCTGAGGCGGAGTGCCGCTTGACACAATTTATTCCTTTATTGTTAAACACTTAGCGTGGACCGGCCCCGAATGGCCGAAGGGCGAGTGGGATGCCCTGAATAGGAATGGAAACCGAAGGGAAAGATGAAAATGACAATGACACCGAATGACCGAAATATACTTCATGAAACAATTTTATATCCAAAGGGAGTAGTTGTATTCTCCTGCAAAGGCCGGTGGTTTTGTCCCTCATGCCATATGAAAAAAGTCGTTCAGTTTGGTGATTTTCTGAATGATAATATTCTCTATCCCTTACCCCATCGCCAATACGTATTTACAATACCTATTCGTCTTCGAATTTATTTTCGTAATGACCGGACGCTGCTTACCCGACTATGTCGTTGCGCTTATGCGAGTCTTCTTGAGTTTTTTCGAACTGTCGTAGGAGTGGAGGATGCGGTACCAGGGGTGGTGCTCACAATTCATACTTTCGGTGATTTTCCACAGAAATGGTTATGTGAAGCTTCACATAACCATTTGTGATGAATTTCTACAAAATTTCATATCCATTTCATATCTACTTCATATTATATTCATTTCCCTCAGCTATATTTATAGATAAGAATAAAGAATAAAGGGGGGTGATAAAGATGATATTGACCTATTGTTTTTAATCAGCACTTAGCTCGACTTAGGTAATGTAAAAAAGCTATTTAAAAATGAAAGGAGATTTAACCATGAAAGATAATATATTTGAAAAAATAAATAATTGGATTAAGGAATCTATTACGTTAAAAATGTTCACTATAGGAATCCTTATAGGTATTCTACTCATACCATCCTATATGATTCAATCTCTTATTAAGGAAAGGAGGTATCGTCGAGACAGTGCAGTTCTTGAAATAAGTTCAAAATGGGGAAACGCTCAAATCGTAGCTGGTCCAATAATGACAGTTCCTTATAAATCACATTATAAAGACCATAATGAGGTAGTGGTTACCTCAGTACAATATGCTCATTTTTTACCGGATTTACTAGAAATAAAAGGAACGATAAATCCTGAAATCCGCTATAGAGGCATATATGAAGTAGTCCTCTATAATACTAACCTGATTATTAATAGCAGCTTTTCCTTCCCTGATTTTAGGGAATGGAATATATCTGAAGAAAATATCTTGTGGCAAGATGCTTTTATCTCAGTGGGTATATCGGATATGAGGGGTGTAAAGGATAATTTTGCTATTAAATGGGATGAGGATATCCATATACCTGAGCCTGGTATAGCAACCAATAATGTTTTTTCATCAGGTATAAGTACAAAGATACCGTTGGTAAATAAAAATCCAGATCAGACGAGTTTCAAATGTGCTATAAATATGAATTTAAATGGCAGCCACCAACTAAGCTTTCTACCCTTAGGAAAAAAAACAACGGTTCACCTTAATTCAGCTTGGGAAAATCCCAGTTTCATGGGCTGCTTTTTGCCAGAGGAGAGAGAAATAAATACTCAAGGCTTTAATGCTCAATGGAAGATCCTCCATTTAAACCGTAATTATCCCCAACAATGGCTTAACCGATCCTATAAAGTTGATAATTCAGCGTTCGGTGTCAGGCTTATTTTGCCAGTTGATGAATACCAAAAAATAATGCGGACCTCTAAATATGCTATCCTCTTTATCATTTTAACCTTCCTCTCCTTTTTTATTATCGAGATATTAAAGAAATTAAGACTTCATCCAATTCAGTATCTGTTAATAGGTGCAGGTATGATTCTATTCTATAGCCTCTTGCTCTCATTATCAGAGCATACAATTTTTGGATTTGCTTATTTCGCTGCCAGTGCGAGTGTGATTCTTTTAATATCCACCTATACAAAAAGCATTTTACATAATAATATGTTAGCTGGGGTAATAGGTGGACTACTCACCTCTCTTTATAGTTTTCTCTATATTATCTTACAGCTCCAAGATTATTCTTTATTGATGGGAAGCGTTGGACTTTTTATTGTCTTAGCAATGTTTATGTACCTAACACGTAATATTAATTGGTATTCTGTGGGAGTGCGGAAAAAAGAGGATCTCGATAAAGATGATGGAGAAAAAGATTAAGAATCAATGAAATGTATTTTAAGAATGTTTAAGTGAGCACCTATGGGGGGCTACCGGTAAGCAAGTCGAAAGCTGCAAACGGGCCTGTAGTCCCCCTTGCTCTTTATTCTCAACAGTAATAGTTCCATTGTGAAGGCTCGCAACTTCCTTAACAAAAGTAAGCCCAAGTCCTGAGCTCTTATGGTGGGTATCAGGTCGGCTGAGGGAATAGAAACGGTCAAATACCCTACTCAGTGCATACTGAGGAATTCCAGTGCCATTATCAGTAATAATAATTATTATATCTTTTTCATTCCTCTCTACAGAAACTGATATAATGCCTTCCTTTGGGGAAAAATCAATCGCATTCTGAAATAGATTGACAATTGCCTGCTGAATGAAGAATTGTTCTGCTCTTATGGTAATGGCTCCCTTATAGAAACGTTTAATGGTTATATCTTTAGGTCTTAGAAGAGGATTGATACTTTCTATAATTTTATCAATTAACAAGCATATATCAAACTCTTTCATTTCTTTGAGGCTCTTTCGAGTTTCTAAAATTGAAAGCTCCAGAAGCCTGTTAATAATTTTTTTTATTCGGTCTGATTCATTAATAATATTAGTAATGAATTTCATTCTCTCCTCTACCGGCATCTCTTCATTTAGCAATTCTGCTGCACCGCGTATTGCCGACAGAGGGCCTTTTATTTCATGGGTAAAGGTTTGGACATAATTCTCCACGTATTTCTTTCCTTCCAAGGCCTCCTCCATCTGTTGAAAGGCCTCTCCCATTATGCCTATTTCATTATGCCCTAATTTGGGAAATGAGGCACACTTTCCATCTCGAACAGCTCTCGCATAGGCGGTAAGTTTATTAATCGGCATAGTTACCCAGACAGAAAGGAGTGTTCCTAACAGTATTACAATAATACATGATAATATCCCCGCAATGATAACCTTATTTTTAGCTTGCTTTATGAAAAAAGAAACACTGTTTGCTGGCTTACACACAGTGAGGGATCCTATGATCTTTTTATTTACCACAATGGGTGACGCTATATATAAGACAGAGGTGGTAGGATCATCTTCATCTATCCGTGTGGATCGAGCTCCATACCTGCCTTGGAGAGTGAGGTGAACGTCATTCCATTTTGAATAATCTTCTCCTTCAGCTTTCCCTTTATCAGAATCGAAAATAACTATGCCTTTCTTATCTGTAACATAAATCCTTATGTTTGCCTCTTCCTTTATTAAATCATAAATATTGGCTGAAAATCTTCTCGTATTCATATCATTGAATCCAGCTCTTAGGTCTTCAATTGCAATAGAGCTATTTTTCATCTTCACCGAAATTAACGAAGAAAGCAGGGTTGCAGTATCAACAAGGGATTCCTCCATAGATTTGAGATAATGAGGACGCATATTTTGAATAATATCACGGATAAGATAGTAATAGGAAAAACTCATTATAAGAAGAAGCCCGATAATGATACGATTTTTAATCGTCATTTCTCTTCCTTTAAGGCATAGCCGAAACCAGGACGGGTTTCTATGGGATCATCGTCTGATTTTATTATGCGAATCTTTCGTCGTATACTTTTAATATGGGCATCAACAGTTCTATCCATACTGGCTTCCGGCTCATCCCAAGCAATTTCCATCAATTCATCACGTGAAAATACTTTACCCGGGCGCTTTATCAGCGCAGATAGAATATTATATTCATAGCGGGTTAATTTTAACGGAATGCTGCAGTACGATATTCTTAAACGATCTTCATCAATAGTAAAGGAAGAAGAAATAGTATGTGAAGAAGGTGATGTAAGATTTGCCTCCACAGTGGTCCGACGGAGAATCGCTTTTACTCTGGCTGTTAATTCACGTGGGCTGAACGGTTTAACAACATAGTCATCCGCCCCAATTTCAAGCCCTACAACACGATCAATCTCTTCAGATCGGGCTGTTAAAAATATAATCGGAACTGAAGAGGTTGTTCTCACATCTTTACATAGTTCAAATCCGTTGATATCGGGAAGTCCTATATCAAGAATAATGAGAGCTATATCTCCTCTCTCAATAATTTCCTTACCTTCTTTTCCAGTTGTACTCCATATCGGATCAAATCCTTCTGTCTTTAAGGCGTAGGTTATAGTATCCGCTATGGCAGGTTCATCTTCGATAATTAGTATCTTAAGTTTCATAGTTGTTTTCTTATAAATTGATAAATTGATTGAAGGAATCGCTTTTAGAACCATTAAGATATCATACTATAGAAAATCGAAATATTCTACTTTTGCCGGTGAGTATCACCGCTATCCTCTCCTCTATAAATCCGCCCGGTGTTCCGACCTCTATGATGAAAACCACATTCAAGATACAGCAGCGGCCTTCTCATCAAATTAGAGGTAAATTGACTATGCTCTTCAACTATTATAGCGGTCCCTTGATTAATATAGTATAAAACGCAACAAGCGTTACAAAAGTTCGAGTTTGACAATCATTGGTGGAGCTGTATTAGTGATCTAGTTGATCTAAATACCACTGTTGCCCACGGTGGAAAAGCATTTATCCCTATATCCCAGGCAAATCACGGAACCACCCGTTCAACGGGTGGTTTAATATTAGCCCTATAAGGGCATATTACTTGCGACGCCTAAAGGCGTGGTTCCACAAGCAAATAATACTTACAAACCCCTTAAGGGGTATCACTGATCTTATTTGTCCTCTATCATATCTACTTCACTCTGCTTTTTTATGTATTTTTTGATTTCCTCTTCATTACGACCCACTGTATTTACATAATATCCTGTCGCCCAAAAATGCCGATTACCTTTCTGTTTGAATTCAGGATGCTTATCAAATACCATCAATGCACTTTTCCCTTTTAAATATCCCATAAACTCTGAAACACTTATCTTTGGTGGTATTTTTAGACACACATGCACATGATCTACACATATACTCCCTGCCAGTATTTCAACTTTCTTATACTCACATAACTTTCTTATAATCGCTCTAATATCGGCTTTTACTTGTCCATACATTTCTTTTCGCCTATATTTGGGGATAAAAACAATATGATATATGCAATTCCATTTGGTGTGTGATAAACTTGAATTATCCATTCTGGATGCCCTCCTCTGTTTATGACTCTGGCTTGCGAAACCTTTGTCATAATATCAGGGTAGGGCTTTTTTATCATGTTCATCGGTACTTCCTATTCCGTTCTCCCACGCATAGCGTGGGGCTTAATCTGGAGTTATGTTTCGCAGGGGAGACCTTTTGGATGATGAATGCCGAGTATTTTACTGTTCATTTGTTCAGCATAATATACAAATGAACAGTATTCAAGAAAATTGTTAAAACATAAAAAACATAATGATACATATATGATAAATGGTGGTAAACCTGGATAAAATAAAGCTATAACATGTGCAGTTATAAAAGATAGCGAATGAACACCATGCTATAGAAGGCGACAAGGGCGTGGGGTTAAAATGCTGGTTGCTCGGATTCAAAAAATTGAATAATCTTTTCTGCTTGGGCCTCTGCTTGGCCCTCAAGAGGTCTTTCCGAATCTATCAAAAATAATCCAAAGAATAACAAAATATGGTAAAATCAAATTGATTATCCCTATTAATTTATCACCTCGGATTTTTGATTTTCCTATATGGTAAATATGTCCTATTCTGTTTCTCCTTTTAATATATTTAATGCTCTTTCCTTAGAGGATTTAATTAATCTTTGACCTGCCTGAGAAGAACGTTTCGTTTTCTTAAGATCACTTAAAATATCAGTGAGAATGGTTATTTCTCTTTCAAGAACCTTACTCTTTAAGTATTTATTTTCATCGGATAAATTTTTTATGTGATCCTCTAAATTCTTAATAGCATCTTGATCCTTTCCTTGCTGGTATCCGATAATACTATCTTCTAACTTCTCTGCTGATAAAATTTTCAATATCTCATCAGAGACCTGTTCGTTTCGAACAGTTTTTTTATCCGATGATACATTGAGATTCGCAACAATTTTTTTGCTATCCCTTTTTTTAATAAGATCATTAAAGTAGGAAATCTGTTGGGTTACTATAATGTCTTTTGAAGGTCTTACTTTTTTGAATTTTGTGAGGAGATATTTTTTTTCACCCAATTTGAAGGACGGCAATTTAAGCACTATATCATTTCCATCTTTTAACCAATCATATCCATAGATTTTAGCAATCTTATAATCTTTTGGCTCGTCAAATCTTACCTCAATATCCTTAAGGACAACCTTTGTCAAATTAGTTATTTCTGAATGAAAATACATAAACATCTGTTTTGGATTTTTTACATAATAATATTTTCCAAGAGAGACATTGGCAATTGCTGCTAATAAATCCTCATTATATTGTTCTCCAACTCCAAAGGTTGATATTACTATGCCATCATTTTTAAATGCCTTATCTGCAATATTAGCAATTTGCCGTGGATCTGTAATTCCAACATTTGCTAGGCCATCGGAGAGAAGAATAATCCTCTTTATTTGTTCTGGTTTATCTTTTTTCTTAACCAACTCAATTCCTCTCATTAAAGCGCCGGATATATTTGTCATATTTCTTGGTTGTAAGCCATCAATAGCCGCAGCAACTTTATTTTTTTCATCCTGAGTTAAATGGGTTGGTTCTAAAAATGTCTCAATCCTATCATCATATCCTACTATTGAAATAAAATCTTTTTCATCTAACGATCCAAGGATAAGTTTTGCTGCTTCTCTCACAAATTTAATTTTATCCCCTTCACTCATGGAACCCGACCTATCTATTACCAAGGATAAGTTAACTTGGCTCCGAACATTATTTTCTTGATACGTAGCTTGAAGATCCGTTAACCCATAAAATTCATCTTCATCTTTGGGCAATACCTTAATATTGAAATCTAATTTAGCATTTAAATCATCTACAAGTTCAAAAACAGGTTTTACTTCTGAAATACATGTGTCAGGCCACGTTGATCCCTTATAAACTTCATCAATAATAATTTTAACAGAATTGCTTTTTTTGCCAACTTTAAAATATTGAATTTGTTGTTTATCAATCAGTTCTATCTGCTTTTTACTGCCATCTGAAAACTCCAGTGTTGCGTTCTTTACACGATTATTTTTAAACCAAACTTCTCCTACTTTATCATTATATTTTGAATAACCAGGAATAATTCCGATATAATAAAGGGTTTTCATTTCGCCGAAATCCAATTTTACCCATTCTCCAATCCCATCTCCTTTATTTCCTTCTGACCATGCAGTAAAAATATCACCATCAATGATATTTTTATGGGAATACCTGGCCTTATTCTCCAAAATAGATGAAGCAGAGCTTTGAATAGTTGCTTTTGCTTTAGCAGATATACATAACAACACCATAAGACCTACTAATACTACCTTGAATTTCCTCATTTTCCATCTCCTTTAATTTTAATAAAGATTTATTTAACTATTCTTACAGGTGTTTTAGGATTTACATGCTCATATATTCTTCTGGCATAATAAGAATACATTGAAACACACCCATAGGTACCTTTATAATTTCTATATTTAACTCTTTCCAAATTAGCTGAGGCATGAATTTCTATACAACTACCTGTTTTGCCTTCAGCTCTATCTTGTTCATTAGGGTAATCAAGGGCCATTACATATATATTTTCCCCACCATAAGAATTAGTCCATAATTTTTCATCCTGAGCTATTTTTATCTCTTCTGGGGTAATAGGTCTAGCTGAAGGATCATTTGATATCGTGCGTGTTCCATCAGGAAAATCTTTAACCCTTATTTTTTTAAGATCACCAAAATATAATTCCGTATCTAAAACTGCATAGGTTTGTCCGTCAATTACAAAGCTGCTTACTCCTCCAGGATTCTGTTTTGAAGGACCATTTCTACTAAGCATCCATTTTATTCTGTAATCTCCGATAGGAGTTTTGCGATCACCCTCTTTTGTTTTCCCTAATCCTTTCTGTCCTATAGCTATATCAAACATCAATTTAATGGTACTATTTTCTATCAAATAGATCTTCTTTTCATTACCTTTTATAAGAAGACAAAATCCATTCTTATCGCGGGGAAAATCATTTACTTCATCGACGATACTCCTTACCTTAACCATAGGTAAGATAAATTCAACAATCTGATATCGTTGTTTTATTTCATCACGACTAAAGCTATTAAAATGCCACCATTCGCTCAGAATACCCTGAAATCCAGCCTCTTCCATGATACTGCGCAATAATTTTCTATTTTCTATATGCTTTTGCTTTAATTTTCCTTCCTGTAATAATCGTTTTTCATGCCTGGGCTCTGAGAGCTCACCAAAATAGTCAAAAGGAGATCCCATATCCAAAGGTACACCGTGCTCATCAACAATTGTACAATCAACTGCAGCTCCAAAGTTATGGATAGAACCTCTCTCAGGATTGGCAACATATTTTTGTAGCGCTGTTCCTTTAACCTCGTGCCACATTTTATACTGGACATCACGCGGCCTTAATCCGTCTAAAACAAGAAGCTTATATCCCTTTTTCTTTTTCTCCAATATTTTCTGCGCTTCATCTAACTTCTCAGCTACTTCCTTTCTGAGATAGCATATCTCCAGATCTCCGTAAACATCCTTATGTAAGAAATTATCAGGCTTTGAATATGCCAGTTGAACAAGTATACGATTATTAATCTCTAGAATATTTACAATACCATTGATATTGTATTTTGTCTCTTGATTTGCCAGTAAAGAGAAAGAAGGAAAAGCAATTACGATCAATAAAGTTATCAATATTTCTTTTAATACAGTAATCATATATTTTTCTTTATTAAAAATCATAAAATTTATCCTCATATATGTAAAATCAGTTTTTATCTGGCACATTGTATCATCAGAGATCTCATTATAAAAAAACTGATCCCTGAGACTATGATAATCTATTCTATATATATCGGTAATTTAAAAAATTCGAAATGATAAATAATAGAGATAATCAATTTCATTGTATAATATTTTGTTGTTTTTTTGATTATTTTTTGGATTTAATTAAACAGTGAGGTCAACCAAATTTTATTTTTGTGCTCATTGTCTTTGCAATTTTTTTGAGACATTCTACAACAAGAAAAAATGAGGGAATCGCTTTTGTGAGTTTAAAAGGGCTATAGATGTTCCTTTGCCTACGATCCACAGGCTTGTGTGTGTAAAATAAATTTATTCGGCATCTCTCCCAATATTGCTCCTGTTAATTATCCTCTCTTATTATCTTTACCCACTTACTACATTGAATTAAGGAAATCCCTTTTGAAATAAATTTAATCCTTTTCATTAGAACCTCCTTTTGATTCCCGGAAACTGGATCAGGCTGGCAATCGTAGATATTATAAGGCAAAATATAAGGCTGAATTTTATTTGCAAATAAATCCAGCCTTAATAATATCCCATTATTTACTATATTTTCATTAACATCAAATACTGTGTCTCCTAGGCTATAAATTATAAACGATTTCTCATCCCATTCAATCGGCCCAATATTATGAGAGCCATGCCCAATAATAATATTGGCACCCCAATTTTTTAATAGATTTACATTATGAATTACACAAGATGGAGGGACCTCCCAATTTTCTGTAATCCAATGAATATATACGATAACATGATTATTTTCCCCAGTATGTGATTTAATCCATTGGGCAACCTGAGGATCAGCAATAGATAAAGGTTTTGGTCGTTTCTCCCATCTAGCCAAACCTTCACCTTCAATAATACAGATGAGATGATATTTTTGATCCAGAGATGAAAAATGGCAAGTTAATAACTGGTTATTTTGATCAAAAATTCCTAAGGGGATTAATGAAAATTTTTTTAAATTCTCTACTGTTTCCTTTAAACCATTCCTTCCACAGTCTAAAGAATGGTTATTGGCTAATGATATGTGAGTAAATCCTGCTTGCGCTAATATATTTGTATATCTGGGGGGGCATTTAAAGATAATAAGTTTGTCCACTGAAGTGTTTTGTAAGGTAAGGGGGCATTCAAGATTTCCAATAACTGAATTAGCTTTTCTTAAGTAACCTATTATGTTTTGAAATGGAAATATTTTATCTGTTGTTTTATTAATTTTTTTTTTACTCCCCTGTCAAAGAGGATATCGCCACAAAAAATAATTGTGTTTTTATCTTTAGAAGGATAAGAATCGCCCTGTCCCCTTGGAAGCAATACAAAAAACAAAGAAAATGAAATAATAATAAGACACCATATTTTATTCAGCATAAAATGAATTTGTCCATTTTTCTCTTGCAGGTGCTTGAGTTGAGTTCAATTTATCAAACCACTCTCGGTCAGTCATTCTTTGACTCATAGGTTGGGTAAAGGCATAGTTTGAAAAAATACCTCCCTCTGTAAGGTATTCTTTGTTCCCATGCTTAGTGATTACTAATAACCTATCAACAAATCCATTGGCTATTTCAAAAACTTTTCCAAAAGTAGTATTTGTATAAATATCAGCTACTAATGCTGTTCCAAGCTTTGCCCTTTCAGAACCATACCCTAATATTCCAGATTCTCCTACATATATCTTCTCTAATTGAGCACCAAAATAATCAATCCATTTATAGGTTTCCTCATCCAATACCTCACCATTTAATTCTCTTTGTGAAATATCATTAAGTTTACTTGCAATATTATTTATTGTACCAAAATAGCTCCAAGGACAAGGATAATAATCAGGTTTTATATTGGAAGATAATTCTTTCATCTTTCTTTCTGACATTCTGGATAATTCCGACATCCGTTTAAATAGCTCTGGATAGGGGTCTACAAATCCTTTTGGTGTGGGTAGATGGGGTCTTTCAACATATAATCCAATACCTCCGGGTCCACCACATTCAGCACCATATGGTTGTTTTGCATATAAAATTGTATCATGTTTAAGGGCAGTATACATGCCTACAAAGGTATTTAATTCCCTGTCTCTCCATGATTCGCTCCTAGTAAACTCAAACATTAATTTTTCTTGAGTGTGATTTAAAAGGGGAAAAAGAGAATAAACGATTCCATTATAAAGGTTTTGCTGTTTATTTTCTTTTACAAAAGAAGTTACCTCTGGCTGTAATGAATTTACTCTTGTTTCTAATTCTGGATGTCCTGCATTAAGGACGTTATTAATAATATATAAAGCCCTTTTTGATCCGTATGTTGCACAAGCATCTAGACTTGTGGGATAGGATCTACCAGGTAGATCCGGTACTGTAAGGTCACTGATAATATGCGCATCTGAAGAATATCGCTGGGGGAAAAGGAAACATTTAGCTGTATGCGCTTTTTTAATGGCGGTTAAATCACCTATATTAAGATCATCTATGTCTTCATCTGCTATTTTTGTATCTTTTTTTCTTTTTCTTATCTCTTTATATATTTTTAAATAACTATCAGAATTAAATTGCCCTTGAAACCATTCAGGGTGTGCATTATCTATTATGCGAATATCTTCTAAAGAGATATCTTCGCTTGGCCCAACAAATAATTCACCAATTTGAAAAAGAGAATCCCAGGTATTTAATAATTCTGGTGAAAGAAAACGATAAAGATCAACTGAAATTTTAATAGGAAGAGCATGTTGTCCATACCACATCATGGAGAGAAAATAAAAGCGTATGCCAAAATCATCATAATGCCCCCTTGGTTTGAATTGAGTGTAATCTATGTTGGGACCTGAATCACCAAAAAAAAGTGGGGCATTAGTTATTCCCGGCCCAAAATCTAAAATATTGGTAATGATCTCGTTTGTCTTTTTGTTCATATCTTCAGGGAGGCCTGCTAATTCTTTTTGAATAAACTCATTAACCCAAGAGGGAATCTTTGGAGAATATTCAGGTTTACGATAGGGATGTTCAGTTTGAGATGGATTTTTTATTTCGTGTATTCCTGCTTGGGCAAGTATTCGGCCAACGAGAAAATAAATAGTTAAATCCTTCTGTATGTTTTCATCCAATCCGCTAATTTTTAAATTTTCTAACTGTTTTGACAATTTAAATAAATGATTAAGAGCAATATGCTTTTCATATTGTTTTAATGATTGGTCAAAAACATCATGGTATAACTGTAAGACTGCATCAGCAGTAATATAGCATCCCCGTTTTTTATACCTCACCTTTTCATATAGATGGAAGAACTCTTTTTCTTTGTCATGTATTCCCGCAAAACGATTCTTAATTAATTTAATTGGCGGATCATGAGCTATTTCAGGATATAAATATAAATTAAGGACCTCTACAAGGGGAATGGCTAGCTCAGCCTTATAAATGTTGCTACCTCCTGCCATAAAGGAGGTAAATACAAATGCTTTGCCTAATGGCGATGTAGAAGGACAAAAGTCAAATACACCCTTATTGTCTATGATAGGTATAATTTTACCTGATTCTGGGAACATTATTACCAGATCTTTTTCCTCACCTTTCTCTGATATTGCGAAAATAAAAACACCATTGGCTGAAGAAGAAGGATGAGTTAAAGAATCTACTGCTTGTGAGATATCATTTGGACTATATTTTGTCCATGTTATAGGTACCTCAGGAGAAATTTTCCCTCTATCCACTCGACTATTTATTGTATAAGGATTTTTATTTTTACTTGCTTGTTCTGCTGCTTTACCTTCATCCAGCCATGAGCCTACGGCCTTTCTAATTACTAGGCCTTCTTTTACTTTACAGTCATACATGATTTCATAGCCGTTAGGTGACCACGAAGGATTTGAGCACTCTTGCCCCTTTGGAGAGATTTGAATGGGGTAGGATCCATCATCCCATATTGTCCAAATAGAGGTATTTTTATACCTACCTTTTTGATAGACGATTTTATAATATGATCGGATTTGATCCTCTCCACCTCCACAGCCCCAGTCCTGTAATATAGAAAATAAATCGTATTTAATTGGAGATACCCGCGGCCAGATTTCATCTCCTGTACTTTTGGTTAATTGCTGTAAATTTCCACCATCAATGCCCATCTTCCATATATCATAGTTACCACTTCTGTTACTGGAAAAAATAATAAATTTCCCATCAGGAGTGAAGGTGGGGTGGATATCCTGCGCGGGATTATTAGTTAATTGTCTTACATTACTACCGTCATTATTCATTAAATAGATATCCCGTTGACCTGATTTTATCGAATAAAATACAATATAATCTCCATCTGGTGAATATTGAGGCCAAAAATCGCCTTCTTTATTGCTCGTTAATCTTTTAATATTTTTTACGATATCTTTATTTATTTTAAAGGAATTAATTAGTGCCTCGTTATTGTTAATATCCCCGCATATTCCAGGATTTCGGGCAATTATCAAAACAGACCAAAACAATATTAACATAATATAATCACTATAATTCAATACATTTAAGTATTTCATGAATACATTCCCCTTTCTAGGTGTAATGATTACTTGCTAATAAATAAGGATATGCATCTATATTCAATTTGTTAAATTCCTGTTTTATCTTTTCGTAAGAACTAGTTTCAACAATTTCGCCGACAAATCCAAACCCTGTCCAATTGTATTTTACAATTCTATAGTTATCTTTATCAATCTGTTCAAGGGTATATAGATATATAATTCCATCATTACTTTTTTTTATAATAATATCTTCTATAGGCTTAGAAAATGAGGAGCCTTCCCAGACAGACTCCAGTTTGCCATTGCGCCAGCTATATAAATAAACATGCTTTTTCGGTTGAGGGCTTTTTGGTGTAAAGCGGTTTAGTAATAATATGAAATCAGGCTGAGATTTTTGTGAAATAGGGGCAATAAATAATTTATCAAGGGTAAATGGTCTGCTTTGCCATTTTTGATTGTTATTTTCTATAATAATTCGATAAGATTTAGGATACCCACTAATCCAAAAGTCTTCTCTTAAATAAATTTTTTCCTTAGCCGAGTCATTATTAATATCGATAAATAATTCATTCCTTACCAGAGGATTTTGAAAGAAAATAAATGAAGCGATAAGGCAAAGATAGAGATAGTTCATATCTACCAAATTAATGATAATGTATTCATAATCGAATGAAATTATAATCTATTTAAATCAAAATACAAGCATAATTAATAACTAACTGACGTTTCGCAGCAAAATTTACCCTATACCCTATAGGCAAATCAAAATTCCAAGTGATATATTACCATCTACCAAATTGAGATAATTTAGAAAATTTCTCCACATATTGTATTTTTTTAAGGGTAATTATGAATTAATTATGAATAGTTAAGGCGGTCAAATTTAACTTTTGCAGGGATTATTTTCCTAAGTTATCTAAAAGCGTTAAAATTTGTCTGTTTTTAGACGAAGGTATCCTATGAACTTTTGAAGAACTTTTTTTAATTAAATTAATAGACATACTCCTCATCATAAAAATATACATCCTCCATTGCTGCCTCATCAATATTTTCCCTCTTCTCTTTGCCGCGATACGTGCTGCTATAGACGCCATAATAGATGGTGATACATTCATATCAGAGTATTTTCTTTCAAACTCTTCGAAATTGGCTTCAATAATACGGTAGTATTCACTTCTTTCCGTATGCCGTCTTCTATATATCATTGCTTAATCATCTTTGGAAATCTTCGTAAATGTTTAGGAAGTTATGTTTCGCAGGGGAGACCTTTTGGATGATGAATGCCGAGTATTTTACTGTCCATTTGTTCAGCATAATATACAAATGGACAGTATGCAAGAAAATTGTTAAAACATAATTAAAACATAATGATACATATATGATAAATGGTGGTAAACCTGGATAAAATAAAGCTATAACATGTGCAGTTATAAAAGATAGCGAATGAACATCATGCTATAGAAGGCGACAAGGGCGTGGGGTTAAAATGCTGGTTGCTCGGATTGAAAAAATTCGACCTGTGCAATTAGGATTTTAACTGCTTACTTTAAAAAATAAAATAGTTAATTGCACAGGTTGAAATTTTTCCACACATTCTGAAAAAAAAATTAAAATATTGAGCTCATACGAAAGGCTCATAACTACTCAGAATAAATTTACTGTTTATGAAAATATAAATTATTAACCTCTGAAAATGAAAATAATCCCAGCTAATTTTTCAAAATGAGAATTGCTGTGATTTTAGTCATTTTGTTGATTATCTCTATTTGTTAATGGTAATATATTACTTTGAATTTTGATTTGCCTGTATATAGTTCTTGTATTGGTTTTTAGCACGTTTGCACTACAATTGAGCCGTAAACAAGGGCTACTGCATACATATACTGTATCAATGAATAGATTTGAAGGAGAAGAGTTGCCAAAAGGCGCTGCGGCCGATACGGTAAAGGCCCTTCTCGATGTCACTCTTCTTGCCATATATGGTATGTTCGTCGGTCATGTAATCAATCTTTTTGGGTATGGGAGAACTATTGGTGAACTATTTAATATAGATCTTGGACTTCTCGGATGCTAAATAAAGTTTAAAAAAGTGAGAGCATACTATCATTGTTCTTTTTATCATTATCCGATATATAATAATAATAAAACTTTTATATTAAGAATATAACTTATTATTTAATTATAGATAAAAATCTATCGACTAAATCTCTTTGGAGTACGACGATGGTAGAGAATACGCTAAGCGAAGTCATAACCTTCAATGCTGTGCGTCAGCTTGTGGTTATGCCCGACCGGCGATACCGGATGACACTGCGCAATAACTGCCTCTACTTTCAGAAGACAGGAAGCCAGTACGACCGTAACTGTCTCAAGCAGTCTATCGATCATATTGGAGATATAAAGTGGATTCCTCCCTGGGCGCTATCTAAGTTCAAGCGACTTGGAGACGCTTCGAAATGGACGGTGGTCGCAACGGGTGGCGGCCTTGTGGCAGTGTCGATCTTGCCCATGGCGGCTTTCATAAAGGTAGTGTCGGACGCCACCGGCCTGCTGGCGGTCAAGTTTACACACCAACTCTTTATAGCGTTGCCTTTCCTGTTCATATTCCTGATCATCGGGCTTGTACTCGTCTTCTATGGCTCTCTTCTGGATGATCCGCCCGAGGGCAGCGGGGCCGCCGACCGACACGATCTTCGAATGCCTCTTCCGGGTATCAAGCAGGCGTTGCTGGTCAAGGGCCAAGGTGGGCCGGCGGCACAGTATCGCCATGGAGGAACTGGCCAGCAGGTCGCTATGCTCAGACTACAACCGGTCTTAGGGAAATTGATAAAGCTGGCAATCCCCACCGATGAGGATTTGGAGATCGTTGAGGAACAAGTGATGCCGCGGTTACGGAATCGGGCTATCCGCAGATAGGCCGCACGGAGAATAGAGAAATTGAAGTATTCGCTTTTTTAGCCTTAATGAATAGTAATATGTAACAAAGGGGGATTAAATGAAGAATAAAACTTACAGGATTTTTATGGCTTTTGTATTGGGATCTACTATTGTTTTGGGAATTTCAGGATGCAGCGATAAATCAAAAACCCCTAAGCAGCAACCAAGAATGGGCCAGAGTACGCAACCAAGAACTATTAAGCCTAGTCCTGTTATTCCTGATGAAGTATCACAAGAAACTCCTGATATGCCAGTGGACTTAAGTAACGCTATACAACAAATGGCTTCACCCAATGCTGAAGAAAGAAAGCAAGCAATAGCTGTTTTGGAAACTTATAAAGATACCCGCTCAGCCTCGGTGCTTATAGCAGCACTAGGCGATCCAAGTGGCAATATGATTCGAAAAAAAGCCTATGAAATTCTAAAAGATATAGGAGAGCCTGCCCTTCCTGCCTTTATCGAAGCTATTAAAATAGGTGAAAAAAAGTATCCACTTTATGCGAGGCGTGACATTATAAGTTTATTATGGAAGTTAAAGTCACCCCAGTTGGTAGGACCTCTTACAGAAGTAATTCATAATGATTCAGATTCCAATGTAAGAGCAAGTGCGGTTGAGCTTCTAGCTGCAATCGATGAAAAACAAGCATTCCCCGTAATCCAAGAATCCTTCTCCGATAGGAGCGACAACGTAAGAAGCAAAGCCTTAAAAATGCTAGTGAACATAAATGCTTCCAACGCGCTAGATACATTAAAGGCTGCTTTTCTAGATGAAAGTAAATATGTGCGTGCTGCTGCTGCTGAAATATCAATAGAGGTAAAAGAAGCAAGTTTAATTCCGCAGTTAGTTTCGGCTCTTTCTGACGAATTCAAGAATGTTCGCTATCATGCAGCAGAAGCACTCGGTGCAATCAGAAATCCCAGAGTAATTGAAGTGCTTATTTCAGCAATTGGCGATAAAGAACCCTTTGTAGTTGATAGGGCCGGAAGGGCACTATATGAGATAACTGGGCAGCATAAGGATTTTAAGGATCAAAGAAATCAGTCGTTATGGCAAGAATGGTGGGAAGCAAATAAGAAAAATTATCCAGAGCAAATTAAAGGGAGTGCTTTTAATTAGATAGTTAAACCATCATAGGATGACAACCGACGCAGGTTTAATATAAAATTTATGAGGGAAAGTAATCGACAAACAGAGGCTTAAGGCATGTCGTCACTAAAAGTAATTGCTCTAATTCTGGTTCTTTCAATAGTCGCGGTTACCGGGTACTATGGCTATAAAACTTACAAAAGGGTGGCTCCAGTCGTAGAGAAAACTTACAAAAGGGTGGCTCCAGTCGCAAAGAAAGTAGTGGAGACTGTCAATGATCTCAATTTATTCAATCCTGCCAAGATCTCTCAAGATCACAAAACGGTAGCGAGAAAATTCCGAAATACATTCAAAGCTACGGTGCCTAGTGGATATAAGGGAGCCTTCGGCATCCATATAAACTGGCTCAAGTTATATAATGCTGACATTTTTGCACTGATCCCAACGACGGCTGAACCCGAGAGCATATTCGAATCCTCCTCCCGTGGTGCGCTGAAATTCAATCCAGGGAAACATACGATCGTAATTGCAGCTCATATGTCAGATACTAAGAGCGATAAGGAACGTACAAGGCGCGATATCGTCCGCATGGTCAATGGTAATCGTACTTTCGGAAGTATGGAAAACGTTTTTATCAAAACTGGCACCAGGACAGTTGCTGCATATAGAGATGCGCACAATAACTATGGACAGGAGAATATAGCCTATTACATCTTTATGGATGGTAATTTCATCATTCATATTGTCGGCCCAAAAGAGGACTTCAAATTCGGAGTAGTTGAGGAGCTGGCAGCAGCATTGGCAACCAGCCATCCGGCTAATGAGTTACTATACACCCACCCAAAACCCGAGCCACGTGATCCTAAGGATCCATGCGGATTTCCCGATTTGCCGCCATCCTTCGAGATTCATGTCGTGGGAATTAAGCGCGGTTCCAATGAATTGCGAGGAGTAGCAATTGACAAAAGCGGACATACTGCTTATGAAGAGAAGGTTGTTATCGGAAAGACAAATAAACCTATTGTCCTCGTACTGATGGCATCAGAGCCAACGGTATGGCACGTTGAACAGACAAAAGAAGCGCGCATAGCGGGAGTGTTGGCCACTGGAAAATTAGCTCAAAAAGTTCTTGGTCTAGCACCAAGCACACCATTGCGTGAGCACGACCCGACGAAACGAAATGCATGTCAAGGATTCTACGCGCTTGAATACAGGAACCCATATTTGCAAAAGGTTGAAGATCGCATTTGGGATATCTTTCGTCAGAATATCGATATGTTGCATATTAAACATCCAGGTGACTTTTTTCGGATCGGCTCAATCACTGATAAATCCTTTGCAAAAGGCCAAAGGACACTAAAAGACATTATGCTTGATGGAAGCAAACAGATCCTTCCAGGTAAACTCGGTATTGAACAACTGACGCGAAGGAAAATTCTCCGCCGAGCCACGCTGGGAGATCTGAAGGATTGGTTGCGCTTGGCACAGGAAACTCAAAACGTCGATGAACGAGGTTTTCTGAACCAGATGGACTTAAAGTTACGTATGGGAAAAGTTTACTATATTATGAAAGGCACGGAATTACCGGATGGCATGTATGGAGGAAATTCTGCTGTTTTTATCGTCGCTACAGGAGTTCCTGACCCAACCGGACCAAGATGCCATAACACGATACTTTACGGGGATGGTAGTTGCCAGGGAAGTTGCCGATGGTAATTGAAGCATCCACGCATTTCTGTCGAAAAGGAAATCATAGTATGGGAAATCAGTATGAGACAAAAAGAGAGGAACACAGCCCATAATCTTCTCCCGAGAAGATCGTGGTTTCAAATCAATGGGGTAAGATTCGAGTCCGCCTATGCCATTGTGAAACTCATAGCAATGGTCGCACTCATCGTCTTACTTTCCGGCTGCGAGCAGCTTGGACAACCGGAAACCTTTGTTTGGACGGGAGGACAGCCGATCTCGTTCCGCCAGCCACCAGAGGGCTGGGAAAGATCCCGATACCAAAATGGAGGAGCAGAAGGGGTAGATTTCGTCAAGAAAGGCTCGATCGGTGAGCAGATCTATATAGCCGAACGGTTTTTTCTCAGTCGCCGAGATCGGTGTGCACGACTTAAGGAAATACTGCATGAACTGGACAACTACAACAGAAACGATTTTGTGAGAGCTATCACCAGGGCACGTTTGTATGCACGGGAACCGATCAATGAAGAAGAAGAACGTATCATCCCGATCGTCAATGCAACTTTGAATCGAGCACAGCAGGCATTTTTTGAAAATGACTTGGTCACTGCCAGATTGGAAATAGAACAGGCTCTAAAGCAGGCCGGTAAGATCCACTTCACAATTAACGAAACCGTTGACCGGGTTCTGTTCACTGCCGAAAAGAACCAGGTCTATCCGGATCTTAAAGTCCAGGAGCCAGTGTCGGGTATTCTGGCCGACTTGCCAACGGTGTCTGTGGACTTTACTTTCAAGGCTCACGGTTCGGTATTAATTGGACGCAGGATCTACCTTGTCAAAAACAACCGGATGTTCGAATTCGGTTATCAGGGCCTTAAAAAGAACCTGCCTCTGTTCGAACGAATCCTCGAATCGGTCTCATTCCCACCAGGGGTATGCGTGCATTGAGAAAACGAGCTGCTCCTTTCGTGTTATCGGTACTGATCTTGTCAGCCTGCACACCCAACTGCGCGAGGAAAGCAACGATTCGGTTAGTTATTGGTATGCACCATGTCTCTCTAAGAATAGCTGAAGACTGGATACAGAAACGTAAGTACCGCCACAGCAAGCCAGGAAAAGAATACCTTAACTATGGGTATGAATATACCTTCCATCACGAACTGGCCCGGATATCCCTGGCTGATATCGGCCCTGTGACACCTGATGCTTACCTGCGCGAGATCTATGAGGCCAGAGAGCTGTTTCGTCAAGGACAACTCAAAAAGGCGCATACAGTTCTCTGGCGATTGTATCAACATTCTGCTTTCGGTAGGATCCACCACATACAAAAAGATACCGAGTCTTGGAGGTTTATACTGGACGGGGGGCTATATCGTACACTGGAAGCCGAAGAAGTTGAGAGCGCCTACCAGACAGTGATCAACGAAGTTGAAGCACTCGATACTCCAAAACTGTCAAGGATTGTTGAGTATGCCCTACCCAACATCGGTCCCGGAGTGCATACAGAGATCCTTGACCAGCATCCGATCATGATCAACGGACACCAAGGGATACGACTGGATTCTTGGGATCGTATAAGTCACAACCAGCGGAAAAGCCACCTGTTCATCCTCAACCAAGGGAATCTCTTGATCATCCAGATGGTGTATGGCAATTACCTTGAAATCAAGCCTGTGTTCGACAAAATGGTCAATTCACTCGAATTTCATTCCAACTGAGCGATAGGCACACTGCCTCTTACAGCCGATCCTTCACTCACTAGAATTACTATTCTAGCTTTTTTTGCACATTACTTTTGTAAAAATAAATAAGTAGTCCGGAAAGAAATATTAAAAAGAGAAAACTATATAAACAAACCTCTAATCCTTTTTTAGGCTGACTCATACTCAAATTTTCCCCCATATTCTTAAAATATAGAACAGTTCCATCATCGTATATTCTACCTTCATATATTTCTAATATTTCCTGGAATCTTTTTTTTACACCTTCGTCAATATTTTTATCTTTCAACCTAGTTTTTGCGAGTGCATATTGCCATTCTAAACTCCAACCATCGGCCGGTGTCATTTTTATTGATTTAGGGTTGCCAAGTTTTAATCCCTTTATTATTTTGTTTAAACTTGATTTAGTATCAATTTTTTTTACTTTTTTGTTTTTCTCATCAAATATAAAATAACCTCTTTTATTTTTTCCAATTACCTTTTTTTCAAAATATTGCCACCAAATAATTTCTGAAACATACACTTTATTTCCTTCTCTTTCCCTTAAACATGTTCCATGACTTTCTTTCCATGGATCACTACTCGACACTATATTTCCTCCAGGTGTTACTATTCTCCACTCCGCAACACCAATAGTTGCATAGGAATTACTGCTTATTGCGAAACATAGAGCTATTGTTAAGTATAAAATTTTCATTTCTTTAATAATTTTTTAAATCTCACGAAAGAATTTCTTCTTCTTATCGGTCTCCTTAGATTCTTTATCTGTCTGTTTGAAGTTTTTAAGTAATTTATATTCCAGGCTCAGGGTAAGGAGGGGGGATATGCCCCATAAGCGCTCAAATAAGAAGCTTACAATATCTTCAACCACAGAAGGGATCATACAAAAAAGTATGGCCATCCCATCCGGAGTATTTAATGATTGCTGCCGCCAGGGTTTCCACCAGAGTCCTTGTTTCTTTACCACTCACAAAGGATGATGTCTCATACTCTTTCTTACACTCAAAGCTCTCCTCACTCAGGTCGCACACTCAGGTATCAGATAAATCGTGCAAAAAATTTGAGGACCCCTTCATAACAAGGGGTCCCTGATCCGCCTCTGCATAGCCAAAAGCAGCATAAAGATCTGGATCTAAAGGTTCATATGCGGTACCACCATTATAATGCACGCATGACATCATATTGGAAGACTTATCATTGAACCATATATAGGGATCAAACTCCCGATCCCAAATAAACCTTGTATCTTTTCTGAATACAACAGCATCGAGGGTTGCATGGGTTCCTGATCCTGCATGGCGTAAACTCTTTAGCAGGAGCGTTTGGATCAAAATCGCTCAAATACCATGCATTACCACTAAAAATTAAGACAGCCTGAAGACGAGCCAGATTATCAAATGAATCACCAACAGAGAGTTATTTGCAAAGAATGCGAATGGAATAACAAATGGTCTACTATATTAATTTTCCACAGGAATTGGGTAGAAGAGATTACGTTCTATCCTGCTACCACCAGCAGGACCATATATATGCCCCCTACTTTATATATCTTTATTGTTATATTTATTCTTATTGTCTTAAATTTTATTTATTGATTTTATATCAAAGGATTTCATCAAAAATTACCTCCCTCATTAATAATGAAGGGGGGTTATTGTGAGTAACAAATTGATAATCGGTTTAAACCACTACCTCTGTAATGTTACCAGTAAAGGGTTATACTATCGATTAGTTAAAGAGGTTAAAATGTACTTCCCTGGAAGGTACTATTAATTTATCACCTCAAATTTTTGATTTTCCTATGTGGTTATGTGGTTTCCTATGTGGTAATTGTGGCAAAATCCCTCCATGATAAGATATTAATAGAATCCTTAATTATGGAAATGTCTCCAGCATATACCAAATAGGAATGTGCCGGATCATTATTTGACAAATTTATCCAATATTTCAAG